>NZ_JADBEG010000001.1:6112500-7362500 GCF_014873755.1 Amycolatopsis lexingtonensis
GTCGACGCCCGACCAGCCGGACGTCGGCTTCGCGGCGCGGAAGTTCGCCCATTCGGACAGGTTCGCCTTGCCGAGGATCACCGCTCCGGCGTCCCGCAACCGGGTGATCAGCGTGGCGTCCTTCGCCGGGAAGCTGCGCAGGGCGCGCGAGCCGGCCGTCGTCCACTGGTCGCGGGTGTCGACGTTGTCCTTGACCAGCACCGGGATGCCGTCGAGGGGGCCGCGCAGGTGGTGCGCACGGCGCCGGGCGTCGCTCGCGGCGGCCTGGCTCAACGCCGCCGGGTTGAGTGCCAGTACGGCGTTGACCTTGCCGTCGACCCGGTGGATCCGGTCGAGGTAAGTGCTGGTCAGGCCCACCGCGGTGAGCCGGCCGGACGCCATCCGCGCCTGCAGCGCCGGGATGTCGGCCGAGTCGAGGTCGAAGCGCGGCGGTGCCGCTGTCGCGGGTGCGCTCGTGACGAGCGTGAGTGCGGCGGCCAGGATCGCGAGGAACACCGGCCGCCGCCCCATCAGAGCACCGGGAGGAGCGTCCGGAGTTCGTACGGGGTGACCGCGCTGCGGTAGTTGTCCCACTCCACGCGCTTGTTCCGCAGGAAGAAGTCGTAGACGTGCTCGCCGAGCGCTTCCGGCAGGAGTTCGGACTTCTCCATCTCCGCCAGCGCCTCCCCCAGGTTCTGCGGCAGCTGCGAGTACCCCGCGGCGCGCCGCTCGGCGTCGCTGAGCTGCCAGATGTTGTCCTCGGCCGGTGGCGGCAGCTCGTAGCCCTTCTCGATCCCCTTCAGCCCGGCGGCCAGGATGACCGAGTACGCCAGGTACGGGTTGCACGCCGAGTCCAGCGTACGGATCTCCACCCGTCGGGATGACGCCTTTCCGGGTGAATACATCGGGACGCGGACGAGCGCGGAGCGGTTCGCGCGGCCCCACGAGACCGTCGTCGGCGCTTCACTGCCGCTGATCAGGCGTTTGTAGGAGTTCACCCACTGGTTGGTGACCGCCGAGATCTCCTTGGCGTGGTGCAGCAGGCCGGCGACGAACGCCTTGCCGGTCGCCGACAGCTCGTGCGGGTCCTCGGCGTCGTAGAAGGCGTTGCGATCGCCTTCGAACAGGCTGATGTGGGTGTGCATGCCCGACCCGGGCTGGTCGGTGAACGGCTTCGGCATGAACGTCGCGCGCACGCCCTGGGTCAGCGCGACCTCCTTGACGACGTAGCGGAACGTCATCACGTTGTCGGCCATCGTCAGCGCATCGGCGTAACGGAGGTCGATCTCCTGCTGCCCCGGTGCCCCTTCGTGGTGGCTGAACTCGACCGAGATGCCCATCGCCTCGAGGGTCTCGATGGCATGCCGGCGGAAGTGCGTCGCCGTCGCGTGGCTGGCCTGGTCGAAGTAGCCGCCGTTGTCCGCGGGCTCCGGCTCGCTGCCGTCGTCGGGCAGGTTGGCGAGGAGGAAGAACTCGATCTCCGGGTGCACGTAGCAGGTGAAGCCCGCTTCGGCGGCCTTCGACAGCTGACGCCGGAGGACGTGCCGAGGGTCGGCCCACGACGGCGAGCCGTCCGGCATCGCGATGTCGCAGAACATGCGGGCCGAGTACGGGCCGCCGTCGGGGGTCTCCCACGGCAGGACCTGGAAGGTGGCCGGGTCGGGCTTGGCGACCATGTCCGATTCGTAGACGCGCGCGAAGCCCTCGATGGCGGAGCCGTCGAAGCCGATTCCCTCGTTGAACGCGCCTTCGAGCTCGGCCGGCGCGACCGCGACGGACTTGAGGAACCCCAGCACATCGGTGAACCAGAGACGGACGAAACGGATGTCGCGCTCCTCGAGCGTGCGGAGCACGAATTCCTGCTGGCGATCCATGGCCGCACCCTAACGACAGCGTGTTAACGGGATGTTTCACGACGCGCCGAGGGTGACGAAGTCAGGTCGCGAGCACCGGAACGGGGTTCTTCGCGCGGGCCCCGGGGCGCGCCTCGAGTTCGATGTGGACCGGCGGCCCGGGCGCAGGTCTCCGCGAAGTCAAGGCGGCGCTCACGGTCCGGTGGAAGCGGACCCGCCAAGGTCGCGACACCACGGCAGTCACCTGAAGGGTGTGAACGACCCGTTCACCTCGCCTGACGTCAGGGCTCCGGCAAAGTCGCGTCGTTGCAGCCCGCAGCGTTGCACCAGCGTCTTGAATGACTCATTCAGGACCTCCGAAGACCTGAATGAGTCATTCAAGACGTCGCGCGAGCGGGTCACCGACGGCAGAGCGGCCCAGCCGCGTGACTTTGCCGGGACCCTGTCGCCCGGCAGACCTGCGGAGAGCGGGCGACGTCAGCTTGCGAGCACCGGAACGGGGTTCTTCGCGCGGGTGATGGCCAGAGACGCCGCCGACGCGATCACCGCCAGGACCGCCGCCGCGTACCAGGCCACGTTGTAGTTGCCGAGCTGGTCGCGGACCAGGCCCGCGGCCGAGGCGGCGAACGCCGCGCCGAGCTGGTGGCTGGCGAAGACCCAGCCGAACACGATCGGGCCGGCGTCGCCGAACGCGCGGACGCAGAGCGCCACCGTCGGGGGGACCGTGGCCACCCAGTCGAGGCCGTAGAACAGGATGAACGCCCACATGCTCGGCTGCACGCTGTCCGTGAACAGCTGCGGGAGCAGCGCCAGCGACAACCCGCGCAAGGCGTAGTAGACGCCGAGCAGGAGGCGTGGGTCGACGCGGTCGGTGAGCCAGCCCGAAAAAATCGTGCCGACGACGTCGAAGACGCCGACCAGGGCCAGGAGGCTCGCCGCGGTCGTCTGGGGCATGCCGTGGTCGTGGGCGGCCGGGACGAAGTGGGTGCCGACCAGGCCGTTCGTCGTCGCGCCGCAGATCGCGAAGCCGACCGCCAGCAGCCAGAACGTGCGGGTGCGGGCGGCCTGGCGCAGCACCGAGAGGGCGCGGCGGACCGAGCCGGTCGTCGGGACCGGGCGCGTGACCTGCGCGTCCGCCGGCGCGCCGTAGGCCGTGGTGCCGACGTCGGCCGGGTGGTCGCGGATGACCAGCAGGACCACCGGGACGACCGCGAGCGCGGCGATCGCGATGACCAGCGACGCCGTCCGCCAGCCGGAGCTCACCGCGAGGTTCGCGATGAGCGGGAGGAAGATCAGCTGGCCGGTGGCGCCCGCCGCGGTCAGGACGCCGGTGACGACGCCGCGGCTGCGGACGAACCAGCGGGCCGCGACCATCGCGGCGAACCCCATGGCCATCGAGCCGGTGCCCAGGCCGACCAGGACGCCCCAGCACAGGATGAGCTGCCAGCTCGCGGTCATGAACACCGTGCCGCCCGCGCCGAGGGCGATGACGAACAGCGCCGTCGCCGACACGCGGCGGATGCCGAAGCGCTCCATCAGCGCGGCCGCGAAGGGCGCGAAGAGGCCGAACAGCACGAGGTTGACCGACACGGCCGAACTGATCGTGGTCGTGGACCAGCCGAACTCCGCGTGGAGCGGTTCGATGAGGACGCCGGGCGCGGCGCGGAAGCCGGCGGAAGCGAGCAGCGCGACGAAGGCGGCACCGGCGATCGGCCAGGCGCGGTGCAGCTTCCGGGCGGGACGGGTCTCAACAGTCACCCCAGCAGTTTCACCGCGCGCGCGGGACGTCGAAAGTGGCCGAGAGGACATCATCCGCAAGGATCGGGCCACGACTACTCTCGCGGCATGCCCCGCCTCGCCCTCCTGCTCGTGCTCCTGCTGACCGCCGGCTGCACCGGATCACCGGACACTCGGGGGCCCTTCCCCGCGGGCGGCGAGCTGGTCCGCGACGCCGCGACGTCGTTCGCCGCGGTCCGGAGCGTGCACTTCGCGGCCGGTGTCAACGGCGTGCTCCCGGGCTTCCCGCTCCGGCAGATCGAGGGTGACGCGACCCTCGACGACGGCAGCGGGGCGACCGGCGCGGCCGACGTCCAGGACGGTGACGGGCACACCAAGTTCCGCTTCACCGTGCGCAAGGACGAGGTCACGACGGATCCCGACGTCGGGCGCCTGCCGGAGATGTACACCGTGGGGGCGTTCCTGGGCCCGTCCGCCGGGCTGAAGCGGCTCCTGGACGGCGTGACCGACGCCAAGACCGAGGGCAGGGAGAACGTCGACGGCGCCGCGGCGCTGCGCGTCGGCGGCAAGGTGCCCGCGGCCGTCGCGCACGGCGTGCTGCCGCAGGTCACCGAGGACGTCATCGTCAAGGTGTGGGTGTCGGCCGACGGGCCGCGGCGGTTCGCCCGCCTGTGGGTGCAGATCCCGCCGGCCGGGGACCACCTCAGCCCCGTGATGATCGAACTGTCGCTGACCAGGCAGAACGAGCCGGTGGACCTCGGCTAGCAGCGAGTGCTCGCGGCGGTGCCGCCGATCAGGTAGGCGATGCCCGCGCGGTCCACGCACGCGTTGCCCTGCAGGAACACCGTGTGCTGGACGCCTTCGTAGGTGAGCAGGACGCCGTCGAGGTCCTTCGCGAGGGCCACGCCCTGGCGGTACGGCGTCGCCGGGTCGTGGGTGGTCGAGACGACCAGCGGCTTCGGGAGCCCGGGCGCGCGCGGCGGGTGCTCGGCCGACGTCGGCGGGACCGGCCAGGTCGAGCAGATGTCCAGTTCGCTCGTGTCGGGCGTGCCGCCGGCCAGGAAGGGCGCGCCGGCCAGCATCTCCCCGTGCGCGCGGTCGATCGCGGCCCGGTCGGTCAGCCGGGTGTGGTCGACGCAGCGGACGGCGAAGTACGCGTCGATCGCGCCGCCGTAGTGGCCGTCCGGGTCGCGCTCGTAGTAGTCGTCCGCGAAGGCCAGCAGCGTCCGGCCGTTGCCCTGGGACACCTGCGCGAGCGCGGCTTTCAGGGCGGGCCAGTCGCCGCGGGAGTAGAGCCCGGCGAACGTGCCCGTGATCGCGTCCTCGAACGACAGCTTCCGGGTCCCCGCCGGGAGCGGCTTCGCGATCAGCGGACGCACGAGCCGCTGGAACGCTTCGGTGCTGCCCGCGAACGGGCACGCGCACCACCGGGTGAACTCGTTCAGCGCGTCCTGGAAGCCCGCGGCCTGCGTGACCAGCGAGTCCACCAGGCTCTGCGCCGGGTCGACGGCGCCGTCGAGCAGCAGCGCGCGGACGTTGCGCGGGTACGCCTCGGCGTAGGCCGCGCCGATCTGCGTCCCGTACGAATAGCCGAGGTAGGTGAGCTTCTCGTCGCCGAGCGCGGCGCGCAGGACGTCGAGGTCGCGGACGACGTCCCGGGTGCCCGCGTTGGCGAGGAACTCCTTGCCGTACTTCGTCGCTTCGGCGCACTTCGCGCCGTACGCGGTCGTCTCGGCGAGCTGCTTTTTCACCCCATCAGGCGACGCATCGCTCTCGATGTCCGACGCGCGGTCCGCGTCCTGCTCGGCGTCGGTGCGGCAGGTGATCCGCGGCTCGCTGGTGCCGACGCCGCGCGGGTCGAAGCCGACCAGGTCGAACCGGTCGAGCAGGGGCGCGGCGGCGGGCGACTTCGCCAGCGCCGCGGCCGTCGCCGTCCCCGAACCGCCCGGGCCGCCGGGGTTGACGACCAGCGAGCCGATCCGCTGCTTCGCCGCCTTGTGCCGGAGCAGGCCGGCCGTGACGGTCTTGCCGTCCGGCGCCGCGTAGTCCAGCGGCACGGTCAGGTGCGCGCAGTCCAGCCCCTGCCCGCACGGGGTCCAGGTGAGCTGCTGCGAGGTGAACTTCTTCAGGTCGGGAGGCCTCGGTGGCGGCGGCACGGGCGCCGGAGCACTCGTGCACGCCGCCAGCAGCAGGACCGGCGCCAGCGCCGCTACTGCCCGGAGCACCGGGTCCCGTCCGGCGGCACCGTGCCGTCGACGAGGTAGTCCACGCCCGCCTCGTCCACGCACTTCACGCCCTGGAGGAACACCGTGTGCTGGGTGCCCTCGAAGGTCAGCAGCGCGCCCTTCAGGCCCTTCGCGAGGTTGACGCCGGCCTGGTACGGCGTCGCCGGGTCGTTGGTCGTCGAGATGACCAGCGTCTTCGCCAGGCCTTCGACGTTCGGCACGTGTGGCTCGGACGTGTTCGGCACCGGCCAGAACGCGCACGCGTCCCGGGCGGCCGAAGCCGGGCGGCCGTCGTCGAGGAACGGCGCCACCTTCACGTACTCCTCCTGCGCCTTGAGGATGACGGCCGGGTCCGTGACGCGCGGGTCGTCGACGCAGCGGATCGCGGTGAAGGCGTCCTGCGTGGTGCCGTACTTACCGTCGGTGTCGCGCTCGTTGTAGATGTCCGCGAGCTTTTCCAGCGTCGCGCCGCGCTGCTGCTTCAGCTCGTTGAGGCCGGAGTTGAGGGTGTCCCAGAGGCTCTCCTGGTAGAGCGCCTGGATGACGCCGGTGGTGGCGTCCTCGTAGGAGAGCTTGCGGCCGTCCCCGACCGGCACCGGGAAGTCGATCAGCGGCCGGACGAGGTCCTGGAACGCCTTCACCGCGGCGTTCGCGTCGCCGCCGAGCGCGCAGTCCTGCTGGCCGGCGCACCACTTGGCGAACTCGGTGAACGCCGTCCCGAAGCCCTGGCCCTGCGCGACCAGCGACTCGACGGCGTCCTGCTCGGGGTCGACCGCGCCGTCGAGGATCATCCCGCGGACGTTCTTCGGGAACGCCTCGGCGTAGGCCGACCCGATCCGGGTGCCGTAGGAGTAGCCCAAATAGGTCAACTTTTCGTCGCCGAGGACCGAGCGGAGGACGTCCAGGTCCTTCACGACGTCCCGGGTGCCGACATTCGCCAGCATCCCGGCGCCGTCGTCGGTGCGCTGGGCGCACTTCGCGGCGAAGTCCTTTTCCTGCGCTTCCTGCTTGAGCACCCCGGACGGCGAGCCGTCGGTCTCGCTGTCGTCGGCGCGGTCGGCGTCGCGCTCGGAGTCGGTCAGGCAGTGGATGGCCGGCTGGCTCGCGCCGATGCCCCGCGGGTCGAAGCCGACCAGGTCGAAGCGCTTGGCCAGGCCGCTGCTGGTGGCCGGCTTGACCAGCCCGGCGGCCGCGACCATGCCCGAGGCACCCGGCCCGCCCGGGTTGACGACCAGCGACCCGATCCGGGAGCCGGCGTCCGACGCCTTGTGCCGGAGCAGGCCCAGCGTGATGGTGTCCCCCGCCGGCTTCGCGTAGTCCAGCGGCACGGTCAACCGGGCGCACTGGACGTCTTTCGCCTGGAACGCCGACCGCGAGTCTTCCGATGTCGCGTAAGGTGCGCAGTCGGCCCAGGACAGGCTCTGGCCGTAGAACCGCTCCAGTCCGGCCGGCACCGGCCCGGACGGCGGGTGCGACTCCGTCGTCGGCGCGACCGGCGCCGGCTTGCCGGATGACGTGCAGGCGGCCAGCGAGGCCGCGATCAGCACGGATGTCGCAATTGCGGTGATCCGGCGACGACCGGACCTGGCGCTGGGATGAGGGAACACGGTTGGATCGTCCCATCCGGCCGCGGAACTCGAACGCACCACCGCCACGTTGGGTGGGGCAGGCCGGTCGAGCGAGAGAGAACGGGAGACCAGGGGTGGCAGCACTGATCAGCCGGGTGGGCAAGAAGCTCCGCCGGATCATCCAGCGGCCGGGCAGCGTCGAGCTGACCCGCTACGAAGCACTGCTGCCCGCGGTCGAGAAGCTCGAACCCGAGCTCGAGAAGCTCTCCGACGAAGAGCTGACCGAGCGGGCGGGCAAGCTCCGCGAAAAGCTGAAGGACACCGCGTTCGGCGACGACCAGTTGGTCGAGGTGTGCGCGCTGGGCCGCGAGGCCGCCCGGCGGGCGCTCGGCGAGCGCGCGTTCGACGTGCAGGTGCTGGGCACGATGGGCCTGCTCACCAAGCACGTCGTGCAGATGGAGACCGGTGAGGGCAAGACGCTCGCCGGCGCGCTGGCCGCGGCCGGCTACGCGATCCGCGGAAAGCGCGTTCACGTCGTCACGGTCAACGACTACCTGGCCCGCCGCGACGCCGAGTGGATGGGCCCGGTGTACGCCCTGCTCGGCGTGTCGGTCGGCTGGGTCGAGCCCGCGCACTCCCGCGAGGAGCGCAAGGTCGCCTACGCCAAGGACGTCACGTACGGCGCCGTCGCCGAGATCGGCTTCGACGTGCTGCGCGACCGGCTGGTCACGAACGTCGACGACCTCGTCCAGCCCGCACCCGAGGTCGCGATCGTCGACGAGGCGGACTCGGTGCTGGTCGACGAGGCCCGCGTCCCGCTGGTGATGGCCGGCTCGATCGACCACACCGACGCCGACGAAGAGGTCGCGAAGGTCGTCCGGCGGCTGCGCCTCAACCTGCACTACGAGACCGACAGCGAGGGCCGCAACGCCTGGCTGACCGACGCGGGCGCGTCCGTCGTCGCGAAGTCGCTCGGCCTGGAGGTCGACGACCTCTACGGCGAGACGGCGTCGGACCGGCTGCCCGCGGTGAACGTCGCGCTGCACGCGCACGCGCTGCTCACCCGCGACGTCGACTACCTCGTGCGTGACGGCAAGGTGCAGCTCATCAACGCCGCCCGCGGCCGCGTCGCCGAGCTGCAGCGCTGGCCGGACGGCCTCCAGGCCGCCGTCGAGGCGAAGGAACAGGTCACCGCGACCGACCGCGGCGAGATCCTGGACTCGATCACCGTCCAGGCGCTGCTGGCGCGCTACCCCGAGGTCGCCGGCATGACCGGTACCGCGGTCGCCGTCGCCGAGCAGCTGCGCGAGTTCTACGAGCTCGAGGTCGCGGTCATCCCGCCGAACACCCCGAACATCCGTGAGGACCTCGAGGACCGCGTCTTCGCGTCGCCGTCGCAGAAGCTGCGGGCGATCGAGGAGGAGATCCGCACGGTGCACGAGACCGGGCGGCCGATCCTCGTCGGCACCCAGGACGTCGCCGAGTCCGAAGAGCTGGCCGAGAAGCTGGCGAAGGTCGACCTCGAGTGCGTCGTGCTCAACGCGCGCAACGACGCCGAAGAGGCCGCGATCATCGCCGAGGCCGGCAAGAAGGGCGCGGTCACCGTGTCCACGCAGATGGCCGGCCGCGGTACCGACATCCGGCTGGGCGGCACCGACGGCGCGACCCGCGAAGAGGTCGTCGAGCTGGGCGGGCTGCACGTCATCGGCACCGCGCGGTACCCGTCGAGCCGGCTCGACGGCCAGCTGCGCGGCCGTTCCGGCCGCCAGGGCGACCCGGGCAGCGCGATCTTCTTCGCCAGCCTGAACGACGAGCTGGTGCTGTCGAACGCGCCGGACGTGCCCGAGGGCATCGTCGACGACGAAGAGACCGGCGAGATCACCGACCCGGCGGCGCTGCGGCAGCTCAACCACGCCCAGCGCGTGGCCGAGGGCGTCGACCTGGAGATCCACCGCAACACCTGGCGCTACACGCGGCTGATCGAGCGGCAGCGGCGTGACCTGCTGACCCACCGCGACAAGGTGCTTCGCACCGCGTACGCGGCGGAGCAGCTCGAGAAGGCGCACCCGGAGAAGTTCGGCGAGCTGAAGGAGAAGCTCGACGACCAGGAGAAGCTGGAGCAGATGTGCCGCGAGGTGCTGCTGTTCCACATCGACCAGCTCTGGTCGGACCACCTGGCGTACCTGACCGACGTCCGGGAGAGCATCCACCTGCGGGCGCTGGCCCGGGAGACGCCGCTGGACGAGTTCCACCGCGCGGCCATCCCGGAGTTCCACAAGATCATCGGCGAGGCCGACTCGCGGGCGGCGAAGACCCTCGAAGAGGCGGAGCTGACCGACGAGGGCATCGACCTCGGCGAGGCCGGGGTCCGGCGGGCGAACACGACGTGGACGTACCTGGTCCACGACAACCCGTTCGATTCGGACTTCGAGCAGACCATCAAGAAGGTCCGGAGCATGATCAAGCGGAAGTGACACCGGCACCGGGGCCCCCGCGCGGGGCCCCGGGTCAGTGCGGCGTCGTGACGCCGGAGATGCAGTAAGCCCCTTCGGTGCGCCGCACCCGCAGCGCACCTTCCACCGGCCGGCTGCCGACGTTGCCCTCGAGCGGGACGCTCATTTCGTTCGGGCCGGTCTGCACCGGCGTCCCGGCGGTCAGGTGCGCGTTCTCGCTGCCGAGCAGCTTCACGGACTCGACGATGGTTTCCGCTGTCGACGCGCATGAGGCTTCGCGCGCCTGTGCTTCGTCGTCGCCGAGGACGGCCAGGATGAACTGCCCGGCGGCGATGCTCCCCGCGTTCAGGTCGAGCGGCGGGCTGCCCGGCGTCTTCGGCTTGCCGTCGGAGACCAGGAAGCCCGGCGCCAGGAACCCGGTGACCAGGAAGACGACGATCAGCAGCAGGCCACCGCCGCCGGCGAGCAGGCCGTTGCCCTTCTTCGTCGGGTACGTCATGGATCTCCCTCGTGGCGGTCAGCCGCAAGGTACCCGGCGATCCATACCCGACGTGGCGTTTCCCCCACATTCGCTCGGCCTGCCGGGTGGCCGTGAGCCAGAATGGCGGCATGCCGCAACTGCGCATCGCGCTCGCCCAGGTCAACCCCACCGTCGGCGACCTCGACGGCAACGCCGACCTGCACGTCGACTGGACCCGCCGGGCCGCCGAAGCCGGCGCCCACGTGGTGGTCTTCCCCGAAATGTCCCTGACCGGCTATCCCGTCGAGGACCTTTCGCTGCGCCGCACCTTCGCCGAGGCCTCCCGCCAGGGCGTCGAGTCGCTGGCGCGCCGCCTCGACGAAGCCGGGTGCGGCGAAGTGCTGACCTACATCGGCTACCTCGACGTCGACGAGGTGGGCCCGCGCGACGCGGCGGCGGCGCTCTACCGCGGCGAGGTCGTCGCGCGGCAGTTCAAGCACCACCTCCCCAACTACGGCGTGTTCGACGAGCACCGCTGGTTCAAGCCGGGCACCACGCTCGACGTCGTCCGGTTCCACGGGCTCGACATCGGCATGGTCATCTGCGAGGACATCTGGCAGGACGGCGGCCCGATCTCAGCGCTCGGCCGCGCGGGGGTCGACCTCGTCGTGGCGCCGAACGCGTCGCCGTACGAACGTTCGAAGGACGAGCAGCGGCTGCCGCTGATCGCCCGCCGCGCCGCCGAAGCGGGCGCGCCGCTGGTCTACACCAACCAGATCGGCGGGCAGGACGACCTCGTGTTCGACGGCGACTCGCTCGTCGTCGCCGCGGACGGCACGGTCGTGGCGCGCGCGCCGCAGTTCGTCGAGCACCTGCTCGTGCTGGACATGGACCTCACCGCGGGCGGCCACGCCGCCGACGGCGAGCTGGAAGGCCTGCACGTCCGGCGCCGCGTGCTGAGCTCGGAGCCGCTGCCGCCGTACGAGCCGACGGCCGAGCCGGTGATCAGCGAACCGCTTTCGGACGAGGCCGAGGTGTGGCACGCGCTCGTCGTCGGCTTGCGCGACTACGTGCACAAGAACGGCTTCTCGTCGGTGATCTTCGGGTTTTCCGGCGGCATCGACTCGGCGGTCTGCGCGGCGCTGGCCGCGGACGCGCTGGGCGGGAACAACGTCTACGGCGTCTCGATGCCGTCGAAGTACTCCTCGGGCCACTCGAAGGACGACGCCGCCGACCTCGCGCAGCGGATCGGGGCGCACTACCGCGTCGAGCCGGTCGAGGACATGGTCCGCGTGTACGTCGACCAGCTTTCGCTGACCGGCCTGGCCGAGGAGAACATCCAGGCGCGGACGCGGGGCATGCTCCTGATGGCACTGTCCAACCTGGACGGTCACCTGGTGCTCGCCACCGGCAACAAGACCGAGCTGGCCGTCGGGTACTCGACGATCTACGGGGACGCGGTCGGCGCGTTCGCCCCGATCAAGGACGTCTTCAAGACGCACGTGTGGCAGCTGGCCCGCTGGCGCAACGCCGAGGCGGCGAAGAACGGCGAGACCCCGCCGATCCCGGAGAACTCGATCTCGAAGCCGCCGTCGGCCGAGCTGCGGCCGGGGCAGGTCGACACCGACTCGCTGCCGGACTACGCGCTGCTCGACGACATCCTCGACGACTACGTCGAGGGTGACCGCGGGTACGCCGACCTGATCGAGGCCGGGTTCGACGCGGAGACCATCGATCGGGTGGTGCGGATGGTCGACAAGGCCGAGTACAAGCGGCGCCAGTACCCGCCGGGCACGAAGATCACGTTCAAGGCCTTCGGGCGTGACCGGCGGCTGCCGATGACCAACCTGTGGCGCGAGGGCAAGGCCTGAAGTCCGTGAAGGCCTCCTTACCAGGCTTTTTTGCCGGTAAGGAGGCCTTCACGGCTTTTAGCTGAGGGCGACCTGACGGCCGTCGGGGGTACGGAGGGCGGCCGTGAGGGTGGCCTTTTCCGTGCGGCGGACCAGGAACTCCAGGCCGAGCGCTTCCGTCGCCGCGTGGACCGACGCCGGGTCCGGGTGGGTGGCCGTCACCATCAGCAGCGGCAGGGACGGCAGGCCGCGCGTGGTCGGGTGCGGGGTGGTGCCCCAGTCGATCAGGAACGGGCGGAGCGAGCCCGGGGCGCTGGGCGGGGTCAGGCGCCAGCGCAGCGTTTCGCCGTCGGCCGTGGCGCGGGACATCTCACGCGCGTCGCCCGGGTCGAAGCCGTGAGCGCGGGCCTGCGCGATCGTCGCATCGAGGTCGGTCGTGCGGACCGCCCACGCGACCAGTGCGGGCTCGGTGAGGTCGTCGATGCCGAACGGGCGGGGCGCGGGCGGGTCCGGCTGGGCCGGGTCCGGGCCGATCACCTCCAGGTACATCCCCGCGCCGAGGTCGGCGAGGTGGTTGGCGGTGCCGAGGCCGGTGTGGCTGCCGCCGGGCGCCGGGGTGACCCCGGTCAGGTCGGCGACGCGGGCGACAGCGGCGGCGAGGTCGGGGCCGGCGTAGACGAGGTGATCGAGCACGGCGCCATCATGCCGCGCCGGCCGCGCTCGCCGCATCGACCATCCTGTTGCGGGCGGCGGTACCCCTCTTCGGTCGTAGGCTGGCGGCATGACCGGCTTCACGGTGTTCGACACGGCGATCGGCGTCTGCGGGCTCGCGTGGCGCGACGACGTCGTGATCGGCACGTCCCTTCCAGAAGGCAGTGCCGCGCGGACCCGCGCCTGGCTGCTCCGGCGCTTCCCGGACGCGGTCGAGGGGCCGCCTCCCGCCGCGATTCAGGCGGCGGTGGACGGGATCGTGGCTCTGCTGGGCGGCGCGCGCCAAGACCTGACGTCGATCCCGCTCGACTTCTCGGCGGTGCCGGAGTTCAACCGCCGGGCGTACGAGGTCGCGCGGACGATCCCGCCGGGCAAGACGCTGACCTACGGCGACATCGCGCACCGGCTCGGGCAGCCCGGGTCGGCGCAGGCCGTCGGGCAGGCCATGGGGCACAACCCGTTCCCGATCGTCGTGCCGTGCCACCGCGTCCTCGCCGCGGGCGGCAAGGACGGCGGCTTTTCCGCCCGCGGCGGCGTGGACACGAAACGCCGGATGCTGGTGATCGAAGGCGCCCTCGCGGACGAGCCGACCCTGTTCTGAAAGCCTTTCTCAGGCAGGCTGCCACGGCTTGATGAACGGGGACTCCGGCCAGCCCTCGGCCGCGGCCATCAACGGCATCGCCGTGCCGCCGTCGATGTGCTCGCGGATGATGTCCGCGTGGCCCGCGTGGCGGGCCGTCTCCTGGATCAGGTGCAGCAGCACCCACCGGACCGACCACGCCTCGACGTCGTCCGGGAACCACGGCACGCCCTTCGGCACCGGGACCGCCTGGCCGAGGTCGGAGATGCCGCCGACGACCTCGGCCGTGCGCGCCGCGACCTCGTCGTAGCGGGCCAGCACGCCCGCCAGCGTCTCGTCCGGGAGCAGCTGGTGCGCCGTCTGGTACTCGGCCACGCTCTCGGCGAACGGCTTCTGGGGCACCTGCAGGACCGTGTCCATCCAGCCGTACTCGGTGCTGGCGACGTGCTTGATCAGCCCGCCCACCGACAGCGAGCTCTTCGTCGACGCCGCTCTCGCCTGTTCGTCGGTCAGTCCGTGTGCCGCCAGCTTCAGCACGTACCGCTGCTGCTCCAGGAAGCTCAGCAGCCCGTCACGCTCGTCGGCCACCGGACGTACGTTTCCCGCCATGTCGATCCTTCCGCAAAGGGACACCTGCGGCGATCGTGCCAGGAGGCACCGACAATTCCGGGCGGAACCGCGCTACCGGTGCGCGTGCCGGGGCGCGGGCTTGACGAAGGCGTACACGCCGCCGACGCCGTACAGCGCGGCCCGCACCACCAGCTGGACCCGCGTGAAGACGCCTTCGTAGGCGTCCAGCTGCCGCGACAGCACCACGGCCAGCCAGGTCGCCAGCACCACGGCCAGCCCCACGACGGCGAGCGCGCGCCAGCCCGGCGGCCACCACAGGATCAGGCTGATCACGCCGGCCACCAGTACGACGCTGAGCAGCGACGAAAGCAGGTCGCCGCGCTCCGGGTACGCGGCCTGGACCAGCACGACCAGGCCGAACGCGCTCACCGAGACGGAGCTGAGCCGCGCCGACCACTGGACCGGGCCGAGGCGGTGCAGCGGGGGCCCGGCGAGCAGGAACGCGACCCCCGAAACGGCCAGCAGGACCCGGAACACCGGTGATCCGGCCGGCAGCGCCTCCGCCGGGTCGTGGACCGGCGAAACGCCCGTCGGGAGGAAGAACTCCAGCAGCCACCCCGAATACGCGAGGACGGCCACCCCCATCAAGAGGGCCGAGGCGATTCGAGCCGTGCGCACGAGGCACACAGTAAGCGAACGGCCGCCACCCGGCGGTGTGACGCTTGCCCGTCAGCTGACTCGTTACGCCTGCGGTCGGACGAACGGGAACAGGACTGTCTGGCGGATCGACGCCCCGGTGAGCATCATCAGCAGCCGATCGACGCCGAGGCCGAGGCCACCGGTCGGCGGCATGCCGTGCTCCAGGGCCAGCAGGAAGTCCTCGTCCAGCTCCATCGCCTCGACGTCGCCGCTGGCCGCGCGCAGGGATTGCGCTTCCAGCCGGCGCCGCTGCTCGATCGGGTCGGTCAGCTCCGTGTACGCGGTGCCGACCTCGGAGCCGAACGCGATGAGGTCCCAGCGCTCGGCCAGCCGCGGGTCCGCGCGGTGCTGGCGGGTCAGCGGCGAGACGTCGGTCGGGTAGTCGGTGTAGAAGGTCGGCAGCACGGTCGTGCCCTCGACGAGGTGCTCGAACGCCTTGAGCACGAGGTCGCCGTGGCTCGGGTCCTCCCCCACCGGCACCCCCGCCGCGACGCACAGGCGGCGCAGCTCGGCCACCGGCGTACCCGAGTCGATCCGCTCACCGAAGACCGCGGAGACGGCTTCGTGGACCGGGATCACCGGCCAGTCCCCGGAGATGTCGTACTCGACGAGCTTCCCGTGCTCGTCCGGGCGCCGCACGACCTGGGCGCCGTACGCCGCTTCGGCCGCGTGCTGGACCAGCTCGCGGGTCAGCGTCCGCATCGTGTCGTAGTCGGCGTACGCCTGGTACGCCTCGAGCATCGTGAACTCGGGGTTGTGGGTCGCGTCGACGCCCTCGTTGCGGAAGTTGCGGTTCAGCTCGAAGACCCGCTCGACCCCGGCGACGCACAGCCGCTTGAGGTACAGCTCGGGCGCGATCCGCAGGTACATCCGCATGTCGTAGGCGTTGATGTGGGTGACGAACGGGCGCGCGTTGGCGCCGCCGTGCACCGTCTGCAGCATCGGCGTCTCGACTTCGAGGTAGTCGGCGTGGTGCAGCCGGTCGCGCACCGCGCGGACCACCGTGGACCGCAGCCGCAGCATGTTCGTCGAGTCCGGGTTGACCGCGAGGTCGAGGTAGCGCTGCCGCACCCGCGTCTCCGGGTCGGTGAGGCCCTTCCGCTTGTCCGGCAACGGGTGCAGGCACTTCGCGGTGACCGTCCACTCGTCGACGAGCACCGAGAGCTCGCCTCGCTTCGACGTCACGACCTGGCCGCTGACGCCGACGTGGTCGCCGAGGTCGACGCCGGTCCGCCAGCGGGTGAGGTCGAGTTCGCCCGCCTCCAGCATCAGCTGGATCTCGCCGCTGAAGTCCTTGACGCGGGCGAAGCACAGCCCGCCGAGGATGCGCAGGTTCAGCACGCGCCCGGCGATCCGGACCCGGTGCCCGGTGGCGGTGTCCGGGGCCAGGCCGCCGAACTTCTTCACGACGTCGCCGATGTGGTCGTCGCGGCGGAAGCCGACCGGGTACGGGTCGATGCCGGCCTCGCGGAGCTTGCCGAGCTTGGCGATGCGCACGCGGACCTGCTCGGGCCGCCGCACCTGCTTCGGGGCCGGCACCGCCGCCGACTCCTCGATCTCCTTGGCGCGGGCCACGAAGTCGTCGCCGACCGTCTCCAGGCGCAGCGAGCGCGACCGTCCGGTCGGGACGAACCCTTCGAGCGCGCCCGCGACGATGCCGACGCGCGGCAGCCGCCGGGCCGAGGAGTAGCAGAGGAACCGCGGCACCCAGTCCGGGCCGTACTTGGCGTTGGACCGGTACAGCGACTCGAGCTGGAAGAAGCGCGAGAAGACGCTCAGGATGCCGCGCCACGCCCGCAGTACCGGGCCGGCGCCGATGCGCTCGCCTTCGGAGAACACCGCGCGGAACATCGCGAAGTTGAGCGAGATCCGCTGCGCGCCGAGGTGCTGCGCGGCCGCGACGACCTCGGCGATCATGTATTCGTTGAGGCCGTTCTCGGCGTCGCGGTCGCGGCGCATGAGGTCCAGCGAGAGACCGCGACGGCCCCACGGGACGAACGACAGCAGGCCGCGCAGGTCGCCGCGGGCGTCGTAGGCCTCGACCATCACGCTGCGGCCGTCGCTGGCGTCACCGAGCCGGCCCAGTGCCATCGAGAACCCGCGTTCGGTCTCGGCGCCGCGCCAGGCCTGGGCCCTGGCCAGCAGGTCGGCCATCTCCCCGTCGGGGATTTCGCCGTGACGGCGGACCCGCGAGGTGTAGCCCGCCCGCTCGATGCGCTTGACGGCCTGGCGGACCGAGCGCCGCTCCGGCCCGGCGAGGCTGAACTCGCGGACGTCGAGGACCGCTTCGTCGCCGATTTCCAGCGCCCGCAGGCCGGCGTCGGTGTACACCTTCGCGCCGCTTTCGCTCGCCCCGAGCACCCCCGGGGTCCAGCCGTACGTGCGCGTCTCGTCGAGCCACGCGCGGACCGCGTCCGGCCACGCCTCGGGGTCGCCGATGGGGTCGGCGCTGGCGACGCTGGTGCCGCCGAGCACGCGGTAGGTCACCGCCGCGCGGCCGTTCGGCGAGAAGACGACGCTCTTGTCGCGCCGGGTCGCGAAGTAGCCGAGGGAGTCGTCCTCGCCGTGCGCGGCCAGCAGTTCGCGCACCCGGAGCTCCTCGTCGTCCGTGCGCAGGCGCCGGCTGCGGACGCCACGGAAGAGCAGGTACAGCGCCGCGGTGGCGACCGCCGTCGCGCTGAGGTCCATGAAGACGTCCAGCCAGGCGGGCCCCTCGCCGACGCCGATCCGGCGCAGCTGGAGGTTCTCGCCGGTGGCGTGGTTCACGACCCAGGCGAAGCGCTCCCACGTGTCGCCGAGGTGCCCGGGAAACGCTTCCGCGAGCCCCCAGCCGACCAGGATGACCACGGCGAACCCGCCGAACAGCATGGCCAGTCCGTCGCGCCAGGCGCTCGGCGCGAGCCGGGCCGGGAAGGCCGGGCGCAGCGCGAGCAGGAACACGATCAGCGCGATCGAGACGACGTCGGCGACGGTCAGCACCCACAGCTGCGCCGGGATGTGCCGGACCTGCTTCGGGCCAAGCGTCAGCAGTTCGGGTGACCACAGGAGCGTCGCCTGCAGGGCCAGGGTGAGGACCAGGCCGCCGACCTGGAACAGCACCAGCGTGTACAGCGCCGCCGCCTTGCGCCGCCGCAGCGCCCCGCCGAGCACCACCAGCAGCAGGACCATGACCAGGCTGGCGCTGGTCGGCACGCTGAGCCCGGAGAAGGCCATGTCGATGCCGTTGAGCAGGCGCCCGTGCGGGCCGTTCGTGAAGAGGAGGATCACCGAAAACACCGCGGCCAGCTGGACCACGGTCGCGACGATGCCGCCCGCCTTCGCCTTCCACTTCGGGAGGCGCGGGCGTGTGCTCGCGAGGGTTCCCATCGTTGCTTTCGTCGCCTTTCGCGGCCGTTCGGTGCTCATGCCGTCCTCTTGACGTCAGTGAACACAGGTTGGTTGTCCCCGGGCATCAACCTGAAGTCTGACGGTGCGTCGTCCCCGAGGGTGTGAAGCTGGTCCCAGGAGGTTGGGGGCCCGCCCGCGCGCGTGCCACGCTCTGAGACGCCCCTGCTCCACGACCCGGGGACCTCCACCGAGGCCTCGAGGGAAGGACGGTCGACGACGATGTCTGCCCCCGCGAACGGGCCCGCCGAAGAAGCGGCCCCCTACGGCACCGGACCCGGCACCAAGCCGGCGCCGGGCCGGAAAGTACGCGTGCACCACCTGCGTGAGCTGAAGGAACGCGGCGAGCCGTGGCCGATGCTCACCGCTTACGACATGTACACCGCCGCGCTGTTCGACGAGGCCGGGATCCCGGTGCTGCTCGTCGGCGACTCCGCGGCCAACAACGTGTTCGGCTACGACACCTCGCTGCCGGTGACGGTCGACGAGTTGCTGCCGCTGGTCCGGGCCGTCACCCGGTCGGTCAAACGGGCCCTCGTGGTCGCCGACCTGCCGTTCGGCTCCTACCAGCTGTCGCCGCAGCAGGCGCTGGAGACGTCGGTGCGGTTCATGAAGGAGGGCCGCGCGCACGCCGTGAAGCTCGAAGGCGGGCGGCGGTTCGCCGCGCACGTCGAGGCGCTGACGTCGGCCGGCGTGCCGGTGATGGGCCACATCGGCTTCACCCCGCAGAGTGAACACAACCTCGGTGGCTACCGGGTGCAGGGGCGCGGCGAAGCAGCGGACGCGCTGCTCGCCGACGCGCTGGCGCTGCAGGAGGCCGGGGCGTTCGCGGTGGTGATGGAGATGGTGCCCGCCGAAGCCGCGAAGCGCGTCACGGCGGAGCTGAAGATCCCGACGGTCGGCATCGGCGCGGGCCCGGACTGCGACGCGCAGGTGCTCGTCTGGCAGGACATGGCCGGCCTGCGGCGCGGGAAGGCGCCGCGGTTCGTGAAGCGCTACGCCGACGTGGCGACGGTGCTGCAGGACGCCGCCACGGCGTTCGCCGAGGACGTCCGCCGCGGCGAGTTCCCGGCGCCGGAGCACGCCTTCCACGACTGACGCCGTCACCGGCGCTTGAACCGTTCCGCGAGTGCCGGGTCCTGCTCCCACCAGAGCGCGGGCGGCGCCGAAGCGGCTTCCTCGTCCAGCTGGGCGTCGATCCGCTTCGCGCGCCGCTCGTCGTCGCGGGCCCAGCGGACGAAGAGGGCGGCGATGAACGGCAGGCCGGCCACGTCGCCGCCGATCCACAGGACGCCCGCGCCGATGATCTGGTCGGTGCGCGGGTCCGGGCCCCGGCCCAGGTGCGCGGCCGCGTAGTGCGCCGGCGCGAGCAGCGGACCCAGCCACAGGACCAGGCCGAGCGCGCCGTCGAAGACGACCTCCGTGAACGCGATCCACACCGAGACCAGGTGCGGGTCGCGGCGCGGGGTGGGGTCCAGGCCCAGGCGCGTCCAGAAGTACGTGAAGCCGGCCAGCACGAGCACCACCCGGACCAGGCCGTCGGCCACCGGCGAGCACAGCACGAGGTCGTAGAGCGGGGTCAGGTACAGCACGAGCACCGGCACGACCAGCGTCAGCGTGACGACCGGCGGGAACGTCAGCGCGCGGGCGAGCCGGCCGCGGCCGTGCCGGCGCAGCCACCGCGCCGGGACGGTGTCGAGCAGGAGCCGGATCGGGGCGCCCATGGCCAGCAGCAGCGGCGTGATCATCAGCAGCGTGATGGTCTGGACCGCGCGGACCCAGAAGAACGTCGTGTCGTACACGGCCAGCGGGGAGCACGTGACGACCACGATCGTCGCCAGGCCGGTGAGGAACGCCGTCGTGCGGCCCGGCGGCCAGCCTCGGCCGCGGGCCGCGCGGACGTAGAGCGTGCCGAGCACGAGTACGGCGAGCAGTGCCGGGACGTCGAACGTCAGTGGCATGTCAGACCGCGAAGAAGATCAGGCTGCCGATTCCGGCGACGACGCAGTAAATGGCGAACGGGGTCAGAGTGCGCGTTTCGAAGTATCCCGTGAGGAACCGGACAGAAATGTACGAAGCGATCCCGGCGATGACGCTGCCGACGAGCGCCGGGCCGAGCGACGCGTGGTTTTCCGGGGCGAACAGCGTCGGCATCTTGAGCACGCCGGCCGCGAGGATGACCGGGGTGGCCAGCAGGAACGCGAAGCGCGCCGCGTCTTCGTGCCCCAGGCCGCGGCGCAGGCCCGCGACCATCGTGATGCCGGAGCGGCTGATGCCGGGCAGCAGCGCGAGGATCTGCGCCGCGCCGATCAGCACCGCCTCGCCCACGCGCAGCTTCGCCAGCCGGACGTCGGTCGCTTCTTCGACGGTGACCGCTCGCATGACGAGCGTCTCCTCGGTCGAGAAGTCCACAGTGTCCGCTTCTTCGGCGGGTTTCGCGCGTGAGAACTTCTCGGCGGCATACAGGACTCCGCCGTTGAGCGCGAGGAAGATCGCCGCGGGCACCGGCTTGCCCAGGAAGTCGCGCAGCAGCCCTTCGAGCAGCAGGCCGGCCAGCCCGACCGGGATCGTGGCGAGCACGAGCAGCCACGCGAGCCGCTGGTCGGGGGTGCGGACCTCGCGGTGGCGGAGCGACGTCCACAGGCCGCCGATGATCCGGATCCAGTCCTTGCGGAAGAACAGGACGAGCGCGAGCGCGGTGGCGACGTGCATCGCCACGAGTACCGCCAGGTACGGCGAACCCTTCCCGATGCTCAGGTCCTGCTGCCACTGGCCGCCGAGCCAGGCCGGCAACAGGATGCTGTGGCCGAGACTGGACACCGGAAACAATTCCGACACCCCTTGCAAGGCGCCGACGACAATCGCCTCGACATAGGTCACCGCGGACATTCCGTGCCTTTCCGTACCCTATTCCAGCACCACCCGACACCGGAAAGTACCGGCCCATTCGTTAACCCGGAGCAAGGGGGATGGGCGCACTCAGCGTCCTCACAGCGGATGTTCACATCCATGAACATCAATCATGTTCTTGACTGGTGTTCGACTTGTGGCTTAGCGTTTAGCCCGTCGCCACCACGACGCGAAGGAACGAACCTCGACGAGGAGGACGGCAAATGCGTACGCGGATCGGCTTCACCCTCTCCCCCGGCGGCTGACGCCCCTCGATCCGGGAGCCCGCTCAGCCCGGCGGCGGGGGCGGGCTCCCACCTTTCTTGGCCGTCGTCCCGGCCCCTGGCGGCGGGGTGTCGGGACGACGGCCGGGACCCGTGCGGCAAAGTGACCGCCATGGACGAGCTCTACCCGCCGATTCCCCCGCGTGCCGAAGGGTTCCTGGACACCGGCGACGGCCACCGGATCCGGTGCCAGGAGGCCGGCAACCCGGACGGCAAACCGGTGGTGGTGCTGCACGGCGGGCCCGGCAGCGGGATCGCGCCGATGGCGCGGCGGCACTTCGACCCCGCGGCGTACCGGATCGTCCTGTTCGACCAGCGCGGCTCCGGGCAGTCGACCCCGGGCGCGCACGACCTGCGCGCCAACACCCTGTGGCACCTGGTCGCCGACATGGAACTCCTGCGCGAACGGCTCGGCATCGACCGCTGGCAGCTCTTCGGCGGCTCGTGGGGCGCGACGCTCGCCCTCGCCTACGCCGAGACGCACCCTTCGCACGTCAGCGAAATCATCCTGCGCGGCGTGTTCACCGTGCGCCCGAGCGAGCTCGACTGGATCTACCGCGGCGGCGCGGCCAACCTGTTCCCGCGCGAGTGGGAGGCCTTCCTCGCCCCGATCCCGGCCGCCTTGCGGGACGACCCGCTGGCGGCGTACGCCACGCTGCTCGAAGACCCGTCGGAGGAGGTCCGGCACCGGGCCGCGATCGCGTGGAGCACCTGGGAGGGCGCGACGGTTTCGGTGGTGCCGCAGGAATCCTTCGTCCGCCAGTACGCCGAACCGGCGTTCGCGCTGACCTTCGCCCGCCTCGCCGTCCACTACTTCCGCCACGGCGCTTGGCTCGCCGACGGCCAGCTGGTCCGCGACGCGGGCAAGCTCGCCGGCATCCCCGGCATCATCGTCCAGGGCCGCTACGACGCGGTGTGCCCACCGGTCACGGCGTACGAGCTGCACCGGAACTGGCCGGGGTCGGAGCTGAAGCTCCTCGAAGGCGCCGGGCACGCGGTGACCGACCCGGGCATGCTCGCGGCCCTGCGCGCGGCGACGGACTCATTCCGCCAGTAGGACGGCGAACACCTGCTCCAGCTTGCGCTCGAGGACGGCTTCGTCAGCGCGGGCGAGTTCGGTGCCGCCGATGAGCGCGCGCATCAGCCAGAAGCCCGCGATCACGGACAGGACCAGTGCCGGCCCGGTCTTTTCCCGTCCGGGAAGCAGGTCGGCGAGGTGCTTCTCGACGTGCCGCTCGATGCCGTCGCGCAGGATCTCCGCGGCGCGCGGGTTCGGCGCCGAGCGCAGCGTCAGCAGGAACGGATCGAGCCGCGTGGCACCGGGGGCGGTCCGGCGCACCAGTGCGGCCGCGATGTCCGCGGCGAGCGTCGCGGGGTCCTCGGTGAGCACGGTCCGCTCGGTCATCGCCGCATCGACGACCTCCGCGAAGAGCCCTTCCTTGGAGCCGAAGTAGCGGTTCACGAGCATCGCCGTGACACCGGCGGACTCGGCGATTTCGCGCACGCCGACGCCGTCGTACCCGGCACGGGTGAAGGCGTCGAGCGCGGAAGCCAGGATCGCTTCACGGGTCGCGGCGGCGTTGCGGGGTCTCATGTATACGAGTGTAGACTTCCACTAAGTCTACAGCCGTATACCTCTTGGGAAGGTGCTCCATGGATCTCGAATTGGCCGGCAAGCGGGCTCTGGTGACCGGCTCCAGCGCGGGCCTCGGCGAGGCGATCGCCCGGCTGCTGGCGGCCGAAGGCGCTTCGGTGGTGGTGCACGGCCGGAACGCGGCCCGCACCGAGAAGGTCGCCGCGGAGATCGGCGCGGCCGGGGTGGCCATCGGCGATTTGTCGACCGACGAGGGCGCCGACGCGGTGGCGGAGGCGGCCGGTGACGTCGACGTCCTGGTCAACAACGCCGGCGCCTACGACCACCTCTCCTGGACCGACGCGACGCCGGACGCCTGGAGCGCGATGTACCAGGCGAACGTCGTCTCCGCGGTCCGGATGGTCCACCGGTTCGTGCCGGGCATGCGCTCGCGCGGCTGGGGCCGGGTGGTCCAGATCGGCGGTGGCCTGGCGATCCAGCCGATGGCGACGCAGCCGCACTACACCGCGACGCTCGCCGCGCGGCACAACCTCGCGGTGTCGCTGGCCCGGGAGCTCGCCGGGACCGGCGTGACGTCGAACGTCGTCTCCCCCGGCGCGATCCTGGTGGACTCGGTGCGCGAGCTGCTCACCGGCATCGCCCCGGACCACGGCTGGGGCACCGAGTGGGCGGACATCGAACGCGCTGCGGCCCGCGACCTGGTGCCCAACGACGTCGGCCGGCTGGGCCGCCCCGAGGAGATCGCGGCCGCGGTCGGCTACCTGGTGAGCCCGGCGGCGGACTACGTCAGCGGCGCGACGATCCGCGTCGACGGCGGCACCGTCCGGTCAGTCCACTAGTCACAGCAGCCCGGCCTGGTGCAGTTTCAGCACCGCGCCGGCCAGGCCGGGTGCGGCGCCGATCAGCAGGATTCGCAACACGCGCGCCGCCCGATCGGCGCGTCGGTGGTCGCGGTCGACCACGGCCACCACCACGACGAGGGAAAGCAACAGCAGCACGTATCCGGCTACCGCCTGGATGAGCCAGTCCCGCATCGCGCCCCTTTCACACCTGGAATCAGGTGGGGCACTACCTTCCGAGCCCGCTTCCTTCCTACCGGCAAAGCACTGCTCGGCCTATGCGTCCGACGCATAAGCCAAGGGCAGAACGCCGGAATTCATGCGTCGCGGGTGTGGAACCTAGAGCCGCCCGCCGGAAGCTGTGTCGCCGGAGAGGCGCTGGGCCAGGTACACCGGGACCGTCGAGGCCACGATCAGCACCGCCGCGACGACGTTGACGATCGGGGCCTGGTTGGGGCGGAACAGGTTGTTGTAGATCCAGATCGGCAGCGTCTCCATGCCCGTGCCCAGCGTGAACGTCGTCACGATGATCTCGTCGAACGACAGCGCGAACGCCAGCAGCCCGCCGGCCAGCAGGGCCGAGCGCAGCATCGGGAACGTCACCAGGCGGAACGTCGTGAAGCCCGTCGCGCCGAGGTCCATCGACGCTTCCTCGAGGTTGCCACCCATCCGGCGCAGCCGCGCGACGACGTTGTTGAACACCACCACGATGCAGAACGTCGCGTGCGCGACGATCGCCGTCAGCAGGCCGAGGTCGATGCCCAGGATGGTGCGGAACGCGTTGTTCAGCGCGATGCCCGTGACGATGCCGGGCAGCGCGATCGGCAGGATGATCAGCAGCGACACCGGGTTGCGGCCGAAGAACCGGTAGCGCTGCAGCGCGAACGCGGCCATCGTGCCGAGCACCAGCGCGATCGCCGTCGCGGCCAGGCCGGCCTCGACGCTCGTCCACAGCGCGTGCAGCGCGCCGTCGTTCGAGGCGGCCCGGCTCCACCACTCCAGCGTGAAGCGGGTCGGCGGGAAGCCGAACGTCGTGTCCGCGTTGAAGGAGTTGAGCAGCACCACCACCAGCGGGAAGTAGATCACCGCCAGGCCGAGGCCCAGCGCGGTCCACAGCAGTGCCCGAGACGTCCGCACCGAGGGCTCCTAGAGGTTGTCGAGCGCGCCGGTGCGGCGCACCGCGGCCAGGTACACGAGCATGATCACGACCGGCACGGTCGCCACCGTCGCCGCGAACGGGAGGTTGTTGGCCGCGCCGATGTTGTCGTAGACGACGTTGCCGAGCATCTGCGACGTGCCGCCGACGATCTTCACCGCGATGTAGTCGCCCAGCGACAGCGAGAACGTGAAGATCGAGCCGGCCACGATCGCCGGGAACGTCAGCGGCAGGATCACCGAGCGGAACGTCCGGAACGAGCGGGCCCCGAGGTCGCCGGAGGCGTCCACCAGGGAATCTGGCAGCCGGTCGAGGCCCGCGTAGATCGGCAGGATCATGTACGGCAGCCACAGGTACGACAAGGTGATGATCGTGGCCGTGACGCCGTAACCCGGCGAAAGCCAGCTCAGGGCGCCGTTGCCGGACAGCATCGAGCGCCACGCGTACGCCTTCACAAGGTAGCTCGCCCACAGCGGCGTCATCACCGCGATCACCAGGATCCGTTGCGCCCGCGGCGAAGCGAGCTTGGCCATCGCGTACGCCATCGGGAACGCGATGACGGCGTCGATCACCGTGACCAGCGCCGCGATCCCGACCGTGCGGAAGGTGATCGTGCGGTACACCGCGTCGGTGAACAGCGTCGTGAAGTTGTCCAGCGACCACTCGATGACGACCTGGCCGGTGAACGCGTCGGTGTGCCAGAACGCCGTGACGAACAGCGCGGCGAGCGCGCCCAGGTAGGCCAGGCCGAGCCAGAGCAGCGGCGCCGAGAGCAGGAAGCCCAAGCGCAACTTGGGCTTCCGGTAGAAGAAGGCGGAAACGGCGGTCATGTCAGCCCTTGATCTCGGTCCAGGCCTTCGTCCACTCGCCGTAGTCCTTGCACTTGACGTCCGTGCGGCCGTCGAGGCACTGCTGGATCGGCGTGGTCCAGTACGCGATCTTCGCCGCGTACCCGGCGTCGTTGGCGTGGTAGGTGTCGCAGAGCGTCTTGTCGGTCATCTCCGCGCACGCCTTCGGGTTCGCCGGCGCTTCGCCGAAGTACTCGGCGACCTGGGCGTTGACCTTCGGGCTGACGATGTAGTCGAGCCACTTGTACGCGCACGTCTTGTGCTGCGACTTCGCCGCGACCATCCAGGTGTCCGACCACCCGGTCGCGCCCTCGCTCGGCACGGCCGACTCCAGCGGCGCGCCTTCGCCCTTCGTCAGGTTGACCGTGACCTGCCAGGCGGTACCGACGACGGCGTCGCCGTTCTTCAGCGCCTGCGACTCCTTGAGGTAGTCCGACCAGTACTCGCTCACCAGCGGCCGCTGCTGCTTGAGCAGGTTCACCGCGGCGGTGAACTGCTTGTCGTCGAGGGCGTACGGGTTCTTGATCCCCAGGTCCGGCTGGTGTGCCTGCAGGTACAGCGCGGCGTCGGCGATGTAGATCGGCGAGTCGTAGGCGATCACCTTGCCCTTGTAGGGCGAGTTCGCGTCGAACATGACCGACCACGACGTCGGCGCCGGGGTCACCTTGTCGGTGCGCCAGGTCAGCAGGTTCGCGCCCCAGCCGTGCGGGATGCCGTAGGAGACGCCGCCGACGCTGTTCCACGACTTGTCCTTGAGGAACGGCTGGACGTCGGCGTAGTTCGGGACGAGCGCGGTGTTCA
Source organism: Amycolatopsis lexingtonensis (assembly GCF_014873755.1). Classification (NCBI taxonomy): domain Bacteria; kingdom Bacillati; phylum Actinomycetota; class Actinomycetes; order Pseudonocardiales; family Pseudonocardiaceae; genus Amycolatopsis; species Amycolatopsis lexingtonensis. The sequence continues at coordinate 6,138,981 of NZ_JADBEG010000001.1, forward strand.
CCGGCTCGGCGTCGCCGGACGCCACCAGCCGCAGCGACGCGTCGCCCGAGGCGGAGACGACGTCGTACTGCCCGGTCTTCATCAGCGTCACGGCTTCGTCGGACGTGCCGAACGGCTTGACGTTCACCTTGCAGCCGGTCTGCTGCTCGAACGGCGTAACCCAGTTGACCTTCGGGTCGTTCGAGCCGTTCTCCGCGTAGCCCGGCCAGGCGAGCACGTTCAGCTGGCCTTCCGGCTGCCCGAGCGCCTTGAGCGCCTCCAGCTTCGGCGGGGTGAAGCCCTGCGCGCCGGGCGGCGCGGACGAACTCGTGCCCGACGTGCCACATGCAGCCAACAGCAGGCTGGCGCCGAGGATCCCGGCAAGCCGCGTCTTCCTGTTCTTCATGGCAACCCTTCTGGAACTACTGGACTTGGAAGCTGTGTTCGTCGCGCCAGCTGAGCCGGACGCGCCCGTCGCCGAACCCGGCGGTGCCGTCGGTGTTCTGCCGGACGACCGAGAGCTGTCCCCCGGCGTCCAGCGCGACGGCGTACCGCACGGTCGCGCCGGCGTACACGACGTCGGTGACCGTGCCGGTCGCGCTGGTGTCCCCCACCGCGGCGGGCTCGGACAGCTCGCCGTCGATGCGGATCTTCTCCGGCCGGATGCTGAACAGACCCGGCCGGCCGATGACGGTCTCGGCGCCGCGCCCGCCGAGCAGGTTCGACGTCCCGACGAAGCCGGCCACGAACGCGCTGGCGGGGCGCTCGTACACCTCTTCGGGCGGCCCGACCTGCTCGATCCTCCCGTCGTTGAACACCGCGATGCGGTCGCTCATGGTGAGGGCTTCGTCCTGGTCGTGGGTGACGAAGACGAACGTGATGCCGACGTCCCGCTGGATCTGTTTCAGCTCGAGCTGCATCGCTTGGCGCAGCTTGAGGTCGAGCGCGCCGAGGGGTTCGTCGAGCAGCAGCACCTTGGGCCGGTTGACCAGCGCGCGGGCGAGCGCGACGCGCTGGCGCTGCCCGCCGGAGAGCTGCGCGGGCTTGCGCGAGCCGTAGTCCGCCAGCCGCACGGTCTTCAGCGCTTCGAGCGCGCGCTCCCGGCGTTGCGGCTTCGGGACGCGCTTGACCTTCAGGCCGTACTCGACGTTCTGCTGCACCGTCATGTGCGGAAACAGGGCGTAGTCCTGGAACACCGTGTTGACGTCCCGCTCGAACGGCGCCAGCCGGCTGACGTCCCGGCCTTCGAGCTCGATCGTGCCCTCGGTGGGCAGCTCGAAGCCGGCGATCATGCGCAGCACCGTCGTCTTGCCGGAGCCGGACGGGCCGAGCATGGAGAAGAACTCGCCGGGCGGGATGTCGAGGTCGACGCCGTCGACCGCGTGGACGTCGCCGAAGTGCTTGCGCAGCCCGGAAAGCCGGATCGCCGGGCGCGTGCTCTCGGGCGCCGCGGGCTCTTCCCGCGTGCCGGACGGTGCTTGGTTGGGCATCGCGAGCCTCACAGTGCGCTCATCACGTGCTTGACGCGGGTGTAGTCCTCGAGGCCGTAGAGCGAGAGGTCCTTGCCGTAGCCGGACTTCTTGAACCCGCCGTGCGGCATCTCGGCGACCAGGGGGATGTGCGTGTTGATCCAGACGCAGCCAAAGTCGAGCTTCGCCGACACGCGCATGGCGCGCTGGTGGTCGCGGGTCCAGACCGACGACGCCAGGCCGTACTGCACGGCGTTCGCCGCTTTCAGCGCTTCGGCTTCGTCCGTGAAACGCTGGACGGTGATGACCGGGCCGAAGATCTCGTTCCGGCTGATCTCGTCGTCCTGGCGGACGCCGGAAACCACGGTGGCTTCGTAGAAGTAGCCCTCGTCTCCGGCGCGGTGGCCGCCACAGTGGACGGTCGCGTGATCCGGGAGCCGGTCGATGAACCCGGACACCTTCTCCAGCTGCGCGGCGTTGTTGAGCGGGCCGAAGGCGACGTCTTCGTCGTCGGGCTTGCCGGTCTTCGCCGCCTGCGCCTGGCGGGTGAGTGCGGCGACGAAGCTGTCGTGGACGTCGTCGGCGACCAGGACGCGGGTGGCGGCGGTGCAGTCCTGGCCGGCGTTGAAGTAGCCCGCGACCGCGATGGCTTCGGCGGCGGCTTCGAGGTCGGCGTCGCCGAAGACGATGACCGGCGCCTTGCCGCCCAGCTCGAGATGTACGCGCTTGACGTCGTTCGCGGCACTGCGAGCCACCTCGATCCCGGCGCGGACCGAGCCGGTGATCGACACCATCGCCGGGATGTCGTGCTCGACCAGCGCGCGGCCGGTGTCGCGATCGCCGCAGACGACGTTGAACACGCCCGGCGGCAGGAACTCGCCGGCGATCTCGGCCAGCAGCAGCGTCGACGCCGGGGTGGTATCGGACGGCTTGAGCACGATCGTGTTGCCGGCGGCGAGCGCGGGCGCGATCTTCCAGATGGCCATCAGCAGCGGGTAGTTCCACGGCGTGACCTGGGCACACACGCCGACGGGCTCGCGGCGGACGAAGGACGTGTGGCCCTCCATGTACTCACCGGCCGACCGGCCTTCGAGCACGCGCGCGGCTCCGGCGAAGAAGCGGACCTGGTCAAGGACCATGGGGATTTCCTCGGCCGTGGTCAGCGCGATCGGCTTGCCGGTGTTCGCGGACTCGACGCGGACGATCTCGTCGGCGCGGGCTTCGAGCGCGTCGGCGATCTTGAGCAGCGCGAGCTGGCGCTGGGCGGGGGTCGTCGCGCGCCAGGTCTCGAACGCGGCCGCGGCGACCTGCAGCGCGTTGTCGACGTCTTCGGGTCCGGCGATCGGCGCGGTGCAGTAGGGCCGCCCGGTGACCGGGTCGACGATCTCCGCGGTCCGGCCCGACTTGGACTCGACGTAGGCGCCGCCGACGTAGTGCTTCAGCTCCTGCACGGTGTCTCCTCGGTGCTGGCGGGAGCTAAAACATATGAGTTCATATGTAATAGGACAAGAGGATCAGGCAAGATTGGTGCGAACGGGTACTCCCGACAGCGAAGGGTCACGATGCGCCAGGGCATGTCGCACAGCGCGCGGTCCGCCATGTTCGCGCCGCTCGGCCAGGTCGGGCGGGCGGAAGCGGTGGCGGCGCGGCTGGTCGACGCCATCACGCTGGGTTTCCTGGCCGACGAGGAGCAGCTGCCCAGCGAGGCCGACCTGGCCGCGCAGTTCGGCGTCTCGACCGTGACGGTCCGGGAAGCGCTCGTGGCGTTGCGCCAGCAGGGGCTCGTCGAGACGCGCCGGGGCCGTAGCGGCGGCAGCTTCGTCCGTGCGCCGGCCGACCCGCCGTCGGACGCGTGGCGCGCGCGGCTGCGCGAGGTGTCGCTGTCCGACCTTCGCGACGTCGGCGACCACTACCTCGCGATCGCCGGTGCCGCCGCCAAGCTGGCCGCCGAGCGCAGCTCCCCCGAGGACATCGCCCGGCTGCGGCTGGCGACCGACGACCTCCGCACGGCCCACGGCATCGACTTCACCCGGGCGGAGCGGCAGTTCCACCTGGAGGTCGCGGCGGCCGCGCAGTCCCCGCGGCTCACGCACGAGGAGGTCCACCTGCAGAGCGAACTCGGCGGCCTGCTGTGGCTGCCGCTGGAGCCCGGGGCACACTCCTGCGAAGAGCACGCGGCCATCACCGCCGCGATCGACGCGGCCGACGGCGAACTGGCCCGCAAGCTCACCGAGGAACACCTCCTCGGCGCGCTCGACCGGCTCGCGGACGTGCACCTCAGCCTGCTCGCCCCGTAAACTCCGCCCTATTCCGCGCATCCGAGGTGAGCACCGTGAACGACACCCGCACGCTGACACGCGACGAGGTCGTCGAGCAGGTCTCGGCGTTGGTCGAAGGGGTCTTCGAACGCCTGAAGCCCCTGCTGGCGGCGGCCGAGTCGGTGCTGGCGGAGTCCCCGTCGGCGGCGGCGCTGCACCGGATCCGCCCGCAGGTCACCGAGGCACTGGGCGGGCTCATCGTCGGCGCGGGCTTCGTCAGCGCGCCCCGCGTGCTCACCGATTCCGAGTTCGGTTTCGAGTGGTGGACGGTTGGTTCACCGCCGTCCCAGCTGTTCATCAGCCTGGACCCGGGGAGCGAGAACTTCCTCGACTACACGCGCCAGTCGTGGTTCACGGTCCCGCGCGACACCGGGCGGCGGCACATCAACGGCCCGTACGTCGATTACCTGTGCACCGACGAGTACACGCTGACGTTCACGATCCCGGTGTTCCTCTCGGGCGCCTTCGCGGGCGTGGTCGGGGCGGACGTGTACGTGCGCGAGTTCGAGCGGGCGGTGCGGCCCCGGCTGCGCGCGCTGGGGCGCGGGGCGGCGTTGCTGAACGCGCAGGGGCGGGTGATCGTGTCGAACAGCGTCCGGCAGCCGACGGGCTCGCTGGTGCGGGAGGCCGACGTCCCGGCGTGGTGGTCGGCGGGCGCGGAACCCGGGCCCGGCCTGCGGCGCTGCGGCGACTCGCCGATCGTGCTGGTCACCGGCTAGGGGCCACAGCGCCCCAATGTGGCGTTGGTTGCGTCCAACGCACCCAATGTGGCGTTCGGTGCGTCTGACGCACCGAACGCCACATTGGGGCGCTTGGGGCTAGGCATGCAGCGCCACCCACAGTTCCGCGCGGACGCCGGGTGCGTCGAGGTCCCGGCCGAGCAGTTCCTCCGCCTTCTTGATCCGGTTCCGCAGCGTGTGGCGGTGGACGCCGAGCCTCGCCGCCGCGGTGTCCCAGTGGCCGTGGTGTTCCAGCCAGCAGCGCAGCGAATCCACGAGGTCGCCGCGGCCCGTCTCGTCGTGGGCGCGCAGCGGGGTCAGCACCCCGCGCGCAAACGCTTGCGCCACCGCGGGCTCGATCAGCGAGAGCAGGCCGCGGCCGGTGTGCTCCGCCGCCGACACCAGGAGCTTGCCCTCCGCCGCCGCCACCCCGGCCGCCAGCTCCGCCTGCTCCAGGCCGGCCGCGAAGTCCGCCGGGGACACCGGACCGGCCAGCCCGCCGTGCAGGCCGCCGATCCGCAGCGCCGCGTCCGTCACGGCGTCGGCCGGGCCGACCGCGACCACCGACGAACCCCGGCGCGCCGCGAAGACCGGCTCGTTCTCCAGCGCGCCGAGCAGCTTGCGCCGCGCGGCGGGCGCGCCCGTGAACGCCAGCACCGGCCACGGCGCGGCCAGCACCTCGGCCCCGGAAGCGGTCAGGACCCGCAGCGCCAGGTCGGCCTGGCCGCCGGCGAGCAGCTCCAGCACTCCCGTGCGCAACGCCTGGCGCGCCGCGGCCTGCGCGCGATCCTGTTCCAGGGCCAGGGAAAGCACCGACACCGCCGTGTTGACGATGTGGTGCGCCGCGGTGTCGAGCGACGCGCCGACCGCGAGCACCCGGCGCGCGCTCGTGTCGAGCGTCTGCAGCACGACTTCCTGCCCGTCGAGCACGACGACCCGCGTGCCGGTGCGAAGGCGCTCCAGCTCCTCACGCAGCGAAGCGCCGTACGCCCGCGCGCTCGCCGGCGCGGATTCGACGACCGTGGTGCGTTCGAAGAGCAGCACCCAGCCGTCGACGAGTTTCGCCAGCTTGCGCAGCACCCCCGGCGGCCCGCCCTTGCCGACCGCCGTGCGGGTCAGCTCCTGCTGGGCGCGCCCGATCCGGACCGTCGCCGCGTACTCGTCGGCCGCCACCGCCCGCGAAACCGCGCGCGTGATCGCGATGAACGGCGTTTCGCGGGGCACTTCCAGCACCGGGAGCCCCACTTCGGCCGCCGTCGACACGAGCGACCGCGGCACGCTGTCGTGGCTCAGCCCGACGCCGAAGCCGAGCCCGGCGGCCCCCGCGGCCACCAGCCGGCGCACGTAGGCCGGCGACGTCTCTTCGTCCAGGGCCAGGCCGGTGGTCAGCAGCAGCTCGCCGCCTTCGAGGAACGCCTGCGGGTCCGTCAGCTCGGTCGGGTGCACCCACCCGACCGGCCGGTCCAGGACGTCCTCGCCGGTCAGCACCCGCAGCCCGAGCGGGCGGTCGGCGGCCAGCGCGGCCAGCGTCAGTGCCATAACGGCCAATTCTACGCTGCGATTTGTGCAGAACGGCCACCTGACGACCGTCCGGTAACCACTCATCCTGAGGACGTCCCCCGACTTCCAGGAGCACGCCGTGACCGCAAGCACCACCGCCGAGCCGCAGGCCCCGGCGCCCCGGCAGCGCACGCTGCGCACCGAGATCCCCGGCCCCGTCTCGCGCGAGCTGCAGGAGCGCCGCGCGAACGCCGTCGCCGCCGGGGTCAGCTCGGTGCTGCCCGTCTACGTCACCTCCGCCAGCGGCGGGCTGCTCACCGACGCCGACGGCAACGTCCTGATCGACTTCGGCTCCGGCATCGCGGTGACCAACGTCGGGCACTCGGCGCCCGCGGTCGTCGACCGCGTCCGCAAGCAGGCGTGCTGGTTCACCCACACCTGTTTCATGGTCACGCCGTACGAGGGCTACGTCGAGGTCTGCGAGGCACTAGCGGAGCTGACGCCGGGCGACCACGCGAAGAAGTCCGTGCTGTTCAACTCCGGCGCCGAAGCCGTCGAGAACGCCGTGAAGATCGCGCGCACGGCGACCGGGCGCCAGGCCGTCGTCGTGTTCGACCACGCCTACCACGGCCGCACCAACCTGACGATGGGCATGACCGCGAAGTCCGTGCCCTACAAGCACGGGTTCGGCCCGTTCGCGCCCGAGGTCTATCGCGTGCCGGGCTCGTACCCGTACCGCGACGGCCTGCCCGGCCCCGAGGCGGCCGCGCTGGCCATCGACCGGATCGAGAAGCAGATCGGCGGCGACCAGGTGGCCGCCGTCGTCCTCGAGCCGATCCAGGGCGAAGGCGGGTTCATCGAGCCCGCGCGCGGCTTCCTGCCCGCGATTTCCGCGTGGTGCCGCGAAAACGGCGTCGTGTTCGTCGCCGACGAGGTCCAGACCGGCTTCTGCCGCACCGGTTCCTGGTTCGCCTCCACCGACGAGGACGTGGTGCCCGACCTGATCGCGACGGCCAAGGGCATCGCGGGCGGCCTGCCGCTGTCCGCCGTCACCGGCCGCGCGGAACTGCTCGACGCCGTCGGCCCGGGCGGTCTCGGCGGCACGTACGGCGGCAACCCGATCGCCTGCGCCGCCGCGCTCGGCTCGATCGAGACGATGAAGGCGGAAAACCTGGCGGAGTCGGCGAAGCGCATCGAAGGCGTCGTGCTGCCGCGGCTGCGCGCGCTGGCTTCGGAAACCGGTGTGATCGGCGACGTCCGCGGGCGCGGCGCGATGCTGGCCGCGGAGTTCGTGAAGCCTGGTTCTTCGGAGCCGGACGCCGACCTCACCAAGCGCGTCGCGGCGGCCTGCCACCGGGCGGGCGTGGTGGTGCTGACCTGCGGCACCTACGGCAACGTCGTCCGCCTGCTGCCGCCGCTGTCCCTGTCCAACGACCTGCTCGACGAGGGCCTCTCGGTCCTCGAGCACGCTGTCCGTACGGAGGCTCTCGCATGACTTTCCCCTTCTGGGTCGCCGGAAAGCCGGTGACCGGCGGCGCGACCGCGGCCGTCCGGCACTCCTTCGACGGCTCTTCCGCGGGCTCGCACTTCGTGCCTTCACCCTCCGACGTCGAGGCCGCGGTGCAGGCCGCGCACGACGTCGCCGACGAGTTCGCGACGCTGCCCGCGCACGTCCGCGCCGGCGCGCTGGACCACGTGTCCCGCGCGCTGGGCGAGCGGTCCGAGGAGATCGCGCAGCTCATCACGGCCGAGTCGGGCAAGCCGCTGAAGTGGGCGCGCGGCGAGGTCGGCCGCGCGGTCTCGACGTTCCGCTGGGCGGCCGAGGAAGCCCGCCGGTTCTCGGGCGAGCTGCAGCGTCTCGACACCGACCCCGGCGGCACCGGACGGCTCGCGCTGGTCCGGCGCGTGCCCCGTGGGCCGGTGCTGGGCATCACGCCGTTCAACTTCCCGCTCAACCTGGTGGCGCACAAGGTGGCCCCGGCGATCGCGGTGGGCGCGCCGATCGTGCTCAAGCCCGCGCCCGCGACGCCGCTGACGGCGTTGCTGCTGGGCGAAATCCTGGCCGAGACGGACCTGCCGGCGGGCTCTTGGTCGATCCTGCCGGTGGACAACGAGACGTCGTCGCGGCTGGTCGAGGACCCGCGGCTGCCGGTGGTGTCGTTCACCGGCTCGGTCCCGGTCGGCTGGGCCATCCGCGACCGCGTCCCGCGCAAGCACGTGGCGCTGGAACTCGGCGGCAACGGCGCGGTCCTCGTCTGTCCCGATTGGACGGACCTCGACTTCGCGGCACAGCGGATCGCCACCTTCGCGATGTACCAGGCCGGCCAGTCGTGCATCTCGGTGCAGCGGGTCTACGCGCACACCGACGTCTTCGACGCGCTGGTCGAGAAGGTGCTCGAGCAGGTCAAGGCGCTGCGGACCGGCGACCCGCGGGCCGACGGCGTCGACGTCGGTCCGTTGATCAACGAGGACGCGGCTTCGCGCGTCTCATCCTGGATCTCTTCGGCGGTGTCTTCGGGCGCCCGGCTGCTGACCGGCGGCGGGCACTCGGGTGCCACCGTGGAGCCGACGGTGCTGGCGGACGTCCCCGAGGACGCGTCGGTGATGGCCGAGGAGGTGTTCGGGCCGGTGGTTTCGCTGGTCCGGGTGGCTTCGGTCGCCGAGGGCGTTTCGCGCATCAACGCTTCACGCTTCGGCTTGCAGGCCGGTGTGTTCACGCGCGACCTCCCGACGGCGTTCGAGGTGTCGGCGGCGTTGAAGGTGGGCGGCGTGCTCGTCGGCGACGTGCCGAGCTTCCGCGCGGACCAGATGCCGTATGGCGGCGTGAAGGACTCCGGCGTCGGCCGCGAAGGCCCCGCGTCGGCGATGGCGGACTTCACCGAGGAGCGCGTGACCGTCCTGACCGGACTGACGCTCTGAGCTACCGGCGCTTTCCCCAGCGCTCGTCAGCGGGCTCTTCGCCGCGCCGCAGCGCTTCGAGGTAGGCGCGATCGGTGGCGAAGCGGGCGGCGACGTGCTCGGCGGCTTTGCCCAGCAGTTCGAGCGCGGCTTCGTAGGCCTCCTGCTGCCCGGTGCGGCGGGGGTCGAGGAGCGGGATCAGGACGTCGGAGAGCATGTCGCCGGCGAGCAGGACTGCGGCGTGCCCGACGGCGCACACCTCGTGCTCGACGACCTCGCCGGGCACGGGCCCGCCGTCCGCCGGCAGCGGGGTGAGGAGCCCGATCAGCTCGAGCGGCACGCCGGTCGCGGTCTCGGCCGCCATGGCCTGCGCTCGTTCCCGGACTTCTCCGCCAACCTTCGCGCAGGCGGCGGTGGCGTAGCGCGGAACGTCGCCGAAGCGGGAGTGCCAGACCAGGTGATCCCAGAGCGGGTGTGTGCAGAAACCGGCGATGACAGGGACGCCGCGGTGAGCGAGGGCGTCCAGTCAGGCGCCTTCGATGCCGAGATCGACCAGGATCAGGCCGTCGCCGGTGCGGATCACGGTGGTGTTGCTCCGGACCCATGTGCTCTGCCTCGGACGCAATCACTTGCTCCCGGAGCCGGAAGCGGCTACCAAGCAGAGGTGAGACCGCTGATCCTGCTCGACGTCGACGGCCCGCTGAGCCCGTGGGCCGCGGCGCGCCACGCGAAGCCCGCCGGTTACCTCGAGCACCGGCTGCGGATCTCCCGCTGGAGCCGCAAGCGGCTGCGGATCTGGCTCAACCCCGCCCACGGCCCCGCGCTACTCGCGCTGGCCGGTGCCGCGAACGCCGAACTGGCCTGGGCGACCAGCTGGGAACACCGGGCGAACCGCCAGGTGGGCCCGGCGATCGGGCTGCCGCCGCTGCCGGTGGTCGAGTTCGCCGGGCCGCAGCCGTCGTGGAAGTTCGGGCCGGTGGCCCGGTTCGCCGCGGGCCGGCCGCTGGCCTGGTTCGACGACGACTTCGACCTGTTCCCGGCCGCCCGGGAGGCGTTCCTCGACCGGCGCGCCGGCCTGTCCACCGAGCTGATCCCGGTCGACGCGCACACCGGCCTGACGGGCGAGTACTTCGACCGCCTCGAGGCCTGGCTGCGGGCTTAGCCGTCTCCCAGCGCTTCGGTCAGCGCGGCGTGCGCCTCCACGAGCGAAGGTCCGTACCACGTCAGGTGCCGCCCCGAGACCAGGACGTACCGCGCGTCCGGGAAGTGGTCCGGGCCGTCCTCCGCGGTGAACAGGTACGGCTCGTCCGGGAGCACCAGCAGGTCCGCGTCCGCGCGCAGGTGTGCCCGCAGTTCCTCGACGTCCGGCCGCGGGTAGCGCTCGCCGGAACCCGCGTAGACGTTCGCCACGCCGACGCGGCGCAGGACGTCGCCGCCGAAAGTGTCGCGGCCCAGGACGATCCACGGTTTGCGCCAGACCGGGACCACCGCGTGGAAACGCACCGGCCGGGTCTCGCGCCACAGCTCCTCCGCCGAGACCAGCCAGTCCGGTTCTTCCAGCTCGAAGGCCTGGGTGAGGATCCGGCGCAGCGAGCCCAGCGCGGCCGGCACGGACGCCGACGCGGCCATCACCCAGACCGGGATCCCGTTGGCGCGCAGGCGTTCCACGTCCTCCTGGCGGTTCTCCTCCGAGTTGGCCAGCACGAGGTCCGGCGCGAGGTCCAGGACCCGGTCGAGCTTCGGGTACTTCGACCCGCCCACCCGCGGGACGTCCAAAGTGGACGGGTGCGTGCAGTAGTCGGTGGCGCCGGCGAGGCGGCCGGGCGCGCTCACCTCGACCGCTTCGGTCACCGACGGCACGAGCGAAACCACGCGTGAGGCCGGGCCTTCGAGCGGCACCGGCTCCCCGAGGTCGTCGACGAGGTGGGTCATGCGCGTTCGAACGACACCTTCCGCTGCTCGACGTCCACCGCGGTCAGCCGGACGCCGATCCGCTCCCCCGCGGTGAGCTTCTCCCCCGCGCACTTCGCCATCACCGTCGGGTCTTCGACGAGGATCTCCGCCTTGTTCTCGTCCGCGCGCAGCACCACCGCGCTGAACTCGCCGCCGACGTGCTCGGCCAGCACCCACGCCTCGACCTGGTCGATGCACGCCCGCTCGACCTTCGCGGCGAGGGTGTCCGACGCGCTCATCCGCTCCGGCACGTCCGCCAGCGCCGCGCGCACCCACGCGGGCACCTCGCGGCCCGCCGAAACGGCGAGGCAGATCTCCGTGGCGAACCGGTCCACCAGCCGCCGGATCGGCGCCGTGACGTGCGCGTACGCGCCGCCGATGCCCGCGTGCGTGGTGAGCGCCGGCAGTTCGCCGTCGAACGCCGTGTAGCCCGCGCCGCGCAGCAGCCGTGTGGTGTCGGCGTAGAGCGCCATCGAGGCCGGCTGCCCGGGGTCGAGCGCGGACAGGAACTCGGAAACGGTCGCTTCCGGCGCCCAGGCGATGCCCAGCGCTTCGGCCGACCGGCGCAGCCAGTCCACGGCCTCGGGTTCCGGGTCGGGCAGCGTGCGCAGGACGCCGACCCGCGCGTCGATCATGATCTGCGCCGCCGCCATCCCGGTGAGCAGCGAGATCTCGGCGTTCCATGCGTCGACGACCGTTCGCGGCCGGCGCGCGAGCACCCAGCCGCCGTCCGGGTTGCCGCTGATCTCCTGCTCCGGCAGCTGCAGCTCGACCGCGCCGCGGCGCACGGCCAGTTCGCGCCGCCGCCGGCCGAGCTCGGGCAGCGCCGCCACCGACGGGTGCGGGTTCCCGGCGTCGAGCGCGGCCTGCACCGTCTCGTAGTCGAACTGCTCGGTGGACCGGACCAGCGCGCGGCGCACCCGGGTGGACGTCGGCTCGCCGGCTTCGTCGGTCTCGATGGTCCAGAGCACCGCGGGCCGGACCTCGCCGGGCAGCAGGCTCGCGGCGCCTTCGGAGAGCACCGGCGGGTGCAGCGGGACGTTCCCGTCGGGCAGGTAGAGCGTCTGCCCGCGCATGCGCGATTCGCGGTCGAGCGCGCCGCCGGGCGGGACGAACGCGGCGAGGTCGGCGATCGCGTAGTGCACGCGGAAGCCGTGCGCGGTCTTCTCGACGACCATCGCCTGGTCGAGGTCCTTGGACCCGGGCGGATCGATGGTGACGAACGGCAGCCCGGTCGCGTCCTCGCGAGGCTCGGCCAGCGGGTCGAGCACCGCCGCCTCCGCTTCGGCCAGCACGTCGGGCCCGAACGACTCCGGCAGCGAAAACTCGGCGCGCAGGGGGCCGAAGTCCCCGCCCGCCGAGTGTGTCCTGATCACCAGGGGAGGCACCCCCCAACCCTAACCCCGGAAGGGGCCGATGATCGCCCGATCGGGCGCGGGCCGGTCGGGTGTACGTTGGGTCCGGCAATAATGAAAACCGTCTTCGTTTCCAGAAAGGTGCCCGACCGTGAAGATCGCGTTCGTCGGCAAGGGCGGCAGCGGCAAGACCACGCTCTCGTCGCTGTTCGTCGCGTACCTCGCCGACGCCGGCCTGCCGGTGCTGGCGATCGACGCCGACATCAACCAGCACCTGGCCGTGGCGCTCGGCGCGACCGAGGAAGAAGCGCTGGCCTGGCCGACGCTCGGCGACAACATGGCCCTGATCAAGGACTACCTGCGCGGCGACAACCCGCGCATCCCCGACGCGGCGTCGATGATCAAGACGACCCCACCGGGCCGCGGCTCCCGCCTGGTCCGGCCGTTCGAGGACAACCCGGTCTTCTCGACGTGCTTCCGCCAGCTGGGCGGCGTGCGGCTCGGCGTCACCGGCCAGTTCGACGAGGACGACCTGGGCGTCAAGTGCTACCACTCGAAGGTGGGAGCCGCGGAGCTGCTGCTCAACCACCTGGTGGACGTGGACGGCGAGTACGTCGTGATGGACATGACGGCGGGCGCGGACGCGTTCGCTTCGGGCCTGTTCACGCGGTTCGACGTGACGTTCCTGGTGTGCGAGCCGACGGTGCGCAGCGTCGGCGTGTACCGCCAGTACGCGGACTACGCCCGCGACTTCGGCGTCCGCCTCGTGGTGGTGGGCAACAAGGTGACGGACGCGGAGGACGTCGAGTTCCTGCAGGACCAGGTCGGCGACGCACTGCTGGGCTGGCTGTCGGCGTCCCGCCACGTCCGCGCGGCGGAGCGCGGCACGGCCCGCCCGATCAGCGAGCTGGAGCCCCGCAACCTCGCGACGCTGCGTTCGATGCAGGCGACGGTGGACGCGGAGCAGCGCGACTGGGCCCGCTACCAGCGCCAGGCGGTGGAGTTCCACCTGCGCAACGCCCACGCCTGGGCAGGCGCGGACCTGGCCGCGCAGGTGGACCCCGAGTTCGTCCTGGGCCCGCAGCTGCCGGTCTAGTCGTCGTCGGCGGCGTCGGCCTGCCGGGTCCGTTCCCTCGCGATGTCGAGCGCCCGCCGTGCGGTGGCCTCGTCCGGGTAGGGCCCGAGCAGGTCGACGCTGCGGCTGCGTTCGAGGTGCTCGACCTGGTTGGTGCGGGTGTTGTAGTACCACCCCTGGTCCGGGTTCGGATCTTTGGACATGTCCCTAGCGTGGCAGGTGCTCGGCCGGCTGTCAGCGCTTGTACTTGTAGGGGATCTCGGTGGGTTGACCGGTGGGCCCGAAGTCCTGGGGTTCTTCCTGCTGTTCGGGGTGTTCGTCGAACCAGCCGCGGGGGGTGCCTCGGGGTGGGGTTTCGGGTTCTTGGCGTGTTGTGGGCTGGGGTAGTGGGGTGTCCTTGCCGGGGAAGATCGGACGCGCGCCGGCGGGCGGGACGGGCGGCAGGGTGCCGGGGCCGGGGAAGACCGGGCGCGCGGGGGCGGCGTGGCGGGCCGGGAACGGCTGGGGGGTGGACTCCGGGCCGGGGAAGACCGGCTTGGGGCGGGGGGTTTGGGCCGGGGCCGGTGGTTGAGGCGGGGCTGGGAGCGGCCCTTGCTGGGTGGGTTGCGGCGGGGTTGGTCCGGGGAACGGGCCTTGCTGGCCGGGTTGCGCTGGGGCTGATCCGGGGAACGGGCCCTGCTGAGTGGGTTGCGCGGGAGTCGATGCAGGGAGCGGCCCCTGCTGGGCGGGTTGCGCCGGAGTCGATGCAGGGAGCGGGCCTTGCGGTGTGGTCGGGGCGGCTGGGCCCTGTGCGGCCGCGGGGCTGAGCCCCTCGCCCTGCGATGAAACCGGGGCGGAGCCAGGCTGCTCCTGCGAAGTGGCGTGCGCAGGAGCCGGAACCGCCCCATGCAACGGCCCCTGCGGGGCCGCCAGGTTCGAGTCAGCCCGTCCTTGCGCGCCCGCAGGGCTAAACCTCTCGTCCTGCGACGAAACCGGGACGGGACCGGGCACTGGCGGGGCAACCGGGCTCGAGTCAGTCGGTCCTTGCGCAGCAGGACCGTGCGATGGAGCCGGGGCGGGGTCGGAGGGTGTTCCTTGTGCGTGCACCGGACTGTCCGCGGCAACCGGCCCCGGAGACGTTCCAGGCAGCCGGGCGCTCTCAGGAAGCGGCTCCTGTGCGGCAGCCGGAGTGGACTCGGGAGCCAGCCCCTCTCCGTGCGCGGGAATCTGTTCCTGCGTAGCGGCCGGGCTTTCGAGGTGCGCACCCGGAACCTGGCCTGGGGTGGATGCTGTGACTGAACCGTCGGGTGCCTGCTCGCTCCCCGGCGACTCCGAATCGGCATCCGAGGTCGGTTCGGCGGCCTGCGCCTGCGCGGGACCGGACTCGCCAGCGGCCTCAACCTCAGCCGACGACCGTTCGGCGGCGGACTCATCGGCCCGCTCGAGTGCGGCGGGAGGTGCCCCCGGCGACGGGGGCTCCGGCTCAGCAGGCGGCTGCGGCGCGATTGGCAGCTCCGGCTGCACGCGCGCCACCTCCGGCCGCGGCTGCACAACACCGGCGGGCATGGTCGGCGGCCCGGCCTGGAAGTCGGGCGGGATCGGGTGGACCGGCTTGTCCACCGCCGCCGCGGGAGAGTCCTCCGCAGCAGGGGCGGGCTGGGGCTCAGCTGGGCGCGCGGGCGATGCCGCGACCTCGGGACGGGCAGCAACCTCGGGCGACTCCGCCCGAGCCAGCGGCGCAGCCACCTCAGGACGCTCAGTTCGAACCGGCGGCACAGCAACCTCAGGACGAACGGCAGCCTCAGACGACTCCGTCCGGACGGGCGGCACGGCGACCTCGGGACGGACAGCAGCCTCACGCGACTCCGCCCGATCTGGCGGCGCAGCAACCTCAGGACGAGCAGCAGCCTCAGGCCGCTCCACCCGAACCGACCCAGCCTCAGGCGACTCCGCCTGAACCGACCGCGCATCCGCGGCAGCGTCCGGCCTCTCCGCCGGGACCGCCCGAGCCTCCGCGTCCGCCCAGACCGGCCCACCCTCTGCGTCGCTCCGAACCGGCCGCGCCTCCGCCGCAGGCGGCCCGGCAGCCGCCGCCCCACCAGCCACCGGCGGTGCCGCATGCCGAGCCGACGACGGCTCCGAGCCGCCCTCCTCCGGACGTCCCCAAGGCACCTGCTGCTCCGGCGTCCCCGGCACCGAAGGCGCCGGAGGCGGATGGGGCACCGTCCGCCACACCGGCGCCGGCCCGATGTTCATCGGGGCCGGCGCCCCGGGCGCCGGACGCGCCCCAGGTGGCGGCGGAGCCGGACGAGCCGCCGGCTTCGGAATCGGGTCCAGGGACGACACCAGCACCGTAGTGTTCAGCGGGTCCTCGACCTTCCGGCCGCTCCGCTCGCGATAAACCATCTCCCCGTCGGCGTCCATCTCCACCAGGTAGCCCGCCTCCGCGAGCTGCTCCTCGTCGAGGTCCGCCAGCTTCTCGTACCGCGAAGGCACCACCCGGTAGATCGGCCACGCCAGCCGCGCGTGCTCCGCGTGGAACTGGGCCAGCAGCGCCGCCATCTGGTGCTGCCACGGAAGGGACATGCCCTCCGCCAACGACCTCGGCAGCACAACGTAGCCCGCGTCCACGCCGGGGTAGCCCTGGCTCAGCTGGTCGGCGAGGGGCGTGCTGGACACGGGGCGCGCCGACTGCCGGGGTGGCTGGGGCGCGCCGAACAGCGACGCCGGGTCCCGAGGCTCGCCGCCGCCGGACTTGCCTCGCTTGCCGAATTTACGTCCCACGTGCTCATCCTCTGCCAGTACGCGGCCGCCTGCTCGTGGAAAGCGCCGCGACGTCGGGTGAATCGGCCGATTCGTGTCAAGGCCCTCTGCGACCCATGCTAAACGCCGGGGCGGACCGCCTGCGGAACGACTTCCGCCTCGTCGAACTTGAACGGCCGCGTGTGCACGGGCACGCCGGTCTGCTGGGCTTCGACGACCTTGCCGTCGCCCAGGTACATCATCACGTGGTGGATGCTGTTCGGGTCCGACGGATCGGTGGCCAGGAAGATCAGGTCGCCCGGCTGTGCCTCGCGGACCGGCAGCAACGCGCCGGCGTGGTACTGGTCGCGGGACACGCGCGGCAGGATGATCCCGGCCGACTCGTACGCGCGGAGCATCAGCCCCGAACAGTCGTACGAGTTCGGGCCCGTGGCGCCCCACACGTAGGGCTTACCCTGCTCGCCGAGCGCGAAACTGATCGCCTTCGCCGCGGCCTGGCTCGGCGGCAGCAGCTGGCCCAGCCCGGTGCCGCAGGCGACGACGTCGACGACCTGGCCGACGTTCTCCACCAGCGTCGCCGCCATCGGCTCCCACTTGTGGTAGCGGTCCGGGAAGCCCGACCGCTCGACCGCCTGCGCCGCGTCGCCCGGGCGCTTGTTCTCCCAGTCCGGCACCGCGAGCAGGACGTCGTAGAACTTGTTGACCTGGTACGTCGGGTCGGTGACCTGCGCGACCGTGCCCCAGCCCATCGACGGGCGCATCTGGAAGATGCCGAGCGAGTCGCGGTCGCCGTAGGTGAGGTTGTGCAGCCCGGACTCGGTCATCCCGGCCTGGATCGCGACCTGCCACGCGCGCGGCGCCAGCGAGCGCTGCTTGCCGATCGAGATGATGACCGCGACGAGCCCGCGCTGCTCGTCGTCGAGCTTGGACGCGTCGACCGTGCCGCGCTCGCCCTGGCCGGGCTGGGTCGGCCCGACCGAGGCGTCGCAGCTCATCAGCGACATGCCCCCCGCCTGGGCCTGCTGGTTGTCGATGACGACCTTCGCGGCGACCGCGGTCACGGCCAGTGCGCCGATCGCGACGAACACGATCAGCCCCAGCCACAACCCCAGGCGCCGCACGTTCAGCTCGCCTGGTCGTAGTCGGCGACGCGCCAGCCGGCGTTGGTGCTGATGACCGTGATCGCGAGCTTGGGCCCGTCGGTCGGGATGGTCAGCTGCACGGAGTTCGGGTAGGACGTGCCGACGACCGGGTCACCGGTCACCTTCGTCGCCGGGATATTCGCCGGGTCCACCGTGCCCATCACCGGCAGGTACTCCTCGGTGGTGAACGGCTTCAGCTGCGCGAGCCACTGGTCGGACGTCATGCCCGCCGGGTGGTTCACCCAGGCCGCGGCCCACTCCTTGGCGACGCGGATGGCGTCGGCGTTCGGCGGGGCCGGGGTCGGGGTGGCCAGCGGCGTGGAGAGCCGTGTCGGCAGGTTCGACGTCGGCACCGGCGCGGCGGCGCCCGGCGCGGTCTTGGTGACCGACGTCGTGGTCCCGGTCGTGGGCGACGCCTTGGCCTGCGGCTTGCCGACGACCTTGGGCAGCACGATGCCGAGCGCGGTGACGAGGATCGCGAGGAACACGAGCGCGCCGAGGAGGTGGCGCGGCGAGCGCAGCGGCCAGCCCCACAGGCGCCGGTAGACCGCGGCGCGGCCGCGGTTGGTGCGGATCGGCATCGGTCACCGCCCCATGACTTGGTCGGTGTCCCGCGGTTCTTCGCGGACCTCGATGCCCCGCGAAGGCCGGTACAGCACGAAGACGGGCTTGCCGGCGACGACTTCCGGGTCGACGCGACGCGGCTGGGCGCGCACCCCCGGCGCCCGGGGCGCGTCCTGCGCCGGGTAGTCGCTGAACCCGGACTCGGGTGCGCGCAGGTCGGACGGCACGACGACGGGCTCGGGCTCGTCGTTCCACCGCCGGTCGGCCACCGGCGAGGTGTCGACGCGCCGGCTCTCCTCCCTGGTGGTCGGCCGCCCGTTGGCGCCGACGACGACGTAGTCGCCCGGGTCGCCGTTGGCGGGGTTGTACTGGCCGAACACCGGCGAGCCGGGACGGCCGCCCGCGGGCAGCGCGCCCGCGGATCCGCCGCCTCCGACAGCACCCGGCCAGGCCCCCGACCAGGCCGCGGCCGGGCGGGCCGCGCCCGAAGCGTTGTCGAGCCGCTGGGCGTTGGCGAAGATCGTGGCCTCCGGCCGGAACCGCCCACCCCCGGCGGTCGCCCCGAGCGGCCCGCGCTGCTCACCGTCGACGACGTCGTCGGTGTCGCGCACGTTCTGCCAGAACTCGTCCTGCGGCGTCGGGCCGTTGCGGTTGCGCTTGAAGCGGGAGAAGATCCCGCCCCCGGGCGACGGCACGGCGGCGCCGACCATGCTGACCGACATCTCGACCATCTGCCACAGCCGCCGCACCGGCCGCCCGACCATGAACAGCAGCACGGTGATCAGCCCGGCGAGCACCATCTGCGTGAGCATGTTCAGCGAGTTGCCGGCGTCGAAGATGGCCTGCAGCAGCAGGGCGTGCACGCCGGCGAGGACCGACAGCACGACGAGGTTGAACGCGACCCCGCCGGCGACCTTGAGCACGCGGCGCAGGATCTCCGGGTGCAGCAGGGCGATGAGCCCGATCAGCGGCGCGGTGAGCGCGAAGAGGCGGATCAGGACCTGGGCGAGCAGGACGCTTGCCTTGGCCAGGAGCTGGAAGAGGGAGTAGACGAGGGCCTGGCCGAGGGAGAGGAAGCCCGCGCCGGTGCGACCGCCGGCTTCGCCGGTGAAGTAGCCGGTCGCGGGGCCGAGCTTGGTGGAGATGTCCTTGTAGGCGTTCTTCTTGCCGTCGATGACGGCCTGGTTGCCGTCGTCCCCGTTCACGAGCTGGTTGCGCGTGAACGCCTGGGCGTCGAGCAGCGGCTTGCCGTACTGCTCGGCCTGCGGCGCCGTCGGCGTGCCGAACTCCCCGCGCAGCCAGTTGTTGTAGACGATCTGCGTGTGGAGCTGGGTCGGCAGGATGTCGCGGATGATCCGGTCACCGCTGTCGTCGACGAACCCGGCCTGGATGTTCGTGGTGGTCTGGACGATCGCTTTGTCGATCGGGTCGAAGTACCGCAGCATCGCGAGTGACGACGCGGCCAGCCACACCCCGGCCAGCGCGTAGAGCGCCCGTTTGCTGACCGCGGCCAGGTCACCCCGCCAGATGTTGCGGAAGAGCATGATCGACAGGATCAGCGCCACCAGGCCGAACAGCTGGGCGTAGATGTTGTTGTAGACCTTTTCGGCACCCGATTTCACGGCGTTGTAGATCGGGTTCAGCAGTCCGCCCTCGAGCACCGTGTAGTGCAGCGAGTTGGTCGCACCCACGATGTTCTTGCCCAGGTTGAACAGCTGGTTGCCACCCCAGGTGTCCAAAGTGGACCCGGGCGGGGTGAGGTTCAGCGCCGTGCAGTTGGTCTCGAAGGTGTTCCAGACCATGCCGGCGTAGCTGTAGTCGATGTAGGCGCTGTTCGGTTCGCCGTGGCCCTCGGGCGGGTCGATCGCGCCGACCATGCCGGCACCGGGGCGTTCCGGGTTCGGCGCCTCGCCGCAGGCCGCGGCGCTGGCCGCGGGGGCCGTGGCGATCGCTTGCAGGCCCAGGACCAGCATGACGGCGAACATCGTGGCCTTGCGGCTCGGCACGCGCCGGGCCGGCCCACCGGCCTTGATACGGCGCTTCAGCGCCCGCCACCCGGCGGCCAGCGCCAGCAGCACCGCCAACGTCAGCAGCGTGTTCATGCCGCACGCTCCGCGGTCGCCCGCGTGGCCGCGGGCCTTCGGCCGGGGCCCGCGCTTCGCTCGCGCACGCCTCGTTCCCGGGCCGCGTTCATGCGGCGTCCCGGCCGGTGCCGCCCTTTCCACCCGTGCGGGCGTGTTGCTGCTGCCCGTTGGACGGCTGCACCCCGCCCTCCACTTCCCCGGTCTCGGACGCCAACGGATCCGGCGCGCCCAGGAGGTTCTCGTCGGCGAGGCCGACCTCCAGTTCCGCCGCCAGCTCGAAGTCCTGCTCCAGCTCGATGTCGTCCTCCGGCGGGACCGCCACGTACGGCTTCTTCTCCTCCGCGGGCAGGGCCAGCTCGTTGCCCGGCCGTCGCGAGGGGGCCGCGTCCTTCGAGCCCGGCGTCGTGTCCATGACCGCGCGCAGGTGGTCCAGGTGCGGGCCGGAGAAGTCGACGCGGATGCGCTCCACGCCGCCCGCGCCGTCGCCGAAGATGAACTGGCGGGGCTCGACGTCGCGCTCCAAGCCGCTTCGCTGGGCGCCGGGACGACGGCCCAGAGCAGCGACGACCTGCTCGTACCCGACACCCACCGGGACCTTCAAGAGCCGAAGAGCGTCCGCCTGGGCGTCGTCGTCGTCGAGACGGCCCACGAACACCGAGTCCAGCAGGGCCACGAAGCCCTGGATCTTCAGGAAGTCAGCCGGGATCTGCGAGGACAGCAGGACCCGGACGTTCCACTTCCGCGAGTCACGCGCGAAGCGGTTCATCAGCACGCGCCCGGTCGGGACCTCGGAGAGGAAGAACGCCTCGTCGATCCAGACGCCCTTGCGCATCTCCTTCGGCTTCTCGTACACCGACCGCTGGGTCAGCCACGCCGCCAGGTTCAGCATCTCGACGCCGAGGGACTCCGCGTCCGTCCAATACTCGCGCGGGACGCCGTCCTTCGGGAGGGTCAGCCCGGCCATCGTCAGGACCGTCAGGCGGTCGTCACGCGTCTCCGAATACGGGTCCGCGTCCGTCTCCGGGATGAGCAGCGCCATCCGCTCGCGCATCTCGTCGAGGAAGTCCGCGACGACGCCCGCGTGCTCGTGGTGTTCCGAAGAATCCCGGCGGAGCGCATCGATCACCTGGCCCGGGTCGGCGTCGAACCGGCCGCCGACGGCTCGCACCGCGCGCAGCAGCACGATCCGGGTCTGGGCCATCCGCGAGACCTCGTACGGCAGGACACCCGTCAGGACGTCCAGCACGAGACGTCGCCGCGTCGCGCCCGCCAGGGCCTTCTCCCGGCGCCAGGACCGCTCGGGGTCGTCCTCGTCCATGAAGTGCTCGATCAGCGGCTCGGCGACCACCCGGTACGGGTTCAGGATCCCCGGCTGGGCGTTGAGCAGGTTGATCGGGCGCGCGTACGGCCGCAGCTCCGGAAGGTCGCACAGCCGCGACAGCGGGCCGGACGGGTCGAGGATCGTCCAGTTCGCCCCGGCCCGCAGCGTCTTGTAGACGATGCCGCCGCCGAGGAACGACTTGCCGCCACCCAGGCCCGCCACCATGGCCGTCAGGCCGGAGCCGTCGCGGATCTCCTGGGCCATCCACGGGTCCCAGGCCACCGGGCGGCGGGTCGCCGTGCACGTTTCGCCGAGCAGGATGCCGCGGCGGTCGCCGACCTCCGCGGTCGCCGTCGGGACCGCCGACGCGCTCCAGACGACCGAGCCGCGGCGCATGTACGCCGCCGAGGCCAGCGGCTCGCCCGGGATGAATTCTCTGGCCAGCGCGTACTGGGCTTCGGGGTGCTCGATGGCGATCTTCGGCTTGTACAGGTCGAGCAGCTGCTGGGCCAGGCGCAGCGCGTCGCGCTCGGTCGGGCCGGACACCGCCAGCCGCCACCAGGAGCGCACGCGGGTGGCGAGCGCGGTGAAGCCCGACGTCATCTCGTCGTCGATCTCCAGCACGCGCCCGGCCTGCCGGGACAGCGACTGCGGCGGTTCCAGCTCGTGCTCGTCGGTGTAGTGCTTGACCTGCGAGCGGACCTTGTTCATCTGGCGCTGCAGCTCGCCGGCGACCTCTTCGGGTCGCCGGACGTAGATGCGCGCGGACACTTCGACGGCAGCGGGCAGGCGGTCGGCGTGCTGGATCCACGGGTCGTCGACCTCGGGGATCTGCAGGCCGTGCATCTGCCCGACGGTCAGCACCGCCAGGTGCCGCGAGACGCCGGCGTTGGAGCCGGTGCGGCCGCGGACGGTCACCGTCGGCGCGTACGGCTCGGCGTAGAAGTCGGCGGCGTCGGTGAAGCTGGCCAGGTCCTCCGGCTCCCAGGCCGCGCCCGGCACGGCGGGCATGTTCCGCGGCGCGGGCAGGCCCAAGGAGCACGAGCGGTGCATCAGCCAGGACATCTCCTCGGCGTGCACCGGACGGCCTTCCAGCCCGGCGCTGCCGATGACCTGGTCGAGGTGCTCGACCTCGGAGTCCAGCGCGGTCAGCTCGGCGTCGACGGCCTCGGGCAGGATCTTGCGCAGCACCGGCGCGGCCCGCTCGACCGCGCGGTCGACCATCCGCCGGGTCTGCACCTGGACCCCGATGTAGACCTCTTTTTCGGCCATCGAGCGGCCCATGAGCTGCTGCTGCTCGCCAATCAGGTAGTCGTCGAACGACAGCGCGCCCGGGACGTCCTGGGGACGGCCGTGCGCGTTGTAGACGTGCGCCTCGGCCCACATCCGGATCGGGTACGGGCGGTTCGTCACGCGCAGGTGCAGCCAGCGGCCCTGCAGCTCGGCGTACTGGCCGGCGATGGCCGCGATCAGGTCGCGCCGCTGCGAGTCCGAGCGGAACGACCAGCGCTGCGGCGCGAGCCGGTACCAGGCGTAGACCTCGAACCCGGTGCGGACCAGGTGCCCGTCGATGCTTCGCACCGCGATCGACGGGGTATACGCGGGAATCGCCTGCTCCCCGGTCAGGCGCCGGGCCTTGCCGCCCGAACCGTTCCGCGACGCGCGGACCTGCTCGGGCGGTTGCCACGCGCCCGAGTGTGCGTCCCGACCCCGTTTTCCTCGGCTATCGCCGCGACCGAACAACGACTACCTCCCGGCCCGGGCCGCGTTGCCGCGGCCCCGGCGCGCTCGTGGTGCTCCCTGGTGAACCGGCGCGGTGGCGCGGCGCGCCCCCGTCGAGGGTGGCATCGGCGGAGCCGCACCCGGCTGGCCGCCGTGGTGCTGGTACTGCCGCCTCCGGCGGTGCTTCGGCAACGGGCGCTCGGCCCGCACCCGGACCCGGCTGGCGCTCACCGCGCCACCCGTGCCCGTGGTCAGTTCTCTCGGAGTGTTGAGCTCGCGCCCCGCCATCGCGACCACGGCGCCGAGCGGGCGCTCGTGGCTGATCTTGGCGGTCAGCAACCGGGTGACGACGATGGTGGCGACGAACGCCCACGCCGTCGAAAAGAACCCGAAGCCCCACCCCGCCCAGCGCTCGATACCGAGCACGACGAAGAACGTCGGGATGCCGATGAGCCAGGCGACGTACCGGGCTCTCCAGGGAAAAGTCGCTTTCGGCGGGCCGAGCCACACGGCGTCGACCCGGTAGACCTCGTCGTCGGTCCTGATGCGCACGGGGGCCGCCTCAGCCGGTGAACAGGCCGGCGATCCACTGGCCCACGTTCACGCCCGCGCCGCTGACCGCGAGACCGATGATGGCGAGCGCGATGACCACGCCGGCGAGCCGGCGCATGACACCGGCGTTGTCGCCCTTGCCGCCGCCCAGCCACAGGAGCAGGAGTGCGACGGCCAGCAGCACCAGGGGGATGACGTTGTCGAGCAGCCACTGGCGCACGTTCCCCGTGCCCAGTTCGCCGGCGGCCAGCGTGTCGAGGGTGGTCAAGGTCATCATCGCGATACTCCCGGTGCGCGGTGGGGGCCGCGCGGTTCTGGCTCAGGCGGTGCTTCGAACAACATCATGGGGGCTACGAGGGGTAGTGGTCAAAGCGCGCTGCGTGAATACCGGCTGCCTCTTCAACCGGTGTGGTGCGCGTGGCACAGCAAAACTCCACGCCCACCATCATCGCGGCAAGGGCCCTCGGGTTGAACCCCGGCCACCCATACTTCTCAGTGTGCTGACGAACTCACCCCAATGCCCGGGATTTGCTCACTGTGGGTACTGGCACTCAGGCCGTTGTGCGGCCCGGAACAGTGTGACATGACCCGAACGGCCGCGTCGCGCGAGTCCGTTCTGTGACGACCACTCCGCCGCTCGGCGGGCATGTCGATCTTGGGTCCGCCTTTCGTCCGTCACAGGGCGCTCCGGACTTAACAACATTTTCACTACATAGCGTGATCTTGGGCGTCAGGGGCGACGCTTGGCGAAGACGCCCTCCGGAAAAGCGCCCGCTTCGACGACGCGGCGGCTCAGTTCGCGGCACAGCTCCTCGAGCCGGGCGGTCCGCTCCGGGCCGAGGTGCTCCCACGGCCCCCGCGCGGCGGCCTCGGTGGCGATTTCGACGCGGTCGCGGACGGCGACGCCTTCCTCGGTCAGCAGGCTCTCGGCGTCGAGCAGGCCGCGTTCGACGAGCCGGGCCTCGGCGGCGGCCCACTGCTCGTCGTTCCAGCCGCGGGTCAGCTTGGCGGTGGCGGTGAGGAAGCCGCGGCCGGTGGCCACGTGGGTGACCAGCGCTTCGACGCCGCTCAGGCCGTTGAGGACCAGCGCGGCGATGTGGCCGTCGCCGCGGTACTCGCGGATCAGGGTGACGGCGTGCCAGAGCACCAGGTGCGGCTCCCCCGGCCAGCCGAGCCCCGCGTGCGCGGCGTAGAGCGGACGCCCTTCGGCGGTGCACCCGGCGGCGGCTTCGCGCGCGAGTTCCGCGGCTTCGGCGACCTCGTCGCTCTTCACGTGGTCGCCGAGCAGCCGGGTCAGCGCCTTGTCGACGCCGTCGACGCGGGCTTCGAGGACCTGTTCCGGCGTCGCCAGGGTCCAGGCGCGCGGGATCACGCGGGCGACGACCTCGGGGTTGAAGTTGTAGAAGGTGGCCGCGACGACCTCGGGCCCGACGGCCCCCATGGCCGCGGACCGTCCGGCGAAGTACGGCATCCGCCCGGGTCGCAGGCCGATGCCGGTGAGGGCTTCGTCCACCTCGGGAGCGAAGTACGCCAGTGCGTGCAAGGAATCGAACGCCGACTTGAACCGCTTCTCGTCACCCGCCATAGCGGCACCCTACTATCGGGTAACCCATGCGCGGTACCGCTTCGCGCTGCGGAAAGAAGAGGCGGACGAGCTGGCATGTAAGCCGGATCCTGTTCCCCGGTCGCCTCGCGGCTTCCGGGGCGGCGGCCATCCATCTCGGCCTGCCGTCGCCGGCAGGCTCCAGCGGCCTACCCGCAGGCTCGGACGGGCCGTCCTCGAACGCCTGCGCAGGAGCTCGTGAGCTCCCTCTTGGCCTTGCTCCGGGTGGGGTTTACCTAGCCGTCCCGGTCACCCGGGACGCTGGTGGTCTCTTACACCACCGTTTCACCCTTACCCCCGCCCGAAAGCGGAGGCGGTCTGTTTTCTGTGGCACTTTCCCGCGGGTCGCCCCGGGTTGCCGTTAGCAACCACCCTGCCCTGTGGAGTCCGGACTTTCCTCGGGCCGGGTCGCCCCGGCCCGCGACCGCCCTGCCAGCTCGTCCGCAGGCTGGATGGTAGCTCAGTAGCCGGCCGCCGCCTCGGTGTGGTGGCAGGCCGGCGCGGGGTGCTGGCGGGCCAGTTCGGCCGTCCAGTGCAGGACGGCGGCGGGGCTGTCCAGGCCGATGAGCCCGACCAGCCTGCCGTGGCGGACGAAGCCGGTGATCGGCCGCGTGCCGGGGACCGGCGACTCCAGCAGGACCGTGTCGGTGGCGAGCGCGGGGCGGCCGGCGACCTGGATGCGGACGCCGTGCTGTTCGGACCAGTAGCGCGGCACCGGCGTGTACGGCCGGGCGTCCCGCGGGCCGGTCAGGAGGTTCTCCGCGGCCGCGCGGCTCATTTCCACGGCGTTGAGCCAGTGTTCGTCGCGCCGCGGTGCCGGGTCGTAGCGGAGGTTGGGCCAGCGGGCGACGTCGCCGGCCGCGACGATCGTCGACGAGCCGACGACGTGGCAGGTGGGTTCGCAGACGACGCCGTCGTCGAGGGGCAGCTTGGCGCCGCGCAGCCACGACACCGCCGGCACGCTGCCGACCGCGACGACGACGCACGCGACGTCGAGCGCGCGGCCGTCGGCGAACTCGAGCCCGACCGACGTCGGCCCGGGCCGCCAGCGGCGGATCGTGGTGCCGAGTTCCAGGTGGACGCCGCGGGCGGCGTGCAGCGCGGTGAGCCAGTCGCCGATGTCGGGACCGAGGACGTCGGCCAGCAGCGGGCGCGACCGTCCGAAGAGGACGACCCCACGGCCGGTCTCACGGAGGCTGGAAGCGACTTCGCAGCCGATGAAGCCGTCGCCGATCACGGCGACCGGGCCGGGGTTGCCGGCCAGGGCGCGCTGGAGGGCCACGGTGTCCGCCAGGGTGCGGACGACGACCACGCGCGGGTGGCCGTGCGGCGCGCCCGGCATGCGGCGGGGTTCGACGCCGGTGGCGATGATCAGGCCGTCGTAGCGGAGTTCCTCGTCGCGCAGGTGCACGACCTGCCGGTGCGGGGACAGCGCCGTGACCGGCGTGTCGAACCGCCACTCGGCGTCGACTTCGAGCGGGTCGGCGAGGAGGGTGTCGGCGCGGCTGACCGCGCCGGTGAGCAGCTGCTTGGACAGCGCCGGGCGGTGGTAGGCGATGCCGGGTTCGGCGCCGAGGACGACGACTTCGCCGTCGAACCCGAGTTCGCGCAGCCGTTCGGCGGCGCGCAGGCCGGCCAGGCCGGCTCCGGCGATGACGATGCGTTCGCTCATCTGATCGCTCCCACCAGGTGGATGGCTCGCATGGGACAGGCGCGCGCGGCGGCGCGGACGTTGGGGGCTTCCCCCGGCCCCGGGCGTTTCTCGTACTCGAGCCGGCCGTCCTGGCCGAGCTGGAAGACCTGCGGCGCCTCGCTTTGGCAGACGCCGTAGGCGTGGCAGCGGTGGCTGTCGACGTCCACGCGCAGGGCCGCCGGTTCCGGCTCGGGCGCGGTGACCAGCCCGGCGCGGGCGAGCACCGCGGCGGGCAGCACCCGCAGCACCGAGAGCAGCACCGGCGGGACGAGCAGGGTGATCCCGGCCAGCCAGACGACGGCGAGGTGCCCGCTCGAAACGGCGCCGAGCCAGGCGTGCACGGCGAGCAGGCCGACGGCGAGGTAGCCGGCCTGGTGGAAGCGCAGCCAGCGGGCTTCGCGCGCGCCGCGGCGCAGGCCCGCCGTCACGGACACGGCGATCACCAGCTCGAGGCCGGCGATGCCGATGGCGTGCCGCGCGACGCCGTCGTAGAACGGGAGCAGGAGCGCGGCGACGCCGAACGGCTCGTCCTCGAGGAAGAGGAACGTCAGCCCGTGCACGGTGCCGGTGGCGAGGGTGAACGCGGCGAGCAGGACGTGCCCGGCGCGCAGCGCGTCCCGGCCGCTGAACCGGCGGACCCAGCCGGTCGCGGCGAGCACGCCCCAGCACAGGGTGAGGCACATGCAGAGGTAGGTGAGGCGGCCGGAGAGCGCGGCCACCTCGGCGATCCCGGTGTCGTGCGGCGACACCGGGACCAGCGCGGCTGAGGGGGACATGGGGCGGCTTACCTCCGGGTGCGCGGCGGGGTCCTGCCGGGAGTTCCGAGCAGGCGGAGCAGGCCGAACGTGGCGACGGCGGCGAGGGCCACGAGGACGGCGGCGGCGGCGAAGTCGCCGCCGCCGAGGGTGTCGGCTTCGGTGGCGGAAACGAGCAGGGACGTGGTTTCGGCGAGCCCGGTGCTCTCCAGGAGCGTCAGGTGCCCGAGCGCGGTGTCGACGGCGGTCTGGGCGAACGCGCGGACGTCGTCGTCGCGGGTGCCGGCGCGGACGTCGGAGGCGAGCGCGAAGAGGCTGCCGTACTCGGCGCGGAGCCGGTTGACGTAGGCGCGGTCGAACGCGTCGCCGGAGTCCGCAGTGAGTTCGGCCGCCCAGGCGCGCTCCTGGCCGGTGGGCTCGCCCGGCAGGGTGATCGCGAGCCGGTCGGCGACCGCGCGCAGGGCGACGTCGAGGCGGGCCTGGTCGTCGGCGATGCGGACGGCGACCGCGCGGACCCGGTGGTTGGTGGCCCGCTCGGCGGCGAGCCTGCTCGACGGCCCGGCCCACAGCGTGTGCTGCTTCAGCCGGGTCAGCAGGGCGCGGTCGGTCTGCTGCAGTTCACCGGCGGACGCGGGGATCGCGCAGCCGAGCACGAACGCGGCCGTGGCGGCCAGCAGCGCCACGAATCGGAGCGGCATCCCCGTTGTCCCTTCGCGATGGAGTCCTCACCCGGAGCTACGGAAGAAAGGTGTGTTCCGGTTCTCGCCGTCACCTTTTAGTGACCTGTGACGTGCATCACAAGACACATTCTGAACCGATCTTGAGTGAGCGTCGTTGACGCCACTGCCAATAGGGGACGCAAACTAATGCATATGGCCTATTAAGTGTTTTTGCGCTACGCTCCGGTGGCCCCACGGTCCGCCAGTCAGGTGAGGTTGCGAGCTTTATGGAAGCACTGGGCAGAGAAAGTCGCGGCCACGTCGGCCACGCTTCGTCCGCCACCGCGGCCGCCGTCGCGCCCGACCCGGCCGACGATCTCGTCCCGTTGCTCTACAAGGACTTCCGCGCCACCCTGTTCGCGCAGGTACTGGCCCTGACCAACCACGACCGGCAGTGGACCGAAGACGTGGTGCAGGAGACCATGATCCGCGCGTGGCAGCACTCGGACACCCTCGAACGCGAGCCCGGAATGCTGCGAGGCTGGTTGCTCACGGTGGCCCGCCGGATCGTCATCGACGGCTGGAGAAATCGCCGGGTCCGCCCGCAGGAGGTCGCTCTGGACATCCCGGAAAACACCGAGTCGGCCGACCGTGCGGACAGTTCGTTAGCCGCACTAACGATTACTCGGGCATTGGGGGAACTGGACGCCAAATATCAATCGGTCATCCACGAAACCTACCTCACCGGAAACACCGTTCGGCGGGCGGCCGAAATTCTTGGAATTCCGGAAGGAACCGTGAAATCGCGGTTGTACACGGCGATGCGGCAATTGCGGAAGGCGCTCGGGGAAGTGGCGGTGCGATGAGGGGGAAGCACCGGGACGCCGCGGCGCACGGGCTCGGCGTCCTCGACAACCCGGCGGAGTTCGAAACGCACCTGCGGGGCTGCGCCCGCTGCCGGGTCCTGGTCGCCGGCTTCCGGTCGGTGGGCGAAGCGCTGGCGGAGGCGGACCGGCTCGGGTACCTCCCCCGCGGCTACCCGCTGCCCGACGGGGGTGCGGACGGGCCGGCGGGCGGGAAGGACCGGTTCGCATCGGCTGCGTCCATCGTCTCCCCTGCTCGTGTCGAGGCCGGTTCCGGCCGCGCTCCGCGGGATCTCCCCTGGTCGGCCGGTTTCCAGTAGTCTGCCCGAACCCAACATGAAAGTCCTTACGGTGGATACCGAAGTAAATCCCGAGCACCCCGTCAGCGGGGCTTCGGTACCGAAGCGTCCCGCCCCGCGGCTCCCCGGCCGCGAGCCCGAGCTCAGCCGTCTGACCAGCCTTTTCCCGGCCGCGCTCGGCGGGCGGGCGGCCAGCGCGGTGCTGATCGGCGAGTTCGGCATGGGCAAGAGCGCCACCCTCCACACCACCGCGGCCCTCGCCGCGGACGCGGGCTTCACCGTCGCGATCGCCACCGGGTCGCGGCTGGAGAGCCACCTGCCGGGCGGGATCGTCCGCCAGCTCGCGGACGCGCTGAGCGACCCCGCCACGCCGCGCCCGCGTGCGGCGGAGCTGTGCGGGCCCGCCGGCGAGAGCGAAGCGCTCGACCTCTTCTTCGGGATCGTCCGCGAGGCGGCCGGCCGGGGCCCGCTGTTCCTCGGCATCGACAACGTCCACCTCGCCGACGCCTGGTCCATGCGGTGCCTCGCCTACATCCGCAACCGCGTGCTCGACCTGCCGGTGCTGATCATCCTGACCTCGCTGACCGGGCACCCGCCGCACCACGAGGTCGCGCTGCTGGAGATGGCGGGCTGCACACCGGCGTCGATCACCCTGAACGGCCTCGGCGACGCGGCCGCGGCCGAAATCCTCGGCCTCGCCCCGGGCGAACTCGCCAGCGCGTGCCGGGAAGCAACCGGCGGCAACCCGTACCTGCTGCAGGCACTGCGGCCGCGGCTGCTGCCCGGCGCGGACCCGCACGAGCTCGGCTCGTCGCTGATCGGCCAGGTCCTCCACACGCGGATGCAGGAGTTCCCGCACGCGCCGGAAATCCTGCACGCGGCGGCGATCCTCGGCGAGGACGCCGGGTTCGACCTGCTGGCCCAGCTCGCCGGGGTCGACGAGCTCGACGCGCTGCAGGCGATCGACACGATGGTCCGGCTGCACGTTCTCACCAACAGCAACCGGCCGGTGCTGACCTATTCGTTCGTCCGCAACTCCCTGCTGAAGGACATGCCGCAGACCACCCGCGCGGTCAACCACGGACGGGCGGCGAAGCTGCTGTCGGAGACGGGCGCGCCGGTCGAGCGCGTCGCCGCGCACCTGCTGGAAGCGACGTCGGTCCGGATCCCGTGGGGCGTGGACGTGCTGCGGCTGAGCGCGCGCGACGCCGTGTTCTCCGGGCGGCCCGAGCTGGCCGCGCGGTACCTGCGGCGGGCGCTGGCGGAACGGCTGTCGTCCGGGCGCCGGGTCGCCGTACTGCTGCAGCTGGCGCACGCGGAGTTCCAGGTCGACCCGCCGGCCGCGGCCAAGCGGGTGCGCGAGGCCGTGGACACGATCAGCAACCGCGAGACCGCCGCGTTCATCGCCACCGCGATGCTGCTGTCCCTCTGCGGCGGGCAGGACGCCCGGCTCGGGATCAGCGCGGCGGGCCAGATCGCGGCGCGGCTCGACGCCGGCGGCCCGGACGCCGTCTGGCCGCTGCTGTGCATGACCTACCTCGCCGAGGCGGGCAGCAGGCTGGGCCCGCCCCCGGAGTTCCGCGACTTCGAGGAGCAGTGGGCCCCGCTGACCGACCCGGCGGCGCAGCGCAGCCGCTCGGCGCTGCTGGCGCTCGACGCCGTCCGCAGCGGCGAATCGGCGCAGGACGCGCTCGGGCACTTCGCGGACGCGATGACGGGCGACGACGGCGAACTCTTCGAACAGCACTACTTCTTCACCCTCGCCACCGCGGTGCTCGCGGACGAGCCCGCCCACGTCGACCGGCTCTGCCGCGTCCTCGACGTCGAGCGTGAGCCGTGGGACGTGCACGTGCCGCACGGCGCGCTGCCCACGCTGGCCCGCGGGATCGCGTTGCAGGCCAGCGGCGACCTGCAGCGCGCGAGCGTCCACTTCGAATCGCTGCTGCGCCGGTTCGACGAGCGCGGCGGCACGACGACGTGCCCGGTCGGCGTGCTGTGCGCGGCGAAGCTCGTCGAGTGCTGGGTGGACCTGGGCCGGTTCGAGGCGGCGACGTCGCTGCTGGACCGGATGGACTTCGTGGCCAGCCAGGGCCTGTTCACCCACACCTACCTGCTCTACGCGCGGGGCCGCCTGCGCGTCGCGACCGGGTACACCCGCTTCGGGTTCGAGGACCTGCTCAGCTGCGGGCGGCGGCTGGCCCACCACGGCATGCGGTTCCCGGGGTTCGTGCCGTGGCGCGCGCACGCCGCGCGGGCCGCGTTGGCACTCGGCCAAGCCGACGACGCCGCCCGGCTGGCGGAAGAGGACAGCACCGCGGCGGCCCGCTGGGGCGCGGCGCGGCCGCTGGGCACGGCGTTGACGACGCTGGGGCTCGTGCGCGAAGACGACGAAGCCGAGCGCGCGCTGACCAAGGCGATCACGACGCTGCGGACGTCCCCGGCGCGGCTGCAGCTGGCGACGGCGCTGACGGAAC
This sequence comes from Amycolatopsis lexingtonensis, assembly GCF_014873755.1. Classification (NCBI taxonomy): domain Bacteria; kingdom Bacillati; phylum Actinomycetota; class Actinomycetes; order Pseudonocardiales; family Pseudonocardiaceae; genus Amycolatopsis; species Amycolatopsis lexingtonensis. Next base: position 6,170,720 of record NZ_JADBEG010000001.1, read on the forward strand.
TCGGCAGCCTGCAGGCGCGGCACGGCCAGTCCGAAAAGGCCATCGAAACGCTGCGGCAGGCGGTGGAGCTGAGCGAGCACTGCGGCGCGCGTCCGCTCGCCCGCCGCGCGGCGGAGGAGCTGCGCTCGGCCCGGCGCGCGCTGACCCCGGCCAAGGACAACGAGCACGGCTTGACCCGGCAGGAAAACCGCATCGCGGTGATGGCCGCGCAAGGGCTGACCAACCGGGAAATCGCGACGGCCCTGCACCTGACGCGGCGCACGGTGGAGCTGCACCTGTCGGGCGCGTACCGGAAGCTCGGCATTCCCGGCCGCGCGGAACTCGGTGGTGCGCTGGCCAAGTCCCACCGTGCGGACGCGCGTTGACCCGATTACGGGTCGTTGCTCTACTCGGGCCATGTCGTTCGAAGAGCCGTTGAAATTCGCCTACTGGGTCCCGAACGTGAGCGGTGGCCTCGTCACGTCCGACATCGAACAGCGGACGGATTGGGGTTACGAGTACAACCGGAAACTGGCTGTGCTGGCCGAGAACAGCGGGTTCGAGTACGCGCTTTCCCAGGTCCGCTACACCGCGAGCTACGGTGCCGCCTACCAGCACGAGTCGACCGGGTTCAGCCTGGCGCTCTTGCTTGCCACGCAACGCTTGAAGGTGATCGCGGCCGTCCACCCTGGACTGTGGCACCCCGGCGTGCTGGCGAAGTTCATCGCCAGTGCCGACGTCATTTCCGGCGGCCGCGCGGCGGTGAACGTGGTCAGCGGCTGGTTCAAGGGCGAATTCACCGGCCTCGGCGAACCGTGGCTGGAACACGACGAGCGCTACCGGCGTTCGGAGGAGTTCATCCGCGTCCTGCGTGAACTCTGGACGAACGATCACGCGGAGTTCCGCGGCGACTTCTACCGCATCCACGACTTCGACATCAAGCCGAAGCCGGTCGTGGCCCCGCACCCGGAGATCTTCCAGGGCGGCAATTCGACGGCGGCGCGGAAGCTGGCCGGGAGCGTCTCGGACTGGTATTTCAGCAACGGCAAGGACTTCGACGGGTTCAGCGAGCAGGTTTCGGAGGTCCGCGAGTACGCCGCTGCCGCCGGCCGGACTGTCCGGTTCGGACTGAACGGGTTCGTGATCGCGCGTTCGTCCGAGAGCGAGGCTCGCGCTGTGCTGAAGGAGATCGTCTCGAAGGCCAACGTCGAGGCGGTCGAAGGGTTCCGGTCGGCGGTGGCGCAGGCGGGCAAGTCCACTTCGGACAGCAAGGGGATGTGGGCGGACTCGGGGTTCGAGGACCTGGTGCAGTACAACGACGGGTTCCGGACGAAGCTGATCGGGACGCCGGAGCAGATCGCCGACCGGGCGATCGAGTACAAGAAGCGCGGGGCGAACCTGTTGCTGCTCGGGTTCTTGCACTACCTGGAGGACGTCGAGCACTTCGGCAAGGAGGTGCTGCCGGTGATCCGGGCCAAGGAACAGGACCTCGCCCGCGGCGCGGCGACGCCGGAGCCGCTCGGGGTCTGAGGCCGCCGGGTGCGGCGACGGTCACGCTTACCCCTTGGCGGTCGTCGATTAGCGTGGGCACGTGAACTTCTGGGCAGGGGCCGGCAGCCTCGCGCTGTTGGCCGTCGTGCTGGTCTTCGCCATCGTCCGGCCGCGCGGCTGGCCCGAAGCGGTCGCGGCGGTGCCGGCCGCGGGTCTCGCGTTGCTGCTCGGGCTCGTCCGCCCCGAAGCGGCCGGGCAACGAGCCGTCGAGATCCTCCCGACTCTCGGCTTCCTGGCCGCCATCCTGCTTTTGTCCTTTTTGGCCAGTGTGGACGGTGTCTTCAGCTGGCTCGGCAACCGCCTGGCCGAGGCGTGCCACGGCAAGCCCCGCCGCCTGCTGGTGCTCACCTTCGCCGCGGCGGCCGGGGTGACCGCGATCCTCAGCCTGGACGCCACCGTCGTCCTGCTCACCCCGGTCGTGCTCGCGACCGCGAAGAGCCTGGAACTCCCGCCCCGCCCGCACGTCTACGCGTGCGCGCACCTGGCCAACTCGGCGTCGACGCTGCTGCCGGTGTCCAACCTGACGAACCTCCTCGCGTTCGCCGCGTCGGGGCTGACGTTCGCCGGGTTCACGGCGCTGATGGCGCTGCCGTGGCTGGTCACGATCGGCATCGAACTGCTGGTGTTCCTGCGGTTCTTCGCCACCGACCTGCGCCCGCGCGAGACCGCCGAGCCGAAGCAGCACCTCGAGACCCCGACGTTCGCGCTGGTCATCCTCGGCCTGACCCTCGTCGGCTTCGGCGTCGGGCAGCTCGGCCACGTCGAGCCGGTCTGGATCGCCGCGCTCGCGTCGCTGATCCTGGGCGTCCGGGCACTGGCGGCGGGCAAGATCCGGCCGTGGCAGCTGGTCACCGAGGCGTCGCCGCAGCTGTGCCTGTTCGTGCTGGGCCTGGCGGTCGTCGTGGAGGCGGTGTCGGAACACGTGCTGGGCGGCCTCCTCGGCGACGTCCTGCCGACGTCCACCGGCCTGCTGGACCTCCTGATCGCGGCCGGGGTGGCGGCGCTGCTGGCCAACCTGGTCAACAACCTCCCGGCGACGCTGATCCTGCTCTCGGTCCTCGGCCCGCACCCGGCGCCGGGCGTGCTGCTGGCGGTCCTGCTGGGCGTCAACATCGGCCCGAACGCGACCTACCTGGGCTCCCTGGCGACGCTGCTGTGGCGCCGGACGCTCCCCGCACCCCCGTCGGCCCGCACGTTCCACGCGCTGGGCGCCCTCACGACCCCCCTGTGCCTGGCCGCGGCGACCGGGGCGTTGTGGCTGAGCTTGAGCCTGGCGGGCTGAGCCGTGGTCGACCTGTCGCTGAGCCTCGAGCAGCTCGAAGGCCACGCCTGGGGCGCCCCGCCCGCCGACGCGACCCGGCTGGTCCGGACGGCTCACGAACTCCGCCGCAAGCCGGTCGGCGACCTGGGCGCCGAAGACCTCCGGCTCCTGCTCCTCCAGCAGGTGAGCGTCGAGCTGCTCGTGCCGCTCGCGCTCGACCTCCTGGAACGGAAGCCGCTCACCGAGGGCGATTTCTGCCCCGGCGACCTGCTGAAGGTGCCACCGGCCCACTGGCGACTGCACACTGGAGATCGTCCAGCGGCAGATCGACGCGTTGGCTGAGGGCTCAGCTCGGCATCGTGATCGTCTGGCCCGGCTTCATCGTCGCCCCGCAGTCGTCTAGCGGGCCGCCGAAGCGATCCGCCGCCACGGCCGGGATCGTCTTCGCCGCGTACTCCTGCGCCGCCTTCAGCTTCGACGGGTCGGTGACCGCGTCGCGGCGGACCCAGTCGCCGTTGCGGAGGCCCTCGATCGGGGAGCTGTAGATCAGCACGTAGTCGCGGTCCAGGCGGGGGTCCAGCGCGATGCCGTTCCCGGCCGCCCACGGGCCCCACGAGTGGATGAACGTCGGCTTCACCGTGTCGAACACGTAGTCGCGCAGGCCCGCCAGGTCGTTGTCGTGGACCAGGTCCGCGATCGGCTTGTTGACCAGGCCCGCCATGTCGACCAGCTCGAGCCGGCTGGTCATCGACGAACCGCCCAGGTCCGGCAGCAACAGCGACGCCTTCTGCAGGCCCAGGATGTCCGCGTACGTGTTGAAGCCGCGGCCGAAGCGGTCCGCGACCAGGCACGCCGTGATGTTGGGGTTCTTCGCGAACTTGTCCGCCGCCGCCGCGAACCCGACCGCCGACGGGACGAACGCGCCGACCAGGACCACGACCACGCCGACGCGCAGCAGGGCCTTGCGGTGGCGCAGCAGCTCGCCCGTCGCGAGCGTGCCCGCGATGACCGCCAGCGGCCAGATCGGGCTGGCGAAGCGGTGCTGGTACATCCAGTCGGCGACCATCACGCCGTACGCGACGATCCCGAGGCCCAGCGGCACCAGCAGCGCGATCAGCGACCGCCGCCACGGGGCCTTGACCAGCGCGAACACGATCACCAGCGCCAGCACGATCACGCCGGCCCAGCCCGCGTAGCCGACCAGCTCGAAGGGGCGCTTCACCGCGTCGAACCCGGGCAGGCCCTGCTGCTTCGCCACCGAAGGGTTGGCCAGGAGCCGGCCGAACTCGGCGTGGCGCCAGACGACGTACGCGCCGAACGGGACCGCGAACGCCGCCACGGACAGCAGCGCGAGGCGGAAGCTCTTCCAGAACAGCCCGGAGCGCAGCAGGAACAGCGCCGCCAGCGGGTACGCGCCCGCGTAGATCAGGCCTTCCGGGCGGGTCAGCGCGGCGAAGGCCACCATGACCCCGGCCCAGATCGCGACCTTCGGGGTCAGCAGCACGTCGCGCTTGACCGAGACGAACAGCGTCACGGCCAGCGTGACCACCGCGAACGCGAACAGCGAGTTCTCCAGGCCGGAGACGACCCAGATGACGAACGACGGGATCGTCGCCAGCGTCAGGCCGGCGATCAGCGTGGCCAGCCACGCGAAGCGGGTGAAGACCTGCTTCGCGGCGAAGTAGCAGGCGGTCAGGATGCCGCCGGTGAACAGCAGGCCCAGCGCCTTCGGGAACAGCACGTAGTCCGGCAGCCCCAAGAGCGAGCCGTGGTCGAAGAGGCCGACGAGCTTGCCGAGGCCGAGCAGCACCATCCACGTCGGGTCGGAGAAGCCCTCGACCGGCGGGGCGCCCGGCTGCAGCACCGGGCCGAGGCCGTCGGCGAAGCTGCGGGCGTAGGAGAACGTGATGGCGGCGTCGTCGACGATCCAGTGGCCGTAGCGGGTGGCGTGGACCGCGACCGCCGCGACGCCGGCGAGCACGGCCAGCACCGGCGCGAGCCGCGCGCCCCAGCTCCGCGTGGTCGTCGCGGGCGCGGGGTCCTCGGGGACGTCGCTCGGGGAGGTCTCGGTGAGTGCGCTAGCCGTCATGTCCTCGTCACTGTTCCGCCCGCAGGCTTCTGCCGGTGGGATACGCGCGAGCTGGCGCCCCCTGAAGTGGATCCGCCCGTGGATCCGCCACCGCGGCGACGCGGTCGAGACACTGTAGCCAATACCCCATCGGGGGTCCGCCACGCGTCGGCATTGAGCGTGATCCACCCCACACTTCGGCCTGTCAGGACAGGTGCGAGGTGTCGTTGACCAGGCGGACCGAGGCGTTGCCGTCCGGGTAGAACTCGACGATCGACAGCGACGCCAGGTCGAGGTGCAGCCGGAAGAGCAGCTGCGGGCCGGCGTCCAGGCCCATCCGCAGCAGCGTCTTGATCGGCGTCACGTGGCTGACCAGCACCAACGTCTTGCCGCCGTGCTCGGCGATCAGCTCGTCGCGGGCCTTGCGGACGCGCCGGTGGACGACGTCGAAGCTCTCCCCGCCGGGCGGCGGCACCGAGCTGTCGCCGAGCCACGACCGGTGCAGTTCCGGGTCGCGGTCGGCCGCTTCGGCGAACGTCAGCCCTTCCCAGTCGCCGAAGTCGGTCTCGATCAGGCCGGGGTGGGTCTCGACGCGGCCGCCGAGCGCGTCGGCGACGGCTTGCGCGGTCTGCTTCGTGCGGGTCAGCGGCGACGAGATGATCGGGACGGCCTCGCCGTCGACGACCAGGCCGTCCATCGCGGCCAGCCGCTTCGCCGCCGCCGCGGCCTGCGCGCGGCCCAGTTCGGTGAGCGGGACGTCGCCGCGGCCGGAGTAGCGGCGCAGTGCCGACATCTCCGTCTGGCCGTGGCGAAGCAGGAGTAGCCGGGTCGGGGTGCCCTTCGCGCCGGTCCACGCCACGGTCGCGCGATCGGGCTTCCGGGTCGGCAGCTTCGGCGCGGCGACGGGCTTCCCGGCGGCTTCGTCCATGGCCTCGTTGGCCAGGCGGTCGGCGTGGGAGTTCTGCGCGCGCGGGATCCACTCGTACTTGACGCGGGAGAACCCGGCGGCCAGCTCCTTGGCCTGCTCGGCGAGCGGCTGCATGTCCGGGTGCTTGATCTTCCAGCGCCCGGACATCTGCTCCACCACGAGCTTCGAGTCCATCCGGACGTCCACAGTGGACGCACCGAGCTCGGCCGCGGCGGCGAGCCCGGCGATCAGCCCGCGGTACTCGGCGACGTTGTTGGTGACGACGCCGAGGCTTTCCTTCCGCTCGGCGAGCACCTGGCCGTCGGCGTCCTTGACGACCGCGCCGTAGCCGGCGGGGCCGGGGTTGCCCCGGGACCCGCCGTCGGCCTCGATGACGACGTGCGAGGTCACAGACCCGACTCCACGGTCCGGACCAGGATCGCGCCGCAGTTCTCGCACTGGATGACGTCGTCCTCGGGCGAGCCCTTGATCTCGTTGACGGTGTTGCGGTCCAGCTCCAGCTGGCAGGCGCCGCAGCGGCGGGCGCGCAGGAGGGCGGCACCGATGCCCTTGTGCTCGCGGACCCGCTCGTACAGCTTGAGCAGCGGCTCCGGGAAGCGCGGCACCAGCTTCTCGCGGTCTTCTTCGCGGCGCGCGCGGGTGGTGTCGAGGTCCTTGAACGCCTCGTCGCGGCGGGCGGTCGCGGCGACGACCTCGGCTTCGGCCTTGTCGACCTCGGCGCCGGTGCGCTGCGCGTCCAGGCCGAGGGCCTCGCGCTGCTCCATCAGTTCCAGCAGGTCGTCCTCGAGCGCGCGCTGGCGCCGCTCCAGCGACTGCAGTTCGTGTTCGATGTCGGTCATCTGCTTCGAGTTCACCGAGCCGGACGCCAGGAGCTTGCGGTCGCGGTCCTCGCGGGCGCGCACCGACTCGATCTCCTTCTCCTGCCGGGCGATCTCGCGGTCGAGGTCGGAAGCGGCGGTCTCCACCGAGACGAGCGCGTCGCGGCGCTCGCGGGCGGTCTTCTCCCCCGCGTCGATCTCGGCCAGCTCCGGCAGGGTGCGGCGGCGGTGCGCGGTGCGCGAGAGCTCGGCGTCCACCTTGGCGAGCTCGAGCAACTGGCGCTGCACGGCGGGTTCGGCCTTCACGGTGCTCCTCTTAATTCGATGTGCGCTCGGCGCGGACGTTCCACGGGTCGGTGCACCGCGTGGAGACGCAGATGTCGACGTTACCCGCAAACGCCTGCGCCACGACCGCCGAGGCTTGCCCGCACCACGGCCATTCGCTGGCCCAGTGGGTCAGCCCGACCAGCGCGGGCACCGGCCGCGCCCCGGCCAGGTGCTCACCGGCGGGGTGATGCCGCAGGTCGGCGGTGACGTAGGCGTCGACGCCGGCCGCGGTGGCCTGCTTCAGGTAGGAGTCCCCGGCCCCGCCGGACACCGCGACGGTGCGGATCGGCCGGTTCTCGTCGCCCGCGCCGAGCACCCCGGGCACGGTCTCGGGCAGGGCGTCGGCGACGCGCTGGACGAACATCGCGAACGGTTCGGGCTCGGGCAGCTCGCCGAGGCGGCCGATGCCGGTGACGCCGTCGGCGTTGGGTTCGAGGGGGCCGGTCACGCGCAGGCCGATGGCTTCGGCGAGGGCGTCGGACACGCCGGGGTCGGCGGAGTCGGCGTTGGTGTGCGCGCAGTAGAGGGCGATGCCGTCGCGGATCATCCGGTGGACGAGCGCGCCCTTGGCGGTGTCGGCCGGGACCCCGTGCACGCCGCGCAGGAGCAGCGGGTGGTGCGCGACGATCAGCTGCGCGCCGAGCGCGGCGGCCTCTTCGACGGTCTCGGCGACGGGATCGACGCAGAAGAGCACGCGTGTGACGGGTTCGGCGGGATCGCCGCAGACGAGGCCGACGGCGTCCCACGACTCGGCGAGCGCGGGCGGGTAGGCCTGCTCCAGCACGGTGATGATTTCGGATAGTGCGGGCATCCCGGGATCTTCGCATGTAGGTTCGCGGGCCATGCGAGTACTGGCTGTGCTCTTCGCGGTGGTGTCCGGACCGAGGCCGGCACCGTCGCCACGAGGAGACCGGGTGGCCGCAGCGAAGAAGGGCACGCCGGGATCGAGGCGAACAAGCTGGTGCAGCGCGGGCTCTACGTGCGCTGGGATTCGCCCGCGGCCCGATCTGGCACAGCTCCGCCCGGTGATCGACCGGCTGAACACGGGCCTGCTGACCGAGCTGACTTCGCCCGCGCGGTCGGCCGGCTCGTGCCCGGCCCGCAGCAGGTGGCGGACGTGGTCCGCCACTTCGACGCGCTGCACGCCCGCGCCCTCGCCACGGCGACCGCGGCTACCTGCACGGGCTGAAGGAGGCGCCCCGGCGACGTCTGGCCACCGCCGCCGCGAGCGCCGCGTGGAGCGTCAGTTGCAGTTGCCGCAGCAGCCGCAGCCCTGACCGGTGCACTTCGAGCAGCATCCGTGCATGATCGCTTCCTTCCGGTTCGCGTCCTCGCGTGATCACGCTAAGTGCCGGCCGGCGGGCGGGGGTACCGCCGAGCGAGCGGGTGACCGGGTGAACCGGCCGGTTACGCTCGCGGACGTGACCCACATCGTCTTCGTCTGCTCCGGCAACATCTGCCGCTCCCCCATGGCCGAGCTGGTGTTCCGGGCCAAGCTGGAAGAGGCGGGCCTCGGTGACGCCGTGCGCGTGACGAGCGCCGGCACCGGGCCGTGGCACGCCGGGGAGCCCGCCGACAAGCGGGCCCGGGCGACGCTGAAGGCCCACGGCTACCCGACCGCGCACGTGGCGTCCGAGGTGTCCGGCGAAGACCTCGCCGCCGATCTGCTGCTGGCCGCCGACGAAGGGCACGCCGAGTTCCTGCGGTCGCGGGTGGACGACCCGGCGAAGGTGCGGCTGCTGCGGTCGTTCGACCCCTCCGCCCCCGAGGGCGCCGAGGTCCCGGACCCCTACTACGGCGGCGACGACGGCTTCGAGGACGTTCTCGGCATGGTCGAGCGCACGGTGCCCGGTTTGCTCGATTGGGTGCGTTCGCAGGGGTAGGAATCACAGGTGGCGGAGGTCGGCGGGCGGCCGGGACCGGACACGGCCTACCGTGGTGGGGTGCGGTTGCGGTTCCTGCTCAAGCCCGGGTGGCTGGCTCTGACGGCGGTGGTGTTCACCTTCGCCATCTGCTGCTTCACGCTCCTCTCACCCTGGCAGTTCAGCCGCAACACCGAGCGCGAGCAGCAGAACGCCGCGCTGGAGACGTCGTTCACGGCCGCGCCGCTGCCGCTCACGCAGCTGCTGCCGCCGGGGAGCGTCGTCGGGCCGCGGACCGAATGGCACCTCGTCTCCATCACCGGCCGGTACCTGCCGGACAAGGAAGTCGTCGCGCGGCTGCGGACGGTCCAGGGCGAAGGCGCGTTCGAGGTGCTGACGCCGCTGCAGACCACCGACGGCACGGTCGTGCTGATCGACCGCGGCTACGTCCGGCTCGACAGCAAGTCCGCCGTGCTGCCCTACGCACCGCCCCCGCCCGGCACGGTGACGGTGACCGCGCGGGCGCGCGCGGACGAAACGGACCCGAAGAACCGCGACGCGTTCGCCGACGCCTCGACCGGCGGGCGGCCGCAGAGCTACGTCGTCGATTCGCGGGTCGTCGCGCGGGCGGGACGGCTCGACATCCGGCCGGGCTACTTCCAGCTCGACACCGGCCAGCCCGGCGTGCTCGGCGCGCTGCCGCTGCCGCAGACGGACTCGGGGCCGTTCCTGTCGTACGCGCTGCAGTGGATCGCGTTCGGCGCGATGGCGCTGCTCGGCTGGCTGTACTTCACCGTCCGGGAGCTTAAGCCGGGTGGCGCGCTCGACGACGCGTCGTCGCCGGAGAAGACGCGCCGGAAGTCCGTCGCGGAGATCCTGGCCGAAGACGAGCTCGCCGAAAGTGGCCACCAGAAATAAGCCGGAGTTGGCCCTTCGACACGGCCACTTGCCCGGGTGACACTGCGGGCATGCTGATCCACCCCTGGGACGCCGCCGACGACTCCGAATGGCGGGAGTGGCTGGCCTCGCACGACTTCGGCCAGCTGATCGCCGGCGGCACCGGCCGCGACCTGCCGGTGGTCACCCCGGCGCACTTCGCGTTCGACGGCGACCGGACGGTCGTCACCCACCTGGCGCGGCCCAACCCGATCTGGCCGCTGCTGGAGGAGCACCCGCGCGCGCTGCTGACGGTGGTCGACGACTACACGTACATCCGCGCGGACTGGAACACGACTGCGGACCCGGCGCACGGGGTGCCGACTTCGTACTACGCGACCGTGCAGCTCGAAGGCGACGTCCGGCTGGTCGACGACCCGGCGGCGAAGGCGGCGCTGCTGGACAAGCAGTTGCGGCATTTCGAGCCTGACGGCGTGCGGGCGCCGGTGAGCGCGACGGAGGCGCCGGACCGGCGGCTGCTGCCGGGGATCCGCGGGATCGAGTTCACGATCACCGGCGTGCGGGCGAAGTTCAAGTTCGGCGGGAACAAGACGGCTGAGGACCGGGAGCGGATCGGGACGCGGCTGGCGGAACGGGACGGACGGCTGGACGGGGCGGCGTTGACGCAGCTGCGCCGCCGAAGCTGAGGGACCCAGCCGCGGCTGGCGGGGATTGGCTGGACGCGGCGGCGTTGACCCAGCTGCGCCGCCGCGGCTGAGTCCGCCGGCCGCGCTTCCCCTCACCCCCCGCAGGCCGCAACCGGCTGAACGGCCAGGTCGCCGTCGATGGTCTCGCCGGTGGCGTGGTTCACCGCGTGCACGGTCATGTGCTGGACGGTGCCCGGCTGGTTGGCGGTCGGGTGCTGCTCCCGGATGCCGGTGGTCGTCGAAACGTCGTCGCCGGTGAAGAAGACCAGGCCGTTGTCGGCGAAGGTGATCGTCCAGACCTGGCCGGCGACGTTCGTGTGGATCTCGAACTCCTCGCCGACGACGAACGAGCCGCCCGGGCCGTCGTCGTCGTGCTTGGACTTCAGCGTCCACGAGGTGCCCAGGGTGCCGACGTCGTCGGCCTCGTACGTGGGACCGCAGCGCCGTCCCTTGGCCTCGGCGTTCCCGGGCACGACGAGGGCGAGCAGGCTCGCGGTGACCACGCCGACCGCGATGTGCTTGTACCGCACGGAATCCTCCCGATTGTCTGCGAGCGTCTATACCCGTCGATACGCGGAGGGGTTACGAAATTCAGTGCGACCGGCGCCGGAACCCCGCCACCGCGGCCAGCACCACCGAAGTCACCGCCGCCAGCCAGCCCACCACCCGGGACAGCTCCACCGCGCGCGTCACGTGCCCGGCATCGGGGTTCCGCCCCACCCCGAGCACCGGCAGCTCGGCCACCCCGTGCGGGTACACCGTCCGGCCGCCGACGCGGATCTCCAGTGCTCCCGCGAACGCCGCCTCCACGCGGCCCGCGTTCGGGCTCGGGTGGGCGATCGTGTCGCGGCGCCACGCGCGCCACGCGCCGCCCGCCGAGCCGCCGACCACCGGGGCCGCCAGGACCGTCAGGGCGGCCGCCACCCGGGTCGGGACCAGGTGGACGAGCTCGTCGAGCCGGTCGATCGCCCAGTGGCCGCGGCGGCCGACGCGGGCGCGGCGCAGCAGGCTCACCGCGCGGGCGCCGGCCAGGCCCGGGACGCCCGCCAGCGCGCCCCACACCAGCGGCGCGACCACCGCGTCGGACGTGTTCTCGGCCAGCGTCTCCACCGAGGCTCGGGAAAGCGCGATCGCGCCCAGGCCGTCGGCCACCCGCGGGTCCAATTCGGACAGTGTGGTGCGTGCGGGGTCGAAGCGGCACTCCTCGAGGTCGCGGGCCAGCTCCGTGCCCTGCTGGGCCAGCCCCGCCGCGCCGAGGACCGCCCACGTCGTGACCGCCGTCGCCGTGGCCTGGACCAACGGTCGGCCGCGGCCGGCTCGCTCCAGCAGGACCCCGCCCGCGACCGCCACGCCGGCGACCAACGCTCCACGGCCGGGCGCCAGGCGGCGGAAAGCCGTCACCGGCGGACGGCGGCGGGGGTCGCCGAGGGCGCCGTCGGCCGCCACACCCAACACCAATCCGATCGCGCGCGCCGCGCTCACCCGTGCCCCCCGGCGGAAGAAAACTGCAGTACCCGAGGAGGCTACTCGCCCCCGGAAATGCGCCCGGAAACCCCTGCTACTCGACCAGCGCCGCGATCTCCTCTCGCGCCTGGACGACGATGTCCCGCATCGCCCGCTCCGCCCGGTCCGCCTCCCCGGCCGCCACCGCCGCGGCGACCTCCAGGTGCAGTGCCACCGCCTCGGGCTGGGGTTCCGGGGGCATCAGGCCGTGCCCGGTCCGGCCGGTGAGCACCTCCGCGACGACCGCCGACAGCTGCGCGAACATCGGGTTGCGGGACGCGCTGAGCAGCAGATCATGGAACGCGATGTCGAACTCGAGGAACGTCCGGAGGTCACGGGCCCTGGCCGTGCGCGCCAGCCGCTCCCCCAGCGCACCGAGCCGGCCGCGCTCCTCCGGCGTCGCGCGCAGGGCCGCGTACCGGGCCGCGCAGGGTTCGATCGCCGAGCGGAGCTCGTTCAGGGTCGCCAGGGCCGCCGGGCGGGCCGGGCCGTCGAGCTGCCAGCGGATCAGGCGCGGATCGTAGTGGTTCCACTCCGCCGCCTCGCGGACGGTCACCCCGACCCGCCGCTTGCTGCTGGTCAGCCGCATCGTCTCCAGCACGCGGACGACTTCGCGCGCCACCGTCCGCGAAGCCCCGAAGCGCTCTTGCAGCTCTTCGGAGCGCACCACGGTGCCCGGCGGCAGCTCGCCGTTCGCGATCGCCGCACCCAGCGCGTCCAGTACCTGCTCGTGCCTCACCCCACCCAACCTAGCCATCTGATTCGATTAAGTAGTACTTCATCTTGAATAAGTAGTACTTTTGAGTTTGACTCACCCGAGCACAACGACGTGGGAGGTGCGGATGACCGTCATCGTGGTGATGGGCGTGTCAGGCTCCGGGAAGACGACGATCGGGACCGCGCTCGCGCGGGCGCTGGACGTCGAGTACGCCGAAGCGGACTCGTTCCACCCGAAAGCCAACATCGACAAGATGACCGCGGGACACCCGCTGACGGACTCCGACCGCGCCCCCTGGCTCGAGGCCATCGCCGGCTGGATCCGCGAGCACCAGGCCGGTGGCGGCGTCGTGACGTCGTCCGCGCTCAAGCGCCGGTACCGCGACGTGCTGCGGACCGGCGGGCCGGTCTGGTTCGCCCACCTGCACGGCGACCGCGAAATCCTCGCCGAGCGCATGAAGTCGCGCTCGGGCCACTTCATGCCGGTGTCCCTGCTGGACTCCCAGCTCGCCGACCTCGAACCGCTCGAGCCGGACGAGCCCGGCGCGATCTTCGACATCCGCGAAACGCCCGCCGCCATCACCGATGCCGCCCTCACCGCCTTCCGGGAGCGCTCATGACCACCCTCGCCGCCGCCTGGACCGGCCACGACTCCCGGCTGATCATCGCGACCGTCGTCGCGATCGCCGTCATCGTCGTGCTGATCACCAAGGTGAAGCTGCACCCGTTCCTGTCGCTGGTGCTCGGCTCGCTGATCCTCGGCCTGTCCGCCGGGATGCCGATCGCCGACGTCATCAAGAAGTTCTCCGCCGGTGTCGGCAGCACGGTCGCGTCGGTCGGCATCCTGATCGCCCTCGGCGCGATGCTCGGCAAGCTGCTGGCCGAGTCGGGCGGCGCCGACCAGATCGTCGACACCGTGCTCGGCAAGGCCCGCGACAAGAGCCTGCCGTGGGCGATGGCGCTCGTCGCGGCGCTGATCGGGCTGCCGATGTTCTTCGAGATCGGCCTCGTCATGCTCATCCCGGTGGTGCTGCTCGCGGCCAAGCGCACCGGGAAGCCGTTGATGCTGCTGGGAATTCCGGCGGTGGCCGGGCTTTCGGTGCTGCACGGGCTCGTCCCGCCGCACCCGGGCCCGCTCGCCGCGGCGGGCGCGCTGAACGCGAACGTCGGGATCACGCTGGCGTTCGGCCTGCTCGTCGGCATCCCGACGCTGGTCGTCGCGGGCCCGCTGTTCGGCAAGCTCGCGGCCCGGCTGGTGCCGGACGCCGTCGCCCCCGAGCGACTGGTGCCGGAGCGCGCCGACACGGACAAGCCGCGCCCGAGCTTCGCCGCGACGCTCACGACGGTGCTGCTGCCGGTCGTGCTGATGCTGGCGAAAGCGCTCTCGGACATCCTGCTGGCCAAGGACAGCGGGGCCCGCAAGGTCCTGGACTTCGTCGGCGACCCGCTGATCGCGCTGCTGGCGGCGGTGCTGGTCGGCATGGTGCTGCTGGGCCGCCCGGCCGGGCTCGGCCGGGACAAGCTGTCCACTGTGGTCGGTGACTCGCTCGGCCCGATCGCGGGCATCATCCTGATCGTCGGCGCGGGCGGCGGCTTCAAGCAGACCCTGGTCGACGCCGGCGTCGGCGACGTCATCACCGGCCTGGCCAAGGACGCGCACCTCTCCCCGCTCCTGCTCGGCTGGCTGGTCGCGGTGGCGATCCGGCTGGCCACGGGCTCGGCCACGGTGGCGACGGTCTCGGCGGCGGGCATCGTGGCCCCGCTGGCGGCGGGGATGGACCCGTCGCAGAGCGCGCTGCTGGTGCTCGCGATCGGCGCGGGCTCGCTGTTCTTCTCGCACGTCAACGACGCCGGGTTCTGGCTGGTCAAGGAGTACTTCGGGCTGTCGGTCGGCCAGACCCTGAAGAGCTGGTCGGTGATGGAGACCCTGATCTCGGTGGTCGCGATCGCCCTGATCCTCCCGCTGTCACTCCTGGTTTAGAAAAAGCCGTGAATGCCACATTGAGGGACGTTAGGTCTCTCAATGTGGCATTCACGGCTTTTCGCACCGTTGACATGTGACCTTTTGGTCACCTATCTTGAGGGCGTGCAAGACGACCTGGTGTTCAAGGCACTGGCGGATCCGACCCGCCGGTTCCTGCTCGACCTGCTCTTCGAGCGTGACGGCCGCACGCTCACCGAGCTGGAAACCCAGGTCGAGATGACCCGCTTCGGCGTCATGAAGCACCTGAAGCTGCTGGAAGAAGCCGGACTCGTCGTCACGCGGAAGGACGGCCGCGAGAAGCGGCACTTCCTCAACCCCGTGCCGATCCGGCAGATCCACGACCGGTGGATCGACAAGTACACCGAGCGACAGGTCACGGCGCTGCTCGACCTCAAGAACGAACTGGAAGGCGAAGAACCATGACGACCACCGTGCAGGTCCACCGCGTCTACATCAAGGCGACCCCGGAGCGCATCTGGGACGCCATCACCAAGCCCGAGTGGACGCAGAAGTACGGCTACACCGGCCTCGCCGACTTCGACCTGAAGGTCGGCGGCAAGCACCGGACCCGGCCGACGCAGGCGTTCATCGACGCCGGCATCACCGGTGACCTCGTCGACGGCGAAGTCCTCGAGGTCGACCCGCCGCGCAAGCTCGTCATCACGTGGAAACTGCTGATGGGGCCCGAAGAAATGGGCGCCGAGCCCTACACCACGCTCACCTACGACATCGAGGCGACGAAGACCGCCGGCACCAGACTCACCGTCACGCACGACGTCACCGGCGCGCCGCTGACCGCCGAGATGGTCGCCGGGGTGCACGAGGACGTCAACGCCGGGCCGGGCGAGAACGCCGGTGGTGGCTGGGACTGGATCCTCTCGGACCTCAAGTCGCTGCTGGAGACCGGCGAAATCCTGGTCCCGGCGCCGTGAGGGGGTCTGGCGGGACCTGTCTCGCGCCGCTTCGAGACAGGTCCCGCCAGGGTCTTCAGACGCGCTGGGTCGCCGCCTTCAAGGCCGTCTTCGCGGCCTCCGGCGCACCCAGCGTGTCGAGTCCGAACAACGCCGCCCCCACCACCGGGTTCACGTCGACGACGCGGACCACCGCGCGCGGCGCCACCTTCAGGCACCGCTTCTCGATCTCCGCGATCACCGGCGCGCCGACTCCGGTCAGCACACCGCCGCCGAGGACGATTTCCGGGGCTTCGCCGGTCAGGTCCAGCTC
Organism: Amycolatopsis lexingtonensis; assembly: GCF_014873755.1. Taxonomy (NCBI): domain Bacteria; kingdom Bacillati; phylum Actinomycetota; class Actinomycetes; order Pseudonocardiales; family Pseudonocardiaceae; genus Amycolatopsis; species Amycolatopsis lexingtonensis. The sequence goes on from NZ_JADBEG010000001.1 coordinate 6,186,525, forward strand.
GCGGAGGATCACCGCGGCGAACACGCTGACCTCCTCGACGAACCGCGTCACGATGTCCTGCGCCACCTCGTCGCCGGCCGCGGCCACCTCGAACAGCAGGGGGCACAGGCCGTGGATCGACGCCGCGTCGATCTCCTCGAAGTGCAGGCCCTGCACGACGTCCAGGAGCGTCGGCTTCCCGAAGTACGCCGCCACCGCGGGCATCAGCGCGGTCCGCGGGCCGCGGCCGTCCTCGGCGCGCACGGCCCACCACAGCGCCTCTTCGCCGAGCCGGTAGCCGCCGCCCCAGTCGCCGGAAATCTTGCCCAGCGCGGGAAAGCGGTGGACGCGGCCGTCCGGGCCGACGCCGGCGCCGTTGATCCCGGCTCCGCACACGACCGCGACGCCCACCCCCGCGCTGCCCGCCCGCAGCAGCGCGAGGGTGTCGTTGCCGACGGTCAGGGTGTCGCTCCAGCCACGCGCGGACAGCGCCGCGTGCAGTGCTTCTTCTTCACGCGGGAAGTCCAGCCCGGCCAGGTAAGCCGAGGTGTGGACCGCGACCGGCCGCTCCCCGAAATCGGGGTACGCCGCCAGCACCAGGCCTTCCAGCGCCGTGACGCAGGCCGCGACGCCGACGTTCTGCGGCGACGCGCCGGGGCCTCTCGACTTCCCCAGCACCACGCCGTTTTCCGAGATCACGAGGACCTCGGTCTTGCTGTTGCCGCCGTCGATCGCGATGATGGCAGGCTTCATCCGCGCGCCCAGGGCAGGTACTCGCGGTTGATCTGCACCAGCGAATCGGCGAGCGTGTCGGCCTTCGCATACTGGCCGACCAGTGGGTGCGCGAGGAGCGCGTCGGCGACGCGGTCGCGGCCACCCTTCACCGCCGCCTCCAGCGCGAGGAACTCGTACGCCGTCGTCGCCGCGATGAGACCCGAGAACCGGGGTTCCACCGCGGGCTGCGCGATCGGCGTCGCGCCCTTGGAGTCCACAGTGGACCGCGCCTCGATGACGGCGTCGTCCGGCAGGAACGGGAAGGTCCCGTCGTTGCGGACGTTCACCACGTGCTCCTCGGCCGGCCCGCCCGCGGTCAGCGCGTGCACCAGCTGCACGGCGGCTTCCGAGTAGTACGCGCCGCCGCGCTTCTCCAGCGAATCCGGCTTCGTGTTCTGCTCCGGGTCGAGGTAGATCTTCAGCAGCTCTTCCTCGACATCCGACACGACGTCCGCGCGCGGCCGCTCGGTGCGCTGCTTGGCGACCTGCTCGTCGTGCGCGTAGAAGTACTTCAGGTAGTACGACGGCACGACGTTCATCCGCCGCAGCCATTCCTGCGGCACACTGACCTCGGTGGACAGGTAGTCCAGGTGCTGGTCCAGCAGCTCCGGCAGCCGGTCGACGCCGTCGACGAGCGCGCCGCGCTCCCAGCTCAGGTGGTTCAGTCCGGTGTGGACGAGCTTGACGTCGTCCGCGCCGACCCCGAGCAGCTTCCCGAACTGGCGCTGCAGGTTGATCGCGACGTTGCACAGCCCCACCGCGCGGTGGCCTTCGTTGAGCAGGGCGCGCGTGACGATGCCGACCGGGTTGGTGAAGTTGACGATCCACGTGTCGTCTCCCGCGATCTTGCGCACGCGGTCGGCGATGTCGAGCACCACCGGAACCGTGCGCAACGCCTTCGCGAGGCCACCCGCGCCCGTCGTCTCCTGCCCGACGCAGCCGCAGGCATGCGGGAACGTCTCGTCAGACCGCCGCGCGCGCTGCCCGCCGACCCGCAGCTGGATCAGCACCGCGGACGCGCCGTCCACGCCCTCTTCCAGCGACTGCGTGGTCCGCACCCGCGCCGGGTGCCCGGCGTGGTCGAGGATCCGCTGGCTGAACCCGCCGACGGCCTCGACGCGGTAGGCGTCCGGGTCGACCAGCACGATCTCGTCGACGTCCAAAGTGGACCGGCGGCCGGCGATCCCGTCGATCAGTTCCGGCGTGTAGGTGGACCCGCCACCGACGACTGCCAGCTTCATCCCTTGACTCCCGTGAATGTGATGCCCTTGACGAACGACTTCTGGGCGAAGATGAACAACACGATGACCGGCGCCATGATGAGGGCCGTGGCGGCCATCGTCAGGTTCCACTCGACGTGGTGCATGCCGCGGAAGGACGCGATCGCCAGCGAAAGCGGCCAGTGGTCGCGGTTTTCGCCGGTGTAGAGCAGCGGCCCGAAGTAGTCGTTCCAGGTGAACAGGAAGCAGAACATCGCGGTGGCCGCGATCCCGGGCTTGGCCATCGGGATCAGCACCCGGTACATCGCCTGGAACTCGTTGCAGCCGTCGATCTTCGCCGCTTCGATGTAGTCCTTCGGGATGGTGAGGAAGAACTGGCGGAGCAGGAAGATCGAGAACGCGTCGAAGAAGAAGTACGGCACGATCAGCGGCACCAGCGTGCCGGTGAGACCCATCCGCACCCACAGGTCGTACAGCGGCACGATGGTGACCTGCGGCGGCAGCAGCATCGCGGCCACGGTCAGCATGAAGAACAGGTTCTGCCCGCGCCACCGCAGCTTGGAAAGCCCGTAGGCGGCCGGGATCGCCGAAACCAGCGCGCCCGCCGTCGCCACGGCCGAGTACAGCAGGCTGTTGCCGAAGTACGACAGGAGCGGCGCCTTCTGGAACACCGTCACGAAGTTCTCGAAGTGCCATTCACTCGGCCACAAGCTCGCCGTCATCGCCTGGTCGCTCTTCATCACCGAGGTGAGGAACACGAACAGCAGCGGCAGCATGAAGATCACGCCGAGCGCGATCCCGACCGCGTGTGTAGCGATGTAGGAAAGCCGCTTGTCCCAGTTGCGCTTGAACTTCACCTTCGGCGGCACGCCCGCTTCGCGTTGCGGCGCTTCGGCCAACGCGGTCATGCGCCCTCCTCCTGGTGCTGGGACTTGCGCAGCTGGCGGACCAGGATCCAGGTGAACCCGGCGCTGACGATGAACAGCAGCACGGCCATCGCCGCCGCGTAGCCCATGTTGAAGTAGCGGAAACCCTGGACGTACAGCCAGATCGGGTACGTCAGCGTCGAGTTCTGCGGCGCCCCGATGAGCTTCGAGTTGCCGGCGACGTCGGCGGTGCCCGCGCTCGCGGAGGCCGCGACGATCGCCTGCGTGAAGAACTGCAGGGCGTAGATGATCGAGTTGACCACGCCGAAGAGCAGCACCGGCGAGATCGACGGCAGCGTGACGTGCCAGAACCGGCGGATCGGGCCGGCGCCGTCGAGCTCCGCAGCCTCGTACTGCTCGGTCGGGACGTCCAGCAGCGCGGCCAGGATGATGATCATCAGCTCGCCGGAACCCCACAGCGCCAGCAGCGTCAGCGCTGGCTTCGACATCTCCGGGCTGTTGAACCACAGGCCGCCGTCGATGCCGACGAGCCGCAGGAACCGGTTGACCGGGCCGAATTCCGGGTTGAACACGAAGACGAACGCCAGCGTCGCCGCCGCGGGCGGGGCGAGTGTCGGCAGGTAGCAGAGCGTCCGGACCAGGCCGACGCCCGACTTGAGCCGCGAGATCACCGACGCGACGCCGAGGGAGAACACCACGCGGCAGACCGTCAGGATGACCACCAGCCACAGCGTGTTGTACGCGGCCGTGCCGACCAGCGGCTCGGTGGTGAACATCCGGACGTAGTTGTCGAAGCCGATGAACTCCGGCGGGTTGATCAGGTCGTACCGGGTGAAGGAGTAGTAGACCGTGGCGATCAGCGGGTAGCCGAAGAAGATCAGGAACCCGAGGAACGCCGGGGCCATGAAGAAGAAGACGGTCCGGCGGCGCTTGGCCCGGCGGGCCCCCGCCCGCGCCGTGCTCGGCGCGGACGGGGACACCTTTTCCGCGAGCGTGGTCATCCGCCCGCGCCCTTCTGCTTCAGTTCGTCGTTGACCTGCGCGTCGACCGTCTTCAAGCCGGCGATGAGGTCGGGCACCGAACCGGCCTGCCACTTCTCCGCGAAGTCGTTGACGGCCTTGAGGTGCGCGTCCCCGATCGGGGTGGTCTGGTTGGCCACCAGCTTGCCGCTGTCGTAGATGTCGAGGAACGTCTTGAACTGCGGCTGCAGGTCCAGCTTCGGCGAGGTGAGCGAAGCCTTGGTGCTGGGCACGTTCTTCAGGCCGTTGGCCATGTCCACCAGGGTGTCGGTGTCCAGGGTGACCTGCTTGATCAGCTCCCACGCGGCGCCGGGGTTCTTGGCGCCCTTGGGGATCGCGATGATCGTGCCGGTGGTGAAGCCGCCGCCGTAGCGGTCGGCCATCGAGTCGAGGACCGGGAACGGCGCGGTCTGGTACTTGACCTCGGGCGCCTGGTCCTTGAGGAACGCGGTGCGGAACTCGCCGTCCATGATCATGGCGAGCTTGCCCTTCTGGAAGCCGTGGTCGGCGGAGTACTCGTCGCCGAGGCCCGCCTTGAACTTCTCGACCTTGTCGTGGCCGCCGTAGAAGTCGATGAGCTGCTTCTGGAACTCGAACATCGCCTTCCAGCCCGGGTTGGTGGCGAGGTCCGACTTGCCGTCCTGGCCCAGGAAGGTAGCGCCGAAGTACTGCGCCCAGTACTGGGCCTGGTTGGCGTAGAAGGGCATCGAGGGCAGGAAGCCGGCGACCTTGATCGAGCCGTCCGGGTTGAACTCGGTGAGCTTCTTGGTGTCCTCGAACAACTCCGAGAGCGTCTTCGGCGGCGAGGTGATGCCCTTCGACGCGAACATGTCGGTGTTGTAGTACATCCCGTAGACGTCGGCGAGCATCGGCATCGCGCACCGCTTGCCCTGGTACTCGGTGTAGTTGCGGACTGCTTCGGGAATTTGGTTCAGGTCGATCTTGTCGCGCTCGATGTAGGGCTTCAGGTCCTGGAAGCTGCCGGTGGAGCACCAGGCGCCGAGGTTGTCGGTGTAGAAGGAGATCGCGACGTCGGGCGGGTTGCCGCCGCGGATCGACTGGGTGAGCTTGTCGTCGTCCTGGTTGCCCTCGTGCTTGATCTCGATGTTCGGGTACTTCGCCTTGAGCTTGTTGAGGCCGGCCGTCACCACGCCGTACTCGCGGTCGGTGAACTTCGAGTACACGGTGATCGTGAGCTTGTCGTCCTTGCCGGGCGCGGCCGCGGCGTCACCCCCGCTCGGGGCGGCGGCGCCGGAACAGGCGCTGGTCAGCAGGACGGACGCCGCGGCGGCGGCCGCAAGCAGGGCGCCGCGGCGGGTCCGGGTGGTAGGGGGCATGGCCCTCCTCCTCATCGGTTGGGGCTGGTCGGTCGGGGACGGGTGATGTCGCCCTCGGGCCTGCGCGACCCGAGGAGCGTGGGGGTGACGACGCCGAAGACGTCCTCACGGGTGGTGGCGAGCGCGGACTGCAGCGCGCCCGCGCGAACGGCGTTGCCCTGCACCGAAGCGCAGCCGACGGGCGTGCGCGGCAGGACCAGTTCGTGGAGCTTTTCCTGCACCAGTGCGGCGAACTCCTCGCCGCCGGCGCGGCTGGTGTCGCCGCAGAGGAGCACGAGCTGCGGGTCGGCGACCGCGACGAGGTTGGCGACGCCGCCGGCGACCCTCCTCGCCAGATCGTGCCGGAAGGGGTGCCGCGGTTCGGTTTTCGCCACGGCTTCCCAGGCGGTCCCGGCTTCGACGCCGTGGGCGGCGGCGAGGCGGCAGATGGCGGGCGAGTCGACCAGGTTGCCGAACCGGGCGCCGGCCTCGGGCCAGACGTCGCCGGTGTCCACAGTGGCCGGATCGGGTACGCGCATCCAGTCGATCTCGCCGCCACCACCGGTCGCGCCGCGCAGCAGCCGCCGTCCGATCACGACGGCGCCGCCGACGCCTTCGGACAGCCACACCATGACGAAGTCGTCGACGTCCTGCGCCTGCCCGACACTCATCTCCTCGACGGCGACGAGGTTGACGTCGTTCTCGATGAGGACGTCGACGCCGAGCTCGTCGGACAGTTTCTGCGGGACGTCGAAGCCGAGCCAGCCGGGGATGTGCGGCGCGGAGGACAGCAGGCCGGTCCGCGGATCGAACGCCCCCTGCGCGCCGATCACGACGTGGGCCAGGTCTTCCCGTTCGATCCCGGCTTCTCGGGCGACGTGGCTGAGCGCTTCGCCGAAGGTCCCGACAACGTCGGCGCCTTCGTGCACGGGCAGTGGCGTCCGGTACTCGGCGAGCACGACCCCGGCGACATCGGCGACGACGAAGTCGGCGACGTGCGGCGTGAGATCGACGGCGGCGACGAAGGCAAGGCTCCCGTTGGCCGCCCAGAGCTGGGCCCGCGGCCCGCGGCCACCACCCCGGACGCCGGCCTTGACGACGAGGTTGTCCAGCTCGAGCCGGGTGATGAGCTGCGCGGTGGCGGGCTTGGACAGTCCGATGGCGAGCTCGAGTTCGGCGCGGGTCAGCGGGCCTTCCCGGAGGAGGACCTCGATGGCGGCGCGATCGTTGATCTCGCGCAGCATCCGCGGGCTACCGGCTCGCACTCGTCGCTCCCGACTTAATTAGGATACTTTACAGACGGTTTCGCAGGACTGTAGTGAGCCGGAGCACAGCCGTCAACGGTCTGGTGAAACGAGCAGGTAACGCCTCGACCGCACTGGGCCACGTGGCGGAAACACCGGTGAATGAGTGGCGCCGGCGCCCCGCGGCTTGGTCACCGGATTTCCGGTTGCGGCCGCGGGGATGCTGGTGGGCGTGGATGTCGTGGCGCAGTGGGTGCGGACCACCTGGACCAAGAGGTCCCGTGGTGGCCCGGCGGCTGCTGCGCGCAACCGGGTGCCGGTGGCCTATCCCCTGCCGGCCGGCGCGTCGCTCCACCTCGTGGACGTCGACGAGTCGACCGGCTTCGAGCCGCGGTTCGCGCTGCGGCCGATCGGCGAGCTGGACGGTGTCACGCTCCGGGAAGCGGACGGCGAGCTGACGGTCCGGCTGGAACTGGCCCGGATGAGCTGGCCCCGGCGGGAGTGGCGCCCGGGGCCGGTCCGCCTGCGACCGGGCGAGTGGCTCCGCCGTCAGATCAACTACCGCTTCGGCTCGACCTGCGAGTGCGGCGCCCAGTGGCGCTACCGGCTGGACACGCTGAACCTGGCCTACGGCTGTGTCCCCGACTTCACCAGCGAGCCGACCCGAACGGTGATCGAACTCGGCGACCTGCGGTGACGTCGCCTCGCACGGACGTCGGGCTTGAGGTGGTTACTCCTCCGCGTCCGCCCAGGCCTTGAGCATCACGCGGGCAATAGACGAGTTCCCCGGCAGGATGATCTCCGCCGCACCACCCGCGATCGGCGTCGGCTTCGAACCCTCGCCCCGCACCGAACTGTTCGCGAACGCCTCCCGCACCTCGGCACGCGACACCCACAGGGCCTCTTCGATCTCCCCGTCCGCCGGGACCAGCGGCAGCGACCGGTCCGCCCGGGCTGTGAAGCCCAGCATGATCGAGCGCGGGAACGGCCACGGCTGGCTCCCGAGGTACCGGACGTCCGAGACCGATGCCCCGACCTCTTCGCGGATCTCCCGCACCACGCAGGCTTCCAGGGACTCCCCCGCCTCGACGAACCCCGCCAGCACCGAGTACCGCCCCGCCGGCCAGATCGGCTGGCGGGCCAGCAGCACGTGGGAGCCGTTCGTGCCCTCCAGCGAGTGGACGAGGCAGATCACCGCCGGGTCCGTGCGCGGGTACTCCTCGCGGCCGTCGTTGGTGCACTTGCTCGCCCAGCCGAACTGGATCAGCTCCGTCGGGTGACCGCAGCGCGTGCAGAACTTGGCTTGACGGCGCCAAAAACGCAACGCCTGCGCCGTCGTGAACAGGCCCGCCGACGTGTCGTCCAGCAGGTCGCCGTAGCCGCGCAGGTCGACCCAGATCTCGCCGTCGGCGCGCGGGACCTCCTCGACGAAGCCCCAGCTGCCCGCCATCTTCACCGTGTCGGCTTCGCCCGACGGGCCGCCCGGGAGCGACCAGTAGTCGACGTCCTGCCACTCGCCGAGGAACACCGCGTCCGGCGGCGGTTCCGGGCCGAAGTCGATCGCCTTGCGGAACGCCAGCACCGACGAGCCTTCGACGACCGGGGTGCGCCCGGTGTCGTCCAGCAGGACGACCCGGGCGTCGGGCCACTTCGACAACAGGCGCGAAGGGTTGGTACGCAAGCCTTCCTGACGGTCCACTGTGGACCGGGACAGGGTGGGCAGATCGCCGAGCGAGAACGGGACGGACATCAGGCGGGCTCGCCCACCACGACGTCGCCGAGCGCGAGGAGCTTGCGTTCCAGCACCGCCGCGTCCCCGACGACCACGCCGGTGAACCGCTTGGGGGCGAAGAACTTCAGCGCCGCTTCGGCCACCTCGTCGGCGGTCACCGCGGCCACCCGCGCCGGGTGCTCGTTCAGCCACTCCAGGCCCAGCCCGGTCGACGCCAGCGCGAGCACCTGCCCGGCCAGCCCGGCCTGCGACGACGTCGAGGTCAGCAGCGAGCCGATCGCGTACTGCCGCACCGATTCCAGCTCGTCGCCGGACGGCGGGACCTGGCCGAGGCGGCCCAGCTCGTAGCGGGTCTCCAGCAGCGCCGGGGCGGTCGCGTCGGTCGCGGTGTCCGCGTCGACGTTGACCACCGCGGTGCCGTCGGTGAACTCGAAGCCCGAGTGCGCGGAGTACGTGTACCCCTTGTTCTCCCGGATGTTCTCGACCAGCCGCGACGAGAAGTACCCGCCGTAGGCCAGGTTCGCCAGCTGCAGCGCCGCGTACCCCGGGTCGGTGCGCGGGACGGTCTGCGCGGAGAGCCGGATCTGCGACTGGACGGCGCCGGCGCGCGGCACCAGCAGCACGTTCGGGCCGGTCAGGTCCGGCAGCGCCGGGAGCCGGACGGCGGAGCGGTCGGACGCCCAGGCGCCGAGCACCTTCTCGAGGTCGCCGATCACCGCGGTGGGGTCGAGGTCGCCGACCAGCACGAGCACCGCGCCGCGCGGCAGCACCGAGGCCCGGTGCAGCGCCCGGACCTGCTCGGGCGTCACGACCGCGACGTCCTCGGCCTTCGGGACCTCGCGGGTGGCCGGGTGGTCGCCGTAGCGGTGCTTCTGCAGCGCTTCCCGCGCGATCGTGCGAGGCTGCGTGCGCGAGACGGCGATCCGCTCGACGAGCCGCTCCTTCTCGCGGGCGATCTCCTCGCCGGCGTACGTCGCTCCGGTGAGGACGTCGCCGAGCACGTCGAGGAACGTCGGGAGCTTGTCGGCGAGCGCGGATCCGGTCAGCACCAGGCGTTCCGGGTCGACGCCGGCGCCGATGTCGCCGCCGATCAGCGCCAGCTCGGCGTCGATTTCGATGCGGTTGCGGCGCGCGGTGCCGGTGAGGATCGTCTCGGCGAGCACCTCGGCGGTCGCCGGGTGCAGCTCGTCGTCACCCGCGAACGGGATCCACAGCCGCGCCTCGACCAGCGGCACGGTCGCCTTGCGCACGGCCAGCACGCGCAGGCCGTTGGACAGTTCGGTGTCCACGTGGGACAGGTCGGCGGCCGCGCGCTGCGCGCCGAGCGGGGGCAGCGGGCGAGGCCCCTGGGCGGTGCGGCCGATCTCCTCCGCACTGCGGTGCGTTGCCGAAGTCACTGCTCGTTGTTCCCTTCCGAAGCGGGCTTGACCACCAGCACGGCGCGCGCGTCCGGGCGCAGCGCCTTCGCCGCCGCCGAGACGGCCTCCGCGGTGACGGCCGACATCCGGTCCGCCAGCTTGTACACCAGCGACGCGTCGCCGTAGAGCAGCTCGAACGAGCCGAGCGCCAGGGTCCGGGACACCAGGCGGTCGTGCTCCGAGTGCAGGCTCGCCGCCCAGCGGGCCGTCACCTTGCGCAGCTCTTCGTCGCTCGGCGGCGTTTCGGCGAGCTTCTCGAGCTCGTCGTCCAGCGCGGCGAGCACGCGCTCGCGGGGCACCTCGTGCGGGTGGATGAGGGTGATGGTGAACGTGTCGGGGTCGCGGGCCTCGAACGGGCCGAACAGCCCGGCGCCGGCGCCGATGTCGACGACGAGGGGTTCGCGGTGCACCAGCCGCTGCTGGAGGCGGGAGCCGTCGCCGTCGGTGAGCACGCCGGCCAGCACGAGGTAGGCCAGGTAGCCGTCGACGTCGTTGATCGGGTCCGGCATCCGGTAGCCGATGCCGAGCGCGGGCAGCGGGGCGTGCGGGTCGATCGTCTCGCCCAGCAGCTCGGTGGTCGGCAGCGGCTCGGCGAACGACGGGCGCTGCGGCGCGGGCCGGTGCGGGACGTCGCCGAAGTGCTTCTCGATCAGCTCCTTGGCGTTGCCGACCTCGAAGTCGCCGGCCACCGTGAGCACGGCGTTCGCCGGGGCGTAGTAGGTGTCGAAGAACGCGGCGCAGTCCTCGACCGTGGCGCTCTCGAGGTCTTCGAAGCCGCCGTAGCCGTTGTGCGCGTTGGGGAACGTCGAGTACAGCACCGGCGGCAGGGTGATCCACGGGAACCCGCCGTACGGCCGGTTCAGCACGTTCAGCCGGATCTCTTCCTTGACGACGTCGATCTGGTTCGCCAGGTTCTCCGCCGTCAGCTTCGGCGCGCGCATCCGGTCGGCCTCGAGGAACAGCGCGCGCTCGAGCGCGGCGCTGGGCAGGACCTCGAAGTAGTCGGTGTAGTCCGGGTGGGTCGACCCGTTGAAGGTGCCACCGCTGGACTGGACGTGCCGGAAGTGCGCGAGTTTCTCGAGGCTCTCGGAGCCCTGGAACATCAGGTGCTCGAAGAGGTGCGCGAAACCGGTGCGCCCCTCCGGCTCGGAGCGGAAACCCACGTCGTAGTGCACGCTGACGCCGACCACCGGCGCGGTCGCGTCGGGGGCGAGAACCACCCGCAGACCGTTGTCGAGGGTGTATCGGACGAGCTCGGGATCGGCCATGGCCCCACCCTACGACGGCGGAGCGGATTCCGGCGTCCGGCCTCGTGCGTGGGAAACGGTGGTCCCACCCGGTTTCTCGTTCACGAGACCGGGGAGGTGGGCGCGGCGGGCGCCGGCGAACGCGCCCGCGAGCGCCGCGGCGAAGGATCCGGCCTGGTCAGGGGTGACGTCGCCGGCGTGCCAGTACACCGGCGGCGGGTGCGGGAGGGCCTCGAAGGCGGCGACCCACGGCGCCAGTTCGCCCAGAGCTGACGCGTACGGGAGGCCACGCGAGAAGACGAGTTCGCGCTGGGGCTTCGTGAGGTCCTTGGGCTTGGCCGACGCCAGCACATCGGCCACCCCGAGCAGACGCCGCGCCACCTCAGTGCCCGCCCGCCGCCGCGCGGGCAGCGCGGCCGACACCACGACGGCGGCGACCCCGGCCAGGGCGAGGATGACGCCGAGCTGGGCGTAGCCGACGGTGAGCGCGAGCAGCACGGTGAGGAACGCGCCGTAGAACACGACCCGGATCCCCGCGTGGCCGAGCCGCCGGGGTTGCCGCGCGACCCAGCCGCGGCGGACGGCGTCGGCGTACAGGGCGTCGCCGACGTCGACGTGCCGCCGGCGCAGTTCGGCGACGGTCGCCGCGTCCTCGGCCGCCGCGAACACGGCACGTTCGAAGGCCGTCAGGTGCTCGTCGGGCGGGTTGCGGCGGGTCAGCCGCCAGTCGCCGTCCTCGGCGCTCACCCACAGGTAGTTGCGGACGGCGAGGTCGAGCACGGTCGCGGCCAGGTCGGCGGCCCCGGCGCCGCCGTGCAGCAGGACGCCGACGTGCCCCGGCAACACACCTTCCGGCGACTCGAACTCGCCCCCCTCCGTCACTTTCACGTGAAAGTGCCCACCTGGGGGCGGAGCTTTCACGTGAAAGCTCCGCCGGGCGCGCCAGACCAGCGCGGCCGTCAGCAGCAGGAGCGCGCCGAAGCCGCCCCAGGCCCAGCCGATCGGGGCGGTGAGCACAAAGGCGCCCGCGATCGTCGCAGCCGGGACGACGACGGCGTTGGCCGGCACGGTGCCCGCGGGCAGCTCGACGGTCGCCGTCATCCGCTGGCCCGCGGCGAGGTTCTGCTGGCTGAACCGGGTCAGCCCGGCGTGGTCGACCTGCGCGGCGCCGCAGGGGAAGTCGGAGTCCGGCGGCCCGGCGAGGCAGTCGACGGCGGTCGGGATCTTAGGCGCGGCGAAGGAGGCGCGGAGGAACTTCAGCTCGGTGCTCCAGCCGCCGGCCAGCTCCCAGGTGACCCGGTCGCCGGCCACCGCACCGTCCACTGTGTACCGGAGGATCGAGGTGCCGGAGGTGAGGTGGACGGTGAACGCGTCTTCGGCCACGCTCGCCGTCCCGCTGCCTTCGAGGACGACGTCGCGGACCCGGTAGACGCGGTCCCGGTGGTGGGGCGCGGCGACGCGCAGCGCGACCCGGCGGTCCATCGTGACGCCGTTGGGCACGGAGATCGCTTCGGCGACCGACAGCGAGCCGTCGCGCTCGAGCTTGAGCTGGATCTCGGCGCTCTGCGGCAGGGCGGGCAGCGGCGGCTGGTCGACCGGTGCCGCGGCGAGGAAGAGTGCCAGCGCGGCCGCGGCGAGCACGGTCAGCGGGCAGCGCGGCCGGACGCGGTGAGCAGCCCGTCGAGCGCGGTCAGGAACGACGGGAAGCGCGCGCCGAACCGCCGCAGGTCGGGGTCGGCTTCCATGCCGCCGTACCAGTACAGCCCGGCCGAACCGTCCGCCGCCGGGTTCAGCCCGGCGAACGCGCCGAGCCAGCGTTCGGTGTCGCCGAGCACCACGGCGTACGGCAGCGAGCGGGAGAACACCAGCTCGCGGTCGGCCGGCGGGATGTCCTCGGCCTTCGCGGTGTGCAGGTAGTCGAGCAGGCCGCGGACCTGGCCGGCGAGCGCCCGCCCGCGCGCGGTGCGGGACGGCAGCAGCGCGGCCGCCGCGACGACACCGAGCCCGGCCAGCGCCACGGCGACGCCGAGCAGCGCGTCCCCGACGGTGAACGTCAGGACCGCGGTGGCGACGAGCCCGAGCGCGAAGATCCCGGCCCCGAGCCAGGTCAGCCGTCCGCGAGCGGTGTCCGGGCGGCGGGAGAACCAGCGCTTGGTGACGACGTCGGCGTACATCGCGTCGCTGATCCGGCGCAGGTCGAGCCCGCCGCGGGCACGCAGCTGCGAAACCAGCACGGTGTCGGTGCCCTCGGGCAGCAGGGTTTCGCAGACGGCGCGCTCGAAGTCGTGGAGGTGCTCGTCCGGCGGGTTGCGGCGGGAGATCTGCCAGTCTTGTCCTTGCGGCCCGGGGATTTCCGCCAGCCACAGGTAGTTGCGGACGGCGAGGTCGACGACGGTGGCGCTGATGTCCACGACGTCGACGGTCTCGTCGACGACCGTGCCGACCTGCCCGGGCAGCACGCCGTCCGGGCTGGCGAAGAAGACGCGGTCGCCGTCGCGGAGCAGGACCTCGACCGGGCCGGTAGCGGTCCGCAGCGCACCGGCGTCCTGCTTGCGGCGGCGCCACACGAAGACGCCGGCCGCGATGAGGAGGACGAGCAGGACGGCGAAGACGACGCCGGTCAGCGGGGTCAGCGCGAAGGCGTTGGCGAGCAGGCCGATGTCGGCGAACTTCGCCGTCGCCGGCGCGGTGTTCGCGGGCAGCCCGACGAGCAGGTCGACCCGGTCACCGGGCGCGACGTCGTTCTGTTCGAGGCGCACGACCCCGGTGTGGTCGAGCTCGGCGAGGGTGCAGCGGCGGCTCGAGCCGACCGGGCCGGCGAAGCAGTCCACGGGGGACAATTCCGGCGAGGGGGCGAGGAAGGACGCGGTGAGCTTGGTCAGCGGGGTGTCGAACCCGCTCGCGACCTGCCACCGCGCCTGCTGCCGCCCACCCTGGTCGGCGATGGCGCCGTCGACCAGGTACGTGACGCTGCCGGCGCCGCCGGCGAAGGTGAGCACGAGCTGGTCACCGGTGAGCTGGCTGGTGGCGGCGCCTTCGGTCTTGACATCGCGGACGGTGAAGACGCGGTCCTGGTCGTCGCCGGCCGGCACGCGCAGCGGGACGCGCGAGGTGAGCTGCTTCCCGCCGGGGACGGTGACCTTTTCGGTGACCGAAAGGGAACCGTCGCGCAGGACCTTGAGGGCGACGTCGGCGACCGGGCCGTCGGTTGGCTGGAGGTTGCCCCCGCCGGTGAGCTGCTGGGGCTTCGGCACCAGGTCACTCGGCTGGTTGGGCAGACTGGGCCCGGCGTTCTGCGCGGCCGCGGTCCCGGCCCCGAGCAGCCCGGCCACGACGACGATCGCGGCCGTGGCCCCCCATTTCATCGACACAGCACCACACCCTAGAGCACCCGATCTATGCTGACGCCCGGAACGGCGAGATCATCGCAGGTACGCCGCTTCCGACGGGGAAAAAGCTTGGGGGGTTCCACTCGATGACGCACGGCCCGCAGGGTCCCGGTCCGCATGATCCGCGGCGCCCGCCGCCGGGGGCCCGCCCGTTGCCGCCACCGGCAGCGCGGCCGTTGCCGCCGGGTCCCGGTGGGGCACCCGGGCAGCGGCCGCAGCACCCCGGTGGCGCACCCGGCCAAGGACCGGCCAGCACGGCGGGCCAGCCGCCCCAGCACCCCGGCGCACCCAGGTCGACCGGTCAGTGGCCGACCGGCGCACCCGGCCACCCGCAGCAAGGCCCCGGCGGGATCCCCGGCCAGCCGCGCCAACCCATGCCGCCGCAGGGTCCGGGACGCCCGCAAAGCACCGCGCCGTACGGACCGCCGACCGGCCCCTTCGGCTACCCCGCCCCACCACCCGCGCGGAGCCCCCTCCCACCACCCGCCGCCGCACCCGCCGCGTTCGTGCCCGGCTACACCGCACCCCCGCCCTACGCTCCCTACGGCACCCGCTTCAGCCCCTACCCGGCCAAGAAATCCAACACGGGCGTGATCGTCGCGGTGGCGATCTTCGCCATCGTCGCCGTCGCCGGGGGGCTCGTCGCCGCCGTCGCGCTGATCGGGGGCGGGAACTCGCGGCACGTCGCCGACGCCGGGTACTCCAGCACCTACCCGACCAGCACCGAAGAAACCACCGAGACGACCGAGACCACCACGTCGTCCTCGACGACCGAAGAAACCACCCGCACCTCCGAGCGCGAGACGACGCCGACGTCGCAAACCCCGTCCGGCCCCCGTTCGGTGGTCGCCACCGGGAACAACCCGCTGTTCGGCAGCCCGGACTACGGCCTGCAGAACGTCTCGTGCTCGCTGAGCCGCTGGGCGACCGACCAGAACAGCGCCACGAAGTTCTTCCAGTCCGGCATCACCTGCCTCGACGCGATGTGGTCGCGCATGCTCGGCGGCGTCGACCTGCCGTTCGAGACGCCGAACCTGTCGGTGCCGCGGTCGCTGTCCGAATCCTCGACGCCGTGCGGCAGCGGGGGCACGACCACCGGGGTCACGCCGTTCTACTGCCCGAGCAACAACACGATCTACATGCCGATGGACCGGATCGAGATCGACGTCTGGGGCAACCACCCCGGCGCGTACCTGTCGATGCTGGCCCACGAATACGGCCACCACGTGCAGAACATGGCCGGCATCTCGGAGGCGTACGGCAACCAGCGCTACGACGCGGGCGCCGACTCGGCGGCGGGCCTGGAACTGTCCCGGCGGATGGAACTCGAGGCCCAGTGCTTCTCCGGCATGTTCCTCGGCTCGGCCTCGGCCTCCGGCGGCTCGGTCGACAAGAACATCTACAACGAGGCCTGGAACGCCCAGGACCGCGGCGACGACTACGCCCGCAACGGCAAGCGCGACCACGGCAGCGCCAAGCACAACATCTCCTGGTGGCAGCACGGCGCGACGACCAACCGCAACCAGCAGTGCAACACGTGGCTGGCGTCCTCGGGCGACGTCTCCTAGCCCGGCCCCAAGCACCCCAATGTGGCGTTCGGTGCGTCTGACGCACCGAACGCCACATTGGGTGCGTTCAACGCAACCAACGCCACATTGGGGCGCTCGGGTCGAGGCTCAGCTCGGCGGGGTGAACGGGTTGCCGGATGGCGGTGTCGGCGGCTCCGGCTGAGACGCGGGAGCCGGCGAAGGCGCCATCCGGTACGGCTGGTCCGGGGACGGCGTCCCGAAACCCTGACCCCGCGCCGCCTGGACGCGGGCCGCGTACGCCTGGACCGCCCGGGCGTGGTCGCGGTTGCGGCGTTCGGCCAGCACCGCCGCCAGGAACGCCCACGCCGGCACCCCGGGCGGCACCTGCGTGCCCAGTGCCTGGCTCACCTGCTGCGCGAGGCTCCAGCCCAGCGCCTGCGCCGCCTCCGGGCGCAGCTGGGCGAAGCGGGTCAGGAACTGGCGGCTCGCCAGCGCGAGGTCGTCCGGGAGCCGCGTCAGGTCGAGGTGGGCCGCCCAGCCTTCGAGGCCCGGGGGCATCGCGACGGCCGGGTGGCCGGTCGTCTCCGGGACGCGCTCGCGGACCACCAGCGTCCCGGCGAGGAAGTCGCCGACCCGGCGGCCGTCGGACGAGCACAGCGACACGATCACCGCGACCGCGCCGAAGAGGCCGAGCGTCCAGAAGTCGACGACGAACCCGGCGAGCCCGCGGACCAGGGCGTGCCGGAAGCGGATCGGGCCGCCGTCGACGCGGACCACGCGCAGGCCCACCGCCATCTTGCCGAGCGAGCGGCCGCGGGTGAGCGTCTCGGACAGCACCGGGTAGCCGACCAGGATCAGCACCACGAACACCAGGATCAGCGTCAGCGCGAGGGCTTCGTCCTCGCCCGGCACGGTCAGCGTCAGCACGATGAACGTGACCACCAGCAGCGCGAACTGCAGGAGGACGTCGAGGGCCATCGCCAGCGCCCGGCTGGCGAGCTTGGCGACGCGCAGGTCCAGGACGACGGCTTCGCCGGTGACCAGCTCCGATTCCTCGTGCACGCGGCCCAGCGTATCGACGGATAGGGTGACGTCGTGGATGTGGACGTCTTCGTCGCGGCGCACGCGGCGGAGTGGAACCGGCTCGGCGAGCTGACCCGCCGCGGCGGCAAGCTGACCGGCGCCGAGGCCGACGAGCTGGTGACGCTCTACCAGCGGACGGCGACGCACTTGTCGATCGTCCGGTCGGTCGCGCCCGACCCGGCCCTGATCGGCAAGCTGTCCGAGCTGGTGGCGCGCGGCCGGTCGGCGATCTCGGGGTCGCACAACCCGGCGTGGCGCGAGGTCGCGCTGTTCTTCACGCGCCGCTTCCCGGCCGCGGTGTACCTGTCGCGGCGCTGGTGGATCCCGGCCGCGCTGGTGTCGATCGCGGTGATGGCGGTGATCGCCGTGTGGGTGGCAGGCGACCCGCACGTGCGCGCGTCGATGGCCACCCCGGACGAGCTGCGCGAGCTGACCAAGCCCGGCGGCGAAGCGGAAAGCTACTACTCGACCGGCCCGGCGGGGTCGTTCGCGGCGCGGGTTTGGACGAACAACGCGCTGGTGGCGGCCAACTCCCTGTTCCTCGGCATCGCGCTCGGCATCCCGGTGATCGGCGGGCTCTGGCTGAACTCCCTCAACGCGGGCGTGATCATCGGCGCGATGAGCGCGGCGGGCCGCGGCGACGTGATGATCGGCCTCCTGCTCCCCCACGGCCTCCTGGAGCTGACGGCGGTCTTCGTCGCGGCGGGCACCGGCCTGAAACTCGGCTGGACGGTGATCGACCCCGGCCGCCGTTCGCGCTCCGCGGCGCTGGCCGAACAGGGTCGTTCGGTGGTGGTGATCGCGCTCGGGCTGGCGTGCGTGCTGCTCGTGACGGGGATCATCGAGGCGTTCGTGACGCCTTCGGGCTGGCCCACGTGGATCCGGGTGGGGATCGGTGTCCTCGCCGAAGTGGCTTTCCTGGTCTACGTTTTCACGCTCGGCAGGCGGGCGGCGAAGGACGGCGAAGTGGGCGATCTCGACGCACGGGACACCGGGGACGCGCTGCCCGAGTCAGCATAGGCACGACCCCTCGAAGGCGATCGACGAACCGTCCTCCAGCCCCGCCGACCCGACGAACCGCGCCTCGAACTCGCCCACCTCCGTCAGCACCAGCTTGGGACTCGACGCCGACCCGTCCGCGCCCGTCTTCACCGTCACCGTTTCCCCGCCGCCCTCGAAAACCAGAGCGCTCTTCGGCCGGGCAGCCCGCACGAAGAACGTCACCGGGACGTCCGCCGCCGGCTGGCCGTTCTCGCCGATCACCCGGACCACGAACGGCGCGCCCGGGTCCTTCGAGGCCAGCCGTTGCCCGTTGCCCGACAGGATCGCCAACGTCCGGCCGCCCGCCGCCCACGTGTTCGCGATGCCCGTCAGCGAACAGACTTCCTGGTACAGCCGGGCTCCCACCGAAGCGCTCTCCGCCGTGAGGCAGCGCGCGGTCGCCACGTTCGCGATCTCCACCAGCCCCGGCAGCCCCGCGACCCGCCGCCACGCCTGGTGCTTGTCCGCCGCGTCGCAGGCCGCCACCTTCACCGCGACCCCGTCGACCGGGCTCACCGCGGTCAGGCACTGTCCACTTGAGACATTCGTGAAGTGCTGCGACGCGTACGTCCACTTGGCACCCGCATCCGCCGCGTCCGCCAGCACCGGCTGACCGGAAACCACCGCGAGCGACAGCTTGCCGCCGCCGTCGGCCAGGTACACCGGGGAGCCGTCGGACGCGGGGGCCGAAGCGATCGCCAGCGCCACCGCCATGAGCTTGAACATGCTTCGGGCTTAACAGGCCGGACCGGCGGCCACCACCGCAGCCACCCGTTAGAGCCGCCCGGCCGCCTTCAAGGCCAGGTAGCGGTCCGCCAGCGCCGGGGGCAGCTCCTCCGGGACCGCGTCCACCACGCTCACCCCGTGCCGCCCCAGCCGCTCGGTCACGCGGTGGCGCTCGGCCACCGTCCGCGACGCCGCCGCCGCGTCGTACACCGCTTCCGCGTCGCCGCGGCCGGACAGCATCTCCGCCACCCGGGGGTCCGCCACCGACGCCACGATCAGCTCGTGCCGCGCGGTCAGCGAGCTCAGCACCGGGAACAGCCCTTCCTCCAGCGGCGCCGCGTCGAGGCCGGTCAGCAGCACGACCAGCGCCCGGCGGCGGGTCCGCTGGAGCACCTCCGCGACCATCCCCCGCGCGTCCGTCTCGACCAGCGACGGCTCCAGCGGCGCCATCGCGTTCACCAGCGACGTCAGCAGCGCGGGCCCCGACGAACCCTGCACGGCCGCCCGCAGCCGGCGGTCGTACGCCAGGAGGTCGACGCGGTCGCCGGCGCGGGAAGCCAGTGCCGCCAGCAACAGCGCCGCGTCCATCGCCGCGTCCAGGCGGGGCGCGTCGCCCACCCGGCCGGCCGAGACGCGGCCCGTGTCGAGCACCAGCACCACGTGCCGGTCACGCTCGGGGCGCCACGTGCGGACCATGACGTCCGCCGCCCGCGCGGTCGCCCGCCAGTCGATCGAACGGACGTCGTCGCCGATCACGTACTCGCGCAGCGAGTCGAATTCCGTGCCCTGGCCCCGGATCAGCACCGCGTTGCGGCCGTCGAGCTGCTGCAGCCGCGCCAGCCGCGAGGGCAGGTGCTTGCGGCTGTGGAACGGCGGCAGCACGCGGACCGTCCACGGCACCTCGTGCGAACCCTGCCGCGCGGCCAGGCCCAGCGGGCCCACCGACCGGACCGTCACCCGCGCCGCCGTCCGGTCGCCGCGCCGCGTCGGCCGCAACGCCGTCACCAACGCCCGCCGCTCCCCCGGCGGGACGCGCAGTACGTGCCGGTCCGAAGCACCCGCCGAAGGGGGCCACGCGTCCCGCAGCTGCCCGCGCACCGAACGGCCGCCGGGATTGCCGACCACCAGCGTCACCTCGCACGGCTCGCCGAGCCGGACCGAAGTGTCGCCGGAGCGCGAAAACGTCAGCGCCCGCACGCTGCCCGCCAGCACCAGGTCGACGACGACCAGCACCAGCAGCACCCCGCCGACCGCCAGCAGACCGGCGTCCGACGGCGCCAGCAGCCCGACCACCAGCGCGCCGAAGAGCGCCAGCAGCCCGAGCCTCCCGGTGACGGCCATGTCAGCGCGGCACGGGCACGGACGCGAGCACGCGGTCCAGCACGCCGTCCGCGGTGACGCCCTCGAGCTCGGCTTCCGGCCGCACGTCGAGGCGGTGCCGCAGCGCGGGCCGCGCGAGCGCCTTGACGTCGTCGGGGGTCGCGTAGTCGCGCCCGGCGAGCCACGCCCAGGCCCGGGTGACCGCCAGCAACGCCGTGGCCCCGCGGGGAGAGACGCCGATCCGCACCGACGGCAGCGACCGCGTCGCCCGGCACAGGTCGACGACGTACCCGATCACCTCGGGCCCGATCGTCACGCGAGCGACGGCTTCGCGCGCGGTCGCCAGTTCCGCCGCGCCCGCGACCGCCTTGAGCCCGGCCGCGGCGAGGTTGCGCGGGTCGAAGCCCTGCGCGTGCCGCCACAGGATGCCGATCTCGTCCTCGCGCGACGGCGCCGGCATGGTCAGCTTCAGCAGGAACCGGTCCAGCTGCGCCTCCGGCAGCGGGTAGGTGCCCTCGTACTCCACCGGGTTCTGCGTGGCGATCACGATGAACGGGTCCGGCAGCGGCCGCGTCTTGCCGTCGAGCGAGACCTGCCGTTCCTCCATCGCCTCCAGCAGCGACGACTGCGTCTTCGGCGGCGTCCGGTTGATCTCGTCGGCGAGCAGCAGGTTCGTGAACACCGGCCCCTCGCGGAAGGAGAACTCGCCGCTGTGGGCGTCGTAGACGATCGAGCCGGTGACGTCGCCGGGCATCAGGTCCGGCGTGAACTGCACCCGCTTGGTCTCCAGGTCCAGCGCCGCCGCCAGCGCCCGCACGAGCAGCGTCTTCGCCACGCCCGGGACGCCTTCGAGCAGCACGTGCCCGCGGCACAGCAGCGCCAGGATCAGCCCGGTGACGGCGGCGTCGTTGCCGACCACGGCCTTGCCGACCTCGGCGCGCAGCGCGATCAGCGCGTCACGGGCCCCGGTCGCGTTCTCGGCTGTCAAGTTCGCCCTGCCTCTCGTTCCACCCTGTCCAGTTCGCCCGCCAGCCGGACCAGCGCGGCGTCGCCGGTCACCGGCGGGCCGTAGAGCACCGCCCCGACGTCGTTCGCCGCGCGGCCGGTGCGCTCGCTCACCGAGGCCACCAGTGCCGCCGGGTCGGCGTCGCGCGGCAGGCCCAGCGCGGTCCGCAGCCGGGTCCGCACCGCCTTCCGCAGCGTCTCACCCGCGTGGTCCGCCGCCTTAGCCCGCCGGTACAGCCGCGCGCGCCCCTCGGCGGTTTCGGCCGCGCGGACGACGATCGGCAGCGGCTCGGTGACCACCGGCCCCAGCCGCCGCGCCCGCCACAGCGCCAGCAGCACGACGGCGATCCCCGCCTGCGCGGCGCCGTAGTACCAGCCGGCCGGGATCAGGTCGAAGATCGACTTGCGGCTGTCGTCGAGCCCCGGGTCCGAAACCGAGGGCAGGTACCAGACCAGCCGCGGATGCGCCCCGAGCAGGCGCAGCGCCAGCGCCGCGTTGCCCTGCTCGGCGAGCCGCGCGTTGGTCAGCGGCGCCGCCGAGCCGAGCAGCGTCGTCGTGCCGCCCGCGTCGGCGAGCTGCAGCAGCGTGCCGCCGCCGTCTTCGCCCGGGTAGCAGGACCGCGCGCCGGGCGAGGCGTACCCGGTGCCGCCGAGGGTGACGTCGCCCGCCGCGACGGCCGCGGCGACCGTGCACTGCGGGCTCAGCGTGCCGACGTCGCTGTCGCCCTCGCGGCGCACCAGCGGCAGCGAGTCCCGCAGCGTCAGCGTTCCCGGCGTCACCAGCACGACGTCGGCGGAGCGCTCCCGCAGCGTTTCGAGCCGCTTCGCCGGCACCAGGTCGGGCTGGGTGACGAGCAGCGTCGCGTTCTCGCCGGCCACGTCGTCGGCCTCGGCCATCGTGTGCGCGGTCCGGATGTCCACGCCCTGGTCGCGCAGAAGCTTCGCGAGCGCGTGGGCGCCGCCGGGTTCGTACGAGCCGGGTTCGAGCGCGCCGTGCGTCTGCTCCCCGCGGCCGAGCAGGAGCAGGGCGCCGGCGGCGAAGATCAGGACGACGAGGGCGAGCGGGATCCGGGCACCGCGCCAGATCCGGCGCACGTCCGGCGAGACCGAGGTGCTGCTCATACGGCGACCGGCCGCTCGCGGCGGCACTGCTCGTCCAGCTCGGTCAGGGTCCGGTACGCCGCTTCGGTGCCGTCACGGCCGCCGTAATGGACGTCGTCGAAGAGCCGCGCGCCCTGCCGCAGCGCGTCCGCGACGTTCGGCAGCAGGACCCCGGCTTCGGCGGCGGCTTCGTCCGCGGTCCGGCCGGAGCGGGTGTCGAGCAGCGCGCGCTCCTCCAGCGCCCGCACGACGGCGCGGAAGCGGTCGCGCACGGCGTCGTCGTACCGGCCCGCCGCGGCGGCTTCGGCGGCCGAGCGGCGGTAGTCGGCGGCGCTCTGCCGCTGCCCGCCGAAGACCACGCGGTCGGCGCGGGCGGTGCGGGCGACCTTGCCGGTGCGCAGCCGGACCACGACGACGAGCACGATCAGCACCACCAGGACCACCAGCAGCCCGAAGGGCCCGCCCGGGACCACCGACGACACGCCCTTCAGCAGCTTCTCCACCTGGTCGCCGAGCCACTGCCCGACCTGCTCCAGGAAACCCGGCCGCGCGTCGCGGTACTTCGGGTCGCTCAGCTCCTCCGCGGCGGCGCGGCGGGCCGTGTCCCGGTCGATGTCGACCGGGACGTCAGTCGGGAACCGCGTCACCACGCCTGCGGCGGCTGGACCCCGGCCGCGCGCGCCAGCTCGATGTCCATGCCTTCGCGGCGCATCCGCTGGTCGAGGTAGACGATCGCGGTGACCAGCGCGACGAACGGGATCGCGATCGTGCCGGAGACGATCTGCCCCGCGGACTGCAGCAGCAGCTCGCCGGTACCGGGCACGGACACCTTGCCCGGGTTGAGGAACTGGTCGAACACCCCGGTGCCGAGCGCGAACGGCAGCTGGATGATGTTCTCGAAGAACGACTGGATGATCCGCGCCAGCACGAGGACGCCGAGCACCCGCCAGAACGCGCCGCTCACCAGCTTGACCGACCGGGCGAAGGCCTCCCGGAACGTGCCGCGTTCGAGCACCAGGGCCGGGGATGCCAGCGCCCAGAACACCCAGGCGAGCACGCCGGGGATGATGCAGAGCATCAGGCCGATCGTGCTGGTCAGCGCGTAGACGAACGCCACGCCGAGCAGCGGCAGCAGCCGCGGCTGCACCTCACGCCACACGATGCCGAAGGTGACCTCGCGGCCCAGCGCGGCGCGGCCCACGACCGCGGCCATCAGGCCGGTGGTGACCGTCATCAGCAGTGCGGAGATGAGCGACGCCGGCAGCGCCACGATGAGGAGGTCCCCGAAGGTGCCGAAGAGGGCGTTGCGCAGTTCTTCGTCGGTCGCGCCCGGCCCGAGTTCGGCCGTCGAAGCCAGGCTCTCGAGGTCGGCGTACAGGAACTTCTGCGCGACGAAGGTCAGCGCGGCGCTGATCACCGCGACGACCGCGCCGATGCCGAGCACGAGCAGCGGGTGGCGGCGGAGCGTGGTGATCGCGCCGTCGAGGATGTCGCCGATGTTCAGCGGCCGGAGCGCGATCACGCCCGGCTTGCCCAGGCCGTGCGGGTTCCAGCGCGGCTGCGGTGCGTACTGCGGCGCCTGCTGCCACCCGGGTGCCTGCTGCTGCCAGCCCGGCGGCGGCGTCGGCGGGGCGGGCGGGGTGTCCGGCGCCTGCCAGCCGCGGGGCGGCGTGGCTGGTGACGCGGCGTGATCTTCCGTCGGCCTCGGCTCACCCGATCCGGGGGCCGAAGCCGCGGGCACGCCCCGGCTCGGTGTCGGCGTGTCGGCGCCCTCTCCGCCGGGCGCGCCACCGGTGTCTGTCATCGAAGCCCCTCGCCTGCAGTGCCTGCTTGCGGACACTCTCTCAGAGGCGGATTAACCCGGCCAGACCTGGGGTGACGTCCGGACGCCGTGACACCACGCGCACGGACGGGTGCGAGACGGCCCGTTCCCCCGATATGCTGAACCGCGGGATCGGGTACCCCCGATCCGTACCGAGACCCTTCGGGACTGCCTAGTGACGCAACCGCCCCACGGCCAGGTACCGCCTCGCGGAACCGTTCAGCCGCCGCCGGTGCCGGGTGCGCAACCGGATCTCCCGTGGCTGGGCCAGCCGCACACCGTGGCCGTCCCGAAGCGCCGCTCCCCGGCCGCCGTGATCGGCGTGTGCCTGGGCGCGGTGGCCGTGCTGGTGCTCGGGCTGGTCGCGATCGTCGCGCTCAACCGCACCGAGACCCCGCTGGCCAACCCGAACTTCCGCGACGCGCCGTCGTCCCAGGACAGCCCGGCACCGCTGCCCCCCGGCGGCGCGGGTGCCCCGGCCTCGGCGTCGAACCCGGCGACCGAAACGCCGTCGCCCAGCGCGACCGGCCCGCAGAAGGTCCTCAAGCTGGCCGACCACCCGATCCTGCAGGACCCGAACGCCGGCCTGCAGAACCGCGTCTGCACGCTCCCGGCCTGGCAGAGCACGCAGGAGGGCGCGGAGGCGTTCTTCACCGCGGCCAGCAAGTGCCTCGACGCGGCGTGGGGCCCGTTCCTCGAGGCCTACCACCTGCCGTTCACGCCGCCGGCCCTGCACTTCCCGACCGGCGCGAGCTTCGAGACCGAGTGCGGCACCATCCAGGTCGGCATCGCGACCGCCGCGTACTACTGCGAAAACAACCTGTACGTCCCGTTCCGCGGGCTGCAGACCGACCAGTACGGCAACAACCCCGGCGTCTACCTGGCCCTGTTCGCCCACGAGTACGGCCACCACGTGCAGGAAGTCGCGGGCCTGATGGACGCGGCCTGGCAGAAGATCTACGAAGCCGGCCAGAACAGCCCCGCCGGGCTGGAGATGTCGCGGCGCAAGGAACTGCAGGCCCAGTGCTTCTCCGGGATGTTCCTCGGCGCGCACGTCGACCAGGGCGGCACGATCAGCCGCGACATGTACAACAAGGCCTGGAACGACCAGGAGACCCGCGGCGACAACACGTCCCGCAGCCACGACCACGGCACGAACGCGCACTACGCGGCGTGGTGGCGAGCGGGCGCGACGAGCAACCGGATCGCCGACTGCAACACCTTCGCGGCGCCGTCGTCCGAGGTCAGCTGACGGGCTTCGACAGCCAGGCCACGGGTGCCGCCGGTGACCGGCCCGCCCGCCGTCTTGAATGACTCATTCAGGTCTTCGGAGGTCCTGAATGACTCATTCAAGACGTGGGACGGATCGCAGCGGGTTTGGGTCGCAGCGGGATGCTCAGCCACAGGTAGACGAACATCCCGCCGGAGAAGCACGCGAACACCAGCAGCGCGAGCCCGAGCGGCCGCCGCGCGTCCGACGAGCCGACCGACGTGTCGGCGGCGTGCACGGTGACCGGGCCCTGGTCCGGCAGCACCTCCGGGACCCCGACCTCGACGCGCTCGCCCTGGCCGTGCCCGCAGCCGTTCAGCGTGCCCTCGTGGGTCTTGCCCGCGACGGTGAACTTGACCGTCTCGGCCGCGTCCGGCTTGTCGCACGCCGCCGGCTTGGTCACCTCGGCCTGCACCGGGGCGCCGGCGGAGTCGTTGGTGATGCCCAGCAGCCCGGGCCCGGCCAGCCAGGCGAGCAGCACGACGAGCACGCCCGCCGCGGCGGGGATCGCCACCGTGGGCCACTTGAGGGCGAGGGATCGCGGGGGCACCCGGCCATGGTTCCAGAAACCGCGGCCGAAACCCAGGTGCCCTTACCGCTGTTCGATCTTCTCCGCCTGCGTGACCTTCTTGACGTACAGGAGCTTGTCGCCGGGCTCGATGGCGTCGGCCTGCGGGGCGTCGACGCGGTAGAGGACGCCGTCGCGGACCAGGCCGAGGACGAGGTCGGACAGGTGCCGCGGCGACCCGCCCTCCTCGGACGGCTCGACCGCCCGCTCGGCGATGGCCAGGCCCGACTCCGGGGTCAGCAGGTCCTCCATGATGTCGACGACCAGCGGCGTCGACGTCGCCATGCCGAGCAGCCGCCCGGCCGTCTCGCTGGAGACGACGACCTGGTTCGCGCCCGACTGCTTGAGCAGGTGGACGTTCTCCGCCTCCCGCACCGACGCCACGATGTGCGCCTTGGGCGCCAGCTCGCGGGCGGTGAGCGTGACGAGCACCGCCGTGTCGTCCCGGTTCGGGGCGACGACGACCGCACGCGCGTGCTGCACCGCGGCGACGCGGAGGACGTCGGCGCGGGTGGCCGAGCCGTGCACGGCGACCAGGCCCAGCGCGCTCGCCGCGTCGAGGGCCTGCTGGTCGGTGTCGACGACGACGATCTGGCCCGGGGCGACGTTCTCGTCGCCGAGCAGCGCGTTGACGGCGGACCGGCCCTTGGTGCCGAACCCGACGACGACCGTGTGGTCGCGCACCTTCGACCTCCACTTCTGGATCTTGAACGCCTGGCGGGAGCGCTCGGTGAGCACTTCCAGGGTGGTCCCGACCAGGACGATGAGGAAGAGCACCCGCAGCGGCGTGATCACCAGGACGTTCACCAGCCGGGCGGACGCCGTGGCCGGCGCGATGTCGCCGTAGCCGGTGGTCGAGAGCGAGACGGTGGCGTAGTACAGGCTGTCCAGCAGGGACAGGCCGTCGCCGTTCGCGTCGCGGTACCCGTCGCGGTCGACGTAGACGATGACCACGGTGGCCAGCAGCGCCAGCAGCGCGCCGATGATCCGCTTCACGATGGACCGCAGCGGGCTGACCGTCAGCTCGGGCATCCGCAGGACGCCGACGAGCTCGTGGTCCGGCCGATCGGTGAGACCGCCCAGCGGCAACCGCTTGAGGGCCTTCATGCACCTGCTCCCGGCGCCAGGTGTCGAGCGTCACTCACGCCCGGAGGATAGCCCAACCGGGTGGCGGGCCGCCGTCTGGAACGCGACGATGACCGCATGGCAACTCCGCACCGGCCCGCGCACCTCCTGGCGGGGGCGCTGGGCTTCATGGGCGTCCTGCACTTCGCCGTGCCAAAGCCGTTCGACGGCTTGATCCCGAAGGAGCTGCCGGGTTCGCGCCGGGCATGGACGTACGGCTCGGGGGTGGCGGAACTGGCGGTAGCGGCCGCGGTGGCCGCCCCTCGCACCCGCCGCCTCGGCGGGCTGGCGGCGGCGCTGCTGTTCCTGGGCGTGTTCCCGGGCAACGTGAAGATGGCGGTGGACGCGAAGACCACGCCACAGCGGGCGATCGCGTGGGGGCGGCTGCCGCTGCAGTGGCCGCTGATCGTCTGGGCGCTGAAGGTCCGCGACCGGGCCTGATTCCATGCGCGCGGAAATCACCGGGCTGCTCGACGACGGCCTGGTCCGCTTCACTTCGCCACTGGGCACCGCGAACGCGACCTGGCGGGGCGCCGAACCGCCGCGCGCCGGGTGGACCCACGTCGAGCTGGACTTCCCGGCCGGGATCCGGACCTGGGCGGTGGTCCCGGACCGCGTGCCCGAGCTTCGCGGCACCGGTGACGCCGTCCACGTCACGGCCCGCGTGGCCGCGTACACCCCCGAGGACGGCGTGGTCACGCTCGAGCTGGGCGACAGCGTGGTGCTGGCCGATCTCCCCGCGCCCGCACCGGAAATCCGGCCCGGTGCGTGGCTGCGCCTGACCGCCGCCGGCCTCGACCTCTACCCGGTGGACCTGTAGTCACGCCTCCGGGATGTCCCGCAGCAGCCGCCGGAGGCCTTCGGCATCCAGGAGGTCCGCCGGGCGGATCGTGCGGTTCGCCCGGACGTAGTGGAACGCCGCGCGGACCTGCTCCACCGGCACGTTCTTCAGCGCCGCCCACGCCATCCGGTACGCCGCCAGCTGGACCGCCAGTGCCGGGAGCCGCGATTCGGGCGGGACCGAGCCCGTCTTCCAGTCCACGACTTCCCAGTACCCGTCGGCGTGCCGGAACACCGCGTCCATCCGGCCGCGCAGGGTGATGCCCTCGACGTCGGCCGAGAACGAGATCTCCACCGCTTCGGGGACTCGTTCGGCCCACTCGCTCTCCTCGAACGCCTCCCGCAGCTCCTCGAAGTCCGCGTCCGGGGCCTCGTCGAAGTCGGCCGCGCCGGGGAGGTCGTCGATTTCGATGAGCTGGTCGCCGCCGAATCGGCGCTCCAGCCAGCCGTGGAACTCCGTGCCGCGGCGGGCGAAGCTGTTGGGCTCCGCCGGCAGCGGGCGGCGCAGGTCGCTCGCCAGCCGGGCGCTGTCGTCGGCCAGCGTGACCAGCTGGCTCACCGTGAGCCGCGAAGGCAGCGGGACCCGCTTGACGTGGTCGTCCTTGCGCGCCCACTCCTCCAGCAGGACGTCGGTGTCGGTCAGCCAGCCGTCCGGGTCGTCGTCCTCTTCGGACTCTTCTTCGTCCGCAGTGTCCGAAGTGGACATCGCTTCGGACACCAGCTCGACCCCGGTCTGCACGCCGGTGCGCCGGTCCGCCAGCGGGTCGACCGGCCACCGGGCCTTCCGCGAGTCCGACACCAGCGGGTTTTCGTCGTCGGACGCCGGTTCCGGCGCCCAGTCGGCGAGCTGCCCGACGCCGGTTTCGCGCAGCACGCCGGCGATCTCGGTCAGGAACTCCGACGGCCCCTTCGCGCGACTGCTGCTTTCGTTCCACCAGTGCCCGGAAACGATCAGCGCGTGCTCGGACCGCGTCAGCGCCACGTAGCAGAGCCGCCGCTCCTCCGACTGCTCCCGCTCGACGAACCCGGCCTCGTGCAGTTCCAGTCCTTCTTGGACTTCCTTGCGGTCGTAGCCCTCGGCGATGCGCAGGTCCGGCAGGTCTTCGGCGTCCCCGCGCAGCGCGGCCGGCAGTGACGTCGCGGTCCGCAGCCACGACGACGACCGCCGCCGGCCCGGGAACACCTCGTGCACCAGGTGCGGGACGGCGACGACCTCCCACTCCAGCCCTTTCGAGGAGTGCACGGTGAGCACCTGCACGCGGTCCGGGACGACCTCGACCTCACCGGGGGTGAGCCCGTCCTCGGCGTGCGCGGCGGTGTTCAGGTAGTCCACAAAGGACAGCAGGGTCGCCGTCGGCGCCGCCTCGGCGTAGTCGGTGACGACTTCGGCGAACGCGTCCAGGTGCGCGCGGCCCGCGGATCCGGGGCGCGCCAACGACTCCACGTCCAGGAGCATCGTGCGCTCGACGTCGGCGACGAGCTCCGGCAGCGACTGGTCGAGCCGCCGCCGCAGCGCGGCCAGCTCCCAGCCGATCCGCCGGATGCGCCGGTAGCCCTCCTCGGAATACCGGTCCGCCGCCCCGGGTTCGTCGATGGCGTCGATCAGCCCGGCCTGCTCGACGCGCTCGGCGACCAGCTCCGGGGTGTCCGGCTTCTCCGGGCTGGAGAGCTCGCCCGCGCGCCGCCACAGCGCGGCGACGTCGGCGGCCGCGAGGCGCCAGCGCGCGCCGGTCAGCAGCCGCGCCGCCGCGCTGCCCGACAGCGGGTCGGCGAGCACCTTCAACGTCGAAACGAGGTCGGCGACCTCGGGTTCGTCGAGCAGGCCGCCGAGCCCGACGACCTCGACCGGCAATCCGCGCGCCCGCAGTTCGGCCGCGATCGGGGCCATGTCGGCGCGGCGCCGCACGAGGACCGCGGCGGTCGGCGGCTTGCCCGTCTGTTCCTGGTGGGCGTACCAGCGCCGGGCCAGCGCGTCGGCGACCCACTCGCGTTCGGCGCGGATGTCCGGCAGCAGCGCGCACGCGATGTCCGCCGCCCCAGCGCCGTCGCGCGCCCGCAGCCGTTCGACGCCGAGGCCGCGGGCGCGCAGCGGTTCGGCGATCGCGTTCGCGAGGTCGAGGATCTCCGGCGGGTTGCGGAAACTGGTGAGCAGCCCGAATTCGTGCGCGGGGACGAGGCGTTCGCCGTCGAAGCGCGGGAAGTCCGTGGTGAACCGGGGCAGGTTGGCGGCACTGGCACCGCGCCAGCCGTAGATGGCCTGCGCCGGGTCGCCGACGGCGGTCACCGGCATCGGCGGGTTCTCGACACCGCCGAACAGCGCGCGCAGCAGGACGCGCTGGGCGTGGCCGGTGTCCTGGTACTCGTCGAGCAGGACGGCGCCGTAGCGTTCGCGTTCCCCGCGCACGACCGACGGGTAGCCGCTCGCGAGCTGCGCCGCGAGGGACATCTGGTCGGCGAAGTCGAGCGCGCCTTCGTTGCGCTTGCGCCGGTGGTACTCCTCGACCAGCGGCAGCAGCGCGAGCCGGAAGTGCTGCGCGGCCATGATTTCCGTGAGCTTCTGCGGCAGTGCGGCCCGCTGCCCCTTGGCCCGCGGCGCGGTTTCGATGACCCGGCACAGCCATTGGGTGTACTCGGCGAGCTGCTCGGTGGAGATGAGGTGCTCGCCGAGTTCGCCGGCGAGGGCGAGCAGGTCCGCGGTGACGGTCGGCGGGACGCGGTCGGTGTCGAGCTCGTTGTCCCAAGTAGACACGACCCGGTGCGCGATCTGCCACGACGACGTCTCGGACAGCAGCCGGACGCCGGGTTGCACCGGCAGCCGGAGCCCGTGTTCGGAGAGCATGCGCCCGGCGTAGGCGTGGTAGGTCAGGACGGTCGGTTCCCCGGCGACCACAGTGGACCGCAGCCCGCCGGTTGGGTCCAGCCGGTCGAGCAGCCCGGACCCGGCGAGGCGCCGCAGCCGCGCGCGGACGCGTTCGCCGAGCTGGCGGGCGGCCTTGCGGGTGAAGGTCAGGCCGAGCACGCGGTCGGGGCTGACGATCCCGTTGGCGACGAGCCAGACCACCCGCGCGGCCATGGTTTCGGTCTTCCCGGCCCCGGCCCCGGCGACCACGAGAGACGGTTCGACCGGTGCGGCGATGACGGTGGCCTGCTCGGGCGTGGGCCGGTGCAGCCCGAGCGCGTCGGCGAGTTCGGCGGGCTCGACGGGATTGGCGACGACGAGCGGACTCACTTCCCCACCCCGCACTCCGGTACGCCACTTTCACGTGAAAGCGGCGCTTTGTGCCGCAAAGCGTAGCTTTCACGTGAAAGCGGCATGGTGGTCGAGGCGGTCACGGGCCTGGTACTTGTCGGCCTTCGGGGCGCAGCGGGCAGCAGCCGCGGGCCGGGCAGCGGTCGCAGTCCGGGTTCTCCTGCGCCTGGTAGTCCGGCCCGGCGGCCGAAGCCGCGGCGTCGCGGACCAGTTCCAGCCACTGCTTGCCGCCGACCTCGTCCAGCGGCGGCTGGGACCGCTCGGTGGCCCCCGTCTTGTTGTTCGCCTTGGCGACGTAAACCAGCTTCGCGCCGCCGGGTTCGTTGCTGCCCTTGATCGCGCCCAGCAGCACCGCCAGCTGGTAGGCCGCCAGCTGCGGGTGTGCCTCGGCGTCCGCGCCGGAAACCGGCACCTTGCCGGTCTTGATGTCGACGATCACCGGCCGCCCGTCGGCGTCCAGCTCGACCCGGTCGACGCGCCCGCGCAGCAGCACGCGGACCTCGTCCGCGCCGCCGGCCGGCAGCTCGACCTCGATGTCCTGCTCGACCCCGGCTTCCTTCAGCTCCGCCCGGCTGCGCTCCAGCCAGGTCACGAAGTTCTGCAGCATCTGCTCGACGCGCCGCCGTTCGCGCCGGGAGAACCACGGCGCCCCGGCGTCGACCCGCACCCACGCGTCGTCCAAAGCGGCCTGGAGCTCCGCGTCGGTGCGACCAGACGAGACCGCCTCCGCCAGCCCGTGCACCAGAGTCCCGGTCACCGCGGCCAGCTGCGCCGGATCGCTGCCGCCGTGCCGCTCGATCATCCATCGCAGCGGGCACTTGGTCAGGATTTCCACTGTGGACGGTGAGATCCGGATCAGGTCGCCCGGCGGGTGCACCGGCTCGTCGGTGGACGCCGGGAGCAGGCCGTACCACGTGCTCGGGTGCGCGCCCGGTACCTTCGCGTCGGCCAAGCGCGCCAGCTGTTTCGCCGCCCGACGCCGGCGCGCGGGCTCCGCCTTGTCGTCGCAGACGACCTCGCGCAGCTCCCCCACCAGCTCGGCCAGCACCAGCGACCGGCCCGGCGGCTTCATCCGCGAGTCGAGGCCGCCGTCGTCGGCGCCGTTCTCCTCGAGGTCGTCGAGGAAGCGCGACGGCTGCTCGTCCTCGCCGGAAACCGCGGTGACCAGCAGCGTCTGCTTCGCGCGGCTCATCGCGAGGTAGAACAGGCGCCGTTCCTCGGCGAGGATCGGCGCGGTCTGGGACACGGCGTCGTCGTCGACGCCGGCCATCAGGTCCTTGAGCCGTTCCACGCCCAGCACGGATCCCCGCAGCCGGAGGTCCGGCCACGCGCCTTCCTGGACGCCCGCGACGGCGACGACCGTCCACTCGCGACCGGCGGCCGCGTGCGCGGTGAGCAGCGAGACGCCGTCGCCGGGCACCGCCGCCGGAGCCAGCGTGTCGCCCGCGATCCGTTGCGCACCAAGGTAATCGGCGAAGGACGCGACACCCGCGCGCGGCAGTCGGTCGACGTACCGGCCGGCCGCGTCGAACAGCGCGACCACGGCGTCGAGGTCGCGATCGGCTTGCGCGGCCAGCGATCCGCCGCGTTCGACCTGCTTCAGCAGCTTGTCCTGCAGCCCGCTTTCGGTCCACAGCTGCCACAGCACCTGCTCGACGCCGTCGCCGCGGGCCACGGCCTGGTGCGTGACGCGCAGCAAGCCGCCGACGCGCCGCACCGGCTCGGCCTCGGCGTCGGCCAGCCCGGCGAGGATGTCCCCGCCGCGCAACGCTTCCACGAGCAGTTCGTCGCTCGAGCGCTGCCCGCCACCGGCCAGCTCGAGCCGGCGCAGGCCGCGCCGCACCCGCCGCAGCGCCAGCGGGTCCGCGCCGCCGAGCGCCGAGGACAGCAGCATCTCCGCGAGGTCGACGTCGAGGAGCTCGGGCGCGGGCGCGAGCTTCAGCACGGCCAGCAACGGCCGCACCGCGGGCTGCTTCGCCAGCGGCAGCTCCTCCGTCGCCGAGCCGATCGGGACGCCGGCGGCGCGCAAGGCCCGTTGCAGCACCAGGAAAGTCCGGGCCGGCGAGCGGACGAGTACCGCGATCTCCGACCACGGCACGCCGTCGACGAGGTGCGCGCGGCGCAGCTGGTCGGCGATCCAGCTCGCCTCGGCGGCGGGGGTCGGCATCACGCGGACGCGCACGTTCCCGCCGGTGGCGCCCTTCGGCGGGACGATCTTGCGGTGCGGCGACGCGCCCGGCAGCGTCGCGCCGATCTTCGCCACCGCCAGGCGCACGGCCGGGGCGAGCCGGTGCGACGTCGTGAGCGTGACGGTCCGGCTGCCGTCCGGGTCGGCGTCGGCGAACAGGCTCGCGTCCGCGCCGCGGAAGGAGAACACGTTCTGGTCCGGGTCGCCCGCCACGACGAACTCGGCCGCGGTGTGCCCGATCATCCGGACCAGGCTGGTCTGCAGCGGGTCGAGGTGGTGGGCGTCGTCGACGAACAGGTGCCGCACGCGGGTGCGCTCGCGTTCGCGCAGCTCGTCGTCGTCCTCGAGGGCGAGCAGCGCGGAGGTGACCAGCTCGGCGGCGTCCAGCGCGGGCGCGCTCGCGACGCCGAGCGCGTTGCCGCCCGCGCCCTGCAGCTGCGTGACCTCTTCGTACTGCGCCCAGAACTGCCCGGCGGCGATCCATTCTTCGCGGCCGCGGCGGCGGCCCAGCTCGGCGAGGTCCTCCGGGCCGAGCCCGCGTTCGGCCGCGCGCATCAGCAGGTCGCGCAGCTCTTCGGCGAAGCCGGGGACGATCAGGGCGGGCCGCAGCGGCTCCGGCCAGTACTCGGCGCCCTCGTCGAGGTCGCCGGCCAGCAGCTCGCGCACGACGACGTCCTGCTCGGCGCCCGCGAGCAGCCGCGGCGGCGGGAGCTCGCCCGCCATCGCTTCCAGCCGCAGCAGCGAGTAGGCGTAGGAGTGCACGGTGCGCACGAGCGGTTCGCGGACGGTCCGGGGCAGCGGCCGCGCCTGGTCCGGGTCCGCGGTGAGGCGGCGGGTGACGTCGGCGCGCAGGGCGTCCGCGGATTTGCGGGACGTGGTGAGCACGAGCACGCTCTCCGGGTCCACGCCCTCGGCGATGCGGCGGGTGGCGGCCGAGGCGAGCAGCGACGTCTTGCCGGTGCCGGGGCCGCCGAGCACGCGCCGGAAGCCGCCGGGCGCGGAGAGCACCCGCCGCGCGCCTTCGTCCCAGGTGAACGTGGGTGCGTCGGGGACCGGCGTGCGCACCAGCCGCGCGTCCGCCTGCGCCGTTCGCCTCCCGTTCACCCCGCGATGGAACCACGTCCGGAGTAATGGGTGCGGCACCGGCACGGCTTAGCAGCGGACGGCCACGCAAAGTGTCGTACCCGTGCGGCAGAGTGTCGGTATGGACGACGTTCTGCACGAGCGCGTGCGGGAGATCATCGAGTCGGTGCCGGCCGGCTCGGTGGCGACGTACGGCGACATCGCGGCGCTCGCCGGCGCGCCTTCGCCGCGGATGGTGGGCGCCATCCTCGCCGAGGACGGGCACGACCTGCCGTGGCACCGGATCCTGCGCGCGAACGGGACCCCGGCGCCCCACCTGGTCCACGACCAGCTGGAGCGGCTGCGGGCGGAAGGGGTGCTGGCCGACGGTCAGCGCGTGGACCTGCGGAAGTACCGCTGGAAGCACGGAGGTGACGAGGATCCCGGTCCGGAAGGGCTGTTCTGATTCCCGACTCTTAGGTTAGCCTCGCCTAATGACGACGCAGGCGGAGCGCACCACCCTGACCTACCACCGGGCCTCGGTCAAGGCGGTCCGGCCGCTGTCACCGCACCTGGTGCGCGTGACGTTCGCCGCGGAGACCTTCCGCGAGCTGACGCCGCAGGCGCCCGACCAGTACGTCAAGGTGTTCTTCCCGCTCGCCGGGCAGGAGGCGCCGGTGCTGCCGGAGACGGCTTCCGACGTCATGTCCTGGTACCGCACGTACCTGGCGATGCCGGACGACGTCCGGCCGCCGATGCGCACGTACACGGCCCGGGCGATCCGGCCGGAAGCGGCGGAGGTCGACGTCGACTTCGTCCTGCACGGCGACGAGGGCCCGGCGTCGGCGTGGGCGTCCCGGGTCCGGCCGGGCGACCGGGTGGCGTTCCTGGGCCCGCACGGCCTGTACGCGCCCCCGCCCGCCGCCGACTGGCAATTGCTGGTGGGCGACGAGACGGCGCTGCCCGCGATCGGCGCGATCGTCGAGCAGCTGCCCCCGGGCGCGCGGGCTTCGGTGTACGTCGAACTGGCGGACCGAGCGGACCGGCAGGCGTTCGACACGCTCGGCGCGGTCGAGGTCCATTGGGTGCTGCGCGGCGCGCGTCCGCTGGGCGAGGCGCTTCTGGACGCGGTCCGCGGGGCGGCGTTTCCTGGCGGGACGCCGTACGCGTGGGTGTCCGGCGAGGCGGGCGTGGTCAAGCTGGTGCGCCGGCACCTGGTGCGGGAGCGCGAGGTCGACAAGCGGCTGATCTGCTTCACGGGGTATTGGCGGCGCGGGCTGAGCGAGGAGGCCGCGAGCCGCGAAGCGGTCCGGGCGGCGGAGGCGGGCGAGCTGCCGTCCGAGGAGGACTGACCGGCCCCAAGCGCCCCAATGTGGCGTTGGTTGCGTTGAATCGGCACAGCGGCGCGCAGCGCCTCCGTTGAGGGTGGCGGCGGGGGCATGGATGGAGCACCCAATGTGGCGTTCGGTGCGTTGGACGCACCGAACGCCACATTGGGGCGCTAGTCCGGCACCGAGAGGGTCGAGACCAGCAGCTTCACCAACGCTCCCAGCCGCTGACGCTCCGGCTGTGCCGTCCGGATCCCCGCTTCCTCCAGTGGTGCCGCCGTCACCGGCCCCACGCACGCGACCACCACCGGACCCCGCAGCGCGGCCACCACCTCCTCGTACCGGCCGTACGACCACGCCAGCGCGAGGAAGTTCGCCGCCGCCGGGGCGCTCGTGAACGCCAGTGCGCCCACCTCCCCCGCGACCACCGCGTCGATCAGCTCGTGGACCGGGCGCACGTCCGGCGGCGAATACCACCGGTACGGCTGCACCTCCACCAGCGAAGCCCCGGTCAGCGTCGACGTGTGCTCGGGCAGCGGCGTCCCGTGCAGCTGGACCGCCACCCGCGAGCCGGCCACGCCCGCCTCGGCCACCGCGCCGAACAGTTCCGCGTTCGACTCCGACTCCGCCGAGAAGGCCTCCCGCAGCCCGGCCCCGCGGACCGCGCCGACCGCCTTCGGGCCGCGGGCGTAGATCCGCGACTCCCCCAGCCGGTCCAGCAACGGCTCGCGCA
Source organism: Amycolatopsis lexingtonensis (assembly GCF_014873755.1). Taxonomy (NCBI): domain Bacteria; kingdom Bacillati; phylum Actinomycetota; class Actinomycetes; order Pseudonocardiales; family Pseudonocardiaceae; genus Amycolatopsis; species Amycolatopsis lexingtonensis. Next base: position 6,222,741 of record NZ_JADBEG010000001.1, read on the forward strand.
GGCCCCAGCCGGCGGCCGCGTCGAGCCAGCCGCGGAAGCCCGCGCCCGTCGTGACCACCGTGAACTCGACCGGTTCCGCCAGGACGGCTTCGGTCCCCGAACGCAGCTCGGGGTCGGCGTCGAGCGGCACGATGGTGATCGTCGGCGCGTGGCGGACCTCGGCGCCGTAGCGTTCGAGGGCCGTGATCAAGTCTTCGGCCCGCCGTTCGGCCGTCACGCCGATGGCGATCCCGCTCAGCTCACCCATACTTCGCGCCCATCTCTTCGATCGCGTTGGCCAGCTCCGCCCGCAGGTCCGCCGGTTCGAGGACCTCCAGGTGCGGCCCGAAGCGCAGCAGCTCGCCGATGGCCGGTTCGCCCCGTTCCACCGGCAGCTCCACGGTGAGCCAGCCGTCCGCGTCCGGTTCGCCCGGGGCCGAGCGCAGCGCGCGGGCCCCGACCGCACCCGCGTAGAACGGTACGAGAGCCTGCGCCCGCGGCGACAGCCGCACCACGGCCACGCGCGGGAACATCCGGCGTTCGAACTGCTCCGACCACTCCTGCCAGTACCGCGCGAGGTCGAACCCGGCCGGCCGCTCGAACACTTCGCCGAGGTCATCCAGCGCCAGCACCCGCGAGATCCGGTACGTCCGGTCCGTGCCTTCGCACCGCGCCGCGAGGTACCAGTTTCCCGCCTTGAGGATCAGCCCCAGCGGCTCGACGTCCCGCTCGACGACGCGCTGGCCCCACCGCTCGTAGCGGATCCGGATCCGATGCGACGACCACACGGCGTCGGCGACCGCGGACAGCGTCGGCAGGCTCTCGATCCCCCGGTGCCAGCCGGGAACGTCCAGGTAGAACCGCTCGGCGACGCGCCCCGCCCGGTCGCGCAGCTCCGGCGGCAGCGCCGCGTACAGCTTGAGCTGCGCCGCCGCGAGCACCGTCCCGAGGCCCAGCTCGGCGGCGGCCACCGGCAGCCCGGCCAGCGACAGCGACTGCGCCTCTTCCTCGGTCATCCCGGTGAGCCGCGTGCGGTAGCCGTCGACCAGCCGGTAGCCGCCGGTCCGCCCGCGGTCGGCGTACACCGGGACGCCGGACGCCGACAGCGCGTCGATGTCCCGGTAGATCGTGCGCACCGAGACTTCGAGCTCTTCGGCCAGCTCCTCGGCCGTCATCCGGCCGCGGTTCTGCAGCAGCAGGAGGACGGACAGGAGGCGGCTCGCACGCATCCGCCGATTCTCGCAGAAATACCTGACACAAGCTGACAGGTATGCCCGGCAGAGTGGCTCCCATGAACGGATTCACCACGAAGAACTGGGAAGAAAAGCTCGTCAGCGGCACCGAAGGCGGCCCGCGGGTGGCCTACGCGCACGCCACTTTCGCGTACGACGGCGTCCTCGAGGGCGAATCGATCTGCGACCTTCTGCTGTACTACGCGGGCGAAGGCTACGACAGCGGCGAGACGACGTCGCCGTGCTTCGAGCGCTTCGAGGGCAAGGTCGACGGTCGCGAAGGGACGTTCATCGTGCGCCACGAGTACACGTTCGACGCCAAGGGCATCGCGTCGGCGTTCACCGTCGTCCCCGGCTCGGGCACCGGCGGGCTGGCCGGGCTCACCGGCTCGGGCACCGTCGGCGGCACGCTCGGCGAAGACCGGGTCGCCTACACCTTCGAGTACACGTTCTAGGAGCAGGCTGTGGACCGCCGCCAGGTACTCGCCTACCGCATCGCCGAGCACGGCCTGCACCGCACGGCTCGCGACCTCGCGGACCTCGCCGTCGTCCGGGCCGGGCTGCAGGACAGCATGCGCGACACCGCGCTGCTCGCCCTCGTGGCCCGGCTGGACGGCGAGGTGTCCCCTGTGGACGATCCGCGGCTCGTGCTCGCCTGGACGCTGCGCGGCGCGCCGCACTTCCACCTCGGCCTCGCCGAGGTGACGCGGGCGCTGGTGCCGCTCGACGACGCGGACGCGCTCGCCCGGATGCTCTGGCAGCGCAAGGAACTGGCGGCGACCGGCCAGGGCGCGGCCGAAGTCGTCTTCACCGCGGCCGCCGCGCTGCGCAAGGTCGTCACCAAGCCCATGACGAAGGGCGCGGTGAGCACCGCGGTGACGAAGGCGCTGCCGCCGTCGTTCTCGCGGTGGTGCCGGGGCTGCAACGCCACCCACATCCAGGAGCAGCTGATGCGGATCGCGGCGCCGCACGCGGGCGTCCGCCTGGTCGCGGGGGCTTCCCCGGCGACACTGGCACCGCTCGAAGGCCGCGGCCGGATGCGCCGCACCCCGGACCCGGCGGCCGCGACGAAGGTGGTCGAGGACTACCTGCGGCTCAACGGCCCGGCGTCCCCGGGCGAGGCGGCGGAGTTCGTGGGGACGGCCAAGGCGGTCGTGGACCGGACGTGGCCGGCGGACCTGGCCGAAGTGACCGTCGACGGGCGGCGGAAGTACCTGCCGCCGGACCGGCTCGACGCCTTGGAAAACCCGCCGGAGCCCGACCTGGTGCGGCTGCTGCCCCCGCTGGACCCCTTCATCCAGGCCCGCGACAAGACCCTGCTGGTCCCGGATCCCGCGCGCCGCAAGGAGGTCTGGAAGATGCTGGGCAACCCCGGCGTCCTGCTGGCGGACGGCGACCTCGCGGGTACCTGGCGCACGAAGGGCAGCGGCCCGAAGCTGACCTTCACGGTGACGGCGTTCGACCCCCTGCGCCCGGCGGTCCGCGAGGAAGCCGAAGCCGAAGCGGCCAGGGTCGCGGCCGCGCGGGGGTTCGAGAAGCACGCCGTCACCTGGGTGGGCTGACCCCGGTCCGCGTTCCGCCCCAAGCACCCCAATGTGGCGTTCGGTGCGTCCAGCGCACCCAATGTGGCGTTCGGTGCGTTGGACGCAACCAACGCCACATTGGGGCGCTCGGCGGCCCGGACTCACCGGCTGCCGGCGTCGATGTCGCCGTACGAGGTGGTCGCGCGGATGGTCAGGCCCGGCGTGCCCTCGGTGTTCTTGAGGGAGTTGCGGATCCGGCCGTAGGTGGTGCCGGCGTCGAGGGCCGCGGAGACGCCGGTGGCCGCGCCGACCGTGATGTCGCCGGCCTGGGTGCTCAGGACGACGGTGCCGCTCACGGCTTCGGCGATCCGGATGTCGCCCTTGCCGGTGCTGATCTCCGCCGGGCCGGTGAGGCGCCCGACCGAGACGTCGCCGGCGTGGGCGGTGAGGTGGAGGCTCGCGGCCTCGTCGAACACGGCCCCGCCGTGCGCACCTTCGACGGTGACGTCGCCGAGGCGACCCACGCCCCGCAGCTCGACGGCGGCGGCCTTGGCCCGGACGTCCGAGCCCGCGGGCAGCTGGATCGTCACGTCGAGCGAGCCGGACGGGCCGAAGTACTGGTTCTTGGCCGTGCCCTCGATCCGCAGGACGCCGTCGGCGAAAGCGACCTCCACCTGCTCGGCGGCCTTCACGTCACGCTTCTTCGCGGGGTCGGCGGGCAGGATCTCGACGGTGGTCTCGGCCCGGTCGGCGGCGACGAACCGGACGCGGCCGGCGGGGATGTCGAGGACGGTGGCGATCGGGGCGGTGGTGGCGAAGTTCTGCATCGGGTTCTCCTGGTGTCTCGTTCTCGGTACTGGAGCCACCATCGCCGGGCCCGCTGACACCGGATGGCCACCGCGCTGACACGCCCGCTGACACGCCGGTCAGGCGTCCACGGCCAGCCGGTACCCCCGTTTCACCACCGTCTGGACGACCTTGCCGCCGCCCAGCGACGTCCGCAGGCGCCCGATCGCCGTCTCCACCGCGTGCTCTTCGCCGCCGCCCGGCAACGCCGAGATCAGCTCCCGGCGGGACACCACCCGCCCGGGCGAGGCCGCCAGCGCCCGCAGCAACGCCATCGGCGCCGGCGCCACCTCCCGCCAGTCACCGTCCACGATGGCCGCCTGGCCGCGCAGTTCGATCTCCCGGCCGCCCGCGCAGAACCGCGGCGACCGCGCCACCAGCGTCTCCGCCACCGTGCGGGCCAGCGCGCCGATCCGCGCGCGGTGCGGCTGGACCGTCGGCACCCCCAGCGCCGCCAGCGGCCCCGCCGTGATCGGGCCGACGCACGCCGCGACCACCGGACCCGACAGCGCCGAGACCAGGCCCGGTAGCCGGCCCGTGCGCCGGGCCAGCGCCAGCAGCGAAGCCACCGCCGGGGCGCTGGTGAAGGGCAACGCGTGGATCGCCCCGTCCAAGACCCCGTCCAGGAGCCGGTCCACCGGGCCCGGGTCGACCGGGCCGACCCAGCGGTACACCGAGATCTCGATGACCTCCGCCCCCGCGGTCCGCAACGTCTCCACGAAGTACGGCAGCGGCTCGCCGTGCAGCTGCACCGCGATCCGCTTGCCCGAGAGGTCCGAGGCCAGCAGGTGCTGCAACAGCTCCGCGTTGCTCTCCGACGCCGGCGAGTAGGCCTCGGACAGCCCCGCCGCGCGGATCGCCCCGGTCACCTTCGGGCCACGGGCCAGCAGGGAACACTCCGAAAGCCGCGAGATCAGCGCGTCGCCGAGGCCCCAGCCTTCCGCCGCTTCGAGCCAGCCGCGGAAGCCGATGCCCGTGGTCGCCACCACCGCGTCCACGGGCGCCTCCAGCAACCCGGCCGTCGCCGCGTGCAGCTCCGTGTCATCGGTCAGCGGCACGATCCGGATCGCCGGGCCGTAGCGGACACTCGCCCCCTTGCGCACCAGTAGCGCGCCGAGCTCATCGGCTCGGCGCGCCGCGGTGATGCCGACCACGAAGCCGGTCAGCGGGAGGACATCGGTCACGGGCTCTCCACTTCGACCACGCCCTCTCGCACGCGCACCTCGTACACCGGAACGGAGACGTCCTCGGCGTCCAGGCACTGTCCACTGTCGAGCGTGAACCGTTCCTTGTAGACGGGCGACGCGACGACCGGGACCCCGCCCGCGTCCCCGACGATCCCGCGGGACAGCACCGCCGCGCCACTGCACGGGTCCCAGTTGGACAGCGCGTACCACCGGTCGCCCGGCAGGTGGAAGATCGCCACCTGCACGCCGCCGTCGAGCAGCGCCGCCACCCCGGCGTACTCGGGGACCGCGTCGGCGGCGCAGACCGCCGTCCAGGTTCGTTCGATCGACGTCGTCATCGCCGCACCTCCGGGACACCCAGCATGACCGGGACTTTCTGGTCCCGCTCCTCGCGGAACGAGATCGCCGGGTCGGGCGTGCCCGGCGCGTTGACGAACGAGGTGAACCGGGCCAGCTTCTCCGGGTCCTCCAGGACGCCCTTCCACTCGTCGGCGTAGTTGTCGACGTGCTTGGCCATCGCCGCGTCGAGGTCCTCGCAGATGCCGAGCGAGTCGTCGACGATCACCGCGCGCAGGTGGTCGAGCCCGCCTTCCATCTCCTCGATCCACGGCGCGGTCCGCTGCAGCCGGTCGGCGGTGCGGACGTAGAACATGAGGAACCGGTCGATGGTCCGGATCAGCGTCTCGGTGTCCACATCGGACACGAGCAGCTCCGCGTGCCGCGGGGTGGTACCGCCGTTGCCGCCGACGTAGAGGTTCCAGCCGTTCTCCGTGGCGATGATGCCGAAGTCCTTGCCCCGCGCCTCGGCGCACTCCCGCGCGCAGCCGGAGACCGCCGACTTGAGCTTGTGCGGCGACCGCAGGCCGCGGTAGCGCAGCTCCAGCTCGATCGCCAGCCCGACGCTGTCCTGCACGCCGTAGCGGCACCACGTCGACCCGACGCACGACTTCACCGTGCGCAGCGCCTTGCCGTACGCGTGCCCGGATTCGAAGCCCGCGTCCACCAGGCGCCGCCAGATCTGCGGCAGCTGGTCCACCGTGGCGCCGAACAGGTCGATCCGCTGGCCGCCGGTGATCTTCGTGTACAGCCCGAAGTCGCGGGCGACCTCGCCGATCACGATCAGCTTGTCCGGCGTGATCTCGCCGCCGGGGATCCGCGGCACCACCGAGTACGTGCCGTTGCGCTGCAGGTTCGCCAGGAACCGGTCGTTGGTGTCCTGCAACGTCATCTGCTCGCCGCCGAGCACGTGGCCGTTGCCGAGGGTGGCCAGGATCGACGCCACCGCGGGCTTGCAGACCGCGCAGCCGCTGCCCGAGCCGTAGCGGCCGATCAGCTCGCTGAACGTGGTGATCCGGGTGGCCTGGACGATCTCGAACAGTTCCGCGCGCGACTGCGTGAAGTGCTCGCACAGGGCCTTCGACTGCTCGACGCCGGCCGCGCTCAGCAGCTTCCCGAGCAGCGGGACGCACGAGCCGCACGCGGTGCCGGCGCGGGTGCACGCCTTGAGCTTCGGCACCGAGTCGCAGCCGTCTTCGTGGATCGCGCGGGTGATCGTGCCCTTGGAGACCGCGTTGCACGAGCAGATCTGCGCCGCGTCCGGAAGCGCGTCGACACCGACCGCCGCGCCCCCGCCCGCCGGGGCGAGGATCGCGCCCGGCTCGGCCGGCAGCGGACGGCCGACCAGCGCGCGCAGGGTGTTGTACTCGGTCGCGTCGCCGACGAGCACGCCGCCGAGCAGCGTCTTGCCGTCGTCGGTGACCACGAGCTTCTTGTACGTGCCGGCGACCGCGTCGTTGACGGCGACTTCCAGCGCGCCTTCGGTCTTCGCGTGCGCGTCGCCGAACGAGGCGACGTCGACGCCCATCAGCTTCAGCTTCGTGGACGTGTCCGGCTCCGGGAACTCGCCGGACCCGCCGGTGAGCTGGGCCGCGACGATCTCGGCCATCGCGTACCCGGGGGCCACGATGCCGTACACCTTGCCCTCGACGGCGGCGCATTCGCCGATCGCGTACACCGCCGGGTCGCTGGTCCGGCAGGACGCGTCGGTCAGCACGCCACCGCGCGGGCCGACGTCCAGGCCGGACTGGCGGGCGAGGTCGTCGCGCGGCCGGACACCGGCGGAGAACACGACGAGGTCGACGTCCAGTTCGGTGCCGTTGCCCAGCTTGGCCAGCAGCCGGGAGCCGTCGGCCTCGATCGCGTCGGTCGACGTTCCCGTGTGGACGGTCACGTCCAGGTCGGTGATGAGCCGGCGCAGCAGCGAGCCGCCGCCCTCGTCGACCTGCAGCGGCATCAGCCGCGGCGCCATCTCGACGACGTGCGGGGAAAGACCCATGTCCCGCAACGCCTTCGCGGCCTCCAGGCCGAGCAGGCCACCGCCGATGACGACGGCCGAGCGGCGCCCGCGGCCCGGCTTCTCGACGGCCGCGGCGCGGATCGCGTCGAGGTCCTCGATGGTCCGGTAGACGAAGCAGCCGTCCAGGTCGTGGCCGGGGACCGGCGGCACGAACGGCCGCGAGCCGGTGGCGAGGACCAGGGCGTCGTAGGAGACGACATCGCCGGACGCCGTGGTGACCGTCTTCGCGTCCCGGTCCACCGAAACCGCCAGCTCACCGAGCCGCAGCTCGACGTGCGGGTCGTCCGCGTAGTCCGATCCGGGCAGCGCCAGCGAAGCCGGGTCCCAGGTGTCCACGTAGGACGTGAGCGCCACCCGGTCGTACGCCGGGCGCGGCTCCTCGGACAGGACGACGACGTGCCAGTTCCCTTGTGGGTCTTCCGCGCGCACCGCCTCCACGAGCCGATGGGCGACCATGCCGTGTCCGGCGACGACCAGGGTGGGCATCTCAGACCTCCGCTCCCGCGAGCGCCAGACCGCGCTCACTCGTGGGCTGTTCGGCGGGCTTGCGCAGGTAGACCGCCCAGGTGACGGCGAAGCACAGCCCGTAGAAGACGAGGAATCCGATGAAGGCGGGGACACCGCTCTTCGCGTCGGCGAACGACTGCCGGAAGGCGAGGTTGATGAACAGCCCGCCCTCGGCGCCGATCGCGCCGGCCAGGCCGATCAGCGCGCCGGACAGACGTCGCGCCTTGAGCAGCTCGGCCGCCTCTTCGGCGCCGTTCGAGATCGCCACCTTCGCCTTGGCGCGGAAGATCGCCGGGATCATCTTGTACGTCGAGCCGTTGCCGACGCCGGTGAGCACGAACAGCACGATGAAGGCGATCGTGAACAGCGCCAGGGACTTCGAGGTCGAAGCCAGGATCAGCACGACCGTGGCCAGCGCCATCCCGATGAAGGTGAAGAAGGTGATCTTGCCGCCGCCGATCCGGTCGGCCAGCCAGCCGCCCGTCGGCCGCGAGAGCGAGCCGAGCAGCGGGCCGAGGAACGTCACCGCGGCCGCCTGCAGCGGGGTGCGGCCGAACTGGTTCTGCAACACCAGGCCGAAGGCGAAGCTGTAGCCGATGAACGAGCCGAACGTGCCGACGTAGAGGAACGACATGACCCAGGTGTGCGGGTCCTTGACGACCTCGCGCATCGCCTTGGTGTCGCCCTTCACGGTGGCGAGGTTGTCCATGTAGAAGTACGCGCACACCGCGGCGACGACGATCAGCGGGATGTAGACGTAGAGCACGATCCGCGGCGCGGTCGCGCCCGCCGTGCCGATCACCAGGAGCCCGATCAGCTGGATCGCGGCGACGCCGAGGTTGCCGCCGCCGGCGTTGAGGCCGAGGGCCCAGCCCTTGTGCTTCTCGGGGTAGAAGGTGTTGATGTTCGTCATCGACGACGCGAAGTTGCCGCCGCCGACGCCGCCGAGGGCCGCGACCAGCAGGAACGTGCCGAGCGACGTCCCGGGGTGCAGCACGACCGCCGCCAGGATCGTCGGGATCAGCAGCAGGGCGGCGGACACGACCGTCCAGTTGCGACCGCCGAACTTCGCCACGGCGAAGGTGTAGGGCAGCCGCATCAGGCCGCCGATCAGCGTCGGCGTCGAGACGAGCAGGAACTTGTCGGCGGCGGAGAACCCGTAGTCCTTGCCCATGAACAGCACGATCACCGACCACAGGGTCCAGATCGAAAAGCCGATGTGCTCGGCGAAGACCGAGAACCAGAGGTTGCGGCGGGCGATCTTCTTGCCCGTGGACTCCCAGAACTCCTCGTTCTCGGGTTCCCAGTGCTCGATCCAGTGCTTGCCTTGGTGTGCCACGGTGTTCTCCTTGCGACGGGTCGGGTCGGTCATTGCGCCGCGAGCCAGTTGGCAATCCCACCGACGGCATCGGTGCACCCGCCGCAGCCTGTGGTGGCTCGCGTGGCCCGCGCCAGTGCGGGAGTGTCGGTGGCGCCGGCCTTCCAGGCTTCGATCAGCCGGCCCTTGGTGACGTTGTTGCAGCGGCAGATCACCGCCGCGGCGGGCAGGTCGGCCGGGCTGGCGGCCGGGGTGCTGCCGGTGGGCAGCGCGCGGCCCAGCAGGACGCCGAGCCGGTCGTCGGGCAGCAGCGTGCCGCGGTCGTGGAACTGGGTGATCGTGGCGGCCGCGTCGGGCAGCCCGAGCAGGATCGCCCCGGCCACGCGGTTTTCGCGGACGACGAGCTTGCCGTACCGCCCACCGGTGGGGTCGTTGAAGGTCAGCACCTCGGCGTCGGGGGTGCCCGCGTCGAGCTGCGTCTCGCCCAGCGCGGCGAGGTCGATGCCGCGGGCCTTGAGCCGGGTGACGGCGGTAGTGCCGCGGTAGCGGGCGGCCGCGTTCGTGCCGGTCAGCACGTCGGCGAGGACTTCGGCCTGCTCCCAGGCGGGCTGGATCAGCCCGGCCGGGGCACCCGGGTGGCGGGCGCAGTCGCCGAGGGCGTGGATGCGGCCGTCGCTGGTGCGCAGCGTGTCGTCGACGAGGATCCCCCGGTCGACGTCGAGCCCGGCTTCCTCGGCGAGGCTCGTCTCGGCGCGGACGCCCGCGGCGACGACCACCAGGTCGGCCGGGACGAGTGTGCCGTCGTCGAGCTTGAGGCCGTCGCCCGGCAGGTAGCGGGCGGCGGTGGCGCCGAACTTGAACGTGACACCCATGTCGGTGAGCTGGCGGGCGAGCACGTGCCCGGCGGCCGGGTCGAGCTGGCGTTCCATGACGTGGGCCAGCGGGTGCACGACGGTCACCTGGTTGCCGCGCCCGGCCAGCCCGCGGGCGGCTTCGAGGCCGAGCAGGCCACCGCCCAGGACGGCGACCGGCGCGCCGAAGCGGGCGGCGTCGAGGATCTTGGCGCAGTCGTCGAGACTGCGGAAGGCGACCACGCCCGGCCCGGCTTCGAGGCCTTCGACCGGCGGGATCCACGGGTTGGCCCCGGTCGCGAGCACGAGGGCGTCATAGTCCACTGTGGAACCATCGCCGAGTTCGACGCAGCGCTTCTCGCGGTCGATGCGGGCGACGTCGACCCCGAGCCGAAGGTCGATGTTGTGGCGCGCGGCCCACTCATCGTCGTGGAGGCGGACGCTCTCGGCGCTCATCCCGCCCGCCACGACGGCGGACAGCAGCACTCGGTTGTAGGCGGCGTGCTTTTCGGCGCCGAGCACGGTCAGGCGGACGCGTTCGGCGATGGGGTCGCGACGGCGGATCTCGTCGGCCAGCCGGGCGCCGGCCATGCCGTAGCCGACGACGACGACTTCACGGGGGGTCATGCGGCACCATCCACAGTAGACAGGGACACGGCACACACCTTGAACTCCGGCATCCGGCTGACCGGATCGAGCGCCGGGTTGGTGAACAGGTTCGCGCGCTGCTCACCGGGGAAGTGGAACGGCAGGAACACGACGTCGGGCTGGAGGCTCTGCACGAACCGGACCTTGGCGACGGTCTCGCCGCGCCGGGACCTGACCTTCGCCGGATCACCTTCTTCCAGACCCGCGCGCTTGGCGGTGTCCGGGTGCACCTCGACGAACACCTCCGGTACGACGTCGTTGAGTTCGTCGATCAGCCGGGTCTGCGCACCCGATTGGTAGTGCTGCAGCACGCGGCCGGTGGTGGCCGTCAGCGGGTACTCGTCGTCGGGCAGCTCGGCCGGGCCGGTGTGCTCGACCGGCACGAACCGCGCGCGGCCGTCCGGGTGGGCGAACGACTCGAGGAACATCCGCGGCGTGCCCGGGTGGTCGTCCGCCGGGACCGGCCAGTGCAGGGCCTCGCCGTCGCGCAGGCGGTCGTAGCTGACGCCGGAGTAGTCGGCGATCCCGCCCTTGGACGCGATCCGCAGCTCCTCGAACACGGTCTCGGCGTCCACAGGGAACCGGTTTTCCGGCTGCCCCAGCCGCTTCGCGAGTCCGTTGAGGACGTCCAGATCGGACCGGACGCCGGGCGGCGGGTCGAGCGCCTTGCGGCGCAGCAGGATCCGGCCTTCGAGGTTGGTGAGCGTGCCGTGCTCTTCGGCCCACTGCGTGACCGGCAGGACGACGTCGGCCAGCGCGGCGGTTTCCGACAGCACGAAGTCGGCGACGACCAGGAAGTCCAGTTCGGACAGTCGATCTTGGACGCGCTGCGAGCGCGGTGCCGAGACGACGACGTTGCTGCCGAACACCATCAGCGCCTTCGGGCCGTCTTCCTGGCCGAGCGCCTCGAGCAGCTCGGAGGCCGAGCGACCCGGGCCGGGCAGGCTGTCCGGTTCGACGCCCCACACGCCGGCGACGTACTCGCGGGCGGCCGGGTCGTCGAGCTTGCGGTAGCCGGGCAGCTGGTCGGCCTTCTGGCCGTGCTCGCGGCCGCCCTGGCCGTTGCCCTGGCCGGTGAGGCAGCCGTAACCGGAGCCCTCCCGGCCCGGCAGGCCGAGCGAAAGCGCGAGGTTGATCCAGGCGCCGACGGTCGCGGTACCGGTGGCGTGCTGCTCGGTGCCGCGCGCGGTGAGGATGTAGGCGTTGCGGGCCCCGGCGAGCTTCGCCGCGGCGAGGCGCATGTCGGCGGCCGAGACACCGGTGACGCGCTCGGCGCGTTCCGGCCACCAGGAGGCGACGATCCGCCACATGGCCTCGAACCCGCTGGTGCGCTCGTCCACATAGGACCGATCGAGGTGCCCGCCCTCGACGACGGCGTGCAGGATCCCGAGCGCCAGCGCGAGATCGGTGCCCGGCGCGGGCGCGAGGTGCAGGCTCGCCAGCTCGGCGGTCGGCGTCCGCCGCGGGTCGACGACGATGAGGTCGCTCCCGCGCAGGTGCTGGGTGAACGGCGGCATCGTCTCGGCCGGGTTCGCCCCGGCGAGCAGCACGACGTCGGCCCGCTTGAGATCGGTGACGGGGAACGGCATCCCGCGATCGGCCCCGAACGCCTTGATCCCGGCGGCGGCGGCCGACGACATGCAGAACCGGCCGTTGTAGTCGATCTGCGAGGTGCCGAGCGCGACGCGGGCGAACTTGCCGAGCAAGTAGGCCTTCTCGTTGGTGAGTCCCCCGCCGCCGAAGATCGCGACGCCGTCCGGGCCGTGGCGCTCCTGTGTTTCGCGCAGTTTGCGGGCGACGAAGTCGAGGGCGAAGTCCCAGCTCACGGGCTCGAGCGCGCCGTTCACGCGCAGCATCGGAGTGGTCAGCCGCTTCGGCGACGTGAGGAGACTGCCCGAAGTCCAGCCCTTCTGGCACAGGCCGCCGGCGTTGACCGGGAAGTCCCGCGGCGTGACGCGGGTGCCTTCGAGGCTCATCCCGCACTGCAGCGCGCAGTAGGGGCAGTGGGTTTCGACCTGCGGCACGGGCACCTCCTCGGCGATTCGGGGATGCCCTGACGCTAAGGAGGCCGTGTTAACCGGATTCGACCGAATGTTTCAGGCAGTTGACATTGCGGCGGGGTTCCTGCCGCCCGGCCGGTGAGATCCGCGTCCACGGACCGGGAGCCGGGAGGTCAGCGGCGCATCGCCGGTCGTGACGCCCGAGCTTGCGACGTCGGTCACAAGCGTCCCCAGCCGTTCTGCTCGAACAGCCGCCGCTCGAACCACCACGGCGACGGGTTGCGCGGGTCGGGCAGGGTCCGCGCCGCGAACCGGCGATCGACCCGGGACAGCACGGCCCCCACCAGCGCTCGCTCGCGGCGCGGCAGCTCGTCCAGCACCCGGGCGAGCACCCAGCGGGTGCCGACCGGATCACAGTCGGGGTGCGGGGAGACCGGCAGTTCCAGCCGGAACGGCGGCCGGGTGGCGCGCTCCCAGTCCTCGAGCAGGTCGCCGACGAAACCGGGCGAGACGCCGACCGCCGCTTCGGCGAAGGCGAGCTGCCGCTGAGCGCGGCGGGAGAGGTACGGGATCTTGACCGGCGGCGGCCCCGCGACATCGAGTCGCCGGGGGCGGCGCAGGCTTCCGGGCCGCCTACGCGGCACGGCCCTTTCGGTAGCTGGTCACCGCACCATCTTCCCGGCCCGGCGAGGCGGTCACAAGACCCCGCTCACCTCGCGCGCCGCCACGCGCAGCCCGTCCAGCGAGGCCTGCGTCGACCTCGGGTTCAACGCGTTCGACGCCAGCCGGAACAGCACCGCGCGCAGCAGCAGCTGCGGCCACTCCGGCAGGTGCGCCCACCGCTCCAGCAACTCCCGCGTCGCGCCGCCCCACGCCAGGGCGTCCACCGCGACGATCGCCGCGCCGTACTCGCCCGGGCGGTAGTACGGGACGAAGTCCACCAGGCCCGGGGCCGCGTCGCCGTCGAACAGCAGGCCGGCCAGCAGTTCGCCGTGCGCCACCTGGGACGGCAGGCGGATCGGGCGGCGGGCGCCGGCCAGTACCTCGAACCAGCGGCCGCCCTTCGTCTCTTCCAGGGGGACCTCGAGTTCCTCCCAGGCCACCCGGTCGGCGATCGCGTCGACGTCGCGGCGGGCGCTGAGGAATTCCGGCCGGGGCAGGCCGATCGTCGCGCGGTGCAGCTTCACCGCCGCCAGCACCGACTCGTCACCGCGGTGTTCGGGCGTTCCCGCCACGAAACGCGACGCCGTCCAGCCGCCGACGATCCAGCGGCCGTCGCTGGAGCCGACCGGCTTCGCGACGCGCAGGCCCGGCTCGGCGATGTAGTCGAGGGCGCGGGCGGTCCACAGCGTCTTCGCCTTGTCGGTGACCGGCTTGAGCACGAGGTCGCCGCAGCGCCACGCCGTCGAGTCCGGCAGCGGTTCGCTGACGTCGTCGAGGCCGCCGAAGGCCGAGCAGACGTGCGCCGGAGGGCGTTCGAGGGTTGACCGCACGAGTCGTGACGTTACCCGGCCGGGTGTTCCACGTTCGAGAAGACGCGCTGGTCACACAGTGTTTTACGACTCGGGCGAAACGCCGTGAAGGCCGCCTCCGAAGCCGGAGGCGGCCTTCACGGGCAACCACTGTCAGTAGGTCGGCAGGCTCGGGTCGATCTGCTTCGCCCAGGCCAGCACGCCGCCACCGAGGTGCGTCGCGTCCTTGAAACCGGCCGCGTGCAGGGCCGCGAGGGCCTCCGCCGACCGCGCGCCCGACTTGCAGTGCAGGACGATCGGCTTGTCCTGCGGCAGCTCCGCCAGCGCCTCGCCCGAGAGGATGCGGTCCTTCGGGATCAGCGTCGCGCCCTTGATGTTGACGATCTCGTACTCGTGCTGCTCGCGGACGTCGATCAGGGCGAAGTTCTCGCCGTTGTCGAACTTGGCCTTGAGCTCGGCCGGCGTGATCGTGCTGCCCGACGCGGCCTGCGCGGCCTCGTCCGAAACGACACCGCAGAACGCCTCGTAGTCGATCAGCTCGGTGATCTTCGGGGTGTCCGGGTCCTTGCGGATCTTGACCTCGCGGTACTTCATCTCCAGCGCGTCGTAGCTGATCAGGCGCCCGAGCAGCGGCTCGCCGATGCCGGTGAGCAGCTTGATCGCCTCGGTCACCATGATCGAGCCGATGGACGCGCAGAGCACGCCCAGCACGCCGCCTTCGGCGCAGGAGGGAACCATGCCCGGGGGCGGCGGCTCCGGGTAGAGGTCGCGGTAGTTGAGGCCCTTGCCGTTCGGCGCGTCCTCCCAGAACACGCTGACCTGGCCCTCGAACCGGAAGATCGAGCCCCACACGTACGGCTTGCCCAGCAGCACCGCGGCGTCGTTCACCAGGTAGCGCGTGGCGAAGTTGTCCGTGCCGTCGACGATGAGGTCGTACTGCTCGAAGATCTCGAGCGCGTTCGACGAGTCCAGCCGGTCGGTGTGCAGGTGCACCTTGACCAGCGGGTTGATCTCGGCGATCGACTCCTGCGCGGACGCGGCCTTGAGCTTGCCGACGTCGGACTGGCCGTGGATGACCTGGCGCTGCAGGTTCGACTCGTCGACGACGTCGAAGTCGACGATGCCGAGGGTGCCGACGCCGGCCGCGGCCAGGTAGAGCAGCGCGGGGCTGCCGAGGCCGCCGGCGCCGATGACCAGGACCTTGGCGTTCTTCAGGCGCTTCTGCCCGGTCACCCCGACGTCCGGGATGATCAGGTGACGGCTGTACCTGGCCACCTCTTCCTTGGTGAGCTCGGCAGCCGGCTCGACGAGCGGCGGCAGTGCTGACATGGGTCCTCCATCTCGCGCGCGGTTCGCGTCCATCCCACTATGCACAACACGCGCAGGCAAACAGACCTTCCCCCATGCCACATGTTGGGAAGGTCCTACGGAGTGGGATTCGGCCAGGCGTTGGGAGTGCAGACGCGGCCGTCCTTGGCGACCTTGCCCTTGTCGCCGCCGGGGATGTCGTTGAGCATCGAGACGTAGTCGTCGGAGACGCCGAACGACTGCTGCATCATCACCGGCGCGGGCTGTCCGTTGCCGCCGCAGCCGACGTGCTGGTTGCCGAGCGCGTGCCCGACCTCGTGGTTGATGGCGTACTGGCGGTAGCCGGTCATGTCCGCGTTGAACGCCTTCGCGCCGCGCACCCAGCGGGCCAGGTTGATCAGCACCCGGCCCAGGCTCTTGCGGTAGCAGGACGCTTCGAAAGTGATCTGGAAACCGCACGCGTCGGCGCGGTGCGTCGTCTCGGGCGTGGTGAGACTCACCTTGAACGACGGGTTCGGGAAGTTGCCGTCGACGCGCTGGAGCGCGATCTTGCCGTCCCACGTCCAGCTCTTGGGATCGGACAGGGTGCCCTGGACCGCGGCCGCGAAGGCGTCGTCGCCGGCGTAGCTCGACGGGTCGATGCCGTCCTCGACCTCGATCGTGTAGGTGTAGAGCTTCCCGGTGCCGATCTTGGGGCCGCTGCCGGGGACGACGTGCCAGCTGCCCCGGCCGGCCTGGGTGAACGGGCTGCCGTTCGGCAGGTCCGCCGTCGGCACCTTGAGGTCGACCGGCTTGGCCGGGTTCTCCGGGATGCCCTGCCCGCCGTCGTCGATGGCGCCGCCCGCCGCGTCGCCGCCCGCCGACTCGACGCCGGGCGGGGCGCTCTGCTCGGCGATCGGCTGGGCCGGGCTGTTGGCCGTGTTGACCACGACGAGCACGGTCAGCACGACGAGGATCGGCAGGGCGTAGACGCGCCAGCCGTAGGTCTTGGTGAGCTTCGCGAGCCCGGACTTCGGCGGCGGTTCCTTCGGCTCGCGCGGCGTCTCGACGTGGGGCTTCCACGACGCGCTCAGCGGCTCGGCGCTGGTCCGCCGCCCGCCCGGGCGGTAGCGGTCCTCGGTGACGCGCAGCGCGGGCGCCTTCGACGACGGGCGGTACTGCCCCGTGCGCGGCGGCTCCCCGGGCTCCGGCGTCCGGCGGGCCGACGCGCGGTGGGGAGCCCGCCGATCGTCGCCTCGCGCGTCCTGCTTCACCCGGTCCACCGCACCAGGGTGCCACAGCGCCACCGAACCGTTATCGGCGACTGGCTGACCACGCAGGGGTTTGTTGTCACTCGATCGGACTACCAGGCACCGGCTTCGACGTGCTCCCACATGCCCAGGACGGCCTTGGCGACGACCACCGGACGTTCCATCTGGGCCACGTGCCCGGTCCGCGGCAGCACCAGCAACCGGGCCCGCGGGATCGCCCGCGCGGTCCGCACCGCCCGCTTCACCGAGATGACGCGGTCCTCCCGGCCCCAGACCACCAGTGTCGGCGCCGTCACCCGCGGCGCGACCGACCACAGCGACGCCTTCCCGAGCGTCGACCAGGCCCGGAAGATGGCGAACGTGCTGCGCGCCAGCGCGGGCGCCGCCCAGTCGAAGCCCGCGCGGGCGCCGTGCTCCTCGGTCAGCTCGTCGAGCCGGCTTTCGGGGAACCGCGACGGGTCCGCGAAGCACAGCTTGATGACCTGCGCGGCGCGTTCCCGCGGCCCGAGCGCGGCCAGCTGGGCCCGCACGCGCGCGCCGACCAGCGGCAGGTAGGCGAGCGCCATCCGCGGGTCCGACAGCCGCCGCGGGTCGGGGCGCCGGTCGGGCACCGCGGGCGAGATCAGCGTGAGCGTCTTGACCAGCTCCGGGCGCCGGGCGGCGACGAGCAGCGCGATCGCCCCGCCCATCGAGTTGCCGAACAGGTGCACCGGCGCGCCGACCGACTCGATGTGCCGCGCGACGACCTCGGCGTGCTCGTCCAGGGTGAAGTCGAAGCCGGCTTCGGGCTCGGAGTAGCCGAACCCGGGCAGGTCGGGCGCGGTGCCGCAGGCGACCGGCGCGAGCAGCGCGGCCAGGTCGGTCCAGTTCGTCGAGGAGCCGCCGAGCCCGTGCACGTAGACCGCGGGCACGCCGTCGGGGCCCGGCGTGCGGCGGATGTGGAGCCGCGCGGTGCCGACCTCTTCGAAGGCGGCCGGCCACGGCGGTTTGACCGGCTCGAGGGACGGCAATTCCCTGCTCGACAGGGGCACGTGGGTCAGCGGCGCCCGCGCGGTCACGACGGTGTTCACGGATCCAGGATGCCCGACCCGTGGCACGGCATACATACCGGCGAGTAATCTTCAGGTCGACTTCACGCGGTGGCGACCCCGCCCGTCGAAGAAGCGATGACGGGAGGACGAGCATGACGGAGATGACGCGGCTGCAGCAACGTGGGGTGCGCCTGCCCCGGACCGAACGGCGGGCGCAGCTCCTCGCCGCGGCGCAGCGGGTCTTCGCCGAGAACGGCTACCACGCCGCCGCGATGGACGAGATCGCCGAAGTGGCCGGTGTCAGCAAGCCGGTGCTCTACCAGCACTTCCCCGGCAAGCTCGACCTGTACATCGCGCTGCTGGAGAGCCACGTCGACGAGCTGGTGAAGCGCGTGCAGACGGCGCTGGACTCGACGACGGAGAACCGCCAGCGCGTCCCGGCGACGGTCGGCGCGTTCTTCGACTTCGTCAGCGAGGACGCGGGCGCGTTCCGGATGGTGTTCGAGTCCGACCTGCGCGGCGAGCCGGCGGTCCAGGAAGCGGTCGACCGCGCGACGTCGGCGAGCGTGGACGCGATCACCGAGACGATCACGGCGGACGCGGGCCTCGACGAGGACAAGGCGCGCCTGCTGGCCGTGGGGCTGGTCGGGATGAGCCAGGTCAGCGCCCGGTTCTGGCTGCAGCACCACCAGTCGATGAGCCAGGAGGAAGCGGTGGCCCTGACGGCCAACCTCGCCTGGCGCGGCATCGGCGGCGGCTTCCCCCTCAAGGACGCCTGACCCGGTGTCTTGAATGACTCATTCAGGACCTCCGAAGACCTGAATGAGTCATTCAAGACGTTCAGCGGGAGGCGGCCGTGCGGACCAGGACGGAGATGCGGCGGGCGACTTCGTAGGGGCGTTCCTGCGGGAGCATGTGGCCGGCGCCGGGGAACCGGACGAACTCCGCGTGCGGCAGCTCGTCCGCGATCACCTTCGCGTGGGCCAGCGGGCACAGCCGGTCCTTCTCCCCCGCCAGCACCACCGACGGGACGTCGCACAGCGCGCCCAGCCCGCCCACGCCGCGGTGGGACGCGATCGCGTCCAGGAACAGCCCCGCACTCGCCGGGTGCGCCGCCAGCAGCTGCTCGACGACGCTGTCCACCTGCGCACGCCCCGGGCGCACCCCGAACACCAGCCGCCGGGCGCCCGAGCGGACCATCCCCGGCCGCAGCCGCAGCGTGTCCGACCGCAGGCCCGCCAGCAGCTTCGCCAGCCGCGGCTCGAAGCGCGTCACGCTCCGCCCGGCCAGGCCGGGGAACCCCAGCGTCAGCTTGTCCATGTCCCCCGACGACGTCGCCACGAACGCCGCGCCCGCCAAGCGCTCCCGGACGAGGGCAGGGTGCCGTTCGGCGAGCACCATCAGCGTCATGCCGCCCATGGAGTGCCCGGCCAGCACCACCGGCCCTTCGGGCACGCGGTCGGCGATCAGCTCGGCGAGGTCGTCGGCCAGCCGGGCGATCGTCGCCGAGCCGGGCCGCGCGTGCGCCGAACCGCCGTGGCCGCGCAGGTCGTAGCGCAGCACGCGCACGCCGGGGTCCAGGTGCGGCAGCACGAAGTCCCACGTCCGGTGGTCCTGCGTCCAGCCGTGCACCAGCACCAGCGTGACCGGCGAGCCGGCCGGGCCCGATTCCGCGACGTGCAGCGCGGCGCCGTCGCTCGCGACGAACCGGTGCCCGAGCGAGGGGTCGCGCAGCCGCGACGCGGTGGTCACCGGCCCGCCGGGAGCAGGAACGACTTGCGCCAGAAGTACTTCCCGGGCAGTCCGACGAGACCGGACTCCTCGAGGAACGGCATGATCTTCTCCCCGGCCCACGCGATCGTCCCTTGCCAGTGCGGGTTGTTCAGCGCCGCTTCGACGCCGTCACGCGGCCGGATGCCGACCGCCTTGTAGACGTTCGGGTTGATGAACGCCCGCGTCACGAAGTACGAGATGACCGCGATGATGAACTGCTGGTAGGCGATCTCGGCCTTCGACAGCTTCGCCATGCCGCGCGTGACCTCTTCGCGGGCGAAGGTGACGTGCCGGGCCTCTTCGAGGACGTGGATCCGGTTGACCATCCGGACCAGCGGCTGCACGCCTTCGTCATTCATCTGCTCGCGCTGCAGCCGGTCGAGGACCTCCTCGGCGACCAGGATCGCGCCGTAGCGCGCCGGGCCGTAGGAGATGGTCGGCATCAGCTTCGCGAGGCGCCGCAGCCACGGCACCGGGCCGTAGGCGGGGCAGCCGATCCGCGACGCCATCCGCGCGAACATCGTCGAGTGCCGGCATTCGTCGGCGATCTCGGTGAGCGCGAACTGGGCGTGCGAGGACGTCGGGTCCTGTTCGTAGACCTCCTTGAGCAGCATCTGCATCAGGAGGATTTCGAACCACAGCCCGGTGGTCGCGACGCTGGCGACCTCGTGCTTGCCCAGCTCGATGCGCTGCTCGGGGGTCAGCTTGTCCCACAGCTCGGTGCCGTAGAGCGAGGAGCGCTCGTCCAGGATGAAGCGCTTGCCCTCGACCAGCGGCGCGGTCCAGTCGATGTCGACGTCCGGGTCGTAGAACTTGTTCGCCGACGACTTCAGCAGGCGGTCCGCGGTCTTTTCGCGATCCGGTTCCTTCAGCGTCCGCGTCATTGCCGACACCCCTTCCGCAATGTGTAACTTGAGGTAACAGTTACCTGTGCGTAGCATGAGCCCCGTGATCGAACGTGTCAAGCGCTCCGGCAAGCAGTCCAGGTCCTCGTCGCGCGACGAGGAGGCGACCGGCGACGCCCGGCGCGACCGCTGGCGCAAGCACCGGATCGCGCGGCGCAAGGAGTTCGTCGAAGCGGCGCTGCGTGCGCTCGACAAGCACGGCCCCGACCTCGGCATGGAGGACGTCGCCGCGGAGGCCGGTGTCACGAAACCGGTGCTGTACCGGCACTTCGACGACAAGGCCGACCTCTACGTCGCCCTCGGCCAGCGCGGCACGGAGATCCTGTTCGAGCGGCTGATCCCGGCGATCAACGCGGAGCTGGCGCCGGTGCCGCGGATCCGGATGGCGCTCGACGCGTTCTTCACCGTGATCGAGGAGCACCCGAACCTCTACCGGCTGCTCGCGCACGGGCGGCCGGAGAAGCCGGTGTCCTCGGACGTCGTGGCCGAGGACAAGGAGCTGATCGCGTCGGCGCTGACCGCGCTGCTCGGCGACTACATGAGGATGTTCAACATGGACTCCGGCGCGGCCGAGCCGTGGGCGCACGGCATCGTCGGCATGGTCCAGAACACCGGCGAGTGGTGGCTGGACCGCCGCTCGATGGGCCGCGACTCGGTCGTGGAGTACCTGACGCAGATCATCTGGGCGGCGATCGACGGCCTGACCCGCCAGAACGGCGTGGTCATCGACCCGAACCAGCCCCTGGAAGCCAACAAGGTGGTCCAGCTGGGCCGCGCTTCGGAGTCGGTGGAGGAAACGTCATGAGCGAGCACGACGAAGACGGCTACAGCGGTTCGGCCACGCTGGTGGTCGACGGGGTCTCGGTGACGGCGACGGTGGAGCTGCGCGGCTACTTCCAGCCGATCGACGGCTATTACCGCTGGTACGGCCGGGTGGCGGTGAACGAGGAGCTGACGAAGCTGGCGGGCGGCAAGAAGAAGCCGGTGACGATCCAGGCCGGCGGCCACACCGCGGAGGGCGAGCTTTCCGACCCGGACCCGTGGGGCCGCTACCGGATCATGGGGACGAGCACCCCGCCCTTCCACGTGCCGACGTCCCTGGAAGAACTCAACGCCTGAAAGCCGTGAAGGCCTCCTTACCGGCGTTTTCGACCGGTAAGGAGGCCTTCACGGACTTCGGGTCAGGGCAGGCGCGGGCCGGGCAGCTCGACGCCGGGGAGCAGGCCGTTGGCGATGTCCGTGGCGCGCCACTTCTGCACGGTCAGCTTGACGGCCGTGACCGGCGCGTCGAGGAACGGCGCCGCCTCCGGGACCTTGGCGACGAGCAGCTCGCGCACCCGCGCGTCCCCCTCGGCGCCGACGACCTCGGCGAGCGCCTGGGCCTGCAGGAACGGCTGCATCGGCGAGCCCGTCGAGACCACCACCGAGACCACCGGGTTCTCCCGGATCGCGGCCAGCGTCCGGCCCCGGTCCTCGAGCACGAGGTTCAGCGTGAACTCGCCGCTTTCGGCGAAGTACACCCCGCCGACCCACGGCCCGGTGCTACCCGAAGTGGCGAGGAACAACGACTTGTGCGCGGAGAGCGTGCTCCGCACGAGGTCCGCGACGGCGGACTGCTCGAGAGTGGTCACCGGCCGAAGCTAGGCGGCGGAAAAGCGACACTCCAAACAAAACGCCACAATCCGGTGAACCCCGGGCATGCGAAAGGCCACCCCGGGAACGTCCCGGAGTGGCCTTGGCCGCGCTGAGTCAGTCGCCGACGCCGAAGCCGACCTTCCGGACGTCGGACGGGGCGATCTCGACGTACGCGATCCGGTCGGAGGGGACGATGTACTTGCGCCCCTTCTCGTCGCTGAGGCGGAAGAGCCCGTCACCGGCCGTCAGGGCCTCGGCGACCAGCTTCTCCACCTCTTCGGGAGACTGGCCACTGGACACCACCAGCTCGCGCGGTGTGTCCTTGATGCCGATCTTGACCTCCACGTGGGACCTCCGCTGGAAATTCGTAAGGGATGTGCTCGGCAAGGCTAACCGAACGGGCTCGTTCCGGTGGCGCATGACCGCGCCTGACCGCGTCGTCAATTCCGGGTACTCCATCGGGGTCAGCCCAGGCCGAGCGCCTGCATGCGCTTCGTGTGCCCCTGTTGCAACCGCCGGAACAGCGCCGCAATTCCGGAGAGGTCGCCGGAGCCGCCGATGATGAGCTCGGCCAGGCCGTCGCGTTCGGCGACGACGTACTGGGCCTGGGTCAGTGCCTCGCCGAGCAGGCGGCGGCCCCACAGGGCGAGTTTGTCGCGGGTCTTGGGATCGGCTTCGATCCCGGCGGCCACTTCGCGTTCGGCGAACGCGGAGTGGCCGGTGTCGGCGAGGACCGTGAGCACGAGGTCCTTGGTCTCCGGGTCGAGCCAGCTGGCGATCTCCCGGTAGAGATCCGCGGCCAGCCCGTCGCCGACGTAGGCCTTGACCAGCGATTCCAGCCACGACTTCGGCGGCGTCGAGGCGTGCCAGGCGTCGACCTGGGCCACGAACGGCGCCATCGCGTCCTCGATCTTGACGTCCTGCGCGGCCAGGTGCTGGGCGAGCAGCCCGTAGTGACCGATCTCGGCGGCCGCCATGGTCGCCAGCGCGGCGCGGCCGGCCAGGGTCGGGGCGCTGCGCGCGTCCTCGGCCAGCCGG
Organism: Amycolatopsis lexingtonensis; assembly: GCF_014873755.1. Classification (NCBI taxonomy): domain Bacteria; kingdom Bacillati; phylum Actinomycetota; class Actinomycetes; order Pseudonocardiales; family Pseudonocardiaceae; genus Amycolatopsis; species Amycolatopsis lexingtonensis. Next base: position 6,245,600 of record NZ_JADBEG010000001.1, read on the forward strand.
TCGAAGGCGGACAGTTCGAGGTAGGCGATCACACCCAGCAGGTCGACAACGCCTTCGCTGATCTCTTTCGGGTCGGTCACGGCGGCCAGGGTATCGCCGAAGCACCCGGGCGTGCCGCGACGAGACCGATCCCACTGGTTCCGGCGCGGCGGGTACTGTCGAAAAACTGCTGACCAGGTACACTGCCTTTGATAAAGAAGCTTCCGTACGCCATACCGGCGTCGGGAAACAGGCAGGTCACGTTGGCTTGCCGACGTACTGCAATGTGCGTGCACGCCTCTTCCGGCATTCCCGGGACGGACCGGTTCCGCGCTCCAGATCAGCGCCAGGGACCAGCGTTTACTCCCGGTCGAGTGTCGAGCGGACCCACGGCTGTGCGCGCTGGTCACGAGAGAGGCGATCACCCTGACCGCAGAAATTCCCACAACCGAACAGCCCCCCGCCGTCGCGCTGGAGCACAGCGAGACCGGCCCGGCCGCGCTCGACACCTCGCACCCGCTGCAGGCGGGCGTCGAGGTCGAGCCCGAGGCCCCGACCTTCGCGTCCTTCGGCGTCAAGCCGGAGATCGTCAAGGCACTCGGCGAGGCCGGCATCGAGCGCACCTTCGCGATCCAGGCGCTCACGCTCCCGCTGGCGATGGCCGGCGACGACCTCATCGGCCAGGCCCGCACCGGCATGGGCAAGACGCTGGGCTTCGGCGTCCCGCTGCTGCACCGCGTGCAGGTGCCCGGCGACGGCACCCCGCAGGTGCTCGTCGTGGTCCCGACCCGCGAGCTGTGCATCCAGGTCGCCAACGACCTCAAGGGCGCCGGCAAGCACCTCGGCATCCGCACCCTGGCCATCTACGGCGGCCGCCCGTACGAGCCGCAGATCGAGGCGCTCCGCAAGGGCGTCGACGTCGTGATCGGCACCCCGGGCCGGCTCCTCGACCTGGCCGAGCAGCAGCACCTGGTGCTGGGCAAGGTCCGCGGGCTCGTGCTGGACGAGGCCGACGAGATGCTCGACCTGGGCTTCCTGCCCGACATCGAGCGCATCCTGCGGATGGTGCCGGACGAGCGGCAGACCATGCTGTTCTCGGCCACCATGCCCGGCCCGATCATCACGCTGGCCCGCACGTTCCTGCGCCAGCCGACGCACATCCGCGCCGAAGAGAACGACGCGAGCGCGATCCACGAGCGCACGACCCAGTTCGTCTACCGGGCGCACTCGATGGACAAGCCCGAGGTCATCGCCCGCGTGCTGCAGGCCGAAGGCCGCGGCCTCACGATGATCTTCAGCCGCACCAAGCGCACCGCGCAGAAGGTGGCCGACGACCTGGTCGAGCGCGGCTTCGCGGCCGCCGCCGTGCACGGCGACCTGGGCCAGGGCGCCCGCGAGCAGGCGCTGCGCGCGTTCCGCTCGGGCAAGGTGGACGTGCTGGTCGCGACCGACGTCGCCGCCCGCGGCATCGACATCGACGACGTCACCCACGTGATCAACTACCAGTGCCCGGACGACGAGAAGACCTACGTCCACCGCATCGGCCGCACCGGCCGCGCGGGCCGCACCGGTGTCGCCGTCACGCTGGTCGACTGGGACGAAGAGCCGCGCTGGAAGCTGATCTCGGACACCCTCGGGCTGGACAAGCCGGAGCCGGTGGAGACGTACTCGTCGTCGAAGCACCTGTACGAGGACCTGGGCATCCCGGCGGGCACGACCGGCCGGCTGCCGCTGGCCAACCGCACCCGCGCGGGCTTGGCCGCCGAGGAAGAAGAAGACCTGGGCGGCAAGAAGCGCGGCCGCGGCCGTGGCAAGCCCGGCGAGTCCTCCGAAGAGGCGCCGCGCAAGCGCACCCGCGCCCCGCGCAAGCGCACCCGTGGTGGCTCGCGGGCGGCCGAGGCGGTCGAAGCCGCCGACAACGCCGCTGCCGCTTCGACGGACGAGGCTCCCGCTTCCGAAGGCCGCACCCGGTCGCGCCGCCGCACCCGCAGCGGCAACGCCCCGGAAGCGACCGGCCCGGCCGTCGAGAAGGAAGCCGGCGAGAACGCCGAGCGCCCGGCTCGCCGACGCCGCCGTCGCCGCCCGGCCGCCACGTCTGATACACCTGCGTCGGCAGACTGAGGCCTACGCAGCGGGGGTCGGGTAAGTGAGCGAAGACGAGAAGGCGCCCGAAAGCGCGCCCGAACCGGTCGAGCCCGCCGAAGAACCGGCCCCCGAGTACGGCTCCGAAGACGTCCTCGAGGACGTCGAACCCACCCCGCCCGCCCCGCGGGTCAAGGCGCGCCGGTCGCCCTGGAACCGCGGACGGGACCGGGTGCTGGCCGCGGTGATCGCGGTGGTGGTGCTGGCGGTCGCGCTGGTCATCGGTGCGACCAGCGACAGCGCGGCCACCGACCACACCCAGGCGGCGCCGCCCCCGCCGTTGCCCGCGGCGCCGGACAAGGTGCCGGGCTCGCTGGCGGAACTGTGGAGCGCCCGCAGCGGCGCGACCCCGGTGCCGGTGGTGGCCGGCGACACGGTGGCCACCGCGGACGGCGGCGAGGTCGCCGCCCGCGACCCGCTCACCGGCCAGATCCGCTGGCACTACGCGCGTGACCTGCAGCTTTGCACGATGAACGAGACGTGGGGGCGGCTGAACGCCGTCTACCACAAGGACGTCAACTGCAGCGAAGTGACGCAGCTGGACCCGGGCACGGGCCGCATCACCGCCCAGCGCAACGGCAACGCCGAGATGGGAACCCAGCTGGTCAGCGACGGTTCGCACGTGACGGCGACGGGCAAGAAGCTCCTCGACACCTGGCGCGACGACCTGGTGAAGAGCGCCGAGTACGGCGAGGTCCCGGCGCTGGTCAACGCGGGCAAGCAGCCCCGCACGGGCTGCACGTACGGCACGGTGGCGGCGGCGTCGGGCAAGGTCGGCGTGATCGAGCGCTGCCCCGGCGACCCGGCCGACCGCCTGACGGTCTACAAGGCCGCGCCGGAGAAGGACGACGAGCCCCAGGTCAGCTTCAGCTCGGTGCTGGCGGGCAAGCGCGCCCGCGTGGTCGCGATGTCGGGCGACCTGACGGCCGTGGTGCTGCCAGACCAGAAGCTCCTGGTGACCTACAACGGCGACGGCACCCAGCGCGCCGCGTACCCCTTGGACGTGCCGCCTTCGGACCTGGCCCAGGACCCGCCCGCGGGCGTCGAGGCGACGACCCAGACGGCGGCGAACGTGTACTGGTTCAGCGGCTCGAAGGTGCTGGCCCTCTCGCGCGACGACCTGTCGCCCCGCTGGACCCTGAGCAGCGCGATGGGCCCGGGAATCACGTTCGCGAACCAGCTGGTGATCCCGATCAAGGGCGGCCTGGCGGTGCTGAACGAGAACGACGGCTCGACGATCCGCACGGTCGGCGTGGACCGGCGTGGTTATTCGGGCGTCGTCCGCCTGGGCGCGGCCGGGCCGGTGCTGCTGGAGGAGCGCGGGGACACGCTGACCGCGCTCAAGTGAGCCAGAACAGCGTCAACGCGGAGACGGCGAAGAGCACGACGGCTATGCCCGCACCGACGGCGGCGGGCCCGTTGCGACGGTCGGCGACGCGCTGGGCGAGCAGGGCGAGAACCGCGACGACGGGGTGACCGATCAGGAGGGTCACGCCCGGGCCGGGGGCGCCGGTGTAGAGGCAGACGCCGGCGACGACGAGCACGCCGAGGGCGAGCACGGTCAGCCCGGCGGCCAGTGAGCCGGTGAAGCCCCGCCACCAGCGACCGGATTCTTTCGCCGGTGCTTCGGTTTCCGGCTCGATGCGCTCGGGCTCGACGCGGTCTTGCGGCACGGTGTGCACTTCGCCCTCGCCGACGGTCTCCGCCGCACCGGGCGCGGCACCAGCTTCAGCCTGACCCGGCCCTACCTGCTCGCGCACGCCCGGCTCCGGCGCCCCGGCCCCCTCCGGCTCCCGCTGTGGCGGTGCCGGCTCGGATGCGCCCGTCGGCAAGGGCCGCGTCGCCAACTCGTCGGTGTCCGGTGAAGCCAACATTCCCTCCCGTTCAGGGCGCGAGCAGGTCCCACGGCTGCGCCTGCGGGGCTACTTCCTGGCCTGCCGCGCAGCTCGGCCTGAAGTCGCACCACGCGCAACGCCGGTTCGGGCGGGCCGGGAACAGCACGTCCCCGTCTCCGCCCGCCTTCAGGGTATCCGTGGCGAGGCGGAGGTCCCCGGCGGTCTCACCGGCGCGTTGCAGGTGCCGCTTCAGACTTTCCGGGGTGTGCTCCGCCGCCGCGATCGTGCCGGTCGGGAGGTGGTGCAGCTCGACCGTCGTGCACGGCATCCGCAGCGTGCGCGCGGCCGCCACCGCGTACAGCGCCAGTGCCTGCGACGCCCGCGCTTCGTACTCGTCCGGTGGCCGCCGGCCCGTCTTGTAGTCGACGATGACCAGCGAGCCGTCACGCGCGTCGATGCGGTCCGCGCGGCCCTCGATGATCATCGACGGCCGCTCCCCCGGCTCCGGGTTGACCGGCGCCGACACCCAGCGCTCCAGCCCGGCCGGGTCGTGCGTGACGTCGTTGTCCTCGACGTACTCCGCCACCCAGCCCTTGGCCCGCGCCCGGTAGCGCGCCGCCTGCTCTTCGCTCTCGAAGCCCGCGTCCTTCCAGAACTCGGCCACCAGCGCCACGGCCCGCTGCGGCACCCGCTTGAGCGCCGGCAGGTCGAACAGCGCCCGCAACGCGTTGTGCACCACCGCGCCGAGCGTGCTGTGCGCCCACGGGCCGGTGCGCTGCGGCGTCGGCCGATCGAGGTACGCGAGGCGGTACCGGCGCGGGCAATCGTCGAAGGTCGCCAGCCGCGCCGGCGAGACCTTCGTGAGCCGCACCGGTTGCGCCACGCCGAAGTCGAACCCCATCTGCTCCTTCACGCCGCCCACGCTACGCACCACCACCGACACTTTCCGCGCGCAGGTCCGTGAAGGCCTCCTTACCGGTCGTAAAAGCCGGTAAGGAGGCCTTCACGGCTTTTCCTACCGCACCACCAGCACCGTGTGGGTGCCGCCGGAGACGGTCAGCGGGCCGGCCGCGCGCAGCGGGCGGCCGTCCAGCAGCACCACCCGGCCCGACGGCACCACCAGCGACCCCGACGTCCCGCGCGGCGCGGAAACCGTCAGGGAGAACACCGAACCCTGCTGCGACCACGAAGCCGACAACGCGCCCTTCGGCGTCGGCACCGCTCCCCGCGCCCAGGCCACCGAGCCGGGATGCGGCGAAACCGTCCACGTCGCGAAGCCCGGCGACGTCGGCGAAACGCCCAGCAGGTCGTTCGTCAACGCCGGCACGACGCCCGTCGACCAGCCGTGCGCCGCCGACGTGTAGCCCTGCTCGTAGTGCGAGCCGCCTTCGCCAATGCCTTCCCACGCCGTGATTCCCGGGTCGTGCGTGGCCATCCAGCCGTACATCCGCTTGATCTGGCCGATCGCCGAGTCCGCCTGCCCGCTCCGGAACCGCGCCTGCAGCTCCGGGAACGACGTGAACGCGTACACCCGCTTCGTGCCGTCGGAAACGAGGGTGTCGTTGTCCATGAACGGGTTCCCGTACGGCAGCGCCCCGGCCGCGAGCCGCGCCAGCGCCGAAGAAGCCTGCGCCGGCGACGCGATCCCGGCCACGATCGCGTGGCTGTTGCCGTCCTGGCCGTGCCGCACCGCGCCCGTCGCCGAGTCGAGGTACGCGCCCGCCGCCGGGTCCCACAGGTACTGGTTCACCGCCGCGGCGACGCCGGAAGCACGCGCGAGCCACCGGTCGGCGTCCGCGGGATGCCCGGTCGCCCGCGCCAGGCCCGCCGCGCCTTGCAGCGCCCGCACGTACAACGCGTTGTAGTACGTCACTTCGCCGGTCCGCGGCAGGAACGCGTAGTCGCCGTAGCCGCCTGTGCCGTTGAGCCCCTTCGCGAGCAACCCGCGCGAATCGGTGACCGACGGGTACCACGTGTCGAGTGTCTTCACGAGGTGCGAGTAGTACGAAGCCGCGTACGCGGTGTCGCCGCTGTAGAGCACGTAGTCCCAGCTCGACGTGACCCACCAGAGCGGGTAGTCGAACAGCGGCAACGTGTAGTTGTTGATCGACGCAGGCGGGATCCAGCCGTCCGCGCGCTGGTGGTCGGCCAGGTCGGCGAGGACGTTCTTCGCCGCCGTGCCGTCCTGGTGCGTCAGGTACTGGGTCAGCCCGGACACCGCGACGTCGCCGACGTACGGGTCCCGGTCGCGCTTCGCGCCGTCGTGCAGCACGAGCTTCCCGTCCAGTGACGGCGAAAACGCGCCGCGCGGGTCCACATCGGACTCGCGGAACGTGTCCATGCCCAGCTCGTTGGTGTACGAAGCCGCGTACCAGTAGCGGTTCAACGCGTCGTCGGACGACTCGAACCAGCCCCGGTAGGTGTCCGGCGTGCCGAGGAACGGCGTGAAGTCGAGCGAGACGCCACTGATCCGCACCTCACCGGAAGGCTGGGCGAGCGGCGCGTCGGACGCCAGCGCGTCGAGGCTGATCCGCAGGTAGCGGAAGCCGTGCAGGCCGTCCGCGCAGACCTGCGTCCCGCTCAAGCAGCTCTTCGTGTCCCGCCAGACCGTCGGCGACGCGGGCACGGCGTACTGGTCGCTCCCTGGCCCGCCGGAGAAGTCCGACCGCGTGAAGTCGGAGCGTTCCCCCAGGTACTGGAGGGTTTCCGAGAACGACAGCCGGACCCCGGGCCGGTTCGCCGACGCGCCCGCGAAGGCGATCTTCGGGTACCCGGCGACGACCTGGCCGAAGTCGACGACGGCCGTCGGCACCGGCGGGTCGGCGACCAGGCCGGGCCAGACCTCGGCGACGCGGCTGAACTCGCCGGACGGCGTGTTCTGGTCCTTCGTGACGGTGATCCGGACCTGCGTGGCCGTCGCCGGCCGGTCGAACGCGACCGCGCGCTGCACCGCCGTGTTGCCGGTCACCGAAGCCGCGACGCGCCACGCGCCGCCGTCCAGCACCTCGACCGTGAAGTCCTGCGGCACGCCGTCCACATTGGACAGCACGGTGACGCCGGCCAGCGTGGCCGGCGCGCCCGCGGTGATGGTCAGGACGTCCGGGTAGGCGCCGATCGTGTCGTCGTTCCAGAACGTGTCCGGGTTGCCGTCGACGGCGTTGCCCGGGTCGTACGTGCGCGGCTGGCCGTTCCCGCCGTTGTTCGGCGCGTGGAACGACGACGCGGTGGCCGTCGTCCCCGCGGGCCACGCCGGTTTCGGCGGCGGCGCCTGCCGCTTGAACGTCGCGACACCCCGGCCGAGCAGGCCGTCCGGGTTCGTGACGTCGCCGGTCGTCGACAGCACCCGCACCGGCCGGACGTCCCGGCTCGATGGTGCGACGACGTACTTCTGCCAGCCCGGCGCGGCGTCCGCAGGGGTGGCGGCTACGCCGCTCGCCACCAGCACCGCGACCGGCAGGACTGCTCTGAGCCACTTCATCGAGGCCTCCGCAAGGCGATTGAATCGTTTCAAGCGCTGAGCTGAGGTTCAGGCTGCGCGAGCGGTGCCAACGATGTCAACGAACGCGGGCGTTCCTGTCCGGCAGGACAACCCGAAAGGCGGGGTCAGCTGCCGCCGGCGATGAAGCCGCGCACGGAGTTCGCGACCAGCTCGACGGCGATGGCCGCGAGCAGCAGGCCGGCCACCTTGGCCAGCAGCGTGATGCCGCTTTCCTTGATCAGCCGGATGACGACGCCGGAGTAGCGCATGCAGATGTAGATCACGAAGTGCGTCATCACGATCGCCGCCGCCAGCGCGATGTACGCGCCGATGTGGCCGTCGGCCTGCCGGACGAACACGATGGTCGCGGCGATCGCGCCGGGCCCGGCCAGCAGCGGCGTGCCGAGCGGCACGAGCGCGACGTTGACGTCCTCCGCGGCGGCCTCCGGCTCGTGGCCGCTGCCGGTGAGCAGCTGCAGCGCGATCAGCAGGAGCAGCAGGCCACCCGCGCCCTGCAGCGCGGGGATACCGATGCCGAGGTAGGCGAGGATCGCCTGGCCGGCGACCGCGAACAGGCTGATGACCAGCAGCGAAACCAGGACCGCCTGCCGAGCGGCGCGCGCCCGCGTCGCGACCGGCTTGCGGCCGACCAGGCTGAGGAACACCGGCACGGTGCCCGGCGGGTCCATGATGACGACGAGGGTGATCGTCGCGCTCATGAAGAGCTTCGCGTCGAAGACGTCGGCGATCGCCATGTCAGCCCTTCACGACCTGGTACCCGGTCGCGCGCGCCACCAGCTCCTCCAGCTGGCCGGGGTCGGTGGTGCACGCCCCAAGCGGGATCGTCTTGTTCGTGCCGTGGTAGTCACTCGACCCGGTGACGAGCAGGCCGAGCTCGCCGGCGAGCTCACGGGTGCGGGCACGCGTCGGCTCGTCGTGGTTCGGGTGGTCGGCCTCGACGCCGGTGAGGCCGCGCGTGGCCAGGCCCGCGAGGGTGTCCTCACTGATGGTGGCGCCGCGGCTGAAGGCGAAGGGATGCGCGATGACCGTGACCCCGCCGGCCGCGGCGATCATGTCGATGGCCTCCTCGACCGGGGTGTCCCGGCGGGCGACGTAGTAGCCGCGGCGCGGGCTGAGGTAGTCGGCGAAGGCCTCGTCGACGGACTTGACCAGCCCGGCCCGGACCAGCGCCTGGGCCAGGTGCGGGCGCCCGGGCGGCGAGTCCTCCGGTAGCAGGCCGAAGATCTCGTCGGCGTCGATCGGCAGGCCGTCGGCGGCCATCCGCTCGGCCATCCGGCGCAGCCGCGTCCGGCGCTCGACGCGCAGCCGCGTCTGCTCGGTGACGACCGGCTCGGATGTCGGGTCGAAGAGGTAGGCGAGCAGGTGGACGCTGATCTGACGCCCGGTTTCGGGGTCGATCGACACCGTGGAGAGCTCGGCGCCGGGCACGAGCGTCAGCCCCGGCGGCACCGCCTCGGCGGCGGGCGCCCAGCCCGCGGTGGTGTCGTGATCGGTGATCGCGACGACGTCGAGCCCGGCTCTCGCGGCCGCGGCGACGAGCCCGGCCGGCGTGTCGGTGCCGTCGGAAGCGGTGGAATGGGCGTGCAGGTCGATGCGCATCGTGTCCATTGTCGACGATGCGCTACGTCACACGCTCGGCGGGACGGTTAGCCGACCGGCTTCTTGCCGCGCGCAGCCCGCTGAGCCTTGATCATCGAGAAGCGCTCGGCCTGCTTCTGCTTGTCGCCGAAGACCAGCTCGGAGATCGTGTCGTAGAACTCTTCGGGCCGCGGCAGGAAGTCGATCTTGTTGAGCGCCTGGATCTGCCCGGCCGACTCGACGACCATCGTGCCGTAACCCATCATGCGGCCGGTGGCGGTGCGCACGTAGCTGAGGTCGGTGACCTTGCTGATGGGCATCATCAGCACCTTGGTCGTGAACACCCCGGTGGTCATGACGAACCGCTTGTCGGTGACCACCAGCCGCTCGACCCACCACTCCATCACCACGTAGGCGAACCGCAGCACGACGAGCAGCGCGACGTACCAGAGGATGTTCTGGCCGATGTAGAGCGCCGGTGGCAGCAGGTAGGACACCAGCACGCAGATGGCCAGGAGCGAGGCCGCCTCGAAGGTGTCCCACAGCAGCACCGCCCAGTGGCGGCGGATCCGGATGACCCGCCGCTCGGTGTCGAGGAGGTACTCGTCGGGGTCGCGTGGCGCGAACATAGGTCGAGGGTAGCCCTCGATCAGCCCTTGAAGACGTTGCTGACGAAGGTGATCACCGATTCGGCCGAGTCACGGAGGAACTGGATGATGTTGCCGACGAGGCCAGCGGCCTGCCCCGGCTGGGCAATGACGAAGAACAGCACCAACGCGATACCGGCGAGGCCCGCAATCTTCTTCACGTTCACCGCGATCAAATCCCGTCTCTTACGGTGACACCGGACAACAGACTTTTTACGTTGTACCGCACTCAACTGGCGCACGGGAGGTAAGTCCCGCGCTTGGGTCAGCACGTGGTCCGAAGTGTACCGTACGGCTACTCTCCGTGTACAGGACATCCGTTTTCAGTTCGGTCACGTCTACCGTTGGGGACATGGACGCCCCCACCAGCACCACGATCCGCTGCGTCGGCGGCATCGCGTTCGACGACCACGGCCGTTTACTGCTCATCCGGCGCCGCAATGACCCCGGTTCGGGTCAATGGTCGCTGCCGGGTGGCCGAGTCGAACCGGGCGAAACGGACGAAAAGGCGGTCATCCGGGAGCTTCGGGAGGAGACGGGACTGGACGTGATTCCGGGCACAGTGATCGGGAGCGTCCGGCGGGGGCCGTACTTGATCTTCGATTACGCGTGCACGGTGACCGGTGGAGTGCTCACGGCGGGTGATGACGCGACGGATGCGCGTTGGTCCGAAGCGGCAGACCTTTCGGAGCTGGAGGCGCGCGGGGAGCTGGTGGATCTCCTGTACGTGACTTTGCGTGACTGGGACGCCTTGCCGCGGGCTTGAAGTCCGGTTTGTCCGGGCCGCGGGGGTCGTTGGGATGTCTTGAATGAGTCATTCAGGACATCCCAGGCCCTGAATGACTCATTCAAGACGCTCGGGGTGCCCGGGACTAGAGCGGCAGCCAGGTCATCCGCTGCCCGTGCGGAGCGGTCCGGGCCAAGGCGTGCGCCTCCGCCTTCCCGTCCTCCCACCGGACCACACCCAGCGTCGCCAGCCCATCCCCACCGGCGAGATCCGCACGGCCAGGCAGCACCAGCTCCAGCCCGGCCCCGTAGAACTCCTCCGAAACCCACCACAACGGCCGCGAAGCCGCCAGCGAAGCCAGCGCCGCAACGAACTCAGCCCGCCGCGAAGCCCCGAAGTAGGCCAGCGCGTGGCTGGTCACCACCACCAACGGCCCCTCCAGCGACTCAGCCGCCGCGGCGAAGTCCGAAACCCCGTCCCCCGCGATCAACCGGGGCCGGTGCTTCGCCTGCTCGGCCGCCGCCGTGCGCAGCAAGCGGATGCGGTCCGGCTGGTCGGCCCACACGCAGGCCTCGAGCCACGCCAGCTCGTCCTCGTCCGACAGGTCCACCGGGGCCCGGTCGAGCCCGGCCCGGTCCGTGATCGCGAGCTTCTTCGGCAGCTTCGGCGCCACCGCGCCCGGGGCCAGGTCCAGCGCGCAGTGCAAGCCGACCGCCGACTTGGCCGGGCCGGCCGTCAGCTGCTCGCCGCCGTCGCACTGGTAGCGGTAGCCGAAGCGGTCCAGGCCCAGCAGGAGACCCGCGCTGCAGCCGACCTCCAGCAGCGCCACCTTGCCGCCCGCCTCGCGCGCCGCCCGTGCCACGCCGGGGTACAGCAGCGCCGCCCGGCGGACTTCGTTCGTCTGGGTGTACCGCGACGAAATCAGCGCCCGCGCCTTCTCGGCCCGCTCCAGCAGGAACGACCGGAACAGCGGCCACGTCTCGGAGTCGACGCCGTCGAAGCCACCCAGCGACGGGTAGTAGCGGGACAGCGGGTGGATCGGGTCGGCCTGGACCAGGCGGTGCGCGGTCGCCATCAGCAGGGTCGCGCGCACCTCGCCGTCGCGGGCCACCGACAGCAGGCCCGCGACGTCGTCGTCCTCGGCCGCCTGCCGGGCCAGGTGCTCGTACAGCGGCGAGACCCCGCGGGCCTCGACTTCCGCGAACGTGCGCAGTACGTCCTTGATCGCGTCCAGGTCCATCAAAGCCTCATTCGTGCGGCACCGGCCGGCCCGGCTGCTCCCCGCCCCGAGTTTCCCCGTACGAGCGCTTCGGCACCATCACCTTCCGCCGGAAGGTGCACACGATCAGGCCGTCCTGCTTGTAACCGCGCGTCTCGACGTACACGACGCCGCGGTCGTCCTTCGACTTCGACGGCGTCTTGTCGAGCACCTCGGTCTCGCCGTAGATGGTGTCGCCGTGGAACGTCGGCTTGACGTGCTTGAGGGACTCGACCTCGAGGTTCGCGATGGCCTTGCCGGAGACGTCGGGCACGGACATGCCCAGCAGCAGCGAGTAGACGTAGTTCCCCACCACGACGTTCTTGCCGAAGTCGGTCGTCTCTTCGGCGTAGTGCGCGTCCAGGTGCAGCGGGTGGTGGTTCATGGTGATCAGGCAGAACAGGTGGTCGTCGTATTCGGTGACCGTTTTGCCCGGCCAGTGCTTGTAGACCGCACCGACCTCGAACTCCTCGTAGTACCGACCGAACTGCACTCGTCATCTCCTGTCCCGCGTAACACCGCGTGAGGCGGGTACGACACGCATCCGTAGTGAGGAGTACCCTCAACCATCGGTTCTCGCGCGTCAACGCGAGCCCCACCACTCTGCACCCGGCCCGAAGGAGGTGAGGAACCCGATGAGCAGTGGCGATAGTCCGCTCCCTAGTAGTCCCAGCGTTCCCACCTCACGGGTCGTCTCCAGGTAGGCCTTCTCACACCCCCCGGGAACGCTGGTGTCGCCGGGCGGACGCGGTCCGCCCCTGGTCAGTCGTCTCGCACGACCACGCACGACGCCCAGGAGATCCCATGCCTGCCATTCCCTCGCTCGGCGGCCTTCGCGGCCGCGGCAACAAGGGCGCTGTCCCCGTGCGGCCGGTCCCGGTGCCGCTGTCCGCGTACGTCGTCGACTGCGCGGTCTACGTCGCCGGCGAACGCCTGCCCGGCCGCTGGACCCACACCGAAGCCATCAAAGAGGTCCGGAAGCGGCACGAGGGGTTCGTCTGGATCGGGCTGCACGAGCCGGACGCCGAGCAGATCCAGGGCGTCGCCGACACGTTCGGGCTGCACGAGCTGGCGGTCGAGGACGCGCTCGAAGCGCATCAGCGGCCGAAGCTCGAGCGCTACGACGACACGCTGTTCCTCGTCGTGAAAACCGTCCGGTACGTCGAACACGAATCACCCACAACGGCGAACGAGATCGTCGAAACCGGCGAGCTCATGGTGTTCCTCGGCCGCGACTTCGTCATCACCGTGCGGCACGGGAACCACTCGGGACTGGCGCGGCTGCGCCGGGAGCTGGACGACGACCCCGAGCGCCTGCAGCTCGGCCCGGCCGCGGTCGTGCACGCGATCGCCGACCACGTCGTCGACCACTACCTCGACGTCACGGGCCGGATCGAGAACGACATCGACGTCATGGAGGCGCAGGTCTTCGCGCCCCGGTCGCAGATCAGCGCCGAGCAGATCTACCTGATGAAGCGGGAGGTCCTCGAGCTGCGGCGCGCGGTGATGCCGCTCGCGACGCCGGTGCAGCGCCTGGCCGAGGGCTACACGCGGCTGGTGCCGGACGAGGTCCGCTCCTACTTCCGCGACGTCGCCGACCACCTCACGACCGTGTCCGAACGGGTGGCGGCGTTCGACGAACTGCTGTCCACTCTGGTCGACGCGACGGTCGCGAAGATCTCCTTGCAGCAGAACACCGACATGCGCAAGATCACGTCGTGGGCGGCGATCATCACCGTGCCGACGATGATCGCGGGCATCTACGGGATGAACTTCGACTACCTGCCCGAGCTGCACTGGAAGTTCGGGTACCCGCTGGTGATCACCGTGATCCTCGGCATCTGCCTGTTGCTGTACCGAATATTCCGGAAGAACGGCTGGCTCTAGGTCCCCTTTCTTTCACCGGAATCAGTGCAGGAGAATTCGTGATGCCTCGGATGCTGTCCAACCTCAAGTTCTGGGCGCTCGCGCTCAGCGTGCTCTGGATCGTCGTCATCACTTTCGTCATCGTCGCCGACCCGGGGTTCGCGCACGGGATGAAGTGACGCCCGGAAGTCGTACCCTGGGTGCGTGCCGAAAGCGCTGGTGGTCTCCGACGAGGTCGACGAGCGGCTGTGGACCGACGCGGTCCGCGCCGTCTCCGTCGACCTGGTCATCGGCGCCGGCGACCTCCCCTACGACTACCTCGCGTTCCTGGCCGGCGCGCTCGACGTGCCGTGCGTGTTCGTGCCCGGCAACCACGACCCGGACCTGAGCGGCTACACCCGCTACGGCGGGCTGTCCATGAAGGACGGTTTCCCGACGGTCTGGCCCGGTCCGGCGGGCGGCGTCAACGCGGACGGCCGGGTCGTCGACGTCGCCGGCCTGCGGTTCGCCGGGCTGGGCGGCTCGATCCGCTACAACGACGGGCCGAACCAGTGGACGCAGCGCCAGCAGGCGCGCCGGGCCCGCGGCCTGGTGCGGCGCGCGAAGTGGCGGCGGCGCCGCGACGGCCGTGACGTCGACATCCTGCTGACGCACTCGCCGCCGCTGGACCTCGGCGACCGGCCGGACCCGCCGCACCGCGGGTTCGCGTGCCTGCACCGGACGATCGAGGCGCTGCGACCGAAGTGGCTGTTGCACGGGCACATCCACCCCCACGGCGAGCCGGTGCCGGACCGGGTCGTCGGCGGCACCCGGATCCGCAACGTGGTGGGCCACCGGATCATGGAGTTCGCATGAAAGAGACGGGATTCCCCCGCGCCGACGCGGAAAACGACTTCCTCCGCGCGCGCCGGGGCCAGGTGCTTTCCCGGCTTTCGACGTGGCTGCGCCGCGAGCCGGACGACGTCAACATCATGCTGCCGTTCCACGAAGTCGTGGAGGCGCTCGGCTACCTCGGCGAGCACCGGATCGGGCTGCGGGTGATCAAGCTGGACTCGATCGTCGGCACGGTCGACCGCAGCCGCGACTTCGACCGCCGCTTCCGCCCGACGTCGGCCCGCGTCCGCGAACGCTGGGAACGCCTGGCGCTGGCCGCGCGCCGCGGCGAGGAGATCCCGCCGATCGAGGTGTACCGCGTCGGCGAGCTGCACTTCATCATCGACGGCCACCACCGGGTTTCGGTCGCGATCGCGCAGGGACTGTCCACAATAGAGGCCGCGGTGACGGTGGTCCGGACCAAGCTGGACCCGAGCGGCATCCGCCACCGCGGCGACCTGATCGTCAAGGACTACCGGCGCCTGTTCCTCGAGCGGGTTCCGCTGACGGGCCACGCCCGGGCGTCGGTGATCGTGTCGGACCCGTGGGACTACGCGCGGCTGGGCGAGCACGTGGAGGCGTGGGGCTTCCGGCTGATGCAGGACGAAGGCAAGTTCTGCGACCGCGCGAGCGTGGCGCAGCGCTGGTTCGACGAAGAGTTCGGCCCGGTGGTGGCGATGCTGCGCCAGGCCGGCCTGATCGGCGACCGCACGGACGCCGAGGCGTACATGTGGGTGGCGGCGGAGCGCTACCGGCTGATCCGGACCCACCGCTGGGACGACGAGGTCATCGAGACGCTGCGGTCCCGGCGGCACTAGAAGCGCCCCAATGTGGCGTTGGTTGCGTCCAACGCACCCAATGTGGCGTTCGGTGCGTCTGACGCACCGAACGCCACATTGGGGCGCTTGGGGCCGGCCTCAGAAGTCCAGGCCGGGAGTCAGCGCCAGCTGCCGCACCTGGGCCTCCGTCAACGTCGGTTCCGGGCGCTGGCCCGGCAACCGCACCCCCGACTGCGCCAGCACCCCGCTGTTGTTCGACCAGAACTGCACGAGGAAGCCCGTCCCGGACCGCGTCACCCGGTGGGTCACGACGTCGCCCGAGCGCAGCGTCGACAGCATCAGGCCGCCGGCGGACGTCTGTTCCGAGCGGCACGAAACCTCTTCCGGCTCGCCGCACGGCGGGCCGCCCGCGTTGCCCGGCAGCATCAGGACGTAGACCGAACCGGAGCCCGACGCGTCCGTCACCCGGACCCCCATGTGGAACAACGCTTCCCGCGGCTCATCCCCGGCCGGGTCGGCGATCAGGCGGAACGGGTCCGCCGGCGGGGTCTCCCCCGGGATCGTCAGCCGCGTGATCCGCACGTCCGGAGCCAGCAGCGAGCGCACGGCGCGACCCACCACGCAGCTGAGCCGGTCGACCAGCGCCTCCCGCGTGCCGGACGCCGTGGGGCACGGAGCGTCCGCCACCTGACCCCGGTGCGGCAGGACCACCACCGCCAGCGTCAGCGCGAGGACCACCACGGCCAGTGCCGCCGCTCCCGTGAGGAGGTGACGGCGGCGCGACAGCCGCGCCGCCGAAAGGACCGCGTCTCCCGACAGGCCGATCGGGGGTTCGTCTTCGGTCACGTACGCCGCCAGCAGGGACCGGACGTCTTCCATCACCACTCCTCGCTCGTCGGCGCCGGCAGGGCCGCGCGCAGGGCTTCGACGCCGCGGGCCGTCTGGGACTTGACCGTGCCTTCCGCCACGCGCAGCAGCGCCGCCACTTCGGCCACCGGCAGGTCCTCCAGGAACCGCAGCACGACCATCGCGCGCTGCCTCGGCGTCAGCCCGGCCAGCGCCCGCTCGACGTCGAGGCGCAGCGGGGTGTCGCGGCCCGGTGGCGACGCCGCTTCGGGCGGCGACGACGTCACGTACTCGCGCCCGGATTTCTTCCGCCCGGCCAAGAAGAGGTTCAGCAGGACGCGGCGCGCGTAGGCGTCGGCGGTGTCCGGCCGCACCCGGCGCCAGCGGCGGTACAGCTGGACGAACATCGCCTGCACGAGGTCCTCCGCGCCGTGCCAGTCACCGCACAGGGCGAACGCCACCCGGCGGAACCGCTGGACCCGCGCGGCGAAGTATTCGCTGAAATCGAGGTCTCTCGACGCCCCCACCCGGCCTCCTTCGCCCGTTCCTCAGTCTTAACTAGTGCGCGAAGGGCCGGAAAGGTTCAAGCGTCCCCCGTGCGAGCTACGCGCGGGTGTCCACCGCGCGGGGACGATTCCGGGCCGCCGGATCCCTAGCGTTCTTCGCAGTCGCGGCACATCGGCCGCGGAATCGGCGAAGGAGTTCTGATGAGGCTGCTCTGGCAGTTGCTGGCCGTCGCGGCGATCGCGTTCCTCGGTGGCCAAGCCGTCAACGTGGTGGCCGGGAACCCGTGGCTCACCCTCGTCCTCGGTGCGCTGACCGCCGTCCTCGCGGTCGTGGTGTACCGGTGGGTGGTACGGCGGACCGAGCAGCGCCCGGTCACGGAACTGGCCAGGCCGGCGACCGGGCTGGGCTGGGGAGCGCTGGTCGGGGTCGCGCTGTTCTCGTTCGTCATCGCGAACATCGCGCTCCTCGGGGACTACGAGGTCCGCGGCTGGGGCACGGTGACCGGCGCGGTGGGGCTGCTCGGCTTCATGGCCGCCGCCGCGGTGACGGAGGAACTGCTCTTCCGCGGCGTGCTGTTCCGGATCATCGAGGAGCGCACCGGCACCTGGATCGCCCTGGTGCTGACCGCGGTGCTGTTCGGGCTTTCGCACCTGTTCAACGAGCACGCGACGCTGTGGGGCGCCCTCGCCATCGCGATCGAGGCCGGCGGCCTGCTGACCGCCGCGTACGTCGCCACGCGCAAGCTCTGGGTGCCGATCGGCGTGCACTTCGGCTGGAACTTCGCCGCGGCCGGCCTGTTCGGCACGGAGGTTTCGGGCAACGGCACCCCGCAGGGCCTGCTGGACGCCGTGACGTCGGGCCCGGTCGCCGTCACCGGCGGCGCGTTCGGCCCGGAAGGCAGCCTGTACTCGCTGCTGTTCTGCCTCCTGGGGACGGGCGTGTTCCTGTGGCTGGCCCGCCGTCGCGGCACCCTGGTGCCCCGCGGGGGCGCCGAGCGGGTCGACGCCGTCACTACACTTTCCCGGTGATCGAGCGGTTCCTGAAGCGGTGGCGCCGCTGGGACGTCACCGCGCGGGACTTCCCGCTCGGGCTGCTCTTCCTGGCGGCCGCGTTCCTGCCGGCGGTCCAGAGCCACGGGACGCAGCTCGGCGGCCTCCCGCAACGCCCCTTCGACGCGCTGGCCTTCGTGGCCGTCGGGTTCGAATGCCTCCCGCTGGCCCTCCGGCGGCGGTGGCCCGCCCTGTGCCTCACGCTGGTGTCGCTCGGGTTCGCCGTCGACCAGCTCCGCGGCTACCACTCGGTCTCGGGCGCGGCACTGGCCGTCGCGCTGATGAGCGCGGGCACCCACCTGGAGTCGCGGCGGCGGGTCACAGCGGTGCTGTTCTCCGTCGCGTACGTCCCGCTGGCGGTCGTCCTCTTCCGGCTCGGCACGGAGCCGGTCGAAGAGTTCGTCACGTTCTACCTGCTGCTGGTGTTCGCCTGGGGCATCGGGGCGTGGCTGCGCGCCACCCGCACCGCCGAGACCGAACGCCGCCGCCGCGTCGCCGAGGACACCCGCGCCGCCGAACGCGCCCGCATCGCCCGCGAACTCCACGACGTCGTCACCCACCACGTGACGGCGATGGTCGTGCAGGCCGAAGCGGCCCGGTACCTGACCGCCGCTCCCGAGCGCCTCGGCGAGTCGCTGACCGCGATCACCGGCACCGGCCGCCGGGCCATCGCCGACCTGCGGCACCTGCTGGACCTGCTCAACCCGGACCACGGTCCCGAAATCACGCCGCCGGCGGGCGGGCTCCGCGCGCTCGTGGACCACGCGATCGAGGCCGGGCAGCCGGTGGAGTTCGCCGAGGAGGGCACGCCGTCCGACGCCGCCGGCAGCGCCGACCTCGTGGCCTACCGGGTCGTGCAGGAAGCTTTGACGAACGCGCTCAAGCACGCCCGCGGCAGCCGCACCTCGGTGCGGGTGCGCCACGGCGAACAGGAGATCGAAGTGGCGGTCGGCACGGAAGGCCCGGGCAGCGAGTCGCCCGGCGGGAGCGGGCGCGGCCTGGCCGGGCTCCGCGAACGGGTCGGCGTCCTGGGCGGCGACTTCAGCGCGGGACGGCACGGCGCCGCGTTCGTCGTGCGCGCCCGGATCCCCACCGGGACCCGGGCGTGACCGCGCCGATCCGGGTCCTGGTCTGCGACGACCAGATGCTGATCCGCACCGGGCTGGTGACGATCATCGGCGCGCAGCCGGACTTCGAGGTCGCGGGCGAGTGCGGGGACGGGAAGGCCGCGGTCGAGCTCGCCGGCCGGCTGCGCCCGGACGTCGTGGTGATGGACGTGCGGATGCCGGTGCTCGACGGCATCGAAGCCACCCGCCTGCTGGCCGGGCCCGGCGTCGCGCACCCGGTCAAGGTGCTCGTGCTGACGACGTTCAACCTCGACGAGTACGTCTACGAGGCCCTGCGCGCGGGGGCGAGCGGGTTCCTGCTCAAGGACGCGCCGCCGGAGCACCTGCTGCACGGCATCCGGACCGTGGCCACCGGCGCGGCGCTGCTCGACCCGGAGGTGACGCGCCGGCTCGTGGGACGGCACGCTGCCCGGATCCGGCCCGCCGGCACCCTGCCCGAGCACCCGCTGACGCCTCGGGAACTGGAGGTGCTCCGCCTGATCGCGGACGGCCTCTCGAACGCCGAAATCGCCGGGAAACTCTTCATCAGCCCGGAAACCGTGAAGACCTTCGTCTCCCGCATCCTCACCAAGCTCGACCTGCGCGACCGCGTGCAGGCGGTCGTCTACGCCTACCGCCACGGCCTGGTCACCTGACGCGCCGCCGGCGCGGGCCCCCCGAAGGCCCGCGCCGGCGGGTCTCACATGTGGACGGCGCCGGGAGCGGCTTCGCCCTTCGGGACGCCCGGGCGCAGCAGCAGGCCGCTGAGCACCGCGCCGACCGCGAAGATCACGGCCGCCCAGGTGAACGCCGTCGTGTAGCTCTCGATCGAGGCCTCGGCCGCCAGCTGCGGGGTCGGGACCTTGCCCGCGAGGTACGCCGTGGCCGCGTTGCCGGCCAGCGTCGACAGCAGCGCCGTGCCGATCGAACCGCCGACCTGCTGCATCGTGTTGACCGCGGCCGACGCGACCCCCGCGTCGTGCGCTTCGACCCCGAAGGTCGCGACGCTCATCGCCGGCGCCATCGCCAGGCCGATGCCGAAGCCCATCACCAGCAGCGGGCCGAGCACGCCGGAGGCGTAGGTGCTCTCGAGGCCGATGCCGCTCAGCCAGAACAGGCCGACGGCGGCGATCGCCAGGCCGGTCGGGACGAGCGGCCGCGGGCCGAACCGCGGCAACAGCACGGCCGTCGCCGTTGTCGCGGACAGCATCAGGGTGGCGACCATCGGCAGGAAGCCGACGCCGCTCTCGATCGGCGTGAACTGCAGGTTCTGCTGCACGTAGAACGTCAGGAACAGGAAGATCGCGAACATGCCGATGGCGAGCAGGAACATCGCCAGGTACGAGCCGCCGCGGTTGCGGTCGAGCAGCACGCGCAGCGGGAGCAGCGGGTGCGAGACGCGCTGCTGCAGCCACACGAACGCGCCCAGCAGCACCACACCGGCGGTGAGGAAGCCCCACACCGAGACCGACGACCACGAGTCGGATTCCGCGTTCGCGAAGCCGTAGACCAGGGCGAACAGGCCGGCGGACGCGGTGATCGTGCCGGGCAGGTCGAGCTTCGGGCGCGGGCCGTCGGACTCCTGGCGGCGGAGCAGGAACGAGCCGCCGACGAAGGCCACGACGGCGAAGATGATGTTGACGAACATGCACCAGCGCCAGTCGAGGTACTCGGTCAGCACGCCGCCGAGCAGCAGGCCGATCGCCGCGCCGCCACCGCCGATGGCACCGAAGACGCCGAACGCGCGGCCGCGCTCCTTCGGGTCGGTGAACGTCGTGGTCAGCAGCGAAAGCGCGGCCGGCGCGAGCAGCGCGCCGAACACACCCTGCGCGGCGCGCGCGATCAGCAGCATCTCGATGTTGGCGGCCGCGCCCCCGAGCGCGGACACCGCGGCGAAGCCGGCGAGGCCGACCAGGAACGCGTTCTTGCGGCCGAAGAGGTCCGCGAGCCGCCCGCCGAGCAGCAGCAGGCTGCCGAACGCGAGCGCGTACGCGGTGACGACCCATTGGCGCGCGTCGTTGGAGAACCCCAGGTCGACCTGGGCCGACGGCAGCGCGATGTTCACGACGGTCGCGTCCAGCACGACCATCAGCTGCGCGATGCCGATCATCACCAGGATCAGCCATCTACGGCTGTGGTGGGGGTTCTCGGCGGCGCGCGCGTCCCCCGGCGGCGCGACGGCGAGAGTGGATTCGGACATGGGTGTCCCCTCACTGGGAGTGATCAGGAAGCTATGTGGAGTAGGTATCTCCCCTTACGCGACCCAAGGTACACACAAACCGGAGAGGGTGCCTCTACTTGACGAGCTAGACTGGCCGGTATGGCACGGGACGCTGGTCCCGCCGCACCGGCGCGGCCGCTGCGGCGTGACGCTGAACTCAACCGCCGTCGCATCCTGGCGTCGGCCCGCGTGGTGTTCGGCCAGCGCGGGCTCGAGGCCACGCTGGACGACATCGCGCACCACGCCGGCCTCGGCGTCGGCACGGTCTACCGCCGGTTCCCCAGCAAGGAACACCTGGTCGAGGCCATGTTCGCCGAGCGCATGGAGGAAATCGGCGACCTCGCCGAGAAAGCGCTGAAGGCCGAAGACGCGTGGCAGGCGTTCGTGGACTTCACCTGGAAGTCGATCGAGCTTCACTCGGGCGACCGCGGGCTGCGCGAGATCATGCTGTCCAACAAGTTCGGCCACGAGCACGTCGCCGAGGAAAAAGCCCGCCTGGTGCCGTTGATCACACAGCTCGTCGAACGGGCCCAGCGGGCGGGCGGCCTGCGCCCCGACTTCTCCCCGACGGACACCCCGCTGGTGCACATGATGATCGGCTCGGTGATCGAGTTCACGTCCGCGGTGGAACCGGACCTGTGGCGCCGCTGCCTCGCGATGCTGCTCGACGGGCTGCGCGCGGAGCCCGGCAAGCCGTCGAAGCTGCCCCGCCCGCCGCTCGGGGTGGACGAGGTCGACGAGGCCATGACCTGCTGGCGCCCCTGACGCGGGGGTCGCCTGGCCGGCTTCGCCGACGTCTTGAATGACTCATTCAGGTCTTCGGAGGTCCTGAATGAGTCATTCAGGACACCGCAGGCCCCCGCTGCGGCGCCTCACTCGGACGGGATGACCGCCCACAGGATCAGGTACGCCACGAACTGCGGCCCGGGCAGCAGGCAGGAAAGCACGGCCAGCAGCCGGACCGTGCCGGGCTTCATGCCCCACCGCTGCGCGAGGCCCGCGCAGACGCCGCCGAGCATGCGGCCGTGGCGGGGGCGGGACAGGCGGCGGGTGACCGGTGCGCTCATCGTCGTTTCCTTTTCCTCGAAGTTCCGATGAACCCACTTCACCACCGTTCCGCCCGCCACCGCATCGCTCGCAGGAAGGATCGCTCCCTTAGGGGACGGCAAAGCCGAAAATCATTCGTAAGTCCGGCAAAACTTGTTCGCCCGGCGGCAAATCCGCCTGAACTGCGGGTTCGCGACCGCCGGTGCCGAAAATACTGAGAGATGTCCCCGTCAGGGCTGGTTTTTCCGGCGGATGTGGTGATACTTGCACCCCGTGTACCCGCGTTGGAAAAGCTTGGCCGTCGCGATGTTCTGCGCCCTGCTCGCCGCGGCGTGCTCGACGACGCAGGCGGCGCCCGACCACTCCGGCCCGTCGCCGCTGACGGCGTCCGCCGCGCTCGGCGACTTCGGCACGGTCGACTACTGCAGCCTCCTGGACGTGGCCCGGGTGGCGCCCGGCGCGGTCGCCGTGCCGACGTTCGAGAGCTGCCAGGCCGCGCGCGGCGCGCAGACGATCCGGCTCGGGCCGCTGGCGTTCGACTCCGACCCGAACATCAAGCCCTACGACTACCCCGGCCCGGTGCCCGACGGCGTGGCGATCCAGCAGTCGATGTTCAACGACCGCAGCGCGTGCACCCGCGCGATCACCTTCGCCGACGGCAACCGGATCGACCTGTCGGTCACCGACACCGGGAGCGACCAGGCGGGCCGCTGCGGTGTCGCGGACGCCACCGTCGGTTCGGCGCTGACCGCCATTACCGCGGGCAAGGTCGGCAGGCTGACGTTCCCGGACCGCTCGTGGGGCCGGGTGGCGCCGTGTGTGCTGCTCGACAACCACGACCTCGACGCCGCCGCCGGCCCGGGCAGCCGGCCGACGACCGGCCTGTCCGGGCACAGCTGCATCCGCGGCAAGGTCAGCCTCGCGCTGACGGTCGAGACGACGGAACCCGCCGCCCCACCGGAAAACCTGGGCGGCCGCCCGGCCCGGGTCCGGACCGCGGGCGCGTTCTGCCTGGTCGACACCACCCAGCCGGCGCCGGGCCTGCCGGGCCGCCGCGAGCTGGCCGAGATCAGCGTGGTGGAGACGGCGGGCACGGCGAACGACGCCACCTGCGCACTGGCCCGCACCGCCGCGGCGTCGATCCTCCCGCGGCTCCCGACGCCCTGAAACGCCGTGAATGCCACATTGAGGGACTTTAGGTCTCTCAATGTGGCATTCACGGACTTGCGGGTCAGTCCTCGTACGTCAGGTTCTTGCCGTTCGAGGGGTCGAACAGCTTGATCTTGTCCGCGTCGTACCAGACCTCGACGTCCGCGTTCTCCCTCGCGCCCGACTCGGCCGACAGGCGGGCCACGATCTGGGACTCGGCGCCCGGGACGTCGGACGAACCGCTGTCGGCCGCCAGCTCGGCCAGCTCCTCGGCGGTGGCGACCTCGCCCTCCAGCGTGAAGTGGGCGAACTTCTCCGACCCCATCGACTCGAGCACGTCGATGTGCGCGGTGAAGGTGGCGCCACCGGCCTTCTGGCCGGCCTCCACCAGCGACGCGTCCTCGAAGTGCTCCGGCCGGATGCCGACGATCAGCTCGCGCGGGGCGTCGGCGCGCTCCACCAGCCGGCGGACGCGGTCGGTCAGCGGGGTCGTGCCCAGCGCGCTGTGCAGCTCGTTGTTCTCCAGCGTCGCCGGGACGAAGTTCATCGACGGGGAGCCGATGAACCCGGCCACGAACAGGTTCGCCGGGTTGTCGTAGAGGAACTGCGGCGAGCCGATCTGCTGCACGTACCCGGCCCGCAGCACGACGACCCGGTCGCCGAGGGTCATGGCCTCGGTCTGGTCGTGCGTCACGTACAGCGTCGTGGTGCCGAGCTGCTTCTGGATCTTCGACACCGACGTCCGCATCTGGCCGCGCAGCTTGGCGTCCAGGTTGGACAGCGGCTCGTCCATCAGGAACGCCTTGGGGTTGCGGACGATCGCCCGGCCCATCGCGACGCGCTGGCGCTGGCCACCGGAGAGGTTGGCCGGCTTGCGGTCCAGGTGCGCGGTCAGGTCGAGGATCGTCGCCGCCTCTTCGACCTTCGCCCGCACCGTCTTGTCGTCCACTTTGGCCAGCCGCAGCGGGAAGGCCATGTTCTCCCGCACGCTCATGTGCGGGTAGAGCGCGTAGGACTGGAACACCATCGCGATGTCCCGGTCCTTCGGGGCCTTCTCGTTGACGCGCTTGCCGTCGATGCGCAGCTCACCCGAGGAGATGTCCTCCAGGCCGGCGACCATGTTCAGCGTCGTCGACTTCCCGCAGCCGGACGGGCCGACCAGGATGATGAACTCGCCGTCGGCGATGGTGATGTCCACTTCGGACACGGCGAGGGCGCCGTCGGGGTACTTCTTCGACACCTTGTCGAGCACGATCTCTGCCATAGCGCTACCCCTTCACCGCACCGGAGGTCAGCCCCGCCACGATGCGACGCTGGAAGAACAACACGAACACAATGATCGGGATGGTGATCACGACGGCCGCCGCGCTCACCTGCCCGGTCGGGTCCTCGAACTGCGAGGACCCGGTGAAGAACGACAGCGCCGCCGGCACCGTGCGCGACGCCGTGGTCGACGTCAGCGAGATGGCGAACAGGAAGTCGTTCCAGCAGAAGATGAACACCAGGATCGCCGTGGTGAACACGCCCGGCGCGGCCAGCGGCGCGATCACCTTCCGGAAGGCCTGGGCCGGCGTGGCGCCGTCCATCTTCGCCGCTTTTTCCAGCTCCCACGGGATTTCCCGGAAGAACGCCGAGAGCGTGTAGATCGACAGCGGCAGCGCGAACGTGATGTAGGGCAGGATCAGCCCCGGCCACGTGTCGAACAGCGCCAGGTTCCGCTCGATGTTGAACAGCGGCGTCACCAGCGACACCTGCGGGAACATCGCGATCAGCAGCGAAAGCCCGACCAGCAGCTGCTTGCCGGGGAACTCCAGCCGCGCGATCGCGTACGCGGCCATCGTGCCCAGCACCACCGCGATCACCGTCGAGATGATCGCGATGCCGATGGAGTTGACCAGCGCCAGCAGGAACTCCGACGTCTGGAAGATGTCCGCGTAGTTCTGCCAGGTCCACGACCGCGGGATGAAGTTCCCGTCGGTCAGCGTGTCCTTGGTCTTGAACGACAGCGAAACCACCCAGAGCACCGGCACCAGCGCGAACACCAGCACGAGGATGTCGACCAGGCCCCACCTGACTTTGCGGCCCGTCGTGACGGTTCCCATCACCATCAGCGCTTACCCCCGTCGTCCGAACCCGGTGCGGCCGTGCCGAACACCTTGATGAAGATGAAGGCGATGATCGCCACGGTGATGAAGATCAGCACCGCCATCGTCGACCCGATCCCGAGGTTGAGCCCCTTGACCAGGTTGTTGTAGGTCTGCATGGAGACCGACCCGGTGTCCTGCGCGCCCGAGGTGAGCACGTAGATGTTGTCGAAGATGCGGAACGCGTCCAGCGTGCGGAACAGCAGCGCCACCAGGATCGCCGGCTTCATCACCGGCAGCATCACCTTGGTGAACCGCTGCCACGCGCTCGCGCCGTCCATCGCGGCGGCCTTGAGCAGGTCGTCCGGCACCAGGGCCAGGCCCGCCATCAGCAGCAGCGCCATGAACGGCGTGGTCTTCCACACCTCGGCGCCGATGATGATGAACAGCGACGGCCACTGCTGGGTGAGCGGTGCCGCGTCGGCGGCCAGCCAGTTCGCCAGGTAGCCGGTCTTCGGCGTCCACGCGTAGTACCACGAGAACGCCGCGACGACCGTGACGATGCCGTACGGGATCAGCGCGACCGTGCGCACCAGCCCGCGCCCCACGAGCGTCCGGTGCATCACCAGCGCCAGCGCCATGCCGAGGACGAACTCGATCGCCACCGACACCACGGTGAGGAACATCGTGGTGCCGAACGCGGTCCACCAGTACGAATTGGACAGCACGGCCCCGTAGTTGTCGAAGCCGACGAACTCCTGCTGCGCCGGGAACCTGAGGTCGTAGCGCTGCAGCGAAAGCCAGATCGAGTAGAGGATCGGGTAGCCGGTGACCGCGATCATCACGATGAACGCGGGCGCGCACAGCCAGAGCCCGAGCCGCCGCTCGGCCTTCTTCCCTTCGGACAGCGCGGGCTTGCCCTTCTTGTGGGACACGGGTTCGGCGGCCGTGGCCCCCGCCGTGGTCGGGTCCTGGACGGTCACGGGATCACTCCCTTCGACTGGAGCGCGTCGTTGAGCTGATCGCGCAGCTTGTCCGCGGTGGCCTTCGGATCGATGGCGGACGGCGGGGAGAGCACCTTGGACATCACCGTCGACATGTTCTGGTAGGCCGGGGTCAGCGGCCGCACCGCGGAGTCCTTGATGGCCTTGATGATCGCGTCCCGCATCGGGTACTTGAGCGCCATGTTCGGGTTGTCGGCGCTCGCCGGCTTCGACGCGTCGAGCGGCGTGTCGTCGTGGTACACCGATTCGATGGTCGGCGGGACGCCGTCGTTGATCGCCGAGAACTTCTGGTTCTCCGCGTTGCGCAGGCACAGCGCCGCTTCGAACGCCTCGGGCTTGTGCGCCGACAGCGAGCTGACGGCGAGGTCGTACCCGCCGATCGTGGTCTTGGCCGGCGTGCCCGCCTTCGCCTCGGGGTAGACGGCCCACTTCATGTGCGAGACGTCCTTCGGCTTCTCCTTGGCGTAGGAGGCGTAGACGAACGGCCAGTTGAGCTCGAAGGCGGCGTCACCGCGCTGGAACGCCTGCCGGACGTCGTCCTCCTTGGAGTTGGTCAGCGACGGGTCCGTGATGCCCGAGGACGTGACCTCCTTGAGCAGGGAGAGCGCTTGCACGGCGCCGTCGTCCAGGACGACGGACTTGCCGTCCTCGGAGAGGATGTGGCCGCCCATCGAGTTGACCAGCGTGTTGTAGAAGACGACGAGGCCTTCGTACTGCGCGCCGGTGAAGACGATGCTGTACGGCTTGCCCTGCGCCTTCAGCTCCTTCGACTTCGCGATCATCTCCTGCCACGTCTTCGGTGGCGACGGCGTGATCCGGTCGTCGTACCAGAGCAGCTGGACGTTGGTGTTCTTCGTGGCCGCGTAGAGCTTCCCGTTGTAGGTGGCCGTCTCCAGCGGCCCTTCCAGGACGCCCTGCGTCGCCTCGGCCTTGTCCTGGCCCTTCCACTCCTCGACCCAGCCGGCTTCGGCGAACTCCGAAACCCAGGTCACGTCCAAGCCGAGGACGTCCATCGCGTCGTCACCCGCGGCGAGCCGCCGGGCCATCTGCAGGCGCTGGTCGTCCGCGCCGCGTTGCAGTTTGTTGTAGACGATTTCGTAGCGGCCGCCCGCCGCCTGGTTGCAGTTGTCGACGACTTTCTGGAAGCTGTCCTCGGGCGCGTAGTAGACGTTGATCTTCAGTCCACCGCCCGATCCGCAACCGGCCAGCAGACCGGTCACCAATGCCCCTGCCCCCAGCAGGACCGCGGCACGGCCGGGCGAGCGTCCCCGTTCGCCCGCGCCGATCCTCTTCCCCATAAGGCCTCCTCACCCGCGTGCACGCCGGTTACCGCGGTACCCGGTGGGCACCGCGACGCGATGAGGCGAACCGCGCCAGCACCCCGACGTGCTAGTGCTCGGGCCGCCGCGCTGGTTGGGCGAGGCCGCCCGACTGGTGTCGGACAACTTATGCCGGGCGATCACACCCCGCAAGCAGTATCGGTAACGATTCAGCCCACCGCGCGCCGAATCGTGATTTTTCGCTGGTAGAGGCGGAGTTCTAGGGGGTTCGCGCTTAGGGGTTCGGCTTGAGCGCGAGCTTGGCGAGCAATTCGCGCCCCTGTTCGGCGGAACGCGGCTGGCACAGCACGTCGTACCGGCCGGCGACGAGCTGGCTCGCCGAGGAGAAGTCCCGCCGTCCCCGCGACATGCTGTACCCGATGGCGGCGAACATCAGCCCGGACAGCACGCCGAGCACCAGCCCGGTGAGCAGCTGCAGCGCGAAGCCCTGGTTGACGAACAGCCCGAGCAGCAGCCCGGCGAACAGGCCGAACCAGGCGCCGGACACGGCGCCGGTGCCGAGCACGCGCCCCCAGGACAGCTTCCCGATGACGCGTTCGACCAGCATCAGGTCGACGCCGACGATGGTGACGTCGGAGACGGAGAACTCGCTGTCGGCGAGGAAGTCGACGGCCTGCTGCGCCTCGCCGTAGGTCGCGTACGACCCGATCGGCCAGCCGGTCGGCGGAGTCGGCAGCCGTGGCAGGTTGCCGGGCGCCCGGTTCCCGCCGAAGGGACTACTCACCATCATCACCTGCGCACTCGTGGTCTCGGGCGTCCATCTTGTCAAGAACGCCCGGGCCGTGCGAGCCGCTTACCCCGAAAGGCCGGACGCTTCCCCATGTCGACAAGTCGCTTCGCACTTTCGGTAGGAAAGATGCGCGGGAAGCCCCCTCCCGCGCATCTTTCCCTATGAAAGTGGCGGCCTCAGGACCGGGACTTGTATTCGCGCAGCAGACCCCGGCTGATGATCGTCTTCTGGATCTCGCTCGTGCCCTCGCCGATCAGCAGGAACGGTGCCTCGCGCATCAGGCGCTCGATCTCGTACTCCTTCGAGTACCCGTAGCCGCCGTGGATGCGGAACGCGTCCTGCGTGACCTCCGCGCAGTACTCCGAAGCGATCAGCTTCGCCATGCCGGCCTCGACGTCGTTGCGCTCGCCCGAATCCTTCAGGCGCGCCGCGTTCACCATCATCAGGTGGGCCGCTTCGACCTTCGTCGCCATCTCGGCCAGCTTGAACGCCACGGCCTGGTGCTCGGCGATCGCCTTGCCGAACGTCTTGCGCTGCTGGGCGTACTCCACCGCCAGCTCGAACGCGCGGATCGCGATGCCGCACGCCCGCGCCGCGACGTTCACGCGGCCGACCTCGACACCGTCCATCATGTACGCGAAGCCCTTGCCGGGCGCCTCGCCGAGGACCATGTCCGCGCCGATCTCGTAGCCGTCGAAGACCGCTTCGGTCGTGTCGACGCCCTTGTAGCCCATCTTGTCGATCTTGCCCGGGATGGTCAGGCCGGGCGCCACCTCGCCGAAGCCCTCCGGCTTCTCGACCAGGAACGTCGTCAGGTTCTGGTGGGCCTTCTCGGCCCCTTCGTCGGTCTTGACCAGCAGCGCGATCAGGTTCGACGAGCCGCCGTTGGTCAGCCACATCTTCGAGCCGTCGATGACGTAGCCGTCGCCGGTCTTCTTCGCCTTGGTCTTGATCGCGGCGACGTCCGAGCCGAGGTCCGGCTCCGACATCGAGAACGAGCCGCGGACCTCGCCGGTGGCCATCCGCGGGAGGAAGTGCTGCTTCTGCGCTTCGGTGCCGTGGCGGGAGATCATGTGCGCCACGATGAAGTGGGTGTTGATCACGCCGGACACGCTCATCCAGCCCCGCGCGATCTCCTCGACGACCAGCGCGTACGTCAGCAGCGACTCGCCGAGCCCGCCGTACTCCTCCGGGATCGTGATCCCGAACAGGCCCATCTCCTTCATGCCCTCGACGATGTCCGCCGGGTACGTGTCGGAGTGCTCGAGCTCCTGGGCGTGCGGGATGACCTCCTTGTCCACGAACTGGCGGACGGTCGCGAGGATCTCCGACTGCACGTCGGTGAGGCCGGCGGTCTGGGCGAGACGGGCCATCACGGCTCCCTTTCCGGAATACGACGCCGCTCCCGGCGCTGGGTTACCGGTGAGTATGACCCGAAAAGCCGGACCCTGCTATGAGGGCGCTCACGATTCCCGCCGTAGAGTGCGGCCCGGAGGGGAGCACCATGACTTATCCGCAGGACCCGAACAACCCGTACGGCCAGCAGTACGGCTACCAGCAGCAGCCCGGTTACCCGCAGTACCCCGGCTACCCGGGCTACCCCGGCGGGATGCAGCAGCCCCAAGAGGGTTCGGGCCTCGCGGTCGGGTCGCTGGTCTGCTCGATCCTCGGGCTCGTCCTGTGCTTCGTCGTCGGCATCGCGGGCATCATCATGGGCCACATCGCCTACGGCAAGGCCAAGCGCGGCATCGCCGACGGCCAGGGCATCGCGCTGGCGGGGATCATCATCGGCTACTGCGCGGTCGCGCTGAACATCGGGCTGTTCGCCCTCTTCATCGGCATCGGCGCGTTCAGCGGCTGGCGCTAGCCTTGGCTTCCCGCACGCACCGAGGGGACCCTTCATGACCGACCCGTCCGGGGACAAGGACACCGACCGTCCGGCCGCCGATCCGACCGTGGCCTACGACCCGCCGCCCCCCGCGGAACCGCCGTCCTACGCGCCGGCGGAGTACGACCCGCCCGCGGGCGACGCCACGATCGCCGACACCACGGTCGCGGACACGGCGGACACCAGCGTCGCGGACACCGCGGCCGCCGCCGCACCGGAGCAACCCGCTCCGTTGCCGCCGGGCTCGTTCGAGACGCCGGCCGCGTACATCCCCGGCACGCCCTACGCCGCGCCCGGCCAGCCCCAGCCGGTGTACGCACCGCCCGGCTACCCGCAGCAGCCGTACCCGCAGTATCCGTCGTACGTGACGCCGCCGCAGTACCCGCAGCCGTACGGGACCTCGGCCCGCGGGCAGGACAACGCGCTGGCGATCGGCGCGCTGGTCTGCTCGATCCTCGGCTTCTGTTCCTTCGTCACGGCGATCGCCGGGCTGGTCATGGGCCACATCGCGCTGAGCAAGACGAACCGCGGCGAAGCGGGCGGCCGCGGCTTGGCCACGGCCGCCGTGATCGTCGGCTACGTCGTCATCGCGCTCTGGGTCGGGTTCTTGACCACCTTCATCATCCTGGGCGCGAACGGGCAGCTGACCTAGTCCGGCAGCACCGCGTCGCCCGGGCTGCGCGGCGCCGGGGTCGCGTGGCCGTTCACCTCCGGCTTCGCCTCGGCCGGCGGTTCCGGCGGCGCGGGCTTCGGCGTCTGGGCGTCGAGGAACCGCAGCAGCTCCACCGGGAACGGCAGCACCAGCGTCGAGTTCTTCTCCGCCGACACCTGCACGACGGTTTCCAGCAACCGCAGCTGCAACGCCGAAGGGGTATCTGCCATCGTCGCCGCGGCCTGCGCGAGCTTGTGCGACGCCTGCAGCTCGCCGTCGGCGGAGATGACGCGCGCTCGCCGTTCCCGCTCCGCCTCGGCCTGCCGCGACATCGAGCGCTTCATCGCCTCCGGCAGCGCGACGTCCTTGATCTCGACGCGGTCGATGTGGATGCCCCAGTCCAGCGCGGGGCTGTCGATCATCAGCTCCAGGCCCTCGTTGAGCCGCTCGCGGTTGGAGAGCAGGTCGTCGAGGTCGCTCTTGCCGATGATCGAGCGCAGCGACGTCTGCGCGACCTGGCCGACCGCCGACCGGTAGTCCTGCACGTTGACCGCCGCGACGACCGGGTCGATGACCTTGAAGTAGACGACCGCGTCGACCCGGACGGTGACGTTGTCGCGGGTGATGCCGTCCTGGGCCGGGATCGGCATGGTGATGATCTGCATGTTGACCTTCTGGATCCGGTCCGCGAACGGCACCAGCAACGCCAGTCCCGGTTCCCGCACCTTCGCCCGCACCCGGCCGAACCGGAAGACGAGCCCGCGTTCGTACTGCTTCACGACGCGCACACTGGCCGCGAGCCAGGCTCCGCCCGCGACGACGACGGCGCTGAGGATCTCCACCACCATGGCTGCTCCCGGGGTTGCGTTTTCCCCTGAAAACCCAGCGTACGCCCGCCACGACGCCGGGGAAACGCGCTGGACGGGACTGCCAGGCTGGGGAGGTGACCGAGCTTCGCGTGCCCCCGCTGTTCGCCGCCCGCGCGCCCCGGGTCCTCGGCCCCGACGCCGTCCCGTGGCTGGCGGACCTGCCCCGGCTCGCCGCCCGGTACGCGCGCGAGTGGGGCCTGACGTTCGAGGGCGAGGCGATGCACGGCTACGTCGGCCTGGCGCAGCCCGCGCGGCTGCCCGACGGCACGCCGGTGGTGCTGAAGCTCGGCTGGCGCGACGAAGAGTCGGCCGACGAGCCGCTCGCACTGTCCACATGGGCCGGTCGGGGCGCGGTGCTGCTGCTGGACTCCGCGCCGGAGGACGGCGTCCTGCTGCTCGAACGGCTCGACGCCGGCCGGACCCTCGACGACCTCCCGCTGCGCGAAGCGATACCCCTGATCGGCGAGCTGGCCCGGCGGCTCGCCGTCCCCGCGCCGTCGTCGATGCGGCGGCGGCTGAGCGACGAAGCCGCCCGCCTCGCCGAGGAGCTCCCCCGCCGGTGGGCCGAGCTCGGCGAGCCGATCGAGAAACGGCTGGTCGACGACGCCGTCGCGATCTGCCGCGAACTCGGGCCGGACGCGGGTGAGCTGCTCGTGAACGAGGACCTGCACTTCGAGAACGTCCTCGCGGGCACGCGCGAGCCGTGGCTGGTCATCGACCCCAAGCCGCTGGCGGGCGACCTCGAGTGGGGCGTGATCCCGTTGTTCTGGAACCGCTTCACCGAGTCCACACTGGACGAACGGTTCGCGCTGATCGTCGCTTCGCACGAGCTGGACGCTTCGAAGGCGCGCGCCTGGACGCTCGTGCGAGCCGTGCAGAACTGGATCTGGATGGTCGAGGAGCTCACCGAGACCGGTGAGGACAGCGACGACCCGGCCTTCGTCACAGTGGCGGAAATCGCCCCCTGGGCGGCCAGCCGATAGTGTCAGCCCCATGGCCGCGGTCAACAGGGTTTTCGCAGCTCAGCTGTCCGGTCTGCCGGTATTCGGGCCGGACGGCGAGTCGATCGGCCGGGTCCGCGACCTGGTGGCGGGGCTGCGGCTGGACGCGCAGCCGCCGCGGATCCTCGGCCTGGTCGTCGAGCTGAGCACGCGGCGGCGCGTCTTCGTGCCGATGCTGCGGGTCACCGCGATCGAGCCGACCGCCGTGACGCTCGCCACCGGCTCGGTCAACATGCGCCAGTTCGTCCAGCGGCCCAACGAGGTCCTGGTGCTCGGCCAGCTGCTCGACGCGCACGCCGCCCTGACCGCGTCCGGCACCCGGATCACCGTCGTCGACGCCGGGATGGAGCCGACCCGCACCCGTGACTGGGTGCTGGCCAAGCTGGCCATCCGGGAACGGCGGGTGGGACTGGGCCGCCGCCGCTCCGCGATGCAGGTGCTGCCGTGGTCGGAGGTCGCCGGGCTGGGCCTCGCCGACCTCGGGGCGCAGCCCCAGGGCGCCGGCCAGCTGCTCATGCTGTTCGACACCATGCGCCCGGCCGACATCGCCGCGACCGTGCGCGACCTGCCGCTCAAGCGGCGCCACGAGGTCGCCGACGCGATGGACGACGAGCGCCTCGCCGACGTCATCGAGGAACTGCCGGACGACGACCAGAAGGAGCTGCTGGCCTACCTGGCCGAGGAGCGCGCGGCCGACGTCCTGGAGGCGATGAACCCCGACGACGCGGCCGACCTGCTGGCCGAGCTCGCCCCGGCCGACCAGAGCCGGCTGCTGGAACTGATGGAGCCGGAGGAGTCCGCGCCGGTCAAGCGGCTGCTGGAGTACTCGTCCGACACCGCGGGCGGCTTGATGACGCCGGAGCCGGTGGTGCTGACCCCGGACACGACGATCGCCGAAGCGCTGGCCCACATCCGCAACGCCGACCTGCCACCGGCGCTGGCCAGCATGGTGTTCGTCTGCCGCCCGCCGACCGCGACGCCGACCGGGCGGTACGTCGGCGTCGTCCACTTCCAGCGGCTCCTGCGCGAGCCGCCGGCGGAGCTCGTGGCCAGCGCCGTGGACACCGGGCTGCCGCCGCTGAAACCGGGCGCGTCGCTGGCCGAGGTCACGCGGTACTTCGCGGCCTACAACCTGACCTGCGGGCCGGTCATCGACGCCGAGGACCACCTGATCGGCGCGGTGACCGTCGACGACGTCCTCGACCACCTGCTGCCGGAAGACTGGCGCGAGACCGGCCTGCACGACACGTTGGAGGAAGACCGTGCCTGAGCTGACTCCGGGACGGCGGCTCGACCAGCCCCGCGGCCAGAACCGGTTCAGGCTGAACATCGACCCGGACACCTTCGGCCGGCTGTCCGAACGGCTGGCGCGGTTCCTCGGCACCGGCAAGTACCTGTTCTGGCAGACGCTGATCGTGATCGTCTGGGTCGTGCTGAACATCACGGCGGTGTCGCTCCAGTGGGACCCGTACCCGTTCATCCTGCTCAACCTGGCGTTTTCGACGCAGGCGGCGTACGCGGCACCGCTGATCCTGCTCGCGCAGAACCGCCAGGACGACCGCGACCGCGTCTCCCTCGAGGAGGACCGGAACCGGGCGACCCAGACGAAAGCCGACACGGAGTACCTGGCCAGGGAGCTGGCGGCGCTGCGCCTCGCGATCGGCGAGGTGGCGACACGGGACTACCTGCGCAGCGAGCTGGACCGGCTGCGGGAGGACCTCGACGTCCAGCCCAGGAAGGCCAAGCCGAGCCGCACTCCTACCAGCTCGTAACATGGGTGGGGTGACCAGTACTCAGCAGCTCCCCAGCGTCGACGACGTCCGCAGCGCGCTGAAGAGCGTGCAAGACCCGGAGATCCGGAAACCCATCACGGACCTGGGGATGGTCAAGGACGTGGTCGTCGGCGACGACGGCGTCGTGACGGTCGGGATCTACCTGACGGTCGCGGGCTGCCCGCTGAAGGCGACGCTGACCAACGACACGAAGGAAGCCGTCTCGAAGCTCCCCGGCGTCGTCGACGTGCGCGTCGAGCTGGACGTCATGAGCGACGAGCAGCGCTCCGAGCTGCGGAAGTCGCTGCGCGGGGACGCGGCCGAGCCGGTGATCCCGTTCGCGCAGCCGGGCTCGATGACCCGCGTGTACTGCGTGGCCTCGGGCAAGGGCGGCGTCGGCAAGTCGTCGGTCACGGTGAACCTGGCCGCGGCGATGGCCGCGCGCGGGCTGTCGGTCGGCGTCGTGGACGCGGACATCTACGGCCACTCGATCCCCCGCATGCTGGGCGCGCGCGAGAAGCCGACCAAGGTCGACACGATGATCATGCCGCCGCAGTCCCACGGCGTGAAGGTGATCTCGATCGGCATGTTCACCCCGGGCAACACGCCAGTGGTGTGGCGCGGGCCGATGCTGCACCGCGCGCTGCAGCAGTTCCTGGCCGACGTATTCTGGGGCGACCTGGACATCCTGCTGCTGGACCTGCCGCCGGGCACCGGCGACATCGCGATCTCGGTGGCCCAGCTGATCCCGAACGCGGAGATCCTGGTGGTCACCACCCCCCAGCAGGCGGCGGCCGAGGTGGCCGAGCGCGCGGGCGCGATCGCGCTGCAGACGCGCCAGCGCGTGGCGGGCGTCATCGAGAACATGTCGTGGCTGGAGCAGGCCGACGGCTCCCGGCTCGAGATCTTCGGTGCCGGCGGCGGCCAGAGGGTGGCCGATTCGCTGACGAAGTCGATCGGCTCCGAGGTCCCGCTGCTCGGCCAGGTCCCGATGGACCCGCGCGTGGTCGCCCAGGGCGATGCGGGCACGCCGATCGTGCTGTCGGAGCCGGAAGCGCCCGCGTCGGTGGTGCTGAGCGACGTCGCGAAGAAGCTCTCGGTCCGGGCCCGCGGCCTGGCCGGGATGATGCTGAACGTGACCCCGGCGGGCCGCTGACCCCCAGCGCCCCAATGTGGCGTTGGTTGCGTCCAACGCACCCAATGTGGCGTTCGGTGCGTCTGACGCACCGAACGCCACATTGGGGCGCTTGAGAAGTGCGGGCTACGTGGCGTCCGGGTCGATCGGCGGGCGCTCCCCCGGCTTGAGCGGTTCCGGCGCCGCCTGGGGCTGGCTGACCGTCGTGCCGTTGGTCCCGTTCGTGCCGTTGCCGCCGTTCGTGATGCCCTTGAGGCCCAGCGGGTCCGCGTCTCCGTCGAACAGGTGCTGCGTCACCACGCGCTTGGGGTCGAAGTTGCGCAGGCCGCGCAAGTCCTCGAGGGGCTTGCGGAGCTGGTCGAACTCCGGGCCCATCTCCTCGCGCAGCTGCTCACGGGCACCGGTCGCGAAGTCGCGGACCTTCTTCACGCTCTTCGCCAGCCAGGAAGCCGCCTCGGGGAGGCGTTCCGGGCCGAGGATGAAGAGACCGGCGATGATGAGGACGAGGATTTCGCCCCACCCGACGCTGTCGAACACCAGTCAACCTCCGCAGCTGAACCTACCCGGCCAG
The DNA here is from genome assembly GCF_014873755.1 of Amycolatopsis lexingtonensis. NCBI lineage: Bacteria > Bacillati > Actinomycetota > Actinomycetes > Pseudonocardiales > Pseudonocardiaceae > Amycolatopsis > Amycolatopsis lexingtonensis. Next base: position 6,281,754 of record NZ_JADBEG010000001.1, read on the forward strand.
GGTACCCGCAGCCCGCCGTGCTCCGGCAGGCCGAACACGGGAACTCAGTCGGAAGCCAGGGTTACGTCCACGACGAAGCTCGCGCCGTCGCGGGCCAGTGAAACCGGGACCACTTCGCCGACGTCGTGCGCGCGGACCGCGACCGTCAGTTCCGCGGAGTCGCGCACCAGCCGGTTGCCGATCTTCGTGATCACGTCGCCCTCCTTGATGCCCGCGTTCGCGGCCGGGCCGCCGGGGGCGACGTTCTTCACCTGGGCGCCCATGGTGGACGAGCCGGCGACCGTCGACGACGCGTTGATGCCGATGTCCGCGTGCCGGACCTTGCCGTCCTTGATCAGCGACTTCGCGATCTTGATGGCGTAGTCGCTCGGGATGGCGAAGCCGATGCCGATGCTGCCGCCGTCCGCGCTGGACGAGCGGATCGACGAGTTGATGCCGACCAGCGCGCCGGTGGCGTCGACGAGCGCGCCGCCCGAGTTGCCGTGGTTGATCGCGGCGTCGGTCTGGATGGCCTCGTAGGTGACCGGCGGGGCACCGCTGTCGCCGCCCGCGGTGATCGGCCGGTTCAGCGCGCTGACGATGCCCGCGGTGACGGAGTTCTGCAGCGCCAGCGGCGAGCCGATCGCCATCACGGTGTCGCCGACCTGCAGGTCTGCGGACTTGCCGATCTGCAGCACGGTCGGGTTGGTGACGTTCACCTTCACGACGGCGAGGTCGGTCTTCTGGTCGGCGCCGACGAGCTTGGCCTCGGTGCGGGTGCCGTCGACGAAGATCGCGGTGACCTTGACGCCCGGGTCCGCGGCGGCGGAGGAGATGACGTGCTCGTTGGTGAGGATGTAGCCCTGCGGGTCGATCATCACGCCGGAGCCCTGCTCACCGGACTCGGCGCCGGGCTTGAAGACTTCGAGCGAGACGACGGCGGGCGCGACGCGCTTGGCGATCTCGGCGACCGACCCGGCCGGGCGTTCCTTGGCGGCCTCGGCTTCGGAGATCGTGGCGGACCCGGTGAGCTCGGTGCCGGTGTCGCCGACCCACCAGCCGACGAAGCCGCCGACCGCGCCGATGAGCAGCGCGACGACTCCCAGCAGCGCGAGCGCCTTCGGCTGCACCCGGCGCCCGAACAGCACCTCGGGCAGGCTGAGCAACGCTCCCGGCGGCCGCTTGGCGGGCTTTTCCTCGTCCTCGGCGGGCATCGCGGGCCCGGCCAGCACGGCCCCGGCCCCCGGATCACGCCACGGATCACTGGTGCTGTTCCACAGCGGCGGGTCGGCTTCCTTCGGATCGCCGGTGGCCTCGCGCGGCCGTTCGAGCAGCACGCCCTCGGCCCCGGGCGGCCGCCGGAAAGCCTCGGCGAGCGACTCGGGCGCGGGCGGCGCGAGGTTGACGCCGTTGGCCTGCTTCGGGGTGTAGAGCTTGTCGAACGCCCCGTCGACGCCCTGCGGCCGCCCGAACACGGCGGCCTGGGCGGGATCGACAGCGGGCCGCGCGAGCGGCCGCGGACCCAGCCGGTCGGCATCACGCGCGCCGGGCTGCTCGGGATTCACGTTCGGCTCGGTCATCATTCCCCGGTGCAGAAGATCAGGTGGCTGGGCGTGACGATACCCAAGCCCAGTGCTCCGAGTCTGCCGGTCCGCCGGTGAAGTGGCTGTTTCTTGGGCCGCGCGGCGAGGGCTGTCGGGCACCTGCCGAGGCCGATCCGCCGTGCCCCGAACACGACGAAGGCCGCCACGAGGGATTCCTCGCAACGGCCTCGGTCAAGCTGGGTTCAGCGGATCCCGGCGGGTACCGCGGCGGCGGGCGAAGTGGTCGCCGGCATCGACCTCGGCGCCTGCGGTGGCACCGCCAGCTGGGCCGGGAGCAGGTTCGCCGGCTGGGGCACGCTGCCGCCCTGGTCGGGGCCGCCGTCGCCGTCCGCGGACGTGCCGACCAGCGCCAGCGCGCTCAGCACCAGCCCGGACACCACGACCCCGGCACCCTGGGCGGCGCGGCGCTTGAAACGACCGCCGCCGAGGACGTTCGGTGACTGGCCCAGCGGGGCCGACGACCCCAGCGGTGCCACTCCGCCCAGCACGCCGGCGTCGCGCAGGCCCGCGACCCGGTCGGGGCGCTGGACCGCGACGAGCTGGCCGTCGGCGGTGATCGCCAGGTTGTCCGGGGTGCCCGGCAGCTCCGTGTGCTGCGGGATCGACTGCAGGCTCGCCAGGAACCCCGCAGACATCGAAGGGGCACCGGCGTGCCGGATCGTGTCGACCGTCTGCCGCTGGGCGCGGACCTCGGCCGCGCACGCCTGGCAGCGCGTGATGTGCGACGCCGCGCGGTCGCGGGCGCCGTGCGAAAGCTCGCCGTCGACGAACGCCACGACGACGTCCGGCAGCAGGTGCGACTCGGGGAGTCCCCAGCCTCGCGGTGCGGTCATACCGACACCTTCGCAGACTGCGGTGCGTGAGCGCGCCGTCGCTCGAGCGACGCGCGCAGCGCCTGGCGACCGCGGTGGATCCGGCTGCGGACGGTGCCCAGCTTGACACCCAGCGTCGCGCCGATCTCCTCGTACGACAGGCCTTCGACGTCGCACAGCACCACGGCGGCGCGGAACTCCGGGGGCAGCTCGTCGAGCGCCGCCTGCAGGTCAGGGTCCAGGTGGGTGTCCGAGTAGACCTGCTCGGGGCTTGGGTCATCGCCCACGATGCGGTCGGTGTCCTCGGGCAGGCCTTCCATCCGCACGCGCGAGCGGCGGCGGGCCATGTCCAGGAAGAGGTTGGTGGTGATCCGGTGCAGCCAGCCCTCGAACGTGCCGGGCTTGTACGACGCCAGCGAGCGGAAGACCCGGATGAAGGTCTCCTGCGTCAGGTCCTCGGCGTCGTGGGTGTTGCCGGTCAGGCGGTAGGCGAGCCGGTAGACCCGGTCGCCGTGTTCGCGCACGACCTCGTCCCAGGACGGTGGCGTCCAAGCCGCCTCGTCCAGGGTCACCGGCTGAGCCCCGGCGTCGGCAACGGCGTTCTGCATAGCGGGAGCAGGCACCTCCATCTGCGTCTCTCCTGTCTGCTCCACCCAACGCGGGCTCTGGCCACGGTGTTCCCGTGTGTCTGGATTTCAGTCTGTCGGGGTTCCTTATGGTTCTAGTGAGACTGGACTGAGAGCAGGCTGAGAAGTTCTTCCCGGGTGCTTACCAGGGAGCCTGCGAGGATTTATCGACAACCAACGCTAACCTCCGTGCGTGAACACGCCCACCCCTGCGGCCGCACCGGCCGATTCCGGGTTCGTCGACGGGTACCTGCCCGACGACGAGGTGCTGTCTTCGGCGCGGGCGCGGGCCGAAGACCTGGGCTGCGTCCCGCTGAGCGCGGGCGCGGGCGCCACGCTGCGCTTCCTGGCCGCGACGCTGCGGGCGAAGGCGGTCGTCGAGGTCGGCACGGGCGCCGGCGTCAGCGGGCTGAGCCTGCTCCGCGGCATGGCCCCCGACGGCATCCTGACCTCGATCGACGTCGAGCCGGAGTACCAGCGGGCCGCGCGCGCGACGTTCCGCGAGGCCGGCTACGCGCCGGGCCGGACGCGGCTGATCATCGGCCGCGCCCTGGACGTGCTGCAGCGGCTCACGCCGGGCGGCTACGACCTGGTCTTCGTCGATTCCGCGCACATCGAGTACCCCGGCTGCTACGAGCTGGGCGTGTCGCTGCTGCGGCGGGGCGGGATCATCGCGTTCCACAACGTGCTGGCCGGCGGGCGGGTGATCGACCCGTCCCACCGCGACCCGGAGACACTGGCGCTGCGCGAGGTGGCGCGAGCGTTCCGCGAGGACGACCGGCTGGTCCCGGCGCTGCTGCCGGTGGGCGGCGGCCTGCTGGTCGCGGCGGCGATCTGACTCAGTTGCCCACAGGCTCGTGGGGCTGTGGACAACCCACCTTTCCCGGCCGGGTTCGCCGGGGGGTGCCGATAGACTGGGACGGGGACGCCCCCCGGGGCCGGGTGGGGGCTGCCCGGGTCCCGGCGCCGACCGCCGCCACCGCGAGCAGCAGCCAGACCACGACCACCGCGATCAGCCACGGCCAGCCTTCGTGGCCGTAGACCCACGCGCCCGCCGCGCCGCCGACGCTGCTGCCCAGGTAGTACGTCGCCGTGTACATGCCGCCGACCTGGCCGCGCGCGTTCTCGGGGGCGTCGGCCGCCGCCCAGCCGTTCGCGACCGCGTGCGCGGCGAAGAACGCGCAGGTCAGCACCAGGAACCCGGCGATGACCAGCGGCAGTGAGTCGGGCAGCGTCAGCGCCGCGCCGGCCGCCGTCAGCAGCAGGGCGCCGACCAGCGCGCGGCGACGGCCGACCCGGGCGACCAGGCGACCGGCGGCGGCCGACGACACCGAGCCGGTCGCGTACGCCAGGAACACCAGCGACGCGATCGCCGGGGACAGGTCGAGCGGGTCGCCGGTCAGGCGGAAGCCGGCGGCGTTGTAGAGCGCGACGAACGAGCCCATCGCGAGCAGCGCGACCGCATACTGCGCGAGCAGCACCGGCTTGCGCAACGCCGTGACCAGCCCCTGGGCGACCGCGCGGAGCTGGGCGTTCCCGCGCGGGCGCGTGCCCGGCGGCAGCGTCACGACGGTGATCGCCGAGCACACCGCGCCCACCCCCGCGACGACGTACAGCGCGCCGCGCCAGCCGAGCGGGCCGGCGGTGAACCCGCTGGCCAGCCTGCCGAGCATGCCGCCGATCGTGTTGCCGGCGATCATCGCGCCGACGGCGGCGGCGACACCCGCGCGGCCGAGCCGTTCGGCCAGGTAGGCGGCCGCGACGCCGGGGAAGCCGGCGATCGCGATCCCCTGCAAGGCCCGCAGGACGAGCAGCGCCGGGTACGTCGGCATCAGCGGCAGCAGCAGGCCGAACACGACCGACGCGATGACCGACGTCAGGATCACCGGCCGCCGTCCGACCACTTCGGACAGCGCCGCGATCGGCAGGACGGCGATGGCGAGCGCGCCGGTCGCGACGCTGACGGCGAGCGCCGCGCCGCCGGGGTCGAGGTGGTACTGCGCGGCGAGCTGCGGCAGCACCGGCTGCGGCGCGTAGAGCAGGGCGAAGGAGGAGATCCCGGCCGCGGCGACGGCGGTCTTGACTCGGCGCGTGGAGGTCACGAACTGAAAGTAAGCAGAGCTAACCAATACGTCCAATGCGTTCGGCTGGCATGATTCATGCGGTGACGTATGACTCGCTGTCGGCGCAGGTCGCGCCGCACCTGCCGCTGCTGGCCGCCCTCCGGAAGACGGGGAACATCACACGCGCGGCCGAGCTGCTGGGCGTCCCGCAACCGACGGTCAGCCGCCGGCTCGCGGCACTGGCGGACGCGCTGGGCGCACCCCTGACGGTGCCGGACGGCCGCGGCATCCGCCTCACGCGTGCGGCGGACCTGCTGGCGGAAGCGGCGGAGCGCGGCTTGGCGGCCCTCGAGACCGGCGTCCGGCTGGCGCGGGAGGAGGTGTCGCCAGAGTCGGGGCACGTGGTGCTCGGGTTCCTGCACCTGCTCGGCCGGTCGCTGGTGCCGTCGCTGCTGCGCGGCCACCGGGCGCGGCACCCGGGGGTGCGGTTCACGCTGGTCCAGGGCTCGCGGCAGGAGATGGTCGACCGCCTGGTCGCCGGTGAGCTGGACCTGGCGCTGCTGGCGCCGCTGCCGTCTGTTCCGGCGCTGGCTTCCGCGGGCCTGGTCGACGAGGAGATCCTGCTGTCGGTCCCGGCGGGGCATCCCCTGGCCGGGCGGCGGTCGGTGCGGGTTGCGGAGCTGGCGGACGAGGAGTTCGTGCTGCTGGAGCAGGGCTACGGCGTGCGGACTCTGACGGACGAACTCTGCGCGGCGGCGGGGTTCACGCCGCGGATCGCGTTCGAGGGCCAGGAGTCGGACACGGTGCGCGGCCTGGTGGCGGCGGGCCTGGGGGTGGCGCTGCTGCCGCGGTTCGGGCCGGGCAGCCCGGCGGGGGTCGCGGAGGTGCCGCTGTCGCCGCGGCCGTACCGGACGATCGGGCTGGCTTGGCGGGCGGAGGAGCCGATGACCCCGGCGGTGACCGGCTTCCGCGACCACGTGCTGGCTACCGCAGGCCGCGGCTGAGCGCTGAGCAGCGGTTCAGGAGCTTCCGCGATCACGTCGTGGCCACGCTGAGGGGCTCCGTGGATCACGGCCGGAGGAGGTGTCGGCCGGACGTCCTGAATGACTCATTCAGGTCTTCGGAGGTCCTGAATGACTCATTCAAGACCTTCGCCGAACCGCCGGCACCCGTCAGGCCACCCCATCCCCCGTCGGGCAAGCCCCCGCCCAACCCTGGGGGGCGTCCCTGCTCCAGCCTATCGGCACCCACCGACGAACCCGGCCACGAACAGCAGGTTGTCCACACCCCAGCCGGGATGTGGACAAACCGCTCAGCCCAGCGAAGCCGCCAGCTCCACCAGGGTCCGGGCCGCGAAGCCCGTCGCGCCCGGGACCACCTCGTCGTAGTTCTTCTCCGACCGTGCCGGCCCCGCGATGTCCAGGTGCGCCCACGGCAGCCCGGACGTGAACTCGCGCAGGAACAACGCCGCCGTGATGCTGCCCGGGCCACCAGGCGTCTGCCGGACGTCGCCGAACTCGCCGCGGACGTTCTCCGCGTAGTCCTCGACCAGGGGCATGCGCCACCACGCCTCGCCCACGCGCGCGCCCGCCGCGATCACCGCGTCCGCCAGCGAAGAATCCGAAGCGAACAACCCGCCCGTCCGCAGGCCGAGCGAGACCTTCATCGCGCCGGTCAGCGTCGCCGCGTCGACGACGTAGTCCGGGCTGAAGCGGCGGATGCCGTAGGCCAGCGCGTCCGCCAGGACCATGCGGCCCTCCGCGTCGGTGTTCGCGACCTCGGTCGTCTTGCCGCCGTAGTGGCGGACGATGTCGCCGGGCCGGTACGCCGAGCCCGACACGTGGTTCTCCGCCGCCGGCACCAGCGCCGTCACGCGCACCGGCAGGCCGAGGGCCGCGATCGCGCGGGTCGCGGCGATCACGGCCGCGCCGCCCGCCATGTCCGTGCGCATCAGGTGCATGCCGTCGGCCGGCTTGATGGACAGGCCGCCCGTGTCGAACGTGATGCCCTTGCCGACCAGCAGCAGGTGCTTCGAAGCACCCGACGGCTTGTACGCCATCTCGATCAGGCGCGGCGGGCGGGCCGAGCCGCCGCCGACCGCCACGACGCCGCCGAAGCCCTGCGTCGTCAGCCACTTCTCGTCCCGGATCGTCACCTCGACGCCCGGGCCTGCCACCTTCGACGCCGTGTCCGCCAGCCACGCCGGGCTCTTCACGTTCGACGGCGTGTTCGCCAGGTCGCGGGTCAGCGCCGTCGCCGCGGCCAGTGCCGAAGCGCGGGCGACCAGCTCGCCGGCGGCCGGGTCCGCGGTCACCAGCCGGACCGTCCGCACCGACGGCTTCGGGTCCTCGCCGGACACCTTGAAGCGGTAGCCGCCCAGCAGCAGCCCGAGCGCCAGCTCGGTCACGTGCTCGCCGGACGCCTCCTCCGGCAGCTCCACCTGCACCGCGCGGAACGCCTTACCCCCGTTGTCGACGTCGTCGGCCAGCGCCGCGTTCACCGCGCGGACCAGCGCCGCGCCGGTCTTGCGGTACTGCTTCGGCTCGCCGTCGCCGAGCCCCGCGACCCACCGGGGACCGTCGCCGGGGACCGTCTGCACGTCGCCCGCCTTGCCGGTGATCCGGACGCCGCCGACCTCGAGGGGCTCGGACTCGGCGTCGTCCGCGGGCGCGGTCACGAACCGGGCCGTCGGGGTGCCGCGGCGGAGCTCCGCCGTTACCTCGATGTCGAGCAGACTGGTCGGAACGGGGGGTAGCGGATTACGCACAGTGAGCAACCTCCGGGCGCTGAGGAACCGCGACCCCGGCCTCCGAAGGGAGACCGGGGTGCGACGGAAGGACGGTTCGAGGGAGGCTTGCTAGCCGGTGACCTCCGCCAAAGCGGCGCCGAGGTCCTTCGCTTCTTCCGCGGAAAGTTCGACGACGAGTCGCCCACCGCCCTCGAGCGGTACGCGCATCACGAGGCCCCGCCCCTCCTTAGTCACTTCGAGGGGACCATCTCCGGTCCGGGGCTTCATGGCCGCCATAGCGTGCTCCCTCCGTCTCAACCGGCGCGCCCGGGTCGCGCTCGCGTGAAAGCCAGCCGGGTCTGGTGTCCATTGTCCCTCATCAGCGGCCGGGCGCATCAGCGGACCGATCTTTTGCCGCCGTATCGGTGCTGGTATGCGGCCCGGGGGAGGTGGAAGACTCTCGGCCGACCGAAGTTTTCCGCGCAAGGAGATGACGTGACCACATCCGACGTCCTGTTGACCGCCGACGCCGACGGGGTCCGCACGCTGACCCTCAACCGGCCGCAGGCGTACAACTCGCTGACCGTCGAGCTGAAGGAAGCACTGCTCGCGGCGCTGCGCGAGGCGTCCGGCGACGAAACCGTCCGCGCGGTGGTGCTGACCGGGTCCGGCAAGGCGTTCTGCGCCGGCCAGGATCTGAAGGAGCACGTCGGGCTGCTCCAGGCGGGTGACCCCGCCCCGCTACACACGGTGAAGGAGCACTACAACCCGATCGTCCAGGCGATCGTGTCGATGGAGAAGCCGGTGATCGCGGCGGTCAACGGCACCGCCGCCGGTGCCGGGGCCGCCTTCGCCTACGCCAGTGACCTGCGGATCGCCGCCGAGTCGTCGTCGTTCCTGATGGCCTTCGCCAACGTCGGGCTCGGCCCGGACTCGGGTGCGTCGTGGACGTTGCAGCGGCTGGTCGGCTACGGCCGCGCCGCCGAGCTGATGCTGCTGGCCCGGACCGTCGACGCGGCGGAGGCGCTGCGCCTCGGCCTGGTCGGCGAGGTCGTGCCGGACGAGGAGCTGCCGGCGCGCGCCCAGAAGGTCGCGGCGAAGCTCGCGGCCGGGCCGACGGTGGCCTACGCGAAGATCAAGAGCGTGCTCAACCTGGCCGCGCAGTCGACGTTCGACGAGGCCCTCGACGCCGAGGACGCCGCCCAGACCGCGCTCGGCACGACCGCCGACCACACCGAGGCCGTCGAGGCCTTCGTCGGCAAGCGCAAGCCGAACTTCCAGGGCAAGTGACGTCGTGAGTGTTCAGTCGGGTTAGAACCCGACTGAACACTCACGACCCGGCCCGGAAGCAGCCCTCGACGTGGTCGTCGACCATGCCGGTGGCCTGCATCAGCGCGTAGCACGTGGTCGGGCCGAGGAAGACGAAGCCGCGCTTTTTCAGCTCCTTCGCCATCGCCTTGGACTCGTCGGTGATGGCCGGGACGTCGGCCATCGTCGCCGGCCGCTTGTGCGACGAGGGCGCGAACGACCACAGCAGGTCGTCCAGCGGCGTGTCCAGCGCGGCGATCGCCTGCGCGTTCTTGATCGCGGCCAGGATCTTGGCCCGGTTCCGCACGATCGACGCGTCCTGCATCAGCCGCTCGACGTCGGCGTCGCCGAACTTGGCCACCTTCGCCGGCTTGAACCGCTTGAACGCCTTCCGGAAGTTCTCGCGCTTGCGCAGGATCGTGATCCACGACAGCCCCGACTGGAACGACTCGAGGCACAGCCGCTCGTACAGCTCGTCCTGCCCGTGGAGCGGCACGCCCCACTCCTCGTCGTGGTAGGCCACGTAGTCCGGGGCCGAATTGCCCCAGCTGCACCGCGGGACGCCGTCGGTGCCGAACAGCTCACTCATCCCCACCCACCGAATAGTCCTCCGCGAACCGCGCGAACCGCCGCAGCGACTGGCGCACGCCCAGCGCGAACGCGGGGCGCACCACCGGCCAGCCGAGCCGGCCCAGCGGCCCGAACGGCAGCCGCAGGTGCTCGGCCCAGACGAACGTCGAGCGCGTCGCGCCCTTCGCCACCACCTGGAACACGCCGGTGCCCTGCACGACGCTGCCGAGGTGCCGGACCGCGCACCGCACCGGCGGCTCCCAGCTCGTGATCTCCATCTTGTCCGTGAACCCGATGCCGGCCACGCCGGTGAACGCCTGCAGGCGCGACCCGACGCTGCGGCCGTTGCCCGCGACGACCTCGACCTGCGTGCCGAGCATCCACTCGCCCTGGCGCGTCCAGTCGGTGAGCGCGAGCCAGGTCGTCCCGGCCGGCGCGCGCACGTCGACCGACAGGATCAGATCCGTCACTGGGCCCCTTCGGGCGAGCTCTCCCGTTCGCGCTCGCGCTGCTCCAGCTCGCCGACCCGGGCGCGCAGCTCGTCGATCTCGACGCCGAGGCGGCGCAGCACCCAGTCCACCTCGGACATCTTGTAGCCGCGCAGCACCAGCTGGAAGCGGACCTCCGTCAGGTCCTCGCCGGTGATGTCCTCGGCGGGCAGCCGCGTCGGCGAGCTGCCCGGCGGCAGCGGGGCGAGCTCCTCACCCCGGCCGAAGACCACGGCGGCCAGCAGGAACACCACGGCGGCCACCAGCAGCATGACTACGAGGTAGATCAGCGCGGTCGTCACGCGACGATCGTGGCATACCCGCCCCAGGATCGTCTCGCGAGCACGACGAGCCGCAGCGAAAGCAGCACCCAGGCGACCATCAGCACCGCGCACGGGACGCTCAGGAACAGCCGTGACGCGTCCACGAACCCGGTCGTGCTGATCAGCAGCCCGACCGAAGCCAGGTTGACGCCGACCGCGAGCGCGATGAGGGTGCCGCAGAACCGCGCGAGCCCGGCGCCGTCCAGGTGCCGGCTCAGCCAGCGGATGCCGAGCAGGGCGAGCACGCCGATCACCGGCACGACGAACACCGCGCCGTGGCTGACGTGCGTGACGACCTTGTACCACCCCGGCGTCGGCGTCGAGATCCTCGTCCACTCGCCGAAGGTGAGGATCCGGGCGTAGTCCCACGCCAGCTGCATCGCCGGGACGCCGATGACCAGCTTCCACAGCGTCCGGACGCCGCTGAGCATGCCGAGCTCGGCCTGGTAGTCGCGGGCGACGACGGCCGCCGGGCCGAAGTCGGCGACCGCGCGGCGCTCGGCTTCCTCGTCGCTCCAGCCGCCCGCGCGGTACGCGTCGGCGGCGTCGTGCAGGCCGTCCCTGGCCTCCCCCAGCAGGTCGGCCTTGAACCGGCCGCAGCCGTGCAGCCGCCGGTCCAGGTCTCCCAGGTATTCGTCGATCATGCCCCCAGCACTCCCCCGATGACCGTCGTGAACTCCCGCCACTCGGCGCGTTCGGCGGCCAACGCCTGCTGGCCGGAGCGGGTGAGCCGGTAGGTGCGCCGCTTGCGGCCGGAGACGACGTCCCACTCGCTGGCCAGCCAGCCGGCCCGCTCGAGCCGGCGCAGCGCCGGGTAGACCGTGCCGGTCGGCAGGTCGAGCGCGCCTTCGCTGCGCAGCTGGAGCGCCTCGATGATCGCGTAGCCGTGCAGCTTCCGGCCGTCGAGGACCGCCAGCAGCAACGCGTCGAGGTGCCCGCGCAAGGTGTCCGCCTTCATAGGTACGCAGTCTACGCATCCCACCCCGGAGAGGCTATTGGCCGACGGCAGGGGACGCACCCGGGTATTTCCCGGAGATGACCCGGATCTCATGGATTTGGTGGCTACATGTAGCCAGACTACGTATATAGTCGGGCGCCATGGATGCACTCCCGGTCGCGAGACTCCAGTTCGCGACGACGACTTCGTTCCACTTCCTGTTCGTGCTGCTCACACTGGGGTTGATCACGATGGTGGCCGTGATGCAGACGCGCGCGGCGGTCGGCGGCAAGCCCGAACTGCTGCGGATGACCCGCTACTGGGGCCGCTTGTACGTGATCAATTACGCGCTGGGGATCGTCACCGGAATAGTGATGGAATTCCAGTTCGGGCTGACCTGGACCGGGTTGTCCACATTCGCCGGTGACGTCTTCGGCGCACCGCTGGCCATCGAGACGCTGGTCGCGTTCTTCCTGGAGTCGACCTTCCTCGGCCTGTGGATCTTCGGCTTCGGGCGGCTGGGCAAGTGGCTGCACCTGACGCTGATCTGGCTGGTCACGCTGACCGCGTACGCGTCGGCGCTGTTCGTCATGCTGGCCAACTCGTTCCTGCAGAACCCGGTCGGCAGCCGGCTCGAAGGCGGCACGCTACGCCTCGACGACTTCGGCGCGCTGTTCTCGAACCCGGCGCTGGTCGCATCGCTGCCGCACGTCGTCAGCGCCGCGCTGGTGACCGGCGGGTTCTTCGTCGTCGGCATCAGCGCGTACCACTTCCTGAAGCGCACGGCGGAGGTCGAGTTCTTCCGCCGGTCGATGCGGATCGGCGTGGTCACGGCGCTGATCGGCTCGATCCTGGTGGTCAACCAGGGCTTCGCGCAGTTCGGCGAGCTGAAGATGTACCAGCCGGACAAGCTGGGCGGGAGCGCGGTGGGCCTGCCGCTGGGCGTGATGATCACGCTCGGCTTCGCCATGCTGCTGTGCGCGCTCCTGGGGACACTGCTGCTGGTCCGGAACTGGCTCACCAAGGCCCGGTTCCTGCACTACCTGATGGTCGCGGCGATCCCGCTGCCCTTCGTCGCGGCGATCATGGGCTGGCTGGTGCGCGAGCTCGGCCGCCAGCCCTGGCTGGTCTGGGGGAAGCTGCGCACCGCCGACGCCGTCGCGGACGTCCCGGCCGGCCAGATCCTGTTCTCCTTCATCGCTTTCTCGCTGCTGTTCGCCGCGCTCGCGGTCGCCGACTGGGTGCTCCTGGCGCGGGTCGCCAAGCGCGGCCCGGAGCCGGTCGACGAGCCCGCCGAGCTGCCCGTCCTGAGCGGAGTCTGACCGATGGTGACCTTGTGGTGGTGCGTGCTGGGCCTGCTGACCTGCGGGTACTTCGCGCTCGCGGGCTACGACTACGGCGTCGGGCTGCTCCTGCCCGCGTTCGAGACCGGCGAACGGCGGCGGCGCCAGACCCTCGGCGCGCTCGGCCCGTTCTTCCTGGCCAACGAGGTGTGGCTGGTGGCGGCGGTCGGGCTGCTGTTCGGCGCGTTCCCGCACCTGGAGGGCAAGGTGTTCGCCGGGGCCTACGTCCTGGTCGTGACGCTGCTGCTCGGCCTGGTCACGTTCACCGCGTCGATGCAGCTGCGCAGCCGCCGCCCGGACGCGCGGCGCGGCGCCTGGACCGCGGGCATCGTCGGCGGCGCGCTGGTGACGGCGCTGTCGTGGGGCCTGTTCCTCGGCAACCTCGTGGCCGGGCTGCCCCTGGCCGCCGACGGCTCGCCGTCCGGGGACGTCCTCGCGCTCTTCAGCCCGTACGCCGTGCTGTGGGGGCTCGGGTTCGTGGCGCTGTTCGCCTTGCAGGGCGCGGCGTTCCTGGCCGTGCGCGCCCCGGCCGAGCTGACCGGGCGCGCGGTCCGGCTGGCCCGGGCGTTCACCGCGCCCGTGCTCGCGTTCCTGGTGATCACGACCGTGTGGAGCGCTTTCACGCTCGACGGCGTGACCGCGCTCGGGGCGGGCGTGGCCGCGCTGGCCTTCGCCGCGCTCGCCGTCGCCCGGCTCGGCTTGGCGCTGCGCCGCAACCGCGTCGCGCTCGTCGGCTCGATGGTCCTGTCCGCCTGCCCGGCACTGCTCGCCGGCACGGTGCGGTTCCCCGCGGTGCTGGTCTCGCCCGGGTACGCGCTGACGGTCGACCAGGCGGCGACGGCCCCGGGGACGTTCGCGGTCCTGACGTGGTTCGCCCCGCCGTCGCTGCTGGTGCTGCTGGTCGTGCAGTGGCTGACCTGGCGCGCCCACCGCCATCCCGTCGACCAGCGCTCGCTGCTGCACTTCTAGGGGGAACGCCGTGCCCGCTCTGCCCGGACTCCGGCGCTACCTGGCCGTGCTGGCCGCGCTCGGGGTGCTCACCGCCGCGTCAGTGCTCGTCCAGGCCGAAGGTCTCGCCACGCTGCTCACCGGCGGCGGTGTCTCGCTGCTCCTGGTCGTCGCGATCGCCGCGCGGGCACTGCTTTCGTGGGCGCACGGTGTCCTCAGTGGACGGTTCGCGGCTTCGGTGCGCGCGGGTCTGCGCCGCCGGTTGCTCGACTCGCGCGCCGATCGCGCGGGCGTCGTCGCGACGCAGGTGACGCGCGGGGCCGACGCCACGGACAGCTACCTGACCGGCTACCTGCCGTCGCTGGTCGTGTCGGTGGTGGTGCCGGCCGCGGTGATCGCGCGGCTGTTCACGACGGACCTGGTGTCGGCGCTGATCGTCACGGCGACGCTCCCGCTGATTCCGGTGTTCGCGATCCTGGTCGGCAAGCACACCGCGGCGCGGACCGAGCGGCAGTGGTCACTGTTGCTGCGGCTGGGTGGTCACTTCCTCGACGTGGTGCGGGGACTCGGGACGCTCCGGCTGTTCGGCCGGGCGGCGGCGCAGGCCTCGACGGTCCGTTCGATGACGTCCGCCCACACGGACGCGACGATGAAGACGTTGCGGATCGCGTTCCTTTCGGCGCTGGTGCTGGAACTGGTGGCGACGATGTCGGTGGCGCTGGTGGCGGTGCCGATCGGGTTCCGCCTCCTCGACGGCGGCCTCGACGCGCGGACGGCGATGCTGGTGCTCGTGCTGGCGCCGGAGGCGTACCTGCCGTTGCGCGCGGCGGGCGCGAAGTTCCACGCGGCGGCCGAGGGGTTGACGGCGTTGCGGGAAGCGCTTGCGGTACCGGTCGTTCCTTCTCGGACGGCGGTTTCGGTGCGGCGGCGGGGTGCGCCTTCGCTGACGCTGGAGCGGGTTTCGGTTTCTTACGACGGTGTGCCGGTGTTGTCCGATGTGGACCTGTGCGTGCCGGCGGGGGCGCGGATCGCCTTGGTGGGGCCGAGCGGGTCGGGGAAGAGCACCTTGTTGGCGGTGCTGCTGGGGTTCGTGACGCCTTCGTCGGGGCGGGTGCTCGTCGACGGGGTGGACCTGCGGTCGCTGTCGCCGGACGACTGGCTCGCCGATGTGGCTTGGGTACCGCAGCGGCCGACGTTGTTCCGGGGGACGCTGGCGGAGAACATCGCTTTGGGCCTGCCGGCCGACGTCCCGGCCGCGGCTCGTGCCGCGGCGCTGGATTCCGTGGCGGCGGGATTGCCCGCGGGGTATGAGACTCAGGTGGGCGAGCTGGGCGAGGGCTTGTCGGCGGGGCAGCGGCAGCGGGTGGGATTGGCCCGGGCGCTAGCCCGGACGTCTGCGGGGTTGGTGTTGCTCGACGAGCCGACGACTCGGCTGGATTCCCGCACGGAGGAGACGGTGCTGTCCGCGACCCGGCGGTTGCTGCCGGGTCGGACTGCGGTGCTCGTGGCCCACCGGCCGGCGATGGTCACGCTGGCGGAGCGGGTCGTGGAGCTGCGGGAGGGCCGGGTTCGTTCGGAGGTGGCCGCGTGAACCTCTGGGCTGTGTCCACAAGGGACACCCTCCGCCTCATCCGCGCCGCCCTCCTCGGCGCCGGAGCCGAACTCGCCGCCCTAGCCCTCATGGCCACCGCCGCCTGGCTGCTCCTCCGCGCCGCCGAACGGCCGCCGCTCGGGGCGCTTACCGTCGCCATCGTCGGGGTCCGGACCCTCGCCCTGCTCCGCGGTGGCCTCCGGTACGCCGAGCGCCTCGCCGGGCACGAAGTCGTCCTGCGCTGGCTCGGCGCTCTCCGCACCCGCGTCTACCAGGCCCTGGTACCCGGCTCACGGTTCTCCGGCGGCGACCTCGTCACCCGGCTCGTGTCCGATGTGGACGCACTGCAGGACGCCGTCCTCCGGTGGCTGCTGCCCGCCGGTGTCGCCGCACTCGTGGGAACCGCCGCCGTCGCCGTAACGGCCACCGCTTCCGTACCAGCCGCTGCTGCGCTCGGTGCCGGGTTGCTCGTCGCCGGTGGGCTGCTCCCCTGGCTGGTCGTCCGCGTCACCGCCCGGGCAGCGCGCGAAACCGCCCCGAAACGCGCCGAACTCGCCGAACGCGCTGTCGAACTCGTCACCGGGCACCGCGAACTCGTCGCCGCCGGTGCGCTGGACGAGCACCGGGCCCGGGCGACCACCGCCGTCGACGGGATCGCCGTGAGCGAGCGGGCCACCTCGGGTGCGGCCGCGCTGCTCGGCGCCGCCGGGGTGCTCGTCCAGCTGGGCACCACCGTCGCCGTCGCGCTGCTCGCCGACGCCTCCGTGCCCTGGACCGCCGCGCTCACCCTGGCCGCCATGGCGAGCTTCGAGGTCGTCCTCCCGCTGGTCGGGGCCGCCCGGCGGGTGCCGGAGATCCGCGCGTCGGCCGCCCGGGTGCGGGCCGTCCTCGCCGAGCCGCCCACCCCGAAGGGCACCCGCACGCCGGAAAAGGGGCACTTCAGGCTCGAAAGCGCCGGCGTCCGACACCCGGGCCGCGCCCCCGCGCTGCAGCGGATCGACCTGGACCTGCCGCCCGGCAAGCGCGTCGGGATCCTCGGCCCCAGCGGCGCCGGGAAGACGACGCTGCTCCGCCTCCTCCTCGGCAGCCAGCCCGCCACCGAAGGCCGCGTGTTCCTCGACGGCCACCCGCTCGGCGAGTACGCGGACCTGTCGAAAGTCATCTCGGGCGCCGAAGCCGACGCGCACGTCTTCCACACGACCGTCCGCGAGAACCTCCTCCTCGCGAAACCGGCCGCGACCGATGACGAGCTGCGAGAAGCGTGCGAGATCGCCGGGTTCGACCTGGGGCTCGACCGCGAGACCGGCCCGGACGGCGACGCCCTCTCCGGCGGTCAGCGGCAGCGGCTGGTCCTCGCCCGCGCGGTCCTGGCGGCCCCGCCGGTGCTGGTGCTCGACGAGCCCGTCGAAGGCCTCGACCCCGCGCACGGCGACGCCGTCCTGAAGAACGTCCTCACGCACGCCCGAGGCACCGTCGTCCTGGTCACCCACCGCCCCGAGCACCTCGACGGCTTCGACGAGGTGCTCACCCTCGAGGACGGGCGAGCACTTCCCGCATCGGCGGCCGGTCGGCGACCCGGACGGTCGTGACGTCCGGCAGCCACTCCTCGTCGACCTGGACGAACTGCGTGAACGGCGCGTCGGCGGCCGGGACCCCGCAGCGGGCCAGCGCCGTGCCCAGGATCTGGCGGGACATCACGCCCAGCTGGGGCAGCGAGCGGTTCCGGTGCTTGCGGACGCCGAGGTTGACCTGGGCGAGCCCGTCGAGGCCGTACCGCGCCTCGGCGTCGAGGAGCAGCCCGATCTCGACGCCGTAGCCGGCGGCGAACGGCACCGATTCGAGGAACTCGCGCGTGCCCGCGTACTCGCCGCCGAGGGGCTGGACCAGCCCGCCGAGCGCGGGACGCAGCGCCGAAAGCACCGGCCGCGCCAGCAGCTCCGTGACGCGCCCGCCGCCGCTGCTCTCCAGCCGCAGCGGACGGCGGTAGAAGCCCTTGACCAGGTGCACGCCCGGCTCGGTGACCAGCGGCCCGAGCAGCGACGGCACGAACGCCGGGTCCGGGTCGACCAGGTCGGAGTCGAGGAAGACGACGAGGTCGCCGCTGGTGGCGGCCAGCGAGCGCCACAGCACCTCGCCCTTGCCGGGGACCGGCGGCAGGTCCGGCAGCACGTCCTCGCGGCGGACCACCCGGGCGCCCGCGGCCTCGGCGACCCGCGCGGTGGCGTCCGCCGACCCCGAGTCCACCACGACGAGCTCGTCGACGACCGAGCCGACCAGGGGGCGGACCGACGCGACGACGGCACCCACGGTCCGCTCCTCGTCGAGGGCCGGTAGCACGACGGAAACCGTGCGGTCACCCTTCGCGGTCACGATGTCCTCGGGCGTCCAACCGGGCTCCTGCCACGTACGCCGCTCGAACCAACTCACGAGTAACGATCGTGCCATGCTGGTGTCACCGCCACCGAGGAGGAGGACCACTTGATCGCGCAGCTTGTCCGCTTCGTGCTGGGGCCGCTGGCCAGGGCGCTCTACCGGCCCGAGGTGCACGGCGTGGAGAACGTGCCCGCGACGGGCCCGGTGCTGCTGGCGGCCAACCACCGGGCGGCGCTCGACACCGGCGTGATCACGTTCACGACCCCGCGGCAGGTCAAGTTCCTCGGCAAGGCGGAGTACTTCGTCGGCAAGGGCCTCAAGGGCAAGGCACTGGCGGGCTTCCTCGGCGGCCTCGGCTACGTCCCGGTCGAGCGCGGCAACGCCCAGGCCGGGCTCGCCGCGCTGGAAGCGGCGCGCAAGGTCCTCGACGCCGGCGGCGTCTTCGCGATCTACCCGGAGGGCACCCGCTCCCTGGACGGCCGGCTGCACCGCGGCCACACCGGCGTCGCGGCCCTGGCCCTGGCGACCGGCGCGAAGGTGGTGCCGGTCGCGCTGACCGGCACCGAACAGCTCCAGCCGAAGGGCGCGAAGATCCCCCGGCTCGCCAAGATCTCCATCACGTTCGGCGAGCCGCTGGACTTCTCGCGCTACGAGGGCCAGGACTACGCGCCGGCGATCCGCCGGTCGGTCACCGACGAGGTGATGTACGCGATCCTGGAGATCTCGGGCCAGGAGTACGTGGACACCTACCACAAGCGGCCGAGCGAAGGCGTCGCCTGAGTCACCACGGCACCGGGCCCTCGTCGTCGACGAAGGTGCCCGTCGGGCCGTCCGCGGGAATCGTCGCCATCCGGACCGCCGCCACCGCGCCCTGTTCCGGGGTGCGGAAGCCCGCGTGGCCGTTGAGGTCGGTCGCGCAGAAGCCCGGGCAGACGGCGTTGACCAGGATCCCGTCGGGCCGCAGCTCCCGCGCGTACTGCAGGGTCAACGACGTCAGCGCGGTCTTCGACGGGGTGTAGCCCGCCGAGATCGGCAGCTGGACGGCGGGATCGGCGTTCCGGGTCAGGGACGCGGCGCTGCTGGAGACGTTGACGACGCGCGGCGCGGCCGACCGGCGCAGCAGCGGCAGCAGCGCGTTGGTGACCGTGATGACGCCGAAGAAGTTCGTCTCGAAGATCGTGCGCAGTGTGTCCAGGTCGGCCGTGCTGGGGGTCTGGTGCGCCAGGTCGGTGCCCGGCGGGCGGGCGATGGCGGCGTTGTTGACCAGCACGTCGAGCCGGCCGTAGCGCTCTTCGAGGTGGGAGGCGGCCGCGGTGACCGACGCCGGGTCCGTCACGTCGAGGACCACCGAATCCGTGCCCAGCTCCGCGGCCGCCTTCCCGCCCAGTTCCGCGCTGCGGGCGCCGATGACGACGGTGTGCCCGAGGGCGGCCAGCTGCGCGGCGATCTCGCGGCCGATGCCCTTGTTCGCGCCGGTGACCAGAGTGATTTCGTCCATGGCCCCAGCACACCAGCGGGGCGGCCGCGCGGGCCAACACCGATGCCGCATCGGCCGATACCCTGGGGATATGGAGACGCGGGAGCTCGCGTATTTCGTGGCCGTCGCCGAGGAACTGCACTTCGGCCGCGCCGCGCAGCGCCTCGGCATGGCGCAGCCGCCGCTGTCGCGCGCCATCCAGCAGCTCGAACGCCGCATGGGCGTGCCGCTGCTGAACCGCACGAGCCGCGGCGTGAGCCTGACGCCCGCGGGCGCGGTTTTCCTTGCGGAGAGCCGAAAAGCGCTCGACGCGGTGGACGCCGCCGTGCGCCGGGCGCGGCGCGCGGGGCAGGAGGTGCCGAAGCTGCTCGTGGCGATGAAGCCCGACGGCGACGCCGGCCTGCTCGAGCGGATCCTCCCCGGTTACCGGGCCGACCCGGACGCGATCGAGGTCGAGGTCGTCGTCTGCGGGATCGGCGAGCAGTCCCCCATGCTGCGCGACGGCCGCGCCGACCTGGCGTTCCTGCACGGCCCGCACGACGACTCCGTCGGGTTCGACACCGAGCTGCTGCTGGAGCAGGACCAGCTGGCGCTGCTCCCCCTCGGCCACCGCCTGGCCGGCCGGGCGGCGCTGGTCATGGCCGACCTCGACGGCGAGCCGTTCCCGCGCTGGCCGGGCAGCGACGTGCCCGGGCCGGCGGTGCGCGACGCGGGCCAGCTGCTGCAGCTGGTGGCGCTGGGCCAGGTCGTCGCGGTGGTCCCGGAGTCGGCCCGGCGCCACGTGCGGGCGGACGTCGTGTGCGTGCCGGTGCTCGACGCGCCGCGGACGTCGGTGCTGCTGGCCTGGCCCGACCGGACGCGGTCGCGCGCGGTGGCGGCCTTCGTCCGGGCGAGCACCGCCGTCAGATCCCCGGTGGCTCCTTCGCCCACTTCGGCGGAGCCGGCGGTTCGTACGTCGCGAACCGGTCCAGCAGCGCCGCCGGGTCGGCGTCCGCCATCAGCAGCTGCCGGTACTCCGGCTTGACGAACCCCTCGGTCACCATGTGGTCGGCGAACGCGAGCAGCGGCCCGTAGTAGCCGTCCACGTCGACCAGGCCGATCGGCTTGCCGTGCAGGCCGAGCTGGGCCCACGTCCAGACCTCGAACAGCTCCTCCAGCGTGCCCGCGCCGCCGGGCAGGGCCAGGAAGCCGTCCGACAGGGCGGCCATCTTGGCCTTGCGCTCGTGCATGTCGCGGACGACGTGCAGCTCGGACAGGCCCGCGTGGGAGATCTCGACCGACGACAGCGCCTCCGGGATCACGCCGATCACTTCGCCGCCCGCCGCGAGGGCCGCGTCGGCGACCACGCCCATCGTGCCGACGCTCGCGCCGCCGTAGACCAGGCCGATGCCGCGCTGGGCCAGGAGCTTGCCGAGCGCCGCCGCCTGCTCGGCGTAGCGCGGCGAGAACCCCATGGACGAGCCGCAGAACACGCAGATCCGGCTCATCAGTGGGTGTCCTCCCACGCCTGGTAGGACTCCTGGACCACGCGGACGGCGTCGTCGATGTCGTCGGTGACGTGCAGCAGGTCCAGGTCGTGCGGGCTGATCTTGCCTTCGGCCTGCACGGTCTTGGCGATCCAGTCGTAGAGGCCGCCCCAGTAGTCGCTGCCGAACAGCACCACCGGGAACTTCGTGACCTTCTTGGTCTGCACCAGCGTCAGCGCCTCGAACAGCTCGTCGAGCGTGCCGAAGCCGCCGGGCAGGCAGATGAAGGCCTGCGAATACTTGATGAACATCGTCTTGCGGGCGAAGAAGTACCGGAAGTTGACGCCGAGGTCGACCCACGGGTTCAGGCCCTGCTCGAACGGCAGCTCGATGCCGAGCCCGACGGAGAAGCCGCCGGCCTCGGCCGCGCCGCGGTTGACCGCCTCCATCGCGCCCGGCCCGCCGCCGGTCATCACCGCGAAGCCCGCGTTGGCCAGCGCGCCGCCGATCTTGCGGCCGAGCTCGTACTCCGGGTTGTCGCGCTTGGTGCGCGCCGAACCGAACACGGTGACCGCGCGCGGGACCTCGGCGAGCGCGCCGAAGCCCTCGACGAATTCGGCCTGGATCCGCAGAACGCGCCACGGGTCGGTGTGCACCCAGTCGCTGGGGCCGCGCGAATCCAGGAGCCGCTGGTCGGTGGTGCTGCCCTGGTCGCGGCGGTCGCGGCGGAGCACGACCGGGCCCTTGTGCCGCTCCACCGGGCGTTCGGGGTACTGGCCGTCCGGCCATTCAGACTGATCGCTCACTACGCCATGCTACGGCCTGACCGCCACCGAAAACGCGAGCAGCGCCGTGGCGGGGAAGTCGCGCCCGCGGCCCCGGTCCGGCGGGTCCGATCGGTCCAGAGTGGACAGATCGCGGATCGGGTCCGCGACGGCGGCGCCGATGACCTACCGTGGGGAGATGACCGAACCGCTCGGCGCGCGGATCCGGCGGTTGCGCACCGACCGCGGGTGGACCCAGCGCGAGCTCGCCGAGCCCGGCTACGACCGCGGCTTCCTGGCGAAGGTCGAGACCGGCAGCCGGCCGCCGTCGGACGAGATGCTGGCCTACCTGTCCGAGCGCTTCGGGCTGACCGTCGACGAGCTGCGGTTCGGCCGTCCCCCGGGCGTCGCCGACGAACTGCGGGCGGCACTGGACGAGGGCTACCGCGACCTGGAGCAGGGCCGCGTCGCCGACGCCGAGACGCGGTTCGCCGCCGTGGCGAAGCAGGCCGCGGGCTACCACCTCGACGACGTCGAGTGCTACGCGCGGTTCTGCCAGGCCGAGGTGAAGTGGCAGCTCTTCGACGTCGCGGGCGCGCAGGCGGACCTGGAGCACGCGGAGGAACTGGCGGCCGCGGCCCCGCCGTGGCTGCGGGCGATGATCGTGCACCGCTGGTCCGGCTGCCGGTACCTCAGCGGCGACGCGGGCACGGCGATCGCGCGCGTCGAGGCGGAGCTGGCCGCGGGACCGGCCGACCCCGACGCCGAGCTGTGCCTGCTCAGCGCGTTGATCCACCCGCTGATGGAGATGGGCGGCCTGCACCGCGCCCGCCGCGCGGCCGAGGACGGCAGGCGGCTGGCGCGCGCGGCCACGCGGCCGGACTTCGTGGCGCGCTTCCACCGCCAGGCATCGCAGGTGTGGCAGGCGATCGGGCGCGCGGACCAGGCGTTGCACGACCTGACGGAGGCGTGCCGGCTGTTCACGTCGGTGGGCTTCGACCGCGACGCGGCCCGCTGCCGCTGGGCTCGCGGCTACCTCCTGCGGCGGCTGGGCCGGCTCACCGAGGCCCGCGCGGAGCTGACGGAGGCGCGCGACCAGCTGGCGGCGATCGGTTCCGACGAGGGCCTGGCCGGTGCGACGGTCGAGCTGGCCGAGGTCCGGCTCCGCCAAGGTGCCCCGGACGAGGCGGCGGCGCTGGTCGCGGAGGTCTGGCCGCTGCTGGCCCGCGACGTCGAGGCACTGGGCGAGGCGACCGGCCTGCGCGGGCAGATCGCGCAGGCGCAGGGCGACCCGGAGACGGCGATCCGGCTGCTGCGCGAGGCGGCGGAAATCCAAACGGGAGCGTCGCTGCACGGGGCGGCGGTTTCGACGTCGCTGCGGCTCGGCGACGCGCTCCGACAACGTGGTCAGCTGGCCGAAGCCATCGAGGCCTACCGCCGTGGCCTCGACTCCGCGGCAGGCACCGAAGGCTGAATTCCCGGACCACTGGGCTCGGTGGTCCGGACCACGACCAAATTCCTACTAAAGTCTGTGAATTGGTTCAGACCAGTCGGCACACCGGCCGTTTCCTGCGGTTTTGGCACGAACGCCGCGATCTTGCCGCACGGCCACTACGCCATCCGGCCCATTGACCGGCGCGCCCACCGGAACCTTTACTCGGACGCGTCCGGCGCAATAACAGCAGTTATTCCGTCGGACACACTCCCCACGGTCCCCGGAAAGGTTCCCCATGAGATCCCCACGAGGGCTGGCGGCGATCGCCGGCCTGGCCCTGAGTTTCGCGGTGCCGGTGATCCCGGCCGCCGCTGCCGCACCTCCCGTCGCCACCCCACCCGAGGCGCTCGCCGCGCGAGCCGCCGACCAGGCCGCCCTCAACGGCGCCGACCGGCTCGCCAAGGGCGCCGGGGAGGCCTTCGTCCGCACCGGGGTCACCCCGGGTGGCGGCGGGCTCTACTTCGCCTCCTACCAGCGCACCTACCACGGCCTGCCGGTCGTCGGCGGGGACGCGGTCGTCGTCGCCGACGGGGCCGGGCGCGTCCGCGGCACCGAAGCCGCGAAGACCGCGCCGATCACCGTCGGCACCCAGGCCACGCTGAACGCCGCGCAGGCCACGAAGATCGCCACCGCCAAGGTGTCCACAGTGGACAAGTCCGAGGCGCCGAAGCTGGTCGTGCTGGCCGGGGACGCCCCCAAGCTCGCCTACGAAGTCGTCGTCAGCGGGCGCACCGGCGGGAAGCCCACCCACCTGCACGTCTTCGTCGACAGCGCAACCGGCGCCGTCCTCGACACCCGGGACGACGTCCGCGAGGCGGGCACCGGCAACTCCTACTACGCCGGCACCGTCTCGATCGACACGTCCGGCTCCGGCAGCTCCTACTCGATGACCGACCCGGCCCGCCGCGGCATCGCCTGCGGCCGCGAGGGCGGCTCGATCTTCACCAAGAGCAGCAACAGCTGGGGCAACGGCTCCGGCACCGACCTCGAAACCGGCTGTGTGGACGCGCTCTACAGCGTCCAGACGGAGTGGAAGATGCTCGGCGACTGGCTCGGCCGCAACGGCATCGACGGTGCCGGCGGCGGTTTCCGGGCGAGCGTCGGCCTCAACGACGTCAACGCCTACTGGGACGGCTCGTCGACGCACTTCGGGCACTCGCAGGACAACCAGCGCCAGGCGACGCCGATGGACGTCGTCGGGCACGAGTTCGGGCACGCCATCTTCCAGACCACGCCGGGTGGCGCCGGGTCGGGCAACGAAAACGGCGGGCTCAACGAGTCCACCGGCGACATCTTCGGCGCGCTGACCGAGTACTACGCCAACAACCCGAAGGACACCCCGGACTTCACCGTCGGCGAGGGCGTCAACCTGGTCGGCCAGG
Source organism: Amycolatopsis lexingtonensis (assembly GCF_014873755.1). NCBI lineage: Bacteria > Bacillati > Actinomycetota > Actinomycetes > Pseudonocardiales > Pseudonocardiaceae > Amycolatopsis > Amycolatopsis lexingtonensis. Next base: position 6,306,031 of record NZ_JADBEG010000001.1, read on the forward strand.
GCCCGATCCGCTACATGTACAACCCGGGCCAGATCGGCGACCCGAACTGCTACTCGTCGTCGATCCCGAACACCGAGGTGCACGCCGCCGCGGGGCCGCAGAACCACTGGTTCTACCTGCTTTCCCAGGGCAGCAACGGCTCCGGCGGGCCGACCAGCCCGACCTGCAACAACTCCAGCGTCACCGGCATCGGCATCCAGAAGGCAGGCAAGATCTTCTACAACGGCCTGTTGAAGAAGACGTCGTCGTGGAACCACAGGGCCGCCCGCAAGGCCACGCTGGAAGCGGCGATCGCGTTGTTCCCGGGCAGCTGCACCGAGTTCAACTCGACCAAGGCCGCCTGGGACGCGGTGAGCGTCGCCGCGGTCAGCGGTGAGCCGACGTGCAGCGGCCAGCCGCCGGCCGGCAACGACTACTCGCTGACGCTGTCGCCGACGTCGGCGTCCGTCCAGCCCGGACAGACGGCGACCACGACCATCACCACGCGGGTCACGTCGGGCAACGCCCAGACTGTCCAGCTGCTGGCCAGCGGCCTGCCCGAGGGCGCGAAGGCGACGATCAGCCCGGCGAGCGTCCAGTCCGGCGGCACCACCACGCTGACCATCACCACCTCGGCGAGCACGCCGCAGGGCACCAGCCAGGTGACGGTCTCCGGGGACGGCCCCGACGCCGACCACAGCGCGCAGTTCTCGCTGACCGTCGGCACCGGTACCCCGCCGACCGGCTGCGACGGCCTCGCCGAGTGGGACGTGGCGAAGGCGTACGTGCCCAACGACGTCGTCGGCCACAACGGTCACAAGTGGACATCCCTGTGGTACTCGACCGGTGCCGAGCCCGGCGCGCCCACCTCGTGGGCCGTGTGGAGCGACAGCGGCGCCTGCTGATCCCGGCCGCGCGGCGGCGGGCGACTCCCCCGCCACCGCGCGGCCTACCCTGGACGTCCACGGCGGAAAGGCACCCGGGTGAGCGAGAGCGTCGGCGAACGCCTGCGTGAGCTGCGCATCGAGCGCGGGCTCACACAGCGCGAGCTCGCCGGGCCGCAGTACTCCGCGGCGTACGTGTCGTCGGTCGAAACCGGCGCGCGGACGCCGTCGGGCGACGCGCTGCGGTTCTTCGCCCGGCAGCTCGGCATCGACCCCGACGAGCTGCTCGGCGGCCGCTCCCCGCGCGAGCTGCTCGAACTCGACCTCGAGCTGATCGAGACGGCGGAACGGTTCCTGGCCGGCGACGTCCGCCGTGCGGCACCGCGCATGCAGCGGATCCGACGGCACGCCGAACGCCTGGACCGGCCGCGGCAGGCCGGGATCGCGCTGCTGTGGCTGGCCGGGTACTCGACGGGCGACGCCCGCACGAAGTACGTCGCCGCCGCCGAAACGGCGTTGTCGGGCGAGCCGCCGCCGGTGCGGGCGATGGTCGTGCCGCTGCGCGCGGCGGTGCTGTCCGGCTGGGGCGAGGCGCAGTATTCCTTGCACCTGCTGGAAACCTGCCACGCGGAGCTGCTGCGCGACGGCTACCCGCAGCCGTCGATGCTGCTGACGCTGCGGGCCTGCCTGGCCGAGCGGCACCTGCGCCAAGGCGACCTGGAGCGGGCGTCGGAGTACGCGGATTCGGCGCTGCGGCTCACCCGGGGCGGCCCCGCGGTGCTGGCCGAGCTGACCCACAGCCACCTCGAGGTGTGCCGCAGCCACCTGGCGGCCGACCGGTTCGCCGACGCGGCCGCGTCGGTCGCCGCGGCCTACGACCTGATGCAGGAACGGGCGCTGCACCCGGCGATGGCGCACTGCCTGCTGGCCAGGGCCCGGGTCCGCGGCCGCGCGGGTGACGTCGAGGGCGCGCTGGCCGACCTCGGCGCGGCGCGGGAAACGGCGTGGCCGGACGACGTCCCGGCGATCACCGTCGAGCTCGCCGCCGAATACCTGGCGGCGGGCCGGCTGGAAACGGCGGCCGCGCTGCTCGACCAGGTCCGCCCCTCGGTCGTGTCGGGTACGGCGCTGGCCGCGGAACTGAAGCTGCAGCTGGGTTCGCTGGCCAGGGCCCGCGGCGACGGCCGGCGCGCGGCCGAGGACCTGCGCGCCGCCGTCGAGCTGGCCACGGGCTTGGGCGCGCGCGGGGTGCTGGTCCGCGCGTTGCGGCCGTTGAGCGAGCTGCTCGGCGAGACGGGAAAGCAGGCGGAGGCGGCGGATGTGCTGCGCGACGGGCTCATCGCGCTCGGCGCGGAAGCCGACTGAGCAGGCGTTCGGATGGTGTCCGGGACAATGCCTACGAAAGTCGGTCCGGTGCGGCACCGGCCGTGAATGCCCTGCTGCGACAGGCTTTGTACGTTTTGAGCTGAGAATCCTTAACGCGTCGTTGGTCCGTTCGGCGCATTGACGCCCGGATCCGCTGATCCTTTACTCGGATGCGTCCGGACGCATACCTCGTGTTGACCCGCCGGACACGTCTCCCGCCTTCCCCTTACCGGAACTCCCCATCCCACCGAAGGAATTCACCGCCATGAAGTGGAAGAGCAAGATCGGCGCCGGGGTCACCGCCCTGGCCGCCGTGCTGGGTGTGGTCACCGCGCCGGCGGCCACCGCCGCTCCGGCCACCGCGCTCGCCGCGCCGGACATCTCGCTGGCCAACATCAAGACCCACCTCAACCAGCTGCAGGCCATCGCCGACAACAACGGCGGCACGCGTTCGGCGCGCGGCGGCGGGTACGCCGCGTCAGTGTCCTATGTGGAAAACCTGCTCAAGAACGCCGGCTACACCACGACCCGCCAGACCTGCACGAGCTGCCTCGGCCAGTCGCAGAACCTGATCGCCGAGTGGCCGCAGGGCGACGCGAGCCAGGTCATCATGCTCGGCGCGCACCTCGACTCCGTGAGCGCCGGCCCCGGCATCAACGACAACGGCTCCGGCAGCGCGTCGATCCTCGAAACCGCGCTGACGCTGGCCCGCACCAACCCGGCAATGGCCAAGCGCGTCCGGTTCGCCTGGTGGGCCGACGAAGAGTCCGGCCTGGTCGGTTCCAAATACTACGTCAACAACCTGCCGAGCACCGAACGCACGAAGATCAAGACCTACCTCAACTTCGACATGATCGGCTCGAAGAACTGGGGCTACTTCGTCTACGACGACGTCGCTTCGGTCAAGGCGATCTTCGACGAGTACTTCTCCTCCATCGGCATCCAGACCGAGGGCGACAGCGAAGGCGACGGCCGGTCCGACCACGCGTCGTTCAAGAACGCGGGCATCCCGGTCGGCGGCCTGGCCACCGGCGCGGGCGACATCAAGAGCTCGGCGCAGGCGCAGAAGTGGGGCGGCACCGCGGGTTCGCCGTTCGACAACTGCTACCACCGCGCCTGCGACACGACGGCGAACATCCCGGACACCCCGCTGGAGAAGAACTCCGACGCGATCGGGTACGCGCTCTGGAAGCTGGCCGTCGCCACGACGCAGGGCAACGACTACTCGGTCGCGCTCAACCCCACCGCCGGGACCGTCCAACCGGGACAGTCGCTGCCGGTCGCGGTGAACACCACGACGACGTCCGGGAGCGCGCAGTCGATCTCGCTGTCGGCGTCCGGCCTGCCCGCGGGCGCGACGGCGTCGTTCAGCCCGGCCACCATCTCCTCGGGCGGCTCTTCGACGCTGACGATCTCGACGTCGTCGAGCACGCCGACCGGCACCTTCCCGATCACGGTGACGGCCGACGGCGCGAACACCGACCACACGGCGTCGTTCTCGCTCGGCGTCGGGACGTCGTCGTGCGCGCCAGTCACCAATTCGACGCGCCTCGACATCCCGGACTACCCGGGCGCCGCGGTGAACAGCACCGCGAACGTCGCCGGCTGCGCGCGCAACGCGTCCGGCACGACCAAGGCCGAGGTGCACATCACCCACACCTACCGCGGTGACCTGGTCATCGACCTCGTCGCCCCGGACGGCACGGCGTACCGGCTGAAGAACTCCAGCAGCGACTCGACGCCGAACCTCGACACCACCTACACCGTCAACGCTTCTTCGGAAGCCGCGAACGGCGCGTGGCAGCTCCGCATCCGGGACGTCGGCCCGGCCGACACCGGCTACCTGTCCTCCTGGACACTCACCGTCTGACCCCGCCGAGGGCGGCACTTTCACGTGAAAGTGCCGCCCTCGCAAATTTGTCTAGACCACCCGTTCGTAGGTAGTCACCGGTTCCCCGCGGCGCTTATCTTGGGCGGACACGCCGCGTTCACCCTCAACGACGATGGGAATCGGTATGTCCGGTCGCAGAACCCGCCTGTTCGGAACCCTTCTGGCAGCGGTATTGGCCGTCCCGCTGCTCGTGCCGGCCCCCGCGCAGGGGGCGGTGCAGGCCGACACGTGCGCGGTGAAACCACGGCCGCGGGCAAGGTCCTCCAGGGCTACTGGGAGAACTGGGACGGCGCCGCGAACGGCGTCCACCCCGGCATGGGGTGGGTGCCGATCACCGACAGCCGGATGGCCCAGCACGGCTACAACGTCATCAACGCCGCCTTCCCGGTGATCCGCTCCGACGGGACCGTGTTGTGGGAGAACGGGATGGACGCCGGTGTGAAGGTGTCCACGCCCACCGAGATGTGCGCGGCGAAGGCCGCGGGCGCGACGATCCTGATGTCCATCGGCGGCGCGGCGGCCGGGATCGACCTCTCGTCGTCGGCGGTGGCGGACAAGTTCGTCGCCACGGTCGTCCCGATCCTGAAGCAGTACAACTTCGACGGGATCGACATCGACATCGAGACCGGCCTGACCGGCAGCGGAAACATCACCACCCTCTCGGCGTCGCAGGCGAACCTGATCCGCATCATCGACGGCGTGCTCGCGCAGATGCCGGCGGGCTTCGGGCTCACGATGGCGCCGGAAACCGCGTACGTGACCGGCGGCAGCATCACCTACGGCTCGATCTGGGGCGCGTATCTGCCGATCATCAAGAAGTACGCGGACAACGGCCGGCTGTGGTGGCTGAACATGCAGTACTACAACGGATCCATGTACGGCTGCGCCGGTGATTCGTACCAGGCCGGGACCGTGCAGGGCTTCACCGTGCAGACGCAGTGCCTGAACAACGGACTGGTCGTGCAGGGCACGACGATCCGCGTCCCCTACGACAAGCAGGTTCCCGGCCTGCCGGCCCAGCCCGGCGCGGGTGGCGGGTACCTGTCGCCGAGCCTGGTTTCCCAGGCGTGGCGGTCGGTTCCGGGTCTCAAGGGCCTGATGGACTGGTCGATCAACTGGGACGGCTCGAAGGGCTGGACCTTCGGCGACAACGTCAAGTCCTTGCAGGGCCGCTGAGTCAGCGTCCCGCGAGTTCCGACCGCACCAGCTCCAGCAGGCGCCCCACCCAGTTGGTGCCGTCGGAACTCCAGTACGGCGATCCCCGGTCGCCGTAGAGCAGCCGGGCGTCGCCGGTTTCCCGCAGCTGCCGTGCCATCGCCGGATGCCGGTCGAACTTGTCCCGCAGGAGCGCGGCCATCACCCCGAGCCGCACCGCGGACCAGCCGTCCCGGCGGGGTGCCCGCTCGGCGAGGTTCCGGGCGTCGAGGCCGCGCTCGGCGGCGGCGATCCGGTCGCGCCAGGCGTCGTCGTCGGTGGACAGCGCCCAGTAGGCGTGCATGACCGTCCGGTACTCGCGGCCGTCGTGGACGACCAGTGCCGGGTAGTCGATCTGCAGCACCTCGGGGCCCGGCGGCTCCGGCCAGCCGCTCGGGTAGACCCATCCGCCGATCCGCAGCGGGAGCGCGCTCGCCGTCTCCGGCCCGTCCGCCGAGTTCCGCCGCCGAGACTCGGCGACACCGCGCTCGCCGCGGCGGAAGTAGTCCACCGCCCGGTCTCGCACCTCCGGCGTCACGGTGAGGGTGCGGTCCGGGCGCCGGGCCGGGATCGTCTCGCCCGGCTCGGCGAGAAGGATCCGTACCGGCACGTCGTTCTGGTCCATGTCACCCAGCACGTAGATCCGCCGGTGTTCGGGCACCGCGTGGTACCGCTCGCGGACGATCTCCAGGTTGGCCGGGCTCGGTTCGGCGGCATACGCGACGAGTGCGTCCCAGCAGCGTCCGGCGGAATCCGGCCGGTCGTTGAGCCGGTCCACCTCGTCGGCGAGGTCCGCGATGACCGACTCGGGCGTCAACCAGGACTCCAGCCGCGCCGTGCCGGCGGCGGTGCCGCTCACGGTGACCCTCGCGTCCTCGGGTGGCGCGAGGGTCAGGGTGCCGTCGGCGAACGCGGCGCGAAGGCCGTCGAAGTCGGTCGGCTCCCACTGCCAGGCGACGACCCCGTCGGCGTAGACGGCGAGAGTGGTCAGGAGGTAGCTGTCACGTTCGCGGACGAAGACCAGGCGTTGCCGCCCCTGAACGACGTCGTCCTCGACGGGGCGCCAGGTCGGAGTGGTGTCCGGCATGCGGCAAGCCTAGGAGTCGCCCGCCGGGATGGGGTCGTCGTACTCCCCCGGCGGGCCGGCGTATTCGCGGCCGCCGCCGTCCGGGAAGGGCCAGGGGTTCGGGACGCAGCCGTGCAGCCCGAGCGTCTGCTGCTCCATCACCGGCGCCGGCTTTCCCGGGCCGGGGCACAGCTCGTGGCCCTGCCCGAGCCGGTGCCCGGTCTCGTGCGTGACCATGTACTGGCGGTAGACGTCGAGCGGGGCCCCGTAGTTCGGCACGGCGTTGGCCCAGCGGGCGACGTTGAGCACGACGTTGCTGCCGTTGCGGCAGGACGTGTAGCTGTCCGGGGTACCCCCGCACAGCTTGTCGCGGCTGGCGGGGGTGGCCAGGTAGATCGTGAAGTCGGCGCTGTCGGTCGGCCCGACCTGCTGCAGCCGCCACTGCCCGCCGGCGGTCCAGCCGCGGGGGTCGCCGAGGATGCCGCGGATCTTCTTCGCGAAGTCGACGGGCCCGACGCCGTCGATGTCGGTCTCCAGCGCGATCCGGTACCGCATCAGGCGACCTTGGGTGCCGGCGACCTCGTCGCTGCCCGGGGTGAACATCCACTGCCCGGACCCGGTCCGCGGGAAGGTGATGGCCACCTCGACGGGCGCGGCCTGCGTGACGGGTGCCGCCGGCTCGTCGGGCGGCGGCGGCAGCGCGGTGGCCTCCCCGATGGCGGTGAGGATCGGCCCGGCCGCCGGCGCGGCCACCGGCTGCTGCTCACAGGCGGTGAGCACCCCGGCCACCGCCACGGCGAGCACAGCGGCGAACGCTGCTCGTCCAGCGGTTTTGGGCATGGGTCCTCCCCGGGTGCGCGGCTTCACCAGTGGATACGGGCGAGAACGGCGAAAAGTTGCGGTGACCTGTGGCGACGCTGCGTCACCGCAGCTCAGGACCCACGGGTGTGACGACGGCCACAACGCCCCAAGGTGGCCTTGGTTGCGTCGGACGCACCGAAGGCCGCCTTGGGTGCGTCTCACGCACCGAAGGCCACATTGAGGTTTTCTCAGTAGCGTCCGTGGTGTTCGTGGTGGGTGAGGACGAGGGCTGCTTGGACGATGGTGCCGATGCGGTGTGGGCAGAGGCTGATGCGGTGTAGGGCTGACCAGCGGGTTTTGAGGATGGCCATGGCGCGTTCGCCGAGGGCGCGGGCTCGGGATTGCAGCTGGTTGTAGACCCGTTGGCGGAGGTGGAGGGGTGGTTGGCCGGCGGCTTTCTTGACCGGGGTGTAGATGCCGATGCCGGCGGAGTGGTAGGCCTTGTCGGCCAGGGTGGGCAGGCCGTGGGCTGCGGCGGCGGTTAACGCGCCGATGATGTCGAGGTCGCGGGCGGCGGAGAGGTCGTTGCGGGAGCCGGGCAGCACCGGGGAGACCCACAGCGGGAATCCGTCGGCGCTGGCCAGGAACTGGATGTTTCCGCCGAAGGCTCGGTGTTTGCCCGAGTACCACAGGTGCACGGTCCGGCCGCGGTTCTTGCCTTTGGTTTTGGTCGTGGTCGCCGCGACCCGGTCGCAGGAGATGAGGCTGCCGTCGAGGATCACGTGGGTGTCACCCCGGGCGCGGCGGTCGGCCAGGACTTGGTGCAGGTCCGGGGCTTGGGCGGCGAGGGCGGTGATGGCTTCGTGCAGGTAGCGGTAGGCGGTGGCGGTGCTGATGTGGTGGTCGGTGGCCAGCCGGTGCACGGGGGTGGCGTCGCGGAACCAGCGCAGCGCCAGGACCGCGTGCCGGTAGGGGGTCAGGGCGCGCCGGCCGCGGCGGGTGCCGCGCCGCAGCCGCTCGGTCTGCAGGACACGGGCAACGAACCAGACCAGCTCGCGCGCCACGTCGAGGGTGGCGCCATAATTGATCACGTGGGGCCTCTGGAACCTCGGACTTGATCTTCGCAAATCCAGTCCTACCAGGGGCCCCACGCCTATTCGCGGAACCACACCGCTACTGAGAAAACCTCATTGGGGCGCTCGGGACTCAGCCCAGGAACTTGCGGAGGACCTCCGCGACCTGCCGGATCTCCGCCGTCCGCACGTTCTCCTGCTGCGTGTGCGCCAGCGTCGGGTTCCCCGGGCCGAAGTTCACCGCCGGCATGCCCAACGCCGCGAAGCGGGCCACGTCCGTCCAGCCCAGCTTCGCCGCCGCGCGGCCGCCCGCCGCCGTCACCAGTTCCGCCGCCGCCGGGGCCGACAGGCCGGGCAGTGCTCCCGGGGAAAGGTCCACAACGGACAGTTCGTAGCCGTCGAAGACCTCGCGCAGGTGGCGCTCGGCGGCTTCCGGCGAGCGGTCCGGGGCGAAGCGGTGGTTCACCGTCAGGACCGCCGCGTCCGGGACGACGTTGCCCGCCACCCCGCCGCTGATCGCGGTCGCCTGGAGGCCCTCGCGGTAGGTCAGGCCGTCGATGTCGACGATCCGCGGCTCGTACTCGGCCAGCCGCCGCAGGGGGCCGGCCAGCGCGTGGATCGCGTTCTCGCCCATCCACGCCCGCGCCGTGTGCGCGCGCTTGCCGGAAAACCGCAGCTCGACGCGCATCGTGCCCTGGCAGCCGGCCTCGATGACGCCGTTGGACGGCTCGCCGACGATGGCCAGGTCGCCCGCCAGCCACTCCGGCAGCTCGCGCTCGATCCGGCCGAGGCCGTTCTTGACCGCCTCGACCTCTTCGTTGTCGTAGAAGACGAACGTGACGTCGTGCTTCGGCGACGGCAGCGTCGCGGCCAGGTGCAGGAAGACGGCGTCGCCGCCCTTCATGTCGACCGAGCCGAGGCCGTGCAGGACCTCGTCGTCGCCGGTGCCTTCGCGCCGCGACGGGAAGTTGCCGTTCTCCGGCACCGTGTCCAGGTGCCCGGCGAGCACGACCCGCGAGCCGCGGCCGAGGTTCGTGCGCGCGAGGACGGCATCGCCGTTGCGGACGACCTCCAGGTGCGGTGCCTGCTCCTGGAGCGCTTCCTGCACCAGCGTCGCGAGCTCGGCCTCCGAACCGGACACGCTGAAGACGTCCACGAGGGCCGCGGTCAGGTCGACGGGATCGGCGCGCAGGTCGAGGCTCATGCCCGGCACGCTACCGTGAGGGTGTGCGTAAGTTCCCGGTCGCCGTGGGCGGCGCGTTGCTGGTCCTGGTCCTGTCCGGCTGCGGCAGCGAAGCGGGCCCGACGCCCAAGCAGGGCGGCGAGCCGGGCCCGGACGCGCTCCCGACGAAGCTCGACGCGCTGACCGCCGACCAGTGCTACGCGAGCCCGCGCACGCAGCTGCCGAAGGGCTGTGAGAAGTACGTCACGGAGGTCGGCAACGTGCCGGGCGCGGCCCGCAAGCGCGCGGACGACCGCGACCCGCGGCTGGTCGCCGAGGCGGACAAGCTCGACACCGCCGTGAAGGCGTTCCGCAGCGCGGGCTGCACGACCGTGCCGGACGTGGGCGGCCCCTGCACGCAGGCGCTGGTCGACGTCGCCGCCGCCCTCTCGGGCCTGAAGGGGCAGGTAGACGCGCGGCCCACGAGTGGTTGATCCGCGTCACTCCACTACGGTGAGGGCCGTGAGCGAGCAGAGCCCGAACCCCGAAACGACCGGCGCCAGCGGCGTCGGGCTGGCCACCGTCGCGACCGACGGGACGGTCCTCGACACCTGGTACCCGCAGCCCAAGCTCGTCGAGGGCGGGACCCCCGGCACCCAGCGCCTGAGCGCGGCGGAAGCGACCGAAATCCTCGGCGAAGCGGCCGCGGGCCTGCTCGGCCCGGACACCGACCGCGGGGTCGAGGTCGTCGCCGTCCGGACCACGATCGGCAAGCTCGCCGACGCACCGGCCGACACGCACGACATGTACCTGCGGCTGCACCTGCTCTCGCACCGGCTGGTCCGCCCGCACGGCCAGAACCTCGACGGCATGTTCGGCCTGCTGGCCAACGTCGTGTGGACCAACCACGGCCCGTGCCCGGTCGAAGGCTTCGAGCAGACGCGCCTGCGGCTGCGGGCGCGCGGCCCGGTGACCGTGTACAGCGTGGACAAGTTCCCGCGGATGGTCGACTACGTCATGCCGTCCGGCGTCCGGATCGGCGACGCCGACCGCGTCCGGCTCGGCGCCCACCTGGCGTCCGGCACCACGGTCATGCACGAGGGCTTCGTCAACTTCAACGCCGGCACGCTCGGCGCGTCCATGGTCGAAGGCCGGATCTCGGCCGGCGTGGTCGTCGGCGACGGCTCGGACGTCGGCGGCGGCGCGTCGATCATGGGCACGCTCTCCGGCGGCGGCAAGGAGACGATCTCCCTGGGCGAGCGCTGCCTGATCGGCGCGAACGGCGGCATCGGCATCTCCCTGGGCGACGACTCGGTCGTCGAAGCCGGCCTGTACGTGACGGCGGGGACGAAGGTCGTCGTCGAGGGCAAGGTCGTGAAGGCCCTCGAGCTCAACGGCATTTCCGGCGCGGTGTTCCGCCGCAACTCGGGCACCGGTGCGGTCGAGGTCGTGCCGCGGCGGGGCACCGGGGTCGAGCTGAACGCGATGCTGCACGCCAACGACTGACACTGCGAATTCACCTACCATTCATGGGGTGACCACCGAATCGTTGCCTCGCACCCCGGCCGAGCTGGGCCTGCCGGACGCACCGGTGGAAGCCGGGCCCGCCGACCCGGCCGCGCACCACGTGCGGGCCAAGCTCGACCGGGAGATCCGCGCGCTGCTCGCGTACGAAGCCGGCACGCGCTCCGGCGCGGATCCCGAGGACCTGCACCAGATGCGTGTCGCCCTGCGGCGGATGCGCAGCGTGCTCAAGCTGTCCGGCGGGCTGGTCGGCGACGGCGCCGAGCCGGTGCGCGCGGAACTCGGCTGGCTCGGGCAGTCGCTCGGCGAGGTGCGTGACTACGACGTCCTGATCGGGCACCTGCGCGAGGTCATCGCCGACTTCGAGGTCCGCGACCAGGCCGCCGGGCACCGCCTGGTGTCCCGGTTCGTCACCGAGCGCGCGGCGGCGAAGCGGCGGCTGACCCGGGCCCTGACCAGCGCCCGCTACTCGACGCTGCTGCGCGAGGTCAGCCTGCTGACCCGCTCGACGGCCGACGTGCCCGACCAGCCGCACGACCTGGTCGGCGGGCTCGCGAAGCCGCACCGCAAGCTCGCCAAGGCCGTCCGCGCCCTGCCCGCCGACCCGCCGGACGACGACCTGCACGCCCTGCGCATCCACGGCAAGAAGCTGCGCTACGCCGCCGAGCTGGCCCAGACGTCGGCGAAGAAGAAGCGGGCGAAGCGGATCAAGGCCCTGATCAAGGCGACCCGCGACTTCCAGACGGTGCTGGGCGACCACCAGGACGCGGTCGTCGCGGCCGAGCGGATGCGCTCAGTGCTGGCGTCGGCCGACGGCGAGGTCGGCTTCGTCGCCGGCCGGATCGCCGAGCGCGAGCTGGCCCGCCGCGCCGAGGCCCGCGCGACCTGGCGGGCTTCCTGGGCCGCCGTCGACACCGCCGCCCAAGCCCTGCACGCCTGACCGGAGGTCTTGAATGAGTCATTCAGGACCTCCGACGACCTGAATGACTCATTCAAGACGTTTCGGCCGGGCTCCGGTGCTCAGGACATCGACCAGACGTACCCGTCCGGCCGGATGAGCACCCGCCGCCCGTCCGAAGCCTCGTAAGCCGCGTACGCGTGGCCGCCCTCGTCGACCAGGTCCGTGCCCGTCGGCACGCTCCCCGCCGGCAGGATCCGGTACCCCGCCGTCTCGCCCTCACCGAACAGCAGCTCCGTCGAGTGGGGGCCGCGGAACAGCTCGAACAGCCGGACCCGCTTGCCGTTCGCGTCGGCCAGCGGCGCGTCCGGTGCCCGGTCGCCCGGCCGCAGCGCGCCCGTTCCCGCCGGGGACAGCGGGCCGCCGCGGTAGCCGACGTCCAGCTGCTGGGTGTCTTCGCCGCGGCGGTGGGCGTCCTCGTCGCCGTCGACGTACTTCTGCAGCAGCGCCGTCGAGACCCCGAGCACCCGGGCCGCGACCGTGCGCCGCTCCGGCTCGTAGCTGTCGAGCAGCTCGGGCGAACCGTCGGCGAGCTTCCAGCCCAGGTTGTAGCCGTCCTGGACGCCGGTGTTGAGGCCCTGACCGCCGGTCGGCGGGTGGACGTGCGCCGCGTCGCCGGCCAGGAACACGCGGCCGTCGCGGAACCGCGCCGCGAGCCGGACGTTCGGCCGCCACACCGTCGACCAGGCCAGGTCGGACAGCTTGACCGTGCCGCCGCTCAGCACGTCGAGCCGGGCCTGGACCGCGGGCAACGCCGTCTCGACGTCGGTCTCGCCGTCGTTGAGCGAGGCGCCGAACTGGAAGTGCGGGGTCCCCGCCAGCGGGGTGAACATCATGCCGTTCATCGGTTCGTCCGGGGTCGCGAACCAGTGGCCGAACGCCCGGTCGAGCCCCTCGGCCCGGACGTCGCCGAGCAGCATCCGGATCGACTCGTCGGTGGTGCCCTCGAACGCGATCCCCAGCGCCTTGCGCACGAAGCTCTTCCCGCCGTCGGCGCCGACCAGGTACTCCGCCCGCACGGTCTCGCCCGTGCTCAGCGTGGCGGTGACGCCTTCGGGGTCCTGCTCGAACCCGGTCAGCGCGGTGTTCAGCTCGACGTGCACGCCGAACTCCGCCAGCCGGTCGCGCAGGATGCCCTCGGTCTGCGACTGGCCCAGGAACCAGCCGGTCGGGTACGGCGTCGACGGCGTCGGCTCGACCGGGTCGAACATCATCCGCTCACCGACCACCTCGCCGCCGAGGTGGATCTTCATCGGGACCGGGGCCATGCCCGCGGCCAGCACGGCGTCGAGCACGCCCAGGTCCTCGAACACCTCCAGCGTGCGCGGCTGCATCCCGTCGCCGCGCGAGCCGACGAAGTACGTCTCCGCCTTGTCGATGATCCGCACGGGGACGTCCCGCCGCGCCAGCTCGATGGCCAGCGTCAGCCCGGTCGGTCCCGCCCCCGCGATCAGCACCCGTGTGTCCATGTCGCCCTCCCAGTGAATTGTCATTCAGTGAATCTGGATTCAGAATGGCGCTGCTAGCGTCCCGTGTCAAGGGAGGTGCCGATGACGGCGACGAGCCGCAAGGAGAAGGCCGCGGAGACCGAAGGCGCGCTCAAGGCCGCCGCCAAGCGCGTCTTCGCGCGCAAGGGCTACCTGAACACCAAGATCACCGACATCACCGCCGAGGCGGGCCGGGCCGCGGGGTCGTTCTACAACCACTTCGCGAGCAAGGAAGAGCTGCTCGAGGCGCTCCTGGCCGACATCGCGGCGTCCGGCGACGAAAGCGCCGAGCACGAGGACCACCAGAACGACTTCAGCGACCCCGCGGCCGTGCGCTGGCACGTCAAGCAGTACTGGGACTTCTACCGGGACAACGCCGCGACGATGCTGGCGCTGCGCCAGGCGGCGATGGTCAGCGAGTCGTTCGCGCGCACGCTCGCGCAGTTCGGCGCGTCCCAGGCCGCCGACCTCGACGACCACCTCGCGCACATCACCCGCGCCGGGCTGAAGCTGCCCACGACGCCGGACCGCTGCGGGATGCTGATGTACAACCTCGTCGACGCCTTCGCGGCGACGTGGCTGCACGGCTCACCGCCGGGCTGGACCCCGCCGACCGACGAAGAAGCGATCGAGCTGCTGACCCGGTTCGTCTACCGGGGCCTGACCGGCCGCGACTACTGAGTGAGCCGCTCCACGGCGGCGTCGACGCGCTCGTCGGTCGCGGTCAGCGCGACGCGGACGTGCTTGCCGCCCTTCGGGCCGTAGAACGTGCCGGGCGCGACCAGGATCCCGCGCTCGGCCAGCCAGGCGACGGTGGCCTGGGCGTCCTCGTCGCGGGTGGACCAGAGGTACAGGCCGGCCTCGGAGTGGTCGACGCGGAAGCCGTTGTCCTCCAACGCCTTCCGCAGCACGAGCCGGCGGCGCGCATAGCGCCCGCGCTGGGCTTCCAGTGCCTCGTCGTCGGTCAGCGCGGCGACCATCGCCTCCTGGACCGGGCGCGGCACGATCATGCCCGCGTGCTTGCGGATGTCGAGCAGTTGCTTGATCAGGCGCGGGTCACCGGTCAGGAACCCGGCGCGGTAGCTGGCCAGGTTCGCCGACTTCGACAGCGAGTGCACCGCGATCAGGCCGTCGGTCCGGCCGCTGGAGACGTCCGGGTGCAGGATCGACAGCGGCTCGGCCTCCCAGCCGAGCGCCAGGTAGCACTCGTCGGAGACCACGACGACGTCCCGCTCGCGCGCCCACTCGACGACCTTGCGCAGGTGCTCCGCGGGGAGCACCTTGCCGGTCGGGTTGGACGGCGAGTTCAGCCAGATCATCGCCGGCTTCTGCGGGCCGAGCGCCAGCGTGCTGTCGGCGCGCAGGATCGACGCGCCCGCCAGCAGCGCCCCGACCTCGTACGTCGGGTAGGCCAGCTCCGGGATGACGACGAGGTCACCTTCGCCGAAGCCGAGCAGGCGCGGCAGCCAGGCCACGGCCTCCTTGGACCCGATCGTCGGGAGCACGGCGTCCGGCTCGATGCCGGTGACCCCGTGCCGCCGCCCGAGCGCGGCGATGGCGGCCGCGCGCAGGGCCGGGATGCCGTGCGTGGTCGGGTACCCGGGGATCTCCGAAACCGACGCCAGCGCGTCGCGGATGCCGGCCGGGACCGGGTCGACCGGGGTGCCGATGGAGAGGTCGACCACCCCGCCGGGATGCGCCTGCGCCGTGGCCTTGACCTCGGCGAGCGAATCCCAGGGGAAGTCGGGCAGCGCGACCGGGCTCATTCGCCCTGCGGGGGCAGCGCCTTGATGAATGACGGGTCGTTGGCCGTCTTGCCCACCTTGGAGGCGCCGCCGGGCGAGCCCAGCTCGTCGAAGAAGTCGACGTTGGCCTTGGTGTAGTCCGACCAGTTGTCCGGGACGTCGTCCTCGTAGTAGATCGCCTCGACCGGGCAGACCGGCTCGCAGGCGCCGCAGTCGACGCACTCGTCGGGGTGGATGTACAGCATCCGCTCGCCCTCGTAGATGCAGTCCACGGGGCACTCGTCGATACACGCCTTGTCGAGCACGTCGACGCAGGGCTCGGCGATCACGTAGGTCACTGCGCACTCCTGCTTTTCTCTGCAAACAGCCAGTCCGTGCCGACATTACGCGGCATCGGCACCCGTTCGGTTGGTGAGGCAAGCCTTAGCCATACCCCGGGTATGGAGCTCACCGCTCCCGGCGGCGCGGGGGCGGGGTCGCCCGGGCGTCACCGGTGATGACGAAGCGCGGCTTGGGGGCCTCGTCCTCGGCTTTCTTCTCCCCCACGGCCCGGTTGAACCCCTCGGAGATCTCGTCGACGAGCTTCTCGTTGTGCCGCTCGTCCTTGCGCTGGATGCCCACGGCCACCTCCTCGGAAATCCGTTCCGCGGCTTTCACCGCCTCCGTCACAATCTAGCGGTGAACACACCCGAGATGCTCGAAATCGCCTGCAGCAGAGCATGGCCGCCGGTGGTCGAGGAGTACTCGGGCGAGTGGCGGCTGCGCTGGGCGGACGGCTTCACCGGGCGCGCCAACAGCGTCCTCGCCGTCGGCGACCCCGGCCGCCCGGTGCCCGAGGCGCTGCGGGCGGCGTGTGACTTCGCCCACGGTCGGGGGATCGCGCCGATGGTGCAGGTGATCCGCGACAGCCCGAACGAGCACGCGATCGCGGCGGCGGGCTGGGTCCCGGCCACCGCGCACGGCGCCGGCCACGAGGTCGTCGTCCTCACCGCCCCACTCGACAAGCGGCACTTTCACGTGAAAGTGCCGCCCCCAGGTGGGCACTTTCACGTGAAAGTGGCGGATGAGGCGACGCCGGGCTGGTGGGAGCTGGCGCTCGGGTCGGACGCCGACACCGGAGCCGCGCGGGCCGTCCTGACCGGCGGGAAGGTCGGCTACGGCGTCGCGACGGACGGCGAGGTCACCACGGCCGCGGTCCGCGGCGCGCTGGTGGATGGCTGGCTGCACGTCGGACGGCTGGCCGTGCGCCCGGCGCACCGGCGGCGGGGGCTGGCGTCGGCGCTGATGGCGGCGCTGGGAGCCTGGGGGGTGGAACAGGGAGCGGACCGAGCGGTGTTGCAGGTGGCGGAGGGGAACTCGGGCGCACTCGCGCTCTACGCGGGGCTCGGCTACGCCCCGCACCACAGATACCGGTACTGGGTGCCCGCACCCGGCTCGTGCGAGGATTCGACGTCGTGAAGATCGTGGTAGTGGTCGGCGGAGTGGGCGGGGCCCGCTTCCTGCTGGGTGTCAAGGCAGCGCTGGGCATGGCACCCGAGGGTGCCTCCGAGTCGGAGCACGAGGTGACGGCGCTGGTCAACACCGGCGACGACGTCTGGATGCACGGGCTGCGGATCTGTCCCGACCTGGACACCTGCATGTACACCCTGGGCGGCGGGATCGACAAGGAACGCGGCTGGGGGCACTCGGGCGAGACCTGGGTGGTCAAGGAGGAGCTCGCGGCCTACGGCGCCGACCCGGACTGGTTCGGGCTCGGCGACAAGGACATCGCCACCCACCTGATCCGGTCGCGGATGCTGCGCGCGGGCTACCCGCTCTCGGCGGTGACCGAGGCCCTGTGCGACCGCTGGCAGCCCGGCGTCCGGCTGCTGCCGATGTCGGACGACCGCGTCGAGACGCACGTCGTGATCGACGACCCGGAGCAGGACGGCCAGCAGAAGGCCATCCACTTCCAGGAGTGGTGGGTGCGCTACCGCGCCGAGCCGAAGGCGCACTCGATCGTCGCGGTCGGCGCCGACGAGGCCAAGCCCGCGCCGGGCGTGCTCGAAGCGCTCAAGGAGGCCGACGCCGTGCTGTTCGCGCCGTCGAACCCGGTCGTGTCGGTAGGCACCGTGCTGGGCGTTCCAGGCGTGCGTGACGCGCTGCGCAAGACGTCGGCCGGCGTCGTCGGGGTGTCGCCGATCATCGGCGGCAAGGCGCTGCGCGGGATGGCCGACGCGTGCCTGACCGCGATCGGCGTCGAGACGTCGGCCGAGGCCGTCGGCCGCCACTACGGCTCGCGCAAGGACGGCGGCGTGCTCGACGGCTGGCTGATCGCCGAGGGCGAGACGGCCGACGTGCCGGGCGTGACCGTCCGCGACGTCCCGCTGCTGATGTCCGATGTGGACGCGACCGCGGCGATGGCCCGCGCGGCGCTCGAACTCGCCGGAGCCCCTGTTGAGTGACCACGCTTCCGCCAAGCTGGAGATCCTGCCCGTTCCCGGACTCCCGGAATTCCGCCCGGGCGACGACCTGACCGGCGCGATCGTGTCCGCGGCGCCGTGGCTGCGCTCGGGCGACGTCCTGGTCGTGACCAGCAAGATCGTCTCCAAGGCCGAGGGCAGGCTCGTCCGCGTGCCGTCCGACCCCGAAGCCCGGGACGCCGAGCGCCGCAAGCTCGTCGAGCAGGAGGCCGTGCGGGTGGTCGCGCGGATCGCGCGCACGGTGATCACCGAGAACCCGCTGGGCATCGTGCAGGCCGCGTCCGGCATCGACGCGTCCAATGTGGCCGGTGACGAGGTCGCGCTGCTGCCCGCCGACCCGGACGCCTCCGCGCTGGCGCTGCGCAACGGCCTGCGCGAACGGCTCGGCGTCGAGGTCGCCGTCGTCATCACCGACACGATGGGCCGCGCCTGGCGCGTCGGCCAGACCGACAACGCGATCGGCGCGTCCGGCCTGCGCGTGCTGCACGCCTACCGCGGGCAGGTCGACGGGCAGGGCAACGAGCTCGCCGTCACCGAGGTCGCCGTGGCCGACGAGCTGGCCGCGGCCGCCGACCTGGTCAAGGGCAAGCTGGGCGGCACGCCGGTCGCGGTCGTGCGCGGGCTCGCGATCGAGGACGACGGTTCGACGGCGCGCTCGCTCATCCGGCCGCTGGAGGAGGACCTCTTCCGGCTGGGCACCAACGAGGCCATCGCGCAGGGCCGCCGGGAAGCCGTTCCGGCGCGGCGCTCGGTGCGCCAGTTCGCGGACGAGCCGGTGGACCCGGAAGCGCTGCGGCGCGCGGTGGGTTCGGCGCTGACCGCGCCCGCGCCGCACCACACGCACCCGGTCCGGTTCGTCTGGCTGCGTGACGGCGGAACGCGCAAGAAGCTGCTCGACGCCATGCGCGAATCGTGGCGGGCCGACCTGGCGAGCGACGAATTCACCGAAGAGCAGATCGCGAAGCGGCTCAGCCGCGGCGACATCCTCTACCGGGCACCGGAAGTCGTCATCCCGTTCCTGGTGCCGGACGGCGCCCACACCTACCGCGACGACCGCCGGAACGACTGCGAGAAGACGATGTTCACCGTGGCGGGCGGCGCCGCGGTGCAGGGCCTGCTGGTCGCGCTGGCGGCCGAAGGGCTCGGCTCGTGCTGGATCGGGTCGACGATCTTCGCCGCCGGCCTCGTCCGGGACGTCCTCGGCCTCGACGACCGCTGGCAGCCGCTGGGTTCGGTCGCGATCGGCGTCCCGCTGGAATCGCCGCCCCCGCGCGGGGAAGTTTCGCCGGGCGAAGGGTTGCTGGAGCTGTGACGCTGCACGCGGACGCCGTCTCGACGCTGGATTCGTGGCGGCCTGGTGATCCTTCGCAGGAATCCCTGCGGCAGGCGTTCCTCGGTTTCCTGGCCGCGCGGGAGGACAGCTGTCAGCGCTCGTGCGCGGCCGGGCACCTCACGGCGTCGGCGGTGCTGCTCGACCACACCGGCACGCAGGTGCTGCTCACGCTGCACCCCCGTGTCGGCCGCTGGCTGCAGCTCGGCGGGCACTGCGAGCCGTCGGACGCGTCGCTGGCCGGAGCGGCGCTGCGGGAGGCCACCGAGGAGTCCGGCATCGAGGGGCTGAGCATCTCCGCCGAGCCGGTGCACCTGGACGTCCACCCCATAACGTGCTCGCTCGGCGTCCCGACGCGCCACTTCGACGTCCGGTTCGCGGTGCACGCCCCGCCGGGCGCTTCGCCGGTGCGCAGCGACGAGTCCGACGACCTGCGGTGGTGGCCGGTGGACGCGCTTCCCGAGGGGTCGGAAGATCTCGCCGATCTGGTGAAAGCAGCCGTTCCTGTCGGTGCCGGGCACTAGCCTGGATCGCGGACAGGGAGGGACCACATGGCTACGCAGTTTCCCGAGCGGGTGCACTACCACTCCGGAAGTGGTGGGGACACCGGGGTGTTCGGGTACATCGTGCTCGGGCTGATCATCCTGGGCGTCATCGTGTTCATCATCGCGGTGATCGTGCGGGTGTCGAAGATGCGCCGCGAAGAGGCGATGAAGAACGGCGGGCAGTTCCCGCCGAACCCGAACTTCCCGCCGCAGCAGGGTTTTCCGCCGCAGGGCTTCGCGCCCACGCAGACGGGTGCCACGCCGCAGCCGGGGTTTGCGGGTGCCGCACCGCAGCCCGGGTTCGCGGGTTCCGCACCGCCGCAACCGGGGTTCGCGCCGCCGTCGCAGGGGTTTCCGCAGCAGCCCGGTTACCCGCCTTCGCCGCAGCAAGGGTTCCCGCAGCAGCCGGGGTACCCGCCCGCGCCGCAGCAGTACGCGCCGCAGGGGCCGTCGTTCCCGCCGCCGCCGCAGCAGCTGCCGGGTCCGGGAGCGGGGCCGCAGAGCTGGTGATCGTCCCCTACGACAGCGGCTCGGCGGTGCCACCCTTCGAGCAGGTCCGGTCCGGGCTCGCGGCGCGGATCAACGACCGGAGCCTGGCCGTGGGCACCAAACTGCCGACCGTCCGGCAGCTCGCCGCCGACCTGGGCATCGCCCCGAACACGGTCGCGCGCGCCTATCGCGAGCTGGAGGAAGCGGGCCTGATCGAAACCCGCGGCCGGGCGGGCAGCTTCGTCGCGGCGTCCGGCGACCAAAGCCGCCGCCGGGCCCAGGAGGCCGCCGCGGAGTACGCGAAGATCACTCGTAAGCTGGGCCTCGGTTCCGCCGAGGCGCTGTCGATCGTCCGCGCCGCGCTCGACGAGGGGAATGGTTGATGGTGAGCGTGCTGATGCTGCTGATCATCGTGGTGGTGCTCGCGGGCATCGTCGGGGTGGTGCTGCTGATCGTCAACTCCAGCAAGCCCAAGCAGCCGCCGTACCCGCCGCAGTACCCGGGCTACCAGCAGCCGGGCTACCCGCCCCAGCAAGGCTTCCCCGGCCAGCAGCCCCCGGGCTACCCACCCCAGCCGCCGTACCCCGGCCAGCAACCGCCGTACCCCGGCCAGCAACCCCCGTACCCGCCCCCGCCGGGCGGCTACCCCCCGCCGCCGCAGTAGCCGAAAGCCGTGAATGCCACATTCACGGCCTTTGAGTCCAGGGCTCCGGCGAAGTCGCGCGGCCAGGCCACTCCACCGCCGGTAACCCGCTCGCCCAACGTCTTGAATGAGTCATTCAGGTCTTCGGACGTCCTGAATGACTCATTCAAGACGCCGGCGCACCGCTGCGGACCGACCTCACATGGCGCGGTAGTCGCGTAGCTCGATGCGCGGGCCGAACCGCGGGCGCGTGTGCCCGGCCGCCTCCAGGTACCGCACCGCCCGCTGCCGCTGCGGGGCGTACGGCGCCAGCAGCTCCGCCATCCCCGCGTCGTCCGTCTTCGTGCCCGCCAGCGCGTGCCCGACCATCGACGGGATGTTGTAGTCGCCGAAGCTCACCGCGTCCGGGTCGCCCCACGCGCGCTGGGCGATCTCCGCCGCCGTCCAGACGCCGATGCCCGGGACCTGACGCAGCCAATGCCGCCCCTCGAGCCCGCGCAGTTCCACGGCCCGCTCCAGGTGCGGGGCGACGCGAGCCGCGTTGAGCAGGGCCGTCCGGCGCTTGATGTCGACGCCCGCGCGGTGCCAGTGCCAGTCCGGCAGCGAGCGCAGCGCCACCGGCGTCGGCGGTACGCGCAGCCGTTCCGGCCCCGGTCCGGGTGCCGGCGCGCCGAACCGGCGGCACAGCTCGGCCCACGACCGGATCGCCTCCTTGCCGGCGACCTTCTGCTCCAGCACCGCGAGCACCAGCCAGTCCCACACCACGCCCGTCGCACCCAGCCGCAGGCCGGGGTTCGCCCGCCGGGCGCGCGCGACGACGTCGTGGTGCGCGACGAAACCGGTGTCGTCGTCGTTCGCCCCCAGCAACGCCGGGACGCCGGTGAGCAGCCGGTCCGCCCCGTCGCCCCAGGCCGCGGCTTCGACGCGCCCGTCCGAAAGCCGACGCAGCGCGAGCGTGCCCGGGCCGTCGGGGGTGTTCGACGCGAGCCAGGTGATCCCGCGCTCGTCGGTGAGGATGTTCAGCGACCCGCGGCCGCGCTTCAGCGGACCCAGGACCCGGCCCAGGTCGACCTCGAACGCGGGACGCCAGAACATCTACGCGTCGCTCGAGAAGCGGATGGCGCCGTCGGGCAGCACGGTGTCGGGCCAGACGCGGGCGCCTTCCAGCAGCTCGCAACCGGCGCCGACGGACACGCCGTCGCCCAGGACCACACCGCGCAGGACCGCGCCGGCCCCGACACGCGCGCCGTGCCCGAGCACCGAGCGCTCGACGACGGCGCCTTCGGACACAGCCGCGCCGTCGAACAGGACCGAGCCGTCGATCTTCGCGCCCGAGCCGACGACCGCGCCGCCGCCGATGGTCGAACCACCGGAGAGCTGGGCGTCCTCGGCCACCGAAGCGCCGTCGAGGACCAGGAACTCGCCGGGCCGGCCGGGCAGCGCCGACGTCGGCGCGACGCCCCGCACCAGGTCCGCCGAGCCGCGGACGAACGCCTCCGGCGTGCCGACGTCCAGCCAGTAGGACGCGTCGACGAAGCCGTGGATGTGCGCGCCCTGCTCCAGCAGCTGCGGGAACGTCTCGCGCTCGACCGACACGCGGCGGCCGGTCGGGATGGCCTCGATCACCGGGCGGCGGAAGACGTAGCAGCCGGCGTTGATCTGGTCGGTCGGCGGGTTCGGCGTCTTCTCGAGGAACGCCTGGACCCGCCCGGTCTCGTCGGTGGGCACCGAGCCGAACCGGCTCGGGTCCGGGACGCGCTGCAGGTGCAGGGTGACGTCGGCCCCGGACTCGCGGTGCACGCGCAGCTGCTCGCCGAGGTCCGAGCCGGAGATGATGTCGCCGTTGAAGACGATCACGTTGTCGGCGCGCAGCTTGTCGTGGACGTTCCGGATGGCGCCGGCGGTGTCGAGCGGCTCCTCCTCGACGACGTACTCCAGGTCCAGACCGATCGACTTGCCGTCGCCGAAGTACTCCTCGAACACCTCCGCCCGGTAGCTCGTCCCCAGCACGACGTGCCGGATCCCGGCTTCGCGGATGCGCGAGAACAGGTGGCTCAGGTAGGGCGTCCCGGCTGTCGGGAGCATCGGCTTCGGCGCCGAAAGGGTGAGCGGGCGCAGCCGGGTGCCCTTGCCCCCGACCAGCACGACGGCGTCGACCTCGACCTCGGACGTCACGGAAATCTCCTCCTGTATCACGCACCGCTGAGCGACAAGCCGCGGGAAACCCTGACGGAGGTCGCCCGGAGGGCCTACCCTAGACAGGAAACAGGCGGGCCTTTCCCCAGAGGGCCCCCGGGTCAGTCGGGAGGCCGAGGGGATGGACCCCCGCGATCGGGCGGACGCCCTGCTCGCACGAGCCCAGGCGCGTGGTGTGTTCGTAGTGACACCCGACAGCGCGACGTCACCGATGGACTCGTCGAACACCCAGCAGATCCCGCGCGCGGCGATCGACGGCCTCGACCGGAGCCGGGACCCCGACACGACGACGCAGCTGCCGGCGTCGCTGATCGAGGAGAACGACCACCCGCTGGCCGGCTCGTCCCCGACGCGCCGGCTGGAGGTGCCGGGCGGCCGCCGCCCGCAGCCGACGACGCCGTTGAGCACGCCCACGCCGACGACGCCGATGCCCACGCCGCTGGCCCGCCGTCCGCAGGCCGAGCCGATCACGAGCCCGCTGAAGGAGCCGGACCCGGAGGACACCGGACTGGTGCCGACGGTCACGCAGACCAACGGCAAGTCCGACCTCTCGCGCCGGCTCGACGGGATCTAGCGGGTCTCGAGCTTCAGCCGCAGCGCGAGCCCGAGCTTCGTCGCGGCCAGCACGGGCTTCCAGAGCAGCCCGGGGTGCCGGTCGGCGAGGTACTGGTAGGCGCTCGCGTGGTGCGCGGCGAGCATCTTCTTGGACGCCTGCGACGTCGAGTGCCCGCCGAGGTGCATGACGCCGGCCGAGGGCACGTAGACGTTGAGCCAGCCGGCCTTGCCGAGCCGGTCCCCGAGGTCGACGTCCTCGAAGTACATGAAGTACCGCGAATCGAACCCGCCGACCGACTCGAACGCCTCCCGGCGCAGCAGCAGGCAGGACCCGGACAGCCACTCGGCCGTGCGCTCGACCGGCGTCCCGGTCTCCTGCCGGTACTGCCTGGTCCAGGGGTTGCCGGGCCAGACCTTCCCGAGCGCGGCGTGCCCGATCCCGCGCCCGAAGGAGGGCAGCAGCCGGGCGGAGGGGTAGGTGGTCCCGTCGAGCTCGTGGATCAGCGGCCCGAACGACCCACCGCGCGGCCACCGCTTCGCGGCTTCGAGCAGCGTGTCGAGGGACCCGGGCTCCCATTCGAGGTCGGGGTTGGAGATGACGATCCACCCGTACCGGTCGTCCAGCTCGGCGACCCCGCGGTTGCACCCGGTCCCGTACCCGACGTTCTCGCCGATGCTGAGCAGGTGCACGTTCGCGCGCTTCGCGGCCTTCTCGGGCGCACCGTCGGTGGAGACGGTGTCGGCGACGACGACCTGCACGTCGCGATCGGTGGCCTTCTCGAGAGTGTCGAGGAACCGCTCGAGGGTTTCGCCGGAGAAGTACGTCACGGTGACGACGCCGATCTGGTCGCCGTAGCGGGTCTGCTCAGTCACCGGGCCATTGTCCCTTCGTCACGCAGCGCTCTCCCGGCACCCCGGCTCAGGGGCACGCTGGGAGAAATCAGCGCTTGTCACTTGAAGTAGTCACCCGACTTCGGCACGTACAACTGCGCACGTCATGATGTCGCGATGACGGTGCACGCCTTCGTCGACGAGTCAGCACGTGCCGGCAGCTATCTACTCTGCGCGACGATCGTCGAACCGGCGCACCTCACCACCGCTCGGCGAGCGTTGATGTCACTGCTGCTGCGCGGCGGGCGCGAGTTGCACTTCAAAAAGGAGAAAGAACCTCGCCGCAGGATGCTCATCGACCGGATGGTGGCGATGCCGGTCACGGCTCGGCTCTATTCGGGCACCTGCGCACCCAAGGCCGAAGAAGCCACCCGGCAGCGCTGCTTGGCGCTCCTCACCCAGGATCTGCTCGGGCTGCAAGCGCACCGGCTGGTTCTCGACAGCCGTGACCACCGCGACGGGCACGATCGCCAGACCTTGCAGCAGGCTCTCGGCTTCCGACCGTCGAAGACGGAACTCACCTACGAGCACGTCGATTCGACCGCCGAACCGCTGCTGTGGATCTCCGACGCGGTGGCTTGGTGCGTCGGCGCGGGCGGGGACTGGCGGCGCCGCGCGAGTCCCCTCATCACCGAGCGCTTCGAGGTATGAGAACAGCGAAAAGCCCGCGAGACGACCGTCCGGACGCGTCACGGGCTTTCATACTCGGCCCCACGGGGACCTCGCACACCCAGCGTACCACCGCCGATCACAGCCCGGTACGAATCAGCGGGAACGCAGGTGGCGTGACCAGGCCTTCCCGTACGCCTCCCGATGACGCTCCGCCGTCGTGGCCCAGGAGAACTCCTTCGCCCGCTGCTGCGCCGCAGTAGCCAGCTCAGCCCGCCGCCCGGGATCCGCCAGCAGCTCGCTGATCGCCGCCGCCACGTCCCCGGCACCGACCCCGCAATACGCCACCGCGTCCCCGCCCACCTCAGGCAACGAGAGCCGCCGGGTGGTCAGCACGCAAGCCCCGCACGCCATCGCCTCGAGCACCGGCAGCCCGAACCCCTCGCCCAGCGACGGGTACGCGACCAGCTCGGATCCCCCCAGGAACCCCGCCAGCGTCCCGAACGGCAGGTACCCCGCCCGGATCACGCGCAGCCGATGCGGCACCGCGTCCAAAGCCCGCTCCACCTGGGTGTCCCACCCCGGCTGCCCCGCCAGCACCAACGCCGGCGCGTCCGGCCGCCCCGCCACCGCGCGGGCGAACCCCCGGATCAACGCGGGCACGTTCTTCCGCGGCTCCAGCGCACCCAAGAACGCCACGTACGGCGTCCGCCCCAGCCCGACCGCCGCCCGCGCGGAAGCGATCTCCGCTGGGGACGGCGGGTGGAAGCGCTCGGTGTCGACGCCGTGGTGAATGACTTCCAAAGCCGCGTGCCGGACCGGGCCGACGCGGGCCAGTTCCGACGCCGTCGCCGCCGACGGAACCACGCACAGCGTCGCCCGCCTCAGAGCCGTCGCCGTCCACGCGCGGAAGAAGCGGGCCTTCACCGACGAGTGGAGCACCGCGTCCGTGAAGAACGTCGCGTCGTGCAGCGTGACCACCGAAGCCGCCGACGTCGCGAGGGGCATCGTGTAGTGCGGCGAGTGGACTACGTCCGCGCCGAGGCGGCGGGACAGCCGGGGCAGGGTCGCCTGTTCCCAGGTCAGCCGGGCGGTGCGGGTGGTCGTCGACGGTGAAGCCGGGACGACGCGCGAGTGCGGCGCCAGCCGATCGTAAAGCTGCAGGTCGCGGGGCTGGCAGACGACCGTGAGCCGCGCGCCGTCCGCGTCCAGGGCCGCGACCAGCGAATCCACGTACCGGCCCACCCCGCCGCGGTCCGCGGGCACCGCGGTCGCGTCGATCAGCACCCGGGGGTCATCGCTCACCCCTGCAGGGTACGGCGACGACCCTCCGCGCTGGTGGGGAACTGGCAAACCGGGCTAATCGTGAGCCCGCCGGTGGATGCCCCAGACGGCTTCCGCGGCGCGGCGCCAGGTGAACGTCTTCGCCCGGTCGCGGCCCGCGCGGACCAGTTCCGCCGCGCGCGACGGCGACCCGAGCACCTCCCGGAGGGCGGCCGCCAGCGCCGTCGCGTCGCCGCGCGGCACCGTCATGCCCGCGCCGCCCGCCACCTCGACCAGGGCCGGGACGTCGGTGTGCACCACCGGGACCCCGGCCGCCATCGCCTCCAGCAGGCCGAGCCCGAACCCCTCGGCGAGGCTCGGCACCGCCAGCACGCTCGCGTGGCGCAGCGCGGTCGCCAGCTCGGCGTCCGACACCTTCCCGAGCATCCGCAGCCGGTCCGCCGGCAGCCCGCGTTCGGCGGCCAGCGCGACCGGGTCGATGCCGCCCCAGCCCGGCTGGCCGGCCAGCACGAGCATCGTGCCTTCCAGCGCCGCGACCGCGTCGATCAGCACGTCGATGCCCTTGCGCGGCTCGATCGTGCCGACCGCCAGCACGTACCGGGCGGGCAGCTCCAGGTCCGCGTCCCCGGCAGGCACCCGCACGCCGTGCGGGATCACGCGCACCGGGACGTCGAGGTCGATCAGCACCGCCAGCTCGTCGGCGACCGCCCGCGTCGGCACGACCAGCCCGGTCGCCCGCCGCGCGGCCCGCGCGATCATCGACCGGTGCCAGCTGACGCCGCGCGAGGTCAGCGTCTCGGGGTGGGTCCACGGCACGGTGTCGTGCACGGTCACGCTCAGCGTCTTCCCGGCCGGGGCGCGTGGCGGCGCGAACGGGGTCGGCGCGTGCACCGCGTCGCCGCCCGGCCACCACCGAAGGCCCAGCTGCCACGCGGCGACCAGCGCGCGCGGCGGGATGCGCAGCACCCGCGGGCCTTCGACGCCGTCGAGCTCGGCCGCCCGGACGTCGGCGTGCCGCGCGACCACGCTGGACACCGTCCAGCCCGGCGGCGCGGTCTTGGCGAGCGCGGGGAGCAGCTCGGCCGTGTAGCGCCCGGTGCCACCGGGCACGGGCGCGAGGAGCTGCTCGGCGAGCACGACCAGTCTGGGCACGCGGCTATTGTGCGGGACGTGACCGCGAATCCCGCCACCACGGTGGTCGTCGTGACCTGGCGGGGTGCCGGGCACGTCACCGCCTGCCTCGACGCGCTCGCCGCGCAGACGCGTCCACATCGGACGCTCGTGGTGGACAACGCCTCCGACGACGGCACCGCCGCCCTGCTCGAAGCCCATCCTTCGCGTCCGCAAGTAATCCGCCTGCCGCGCAACACCGGGTACGCGGGCGCGCTCGCCGTCGCGGTGAAAAAGGTCGGGACGCCGCTGATCGCGTGGCTGAACGACGACGCCGAGCCGGCGCCCGACTGGCTCGCGACGCTGGAGGACACCCTCGAGAAGGCGCCGCTGGCCGCCGCGGCGACGTCGCTGCTCGTGCTGCCCGACGGCACCACCCAGTCCGCCGGGGTCCGGCTGACCGCCGACGGCCACGGCGCCGACCTCACCGAACCCTCCGAAGAGGTGTTCGCCTTCTGCGGCGGCGCGGCCCTGCTGCGCACCGACGCCCTCCGCGGCATCGGCGGCGTCCCGGCGGCCTTCTTCTGCTACTACGAGGACACCGACACGGCGTGGCGGCTGCGGCTGGCCGGCTGGGACGTCGTCGCGGCGCCGGAGGCCCGCGTCCGGCACGCCCACGGCGTCAGCAGCAAGCCCGGTTCGCCGCTGTTCCACCGCTGGAACGAGCGCAACAGGCTGCTCATGCTGCTGCGCTGTGCGCCCGGCGGCGTCGCGGTGAACCAGCTGGTCAGGTTCGCCGTGTTGACAGCGGTGCTGCCGCTACGAGGTCGTCCGGCGGCGGCGAACTTCCGGTTCGGCCTGCGCTGCCGCGTCCTGGTGGAGGTAGCCGCACGGCTACCAGCGACGTTGCTCGCCCGCCGCGTGATCGGCCGGCGGGCGGCGCTCGGCCGAGGCGCGGTCTGGGAAGCATGGGCTGGCCTTTAAGCTGAGCGCCATCCCGACGAAGGAGCAGGCTTTGGCGCAGGGGGAACCGCAACCGCTCGTCTCGGTGATCGTGGTGAACTACCACGGTGCCGACGACACGATCGCGTGCCTGCGCGCGCTCGCCGAGCACGACTACGCCGAGCTCGAGCTGATCTGCGTCGACAACTCCGACGAAGCCGCGCGCATCCGCGAGGCCGTCCCCCAGGCCCAGGTGGTCGAGGCCGGGCGCAACACCGGCTTCGCGGGCGGCTGCAACCTCGGCGCGAAGCGCGCGAAGGGCACTGTCCTCGGCTTCCTCAACAACGACGCCCGCCCGGCTCCCAGCTGGGTCGCCGCGGCCGTCGCCGAACTGCGCGCCCAGCCCCGCGTCGCCGCCGTGGCCAGCAAGGTCCTCGACTGGGACGGCACCGGCACCGACTTCGTCGACGGCGGCCTGACCTGGTTCGGCATGGGCTACAAGCGCCACGCGGGCTCGCCGCTGGCCGACGTCCCGGCCGCCGAGCACGAGGTCGCGAAGGACGTCCTGTTCGGCACCGGCTCGGCGATGTTCGTCCGGGAAAGCGTGTTCGCCGAGCTCGGCGGCTTCGACGAGCGGTTCTTCATGTTCTACGAGGACGTCGACCTCGGCTGGCGGCTCAACCTGCGCGGCTGGCGCGTCCGGTACGTCCCCGAGTCGCTGACCTATCACCGCCACCACGGCACGATGTCCGCCGTGGACGCGCCGGAGACCGGCCGCGAGACCTTCCTCCTGGAGCGCAACGCCCTCGCCGCGCTCTACAAGAACCTCTCCGACGAGACGCTGGCCCGCGCGCTGCCCGCGGCGCTCGCCCTGGCCGTGCGCCGGGCGACCGCCCGCGGCGAGCTGGACGCGACCCAGCTCGACCTCGAACACGGTGTCGGCCCGATCGAATCCGGCGACGTCGCCATCCCGCGCACGACGCTGGCCGGGCTGCTGGCCATCGACCAGTTCGTCGAGCAGCTGCCCTCGCTCGCCGAGTCGCGGGCGATCGAGCAGGCCGCGCGCGTCCGCACCGACGCCGACCTGCTTCCGTTGCTGCGCAAGGCGTTGGAGCCCGCCTACCCGCTGCCGCGCTACCTCGCGGCGCACGACATCCTCGTCGAGGCGTTCGGCATCGAAAAGGCATTCGGGCAGCGGCGCAAGATCCTCGTGATCACCGGTGACGCGCTCACCGAGCGGATGGCGGGCCCGGCGATCCGCGCCTGGAACATCGCGCTGGCGCTGGCCGCCGAGCACGACGTCCACCTCGTCACGACGAACCCGCTCGCCACGCCGCCGCCCGCGCCGTTCCGCGTCAGCGCCGGCAAGCACCGCGAGCTGGACGCGCCGATCGCCTGGGCCGACGTCATCGTCCTGCAGGGTCACGTGCTCGAACTCGCGCCGACGCTGAAGAAGCAGCACAGCGGCAAGATCGTCGTCGCCGACCTCTACGACCCGATGCACCTCGAACTGCTGGAGCAGGGCAAGGGCGTCGCCGACGACCAGCGCGCGGCCGACCTCGCGGGCGTCACCCGAGTCCTCGACGCGCAGCTCGAGCGCGGCGACTTCTTCCTCTGCGCGTCCGAGCGGCAGCGGCACTTCTGGCTCGGGCACCTGGCCGCGCTGGGCCGGCTCTCGCCGCGGCTCTACGACGCGGACCCGACGACGCAGTCGCTGCTCGCGGTCGTCCCCTTCGGACTGTCGCCGGAACCGCCGGTACGCACCGGGCCGGGCCTGCGCTCGTCGCTGGGCATCGGCGGCACCGACCACGTGGTGCTCTGGGCGGGCGGGGTGTACAGCTGGTTCGACCCGCTGACCCTGGTCCGCGCGATCGACCAGCTGCGCCGCCGCCGCGGTGACGTCCGGCTGGTGTTCCTCGGGATGAAGCACCCGAACCCCGAGGTCGCCGAGATGGACATCGGCACCCGGACGATCCGGCTCGCGGATTCGCTGGGGCTGACCGGCAAGCACGTCTACTTCAACGAGCAGTGGGTGCCCTACCACGAGCGCCAGAACTGGCTGCTCGACGCGAACTGCGGCGTGACGACGCACTACGAGCACGTCGAGACGACGTTCGCGTTCCGCACCCGCGTCCTCGACTACCTGTGGGCCGGGCTGCCGATCGTCACCACCGACGGCGACGCCTTCGCCGATCTGGTACGGGCGGAGAAGCTCGGCG
Organism: Amycolatopsis lexingtonensis; assembly: GCF_014873755.1. Taxonomy (NCBI): domain Bacteria; kingdom Bacillati; phylum Actinomycetota; class Actinomycetes; order Pseudonocardiales; family Pseudonocardiaceae; genus Amycolatopsis; species Amycolatopsis lexingtonensis. The sequence continues at coordinate 6,336,435 of NZ_JADBEG010000001.1, forward strand.
TCGTCGTGCCGGCCGAGGACGCTTCCGCGCTGGCGGACGCGCTCGAAAAGTCGTTGTACGACGAGGAGTTCGCCGCGGCTTGCGTCGAACGGATCGCCGTGGTCGCGCAGCGGTTCGCGTGGCCGGAAGCGCTCAAGCCGCTGGTGGAGTTCTGCCGCGACCCGCGCCCGGCGGCCGACCGGCTGCCCGGGTCGGCCGACCTGGTGAAGACGCCGGCGGTGCGCGGGCGGGCGATGCTGCGCCGCGACGTCGACCTCGTCCGCGAATACCTGGCCGCGGGCGGCGCCGGCGAGCTGGCCCGGCGCGCGGGCGGCCGGGTGCTGAAGGTCGCGAAGCAGCGGTTGCGCCGTGGCTAGGTCACTCCGCGTCCTCCTCGACGGCACCCCGCTCCTCGGCGCCCGCACCGGGATCGGCCGGTACACGGCCGCGCTGAGCGAAGAACTGATCTCGATCCCCGAGGTGGACACGCGCGCGGTGGCGTTCACGCTGCGCGGCTGGCGGCGGCTGCGGCACGTGCTCCCCTACGGCGCCCGCGCCCGCGGGATGCCGGTGGCGGCGCGGCTGCTGCGGATGGCGTGGCTGCGTTCGGACTTCCCGCCGGTGGAGCTGTTCGCCGGCCCGACCGACGTCGTGCACGGCACGAACTTCGTGCTGCCGGGCCGGTTCCGGGCGGCGGGCGTGGTGACGATCCACGATCTGGCCTTTTTGGACAACCCGGCCGAGCTGGCGCCGAGCGACCGCGACCTCCCGGAACTGGTCCGCCGCGGCGCCCGCCGGGCGAACGTGATCTGCACCCCGACGGCGGCGGTCGCGGACTCGGTGGCGGAACGCCTCGACGTCTCCCGCGACAAGATCGTGGTGACCCCGCTGGGCGTGAACCCGGCGTGGTTCACCGCGCGTCCCCCGGACGACGAGCGCCGCGCCCGCCTGGGCCTGCCCGCGCGTTATCTGTTGTTCGCGGGTGCCGCCGGGCCGCGCAAGGGCCTGGACTGGCTGACCCGCGCCCACGACGCGGCCCCGGACCTCCCGGACCTGGTGTTCGCCGGCCCCGGCCCGTTCCCGCACGGCCCCCGCCGCCGTCAGACCGGCTATCTGTCCGATGTGGACCTGCGCACGGTGGTGGCGGGCGCGTCGGCACTGGTGCTGCCGTCGCGCGACGAGGGTTTCGGCCTGCCGGTGCTGGAGGCGATGGCCTCGGACGTCCCGGTGGTCTGCACGGACATCCCGGCCCTGCGCGAAGTGGCGGGCGACTGCGCGAGCCTGGTCCCGTACGGCGACGTGGACAGCCTGGCCGCGGCACTGAGGACGGCGGTGACCGACCCGCACGCGGTGGCGACGTCGGCGGCCCGCCGGACCCACGCGGCGGGCTTCACCTGGCGCACGTGCGCGGAGCTGACGGTGGGCGCGTACCGCCTGGCTTCGGGTCGTCACTGACCTTTGTAGACGGAGAGCACTTCGCCGAGCCGGCCGCTCGCGCGGATCCTGCCTTCGTCCAGCCACACGGCGTCGGTGCACAATTCCCCGAGCAGTTCGTCCGAGTGCGAAGCGAACACGAGGATCCCGGAGCGGCGGGCGAGGTCCACCAGCCGTTCGCGCGCCTTGGCGAGGAATGCGGCGTCGATCGCGCCCAGACCTTCGTCGAGGATGAGGATCTCGGGGTCGATGGTGGTGACCACGCCGAGCGCGAGCCGCACGCGCATGCCCGCGGAGTAGGTGCGCAGGGGCAGGTGCAGGTAGTCGCCGAGTTCGGTGAACTCCGCGATGTCGTCGACCCGCTTCTCCATCTGGGCGCGGTTCATGCCGAGGAACAGGCCGCGGATCAGGATGTTCTCGCGCCCGGAGACCTCGGGGTCGAGGCCGACGCCGAGGTCGAACACCGGCGCGATCCGCCCATCGACGCGGGTGCGGCCGCGTGTCGGCTCGTAGATACCGGCCAGCAGCCGCAGGAGCGTGGACTTGCCGGCCCCGTTGTGCCCGACCAGGCCGACGCGGTCGCCTTCTTCCAGCGACAGCGTGATGTCCTGCAGGGCTTCGATGATCGGCGTCTTTGTCCCGGTGCCGATCTTCCCGCCGACCTTGCCGAGCACCCGTTTCTTCAGCGACCGGGTCTTGGCGTCGAAGATCGGGAAGTCGACGTAAGCGCCCTGCACCTCGATGCTCACCATGCTGCCACCCCTCCACGGCTCGAATGCGAACGCAAGTTATCATTCGCATTCGAGCCGTTCTTGGGAGGTATCCGTGCCGCAGGGCTTCAACCCGCCCCAGCAGGCCCGCAGCCGGGCGTCGCTGGAGAAAGTGCTGGCTGCCGCCGAATACGTGCTAGCTCACCGCGGGCACGAGGAGTTCACGATCGGCGCGGTGGCCGAGCGGGCGGGCCTGTCGGTCGGCGCGATCTACCGCCGGTTCGCCGGCAAGGACCAGCTCCTGTACGCCGTGAAGGATCAGCTGCTCACGCGGCTGGAAACGAACGTCACCGAGGCACTCGCCGGGTCAGGACCGCACGACGTCGTCGGCGCCTTCACGCGCGCCTTGGCGGAAACGTTTGCCGCCCACGACCGGATCTTCCCCGAGCTGCTCGACGGCCAGCGCGCGGACGGCCGCGACCGCGGACTCCAGGCCCTGGCGTCGATCCAGCGCGCATTCGTCGAAGCCGCGGGCGACAGCGCGGCCGTCCGGATGACGGCCCGGACCGTCATCGGCGCCTGCGTGCACCGCGCCGCGACCTGCCGCCACTGGCCCGACGGCCTGGACTGGACCACGTGGGCCGCCGAGACGACCGAGCTGGCGCTCGCCTACTTGGCGGCCGCGAAGTAGGCGTCCAGCGCCACTTCCCACGGCCGCATCGGCGTCAGCCACGCCGCTTTCCACGAAGCCGGCGACAGCACCGAGTACGCCGGGCGCGCCGCCGGGCGCGGGAACTCCGCCGTCGTGCACGGGTGCACCCGGGACGGGTCCGCGCCCAGCCGCGTGAAGACCGCGCGCGCGAAGCCGCACCAGCTCGTCGAACCGGCGTTCGTGCAGTGCAGGATCCGCGCCTCCGGCCCGTCCCCGCCCGCCACGCGGGAAGCCAGCTCCAACAGCCCCGCGGCCAGGTCGGCCGTCCACGTGGGACCGCCGACCTGATCGTCCACAACGGACAGTGTGTCCCGCGAAGCCTCCAGCGAAGCCATGGTCTTCACGAAGTTCGACCCGGACTTCCCGTACAGCCACCCGGTCCGCACCACCCACGACGCCGCCCCGGACCCGAGCACCGCGTCCTCGCCCGCCGCCTTCGTGCGGCCGTACGCCGAACGCGGGCCGAGCTCGTCGGAAGGCTCGTACGGCGCCGAAGCGTCGCCGGAGAACACGTAGTCCGTCGACACGTGGATCAGCGGCACGCGCCGGGCCGCGCACGCCGCCGCCAGGACCCGCGGCCCGTCCGCGTTCACCGCGAAAGCGCGTTCTTCGTCCTTCTCCGCCGCGTCGACCGCGGTGTACGCCGCCGCGTTGACGACCACCGGCGCCGAACCCGTTTCCCGCGCGCGGTCGGCCAGGGCGCCGACCGCCGCGAGGACCTGGCCCGTCGCCGTCACGTCGAGTTCCGCGGAACCCGGCGCCACGACGTCCACCGAGGGAGACGCCAGCGCGGCGAGATCCCGGCCGAGCTGCCCGGAACCACCGGGCACGAGCACCGTCAGCCGCACAGAAAGTCCTTTACTTCTTCAGCGCGGCCCGCTCCGCCAGGGGCTCCCACCACGCGCGATTGTCCGTGTACCAGGCCACTGTCGCGGCCAGACCGTCCTCGAAGGACACGCGCGGAGCGTACCCCAGCTCCCGGTTGATCTTCGTGATGTCCACCGAGTACCGGCGGTCGTGGCCCTTGCGGTCCTCGACCGGTTCGACGCTGTCCCAGCCGGCCCCCACCGCGGCCAGCAGCTTCTCCGTCAGCGCGCGGTTGGTCAGCTCGGTGCCGCCGCCGATGTTGTAGATCTCGCCGGGCCGCCCGCCCTCGGCGACCAGCTGGATGCCCTGGCAGTGGTCGTCCACGTGCAGCCAGTCACGGACGTTCAGCCCGTCGCCGTAGAGCGGCACCTTCCGCCCGTCCAGCAGGTTGGTGACGAACAGCGGGATGACCTTCTCCGGGAATTGGTACGGACCGTAGTTGTTGGAGCACCGCGTGACGCAGACCGGCAGCCCGTGGGTGCGGAAGAACGACCGCGCCACCAGGTCGGAGGACGCCTTCGACGCCGAGTACGGCGAGTTCGGCTCCAGCACGTGGTCTTCGGTCCACGACCCTTCCGCGATCGAGCCGTACACCTCGTCGGTGGACACGTGCACGAACTTGCCGACGCCCGCCTCGACGGCCGCCTGCAGCAGGTTCTGGGTGCCGAGCACGTTCGTCAGCACGAAGTCGGCGGAGCCGAGGATCGAGCGGTCCACATGCGACTCCGCGGCGAAGTGCACGACCAGGTCCACGCCCCGCATGACGTCGGTGACCAGCGCGGTGTCGCAGATGTCGCCGCGGACGAACCGCAGCCGCGGGTCGGCGGCGACCGGGGCCAGGTTGGCCTCGTTGCCGGCGTAGGTGAGCTTGTCCAGCACCACCACCTCGGCGTCACGCAACGCCGGGTAGGCGCCGGTCAGCACCTGCCGGACGTAGTGCGACCCGATGAAGCCCGCACCACCGGTGACCAGGACCCGCATAACCCCGCCTTTCCTCGCGCCCCCGGACGGGGCAATCCGCCCCCAGCCTACGGAGGTCCAACAGCACCCTCAGTAGAGTCTAGGTGGAGGCACACTGGTGCCCTGGGGGAAGCACGGGGTTCACAGGGGAGGAAGCGCGTGACCGAATGGCCTGCGCCGCCCGTCCCGGCGCGCCGTGGCAGCGGTGCCGCCCTCTTCGCGCGGCGCGGCGGCAAAGTCGTCGTGACGCTGCTGTCCGTCGCGATCCTGGCCGTGACCTGGTACGGCTGGCACTTCATCGGTGACCCGAACACCGGCCTGACCACCACGAACGTCTTCGCCGACACCGAGGCGCACGCGAAGCCGCTCGACGGCGCGATCGACATCCTCCTGGTCGGCCAGGACAGCCGCACCGACGCGCAGGGCAACCCGCTGCCCCGCGAGGTGCTGGACATGCTGCACGCCGGCGTCTCCGACGGCGAGCTGAACACCGACACGATGATCCTCGTGCACATCCCCCAGAACGGGAAGCACGCGATCGCGATCTCGTTCCCCCGCGACTCCTGGGTGGAGCTGGCCGGCGGCTACGGCAAGCACAAGCTCAACAGCGCCTTTGTCTACGCGTACACGGACACTTACAAAACGTTGCAGCGCCAGGGCATGACGGACTTGAAGCAGGCCGACGCGGAAGCGAAGGTCGCCGGGCGGAAGAACCTGATCGCGACGATCGAGAAGTTCATCGGCAAGCCGGGCATGATCGACCGCTACGCCGAGGTCAACCTGGCGAGCTTCTACGAGATCACCAAGTCGATCGGCGGCGTCGAGGTCTGTCTCAACGGGCCGGTCAAGGAAGTGAAGTCCGGCGTGGACCTGCCGGGCGGGCGCCAGACGATCGAGGGCGTGCAGGCGCTCGCGTTCGTCCGCCAGCGCTACGGCCTGCCCAACTACGACCTCGACCGGATCGCCCGCCAGCAGGCGTTCCTGTCCGGGCTGGCGCGCAAGGTCCTCTCCACCGACGTGCTGACCAGCCCGGGGAAGATCGCCGACCTCGTGGCGGCGGTCAAGAAGTCGGTCGTGCTCTCGCAGGGCTGGGACCTGACCGAGTTCGCCGAGCAGATGCGCGGCCTGACCGGCGGCAACATCGAGTTCCACACCATCCCGACGCTGGGCAACGCGGTGATCGGCGGCGCGGACGTGCTCCGCGTCGACCAGCCGTCGGTGGCGGCGGAGGTCGCCCGGCTGACCTCGGACGGCGACACCCCGGCGGCGCCGGCGTCGACGCAGCTGCCGGGCGCGAAGGCCGTCACGGTGGAGCTGTTCGACGGCACGGGCGCCGCGGCACTGGCCGCCCAGACGCACGCGATGCTGCAGGGCAAGGGCTTCACCCTCGCCGCGGACCAGAAGCTGAGCACCCGCAACACGACGATCGTCCGGTACAACCCGGCCGACGACACCGCGCTGGCGCTCGTCAAGCAGGCGCTGGGCACGACGGTCCAGGCCGAGCCGGACCGGGATGTCACGGCCGGGCACGTGCGCGTGCTGCTCGGCAAGGACTTCCGGAACTCGGCCGCCGCCCCGGGTGGCGCGCCGACGTCCACGGCCGCGAAGCCGCCGACGTCGTCCGTGGCCGCCACCACCCCCGCCGCGCCGCCGATCACGGCGGGCGACGTCCCCTGCGTCAACTAGACTGCGTACGCAGGGTGGTCGGGGGAGGTAGTCCAGGGTGGAAGACGAGCAGAAAAAGCCGGATGCGGCCGCCGAGCCGGTGACGCAGAGCGACGACTGGAAGCCGTCGCCGTTTCCGCGGACGGCTCCCGCTCCGGTGCCGTCGCGCGTGCGACGGGCCGGCCGCGTGACCCGCCGGGTCGCGATCGGCCTGGTGTCGCTGCTCGCGCTCGGCGCCAGCGGCTACGCGTACGTGACGAAGGACCAGTTGCAGAGCACGGTCCCGACGACCGACGCGCTCACCCCGCGCGCCGGCGAGCCCGCGCCACCCCCGGCGGACGACGGCGCGGACGACATCCTCCTGGTGGGCAGCGACGCGCGAACCGACGCCCAGGGCAACCCCCTCCCGGCGCGGCTCCTGCGGCAGCTGCGCACGGAAGCCAACAACGGCGCGGTGAACACCGACACGGTGATGGTGCTGCGGGTGCCGAAGAACGGCGGCAAGCCGTCGGCGGTCTCGATCCCGCGCGACACGTGGACCGACATCCCCGGGCGCGGCCAGGCGAAGATCAATTCGGCGTACGGCATCGCGAAGGCGCACTTCGCGCAGGAGCTGCGCGGGCAGGGCGAGCGCGACCAGGCGAAGATCGAGCGCGATTCGGACACCGAGGGCCGCCGGGTGCTGGTGCAGGCGGTCCAGGACCTGACGCAGGTGCGGATCGACCACTACGCCGAGGTCAACCTCCTGGGTTTCTACCTGCTGACCGAGGCACTCGGCGGCGTAAAGGTCTGCCTGAACCACGCGACCGAGGACAAGGACTCGGGCGCGAACTTCCGCCGCGGCGAGCAAACGGTGTCGGGCGGCGAGGCCTTGTCGTTCGTCCGCCAGCGCAAGAACTTGCCGCGCGGCGACCTGGACCGGATCGTGCGCCAGCAGGCGTTCCTGTCCTCGGCCCTGCACCAGGTGCTGTCGGCGGGCACGCTCACCAGCCCCGGCACGCTGAACGGCCTGATGGACGCGGTCCACCGCGCGCTGACGATCGACCCGGGGCTCGACCTGCTGCAGTTCGCGCAGCAGGCGAAGGGGATCGCTTCGGGGGACCTGGCGTTCGCGACGATCCCGGTGATCACCGCGAACGGGCGGAGCGCGGACGGCCAGAGCATCGTGGAGGTCGACCCGAAGGCGGTCCGGGAGTACGTGGCCGGCCTGGCGGGCCGCACGGCAACCCCGGCCGCGCCTCCCTCCGGCGGCGGCTCGGGCAGCGGCTCGGGCAGCGGCACCGCCCCCGCCGCGGCACCGCTGCGCCAAGACACCCCCGGCGTCCCCTGCGTCAACTGACCCCAGCGCCACTTTCCCTACGAAAGTGCCGCCACCTCACGAAAACCCAACGCGGCACTTTCCCTACGAAAGTGGCGCCGCCTCACAAGAACCTAACGCGTCGCTTTCACGTGAAAGTGGCGCCGCCTCACAAAAACCCAACGCGGAGCTTTCATAGGGAAAGTGCCGCGTCGTCAGGCGAAGTCGGTGCGGTGGTCCTCCGCCCACTGCCGGAACGTCCGCGGCGCCCGGCCCGTCACCTCGCGCACGACGTCCGTCACCGGCGACGGCTCCCGCAACCTCCGCTCCCAGGCCCGCAGGATCTCCGGCGGCAGCTCGGGCGGCCAGCCCAGCGCGGCCATCCGCTCGGCCGCCTGCTCCGTCGTCAGCTCCTCGACCCGCAACGGCCGCCCGAGGACGTCCGCGAGCACCGCCGCCTGCTCGCGGAACGAGATCGGCTCCGGGCCCGTCAGCGCGAGCGATTCGCCGGCGTGCGAGCGGTCGATCAGGATCCGGGCCGCGACCGCCGCCATGTCGCGCTCGTGGACGGCGTCGACGCGCGCGTCCGGGTACGCCGTGCGCACCACGCCTTCGGCGATGTCCGCGCGCCAGCCGAAGGCATTCGTCGCGAACGCGCCCGGGTTCAGCGCCGTCGAGGCGAACGACGCCGCCGCCAGCGCCTGCTCCACGGCGTTGTGCAGCCGCGCGATCCGGCTCTCCGCGGACTCCGGTTCGAGCGTCGCCCCCGACGACAGCAGCACCACGTGCTCGACGCCGGCCGCCTCGGCGGCCTTCACGAACCCTTCGATCCCCTGCGGCCGCGCGTACAGGAAGACCGCGGACACACCGGCCAGCGCGGCGTCCAGCGTCGAGGCGTCTTCGAGGTCCGCGCTCACCTTCGCGACGCCCTCCGGGACGTCCAGCGTGGTCGCGTCCCGGCTCGCCGCGCGCACGTCCTGACCTGCGGCGACAAGCTCTTCCACCACTGCCCGCCCGACGTTCCCGCGGGCTCCGGTGACGAGAATGGTCATGGTTGTTCCCCAGTTCCGAGATAGCTTTGCTTGCAAAACAAAGCTACTCAGCCCGGCGATCCGGTGTCAACCGGCGAGGTCACCGGTCCGCGCTTTAGCCTTGTCCACATGAGCCTGACCGACGAGCTGCTGCGCCCGCTGCTGGCCTCGCCCGCCCGACCGTTGATCACCCATTACGACGACCAGCTCGGCAGCCGCGTCGAGCTGTCCGTCGCGACAACCGCCAACTGGGCGGCGAAAACGGCCAACTGGCTGACCGAGGAGTTCGACGTCGAGCCGGGCGACGCGGTGGCCTTGCAGCTCCCGGCGCACTGGCAGACCGTCGGCGTGCTGCTCGGGGCATGGTGGTGCGGGGCGCGCGTGGTGGCCGAGGGCGCCGGCGCACGGGTGGCGTTCGTCGGGCCGGACGACCCGGAGCCGACCGGCGCGACCGCGACCGCCGTCGTCACGCTCGACCCGATGGGCCGCGGCCTCGCCGAACCGCCGGGCGGCGGCGCGTTCGACTACCTGACGGAGTCCCGGATGGCGGGCGACCAGTACAGCCCGCTCTTCCCGGTCCCCGGCGACACGGCGGCACTCTTCGACTCCACTGTGGACGAAGTACTGGCCGAAGCCCGCGCCCGCGCGGCGAAGCTGGGCCTCACCCCGGACGACCGCGTACTGTCCACAAAGGACTGGAACGGGCCGGAGGGCATCCTCGACGGCCTCCTCGTCCCCCTCGCCGCCGGCGCCCACCTGGTCCACGTCAGCAACGCGGACGAGGCAAAGCTGGGAGCCCGCCGTGATGCGGAGCGCACCACGGCGGACCTCCCGGCTTAAGCGTTCTGCAGTTCCCCGGCTTCGACGCGGCGGGCGCGCTTGCGGCCCCACAGCAGGTGGTCCAGCGAAAGCCGCCCGCCGTTGAAGCCGAGTGCGAGCCCGGCCAGCGCCAGCACCAGGACGAGCTCGTAGCCGCCCTGCCCGGTCAGGCCGTTGTCGATGTGCACCGAAAGCAGCGCGCCGACCGAGATCACGACGTACCCGATGCCGACCAGCGGCAGCAGGAACCCGGCGATGAACGCGATCGAGCCGAGGATTTCGACCGTCATCGCGAAGACCGCGGCGGCCGTGGGCAGCGGGATGCCCGTCATCGAGAAGAACTTCGCCGTGCCGTCGATGCCGTTGTTCCACTTCTGGAGGCCGTGCGCGAGGAAGACGACCGCGACGCCGATCCTCCCCAGCAACAGGGCCACGTCCTTGAATCGTCCGAACATCGGTTTCAGCTCCCCGGTGGGTGAATTTTCAACTGACCCGACCCAAGTTAGGGCCCCGGAACCCCCGATCGAAGCATCGGAGGGTGATCGACAGGGAACCGACAGGGACCGGCAGTAACTCGAAAACCCGGTTGGCGAGGGCCGCCGCGAGCGCTATTTTCGCCCTGACCTGCGTCGACGACCGTGAGGAGACCCCGATGCGCCGACAGACCGATCCGCCCGGCCTGTCACCCGCATCACAAAGGATCCCCCACGACCGTGAAAACCCTGAACATCGGCATTCTCGCGCACGTCGACGCCGGTAAGACCAGCCTGACCGAGCGCCTGCTCTTCGAAGCGGGCGTCATCGACCGCCTCGGCAGCGTCGACCGGGGCGACACCCAGACCGACTCGCTCGAGCTCGAACGCCGTCGCGGCATCACCATCCGGTCCGCGGTGGCGTCGTTCCCGGCCGGCGACACCCGGATCACCCTGATCGACACCCCGGGCCACTCGGACTTCATCGCCGAGGTCGAGCGCGCCCTGCGCGTGCTCGACGGCGCCGTCCTCGTGGTGTCCGCCGTCGAAGGCGTCCAAGCCCAGACCCGCGTGCTGATGCGCACCCTGCGCCGCCTCGCCATCCCGACACTGGTCTTCGTCAACAAGATCGACCGGCTGGGCGCCCGCGACCAGCTCGGCGACATCCGCGCGAAGCTGGCGCCGCGGGCGTTCGCGCTGCACACGACGTCGCCCGACGAGCTGGCCGAACTGCTGGCCGACGGCGACGACGCCTTCTTGGAGTCCTATGTGGAGGGCCACGCCGACGCCGCGGCCTGCCGCGCCGAGCTGGCCCGGCAGGTCGCCCGCGCCGAGCTGCACCCGGTGCTGACCGGCTCGGCGATCACCGGCGCCGGCGTCGCGGACCTGGTGACGGCGATGGCCGGGCTGCTCCCGGCGACCGAGCGCACCGGCGACGGGCCGCTGGCCGCGACGGTGTTCAAGATCGACCGCGGCCGCGCCGGGGAGAAGGTCGCCTACGCCCGCCTGCACTCCGGATCCCTGGCGCCACGGCAGAAGATTTCCTTCTACCGCGGCGAAACCGAGTTCACCGGCCGGGTCTCCGCGGTCGACGTCGACGGCGAGGACGTGGCGCTCGCCGGGGACGTCGCCCGGGTGCGCGGCCTGCGCGAGGTCCGGATCGGCGACCGGCTCGGCTCCCCCGGTGCCGCCCGGGACGGCGGGTTCGCGCCGCCGAGCCTGGAGACCGTCGTGCGGCCGGTCCGGCCCGAGCAGGCCGCGGCGCTGTTCACCGCGCTGACCCGGCTGTCCGAAGAGGACCCGCTGATCGACGTCCGCCGGTACGGCCACGACGTTTCGGTGCGGCTCTACGGCGAAGTGCAGAAGGAGGTGCTGCGCTCGATGCTGGCCGACGGCGCCGGCATCGACGTCACCTTCGAGCGGACGCGCACGCTGTACGTCGAGAAACCCGTCGCCCGCGGCGAGGCCCTCGAGGAGCTGGACCCGGAGCAGCGGCTGTACTTCTTCGCGACGGTCGGGTTGCGGGTGGAGCCCGGCCCCGGGGTCACGTTCGGGCTGTCGGTGGAGCTGGGCTCGCTGCCCCTGGCGTTCCACAAGGCGATCGAGGAGACCGTCCACAGCACGCTCGAACAGGGGCTCTACGGCTGGGAGGTGCTGGACGTCGCCGTCACGCTGACGCACACGGCGTTCTTCAGCCCGAACAGCGTCGCGGGCGACTTCCGCAAGATGACGCCGCTGGTGCTCATGGCGGCGCTGCAGGAGGCCGGCACGCGGGTGCACGAGCCGGTGCACCGCTTCGAGCTGGAAGTCCCGGTGCACGCCGTCAGCGCGGTGCTGGTCAAGCTGGCCGAGCTGCGCGCGGTCCCCGGCGAGCCGGTCACCGCGGGCGGTTCCTGCACGCTGCACGGCACCATCCCGGCGGAACACGTTCACGAGTTCGAGCAGGCGCTCCCGGCCCTCGGCCAGGGCGAAGGCGTCTTCCTCAGCGAGTTCTGCGAGTACCGGCCGTACCCGGGGCCGCCGCCGATCCGGCCGCGGACGGGCGACAACCCCTTGGACCGCAAGGAATACCTGGCGCAGGTCGCCCGGCGTTAGCGCTTGTGGGCCCAGGCCGCGCCGAAGCAGTACGCGCCGAACGCGGCGAGGCCGAGCGCCACGACGGTGAGCAGCACGGTGCCGAAGGGCTGGGCGGCGAGCGTCTTGAGGGCGGCGTCCAGCCCGCCGGCCTTGTTCGGGTCGGCCTCGAACCCGGCGATGGCGAGGAGGATCGCGACGATCGCGAGGACGACGCCCTTGGCGAGGTAGCCGACCCGGCCGACGCCGCCGATCCACCGCTTGGTCTTGCCCGGCAACTCGGTCGTGTTCAGGTCCTCGAGGAACTTCTTCTTGGCGCCCTTCACCCCGGCGGCGATCGCGACCCCGAGGACGGCCGCCGCGGCGATGACCACCAGCGCCGGCCCGGCCGGCAGCTTCAGCAGTTCGGCGGTGAACTCCTGCTGCTTCTGGCTGCTCGACCCGCCGCCCCCGCTGCCGGTGGCGATCCGGACGGCGGTGAAGCCGAGCAGGATCACGACGACGCCGCGGGCGGCGGCGCCGATCCGCTTGCGCGTCCGCTTCCCGCCGCTGACCCACTCGTACCCGGTCGCGGCCATCAGGAACTGCCAGAGCCCGAACAGGACGAGGCCGACGGCCACGACCCACAGCAGGACCTGGCCGAACGCCGTCGAGCCGATCTGCTGCAACGCGCCCTTCTGGTCGGCCTGCTCGCTGTCGCCGAAGGCGACCTGCAGGGCCAGGTAGGCGATGACCAGGTGCACGACGCCGTAGCACGCCATGCCGATCCGGCCGAGCAGCTGAGCGGTGTTGCTCTTTTCGCCCCGCTGGGCGTCGGCCTCGGTCCGGTGCACGCCTCTTTCGGCCTTCGCCCCGGCCCGGTTCGCGCCTTCTGATGTCCGGTTCATGCCCGCACGGGTACCCGCTCCGGCGCGCCTCCCGCTGCGCCAAGCGGCGTAATCACTTGCTGTGCCTGTGGCACGATCGCTTGGTGAACGCGCGATTGGTCGGCTACTGGTCGGAGTCGGAGCTGTACCCCGGCTCGACCGAGTACACCGAGCTCGGGTTCCGCGCCGACGGGACGGGCTGGCAATACTGGTCGAGCTGGAGCACCGAGTTCGTCGTCCACCGGTTCGCCTGGCACACACCGGAACCGGGACGGCTGGCCGTGCACCTGCGGATGGAGCTCGACGGCACGTGGGCGGCGGACAACACCCACCGCGTCGAACGCCGGGAGCACATCGACACCCGCCTCGACCTCGCCTGGACGCTCGAGCCGGACCACCGGCTGACGCTGGACCGGCCGCTCGACGACATGCTCGGCGGCACCCGGTTCGGGCCCGTCGAAGGCGGCGGGACGGACCCGACACTGGCGCCCGGGACTTAGGCGGGCCGCCGCCGGACCTCGTCGAGCCCGGCCCAGCCGCCGTTGACGGCGAGCAGCGTCAGCACCTGCTCGGCCTGTTCGGCGAACCGCGCGAGGTCGTCGTGCAGCAGCGCGGCGCGGTCGCCGTCGAGCTGGTCGGCGTCGTCGAACCAGAGCGAGATCACCGAACCGGCGGTGACGGCGAGCCCCTGCGTCAGGCGGAGGAAGCCGTCCGACGGCTCATCGGCGTCGGCGCGGTAAGCGGTTTCGATCTCGTCGCACGCGGCGAGCAGTTCCCGCAACTGCCGGACGGCCCCGGCCGGCGTGCCGTCCCAGGCGGCCGTCGGCCAGGCGCGGTCGGACAGCTCGAGCCACAGCCGCCAGCCGGCGACCAGCTCGGCTTCGTCGTGGGGCGTCCAGGACGCCGGAACCGGCCAGTACATGCTTCGAGGGTGACACCGCCGGAGCGGAAATCCGCCCCGGCGGTGGGTTATGTCTCATGTGGCGAAACTCAGCTGATGACGGGCGGCACAGGCACGCACGGCGGCGTCTTGGCGTGTGCGGGGTCGAGCGCGTTGAGCACCAGCCCCGCGGCGACGGGGTCGTAGGTGATGCCGAGGTGGTCGGTGAAGTCGAGCCCGCAGACGTTCTGCAGCAGGATGTTCTTGACGTTCGGGGCTGCTTCGAGGAACGCGCTCGTGTACGGCGTGACGACGTCGTCGTACCGGGTCTGGATGACGGTGTACTGGATGCCGTCGACGGTCTCGCCCCCGGCGTTGAGGTCGGTGAGGAAGTCCGACCCGACGGCTTGCTCGTTGCACGCCTGGCAGACGGTCCCGAGCGCGGCGGGCACGCCGGGGATCATTTCGAGGGTGCTGAGCAGCCCGAAGAGATCGGTCCCGTGGTTCGACGGCGACAGCCCGACGAGCCGGCTGATCTTGCCGGCGCCGCCGAGGTACTTGATCCAGTACCGGACGTTCATCCCGCCCTGCGAGTGCCCGACGACGTCGAGCTTCCGGGCCCCGGTGGCGCTGAGGACCTTGTCCCCGAAGGCGGCAAGCGCTTTCGTGGTGTCGGCGATCGGCCCGACGGTCTGCAGGAAGGTCCCGGGCGTCCCGCCGAAGTTCCCGGCGAAGACGCAGTACCCGGCGTTCGCGAGCTTCTGCGAGAGGTTGGCCCAGTTTTCGTAGGCGTTGGCGGTGGTCCCGTTGGAGAGCAGCACGGGATTCGGGTGTGCGGCGGAGGGCTTGCAGTTCCAGTCGTTCGCCCCGGGCGGCGCGATGGTGGGCGCCCCCAGCGAGTAGAGCGCGGCCGTGAGGATGTTCGGCTGCACGGGCCCGGTGGGTTCCCGTTCCGCGGCCTGTCCGGTCCCGGCCCCCAGTGCCAGCGCCGCCACCGTGGCGACGGCCGCCGTGAGCCACCTGCGCGTCGTTGCGCCCATCCGTTTCACCTCTCTGTGAACCGATGGTGATCCGCGTCACCACTGGGTTAACGCGCGGGTAACTTGTCTGGACACTCCCCCTTGTGGGTCATTTTCCTTCCGTCTTTTTGCTGGTAAGGGCTTCGCTGAAGTACGCGGCGAGCTTCTCGACGGCGGGATCGATGTACTCCTTCCGGTCGTAGAGGTCGACGTGGCTGGCGCCGTCGATCCAGTGGAGCTCCCGGGGACCGGTGGCGCGCTGGTGGACCTCGACGGCCATCCAGGACGTGACGGCGCGGCTGCCGACGATCTGCAGCAGCGGGCGCGGGGCGATGAGCGGGACGGCGCGGAAGGCGTCGAAAGCGGCCAGTTTGTCGACGCTCGGCCAGGTGAGGAACTTCGCGGAGCGGTCGTGCGCACCGCGCGGGGTGCAGTAGTACTCGAAGCCCTCGACGCCGTGCTGCCCGCCGAGCGCGCCGGCCTGCTCCGCGGTCTCGGGGAACATGGTCATGACGCCGGGATCTTCCCCGCGCGCCGCGGTGGTGCGAGCCTGCGCGGCGAGGTCGAGCAGCCCCTGGAAGACGGCCGGGTCCTGGGTGCCGTCGGCGCCGTAACGGAACTGACGGGCGACGTCGACGCCGGAGACGGTGGCCACGGCCTTGACGCGGTGGTCACCCCCGGCCGCGGCCAGCGAGTAGCCGCCGGAGGCGCAGATGCCGAGCAGGCCGACGCGGTCGGCGTCGACGTCGTCGCGGGTCATGAGGAAGGAGACGGCGGCCTTGAAGTCCTCCACGCGCTGGGCGGGGTCCTCCAGCCCGCGGGGCAGGCCGCCGGACTCGCCCTGGTGAGCGGCGTCGAAGGCGAGGGTGACGAAGCCGCGTTCCGCCATCAGCTGCGCGTAGGTGCCGGCGGTCTGTTCCTTGACGCCGGTCCCGGGGTGCCCGACCACCAGTGCCGGCCACGGCCCGGAAGCCGGTGTGTCAGGGGTGTAGAGGTGGGCGGCGAGCGGGATGCCGGCGCTGTCGAAGCTGACGGTGGTCCTGGCCATGGTGGCGCTCCTCGAGACGGTGGTGAGTGGTGCTCCACCACAGTCCGCCGGATCCCGGCCGGGCGGGAGAGACAGGTTTCTGCCGGGGAAAGGACTTGCCCCCCTTCACGTCCCCTGCATCAGCCGCGGCGGCGGGACACTGTGGACATGACGGCAGACTCCGACCCCCGCGCGCTGGGCGCGTTCCTCAAGGCCCGGCGGGCCCAGCTGACCCCGCAGGAGTGCGGCCTGCCCGAGCCGGATTCCGCGCGCCGGGTCGCCGGGCTGCGCCGCGAGGAGGTCGCCCGGCTCGCGTCGATCAGCGTGGACTACTACACCCGGCTGGAGCAGGGCCGCGTCCGGGCGTCCGCGCCCGTGCTGATCACCCTGGCCCGGGCCCTGCGGCTGGGCGACGACCAGCAGCGATACCTCTACGAGCTCGCCGGCCGGGCCGACGCCCTGCCCCGCCGGCGGCGTTCCGCGCAGCGCCTGCGCCCGGCGATGCGCCGGCTGCTCGGCCAGCTCACCCGGACACCCGCGCTGGTTCTCGGCAAGCGCCTGGACGTCCTGGCCTGGAACCCGGCCGCCGCGGCCCTCTTCACCGACTTCGCCGCCCTCCCGGCGGACCGCCGCAACTACCTGCGGCTGCTGTTCACGAACCCGGCTGTCCGGCAGCTGCACGAAGAGTGGGCCCACGACGCCCGGGAAGCCGTCGCCGCCCTGCGGATGGAGGCCGCGGCCGACCCCGACGACCCCGATCTCGCCCGCCTCGTCGGCGACCTGTCCGTCCAGGACCGGGACTTCCGCACCTGGTGGGCCGAACACCACGTCAACAGCGCGAGCTACGGCACCAAGCACTACCGCCACCCGGTGGTGGGCGAGCTGACGCTCGACTGCGACACCTGGGCCAGCCCCGACGGCTCCGGCCAGCGCCTCATGGTCCTGACCGCGGAGCCCGGCAGCCCCTCCCACGACGCCCTGCTGATCCTCACCTCGTGGACGGCGGAGCAGCCGAGCCCGGACCGGACGCGATGACCGGGTGGCGACCCGAAGACCTGGCGCTGCTGACCGGCGCGGAGTCCCTGGTCCTGACCGCCGGCGGCGAGGGCGGCGGCGTGGAGCTCGGGATGGTCCTGGTCCGCGGTGAGCTGTACGTCCGCGCGTACCGCGGGGGCCGGATCCCGCTGGTACCAGGCGGCACGGGAGCACGGCCACGGCCGGATCCGGCTGGGGAACGTCACCCGCGACGTCGCCCTGGAAACACCGGTCGACGAGCCCGCGGCGGAAATCGACGCCGCCTACCGGCGCATGTACGGGCAAGCGGCCGGCTCGCTGGTCGCGAGCCCGGCGGCCCACGCCGCGACGGTCCGGATAGTTCCGGCGGGGTGACCCCGCCGGAACGATCCGGTCAGCCCTTGAGCAGGGCGCGGGCCATGACGACCTTCTGGATCTGGTTGGTGCCTTCGTAGATCTGGGTGATCTTCGCGTCGCGCATCATGCGCTCCACCGGGAAGTCGCGGGTGTAGCCGGCGCCGCCGAAGAGCTGGACCGCGTCCGTCGTGACCTCCATCGCGATGTCCGACGCGTACGCCTTCGCCGCTGAGGCCATGAAGCCCGCGCGCTTGTCGCCGCGCTCGGAAGCCGCCGCCGAGGCGTAGACCAGGTGGCGGGCCGCTTCGATCTTGGTGCCCATGTCGGCCAGCATGAACTGGACGCCCTGGAACTCCGCGATCGCCTTGCCGAACTGCTTGCGGTCCTTCACGTATGCCACGGCCGCGTCGAGGGCGCCCTGGGCGATGCCCAGTGCCTGGGCGCCGATCGTCGGGCGGGTGTGGTCGAGGGTGCGCAGGGCCGTCTTCAGGCCGGTGCCCGGCTCGCCGATGATGCGGTCCTCGGGGATCGTGCAGTTCTCGAAGTAGATCTCGCGCGTCGGCGAACCCTTGATGCCGAGCTTCTTCTCCTTCGGGCCCACCGAGAAGCCCGGGTCGTCCTTGTGCACGACGAACGCCGAGATGCCGTTGGCCTTCTTCTCCGCGTCCGGGTCGGTCACGGCCATCACCGTGTACCAGGAGGACTCGCCCGCGTTCGTGATCCAGCACTTGGTGCCGTTGAGCACCCAGTGGTCGCCGTCGAGCCGGGCGCGCGTGCGCATCGACGCGGTGTCCGAGCCCGCTTCGCGCTCCGAAAGCGCGTACGACGCCGAAGCCTCGCCCGACGCGATCGAGGGCAGCACCAGCTTCTTCACGCTCTCCGAGCCGGACAGGATGATCGGCTGCGTGCCGAGCTTGTTCACCGCCGGGATCAGCGACGCCGACGCGTCGACCCGCGCGACCTCTTCGATCACGATGCAGGCGCCGACGGCGTCCGCGCCCTGGCCGTCGTACTCCTCGCCGATGTGGACGGCGTTGAAGCCCGACTTGACCAGCGCGTTGTACGCCTCGATCGGGTAGCGCTCGTTCTCGTCGACCTCGGCCGCGTACGGCGCGATCTCCTTCTCGGCCAGAGCCCGGACCGCGGCCCGCAGCTCCTCGTGCTCCTCGGCAAGCTGGTACAGGCCGTCGGTCACTTCGGGTCACCTTCTCTGCAACGTCGGAAGAGTTCTGTCGATGTTAGCGCTCGTTCACAGCAGGTGGCGCCCTCGTCCTTGTGTCGTTGACCGCAGAATTCGTATGGTCGAGTGATGCCGCTCACCGCGCCGACGACGCCGCCCGGTTTGCCCGCCTCCCTCGACTACCCCGAAGTCCCCGTGGGTTCGATCCTCGCCGCGGGCGCCGCCCGCTGGGGCGACCGGATCGCCTTCGAGCACGAAGGCCGCACCCTCACCTTCACCGAGACGTGGCACGCCGCGTGCCGGTTCGCGCACGCGCTCCGGGCCCGCGGCATCGGCCGCGGCGACGTCGTGGCGCTGCACCTGCCGAACTGCCTCGCGTTCCCGGTCGCCTACTACGGGACGCTGCTGGCCGGCGCCACCTTCAGCCCGGCGAACCCGCTGCTCCCGCCGGACGACCTCGCCTTCCAGCTCGCCGACTGCGAGGCCGCGGCCGTGGTGACGTTCGGCCCGGTCGCGGGCGCGCTGGCGAGCGTCGCCGACCGCGTCCCGGTGCGGCTGACGGTCGTCGTCGCCCCCGCCGGCGACCTGGCCGAGGGCGCCGTCGAGTTCGAGGCGTTCCAGGACGGCCGGCCCGCGACGCGTCCCGAGGTGGACATCGACGTCCACGAAGACCTCGCGCACCTGGCCTACACCGGCGGCACCACGGGCCGTTCGAAGGGCGTGCGGCTCACGCACCGCAACGTCGTCGTCAACACCCTCCAGCACGCCTGCTGGGGCTCCGGCTCGGTGCCGGCGCTGGACGCGCGGGGCGACATCACCCTCGACCAGATCGGCAGCGAGGAGGAGTGGGCGACGCGCCTGGGCACCGGCGTCGCGATCAACCTGACGCCGTGGTTCCACGCGATGGGCATCATCGGCGGCCTGAACGCGGCGGTCCTCGCGGGCACGACGATCGTCCTGCACACGCGCTTCGACCCGGCGGCGTACGTCGCCGACGCCGAACGGCTGCGCATCACGGGCATCGGCGGCGCCCCGGCACTGTTCGCCGCGCTGCTCGCGACGCCGTCGTTCCACACCGCCGACCTGTCGTCGGTCCGCTCGATCGGTTCGGGCGCGGCGCCGATGAACCACGCGATGATCACCGCGCTGCGCGAGCGCTTCCCCGGCGTCGTCGTCAGCGAGGGCTACGGCCTCACCGAAGCGACGATGGGCGCGGTGATTTCGCCGACGTACCAGTCGGGAACGCGCAAGGTCGGCTCCGTGGGCGTCCCGATCTTCGACACGGAGGTCAAGATCGTCGCGGCCGAAGGCGGCGAAGACCCGCTCCCGGCGGGCGAGAAGGGCGAGGTCTGCCTCCGCGGCCCGCAGATCATGCAGGGCTACCGCAACCGCCCCCAGGAGACGGCGGACGCCCTGGTCGACGGCTGGCTCCACACGGGCGACATCGGCATCCTCGACACCGACGGCTACCTCTCCATCGTAGACCGCAAGAAGGACATGCTGCTGTACAAGGGATACAACGTCTTCCCCCGCGAGCTCGAGGAACTGCTGGTGACGATGCCCGGTGTGGCGGCGGCCGCGGTGGTCGGCCGCCCGGACACCGAGGTCGGCGAGCTGCCGGTGGCGTTCGTGGTGCCGCGCGGGCCGCTGGACGCGGACGAGCTGATGGCCGCGGTCAACGAGAAGGTGCTGCCGTACAAGCGGTTGCGGGAAGTGCACGTGGTCGAGCAGATCCCGGTGTCCGCGGCGGGGAAGGTGCTGAAGCGGCAGCTGCGGGAACAGCTGTGAGGTAACCGGGCAATATCGAATACGCATCGGACCGCGGGCGGCGTAACGAAATCCGGGCGGATCACGAAGCGCTTCCGAAGCTGTGGCGAACTCCTTATCATGGCGGGGATCGCCACACAGTGGTCCGCCGGCCGGGGGAATTGCATGGAGCAGAAGTTCACGGCAACCAGTCTGCCCGCGGCCGTGCGCTGGCTTTTCGAAACCAACGGCTACGACGTCAGCGGTCCCGTCGAGCGCGGCGGCGTCGAAGTCGAGCTCGTCGCGACCCAGCTGTCGGGCTTCAGCGAGCAGAACGTCTACATCGAGCCCACGGTCCAGCAGGTGGACGACACGATGTACGACGGGTACCTCGCCAAGCTGACGCCGTTCCGCAACGAGCCCGGCGCGCAGCGGATGATCATTTCCCCGACGGGATTCGCGCCGGGTGTCAAAGAACGAGCCGGTGCCGAGGGAATTCTCACCTTCACCTACGACGAGCTCTTCGCGAACTTCGAACGAGTTCAACCCTATTTGTCGTACATCCTGGGCGATTCACGTCAGGCCAAGACCCTGCAGGCGCTCGACGAAGTCTACGAAGAGCCCAACTTCGACGACAAGTACGGGAACCAGTGGGCGACGCGCCACCTCAGCGAGTGGCTCTACGACGAGGACAAGGACCGGTCCTGGCTGATCATCGTCGGTGAGTACGGCACCGGCAAGACCGCGTTGACCGAGGTGCTGCAGAAGCGCTGGGCCGAGCTGTACCAGCAGGGCCTCAGCCCGCGCCTGCCGTTCCGGATCGAGCTGCGGGACTTCGCGAAGCAGTTCGACTCCCGCGGCTTGCTGCACCACTTCCTCGACCGGAACGAACTGACCCACCTCCCGGTTTCCTTCGTCGAAAGCATGATCTCCAACGGCCGCGTCGTGCTCCTGCTGGACGGCTACGACGAGATGGCCCAGTACCTGAACGTGCGCGAGCGGCGCGCGTGCTTGGAGGCGCTCGCGGACCTGGCGAGCAACGGGGCGAAAGGGATCTTGACGAGCCGCCCCAACTACTTCACGGAAGCCGAAGAGCTGCGGGTGTTCGAAGTCCTGTACCAGAAGCTGGGCGGGTCACACCGCCCGATGGACGTGCTGGACCGCGCCGTCGTCGAGCAAGAGCGCGAGGTCGACTCGCTGCTGGAGCGCTTCGTGCTCAACCGCGTGGAACGCAGCTTGCGGGACCTGACGTACGAACAGACCATCGAACTGGTGCGCAGGCGCCTGAAAGACGACCCCGAGGGCGCCGACGTGGTCACCGGGCTGCTGTCGAAGGTCTTCCGCAACGAAGAGGACCGGAACGTATCGCTGTCCGGGAAGCCGGTGATCATCACCTACCTCCTCGACGTCGTCGAAGAACTGAAGAAGGACGACAACGAAGACCTCGAACGGAAGATGTCCGAGTGGGACATCTACAACCTGATCGTGAACAAGCTCATGCTCCGCGACTGGGCGCGGACAGCGACCCTGTTCCCGACGGAGCGGCTTCTCTTCCTCCAGAAACTCGCCCTGCACACGTCGACGAGCCAGCAAAAGAGCGTCAACGAAGCCAACTTCCGCGAAGTCGTCCGAACGGTGTTCGAGTCGAAGATGACGAGGAAGCGCATCGAAGGCGTCACCGATGCGGAAGATTCCCTCTTCGACGACCTGCGGTCCTCCACCACGCTCACGAGAAGCACCGACAAAACCACCGCGCGGTGGCAGTTTTCCCACAACTCGCTGCGCGAGTTCCTGCTGGCCGGCTACCTCATCGACTGCCTCGTCGACGGCAAGCCGGAGCCGCGGTCCGTCCCGGTGACCGACACCATGATCACCTTCGTCAACTCGATGCCGGAGGAGAAGCTGCAAGAGGCCTACACGCAGCTCTCCGCCCTCTGGCCGTCGCGGAAGATGCACAAGGGCATCGATCAGATGCTCACGCTGCTCTGGGGCGCGAAGCGGCACAACGAACGCAAGAACCGAAGCGTCCCCGCCAGCCTGCGCGACCTCATCGGCGACAGCTTCGACCTCTCGAACTGCACGCTGACCGGCGTCAGCTTCAGTTCAGGGGACCACGTCGACCTGCGCGGCCTGAACGCGTCGAGCAGCATCATGACCGACACCGTCTTCACCGGTGTGGATCTGACCGGGTCGAACTTCTCCGAATCCGCGATCGACGCGTGCGTGCTCTCGAACGCCGACGTGACCGGCGCGGACTTCTCAAACCTCCTGATGCTGGACACGGAGATCACCGGGCTGGTGTGCACCGGAGCCGACTTCACCAACCTCGCCAAGGACTCGACGGCGCTGCTGAAGGTCGGGAAAGACCTCCACGTGCTCGACGCGACCAGGCTCCGGGGCTACCTGAAGCGGCGGGGTGCGATCACCGACCCCGTCAACCCGTACTTCATGTTCTGCCTGGACCAGAACTTCGACATCTGCGAGAAGATCTGCCGCGTCCTGCTGGACGGCGCGTGGCACCAGCGCCTCGGTTTGGAGCAGCGCGGCGCGTCCGAACGGAACGTCAAACTGGCCAAGAAGTTCGTCCAGTTCCTGATCTCCGTCGGGCACGTCCAGATCAAGAACGGCACCGGCGGAAAGCTCATCGGCACCACGCAGAGCGGTCGCCCGGTCGTGGCCCGGCTGAGCGAGAACGCCCACATCGACGAGACGCTGCTGCCCTTCTTCGAGGAGAACTTGCGCCAGTAGGACTCAGTGGCCGGTCTTCGCGCGCAGGGCCGCGTCCTTGTCCAGGACCAGCTTCTCCAGGTCCTGCTGGAACTTCGCCATCTTCGAGCGCAGGCCTTCGTCGGACGCCGCCAGGATGCGGACGGCCAGGAGGCCCGCGTTGCGGGCGCCGCCCACCGAGACCGTCGCCACCGGGACGCCGGCCGGCATCTGGACGATCGACAGGAGGGAGTCCATGCCGTCCAGGTACTTCAGGGGGACCGGGACGCCGATCACCGGGAGGACCGTGGCCGAGGCGACCATGCCCGGGAGGTGGGCCGCGCCGCCCGCGCCCGCGATGATCACGCGGATGCCGCGGGCCACCGCCGAGGTCGCGTAGTCCAGCATGCGCTGGGGCGTCCGGTGCGCCGAGTAGACGCCGACCTCGTACTCGACGCCGAACTCGTCCAGCGCCGCGCCGGCCGCCTCGAGGGTCGGCCAGTCCGAGTCGCTGCCCATGATCACGCCCACCTGCGGCGCCATACCCGTCACTCCCGTCAGTGGATCTCGTAGCCGTCGAGCCAGACGGCGTGGGACAGCCAGTGCGCCGACAGCAGCGCGCGGTTGCGCAGGTCGTCCATGCGCTCGCCGGTGAAGTTGACGTGCCCGAGCTTGCGCCCCGGGCGCTCCTGCTTGCCGTACAGGTGCACGCGGACCTCCGGGTACCGCGCGAACAGGTGGTGCAGCCGCTCGTCCGGGCCCATCTCGGGCAGCACGTCGGCACCCAGCACATTCGCCATCACGCACGCCGGCGCGACCAGGTCGGTGCGGCCCAGCGGGTAGTCGAGGACCGCGCGCAGGTGCTGCTCGAACTGCGACGTGCGCGAGCCGTCCATCGTCCAGTGGCCGGAGTTGTGCGGGCGCATCGCCAGCTCGTTCACCAGCAGCCCGGTGTCGGTCTCGAACAGCTCCACCGCCAGCAGGCCCGTGACGTCCAGCGTCGACGCCACCCGCAGCGCCAGGTCCTGGGCCTCGTGCACCCGCGAGTCGGACAGCCCGGGCGCCGGCGCCAGCACCTCGGTGTTGATGCCGCCCTCCTGGACCGTCTCGACCACCGGGTACGCCGCGCCCTGGCCGAAGGGCGAGCGGGCGACGAGCGCGGACAGCTCCCGCCGCATCGCCACCTTCTCCTCGACCAGCAGCGCCGTGCCCGCTTCGAGCAGCTCCGGCACCGTCTCGCGGGCGTGCTGCGCGGTGTCCAGCATCCAGACACCGCGGCCGTCGTACCCGCCGGTCGACGCCTTGAGCACGACCGGCCAGCCGTGCTCGCCGCCGAACTTCACCACGTCGTCCACTGTGGACACCTCGGCGAACGCCGGGCCCGGCACGCCGAGGCCCGCCATCATCTCGCGCATCACCAGCTTGTTCTGCGCGAAGCCCAGCGCCGACGGCGCCGGCCGGATGACGTAGCCCTCCATCGCCAGCGTCAGCAGGTGCTCGCCCGGCACGTGCTCGTGGTCGAACGTGAGCACGTCGACCGAGGCCGCGAACTTCCGCAGGGCTTCGAGGTCGGTGTGGTGCCCCAGGGTGACGTCGCCCGCGACGAGCCCCGCGGCTTCGTTCTCGCTCGCGGCGAGCACGCGCAGGGACTGGCCGAGGGAGATCGCCGCCTGGTGGGTCATCCGGGCCAGCTGGCCGCCGCCCACCATGCCCACGACGGGCAGACCGGTGTGTTTGTCCATAGCGCCAGTCAGCCTACTGCGCCGATTTTTGACAATCCGACCGGCAGTCACGGCGGAAAGTGCGGTCAGCGGGTCGGCGCCGGACCGTTCCACCTGCTTTCGGCCGGATTGTCAAACTGTCACGACCTGGGGTGACCGCCGGACCAGGCGAAGCTCACGCGCCGCCAGCCCGAGGATCCCGGCCGCCGCCGCGAGGACGTAGACGTTGCCGAGGACCGACCAGCCCAGGCCCCAGCCGAACTCCCGGTCACCGCCGTTGGGCACCAGCATCACGATCTGCGAGAGGAACAGCGCCGCCACCGCCGCCGCGGCCCACCAGCGGGCCTTGACCACCAGCAGCGTGAGCAACGGCACGCACCAGACCCAGTGGTGCGACCACGACACCGGCGACAGCAGCAGCCCGTAGAACGCCGTCACGAGCAACGCCGCCGCGTCCTCACCGCGCCGGTGCAGCCGCACGACCAGCCACACCGCGGGCACCGCCAGCACCGCCGCCACCCCGACCGCCACCGCCAGCGACCAGGGGGCCAGCGCCGAGGCCCGGTTGACCAGCCCGTTGAGCGACTGGTTGAAGATCCAGTGCACCGACCCGACCCGGCTCGGGTCGGTCGCCGAATCCCGCCAGAACCGCGCCGCGTCGACCGGGATCACCGCGAACATCACCGCTTCGAGCGCCACGAACGTGCCCAGGGCCCGCAGCCCGTCCTTCCACCGGCCCGTGAAGAACAGGTGCGGCACGAAGATCAGCGGGGTCAGCTTGATCGCCGCCGCCACGCCGATCAGCACGCCCGCCCACCGCGACCTCCGCGCGGACAGCACCAGGACGTCCAGCACCACGAACGCCATCAGTATCAAGTTGATCTGGCCCAGGAACAGCGTCTTCCACACCGGTTCCAGCGCCAGCGCGATGGCCGTTCCCGCCGGCAGCGCCCACCGGCTTCTTCCCAGAAGCGACGAGCCCCCCGGCGACGACGAAACCACCGTGATCACGACCATAAGACCGACCACCGACAAAAACGCGATCACGCCCCAGACCAGGCCCGACGGCACGAGAGCCAGCGGCAGGAACAGCGGCGCGGCGGCGGGCGTGTAAGTGAACGGCAGCCGCACCCAGTCCGGCAGCGCCGTCAGCACGTCGCGCGTGTAGAGCGGGTCACCGTGCAGCAGCGTCAGCGCGCTGGCGCGGTAGACGGCGCTGTCCGCGCCCAGGTGCCAGCCGGCCAGCCAGGCGAGGACGCCGAAAGCCAGCACCAGCAGCGCGATCCCGCCGGCCAGGAGCAGGCCGAGCCGGCCCCGCGGGTCAGACGCCGGCTTCGACGTCGACATGCTCGTCCGGTGCGGCCTTCTCCCGCGCTCGACGGAGGAGCCCCCAGCGCAGGATCAGCGCGAAGGCCAGCACGACCGGCATCAGGATGTAGGCGTCCCCCAGCACGTTCTGCCACACCTTCCAGTGCAGCTCGACGTTGCGGCCGTTCGGCAGGATCAGCAGCACGCAGCTGACGAACACGAAGGCGACCAGCCCGGTCCCGACCCAGCGCTTCCACGCCGTCTTCGGGGTGGTCTTCGGCAGTCGCGAGACCAGCAGCACGATCAGCGGGATGACCCACACCCAGTGGTGGGTCCACGAGATCGGCGAGATCAGCAGCGTCCAGAACGCCGTGACGAGCAGCGCGGCCAGCGCCTGTCCCTTGCGGTGGAACCGCATGAGCAGCCACAGCGCCGGGATCGCGAGCAGGAAGCCGATGCCCATCGCCGCCTTCGACGCCCACGGCGCGAGGTCGGTGGCCCGGTTCATCAGCGCGTTCAGCGACTGGTTGCCCGCCCAGTGCACCGGCCCGATCCGGCCGGTGTCCGGCAGCGTGACGGTCCAGTACTTGGCAGCGTCGTGCGTGTTGATCAGGAACATCAGGCCCTGGAGCAGCACGAACGTCGCGAAGCCGCGGATCGCGTCCATCCGGCGGCCGGTGACGAACAGGTGCCCGAGGAACACCAGCGGCGTCAGCTTGATCGCCGCGGCGACGCCGACCAGCACGCCGCCCCAGCGGCTCCCGCGGGCGCCGATGACCAGCATGTCCAGCAGGATCATGGCCATCAGGATCAGGTTGATCTGGCCGAGGAAGATCGTCCGCCACACCGGCTCGAGGCCGAGGAAGACCAGGAAGAACACGATGGTCGAGCGGGCGGGCGAGGCCCACCAGCGCGGGCCGTCGGCGGCGGGACGCGGCAGGGCGCCGATCGCGATCCGGATCGACAGCGCCATCGCGCCGAGCGAGACGGCGGTGATCAGGCCCCACGAAATCTGCGTCGGGAAGGCCGCGAGCGGCACGAAGATCAGCGCCGCCGTCGGTGGGTAGGTGAACGGCAGCAGCGCCCACCACGGTTCGTTGGGCAGCGTGTTCGCGTCGTAGAGCGAATCGCCGTGCAGCAGCGTCAGCGCACCCGCCCGGTACACCGCGCTGTCGACGCCGAGCACCCAGTCGTGCTGCCAGCCGTAGATGCCGTACCCGATCGCGACCAGCGGGATCACCGACAGGATCAGGATCGACCGCGGGCGGACGGACAGGCGGGCGAGTGACTTCCGCAGGGCCAGCCGGTGCTCGGATCTGGCTGCGACTTCGCCGTCGACGTCGGTGGGTACGGTCCTGGTCACCGCACCAGGAAATCATGACCGGCCCGGTCCAGGTCAGCGAGGTCCGGGCGGAAGCGGACTTTTCGGGCGTTCTACGCTCGCGCGAGCTGGGCCAGCAGGTCGCAGGCGAGTTCGTGGGTGGCCGGCAGCCGCACCGCGGACACGCGAGGTTTGCCCGCGTCGGCCAGCTGCGCGTCCACCGACAGGCGCTCGTTCAGCGCCCGCCGCAGCGCGACGCCGTGCGAACCGACCCGGTCGTCCTTCGGGACCAGCGCGGCGACGACGGACGGCCCGAGCGAAGCGACGCTCTGCCCGCTGTCGAACACCGCCCGCAGCGCGTCCGCGACCAGGATCATCCCGGTCAGCCGCGGGAAGCCGGCCACGGTGCTGAGGTCGAGCGAGACGACCAGGAGCACGTGCTCCTCGGCGGCGGGCCGCTCCCGCGCGGCGGCCGCCCGGTAGACCTCGTAGAGCCGGGTGCGCAGGTACGCGGCCGAGGGCAGGCCGGTCAGCGGATCGGTCACCTCGGTGTGCACGAGCTGGTCGGTGGCGACGTCGGCCCAGGCCAGCGCGGTGGTCCGGAGCAGCCGCGCCGGGGTGGCGTCGACGTCCGGCGAGACGAAGCCGTCGCCGCCGTGGTCGAGGACGGCGTGCAGCGCGGCGAGGTCGGCGAGGGTTTCCGCGAGGCCGGCGCCTGCCGCCGCCCGTGCCCTGGCCAGCCCGGCGAGCGCGGTTTCCGCGGCCTCGGCCCGGCCCTTGACCATCACGGCCGCGCAGACGGCGTCGACCTCGGGCAGGGCCCAGTCACTGGGGAACCGCCAGCCCGCGGCCAGGCTGGCCGTCCGCCAGCGGGCGCGCAACGCGCGCAGCGAGCGATCGCGCTCGGCCTGTGCCTTGGGCGGGACGTCACCGGGGCCGGAGCGCGTAGCCGGAACGTCCACTGGCCCCCCATCCCTTTCGTCCGGTGCGTGTGGATCTTGGTCGGTGCTTCACGGTGAGGACGTGCCCCACCGGACCCCGTGACGCGTACTCGCGAGTTTTGTTAAGAAGCTTTTCCACGCCGTGACCCGGGGGTGGGTGATTTTGCTGCGCCGTCGGAGTCAACACCCCGACCACCGCGTGACGGCCCGGGGTGGGTCAGTCACACTTGTCTCGCGTCCCGGATCGGCCTGTAATGGCAGGTCCTGGCCCTAGCCGACCGAGGAGTGCCGTGTCCACCGTTCCCGCCGATCTCAGCGGAAAGAGTGACGCCGAGCTGATCGCGGAAGTCCGCTCGGGAAAGATCGCCTCGTACGGGGCGCTTTACGAACGGCACACCGGTGCGGCCCACAACCTGGCCCGCCAGCTGGCCCGCTCGAGCTCCGAGGCGGATGACCTCGTGTCCGAAGCGTTCGCCAAGGTGCTGGACACGCTGCGTGGCGGAAAGGGCCCGGACACCGCCTTTCGGGCCTACCTGCTGACCGCTCTTCGTCACACGGCGTACGACCGCACCCGCAAGGAACGCCGGATCGACCTCAACGAGGACATGAGCGAGGTCGGCGGGGCCGCGGCCGAGGCGCTGACCGTCCCGTTCTCCGACACCGCCGTCGCCGGGCTCGAACGGACGATGGCCGCGAAGGCGTTCGCCCGGCTGCCCGAACGCTGGCAGGCGGTGCTCTGGCACACCGAAATCGAGCAGCAGAGCCCGGCCGAGGTCGCGCCCCTGCTCGGGCTGACCGCAAACGGCGTCTCCGCGCTCGCCTACCGCGCCCGCGAGGGCCTCCGCCAGGCCTATTTGCAGGTCCACCTGCAGGAAAACGCCGAGGAACGCTGCCGCGCCTGCGCCGACCGGCTGGGTGCCTGGACGCGAGACGGGCTGTCCAAGCGCGAACGCAACCAGGTCGAGAACCACCTCGACGAGTGCGAGAACTGCCGGGCGCTGGCAGCCGAGCTCGCCGACGTCAACGGCGGGCTGCGCGCGATCATCGCCCCGATCGTCCTGGGCGGCGCGGCCCTCGGGTACCTCGCCACCATCGGCGCCGCGAAAGCGAGCGCGGCCACGGCGGCAGCAGCCGGTGCGGCCGCCGCGGGTGCGGGTGCGGCCGCCGGGGGCAAGGCCGGCGCGGCCGCCGGAGCCGCCGCGGCCGGCCCCCGCCAGTTCGCCGGGGTGGCCGCCTCGGGCACGGCGGTCGTCGCGGCCATCGTCATCGCGCTCACCGCCGGCGGCGGGGCCCAGGAGATCCCGGTCGCGGCCGCGGTGCCGCCGCCGGCCGCCCAGCCCGTCCAGCCGCCGGCGCCGAAGCCCCAGCCGCCGGCTCCCCCCGCACCGCCGCAGCCCCCGGCCCCGCCCGCGGCGCCCGCGGTCGAGCCCCCGCCGGCGCCCGTCGCGCCGCCCGCGCCCGCGCCGCCGGCACCCCCGGCCCCGCCCGCGCCGGCCGCGCCGTCGATGTCCGCGACGACCCCGCCGGGCGGCGTCGAGCTGAGCCCCGGCGCCGCGACGAACCTGCCGATCACGGTCCGCAACGACGGCGGCAGCGTGTCGGAGCCGGTGGCCGTCGCGCTGACGCTGCCGCAGGGCGTGCACGCGGTCGACGCGGCCGGCGGCGGCGCCCCGATGGCGTTCGCGCAGGGCGGAGCCCCGATCTCGGTGAACTGCCCCGGCGGCGACGGCACGGTCGTCTGCAAGACCGGCAGCGGCCTCGAGCCCGGCCAGAGCGCCACGCTGAACTTCCGGCTCAAGGCCGACGACGACGCCAAGGGCGGCGTGGTCACCGGGTCGATCACCGCGGGCGGGCAGGTGAGCGTCAAGATCAGCGTCACCGTCACCGTCAAGCAGCCGCCGGACGCGGTGGTCCTGGAAGCGCAGGGCGACGGGCTTTCGGCGTTCCCGTGGACCCGCAACCCGCTGGTCTACGTGCGCGTCCGCAACACCGGCGAGACGACCAAGCCGGTCACGGTCACCTTCGACCACCCGCTCTGGCAGTGGTGGAGCCTGCGCGGCTTCCCGTGCGCGCCGTCCGGCGAGGGCGCGACCTGCACGACGAACAGCGCGCTGGCCCCCGGCCAGCACGTCAACCTGTGGGTGCGGCTGAAGGGCCGTCCCGACGACGGGCGCGTGACGATCACGGCGACGCTCGGCAAGGCCTCCGCGCAACCGGTCACCATCGACTTCGGCTGCTGGCACCACTGGTGCGGCAAGGACCCGCTGCCGACGAGCACCTCACCGTCGTCGACGACGACCACTCCGACCACCCCGTCGAAGCCGACTCCGTCGAAGCCCTCGTCGACCCCGCCGACGACGACGGAGACCAAGCCGACGAGCGAGCCCCCGGCGTCGACGACCACGACCAGCGCGCCGCCGCGGCCGGGCACGAACCCGGGCCCGAAGCAGCCGACCGTTACCCCCGAAAAGGGTTTCGGCTGGCTGACGGGGTAGCGTCCGCGCGGTGCGCGAGCTGCTGAAAAAGCATCGCGAGCTCCTCCGCTTCGCCGTAGTCGGCGGGATCAGCTTCGTGATCACGATGTCGGTCAACTACGGCCTGAAGTTCACCGTGCTGCGGACCCACCCGGTGACGGCGCTGATCCTCGGCGTCCTGGTCGCGACGATCTTTTCCTACGTCGCCAACCGCGAGTGGTCGTTCCGCACCCGCGGCGGCCGCGAGCGGGCGCACGAAGCGGCGTTGTTCTTCTTGTTCAGCGGTATCGCGCTGGGCCTGAACGCGCTGCCGCAGTGGTTCTCGCGGTACGTGCTGGACCTGCAGGCGCCGCGGCTTTCTCCGATCGGCGTCGAGGTGGCCGACTTCGTCAGCGGAATCGTCATCGGAACGCTGCTGGGGACGGCGTTCCGCTGGTGGGCGTTCAAGAAATGGGTGTTCCCGGCCGAGGACGCGCGGTTCGTCGCGCTCGCGGAGGATCCGGACATTCAGGACCGGAAAGCCGCCTGAACCACAGGTCATCGCGGTGTGCTCCTAGACTGCGTGGTGTGACCGTTGTGGAAACCGTGCTCAAGCGCACGCCGGAACCACTGCGTTCGGTGCTGATCAAGCACCGGGAGCTGCTGAAGTTCGCGATCGTGGGCGGCACGACGTTCCTGGTCGACAACGGGGTCTGGTACGTCCTCAAGCTGACGGTGCTGGAGCCGAAACCGACCACCGCGAAGGCGATCGCGATCATCGTCGCGACGATCGTGTCGTACATCCTCAACCGCGAGTGGTCCTTCCGGACCCGCGGCGGCCGCGAACGCCACCACGAGGCGGCGCTGTTCTTCGTGATCAGCGGGATCGCGGTCGTGGTGAACCTGATCCCGCTGTACGTGTCGAGGTACGTGCTCCACCTGGAGATGCCACACGTGACGCGGCTGGTGCAGGAGGTCGCGGACTTCGCGAGCGGGTCGATCATCGGCATGCTGCTCGCGATGTTCTTCCGGTTCTGGGGCTTCAAGAAGTGGGTGTTCCCGGACGAGCTCGGCGAGCGGCGGCGCGACAGCGACGTCACCCGGATCCGCTAAGGTACTTGTCTTCAGACATGTAGTTGTCTACAGTCATCTTCGTCAGTGTTCCTTCGTGAGGACGCCGTCCGGGTTCGGCCGGGCGAGCGGGACGATTAGAGGTGGTTTCCGAGCGTGAAGAGGTCGCACCCGCCCAGCGGGTGACGATGGAACCTTTTCCCGGCTCGACGGGACGCGTTTTCCCGCGCGTCCGCATCTCTCGTCCCTTCTGACGAAACAAGGACTTTCTCGTGCACACCACCGCGCTTCAGCGCGCCCGAAAAACGGCCCTCGCAGGCCTGTTCCTGTCCGTTTTCCTCGCGATGCTCGACGCACAGGCCGTCGCCACCGCGCTCCCGGCGATTTCCGCGGAATTCGGCGGGACCGGCGCGTACGCCTGGGTCACCACCGCCTACCTGCTCGCCGGCAGCGTCACCGCTCCCCTCTACGGGAAACTCGGTGACGTCCACGGCCGCAAACGCGTGCTCCTCGGCGCGCTCGCCCTGTTCCTGCTCGGTTCGCTCGCCTGCGGGCTGGCGCCGTCGGCCGCGTGGCTCATCGCCGGCCGGGTGCTGCAGGGCGCCGGCTCGGGAGGCCTCTTCGTCTCCGTCGGCGCTTCGCTCGGCGAGATGTTCTCGCCCCGCGAAGGTGCGAAGTACTTCGGGTGGTTCTCGATCTGCTTCGCCGTCGCCTCCCTGGCCGGGCCGGTCGCCGGCGGGTTCCTGACCGGGCTCGCCGGGTGGCGGTCGATCTTCCTGATCAACCTGCCGCTCGGCCTGGTCGCCGTCGCCTTCCTGCTGCGCCTCGAACTGCCGCGACGGCGGAAGGACGCGCCGTTCGACTACACCGGCGTCGTCCTCCTCGGCGCGGCGATCACCGGGTTCACCCTGCTCACGCCGTGGTCGGTCGCGCTCGGAGCCATCGCGGCCGTCGCGTTCGTGGCGGCCGAACGCCGGGCGGAAGCGCCTGTGCTGCCGCTCAGGCTCTTCCGAGACCGGACCTTCACGGTTTCCGTGCTGCTCAGCGTGCTCGCCGGGTTCTCGTTCCTCGGCTCGGTCAACTACATCGCGGGCTACCTCCAAGCCGACGCGGGTCCCGCGGAAGGCGGGCTCCTGCTGGTGCCGATGACGCTCGCAGTCGCGCTGTCCTCCGTCGTCGCGAGCAAGATCATCGCCCGCACCGGCGCCTACCGGTGGGCACCCCGGCTCAGCATGGCGCTCGGCCTGCTCGCGGTGCTCGGCTTGACGACGCTGCCCGGCCTCCCGGAAGTCCTGGCCTGCCTGGTCGTCTTCGGCCTCGCCGCGGGCCTCAACCTCCAGGTGCTCGCCTTGGCCACGCAGAACACCGCGCCGCCCGGCGATCGCGGCGCGGTCGCCGCCGCGATCAACCTCGCCCGCGCGCTCGGCTCGGCCCTCGGGCCGGTCGCGCTCGGCTTCGCCTACAACGCGGGCGCCCACGGCGTTTTCCTCGCCCTGCTGCCCGTCCTCGCGCTCGCCCTCGTCACGGCGTTCGCGCTCCCCCACGTCCCGCTCCACCGCTAGGAGAACCACGATGATCTTCGTCCTCGGCGCCACCGGCAAGGTCGGCCGCGCCCTCGTCCCCGCCCTCCTCGACGCCGGCGCCGCCGTCCGCGCCCTGACCCGCGACCCGGCGAAGGCCCGGATCGACCCACGCGCCGAAGTCGTCCAGGGCGACCTCGACACCGCCGACCTGCCCGCGCTGCTCGACGGCTCGGACCGCGTGTTCGTGCTGACCCAGGGGCACAGCGCCGACCGGGAAGCGGCGGTCGCCCAGGCGGCCGCCCGTGCCGGGGTCACCCACCTGGTCAAGCTGTCCACCACCGGTGTCCACTTCGGACAGACGGACCCGATCACGCGCACCCACGCCGAAGCCGAGCAGGCGATCCGCGAAGCCGGGCCCGCCTGGACGATCCTGCGGCCGGGCGCGTTCATGGACAACCGGTTCGCCTGGCGCGACTCGATCCGCGAGGAGAACGCCGTGTACGTGCCCGAAGGCGATCCGGCGTCCGCGCTGGTCCACGTCCGGGACATCGCCGCGGTCGCGACCCTCGCCCTCACGACGCCGGACCACGAAGGCGCGACCTACGAACTCACCGGCGGTGAAGCCCTCACCACCGCGGAGCAGGTCGCGATCCTTTCCGATGCCCTCGGCCGTCCAATCGAATACGTCGAAGAACCGCAAAGCGCCGCTCGCGAGCGGATGATGCGCAAGTACGGCTGGCCCGCCGAGGCCGTCGACGGTTTCTTCGCGCTGAAGCGGGAGTCCGCCGAGCGCGAACACGTCGTTTTCGACACCGTGGAACGCCTGCTCGGCAGGCCGCCGCTGAACTTCGCGAAATGGGCACGTGAGAACGTGGCCACGTTCGCCTACCATTACGGGGGGTGACGGCGGGGAGGTGACGGGATGGGTCTGCGCGTCCTGGTCGTGGACGACCATCCCCTGTTCCGCTTCGGCGTGGTGACACTGCTGGGGAACGAACCGGGGATCGAGGTCGTCGGCGAAGCCGCCAGCGGCGCGAACGCGGTCGACGCCGCCGCCGCGTTGCGGCCGGACGTCGTCGTCATGGACCTGCACCTGCCCGACCTCTCCGGGATCCAGGCGGCCCGGCACATCGTGACGGCCAACCCGGACACCGGCGTGCTGATGCTGACGATGGCCGACGAAAGCGAGTCGGTCTTCGCGGCGATGCGCGCCGGTGCCCGGGGCTACCTGCTCAAGGACGCCGAGCCGGACGAGATCATCCGCGCGGTGCAGGCGGTCGCCCGGCGCGAAGCCATCTTCGGGCCTGACATCGCCAACCGCGTGCTCGGCTTCTTCAACCAGCCCGCGCCGGCCAGCGAACCGGTGTTCCCCGACCTGACCACGCGCGAGCGCGAAGTGCTGGAGCTGATCGCGGCCGGGCACAGCAACAGCGTCATCGCGAACACGCTGTGCCTGAGCCCGAAGACCGTCCGCAACCACATCTCGAACGTCTTCGCCAAGCTGCACGTCACCGACCGCGCCGGGGCGATCGTCCGGGCCAGGGAGGCGGGCCTCGGCCGGTCCTGACGGGCAGCTTTCCGGGCAACATCGGGACGCCGGTCCCATGCGCCCGGGACACCTCTAC
This sequence comes from Amycolatopsis lexingtonensis, assembly GCF_014873755.1. Taxonomy (NCBI): domain Bacteria; kingdom Bacillati; phylum Actinomycetota; class Actinomycetes; order Pseudonocardiales; family Pseudonocardiaceae; genus Amycolatopsis; species Amycolatopsis lexingtonensis. The sequence continues at coordinate 6,371,213 of NZ_JADBEG010000001.1, forward strand.
GGGCACTGTGGTGACGTGGGGGCTGGACCCCCTTCGCACCGTTCGAGGGGAATGGGTGACGATGTTCGAATCCGACCGGACTCCGGTGGTGGTCCGCGCCACCGATCCGATCCTGCACAACGGCGTCTGCGTGGCGCTGCGTTCGCGTGACGAAATCCGGGTGGTCGACGGGGACTCGGCCGGCCCGGGCGTGGTCGCGCTGCTGGTCGCCGACCGGCTCGACGAGACGATGACCCAGCTGCTGTCCGCGTTGCACCACCAGGGCTTCACCCGGATCGTGCTGATCGCGGGCGAAGTCGACGACAACGAGGTCCTCAACGCCGTCGAGCACGGCGTCTGCGCGGTCGCCCGCCGCGCCGACGCCGGGCCGGAGGTGCTCGTCCGGCTGATCAAGGCGGCCGCGGCGGGCGAGGGCGCGCTGCCGCCGGACCTGCTCGGCCGGCTGCTCAACCGGGTTTCCCGCCTGCAGCGCCAGGTGCTCCAGCCGCGGGGCCTGCACATGGGCGGGATGAGCAACCGGGAGACGGAGGTGCTCCGGCTCGTCGCGGCGGGATATTCGACGCAGGAGATCGCCGACCAGCTGTGCTATTCGCAGCGCACGGTGAAGAGCATCCTGCACGACGTGACCAACCGGTTCCAGCTGCGCAACCGGTCGCACGCCGTCGCGTACGCGTTGCGTGAAGGGTTGATCTAGCGCGGGACGCGTTCGGCGGGCCAGCGGACTTCGGGGACGTCGCTGGGCCGCGGCACCTTGAGGAAGAGGCTGAAGACGGCCGGGCGGCGGTTGGACAGCTCCAGCCGCCCGCCGTCGGCCTCGACCAGCGCGCGGGCCAGCGCCAGGCCGACGCCGGTGGAGCCGCCGCCGGAAAAACCGCGTTCGAAGATGTGCGGGGCGAGTTCGTCCGGCACGCCGGAGCCGGTGTCGCTCACCTCGATCACCACCGTGCCTTCGGCGTCGCCGCGGCGGGCGACCAGCGTCACCGTGCCCGAGCCGTGGCGCAGCGCGTTGTCGAGCAGCACCCCGATGACTTCGCGGAGCCGGCCGGGCGTGGCCCGCGCCATCAGCCCGTCGGCCACGCGCGTGCGGAGATTGCGGCCTTCGGAGCGGAGCAGTTCCCGCCACTCCTGGGCCATTTCGGGCAGCTGCGTGGGCAGATCCACCGGTTCCGCGCCGACTTCGCGCGCCGCGCGCGCTGCCGCCAGCAGCTCGTCCAGTGCCTCCGCGAGCCGGTCGGCCTGTTCCTGGGCCGCCTTCGACTCGTCGGCCACTTCTTCGTCCGGGTGCACGGTGAGCGGTTCCAGCCGCAGCTGCAACGCCGTCAGGCGGCTGCGCAGCTGGTGCGAGACGTCGCCGACGAGCTGGCGCTCCCGCTGCACGAGCTGGGCGAGCGCGGTCCCGGACGCGTCCAGCGCCTCGGCGACCATGTCGAGCTCGCCGACGCCGTAGCGGCTCGGGTCGGGCCGGAAGTCGCCGCCGCCGAGCCGGGCCGCTCGTTCGGCGACGTGCCGCAGCGGCTTCGCGAGCCGCCGTGCCGTCGCGATCGCCACCACCGCGCCGGTCCCGATCGACAGCAGCACCAGCAGGACGACGACGAGCGTCACCGTCGTCTGCCGCTCGTGCATCGGCCCGGCGGGAACGGCGATCTCCACCTTGCCGTCGCGCGCGAGGTCGGCCGTCTCGGTGACGGTGACGCTGCCCGGGTCGCTGCCGTAGCGCTTCTCGATCTGCCCGCTGGCCCGCACGGTCAGCAGCCCGTTCGCCGGGACCGCGGCGCGGACCTGGTCGAGGTCGATCTCCTGGCCGTTGGCGATCTCGGTGTCGAGGATCGCCGCCGCCGCGCGGGCGTTCTCGGCCAGGGTTTCGCGGTAGCTCGACTCGATCTGCCAGCTCGCCACGATGCCCAGCGGGATGCCGAGGACCGCCGCGGTGACGGCGACCGCGAGCAGGATGGCGAGCAGGATGCGGCGGCGCACGGCTTATTCGGCGTTGAACCGGAAGCCGACGCCGCGGACGGTCGCGATCCGCCGTTCGCCGTCGTGGGCCTTGCTGGTGCGGCCCGCGGCTTCGTCGGCGGCGATGGCGAGCTTCCGCCGCAGCCACGACATGTGCATGTCGAGCGTCTTCGAGGTCTTCGACTCGAGGTCGTTCCAGACCTCGGCGAGGATCTCGTCGCGGCTGACGACCTGCCCGGCGCGGCTCATGAGCACGCGCAGCAGCTCGAACTCCTTGTTCGCCAGCTGCACCTCGTGCAGGTCGACCGTCACGAGCCGGGCGCCGACGTCCATCCGCACCCCGCCCGCTTCGAGCACCTCGGGCACCCGGCGGCGCAGCAGCGCGCGGATCCGGGCCAGCAGCTCGGCGAGCCGGAACGGCTTGGCGACGTAGTCGTCGGCCCCCGCGTCCAGCCCGACGACGAAGTCGACCTCGTCGGTGCGCGCGGTGAGCATCAGGACGGGCAGCTCGGTGCCGTTGGCGCGCAGCCGCCGGCACACCTCCAAGCCGTCCATCCCGGGCAGGCCGAGATCCAGCACGAGCAGGTCGACGCGCTGGGCGGCGGTGGCGTCGAGGACCGAAGGACCGTCGGTGACGACGTGGATCTCGTATCCCTCGCGTTCGAGGGCGCGGGAGAGCGGTTCGGCGATGGCCGGATCGTCTTCGGCAAGTAGGACCATGCTCACCTGGTCGACTCTACGGCGCGAGGGCGTGAAACCATCGTGACCGTGCCTGGCTACGGAGATGATCTGGCCCTCGCCACCCGGCTGGCTGACGCCGCCGACGCGATCACGACGGCGCGGTTCCGCGCCCTGGACCTGGCGGTGTCGCGCAAACCCGACCGCACTCCGGTGACCGACGCGGACACCGCGGTCGAGGACGCGATCCGCGCGCTGCTGGCATCGGAACGCCCGGCCGACGCGGTGCTCGGCGAGGAGCGCGGCGGCTCCGCGGCGACCGGCCGCGCGTGGGTGCTCGACCCGATCGACGGGACCAAGAACTTCCTCCGCGGACTACCCGTCTGGGCGACACTGATCGCGCTCGTCGAAGACGGCGACCCGGTGGTCGGCCTGATCAGCGCGCCCCTGCTGGGCCGCCGCTGGTGGGCGGCCACCGGTTCCGGCGCGTTCTCGTCGGACTCCGCGGGGACCCGCCGGCTGTCGGTATCCGGCGTTTCGTCCCTTTCGGACGCTTATCTGTCCACAACGGACTTGAACTCGTGGGTCGAGTACCACTCGCGCGAGAAGTACCTGGACCTGGTGAACGTGTGCTGGGAGTCCCGCGCGTTCGGCGACTTCTGGTCGCACGTCCTGGTCGCGGAGGGCGCGCTGGACTTGGCGGCGGAGTGCATCGTGAACCCGTGGGACGTCGCCGCGGCGCAGGTGATCGTCACCGAGGCGGGCGGGCGGTTCAGCGACCTGGACGGCGCCGGGCGCTACGACAACGGGAGCGCGCTGTCGACGAACGGCCTCCTGCACGACGAGGCGCTGGCGATCCTCAAGCGCTGACGTCCATGGGGGCCCCTCATGGACTTGAAAGCCACGGGCCCGGCAAAGTCGCGCGGCCAGGCACTCCACCGCCGGTAACCCGCTCGCCCCACGTCTTGAATGACTCATTCAGGTCTTCGGACGTCCTGAATGAGTCATTCAAGACGCCGGCGCAACGCCGCGGACCGCACCGACCCGACTTTGCCGGAGCTCCGGGCTTGAAGGCGATCCTCGAACGTCAGGAACCCGGGAGCAGGCCGACCGCGCCGCGAGCCACCTGGGCCCAGGCCAGCCGGCCGAAGAGGTAGTGGCACGCCACCTGTTCACTGGTGAACCGCGCCCAGTCGTAGCGGTTGCCCTGCTCCCGCCAGAACACCTCCCACGCCTCGTCCTCGCCCTGCATCAGGCACCAGGCGTTGTCGACCTCGGCGCCGAGCGAAACGACCTCCGGCGGCACGCCCAGCACGCCTAGCCAGCGCTGGATCGACTGGGTGTTCATCAATCGTCTTCCCCCTTGGCCTCGGCCAGGTAGCCGAGGGTCACGAGCTCGTCCGCGGCCAGCAGGGCACGGTACCGGGTACCCCCGCCGACCTGTCCGAACCAGTTCGCCGTCTCCGCCCGCCACATCGGCACCGCGCGCACCACGACGTACCGGCGGTACTCGGCGTCCAGCATCCCCGGCGGCAGCGAGCGTTCCGCGAACGGCGTGCCGTCGGCGAAGAACACGCGCCCGTACGCCGGGCCGAAGCGGTCGAGCACGGTGTTCATCGGGACCATCACCGGCTCGCCGTGGTCGACGCCGCCTTCCGGGTAGTAGTCGCCCGGCGGCCACGCGTATTCGGGCCCGAGCTCGCTGTGCCCGACGACGAACCGGCGGATCCACACCGCCTGCGTCGCGTGGGCGTACGGCACGTAGCCCTCGGTCAGGTGCCGCGGCACCGGCCGCGACGGCGCGGTCGGCGACCGGCGGAAGCCCGCCGTGACGTTGGTGAGCGCCTGGTCGTCGAAGATCAGCCGGGCGTCCGGGTGGTCGTTCGGGCCGAAGCCGTCCGGGTCGTCGGGCAGCGGGAGCTGCCGCGCCGGCTTGTCCATCGCGATCGGCAGGTGCCCGATCGGGAACATGTGCACCAGGAACAGCGCGACAACGCTTTCCCGCTCCGTGCGCGGCGAACCCAGCGGCGGCAGCGGCGCGGGTGCGAGCGGCGCCGGCGAAACCGGGGGCGGCGGCGCCGCGGGCATCGGCGGGGCCGGGGGCAGCGGGAACGGCGGCAGCAGCGGCGACACGGCGTGCGGCCACGCGGCCGGGCTGCCCGAAGGCGGCGTCGGGGCGTCCTCGTACCCGCCGGGCAGTCGCACCGGCCCCGTGTCGAGGTCGTCCTCGCCCGCCTCGGAAGGCTCCGTCACCCACATCCTCCGGCTCGGTCGTGCACGGTGGTCCGCGTCAGCTCAGCGCGTTGACCACGCGGGACGGGCTCGGGCGGCCGAGCTGTCCCGCCATCCAGGAACTGGCCGCCACCAGCACGTCGAGGTCGACCCCGGTTTCGATCCCGAGGCCGTCGAGCATCCACACGAGATCCTCGGTGGCCAGGTTCCCGGTCGCCGACTCCGCGTACGGGCAGCCGCCCAGCCCGCCCGCCGAAGAGTCCACAGTCGACACTCCACATCGGAGCGCCGCCAGCGTGTTCGCGAGAGCCTGACCGTAGGTGTCGTGGAAGTGCACGGCCAAAGTACCGACATCGCCGAACAGCCCGATCAGGTTTTCGACCTGGCCGGCGGTCGCGACGCCGATGGTGTCGCCCAGCGACAGCTGCGAGCACCCCATGTCCAGCAGGCGGCGGCCGGCGTCGGCGACCTGCTTCGCCGGCACGACGCCCTCCCACGGGTCGCCGAAGCACATCGAGAGGTACCCGCGCACGTCCAGGCCGGCTTCCCGGGCCCGTGTGACGACCGGCTCGAACATCGCGAACTGCTCGTCCAGCGACGAGTTCAGGTTCTTGCGCGCGAACGTCTCCGTCGCGCTGGCGAAGATCGCGATGTGCTCGACACCGGCTTCGAGGGCCCGGTTCAGGCCCTTTTCGTTCGGCACGAGCACCGGGTACCGGACGCCTTCGCGGCGGTCGAGCCCGGCCAGCAGCTGCTCGGCGTCGGCGAGCTGCGGCACCCACTTGGGGTGCACGAAGCTGGTCGCCTCGAGCGTGGTGAGCCCGGCGCCGGCGAGCCGGTCGAGGAACTCCAGCTTGACCTCGACCGGGACGATCGTCTTCTCGTTCTGGAGGCCGTCCCGCGGGCCGACCTCCCAGATCGTGACCCGCTCCGGCAGCTCGCCCGCCGCGGGCGAGCGCTCGGGCAGGCCCAGTTCGCGCGTGCCCATCAGCGGCGTCGCTCGCCGCGCGGCGGGTGCCCGCCGCCCTGGGGCGGCAGCGGCGTGGTCTGCTGGGCGCCCGGCCGGTAGTCGTCGTACGGGTTGTCGTTGACCTCGCGGTAGATCACCGTGTGCACCTTTTCCACGTGCGGGATGTCCTCGAACCGCAGCGGCTCGTCCGACGCGGACTCGATGATCAGCGTGCCGCAGCCGAACACCCGGTCCAGCAGGCCGTGCTCGAACTGGACGCTGTTGATGCGGCCCATCGGGATGTCGATGCCGGTGCGCTTGAGCACGCCCTCGCGGGCGATGAGGCGGTCGGTCGTCACGATGAAGTGGGTGGTCCGCCAGCGCACCAGCGGGGCCAGGAACAGCCACACGATCAGCACGAGCGCGACGACCGCGATGGCGATCAGCCCGACCGTGTTCCACGGCGACCCGGCGTCCTTCGCGAGGATCGCGAGCCAGATTCCCGCGCCCAGGGTGACCAGGAACGCGAGCGTCGGGAAGATCAGCATCTTGAAGTGCGGGTGACTGTGCACCACGACGTGCTCTTGCTCGCTGAGCAAATCGTCCGGATAAGCCACGGCGGACGCTCCCAAGGTCGGTGCGGCGGTGTCGCTTCACCGTACCGGCGAGACGCTCGGCCGGTGAGTGCAACGCCCCGAGAAATCAGGCCGGTCGGACGTGCACCACGTCACCCGCGAACACGGTGTGCCGCTGTCCGCCCGCCATGTCGACCTGCAGCTGCCCGGCGGCGTCGATGTCGGCCGCGCGCCCGGTCAGCGACGTCCCGTCCGGCAGCTGCACCTCGACGTCCTGGCCGAGGGTCGTGCAGTGGGCGCGGTAGTCCCCCAGCAGCCCGGCTTCGGTCAGGTCGCCACCGACCAGCCGCCAGCGCTGTTCGAGGTCGGCGAACCCGGTGAGCAGCGCGACGGCGACATCGGTGCGGTCGGTGGTGGTGGCGCCCTGCTCGGCGAGCGAGGTCGCGGGCAGGCCGCCGGGCCCCGGGGTGACGTCGCCGAGCGGGAGGACGTTGAGGCCGATGCCGAGCACGATCGACGGCTCGGTGCCGGCGACGGCTTCGGCCAGGATCCCGGCGCACTTGGCGCCGCCGATGAGGACGTCGTTCGGCCACTTCAGCCCGGCGTCGACGCCGACGGAGGCGGCGGCCGCGCGGACGGCGAGCCCCGCGACGATGGAGAGCGAGCCGAGGGCGGCGAACGGCACGCCCGGCCGGAGCGCGACGCTCAGGTACAGCCCGGCGCCTTTAGGCGAGCTCCACGGGCGGGCCCGGCGCCCGACGCCCGCGGTCTGCTCTTCGGCGAGCAGGACGGTCCGGTCCGCGGCGCCTTCCTCGACGGCTTTCCGCAGGTCGGCGTTGGTGGAACCGGTCCGCTCGACGACGTCGATCTTCGCGTACCGATCCTGGAGGGCCGCTCGCAGGCGGGCAGCGTCGATCTCAGCCATGTGCCCACCATATGGGAGTCCCCCTAACGTGCAAGCTACTCAGTCGTTCACTAAGAGGTGCGCTCTTCTAAGTTGGACCCCGTGACGACGAAGCCGAGTTCCTGGGCCCGTGGGGCGGCCCTGCGCGGCCTGGTCGCGCTGCCGCTCGTCGCCGGTCTGGCGACGGCGGGCTGGCTGCTGGCCGACCGCTCGCCGGAACCCCCGCCGGCGCCGCTGCCGGTGGCCCGGGATGTGGCCTCCGGCCCGTCGGTCCTCGAGGTCAGCGCACCCGTGAAGGCGCAGGAGCCGGGCCAGGGCGCGTCCGGCCAGGGCGGCAAGAGCCCGCTGCAGCAGTGGGCCGAGCAGCTGGCCGGCCCCCTCGACATCCCCGCGGACGCGCTGATCGGCTATGCCAACGGCGAGCTGGCGCTGCGGAAGGAAGACCCGTCCTGCCACCTCTCGTGGGTCACCCTCGCGGGCATCGGTTCGGCAGCGTCGAACCACGGCCGCGGTGGCACGAACCTGCTCGGGCTGTCCTCGGCGCAGACGAAGAAGTACGGCGGCGACGCACCCGCCGCGGCCGGGCGGGCGCTCTGCGCGGGCGGCACGGACCTCGGCGCCGGCACCGGCTGGTGGAAGGCGATCGCGGCCTACCACCCCGGCGGCGACTCGGAGCTGTTCCGCCAGCGGGTCCTCGGCATGGCCCAGCTGTACGCGACGCTGTCGCTGGACCCGGCCTCGGCGAGTTCGCCCCGGGTCAAGGCGACCCGCTTCGCGCTCGGCCAGCTGGGCCTCCCCTACGTCTGGGGCGGCAACGGGCCGGACGCGGGCGCGGCGGGCTTCGACTGCTCCGGCCTGACGAAGGCGGCCTACGACAGCGCCGGCGTGGCCTTGCCGCGGACGGCCGACAGCCAGTTCCGCGCCCTCCCTCCGGTGCCCGCGTCGGAAGAGCCGCGCCTCGGCGACCTCGTGTTCTACGGCAGCCCGGCGACGCGCATCCACCACGTCGGGCTGTACCTGGGCAACGGCCTGATGATCAACGCGCCGACCGAGGGCCAGGCCATCCAGATCCACACGTACCACTCGAAGGGCGACGACTACGCGGGCGCGGGCCGGCCGGCCTGAGGGCCCGGCGGCACGAGCCCGGACTCGTAGGCGAACACCACGAGCTGCGCGCGGTCACGGGCGCGCAGCTTGACCATGGCCCGGTTGACGTGCGTCTTCGCGGTCAGCGGGCTGATCACCATCCGCGCGGCGACCTCGTCGTTGGACAGCCCCCGCGCGACCAGGGCGACGGCCTCGCGCTCGCGGTTGGTCAGCTCCGCCAGCCCCGCGCCGGGTGCGGGCGGCTGGGTGACGTACCGGTCGATCAGCTTGCGGGTGATCGACGGCGCGAGCAGGGCGTCACCCCGGGCGGCGACGCGGACGGCGTGCAGGAAGTCCTCCGGCCGGATGTCCTTGACGAGGAACCCGGCCGCGCCGGCGCGCAGGGCTTCGAAGACGTACTCGTCCAGGCCGTAATTGGTCAGGATGACGACGTGCACCGCGGCCAGCGCGGGGTCCGCCGCGATGCGCCGGGTCGCTTCGAGGCCGTCGACGCCCGGCATCCGGACGTCGAGGAGCACGATGTCCGGCAGGTATTCGCGGGCCAGCGCCACGGCTTCGCGGCCGTCGGCGGCCTCGGCGACCACCTCGACGCCGTCCTCGGCGTCCAGGAGCGCGCGGAAGCCGCTGCGGATGAGGGGCTGGTCGTCGGCCAGCAGGACGCGGATCATGCCGGCTGGTCCACGGGCAGTTCGGCCTCGACGCGGAAGCCGCCTCCGGTGCGCGGAGCGGCTTCGAGCCGTCCGCCGAGCGCGGTGACGCGTTCGCGCATCCCGAGCAGGCCGACTCCGGGTGCCGGTGCGGCGGCCACGGTGGCCCGGCCGTCGTCGTCGACGCGGATGACGAGCGCGCCGGGCCGGTGGTCGATCCGGACCGACGCGGTGGCCGCGGCGGCGTGCCGGGCGACGTTGGTCAGGGCTTCCTGGACGATCCGGTAGGCGGTCCGGCCCACCGTGGCCGGCACCCCGGCGCCGTCGCCTTCAATCGTGAGCCGCGCGTCGAGGCCCGCGGTCCGGGCCTGGCGCACGAGTTCCGGGACGTCGTCGAGGCCGCGTGGCGGGTTCTTGTCGTCGTCGCGCAACGCCTCGAGGGTCGCGCGCAGTTCCCGGGCCGCTTCACGACCGGCGTCCCGGATCGCCAGCAGCGACTCCGGCACGTCCTCGCCGCGCTTGTGCGCCAGGTGGACGGCGACTTCGGCCTGCACCTTGATGACCGAGATCTGGTGGGTGAGCGAGTCGTGCAGCTCCCGCGCGATGTGCAGGCGTTCCTCGTCGGCCCGCCGCCGGGCGGTCTCCTCGCGGGTGCGCTCGGCTTCGTCGGCGCGGCGCTCGGCCTGGCGCAGCGCCTCGCCCGCCGCGCCGGCCGCGATCAGCCAGGCCAGCTGGAGGACGTCCCGCGTCTGCGTGAAGGCCTGGCTCGCGTCGGGCAGGCCCGAGACCAGGAGCGCGAGCGGGACTGCGGCCAGCATGCCGACCGACGCCACCACCGCGGCGACGCGGTGTCCCGCGCGAACCGCCGCGTACACCGCGAAGAGGTAGGCCACGACGGGCACTTCGAACCCGGCGGCCTGGTAGACCAGCGCGCACACCGCGGTCGCCACCAGCACGGCGACCGGCGCCCGGCGGCGCGCGGCCAAGGCCAGCCCGCCCGCGGCCAAGGCCGCGTACCCCAGCAGGGACGGCGGGTGGTCCGCGGACAGCCCGGCACTCAGCAACGCCGCCGCCACGCCGGCGGCGATCACCCCGTCCACGATCCGCGCGCGGCTCATCCCCGCACCCTAGCCGCGCGGAACTGCCGCGCAGGGAGCATCTTCCGGCTACCGCGAACGCGGTAGCGCGGTGCCGACGTCCGCACGACGACCGGCGGCGGCTTCGCGGACATGCTCGGGGACGTCCGATCCGGGAAGCGAAGGAGCAGCTCATGAACATCGTCACCGCCGCAAGCGCGTACGACCTGACGCCCGGACGGCTGTGGTCCCTGCTGGGTGCGGTGCTGGGCCTGGCCGGCGTGGTCGCGGGCGGGCTGGCCCTGCGCCGCGGCCGGGGAGCGGTCGTCGCGCTGGTCGCCGGGGTGGCGGGCATGGTCGTCGGCGGGTGGGTCGTGGCCGCCGCCAAGGGTGGTCCGGGCACCGGCTACGGGATCGTCGGCGGCTACGTGGCGCTGGTGATCGGGCTGGTCGCCGTGGCACTCGGCGCACTGGCCGCGGCCCGCTCGCGCGGTTTTGTCGGTGGTCGCCGCTAGCGTCGGCGGCATGTACGAAGTCGACTTCGCCGAGTTCCCGTCCACGTCGGCCGCGGCGTCCGGGCGGTTCTTCGAGCGCGCGTTCGGCTGGAGCGTGACACCGTACGGCCCGGACTACACCGACGTCCGGGCCGCCGGCCTGACGCTGGGGTTCCAGTCCGACGCGGCGGAGCGACCCAGCGCACCCTTGATCACGATCCGCACGGACGACCTCCCCGCCGCCCGCGAGGCGGTGGTGGCCGCGGGCGGCGTGGTGACGAAGGAACCGTTCGCCTTCCCCGGCGGGCGGCGGTTCCACTTCCGGGAACCAGGCGGGAGCGAGCTGGCGGTGTGGTGCCCGCAGGAGTAGTTACCGGGACACCGCCACCTGCGGCTGATCGACGTACCCGGCCGCGCCGCCGCCGTAGTACGTCGCCGGGTCGCCGGGCGCGAGCGGGAGGTCGAGCGCGAACCGCGTCACCAGGTCCGGGTTCGCGACGAAGTGCCGGGCGAAGGAGACCGCGTCGGTGATCCCCGCGTCGACCACGGCGTTCCCGGTGTCGCGGCCGAAGCCGTTGTTGACGATCACGAAACCGCCGAACAGCCGCCGGTAGCGCGCGAAGGCGGCGAAGTCCGGTCCGGTGTCGGGCCCGCGGAGGTGCAGGTAGTCCACGTCGAGCGCGGCGACCAGCGCGTCGTACTCGGTGCGGAGTTCTTCGTCGACGGTGAACAGCCCGCCGGTCCACCACGGCGACAGCCGGACGCCGACCCGGCCGTGTTCGCGGGCCGCCTCGACGACCTCGGTGAGCAGGCGCCGCCGGTTGGCCGCGGACCCGCCGTAGGCGTCGGTGCGGTGGTTGAGCCGCGGGTGCAGGAACTGGGCGAGCAGGTACACGCCGTTGGCCGCGATCTCGACGCCGTCGAAGCCGGCGCGGCGCGCGTTCCTCGCCGCCGTGCCGTAATCCGCGACGGTGGCCCGGATCTCGGCCACGCTCAGCTCCCGCGGCGTCGGTGTCGAACTTCGTCCGGTGGCGAGGTACACCGGCTCTTCGGGGTTCACCGCCGAGGGCCCGGCCGGGTGCGCGCCGAGGATGTCCGGGTGCGAGACGGACCCGGTGTGCCACAGCTGCACCACGATCCGCCCGCCGAGCGAGTGCACGACGTCCGTGACCCGCCGCCAGCCCGCGACCTGCGCTTCGGTGTAGAGGCCCGGGACGTTCGCGAAGCCGATGGCGCGTTCGCTCACCCAGGTCCCCTCGGCGATGACGAGCCCCGCGCCGGCGCGCTGCGCGTAGTAGGCGGTCTGCAGGTCGCCGGGCACACCGCCGGGGACGCGGGCCCGGGTGGTCGGCGCCAGCACGACGCGGTTCGGCAGGCGCCATCCGCCCAGGTCGGCGGGGGTCAGCAAGCTCATTCGGTCACCTCTGGTTGTCAGTGGTCGTCGGAGAAGCGACGGTGGGCGACGGCGAAAGGTGACCGATGGACGAGCTGGCGGAGTTGTTCGAGGCCGAGCGCGGCAGGCTGCGCGGGCTGGCCTACCGGATGCTCGGCTCGGCGGCCGAAGCGGACGACGCCGTCCAGGAAGCGTGGCTGCGGCTCACCCGGACCGGGTCAGTCGACAACCTGGCGGCCTGGCTGACCACGGTCGTTTCCCGCGTCTGCCTCGACGTGCTGCGCTCCCGGAAGGCGCGCGGCGAGGAGCCGTTCGCGGTGGTGCCGGAGCCGGTCGACGACGCCGATCCGGCCGGCGAAGCCGAGCTGGCCGACTCGGTGGGCCGCGCGCTGCTCGTCGTTCTCGACGCGCTGGGGCCGGCCGAGCGGATCGCGTTCGTGCTGCACGACCTGTTCGCGGTGCCGTTCGACCGGATCGCGCCGGTGCTGGACCGCACGCCGGTGGCGGCGAAGAAGCTGGCGAGCCGGGCGCGGCAGCGGGTGCGGGGCACGTCGCCGCTACCGCCGGCCGATCTGGCGAGGCACCGCCGGGTGGTGGACGCGTTCCTGACCGCGGCCCGCGGCGGCGACCTCGCCGCGCTGCTCGAAGTGCTGGCGCCGGATGTCGTCCGCCGCGCCGACGCGGCCGCGCTGCCGGCGGGAGCGGCGCTCGAGGTGCGCGGAGCCCGTGCGGTGGCGGAGGAAACGCGGGTGTTCGGGAAGCGGGCCCGGTTCGCCGAGGCGGCGCTGATCGACGGCTCGATCGGGGTCGTCGTCGCCCCGCGCGGACGGCTTTCGCTCGTGCTCACCGTGGTGGTCGACGGCGATCGGGTGGCGGCGTACGAGGTGATCGCGGCACCCGCTCGCCTCGCTTCGCTGCACATCGCGGTCGACCACTCGAACAGGTGATCGAATCGCTTTTCCTTGACAGCGGGCGTCTCGGCGGGCCACGATGAACAGGTGTTCATGAACGAGTGTTCATAACTGGGAGGACGAGATGACCGGGATCGTCAACACCGCACAGGCCGAAGCGTGGAACGGGTACGAGGGGGAACACTGGGCGACGCACGCCGACCGCTACGACGCGGTGAACAGCGGCTTCAACCGGTACCTGCTCGAGCAGGTCGGCTTGACGGACCGGGTACTCGACATCGGCTGCGGCAACGGCCAGCTGACCCGGCTGGCCGCGACCCGGGCCCGGTCGGTGATCGGCGTGGACCTGTCCGGGCCGATGCTCGCGACAGCACGCGCCCGGGCGGCGGAGGTCCCGAACGTGAGCTTCGAGCAGGGTGACGTCCAGGTCCACCCGTTCCCCGGCGGCGCGTTCGACCTGGCGGTGAGCCGCTTCGGGGTGATGTTCTTCGCCGACCCGGTGGCGGCGTTCGCCAACGTCCACCGCGCCCTGAGCCCGGGCGGGCGCCTGGCGTTCCTGTGCATGACGGCCCTGGCGGGCACGGACATCGGGCGGCTGTTCGGCGCGATGGCGCCGTACCTGCCCCAGCCGACCGGCCCGGACGGCAGCGGCCCGACGTCCTTCGCGGACCCGGACCGCACGAAGGCGGTGCTGACCGAAGCCGGCTTCGAAGACGTGGCGTGCACCCACGTCGAGGCGGACCAGGTCTGGGGCCACGACGTCCCGGACGCGGCGAAGTTCATCGCCGACTGGGGCCCGGTCCGCCACCACTTGGGCCTCGTCGACAGCGCGACGGCCGCCCGAGCGACCGACGCCCTCACCGCGGCCTTGGAAGAGTTCGCGACACCGGACGCGGTCCGCCTGCGCGGCACGGCGTGGCTGGTCACGGGAAGGAGGTCGTGACGCGGGTCCCCGTACGATGGCGGTGATGTCACCGAGGAAAGCCGCGGCCCAGAAGGACGGGCAGTCCCTGCACGACCTCTTGGTCGAAGCCGCCGAGAAGCTGATCGCCACCCGCGGCACAGCGGGCCTGACGGTGCGCGAAATAGCGCGCTCGGCAGGCGTCGCCGACGGCGTGCTGTACAACCACTTCTCCGACAAGGAGGAGCTGGTGGCCTGGGCCCTGGACCGGCACGTGCGCGCGGCGGAGATGTTCCTGGGCAAGCTGCCGGTGGCGGGCGAAGGAACGCTGGCGGACAACCTCCGGCGCCACCTGGAGTACGGCTTGGGTCTCCACCGCGTGATCGTCCCGGCCTTCAGCGGCCTCTACGGCAACCCGGAGATCCTCCAGCGCTTCGCGGACCTCGGCGAGCGGCCGGCCGACTGGCGCGACCGCCTGCTGGCGTACCTGAAGGAGGAGCAGGCCCTGGGCAGGCTCCGCCCCGAGTCCGAAGTGGACGCAGTGGCGGCCCTGCTGGTGGGCTACTGCCACGAGACGGTGCTGGGCACGATCTTCCCCCACGCGAGCCGAACGAACCCCCCGGAGCCGGACGCGGTGGTCCGGACGGTGCTCAACGGCATCGCCCCATAGCGGCGGTCCCCCACCACCCCACGGCTCGCCCGGCACTCTCACCACACCCACCCCAGGGCCCGCGCGGCGCTCTCCCACTGCGCCCACCGCACGGCCCCGCCCGGCACGCTCCCACCCAGCCCGCCCGGCGATCACTCACCGCGCCTACTTCCCCATGCCTCGCCCGGCGGCGGCCGCGCATGCCTCCGGCCAACGCACCCCCTCCGCCCGCCAGCCGACCCTCCTCGCCCACGAACCCTGCGCCCGCCAGTGCACCTCTAACCACGCACCCACCTGCCCCGGCGGCCCGGGTCCCACCCACCGCCTACCGGCACGCCCTTCACCACCAACCGCAACTCCGGAAATTCCTCCACGAACCCACCCGGATACCGGGCCGATTTCACCGGACATTTCCCCCGAACACCACCCGGAGGCCCCAAGGACCACTTCCTTGTTCCGCCGCGAATCGGCAATCACCGTCCGTCCTTTGTGGAGTTATCGACACCAACCCCGCCATTCGCGAAACAGAAAGGGAAAGACCTGTGGACTCCGCCGCGATACTCTCCCGGTATGGACGATGTCGAGGTCCGTGAGCTGCGGTATTTCCGCGCGGTCGCCGAGGAGCTGAACTTCTCCCGCGCCGCCGAGCGGCTCGGGATGGCGCAGCCGCCGCTGTCGCGGGCGATCCGGTTGCTGGAGCGGCGGCTCGGCGTGCAGCTCTTCGAACGCACCAGCCGGCACGTGGCGCTGACGCCGGCCGGGGACGTCCTGTTCGTCGAGTCCGCGAAGGCGCTGGATGCCGTCGCCGCGGCGGTGCGGCGGACGCGGCGGGCGGTGCAGCGGATGCCGGCGCTCGTCGTCACCGCGAGGCCCGGGGTCGCGACCGATCTGCTGCGGCGGATCGCCGACGCGCACCCGGATCCGGTGGAGATCCGCGTCAGCGGGTTCGGTGAGCAGGCGGGCCTGCTGCGCGACGGCCAGGCCGACGTGGCGGTGCTCGGGTGCCCGGGCGACCACGACGGGCTGGACGTCGAAGTGCTCGTCAGCGAGCCGCGTGTCGCCGCGCTGCCTGCGGGGCACGAGCTGGCCCGGCGCTCGGTGCTGACCTGCGCCGACTTCGCCGGGCGGGCCACGCCGTTCTGGCCGGGTTCGTCCGCCGCGGAGCGGGCGTACTGGTCGGGGCAGGACGTCACCGGCGGGCCGGTGACGCCGGGGCCGGTGGTGCGCGACAGTGCCCAGCTGCTGGAGACCGTCGCGCTCGGGCAGGCGATCGCTCTACTCCCGGCGTCGGTGGCCGACCTGCGGTCGCGCAACGACGTCGTCTACCGGCCGGTGGTGGACGCGACGCCGTACGCGCTCGCGCTCGCCTGGGCGGCCACCGCGCGGGACGTGCGGATCGCGCGGTTCGTGCGGACAGCCGTCGAGATCAGCGAAGCACGACTTCGACCGGGAGCTGTGCCGGCGGGGTGAGCGAGCGGATCACCGGCGGCACCCGGACGTCGCCGGCCTCGAACGCCACCCGCAGCTGATCGACGTCGGCGTCGGCCATCAGCTCGGCCAGCTCGTCGGTGCGGGCGAAGGCCGCCGGGTCGAGCGCGGCGGTGCCGAGGTCACCCCAGAGGTCCCACTGGAGCATCTCGTGCTTGTTGAGCGAGGCGAGATCGAGCACGAGGCTGTGGCGCGCGTACGGGAGGCCGCGCAGGAACGGCGCGTCCAGGTCCGGGGAGACGACCAGCTTGGCCGGGTCGAGGTCGCCCGCGCGGGCCGCCGTCCACGCGTCGGCGCCGGTCAGGAAGTGGTCGCGGGGGACGTCGAGGAGGTCGAACCCGACGTTGCCGCCGAAGCCCGGTTCGACCAGGTGCCAGTCGGTGCCGTCGTGGACTTCGGCGACGACGTGGTCGAGGTACCAGCCGGGCATCAGGTAGTCGGCGAAGCCGACGCGGGCGCGGGCCGGGATGCCGTGGTGGCGGGCCATCGAGACGAACAGGAGGGTGGAGTCGCGGCAGCAGCCGACGATCCGGTGCAGCGGCGGGCGTGGCCCACCGGGTGGTGCGGGATCGAGCTCGCGCAGGCGCGCGAGCATGTCCGACGCGTAGCGCAGGGTGATCTCGTCCCGGCGGGAAGCCGGGAATCCGTGCCGCGTGATGTCGCCGTGGGCCCAGTAGTGGAACACGAGCTGGAACGCCGCCGCGCGCAAGGCCGCCAGGTCGCGTGGTGCCGCGTCGAGCCAGGACGCGTGCGCGCCCGGGTCGGTGAAGCGGCTGTGGCTGACGTAGAAGTCGTCCATGGTCCGACGCTAGCCGGATTTACCCGGCTTGCGTGGCCAGTTCGCCGCGGAACGTCGAGCGGTACGCGCTCGGCGACACCCCGAGGGCCGCTTGGAAGTGCTGGCGCAGGGACGCCGCCGTCCCGAAGCCCGCTTCGGTGGCGACGCGGTCGACCGGGAGGTCGGTTTCCTCGAGGAGCTGGCGGGCGCGCTCGACGCGTTGCTGGGTCAGCCACTGCAAGGCCGAAATGCCGACTTCCTCGCGGAAGCGGCGGGTGAACGTCCGGGTGCTCATCGCCTCGCGGGCGGCGAGTTCGCGCAGGGTCAACGGCCGGTGCAGGTTTTCCAAGGCCCACGCGCGGGCTTCCTTCGTCGACGACGTCCGCGGTTCCGGCACCAGGCGGCGGACGAACTGGGCCTGGCCGCCCTCTCGGTGCGGGGAGACGACCGTGCCGCGGGCGACCTCGTTGGCCACGGCCGCGCCGTGGTCACGGCGGATCATGTGCAGCACCAGGTCGATGCCGGCGGCGACGCCCGCCGAGGTCAGGACGTCGCCGTCGTCGGTGTAGAGCACGCAGGGATCGACGTCGACCTCGGGGAACCGGTCCTGCAGTTCCTCGGCGGAGCGCCAGTGGGTGGTGGCCGGGCGGCCGTCGAGGAGCCCGGCCGCGGCGAGCACGAACGCGCCGGTGCAGATCGACGCGATCCGGGCGTGGCCGGGGATGCGGGCGAGCGCGGCCTTGAGCGGCGGGGTCAGCACGCGGGCCATCGGCTCGTACTCGGCCAGGGACGCGGGGACGATCACCGTGTCCGCCTCGGCCAGCACTTCGGGGCCGCGGTCGATCGGGATGGTGAAGTCCGAGTCGGTGCGCACCGGGCCGGGCTCGAGCGTGCAGGTCACGACCTCGTACAGCGGCTCGCCGGAGGCCGACCGCGCCTGCCCGAACAGCCGGTGGACGATGCCCAGCTCCATCACGAGCATGCCGTGGCGGACCAGGACGGCGACGTGGTGGCGGTTCGGGTGCACGAATTCGGCCATGGCCCGATTCTTGCACAGGTTGGCCATCGGGCCACTCGAATCACCCCGCCGACCGCGTGACCATCGAGGTCATGAACGTCTTGTGGGTTTTCGCGCATCCCGAACCGCGCTCGCTGAGCGGGGCCCTTCGCGACGACGGGCTCCGGACACTTCAGGAGCTCGGGCACGACGTCCGGGAGTCGGACCTGTACGCGATGAAGTGGAATCCGGTCGTCGACGCCGCCGACTTCGGGGCCGAGGCCGGGGACGAGCGGCTGGTCGTCGGGGCGACGTCGGCGCGGGCGCACGCGCGGGGCGAACTGAGCGCGGACATCGTCGCCGAACAGGAAAAGCTGACCTGGGCGGACGCCGTCGTCGTGCAGTTCCCGCTGTGGTGGTACGGCCTGCCGGCGATCCTGAAGGGCTGGTTCGACCGCGTTTTCGTGAAGGGCTTCGGGTACGGCGTCCGCGGCGAGGACGGCCGGACCCTGCGCTACGGCGAAGGCCGGCTCGCGGGCAAGCGCGCGGTGGTGGTGCTCACCGCGGGCGCCCGCGAGCCGGCCATGGGGCCGCGCGGGGTGAACGGCGCGCTGGCCGACGTCCTGTTCCCGCTGCACCACGGGACGCTGTTCTACGCCGGGATGTCCGTGCTGCCGCCCGTTCCGGTCTTCGGTGCCGACCGGGTGTCCGACGAAGAATTCGCCGAAGCCCGCGAACTACTGCGAAGCCGCCTCCGCGCACTCGCCACGACCGAGCCGATCCCGTTCCGCACGCAGAACGGCGGTGACTACGACGACGACCTCGTCCTCCGCCCCGATCGCGCGCCGGGCGGCACCGGCCTGGACGTCCACCTCACGCGGGCAGGGTGAGGCGCTGGCCGAGACCGCCGTCCACGGGGAGGTCGGCGCCGGTGGTGAACGTCGCCTCGAAGGCCAGGAACAGCACCGCCGCCGCCACTTCCTCGGGCGTCGCGTGGCGTTTCAACGGCGTGATCTCGTCGCCGTGGGTCTTGAACCCCGCCAGGACTTCGGCCGGGACGCCGGTGACGCCCATCGTCGGCGTGTCCGTGTAGCCCGGGCTGACCACGTTGACCCGGATCCCGCGCGGCGCCAGCTCGGCCGCGTAGGTGCGCGCGAACGACCGCACCGCCGCCTTCGCCGCCGAGTACAGGCCCATCCCGGCGATCCCGGCCTCGGCGGCGACCGACGTCGTGAAGACGAACGAACCACCAGAGCGCACCAGCGGGGCCAGGCGCTGCGCCGTGAAGTACGCGCCCTTGGTGTTGACGTCGAAGGTGCGGTCGTAGACCTCGGGCGTCGCCGCCTCGTACGGGGTCAGCGTCGAAAAGCCGACGTTGAGGAACACCAGGTCCAGCTCGCCGAGCTTCTCGGCGGCGACCGCGCCCAGCTCGGCGACATCGGTCAGGCGGGCCGCGTCGGACGACAGCAGGTGGGCCTTGCCCGGCAGTTTCCCCTCGAGCGGCGAGACATCGCGGCCGGTCAGCAGCACCTCGGCGCCGCCGTCGAGCAGGGCGCGCACCACCGCCAGGCCCATGCCGTGCGTGCCGCCGGTGACGACGGCCTTCTTCCCCAGGTACTTCACCGGATCTCCTCGATGACGCTCGCGATCGCGTGCGCGCCGTGGCCCGCCGCCACCGCGCGGTCGAACAACGCCCGCAGGGCGGCGGGCACCTCCGTGCTGATGCCCTGTTCGCGGCTCGTCTCGACGAGCAGGCCGAGCCCGGCCGCGTTGATGTCCAAAGCGGACACATCGGTTTCGTAATCGCCGCTGGCCACCTGCGCGCCGATCCCGGCCAGGAAGCCGCCGACCGACGACAGCCAGTCCAGCGCCATCGGCGTGAACTCCGCCGGCGTGACGCCTTCGCTGCCGACCAGGGCGAGCGCGTGCAGGTAGCCGCCCATCGCCGACCACATGATCCCGAGCAGCGCCAGGTCGTGGAGTGCCGCCATCCCGGCGTCCTCGCCGAGGAACACCGGCTCGCCCAGTACTTCCAGTACCTCTCGCTGGGCCGTGAACGCCGGTTCCGAGCCGCTGTAGAGGATCCGCGCGCCCGGCGTGCCGATGCCCTGCGGCACCGCCATGATGACGCCGTCCACGTAATCGATGCCTTCCGAGGCCGCCCACTTCGCGACGCCGCGGGCCTGTTCCGGCGTCCCGGACGTGAGGTTCACCAGTGTCCGGCCCCGCAGCGAGGCCGCGTCCAGCACCGGTTGCTGGCTTTCGTAGGTGGACAGGCAGCTGACGATCACGTCCGCCGCGGCCGCCTCCGCCGGCGTGGCCGCGAGCCGGGCGCCGCGGTCGAGCAGCGGGCCCGCCTTGAGCGGCGACCGGTTCCACACCGAGACGTCGTGTCCCGCCCCCAGGAACGCGCCGGCGAGGGCGGAGCCCATCCGCCCCAGGCCGAGCACGCTCACGTGTTTCTTGCTTTCTCCCATGGGTTCCATGCTGCGGGCAGCGCTTTACACTGGACAAGTACCGACTAATAAGTCAGGTACCCACCGAAAAGTAAGGATCGGCGCATGCAGCCTCGGACCTACCGCTGCGGACTGGACGCGGCCGTCGACGTGATCGGCGGGCGCTGGAAGGCCCTGATCCTGTGGGCGTTGCACGCCGAGCCGCTGCGGTTCGGCGAGCTGAAGCGGAAGGTGGCCGGGATCAGCGAGAAGATGCTCATCCAGGCGCTGCGGGAACTGGAGGCGGACGAAGTCGTGCACCGCGAGGTGTTCCACGAGGTCCCGCCGAAGGTCGAGTATTCGCTGACCGAGCTGGGTCAGCGGTTGAACACCGCATTGCTGCCGCTGGGCGACTGGGGCGAGGAGAACATGGCCGGCATCGCGAAGCGCCGCGGCGTCACACCGGCACCTCCGCATACTGCTTCAGCGTGATCGCGTTGCCCGCCTTGAGCGGCAACTCCTCGATCAGCTTGCGCCACGGCAGGTACGGCAGCAGCCGGTAGGTGAGGTTGCGGAACTTCAGCCACGCGCGCGTCGGCGGGACGAACCACTTCCCGTTGCCCTCCGCCAGTTTCTGGCACGCGTCGACGAAGGGCCGCATTTCCCTTTCGTACGCGGCGAACGCCGTTTCGTACGACGCCGAAGCCAGCTCGCCCGCCAGCACGTACGCGCCGACGACCGCCAGGCTCGTGCCCATCCCCGAAAGCGGCGCGGCGCAGTAGGCGGCGTCGCCGACCAGCGCGACGCGCCCGCGTGCGTACGAGTCGAGCTTGATCTGGCTCGCCGAGTCGAAGTAGAAGTCCGGCGCCGCACGCATGGCGTCGACCAGCGCCGGCGTCTCCCAGCCGACGCCGGCGAACCGTTCCTCGACGATCCGGCGCTGCTGCCCGACGTCTCGGTGGTCGTAGTCGAGCCGGTCGGCGCCGAACCAGAACAACGCCTTGGCTTCGCTGTTGTCCCGCGCGCTGTAGACGCCGACCGTGCGGTTGGGCTCGTTGTGGAACCGGCCGACGTGGTCGAGCGCCAGGTGGTTGGGCACGGTGCAGATCGAGACGTAGTAGCCGAGGTCGTGGCGGAACCGCCGCTCGTCGCCGAAGACCAGCGAGCGCACGTTCGAGTGCAGCCCGTCGGCGCCGATGACGAGGTCGAACTCGCGCGGTTCACCGTGCGCGAAGGTCACCGTGATGCCGTCGCCGCGCTCGGTGATGCCGGTGATCGAGTCACCGAAGACGTACTCGACGTCGTCCTTCGTGGCGTCGTACAGGATGCGCGAGAGATCGCCGCGCAGGATCTCGAGTTCGCCGCTCTGGTACGTCGGGGGCGTGACGACCAGCGGCCGGTCTTGACCGTCCACATAGGTCACTTCGCCCATCCGCGTCGCGGCCGCTTCGACCGCGCCGAGCAGGCCCATGCGGTCGAGGACGTCCAGCGACGCACCGCGGAAGTCGACCGCGTAGCCGCCGTCACGCAGTTCGGGTGCGCGTTCGACGACCGTCGGCGTGAAGCCGTACCGGCGGAGCCAGAAGGCGAGGGCGGGGCCGGCGACGCTCGCGCCGGAGATGAGGACTCGGTTGCTCGTCATGACGGGAACGGTAACCCCGATTTGGGCGATCGCGCAAGACGTTCGCCTAAGGCGTTCGTGCTAGGCTCGCGGCATGGGAAACCGGGAAGCGCTCCTGACCGGGGCGAAGCAGTGCCTGAACGAGAAGGGCTACGCCCGCACCACCGTCCGGGACCTGGCCTCGGCGGCGAACGTGAGCATGGCCGCGATCGGGTACCACTTCGGCTCGCGCGAAGCGCTGCTCAACGCGGCGTTGATCGAGGCGAACGAGGAATGGGGCGAGACCCTGGCCAAGACGCTGCGGGTCGAAGCACCCGCGACCGCCTCGCCCGCCGAACGGTTCGAGCTGATCTGGCAGCGCGTCATCGAGTCGTTCCCGGAGCACCGCCGGATGTGGGCGATGACGTTCGAGGCGTACTCGCAGCCGGATCTCGACGAAACCGTCCGCGCCCAGCTGGCCGGCGCGCTCGAACTGGCCCGCCACGGCTTGGCGAACCTCTTCCAGGGCCTCGACGACGGCAGCGCCGAAGCCCGGGCCGCCGGCACGGTGCACCAGGCCCTCCTCTCGGGCGTGATGCTCCAGTGGCTGATCGACCCGGACCACGCGCCGTCGGGCGCCGACCTGCTCGACGGCCTGCGCCGGATAGCGCAGGCCGTCCTCG
This sequence comes from Amycolatopsis lexingtonensis, assembly GCF_014873755.1. NCBI lineage: Bacteria > Bacillati > Actinomycetota > Actinomycetes > Pseudonocardiales > Pseudonocardiaceae > Amycolatopsis > Amycolatopsis lexingtonensis. The sequence goes on from NZ_JADBEG010000001.1 coordinate 6,393,663, forward strand.
ACTAGGCGGTGACCAGGTCCGCGCCGGTGAAGAACGCCGGTGCGGCCGCCATCGCGGCGTCGTCCAGGAGCACGTCACCGGGGCGGCTGCCGTTGCCGAGGAGCACCCCGCCCCAGTTCATGCCCAGGTACTCGGCGCACAGTTCCAGCGTGCCGATCAGCGGCTGGGCCTCGCGCGCGGTTTCGCTCAGCACGCTGACGCCCCACAACGACTTCCCGCGCATCCGCGGCTTGAACTCCACCGGCAGGCGCATCCACCCGGACCAGTAGTCGAGGTAGAGCTTCACGCTCGCCGCGACCGAGTACCAGTACACCGGGGACACGATCACGATGTCGGTCGCGGCGAAGGTCGCGTCCATCAGCAGCTGCTCGTTCTCCCCCGGCTCGGGGTGCGAACCGGCGCCGTGGCGGCGGTCCTCGAACGGCGGCAGCGGCACCTCCGGCAGCCGGATCCAGCGCTGCTCGACGTCCGCGGGCAGCGCCTTCGCCGCCCGCCGGGCCAGCATCTCCGTGTTGCCGCCGGCCCGCGCGGCACCCACCAGGAACAGGAAGCTGCGGTCACTCATCTCGGAACCCCTCCAGTTACTTGCATGTACATATAAAGACTGCCCATGGACTATCCTGGCGTCAAGAGGAGGCGTGAAATGACCGTCGACGAACAGGCCTGGGGACGCGTACTCGTGCTGCACGCCCGGATCGAGCAGGACCTCGCGAAAGCCCTGCAGCGACGCCACGGGCTCGGCCTGTCCGAGTACCGCGCGCTCGGCAAGCTGGTCGCCGGACCGCGGGGCGGCTTGCGGATGCAGGAGCTCGCCGACGCGATCGGGCTCAACCAGAGCTCGGTCAGCCGGATGTGCGCCCGCCTCGAGGACGCCGGCCTGACCATCCGCGACCTGTGCGAAGACGACCGCCGCGGCGTCTACTCGGTGATCACCGACGCCGGCCGCAAGCGCTACGCCGAAACCGAGCCGACCTACTGCGCGGTGCTGCGGACGGCGCTCGACAAGGCCGCGAGCGACCCGGAGCTCGCCGGCGCGGTCGCCGCCGTCCGCGGCGCTTGACCCTTATATGCCTCAGTGGTTATATACAGGCATGCCCGCGAAACTGCAGACCATCGAGGAACGCCCGGTGCTCAGGCTGGAACGCCGGCTGAAGCACGCACCCGAGCGGGTCTGGCGCGCCATCACGGACCCGGCCGAGCTCGCGCACTGGTTCCCGGCGAAGGTCGACGTCGAGCTGCGCGACGGCGGCGCGATCCGGTTCACCTTCCCCGGCGAGGACACGTCGACGACCGGACAGGTCGTGACCGCCGACCCGCCGCGCGAGTTCACCTTCGTCTGGAACGACGACACCCTGCGCTGGCTGATCTCCCCGGACGGGGAAGGCAGCCTCCTGGAGTTCACGCACACCTTCGGCCGCGGCGACCCGGCGATCGCGAAGCTCGCCGCGGGCCGCAACGCCGCCGGCTGGGACGTCTGCCTCGACGCCCTCGACGCGCGCCTGGCCGGACGGGATTTCGAGCAACCACGGGAATGGCACGACCGGATGGCGTCCTATGTGGACGAATTCGGCCTCGGCGAGGGCGAGGTCCTCGCCGACGGCACCATCCGCTTCCGCCGCGACCTGGTCTGGAAGCCGGTCGACGAGGTCCGGGCGCTGCTGCCGGACGAACCCGGCTGGGACGTCGTCCAGGATCCGGAGGACGGCACCCGCGTCGAGCTCACCGAGGCGGCCGAAGCCGACGTCGCCGCCCAGCTGACCCGGCGGCACGAGCAGCTCGACAAGCTGTTCGCCGCCACCCACGACGTCAAGCTGCCGGACTGGCCGCCGGACCGCGTCGAGGCCGTGCGCAAGCACTACGCGGAGCGTCCGACCCAGGGTTGACGCGCGCCGCCGGGGCCCGGCATTACGTTCGGTTCATGCGCATCCGCGTGGTTCTCGACGTGCTGGCGGTCCTCGTGCTGGCGATCGGCGCCGGCGGCAACCTCGCCGCCGGCGCGTGGGCGCTGCCGCTGTGGCTGCCCACCTGGCTCGGCTGGACGATCCTGCTGACGAGCGTGACGCCGATCCTGCTGCGGCGCTGGTGGCCGCGGCCCGCCTACGTCCTGTCCCTGGTGCTGACCGCGGCGGCGGTGCCGATCGGCGGGCCGGTGCTGGCGGTCGCCGTGGTGGCCGCCGGGTGCGCGCTGTACACGTTCGTCGTGCACCGCGGCAGCCGCGCCTCGCGGATCGGGTTCGCGGCCGGGCTGCTCGGGGTCGGCCTCCTCGGCATCGTGGTGCCGAACCCGAGCACCGCGACGACGGTGAACTTCGGGGCGTCGGCACTGATCGTCGGGTTCGCGCTCGGCATCGCCGTCCACGGCCGCCGCGAGTACGCCGCGATCGAGCGGGAAAACCACGCGCGGGAAGCGGTTTCCGCGGAACGGCTGCGGATCGCGCGCGAGATGCACGACGTCGTCGCGCACAGCATGAGCCTGATCGCGGTGAAGGCCGCGGTCGGCAACCACGTCGCGCTCGAACAGCCCGACCAGGCACGGGAAGCGTTGCGGGTCATCGAAGACACGAGCCGCGAGACGCTGGCCGAACTGCGGCGCGTGCTGGGCGTGCTGCGCGACGGCACCGGCGTCCCGGCGCTGGCGCCCGCGCCGACGCTCGCCGACCTGCGCGCGCTCGCCGACCGCGCGCAGCTGACGGGCCTGTCGGTCGACCTCGCCGTCGAGGACCTCGACGAACTGCCGGCCGGCGCCGGCCAGTCGGTGTACCGGATCGTGCAGGAGGCGCTGACCAACGTGGTCAAGCACGCGGCCGCGACGACGTGCCGCATCCGCGTCACGGGCAGCGACGGCGAAGTGGCCATCGAAGTCCGCGACGACGGCCGCGGCGGCGCCGTCGTGACCCCGGGCCACGGCCTGATCGGGATGCGCGAGCGCGTGGCGGTCTACGGCGGCGAGTTTTCCGCGGGCCCGTCCGACGACGGCTTCCGCGTGTTCGCGCGGCTGCCCTACGAAACGGCGGCGGCCCGGTGACCCGCGTCCTGATCGCCGACGACCAGGCGCTCCTGCGCGGCAGCTTCCGGGTGCTGGTCGACAGCGCACCGGGCCTGGAGGTCGTCGGCGAGGCGTCCGACGGCGTCGAGGCGGTCGCCCTGACCCGGCGCGAACAGCCGGACGTCGTGCTCATGGACGTCCGGATGCCGGAAATGGACGGCATCGAGGCCACCCGCCGGATCTGCGCGGAGACCGCGGTCCGGGTCCTGATGCTGACGACGTTCGACCTGGACGAGTACGTCTACGCGGCCCTGCGCGCGGGCGCGAGCGGCTTCCTGCTGAAGGACACCCGCCCGGCGGACCTCCTGGCGGCGATCGAGGTGGTGGCGTCCGGGGACGCACTGCTGGCGCCTTCGGTGACGCGCCGCCTGGTCGCGGAATTCGCCCGGCTGCCGACGGGCCCGGTGACGCGCTTGGCCGGCGTGACCGCGCGGGAGCAGGAGGTGCTGACGCTGATCGCACGGGGGCTGTCGAACGACGAAATCGCCGCCCGCCTGCACCTGGGGATCGCGACGGTGAAGACCCACATCGGCCGGCTGCTGCACAAACTGGCGGCGCGGGACCGGGCGCAGCTGGTGATCGCGGCTTACGAATCGGGATTGATTCGGCCGTCGGCGCAATAACGGTTCAGGTATCAGCGGCGCGCACACCGTAACCGCGATCGCGCCGCGGGCGACTCACCGGCACACGAGATTCCGAGGTGCCGGCCATGAACAATCCACCGAACAACGAAACCCTGCGGACCTACATCGCCAAGACCTACTACTCCCTCCGCTGGGGAATGGCGGGAATCGCCTTCCTGCTCCCTTTTTTCCTGCTCTTCGTCGGCCCGCTGGCCGACACCGGCCCGCAACCGGACTCGATCAGCGGTTACTACCACACGCCGTTGCGAGACGTGTTCGTCGGCGCCCTCGTCACCACGGGAACGTTCATGGTCCTGTACAAGATCTTCACCCCGCTCGAGAACTGGCTGCTGAACATCGCGGGGGTCAGCACGATCCTGGTCGCCATGCTGCCGTGCGCGGTGCCCGAGGGCAGGCCGCCCGCCGACTTCACCTTCCCGGCCGGCCACGCGGTCTTCGCGATCATCACCTTCGTCGGCATCGGCTTGACCGCGATTTTCTGCGCGAAGAAGACCCTCACCCTGCTCCCGGAAGACAAACAGAAGATCTTCCGCGTCACGTACCGGACGATCGGCTGGCTGATGATCGGGCTCCCCGTCTTGGTCGGCCTTTTCGACTGGGCGGGGTGGGTCAACCTATTCTGGGTGGAAGCCGCCGGGCTGTGGGTGTTCAGCGCCTACTGGATCGTGAAAACGATCGAATTCGGCATCACGGGCGCCGAAAAGAAAGCGATCACGGGAACACCCGAACCGGTTGCCTAACCCACCGCCCGCGTGAACGGGGCGAACCGCTTCCCCGCGTCGCCGGGGAGCGGCCGCCCGCCGAGGACCAGGCGCGGCGCCAAGGCGCCCGGCGCCAGCCCGCGCTCCCGCACCCACGCCGTGAGCGCCGGGAACCGGAACTCCGGGTCCACCCGGACCTCCCCCGGCGCCGTCCGCGCCACCCCGCGGATCAGGGCCTTCGCCTGCTCCTCCGTCTCCGCCACCACCGGGCCGATCACGGTCACGTGGCCGATGTCCACTCCGAACGCGAAGCCGCCATCGACCACGAACGGCGTGCCCAGCCGCTCCAGCAGCGCCCTCCGGTCCACGCCGTGCGCCGCGCGGTCCAGCGGTAAGACGTCCGACAGCGTCCCTGGCGCCGCGCCCGGTCCCCCGTCGTCGACAAATCGACCCACGTGCCCCTGGCAGCCGCCGTCGAGGAGGAAGCCCATCGACTCGTACAGCGGGCGGCCGGCCCGGGACGCGTGGAGCCACACCACCGCCTCGCCCGCCGCCGCGACCGCGTGGGCCGTGATCGCGCGGCCCAGCCCCCGCCGCTCGTAGCGGGACGCGACCAGCACCATCGAGATCGACGCCACCGATCCGAACGCCACCAGCACGGCGGTGGCGGCCAGGCCCGCGCCGTCCGGAGCCGGCACGCCGAACACGCGCCCGACCTGGTGCAGCAGCTTCCACTTCGGCGGCTCGCGCGGCCACGAGCGGGATTCGGCCAGGTCGGAGCACGCGGGCAGGTCGGCCGCGCCGAGGGTCCGGATGTCCATGGACGTTGCCTACGCCACACGCGAAGTGACCGGCAAGTAGCTAAGCTCCCGTGGCATGAGCAGTGCGACGGAGCCGCTCGGGACGCCGCCCGAGGATGAACCGGACATCCACACCACGGCCGGCAAGCTGGCCGACCTGTACCGCCGGTATGACGAGGCGGTGCACGCGGGCTCGGCCCGCGCGGTGGAGAAACAGCACGCCAAGGGCAAGAAGACCGCACGGGAGCGGATCGAGCTGCTGCTCGACGAGAACTCGTTCGTGGAGCTCGACGAGCTGGCCCGGCACCGCTCGACCAACTTCGGCCAGGAGAAGAACCGGCCGTACGGCGACGGCGTCGTCACCGGGTACGGCACCGTCGACGGCCGCCCGGTCTGCGTGTTCAGCCAGGACGTGACCGTCTTCGGCGGCAGCCTCGGCGAGGTCTACGGCGAGAAGATCGTCAAGGTCATGGACCTGGCCATCAAGACCGGCCGCCCGATCATCGGCATCAACGAGGGCGGCGGCGCGCGCATCCAGGAAGGCGTCGTCTCGCTCGGCCTGTACGGCGAGATCTTCAACCGCAACGTCAAGGCGTCCGGCGTGATCCCGCAGATCTCGCTGATCATGGGCGCCAACGCGGGCGGGCACGTCTACTCCCCCGCGCTGACCGACTTCATCGTGATGGTCGACGAGACCTCGCAGATGTTCATCACCGGCCCGGACGTCGTCAAGACGGTCACCGGCGAGGACGTCACCTTCGAGGAGCTCGGCGGCGGCCGCACCCACAACACGAAGTCCGGCGTCGCGCACTACCTCGGTTCCGACGACGAGGACGCCATCGCCTACGTCAAGGAACTGCTGTCCTACCTGCCGCAGAACAACCTGTCGGACGCGCCGGTCTTCGAGCCGTCGGACGCGCCGGCGGGCTTCTTCGACGACGTCACCGACTCGGACCGCGAGCTCGACACGATCATCCCGGACTCGCCGAACACGCCGTACGACATGCACGAGGTCATCAACCGCGTGGTCGACGACGGCGACTTCCTCGAGGTCCACGAGCTGTTCGCGCCGAACATCATCGTCGGCTTCGGCCGAGTCGACGGCCAGAGCGTCGGCGTCGTGGCGAACCAGCCGACGCAGTTCGCCGGCTGCCTCGACATCGACGCGTCCGAGAAGGCCGCGCGGTTCGTGCGCACCTGCGACGCGTTCAACATCCCGGTGCTCACCTTCGTCGACGTCCCGGGCTTCCTCCCGGGCACCGACCAGGAGTGGAACGGCATCATCCGCCGCGGCGCGAAGCTCATCTACGCCTACGCGGAGGCCACGGTCCCACTGGTCACGATCATCACGCGCAAGGCGTACGGCGGCGCGTACGACGTCATGGGCTCCAAGCACCTCGGCGCCGACATCAACCTGGCGTGGCCGACCGCGCAGGTCGCGGTGATGGGCGCCCAGGGCGCGGCGAACATCGTGCACCGCAAGACCCTGGCGAACGCGGCCAATGAGGGTCGCGATGTGGACGCCCTGCGGGCCGAGCTGATCCAGGAGTACGAGGACACGCTGCTGAACCCGTACGCGGCGGCCGAACGCGGTTATGTCGACTCGGTGATCGTCCCCGCGCACACCCGCGGGCACGTGGCGCGGGCGCTGTCGCTGCTGCGGAACAAGCGCGAGTCGCTGCCGCCCAAGAAGCACGGGAACATCCCGCTGTGAGCGACGAAACGCGTCCCCTGCTGCGGGTGGTCCGCGGGAACCCGAGCGACGCCGAGCTGGCGGCGCTGACGGCGGTCGTCGCCGCGGCGTCGGCGGCTCCGCCCGCGAAGAAGCCGAAGCCGCGTACTTCGTGGTGGGGCGATCACGCGGCTTCGCTGCGTAGACCGCTCCACCCCGGCGAAGGTGCTTGGCGCGCTTCGGGCTTCCCCAGCTAGCTCACGGCAACGGCGGTGTCGTCGACGACGAAGGACGTCTGCAGCTGTGAGCCTTCGACGCCGCTGAAGCTGAGCGTCACGGACTGGCCCGCGTACGCGGACAGCGAGAAGCTTCGCTGCTGATAGCCGCTGGCGGCGTTGAGGTTGCTGTACGTCGCCAGCGTCGTGCTGCCCGCCTTGACCGTCAGCTTGTCGTACGCGGTCGTACCCGTCTCCGCCGTGTCGATGTGCAGCCAGAACGAGAACGTGTACGCCGAACACCCGCTCGGCAGCGTCACGGTCTGGCTGACGGTGTCCGTGTGCGCGGAGCCGTAGCCGTCGAGCCAGGCGCTCCACGTCCCGGTGCGGGCGGGTTCGTCGGTGCCGTGCTGGCCGATCACGCTCGTGGACGCCGACCACGCCGTGGCGCCCGACTCGAAGCCCGGGTTGGCGAGCAGCTGCCCGGCCGTGCACCCGCCCGGCGGCGGCGTCGTGGTGCCGCTGCCCGCGAGCCACGCCGTCGCGTTGAGACCGAGGGCCGCGTTGTCGGCCGTCGAGTCCGTCCAGCCGTTGTAGAGCGTGTTGCCGGACTGGCCGGTGCCGTCGTCGGCCGGCGAGCTGTCACCCCAGATCGCGACGCGGCCGGAGCCGAAGGTGCTGGTCACGAAGAAGGCGTTGGAGTTGCCCGGCGACGACGTGCTCAGGTACGCGAGGCCTTTGACGTTCGCGTTGTCGGCCGGCTTGAGGGTGAACGTCGTGCCGTTGGCGATCAGGCTGTGCTTGACCGTGCCGAACGCGCCGTTGAGCACGGGGTTCGTGGAGTCGCTGATGGCCACCGGGTGGTCGCTGGAGATGTTCTTCAGGTCGACCGAAAAGCCGAACGGGTCGGTGTTGTCGACGCCGTTGTTCGTCATCAGGTCGTTGATGATCTCCGGGGAGTCCCAGCCGTCGTTGTTGCGGTCGCTGCCGGTGTGGTCGGAGATGAGGAACAGCCCGCCGCCGTTCTGGACGAACCGCATCACGGCGGTCTTTTCGGACGCGCTCAGCACGACGTTCGGTTCGGGCAGCACGAATTCGTCGAAGTTCTGGAGGTCCAGCGCGCCGCCGGTGCCGTAGGTGATGGTGTTGCCGGCCGGCAGCGTCTTGATGCTGTACTGCCCGGTCTTCTGCAGCGCGACACCCCACGCCGAAAGCGCGCCGGTCCAGTCGGTTTCCTTCTGCGGCGCGGAGTTCTGCACCGTCGGGTCGGGCTGGGCGGTGCCGACGATCCAGTCGGCGTTCCCGGCGGTCTCGGCCTTGGTGTTGTCGAACAGGACGCGGTGGACGGTCGCCGCGTGCGCGGGCGCGGCGGCGAGCAGACCCGCGGCGAGCGCGGCGACGGCAACGGGGATCAGGCGCTTCATGGTGCTCCTCGGCGAAGGGGAACCTGGGCGCTCCCACTGTCACCCGGCCACGGCCCGACGAAAGTCGGGATCAGATGACGTCGAGGAAAACAGTCGGGGCCTCGTTGTCGGCGACGATCCGCCCCAGCAGCCCGGCCAGCCGGTCGCGGTCCGGTGCGGGCAGGCCCGCGGCCAGCTCGTCTACGCGCCGGCACGTCGCCGCGTAGAACTCCTCCACCAGGTCGCGCCCTTCCGCCGTGAGCACGACGTGCACCGCGCGGCGGTCGTCCGGGTCGGGCTCGCGGCGGACGAGCCCGCGCCGGACCGCGCGGTCGACCAGGCCGGTGAGGCTGGACTTCTCCAGGCCGAGCGTCGCGCCGAGCTCGCCCATGCCGTACGGCTGCGCCATCAGCACGCACAGCAGCTGCCCCTGCTGCACGGTCAGCCCGTACTCGCGGGCCGACTCGGCGTAGACGGCGTTCACCAGGAACGACGCCCGCACGAGCCCGGCCACGACACCGAGGTCCTCCCCGCGTTTCCCCATCGCACCAGCCTACTTCGCGACGGCTTCCCGCACGGCGGGCACGATCTCGCCCGCCCAGCGCGCGGCGGACACCGCGTCGGGCGTGCTGCCGCCGGGACCGAACAGGACGAACCCGGCGGCGTCGTGCTCCAGCACCGCGCCGGTCAGCTCCTCGATCCACTGCTCCGGCGAGCCGCCGATCCAGCGTCCGTCTTCGGCGCGCGTCTTCGGCAGCGGCTGCTCGGTGATGCGGCCGGGGAAGTTGTAGACGGTGGCGATGTCGGCGGGATCCCGCCCGGCGTCGACGGCGGCCGCGTCGATCAGCGGCCGCGAGGTGCGAAAGCGCTCGCTGAGCCAGTCCGCGGCGTGGCCGGGCATCCACCCGTCGGCGACCCGCCCGGTGACGGCGAGCGACTTCGGCCCGACGGACCCGGTCCACACCGGCGGCATCTCTTCTTCTGCCGGTGCCAGATCGGTGACCTGGTGGAACTCGCCGTCGAAGGTGACGGGGTCGCCGCCCCCGCCGAGCATCTTTACCAGCCGGATGCCCTCTTCGAAGGCGCGGACGGCCTGCCCGGGGGTCAGTTTGGTGAACCCGAGCCGCGCGATGTCGTCCCAGAGGCCGCCGACCCCCATCCCGAGCACGATCCGGCCGCCGGTGAGCGCGGAGAGGCTCGTGATGGTGCGCGCGAGCATCGGCGCCGGGCGCGTCGGCAAGTTGGTGACGCTGACCAGGCCGGAGATCCGTTCGGTGCGCCCGAGCAGGACGCCGAGTTCGGCGTACGCGTCGAGCCGGTCGGCGTGGTACGGGTGATCGGAGACGGTGAGCAGGTCGAGACCGGCGCGGTCGACCTGGACGGCGAGTTCGAGGGTGCTCGGGACGGCGGCGACCGCGGTGGAGACGCCGATGCCGAAGTGCGTCATGATTCCTCCCAGTGGTAGTTCGTGCTACGAACTTACTATATATAGTTCTTAGCACGAACTACTGTCGGCGTGCTCGCATCACCAACGCTTCGGCACTCCGACCGGCCCGCTTGAAGTCTTCGGCTGTGGCGGACGTGTGGCTGTAGCCCGCCTTGGTCTTCAACGAGAGGAGCGCCCGCAGAGCCCGGCTCGCATCCTTGTCCACCTTGGCGAGAAGCTCGACCGCGTCGCTGTGGTTTTCACCCTGCGCGTGCTCACCCAGCCCCGCGCAGCAGAGCGCGTCGGCGGCGATCCCCGCGTGCACATTGCTCCGCCTTCGCCAAGCGACCGCGCAGGACGTCGGGACTGCATCTTTTCGTTCGCACTTCAGCTCTTTCTCTTCCGGATCTGCCCGGCCAGCCAGGCGTGCCGGCCGGCCACGGTGAGGCCGTCGCGCACCACGTCGCTCAACACCGGCTCGTCGCGGCCGCGAGCCGCGACCTCGGCCACGGTGAATTCGAGGATCCGGGCGTCGTTGCCCGTCCACCGGGAAACATCGGCAGCCAGACCGTCGACCTGAAGGCCCCAACGATCTTCGTCGGCGTCGTCCGGCCGGACCAGCAGGAGATCGATATCGCTCTCGGCGGTCATCGAACCGCGTGCGGCCGAGCCGAACACCGCCGCGTAGCGCGGCCGCGGTTTCCAGGCCGTCAAAGTGGTTTCGATCCGGTCGAGCAGCTTCGCACGCAGACCCGCCAGCCCGGCGATGTGCTCCGCGGCGAGGTGGTCCCGGTTGAACCGGTAGGCGAAAGCGTTGCCCACCCGGTCGGCGTGCACGACACCCTGGCGCACCAGCCGCTGCAGGACTTTCCGGATTCCTTCTTCGGAATGCCTGCCGAGCACCCGGTGCAGCTGACCGGTTGTGAACGTCCCGTCGAAGCCCGCCAGAACAGCGAGCACGTCGCCGTCCAGCGTCGGGGTCACCGTGGCCAGCGGCCGGTTCAACTCCATCGCCGCACCTGTACTTTAGTACGCATACACCAACTATAGTACGCATACTGAAGCCGGTAAAATCGGTTTCCGCTTCTCGTTCCCCTTGCTAACGTCTTCTTCGCCCGGTGCGGCGGTGAGGGTTACTTCTCTGGTATCCCTTGGGTTCGACTCCCGAAAGCCTTCACCACTTCGATCTCGGGCGACCAACGCACTCCCGGTGCGAGCAAGACCTCGGGAGTCACGGCTTCACCGATGCCCGGTGCGCAGGCGAGGGTTACTTCCACTTCTAATGGGCAGGTCGGGGGTTCGAATCCCTCCCGGACCACGTGGTCCGGTAGCTCAGGTGGCAGAGCAGCAACGTACCTTCACCGACTTCGATCTCGGGCATCGCTGAAGCCGTGACTCCCCCACCAAAAATCAGGGGGAGAAATGAGCAAGTTCAACACCGCACGCGCGCCCGCCGCGACCTCTCCGGTCCGTGGTGAGGCCACGCCGTCCGGGGTCACCTACGAGGGTGGCGCCGGTTACGCGCGCGACGCCCGGTCCGAGCTCTTCCTGCTCGCCGTCACCAACATGGTCGGTGAGCACACCTTCTACGAGTCCGCGGGCGCGCGCGACACCCGGTACGCCGAGCTGGTCCGGAAGTCGACCCTCGAGGATCCACAGTGGACCGCGCGGTTCCTGCGCTGGCTGCGCTCCGAGGCGAACCTGCGCACCGCGTCGCTCGTCGGCGCGGCCGAGTTCGCCAAGGCGCGCCTCGACGCCGGGCTCGACGGGCTCGGGCGGCAGGCCGTCGCCGACGTGCTGCAGCGGGCCGACGAGCCCGGGGAGCTGCTCGCCTACTGGACTTCCGTGCACGGCAAGAACATCCCGAAGCCGGTCAAGCGCGGCGTGGCCGACGCGGCGCGGAAGCTCTACGACGAGCGCTCGTACGCCAAGTGGGACTCGGCGGCGCGGGCGTTCCGCTTCGCCGACGTCCTCGAGCTGACGCACCCGGCCAACCGCGACGCGACCCAGGGCGCGCTGTTCAAACACGTCCTCGACGAGCGCCACGACCGCGGCAACCCGCTCCCGGCCGAACTGAACGTGCTGCGCGCCCGCGCCGAGCTGACGGCGTGGGACGCGCCGCGCCGGCGCGAGCTGTTCGCGCGGCCGGACGCGGCGGACGTCCTGCGCGCGGCGGGGATGACGTGGGAGTCGGTCGCCGGCTGGCTGCAGGGTCCCCTGGACGCGCGCGTTTGGGAGGCGCTGATCCCGTCCATGGGCTACATGACGCTCTTGCGGAACTTGAGGAACTTCGACGAGGCCGGTGTCTCGGACGACGTCGCGCAGCGCGTTGCCGCGAAGCTCGCCGATCCCGCGCAGGTCGCGAAGTCGCGGCAGCTGCCGATGCGGTTCCTCTCGGCCTACCGGGCGGCGCCGTCGCTGCGCTGGGCGTGGGCGCTGGAGCAGGCGATCGCGCGCTCGCTGGCGAACGTTCCGCAGCTGCCCGGCCGGACGCTCGTGCTCGTCGACACCTCGACGTCGATGAACATGGGCTTCAGCCGCGACGGCACCCTGATGCGCTGGGACGCCGCCGCGGTCTTCGGGCTCGCGCTCGGGCGGCGGTGCGCCGAGGCCGACGTCGTGACGTTCTCGGACCGGCTGCTCGGCGGCACGCGCACGAAGACGTTCAAGCTGCGGCCCGGCGGGTCGCTGCTGAGCGACGTCGAGCGCTGGAAGTCCGGCGGGTTCTTCCTCGGCGGCGGCACCAACACCGCCGGCGCGGTGCGGAAGCACTTCGCGAAGCACGACCGCGTCGTCATCCTGACCGACGAGCAGGCCGGCTACGGCGACGTCGGGCAGGCGCTGCCCGCGCGCGTTCCGCTGTACACGTGGAACCTGGCGGGCTACCGGTTCGGCCACGCGCCGTCCGGCGGCCCGCACCGGCACACCTTCGGCGACCTGACCGACCAGGCCTTCCGGATGATCCCGCTGCTCGAGGCGGGCGAGAACGCCGACTGGCCGTTTTGAGAGACGCCGTGAAGGCCCCCGTGACGAGATCATGGGGGCCTTCACGCTGTGCACGGACGGTCACAGGAATGGCCGTGGACCAGTCGCTACCCCACGTCGTATAGTCCACGTGGAATAACCGACCTGGAGGGATCTACCCATGGCCTCGGCCAAGCTGACGCCGCTCGGCATCGCCGTGCTGGAGCTGCTGCACGAGAAGCCGATGCACCCGTACGAGATGGCTCAGCTCATGCGTGAGCGGTACGTCAACACGCGGGTCAACGTCAAAGCCGGCTCGCTCTACCACACCGTGGAACGGCTGCGGCGCGACGGATTCATCGAGGTCGTCGACACGCAGCGTGATGGCAAGCGGCCCGAACGGACCGTCTACGGCATGACGCAGACGGGCCTCGACGAGTTCAACCAGCGCGGACGCGAGCTGCTCGGCGACCTCGCCGCGGAGTTCCCCGCCTACCTGACCGGGCTCGCCGTGATCGACGAACTGGGGCGCGAAACCTCGTTGATCGAGCTCGACCACCGGGTCACGCGGCTGCGTGCCGCGGTGGCCGCCGACCAGGCCGTGCTGCAGCGGCTGGCCGACGACGCGACGCCGCCGATCTACTGGCTCGACTGGCGCTACCAGTGCGACCACCGGAAGTTCGAGCTCGAGTGGACCGAGCGGCTCCTCGACGACCTCAAGTCCGGGCGGATCCCGTTCCAGGACTGCGAACAACCCAAGCTCACGCTCATCACCAGGGAAGACGACGATGAACGCCAGACAAGCTAACCCGTGGGCCGCGCTCGGCGCGCTGTGCCTCGGCTTCTTCATGATCCTGCTCGACACGACGATCGTGTCGATCGCGATCCCGACCATGTTGCGCGAACTGAACGCCGGGCTGAACTCGATCGTCTGGGTGATCAGCGTCTACCTGCTCACCTACGCGGTGCCGATGCTGTTCACCAGCCGGCTCGGCGACCGCTTCGGCCCGAAGCGGGTGTTCCTCGCCGGGCTGGTCGTGTTCACCGGCGCGTCGCTGTGGTGCGGCCTGTCCGGCAACGCCGAGATGCTGATCGCCGCGCGGGCCGTGCAGGGGCTCGGAGCCGCGCTGATGACGCCGCAGACGCTGGCGTTCATCACGCACCTGTTCCCGCCGGCCAAGCGCGGCCCGGCGATGGGCATGTGGGGCGGCGTCGCCGGCCTGGCGACGATCGCCGGCCCGCTGCTCGGCGGCGTGCTGGTCGACCACCTCGGCTGGGAGTGGATCTTCTTCGTCAACGTGCCGATCGGCGTGATCGCCATCGTGCTCACGCTGCTGCTGGTCCCGGACTGGCAGCCGAAGCACTCGCATTCGTTCGACCTGCTGGGGATCTTCCTGTCGAGTGCGGCGCTGCTGTGCATCGTGTTCGGCGTCCAGAACGGCCAGCAGTACGACTGGGGCACGGTCTTCGGCGGCGTCACCGTCTTCGAGATCATCGGCGCCGGCGTGATGCTGCTGGCCGCGTTCCTGGTGTGGCAGCGGTACAACAAGCGCGAGCCGCTGCTGCCGCTGCAGGTGTTCTCGAACCGGAACTTCTCCGCGGGGACGCTCACCGCGACCACGGTCGGCTTCGCGATGACCGGCATGTTCCTGCCGCTGGTCATCTACATCCAGTCGGTGCTCGGGCTGACCCCGACCCTGGGCGGCCTGCTGACGGCGCCGATGTCACTGCTGTCCGGGATCGTGGCGCCGTTCGTCGGGCGCGCGTCGGACAAGGTGAACGGCAAGTACCTGGTGGTGTTCGGCCTCGCCGCGCTCGCGGCCGGGCTGGGGATCATCGCGCTGCAGGCGACGCCGACGAGCAGCGCGTGGTCGTTCATCCCGGCACTGCTGGTGTGCGGGCTCGGCATCGGCTGCATCTTCTCGCCGATGAGCAACATGACGATGGGGTCGGTCGAGCCGCGGCTGGCCGGGACGGCGTCCGGCATCTTCAACACCGCCCGCCAGGTCGGCGGCGTGCTGGGCAGCGCGGCGATCGGCGTGCTGCTGCAGGCACGGATCAGCGCGTCCATCGCGGACGAAGCGACGAAGGCGGCTTCGCAGCTGCCGGAGCAATACCGGGCGCCGTTCGCGGAGGGGATCGCGCACGCCGCGGCGAGCACGGGTGAGTTCGGCTCGGCCGGCGGCCCGTCGCCGATGCCGGGGCTGCCGGCGGAAATCGCCGCGCAGGCCGGGAAGCTGGCCACCGACGCGGTCCACAGTGGACTCACGGACGCGGCCCGCGTGACGATGCTGCTGCCGATGGGCGTGCTGCTGCTGGGGATTCTCTCGGCGGCGTTGCTGCGGAAGGTCAAGCCGCACTGGGAAACCCCGGCACCGGCGCCCGAAGCCGCCGCGGCCTGAAAACCGGTCGAGCCCCCGGTGTCGGGTGCCGGGGGCTCGACCGGACCGCGGGAGCGGTGGTCGGAGAAGTCGTCAGCGCGGAGTCAGCTTCGGCTGCGGCCGCCGCGGCGACCGCCGTTTCGCCCACCACGGCGGTCGCGCCGGTGTCGACTCCGTCACGCGCACGGTCATGGCACCTCCCGCACCGGATCCATATGTTGCGAGCCACAACAAAATAACTCTCCCCCGAAGTGGCGCCGGTCACAATTCGGTCACGACAGGCGTCCGGGTACGTTTCCGGGGTGCAGTTCGTCCTCGCCTCCCAGTCCCCCGCCCGGCTCGCCCTCCTGCGTTCCGCGGGCCTCGATCCCGCCGTGTTCGTCTCCGGCGTCGACGAGGACGCCGTCGCCGCCGCGCTGACCGATCCCTCGCCGTCCGAGCTCGTCGCCGCCCTCGCCGCGGCCAAGGCCGAAGCCGTCATCGACAAGGTCGCCGAGGTGCACCCGGACGCCGTCGTCGTCGCCTGCGACTCGATGCTCAACATCGGCGGGCAGATGGTCGGCAAACCGGGTGATCCGGACACCGCGCGGCAGCGCTGGGCCGCGATGGCCGGAACATCCGGTAAACTCCTCACCGGCCACGCGGTCGTCCGGCTCGACGGCGGGACGCGCGCGAAGGACGCCGCGGGCTGGGAGTCGACAACCGTCCGGTTCGGCACGCCGAGCGAGCACGAGATCGACGCCTACGTCGCCAGCGGCGAGCCGCTGAACGTGGCCGGCGGCTTCACGATCGACGGCCGGGGCGGCTGGTTCGTCGAAGGACTCGACGGCGGCCACACAAGCGTCATCGGGATCAGCCTGCCGCTGACGCGCCGGCTGCTGGCCGAGGTCGGGGTGGGTGTCGTGGATCTCTGGGCGCGTCCCGCATCCTGAGAAGGGCGCCACACGAACGGGTGATCCGGAAGAGTGCCCTCTTGCCTAACGTTCTCTTCACGAGGCAAGACAGGAAATTTCGAGCACCGGAGTCGCCCCGTGTCTTTCGTACGGACATACACCAAGCCGCGGGTGTTCGCGGCCGCGGTTCTCGGCTCGCTCGTCGTCGGCGCCGCGCTCGGCGTCGTCGCACGGCAGACCGAAGCCGGCTGGCTGACCGATCTCCTCGACCAGATCGGCACCATCTTCACCACGCTGCTGCAGATCGCGGTGATCCCGCTGGTCTTCACGGCCATCGTGGTCGGCATCAACAGCCTCCGCGGGCTCGGCGGCGGCCGCACTGCCGCGCGCCTCGGCGGCAAGACGGTGCTGTGGTTCGCGATCACGTCGTTCATCGCGTCCCTGATCGGCATCGCGGTCGGCCGGATCTTCGACCCCGGCGCGGGCGGGCTCGGTGGCGTCGCGGCGACGGCGAAGAACGCCGACAAGGCCGCGGCCAGCGTCGACCACTGGGGCTCGTGGGGCGCCTTCGTGAACGGCCTGGTGCCCGAGAACTTCGTGAAAGCGTTTGCCGACGGCGAGACGCTGCAGGTGCTCTTCCTCGCGCTGGTGATCGGCGCGGCCGCGTACAGCCTCGGCGACAAGGCCAAGCCGTTCGTGGACTTCACCACCAGCGTCTTCGAGATCATCCAGCGCTACCTCGGCTGGATCGTCCGGCTGGCCCCGATCGGCATCGTCGGCCTGATCGGCGCGGCCGTCTCCAACTACGGCGACGCGCTGTTCCGGCCGCTGTTCTCCACCACGCTCGCGGTGTACGTCGGCTGCCTGATCGTGCTCTTCGTCGTCTACCCGATCCTGCTGCGGTTCGTGGCGAAGGTCAGCCCGCTGAAGTTCTTCGCCAAGGCGGGCACGGCGATCCAGTTCGCGTTCGCCTCGCAGTCCTCGGCCGCGACCCTGCCGCTGACCCGCCAGTCCGCGGTCAACCTCGGCGTCCAGCCGGCGTACGCGGCCTTCGCGACCCCGCTCGGCAGCGCGACCAAGATGGACGGCTGCGCGGCGGTCTTCCCGGCGATCGCGGCGATCTTCGTCGCCAACCTGGCCGGGGTGTCGCTGAACTTCTGGCAGTACGTGGGCATCGTGGTGGTCGCCGTGGTCGGCGCGCTGGCGACGGCCGGGACCACCGGTTGGCTGACGGCGTTCACGCTGACGACGTCGTTCATCGGCCTCGACGCCAAGCAGGTGGCGATCGGCCTGGCGCTGATCTACTCGGTCAACCCGATCATGGACATGATGCGGACGGCGACGAACGTGGCCGGCCAGATCACGGTCCCGGTGATCGTGGCGCGCGGCGAAGGCCTCCTCGACGACGAGGTCCTCAACGCCCCGACCGACACCCCGCTCCACAGCGACGACGGCACCGAGGCCCGCCACACCGAGCCCGCGCCCGCCTGACCCGTCACTTTCCCCGTGAAAGTGTTGTGGAGGACCGGCCTCCGCAACACTTTCACGGGGAAAGCTGCGGGTTCGGGTCAGGAGGTGGGGCAGGTGCGGAGGTCGGCGCGGGTGAGGCGGATGTCGGGCCAGCCGCGCAGGTCCGAGGGCGCGGTGTAGCGGCGGGTGCAGCCGACCGACTTGCCCGTCAGGTCGTACACCTCGCCCAGCACCGGCGACGCTTCGCACTTCGGGGTGCCGGACGCCGCGCCCGGGCAGTCGTGGCGGACCACGATGACGTCCGCGCGGCCGTCGGCGGTGACGTCGTAGAGCGACAGCGTCCCGGCGTCCGCGTAGTACGGCTTGCCCGGGTCGCGCCACACTCCCCCGCTGCCGACCAGCAGCTCGCCGTACGCGGCCGTGCCGTCGTCGCTGTCGTCGCCGACGTCGCCGCGGACCAGGCACGCCGGGGCGGCGCCGTCGATGCAGCGCAACGAGTCCTGGTCCAGCCGGACGCCCAGCTGCGCGATCGCCAGCTCGAACACGGTGCCCGGCTCGGGCCCGACGCGCAGCCGCGCCGAGCCGCCCGACGTGTCGGTCAGCAGCACCACCGGCGTGCCCCCGACGGTGACCGCCGCGAGCTGGCGGCAGGGGCCTCCGCCGCAGGTCACCGCGGGTGCCACCGGTGCCGCCGCGGGTTCGGCCGCGCCGGCGGGCGCCTCGGGGTGCGGGCGCAGGGCGAACACGGCGCCGATCGCGGCCAGCGTCACCACCGCGGCCAGCACCGCCGTGAGCAGCGCCGACCGGGGCGTCCGCGCTGCCGTAGTCCGCATAAGACAGAGCGTAAGCCGCTTCGCGACGGTGTGTGGGCGACGCCCGGGCCGATGTGGCTGAAATCCCCCGGCGGTGCACCCGATCGGTGAGGTCGCAGCTCGCGCAGCGTGTCCGTCTATGTTGTCCCGGTGACCAACCCCAATCTTCCCCCCGCCCTTTACCTGCCCACCGGCCCGGCCAGCGCCGAGACCGAAGGCGCGTCGATCGAGCTGCGCCGGACGCCGGACGGCCGCACCGCGCTGGTCGCGTTCACCGCGCTCGACCGGCTGATCGACTGCTGCGGCGAGCACCAGCCGTGGGTGCTGGTGAACACCGAGCACCTGCCGAAGGTCCACGCGGCGAACCCGTACGACGTCATCGTGCTCGACTCGCCGCTGCCCCAGGAGCTGCGCCACCACGTCTGAGCGTGGTTCACCTCTCACTCAACTGACTCGCGACGTCATATCCGTAGACTCCCCGTTACCGCGTGGGCGGTCAGCGATGGAGCTGTCGGGACGCAGGAGGTGCGGGGTGGCCGAGCAGGTCGGCGAATCCACCGGTGGTCCGGTGACCAAGATCCTGGTCGCCAACCGGGGCGAGATCGCGGTACGCGTGATCAGAGCGGCCAAGGACGCCGGTTTGGCCAGCGTCGCGGTGTACGCCGATCCGGATCGCGACGCACCGCACGTCCGCCTCGCGGACGAAGCTTTCGCGCTCGGCGGGACCACGGCCGCCGAGAGCTACCTGAACATCGAGAAGCTCCTGGACGCCGCCAAGCGCTCCGGCGCCGACTCGGTGCACCCGGGCTACGGCTTCCTCTCCGAAAACGCGGACTTCGCCCAGGCCGTCATCGACGCCGGGCTGACCTGGATCGGGCCGGGCCCGCAGGCCATCCGCGACCTCGGCGACAAGGTCACCGCCCGCCACATCGCGATGCGCGCCGGCGCGCCGCTGGTGCCGGGCACCAAGGAGCCGGTGCAGGACGCCGCCGAGATCGTCGCGTTCGCCGACGAGCATGGCCTGCCGGTGGCCATCAAGGCCGCGTTCGGCGGCGGCGGCCGCGGCCTCAAGGTCGCGCGCACCCGCGAAGAGATCCCCGAGCTGTTCGAGTCGGCCACCCGCGAGGCGGTCGCCGCGTTCGGCCGCGGCGAGTGCTTCGTCGAGCGCTACCTGGACAAGCCGCGTCACGTCGAGGCGCAGGTGCTGGCCGACATGCACGGCAACGCGATCGTCGTCGGCACCCGCGACTGCTCGCTGCAGCGGCGGCACCAGAAGCTCGTCGAGGAGGCGCCCGCGCCGTTCCTGAGCGACGAGCAGCGGGCACGCATCCACGAATCGGCGAAGGCGATCTGCAAGGAAGCCGGGTACTACGGCGCCGGCACGGTCGAGTACCTCGTCGCCACCGACGGCACGATCTCCTTCCTGGAGGTCAACACCCGCCTGCAGGTCGAGCACCCGGTTTCGGAGGAAACCACCGGGCTCGACCTCGTCCGCGAGATGTTCCGCATCGCGCGCGGCGAGAAGCTGCGGATCACCGAAGACCCCGAGCCGCGCGGCCACTCCATCGAGTTCCGCATCAACGGCGAGGACGCCGGCCGCGGCTTCCTGCCCGCGCCGGGCACGGTGACCAAGTTCGTCGCGCCGAGCGGCCCGGGCATCCGCGTCGACTCCGGTGTCGAGTCCGGCAGCGTCATCGGCGGGCAGTTCGACTCGATGCTGGCCAAGCTGATCGTCACCGGGTCGGACCGGAACAACGCCCTCGAGCGGAGCCGCCGCGCCCTGGCCGAGATGGTCGTCGAGGGCATGGCGACGGTGCTGCCGTTCGACCGCGTGATCGTCGACGACCCCGCGTTCGTCGGCGACGAGAACGGCTTCAGCGTGCACACGCGCTGGATCGAGACGGAGTTCGACAACAAGATCGAGCCGTTCGTGGCGCCGGACGTCGAGGCCGCCGAAGAAGAGCCGCGGCAGAACGTCGTGGTCGAGGTCGGCGGGCGGCGCCTGGAAGTCTCGCTGCCGGGCGGGTTCGCGCTCGAAGGCGGCGGCGGGGGCGGCACCGCCGTCAAGGCGAAGCCGCGCAAGCGGGCCGGCGGCACCAAGGCCGCGGTCAGCGGCGACGCCGTCACCGCGCCGATGCAGGGCACCATCGTCAAGGTCGCCGTCGAAGAGGGCCAGACGGTCGAAGCCGGTGAGCTGATCGTCGTCCTCGAGGCGATGAAGATGGAGAACCCGGTCACCGCACACAAAGCGGGCACCGTGACCGGACTTTCCGTCGAGGTCGGCGCCGCCGTGACGCAGGGCACGCAGCTGCTCGAGCTCAAGTAGGACAGTTCGTTACGGATGTCGTGGTGGGCCGCCCCCGAGGCGGCCTACCATCGACTACGTGACCGAAGTCCCGTCTCCGCAGCTGCGGATCAGCGACCAGAACCGCGAGTCCGCGCTGTCCGCGCTCGGTGAGCACATGACCGCGGGGCGGCTGGACATCGACGAGTACGGCGAGCGCTCGGCCCGGATCACCGCGGCCAAGACGCGCGGCGAGCTCGGCGAGGTCTTCGCGGACCTCCCGGCCCCGCACCCCCGGTACGACGACGTCCCACAGGCCGTGGCGGCGCCCGAGCCGGCGGCCGTACCCGCGCCGCGGCCCTCGGGGACCCCCGACGGCTGGTCACCACCGCAGCGGTTCCTCGCCGCGATCTTCCCGCTGACCCTGATCGCCGCGATCGCGCTGATCGCCACCAGCACGCTCGCGTGGCCGATCATCTTCGTCCCGATCGGCGTCGGCGTCTTCGGCAAGGCGATGTGGGGCCACGGCTGGAACCACGACGAGCACCAGCGCCGCCGCCACGACCGCCACCTGCGCGACCGGGAGCGCCGCCGCGAACTGCGCGACTCCTACCGGCGCGAGCTGGGCCGCTGATCCCGCCGTGGGCGACATGCGCTTGAGCGACGCCGAACGCCAGGACGCGCTGGACGTCCTCGAAGAGCACGTCCGCAGCGGCCGCCTCGACATCGACGAGTACGGGTCCCGGACCGCGAAGGTCACCGCGGCCAAACGGGTCAGCGAACTCGTCCCGCTGTTCGACGACCTGCCGTCCCCGCGGCCGAGCGCGTTGCTGAACGGCGCTTTCGCACCGGTGACGGCACCCGCCGGGGAAACCGCGCTGTCGCAGTTCCTGACGCGCAGCGCGGTGCCGATCGCGATCGTGCTGGCGATCGCGGTGCTCATCCTTTCGCGCGGCAGGCTGCTGATCATCTCGGTCGCGCTGCCGCTCGTGGTCGCGGCGCTCGCGCGGGTCCGCCGCCCGCGCTGACCCTTCCTTTCCCAGGGCAACCGAACCCCCGCACCGGACGTGGTGGGGGTGCAGGTCGGGGACAAGGGAGAGAAATGAAGACCAAGTTCTGGGGGCGGGTCGTGGCGCCCGTCGTCGCCGCGCTTTCCGTGGCGGTACTGGCGCAGCCCGCCGACGCCGCGATCCGCATCGCGTGGAAGCCGACGGTCCTGCCGCTGCCGTCCGGCGGGGGCACCGGCAGGCTGACCGGATCGGACGGCAAGGGCGAATACACCGGCACGTTCGACGTGAACGGCGTGCAGACGGTCGTCAGCTGGCGGAACGGGCAGCCGGTGGTGCGGGGCGTGCCGAGCGGGTACGAAGCCGCGCTCGCCGAGGACGAGAACGCGGCCGGCGTGGTGGCCGGCACGGTGCACGACTATGACACCTTCATCAGCCGGGCGTACACGCTGGACGCGACCGGGTTCCACATCCGGGACGTCCCGGCGGGCTACGACTACGTCTACGGCGTCGCGATCAACGCCCGCGGCGACCTGCTCGGCCGGGCCACGAAGTTCGGCAGCGGCGGCGCCGAGGCCGCGGTCCTGTGGCGCGCCGACGGCAGCGCGCCGGTGCTCATCCCGAGCACGCCGGACACGTACTACGCGCGCGACCTCGACGAGGACGGCACGATCCTGTTCGACTCGGGCAACAGCTCGGCGCTGTGGAAGGACGGCGTTCTCCGGCACCTCTCGCCGGAGCCGTCCCTCCAGGCCTGGGGCTACGCGATCCGCAACGGCGTCGTGGTCGGGACGGCGATCCGGGGCGGCGTCGAGCAGGCCGTGCGCTGGTCCTCCGCGACGAGCCCGTGGGCCGAGCTGCCGGGCGGCGGGCGCGCGCTGAGCGTCAACAAGGCGGGCCTGACGGCCGGGCTGGTGCCGAACCCGTCGGGGCCGGTCATCGTCGGCAACGCGATCGTGTGGCGCACCACGACCCCGGGCGAGGTCCGCGCGCCGAGCGGCTACTCGACGTTCGAGGCCCGGGTGGCGGCGGACGACGGCTCACTGGCGGGCTTCGCGGCGAACAGCCCGGGGGACTCGTACGGCGTGCCGGTGGTCTGGCGCCTGGCTCCTTGATCACCAGGCCGGGAGCGGCGTGCTCCCGGCCTGGCTAGGCTGGGCGGAGTGGAACCGGTGGAGATCAACGCGGGCACCTACTACCTGCGCCAGCTGCGCGCCGACCGGCACCTGGACGACCGCCCGCTGCTGATGGAGGCGTTCGCCGACCCGACGCACCGCAAGTACGTGCTGAACTACCGCCTGCGGACCCTGGCCGAGGCCACGGAGTACGTGGCGCTGCGCGCGGCCCAGTGGGCGGGCGACGAGCGCTGTTCGTGGGCGATCGCCGAGCCGACGTCCGGGCGCCTGCTCGGCGAGGTCGGCCTGCGCGAGCTCGACCTGGACGCGGCGTACGCGGAAGCGACGGTCTGGGTCCACCCGGCGGAGCGGGGCAAGGGGATCGCCACGACGGCGTTGAGCGCGGCCCTGCGGTTCGGTTTCGGCGGGCTGGGGCTGGCCGAGGTGAGCTACCGGTACGAGGAGAGCAACGCGGCTTCGGCGATCGTCGCCGAGCGGTGCGGGTTCACGCCGCTGGGCCCGGAGGACGAGCTCGCCCCGACGGGTGAACGCCTGATCCGCTGGCACCGGACGGCGTGATCACCCGCCCGGGTTGAACACCGGTCAAGGGCGTGGGACCCTCGGAGGGTCTCCACAACTCCACACCGCGCATCGCCGCTCACGGATTTCTCTGCGGGGAAGCCCGGCTCGTCCCGAGCCAGGACCAGGAAATCCCGGGCGGCGCGTTCGCGCGGGCGAGTGGAACTGTCGGAGACGGCCGTCCGGCGGGTGCCGCCGGACCGGTCGCCGTGCGGCTCGTGCGGGCAGCGGACGCAAGCTGCTCACACGGGCCTCACGGGGTTCAGCTCACCGGTTCCACGATGCCGGCCCGCGCCTCCGGGGCCGCCGACCTCAGCGCGTCCGCGGCTTCGTCGCTCGGCTGGGACTGGGACTCCCGCTCCGCCTCGACCCGCGCGTTGTAGACCTCGATCTCGCGCTTGACCGTTTCGGGCGACCAGCCGAGGACCTCGCCGACCAGCGCCGCCACCTGCTCCGCGCAGTCCACCCCGCGGTGGGCGTACTCGATCGAAATGCGCGTCCGGCGGGCCAGGACGTCCTCCAGGTGCAGCGCCCCCTCGTGCGAAGCCGCGTACACTACCTCGACGCCCAGGTAGTCCGGTGCGTGCTCGATCGGCTTCAGCAGCTCCGGGCGGCCGTTCGCCGCCGCCAGGACCTCGTTGACCAGCGAGCCGTAGCGGTCCAGCAGGTGCCGCACGCGGTACGGGTGCAGGCCGTGCTCGGCGGCCACGTGATCGGCCTGGTTGACCAGCGCGTGGTAGCCGTCCGCGCCGAGGAGCGGGACCTTGTCCGTGATCGACGGCTGCGAGCGGCCCGGCAGGTCCACCGCCGCCGCGTCGACGGCGTCGGCCGCCATCACCCGGTACGTCGTGTACTTGCCGCCCGCGATCGCCACCAGGCCGGGCGCCACCCGCGCCACCGCGTGCTCGCGCGAAAGCTTCGACGTCTCTTCGCTCTCCCCCGCCAGCAACGGACGCAGGCCCGCGTACACGCCCTCGATGTCGTCGTGCGTCAACGGGGTCGCCAGCACGCTGTTGACGTGCTCGAGGAGGTAGTCGATGTCGTGCTTCGTCGCCGCCGGGTGGGCGAGGTCGAGGTTCCAGTCCGTGTCCGTCGTGCCGACGATCCAGTGATTGCGCCACGGGATCACGAACAGCACCGACTTCTCGGTGCGCAGGATCATCCCCGACTCCGAGACGATCCGGTCGCGCGGCACGACGATGTGCACGCCCTTGCTGGCGCGCACGCGGAACCGCCCGCGGCCACCGGAGAGCCGTTGCAGCTCGTCGGTCCAGACGCCGGTGCAGTTGATCACCGCGGCCGCCGAAATCTCCGTCTCGCGGCCGTCTTCGACGTCCCGCACGCGCACGCCGGACACCCGGTCCGCCTCGCGCAGGAACCCGACGACCTGCGTCGACGTCCGCACGACCGCGCCGTAGTGCGCCGCCGTCCTGGCCACCGTCATGGTGTGGCGGGCGTCGTCGGACTGGGCGTCGTAGTAGCGGATCCCGCCGATCAGCGCGGACCGCTTGAGCGCCGGCACCATCCGCAGCGCGCCCGCGCGGGTCAGGTGCTTCTGGCCGGGCACGCTGCGGGCGCCGCCCATCGTGTCGTACATCAGCAGGCCGGCCGCGGTGTACGGGCGTTCCCACACGCGGTGCGTCAGCGGGTAGAGGAAGCTCACCGGCTTCACCAGGTGGGGCGCGATCGTCGTCAGCATCAGCTCGCGTTCGCGAAGCGCTTCCCGGACCAGGCCGAACTCGAGCTGTTCGAGGTACCGCAGGCCGCCGTGGAACAGCTTGCTCGACCGGCTCGACGTCCCCGAAGCGAGATCGCGGGCTTCGACCAGCGCGACCCGGAGCCCGCGCGTCGCGGCGTCCAGCGCCGTGCCGGCGCCGACCACGCCGCCGCCGATGACGACCAGGTCGAAGGTCTCCTTGCCGAGGCGCTGCCACGTCTCTTCCCGCTTGACCGGACCCAGTCGAGCCGGGTTCGTCTCCGCTGCGTACTGCGCCACGTGACATTCCTCCTCGTGCCGGCGAGGCTTCCAGCATCGCACGACCCGGTGATCATCCGCCCGTCCACGGATGACACTTGTGGCGTAACCCTCCGCGATCTTGGAGAGATTCGACTACCCGGCGCCTGGAATGATCTTCGACACACCGGTAACGTCGCCCGGACGTGGGTCGGCAACGGTGCCGTGGCACGCCGTGATCGACCCTGCGCAGAGTGTCCAGTGTGGAGGTGCAGCGGTGAGTGCTGGGGCAATAATCGTCTGGGAAATACTGGGAACGGCCGCGCTGATCCTGCTCGGCAACGGTGTGGTCGCGAACCACGTGCTCCGCAAGAACAACGGACACGGCGCGGGCTTCCTGTTCATCAACTTCGGCTGGGCGTTCGCCGTCTTCACCGGCGCCAGCATCGCCGCCCCCAGCGGGGCGCACCTCAACCCGGCGGTGACGCTGGGCCTGGCCATCTCGGGCAAGACCGAGTGGGCCGACGTCCCGTTCTACTTCCTCGGCCAGATGGTCGGCGCCATCCTCGGCGCCGTGCTCTGCTGGGCCGCCTACAAGCTGCAGTTCGACGACCACCCCGAGCCGGAGAACACGCTCGGCATCTTCTCCACCGCACCGCAGATCGCGAACACCGCGTGGAACCTCGTCACCGAGATCATCGGCACCTTCGTGCTCGTCGCGTGGATCCTGCTCAGCCCGGTCTTCGCCGCCGGCGACGGCGGCACGCCGAACTTCGGCAACTCGGCGCTCGGCTACGCGGGCGTCTCGTTCGTCGTCCTCGTGATCGGCACGTCGCTCGGCGGGCCGACGGGCTACGCCATCAACCCGGCCCGCGACCTCGGCCCGCGCATCGCGTACGCCTTCCTGCTGCCGATCAAGAACAAGGCCAACGCCAACTGGGGCTACTCGTGGATCCCGGTCGTCGGCCCGCTCGCCGGCGGCGCGCTGGCCGCGCTGCTCTACCTCCTCGTCCACAACCTGAAGTGATCGCCAGACCTACCGAATTCCTGGAGCGCACATGACTTCGTACGTAGCCGCGATCGACCAGGGCACCACGTCGACCCGCTGCATGATCTTCAACCACGAAGGCCGCGTGGTCTCGGTCGACCAGCGCGAGCACGAGCAGATCTTCCCGAAGGCCGGGTGGGTCGAGCACAACGCCGAGGAGATCTGGGAGAACACCCGCCGGGTCGCCGCGGGCGCGCTGGCCAAGGCCGACCTGACCGCGAAGGACATCGCCGCCGTCGGCATCACCAACCAGCGCGAGACCGCGCTCGTCTGGGACAAGAAGACCGGCAAGCCGGTCTACAACGCGATCGTCTGGCAGGACACCCGCACCGACCGGATCGTCACCGAGCTCGGCAACCTCGGCGGCGGCCAGGAGCGCTACCGCGCCAAGGTCGGCCTCCCGCTCGCGACGTACTTCTCCGGGCCGAAGATCAAGTGGATCCTCGACAACGTCGAAGGCGCGCGCGAGAAAGCCGAAGCCGGCGACCTGATCTTCGGCAACATGGACACCTGGGTGCTGTGGAACATGACCGGCGGCGCCGACGGCGGGGTGCACGTCACCGACCCCACGAACGCGTCACGCACCATGCTGATGGACCTCGACACCCTGCAGTGGGACGCCGAGATCGCCGGCGAGATGGGCATCCCCCTTTCGATGCTGCCGGAGATCCGTTCCTCCTCGGAGGAGTACGGCAAGGTCCGCGAGAAGGGCGCGCTCGCGGGCGTCCCGATCTCGGGCATCCTGGGCGACCAGCAGGCCGCGACGTTCGGCCAGGCCTGCCTTTCGCCCGGCGAGGCCAAGAACACCTACGGCACCGGCAACTTCATGCTGCTCAACACCGGCACCGAGAAGGTGATGTCGCAGAACGGGCTGCTCACCACGGTCTGCTACAAGATCGGCTCGAACGACACGGTGTACGCGCTGGAAGGCTCCATCGCCGTCACCGGTTCGCTGGTGCAGTGGCTGCGCGACAACCTCGGCATGATCGCCACGGCGGCCGAGATCGAGGAGCACGCCCGCAGCGTCGAGGACAACGGCGGCGCGTACTTCGTCCCGGCGTTCTCCGGCTTGTTCGCTCCTTACTGGCGTTCCGACGCCCGCGGCGCGATCGTCGGCCTCACCCGGTTCGTCAACAAGGGCCACCTCGCCCGCGCGGTGCTGGAGGCGACGGCGTTCCAGTCGCGCGAGGTCATCGACGCGATGAACGCCGACTCCGGGGTCGCGCTCACCTCCCTCAAGGTCGACGGCGGCATGGTGGTCAACGAGCTGCTCATGCAGTTCCAGGCCGACATCCTCGGCGTGCCGGTGATCCGCCCGGTGGTCAACGAGACGACCGCGCTGGGCGCCGCGTACGCCGCCGGGCTGGCGGTCGGGTTCTGGAAGTCCGAAGACGACATCCGGACCAACTGGGCGCAGGACAAGCAGTGGGACCCGTCGATGGACGACTCCCGCCGCGAGCGCGAGTACCGGAACTGGAAGAAGGCCGTGACGAAGACCTTCGACTGGGTCTCCGACGACGACTGACCGATCCGGGCCGGGGGCGCGGTGACGCGCCTCCGGCCTGCTCGCTCACTCCTCCCAGCCCTCCGGCTTGCCCGACTGCTCGTTCGGCGCGATCACCAGGAACGGCACGCCCTGGTCGTCCAGCACCCGCACCTGCCGGCCGTACGGTGAGTCGAACGGCTGGTCCAGCACCTGCCCGCCGAGCTCCACGACCTTCGCCGCGCTCGCGTCGGCGTCCGCCACCGAGAAGTACGCCGACCAGTTCGACGGGACCTCCGCCGGGACCGACGCCGGCAGCGCGCCCAGGCCGCCGACCGGGCGGCCGTCGAGCAGCAGGACCGCGTACGTGAAGTCGTCGTTCGACAGGTCCTGGAAGCCGTAGCCGAAGACCTTTTCGTAGAACGCCTTCGCCGCCGGGAAGTCGCGGCTCATGCACTCGTTCCAGGCCAGCGTGCCCGGGGCCGCCGTGACCTGGGTGCCGATGTGGTTCCCCGCCTCCCACAGGCCGAAGACCGCGCCCGCCGGGTCGGCCGCCACGGCCATCCGGCCTTCCTTCATGACCTCCATGACCGGCATCACGACCTGGCCGCCGGCCTCGGTGATCGCCGCGACCGTCTTGTCCACATCGGACACCGCGAGGTACGTCGTCCACACCGCGGGCATTTCCTGACCCGGTGGCGTCTGCCCGATGCCGGCGACGGGACGGCCGCGCAGCTCCGCCATGCCGTAGAAGCCGGTCTCCTCACCGCCCGTCCGCACGTCCCAGCCGAACAGGCCGCTGTAGAAGGCCACCGCTTTCGCCTGGTCCGGCACCATCAGGTCCACCCAACTGGGCGTGCCGTCCGGCCACCGCTCGTCCCGGAACACCATGTCGACTCCCAACCCTCGTGAACGCCGCCGGGGTGACGGCCGACACAGTCTGGCACCCACCACCGACAAAACCAGGGCCGAAGGACTCAGTGCCCGACGAGCTTCGCGTAGACGACGATGTTGTCGACGTAGTTGCGCGCGGTCCGGTCGAAGACGCCGCCGCAGGTGATGAGGCGCAGTTCGGGACCGGGGGTGTCGTCGTAGACGCCTTCGGCCTCGAAGTCCTTCTTCGGCACCTGGTGCACCTTCGTCACCTCGAAGACCGCCGTCGTGCCGTCCTCGCGGGCGATCGACACGCGGTCGCCGGCGGCGAGCTCCTTGAGCCGGAAGAAGATCCCCTTCTGGTGGTTCCCGTCGACGTGCCCGAGCACGACGGCCGGGCCGGTCTCGCCCGGCGTCGGCGCGTAGGTGTACCAGCCGGCCTGCAGCGGGGTGGTCACCGGCGGCACCTCGACGGTGTTGTCGGCGTTGAGCCCGAGCGGGACCAGCGACGAGTGCGCGGCGATCTTCGGGATGTCGATCGAGACGGGGGCGGACTTGGGCAGCGCCGCGACGGCGTTCTGCCCGGCGACGGCGGGTTCGGGGTCGGGTTCGGGCTGCACGGCGACCGGGCGCGCGGGCGGCGGCTGGGCGGTCGGCGGCTCGGACCCGCCGCTGAACACCAGCGCCACGACGACCAGCGCGGCCAGCAACGCGAGGACGAGGGCGATCAGGTAGCCCCGTCTGCTCGTGATCCTCGTCGGCATGTTCTCCCCCGTCGTTCCTCGCCCGCCGTTCACACGTCCGGGTGGTCTCTTCGGTTGAGTCCCGACGGTACCCGGCCGCCCCGCCGACGTCTTGAATGACTCATTCAGGACCTCCGGGAACCTGAATGAGTCATTCAAGACAACCGCGAGCGCCGCCCGGCGCCACTTTGCCGAGGTGCGCGGGCCACGCCGTCAGCGTTGGCGAGACCGGCGGGCGAGCACGAGACCGGTGCCGCCGAGGGCGAGCGCGCCCATGGCGGCCGCCGCCGCGAGCGGGGAGCCCTCGGCCGGGGCGTCAGTGCCGCCCGTCTGCGGTGCGCCCGCGGGCACCTTGACGACCTGCTTCCGCACCGGCAGGACTTCCAGGGTCGCGGTCGAGGTCTCCGGGCCGCAGTGCAGCGTGACGGCGTACTTGCCGGGCTTCACGTCCTTCACGGTGCCGGTGGCCCACATCCCCTTGCCGAACACGAGCGCGGCCGACCGCACGGCGACCTTTTCGGCGGGCTCACGGGTCTGGCAGGCGAAGTCCAGCTTCACGCGCGCGCCCGGCTGCGCCTGGGCGGGGGACACAGTCAGCAGCCGGGTGATCCGCGAGAACGGGCCGTCCGGCGCCGGGCCGGTGGCCGGCGTCGCCGCCAGCGCCGCGCCTGGTGCGAGAACCAGGAAAACGGCGGCGAAACCCGTG
Source organism: Amycolatopsis lexingtonensis (assembly GCF_014873755.1). Classification (NCBI taxonomy): domain Bacteria; kingdom Bacillati; phylum Actinomycetota; class Actinomycetes; order Pseudonocardiales; family Pseudonocardiaceae; genus Amycolatopsis; species Amycolatopsis lexingtonensis. The sequence goes on from NZ_JADBEG010000001.1 coordinate 6,423,882, forward strand.
GCGACGGCAGTCTTCTTCATTCTTTCTCCCCTGTCGAATGAACGCGCTCGTTACCTCCAAAGACGTCCCCACCTGCGATCGGTTGCACCGGAAGGTCACGAACGCGTCATGAAAAAACCGCCCCGGAGCGCACTCCGGGGCGGTTTCGGAAAAAAGAAAGAATCAGCCTGCCATGCTGCCGTCGCCAGCTTTCGCGGCACCGGCCGGCACCTTCGCCACCTGAGCGGCCGGCACCGTGAACTTCGTGGTGTACGTCTGGCCGCCGCAGGTGACGGTCAGCGGGTACTCCCCCGCGGCCGTGCCCGGCTTGAGGGTGGCGTCCGCGCTGATGTTCGCGTCCGCGCCCATGAACGGGCCCGGGGTGTAGTTGGCGAAGTCCAGCACCGGCGAGGCGAACTTCGGCGAAGCGCCTTCGCACTTGGCCAGCGCGACGTTCGGCGCGTCGCGCACGTACTTGTCCACGAGCGATTGGTTGATCGCGGTGTTCACGTTGAGCTGGACGCTGCCGGCCGGCGCGGGCGCCGTGGGACTGCCGCTCTGCGCCGTCGCGGGCGCCGCCAGCGCCGCCAGCGCCGTCGCCCCGAACACCGCTGCCGCAACGAAAACCACCGTCTTGCGCACCATCGCACCCTTCGCGTCCTTCAGCCTTACCACCGACAAGACGCGACAGGGCGCGACGGGTTGCCTACCGGACCGGCCGTATTCAGTCGAGATCGTCGTGGCGCATGAGCTGGCGCCCGGCCTCGGTGATCGACCCCGACAGCGACGGGTAGACCGAAAATGTCAGTGCCAGGTGGTCCACTGTCAGCTGGTTCTGGACGGCGAGCGCGATGGGGAGGATGAGCTCGCTCGCCTGCGGCGCCACGACGACTCCACCGACGACCACGCCGGTGGCGGGGCGGCAGAACAGCTTCACGAAGCCTCGGCGGAGGCCCTCCATCTTCGCGCGCGCGTTGGTGGCCAGGGGCAGCATGATGGTGCGCGCGGGCACCTCGCCGGAGTCGATCGCCTGCTGGCTGATGCCGACGGTGGCGATCTCCGGGTGGGTGAACACGTTGGCGGCGACGGTCTTGAGCTTGATCGGCGCGACGCCCTCGCCCAGCGCGTGCCACATCGCGATGCGGCCCTGCATGCTCGCCACCGAGGCCAGCATGAGCACGCCGGTGCAGTCGCCGGCGGCGTAGATCCCGGGAACGGAGGTGCGCGAAACGCGGTCGACGGTGATGAACCCGCCGGGGCCGGGCGCGATGCCGACCTTGTCGAGGCCGATGTCCTGGGTGTTCGGGATCGACCCGACGGTCATCAGCGCGTGGCTGGCTTCGATCACGCGGCCGTCGGCGAGGTGGATCTCGACGCCCTTGTCGGTGCGCTCGACGCGGTCGGCGCGCGCCTGCTTCGCCACGGTCGTGCCGCGCTGCGAGAAGACCTCTTCGAGCACCGCGGCGGCGTCGGCGTCCTCGTGCGGGAGGACGCGGTCGCGGCTGGAGACGACGGTGACCTTGACGCCCATCTCGGTGTAGGCGGACGCGAATTCGGCGCCGGTGACGCCCGAGCCGATCACGGCGAGGTGCTCCGGCAGTTCCTGGAGCTCGTAGAGCTGGCGCCAGTCGAGGATGCGCTCGCCGTCCGGCACCGCGCCCGGGAGGACGCGCGGGGTGGCGCCGGTCGCGATCAGGACGACGTCGGCGGGCAGGGCCTCGGTGCCGTCCTTCGTCGTCACGGCGACCTTGTGGGTGGCGAGGCCGGTTTCCTCGTCGCAGAAGCGGGCTTCGCCGATGACGACGCGGACGCCTTCGCGCTGGACGCGGGCGCGGATGTCGGCGGACTGCGCGAGCGCGAGGCCCTTCACGCGGCCGTGCACGGTCGGGAGGTCGACGCTGGTGTCGGCCAGGTCGGTGTTGATGCCCAGCTCGCCGAGGTCGTGCATCTTCGCCAGCGCGCCGGAGCTCGCGATGAACGTCTTCGACGGGACGCAGTCGTAGAGCACGCAGGCGCCGCCCAGGCCGTCCCGTTCGACGATCGTGACGTCGGCGCCGTGCTGGGCCGCGACGAGCGCGGCTTCGTAGCCGGCCGGGCCCCCGCCCATGATCACGATCCTGGTCACCTGAGTCCTCCTCGATGTGCTCGTGTGCGGTGCTCTCACCGTACGCGGCGCAGGTGTCCGGACACTGAAGTGGGCGAACACGGCGAGTGCGTCCACTCGGGAGAGGGAGAGGTCGCTAGGCTGTCGTCGTGCCGTTGTATGCCGCGTACGGATCGAACATGGAGCCCGCCCAGATGCTGGAGCGCGCGCCGCACTCTCCGATGGCCGGCACCGGCTGGCTGGAGGGGTGGCGCCTGACCTTCGGCGGCGAGGACCTCGGCTGGGAAGGTGCCCTGGCCACGATCGTCGAAGACCCGGGATCCCGGGTCTTCGTCGTTCTCTACGACGTGACCCCGCTGGACGAGGACGGGCTGGACCGCTGGGAAGGCGGCGAGCTCGGGATGCACACCAAGATCCGGCTCCGGGTCCAGACCATGGACGGCTCGGCGCTGGCCTGGCTGTACGTCCTGGACGCCTACGAGGGCGGCCTGCCCTCGGCGCGGTACCTGGGCGTGCTGGCCGATGCCGCGGAGGCGGCCGGGGCGCCGGCGGACTACGTCGACGACCTGCGGACCCGGCCCTGTTCGGGCATCAGCGGCTGACTCCACACCCTGTGGACAACTCGGTGGCCTGAGCGCTACCACGAGCCCGCGTGAGATCTCGCGGGCACCCCGTCGAGCGCGCCGGAGGGCGTGTGCGTGTCGCCTCCGGCCCCGGTCCGGGCGAACGCGAATTTCCTTGCGGTACAACGAAAACACCAGGTCGGCGAGCCGGGCACCACGGGCCGTCGACCAGTCTGCCCGCCGGTGCGCGGGCGCGCAAAACGGCCCTTCCCCCGATCGAGGGAAGGGCCGGTTCACGGCCTGTGGACAACTCGGTGAAGCTGTGGACAACTCCCGCTCAGGCGAGCGCCGCCAAAGCGGTGTGGACCAGTGTGCGGACCCCGCAGAGCAGGGCACGCTCGTCGAGGACGAACGTCGGGCGGTGGATGTCCGACTGCGGCGCCGGCGGGCCGGACCAGACACCCAGGCGGGCGAACGCGCCCTGGATGTGCTCGAGGTACCAGCCGAAGTCTTCCCCGCCGGAGGACTGCTCGGTGCCGGCCACCGCGCGCTCGCCGAGGGCCGCTTCGACGCCCGCGCGCATCAGCGCCGTCGAGTCCGCGTCCGAGACCACCGGCGGGACGCCGCGGCGGTAGTCCAGCGAGAAGCCGACGCCGGTCGGGGCCAGCAGGGACTCCACAGAGGACGCCACCAGCGGCTCCAGCGAAGTCCAGACCTCGTGGTCGGCCGTGCGGAGCGTGCCGCGCAGGACGCCGTCCTGGGGCACCGCGTTGGCCGCTTGGCCCGCGTGGACCGCGCCCCACACCAGGACGGTGCCGGAGCGCGGGTCGACCCGGCGCGAGAGCACCGCGGGCAGCGACGTGATCACCGTGCCCAGCGCGTGGACCAGGTCGGCCGTCAGGTGCGGCCGGGACGTGTGGCCGCCCGGCGAGGTGAGCCGCAGCTCGATCAGGTCCGCCGCGGACGTCAGCGCGCCCACGCGCATGCCCACCGAACCCACTTCGAGCCGCGGGTCGACGTGCAGGCCGTAGATCCGCTCGACACCGTCGAGCGCGCCGGCCGCGATCATGTCCAGCGCGCCGCCGGGCATGACCTCCTCGGCCGGCTGGAAGATCAGCCGGACGCGGCCGGGCAGCTCCGGCGCGCCGGCCAGCGCGCGGGCCGCGCCGAGCAGGATCGCCGTGTGGGCGTCGTGGCCGCACATGTGGGCCGCGCCCTCGACCGTCGACGCGTAGGGCAGGTCGGTCGCCTCGGTGAGCGGCAGCGCGTCCATGTCCGCGCGCAGCGCCACGCACCGCTCGCCGCTGCCGATGTCGCAGACGACGCCGGTGCCGCCGGGGAGCACCCACGGCTTGAGCCCGACGGTGCGCAGCAGCGTGACGACCAGCTCCGTGGTCGCGAACTCGTGCCGCGACAGCTCCGGGTGCGCGTGGATGTGCCGGCGCCAGGCGAGCACGTCGGTCGCGTTGGCGCGCAGCCAGTCGTCGAGCCAGAACGGGCCGCGGCCCGCGCCAAGGTCCTCCACGGGAGCCATGCTTACGCCGGCTTCGGAAATGAGCGCCTCAGGCCCCTCCATAGGGGTCATCATGCGCCCATGGGGGTCACCTGGAACGTCCGGCCGTGAGTCCAGCACCGTCACGCCGCACCTCCTCCCGCAACACGGGTAACCCGCGCAGCGGCTGGGGTCACGCTTCGTGCCGATCGATCTGTTGTACGCATTTGCAGACGATCGTGCACCATGCAGGCGGCAAGCCGCGCCTCGAAAAGGGCCGTCCTAGATGGCCGGTAGCGGATCTGCGTTGAACGGCGTGCAGTAGTTCGGCAAAGCCGAAGGCGTCAGGATCCCTTGGTCTTCTTCGAACGGACCCGCCTGCCCCAGATGACGATGCCGAGCAGCACGACCGCGATCAGGCCGGCGACCAGCTTGTTCTTCGTCTTCTGGGTGTTCGCCTTGTCGGTCTGGGCCGGATCCAGCACCGGGCCCGGTGGCTGGGTCTGCGCCGGGGCCGGCGCCACCGCGACGCGCGCCGCGGTCACCGATGCCGTGGTGTGCACCCGCACCGGCCCGGCCAGCGCGGGCGACGCGGTGAACAGCACCGCACCGAGCACCCCGACCAGGACCAGAAGCCGCAGTTTCGCCATGTCATCCCTTCGCCACGACCAGGCATTCTCCCCGCGGAACGCCCGCGCGTCAGCCACCACGCGGTGGACCGAACGCGTCGAGGATCCGCTGTGCACCGAGGGTAGCCGTCAGCTCACCGGCGCGCACCGCCCGTTCGACGTCGGGAACGACCGTTCGCACGGCCGGATGCGCCGCCAGGCGACTGAGCAACTGCTCGCGCACCATCGCCCAGGTCCAGTCGACCTGCTGCCGGCGGCGGCGCGCTTCCAGCTCGCCGGATGCCGAAAGCGTCTCGCGGTGCTTCTCGATCGCGGCCCAGACTTCGTCCAGGCGCAGGTTGTGCAGCCCGCTGCAGGTGAGCACCGGCGGGGTCCACGCGGCCTCGGGGCCGTAGATCATCCGCAGCGCGCCCGCAAGCTCGCGGGCGGCGCGCTTGGCGTCCCGCTCGTGGTCGCCGTCGGCCTTGTTGACGGCGATGACGTCGGCGAGTTCCAGCACGCCCTTCTTGATGCCCTGCAACTGGTCGCCGGTGCGCGCGAGCGTCAGGAACAGGAAGCAGTCCACCATGTTGGCGACGGTCACTTCGGACTGTCCCACCCCGACGGTCTCGACCAGGACGGTGTCGTAGCCGGCGGCCTCCATCAGCACGATCGTCTCGCGCGTCGCCCGCGCCACGCCGCCGAGCGTCCCCGACGTCGGCGACGGCCGGATGAACGCCCGCTCGTCGACCGCCAGGCGCGCCATCCGGGTCTTGTCGCCGAGGATCGACCCGCCGGTCCGCGTGGACGACGGGTCGACCGCGAGCACGGCGACCTTGTGCCCGGCCGCCGTCAGGTCGCTGCCCAGCTGGTCGATGAACGTCGACTTGCCGACACCGGGGACGCCGGTGATGCCGACGCGCCGCCCGCCGCCCGAGTGCGGCAGCAGCTCGATCAGCAGTTCCTGCGCCCGCGCCCGGTGGTCCTCCCGCTGCGACTCGACGAGCGTGATGGCCTTCGACAGCGTCCCGCGGTCCCCCGCGAGGACCCCTTTGGCGTAGGCGCCGACGTCGATCTTGCGCGGCAAGGGTCAGGACTCCTGCGCCGACAGCTGGCCGAGCAGGTCGATGGCCGCGTCCGCGAGCACCGTGCCCGGGCCGAAGATCGCCGCCGCGCCGGCTTCGCGCAGCGCCGGGTAGTCCTGCGGCGGGATGACGCCGCCCACGACCACCATGATGTCTTCGCGGCCCAGCTCGGCGAGCTCGTGGCGCAGCGCCGGCACCAGCGAAAGGTGCCCGGCGGCCAGCGACGAGACGCCGACGACGTGCACGTCCGCCTCGATCGCCTGGCGGGCGACCTCGGCCGGGGTGGAGAACAGCGGGCCGACGTCGACGTCGAAGCCGATGTCGGCGAAGCCGGTGGCGATCACCTTCTGGCCGCGGTCGTGGCCGTCCTGGCCCATCTTCGCGACGAGGATGCGGGGACGGCGGCCCTCCTCCTCGGCGAACTTCTCGACCAGCTCACGGGCCTGCTCGACGTTCTGCGACTTACCCACCTCTTCGCGGTAGACGCCCGAAATCGTCCGGATCTGCCCGGAGTGGCGGCCCCAGAGCTTCTCGAGCGCGTCGGAGATCTCGCCGACGGTGGCCTTCGCGCGGGCGGCGCCGATCGCCAGCTCCAGCAGGTTGCCGCCGTTGCCGGCGCCCTCGGTGAGGCGCCGCAACGCGTCTTCGGTGGCCGAAGAGTCGCGCTCTTCGCGCAGCCGCCGCAGCTTCTCCAGCTGCTGCGTGCGGACGCCGGCGTTGTCGACCTTGAGGACTTCGATGTCCTCATCGCCGGTGACCTGGTACTTGTTCACGCCGATGACGGGCTGGCGACCGGAGTCGATCCGGGCCTGCGTGCGCGCGGCGGCTTCTTCGATGCGCAGCTTGGGGATGCCCGCGTCGATCGCCTTGGCCATGCCGCCGGCCTGCTCGACCTCGCTGATGTGGCCCCACGCCTTGCGCGCGAGGTCGTAGGTCAGCTTCTCGACGAACGCGGACCCGCCCCACGGGTCGATCACGCGCGTGGTGCCGGATTCCTGCTGCAGCAGCAGCTGCGTGTTGCGGGCGATCCGCGCAGAGAAGTCCGTCGGCAGCGCGAGGGCCTCGTCGAGGGCGTTGGTGTGCAGCGACTGCGTGTGCCCCTGGGTCGCGGCCATCGCCTCGACGCACGTGCGGACGACGTTGTTGTAGACGTCCTGCGCGGTCAGCGACCAGCCCGACGTCTGGGAGTGCGTGCGCAGCGAGAGCGACTTCTGCGACTTCGGGTCGAAGCCCTTCACCAGCTTCGCCCACAGCAGCCGCGCGGCGCGCAGCTTCGCGACCTCCATGAAGAAGTTCATGCCGATCGCCCAGAAGAACGACAGGCGCGGCGCGAACTTGTCGACGCTGAGCCCGGCGGCGACGCCGGAGCGGATGTACTCGACGCCGTCGGCGAGGGTGTAGGCCAGCTCCAGGTCGGCGGTCGCCCCGGCTTCCTGCATGTGGTAGCCGGAGATGGAGATCGAGTTGTACTTCGGCATGTGCTGCGAAGTGAAGGAGAAGATGTCGGAGATGATCCGCATCGACGGCTGCGGCGGGTAGATGTAGGTGTTGCGGACCATGAACTCCTTGAGGATGTCGTTCTGGATGGTCCCCGCGAGCTGCTCCGGCTTCACCCCCTGCTCCTCGGCCGCGACGACGTAGAGCGCCAGCACCGGCAGCACCGCGCCGTTCATCGTCATGGACACCGACATCTTGTCGAGCGGGATCCCGTCGAAGAGCTGGCGCATGTCGTAGATCGAGTCGATCGCCACGCCCGCCATGCCGACGTCGCCCGAGACGCGCGGGTGGTCGGAGTCGTAGCCGCGGTGGGTGGCCAGGTCGAAGGCGACCGACAGGCCCTTCTGGCCGGCGGCGAGGTTGCGCCGGTAGAAGGCGTTGGACTCCTCGGCGGTGGAGAACCCGGCGTACTGGCGGATGGTCCAGGGCTGGTTGACGTACATCGTCGGGTACGGCCCGCGCAGGAACGGCGCGATGCCGGGGTACGTGCCCAGGAAGTCCACATCGGACAGGTCGTCGGCGGTGTAGACCGGCTTGACGCCGATGCCCTCCGGCGTCTCCCAGGCCAGGGCGTCCGGGCCCTTGCCGGTGGCGTCCTGCACTGCCTTGGCCCAGGCGTCGCGGTCGCCCGGCGACGGCGTGCCGAGGTCGAGACCGGCGAAGTTCGGGATGCTCATCGGGTGACTCCCAGCTTGGCGTGCAGGCCGTTGAGGACGTCGAGGGCGTCGCAGCCGGCGAAGACGTTGCCGTCCACGCCGTCGAAGGAGCCCTTGCCCGCCAGTAGGACGTGGTCGGCGCCGAGCGACTTGGCGACGTCGGCCGCCTGCGCCGCGTAGGCGTCGTCGGTGCCGCAGAGGCAGGCGATCTTCGCGCCGGACGCGCGGAACGCGCCGGGCAGGTCGTCGGTCGCGCCCGGGTTGACGGCTTCGATCCCGCCGGCCTGGAACAGGTTGGCGGCGAACCCGGCCCGCGCGGTGTGCGCGGCGACCGGGCCGAGGGTGGCGAGGAAGACCTTGGGCCGCTCGCCGTGCGAAGCGAGGTACGCGTCCGAAGCGTCCCGCAGGGCTTCGAAGCCTTCGGCGTACCGGTGCCGCGGCAGCCCGCCTTCTTCCGCGGTGGCCAGGGGTTCCCGGGTCACCGGCTTCTCGGCCAGGTTCGGGAACTCGCTGACGCCGGTGAGCGGGTCGCGGCGGGTGGCGATCCGCTTCGACCGCTTCTCCCACGTCTCGGCCAGCCGCCCGGCCAGCGCACCGGACTCGAGTTCGGTGACCAGGCCGCCCGCGCCTTCGATGGCGGTGAACTCGGCCCAGGCCGCGTGCGCGAGGTCGTCGGTCAGCTTCTCGACGTACCAGGAGCCGCCCGCCGGGTCGACCACGCCGGCCAGCTTGGACTCCTCCAGCAGCACGGCGTGGGTGTTGCGGGCGATCCGCGCGGAGAACGCGTCGGGCTTGCCGATCGCGGCGTCGAACGGCAGCACCGTGACCGCGTCCGCGCCGCCGACGCCGGCCCCGAAGCAGGCGACGGTCGTGCGCAGCATGTTCACCCACGGGTCGCGCCTGGTCAGCATGGCCGGCGACGTCACGGCGTGCTGGCGCATCGGCGAGGAGAAGCCGCAGACCTCGGCGACGCGCGCCCACAGGCGGCGGGCCGCGCGCAGCTTCGCGATGGTGGAGAACTGGTCGGCGGTGGCGGCGATCCGGAACTCGAGCTGGGCGGCCGCGGCTTCGGCGTCGAGGCCCGCGTCGGTGAGCGCGCGCAGGTAGGAGACGCCGGCGGCGACCAGCGCGCCCAGCTCCTGGGCGTCCGACCCGCCCGCTTCGTGGAACGGCAGGCCGTCGGCGACGATCGTGCGCACCTTCGGGTACTTCGCGGCGACACGCGCGGCGAGCGCGGCGGCCGGTCCGAGGTCGGCGGCCGCGCCGGACCGGGCGGCCAGCCCGATCGGGTCGGCGCCCAGCACGGCGGTGGCCTCGCTGGCTGGGATCTCGCGCTCGTCGAACAGCTCGAACAGCGCGTCCGCGGCGGCTTCGAAGTCGGCACCGGCGTCGAGGACGACCGGGGCGAGGTCGAGGTAGACCTCGTTGAGCGCGTCGGCCAGCGCCGCGGGCGGCACGGTCAGCCAGATCGACGTCACGCCGCCTTCGAGGTCGGCGAGAATGGCCTTGTTGACCGCGCGGCCGTCGTCGCCGGCGAACCGGGCCCGGACGTCCCAGCCGGTGCTGACCTGGCCTTCCGGCCGCGCGCCGCGCACGTAGGGCGGCAGGCCCGGGAAGCCGGTTTCGCCGGGGACGTCGTCCGCGGTGTACAGCGGCTGGATCTCGATCCCGTCGTAGGTCCGCGTGACGAGCTTGCTCTCCGGGGCACCCGTGAAGTCTGCGGGGTTTTCGGGGAGCTTGCCGCTCTTGCGCAGGACACCCGCGACGAGCTCCTGCCACTGCTCGCGCGTCGCCTGGGGGAACTCGGCCGCCAGGTCGAGTTCGGAGATCGGCACTGACTCCGGACCGGCCACTTCAGTCATACCCAGTGATGGTAGAGGCACTCGCCGCGCTCGCCCTGTGAGTCTGGTCGCGCTAGGGGGACGGCCCGGGCAGGTTAGGGGCCGGTGGCGCGGGTACGACACAATTGGGTGCGTGCCCCCCTCCAGCGAAGAGACACGAGTGGTCGCCGGTCGCTACCGGCTGCGTTCGGTGCTCGGCTCCGGGTCGATGGGCACGGTCTGGTCGGCCTACGACGAGTTCCTGCACCGCCAGGTGGCCGTCAAGGAGATGAAGGTGCCGCCGGGCATCCCGGCGTCGCAGGCGGACGAGCTGCGGGAGCGGACGCTGCGCGAGGCCCGCGCGATCGCCGTCCTGTCCCACCCGAACGTGATCATCCTGCACGACGTCGCCCGCGAGGACGACCAGCCGTTCGTGGTCATGGAGCTGCTGCCCTCGCGCAGCCTGGCGCACATCCTGCGCGACCACGGGCCGCTGACCGTCGGGCAGGCCGCCGCGGTCGGCATCGCCGTGGCGTCCGCGCTGGAGGCCGCGCACGCCGCCGGGATCACGCACCGCGACGTCAAGCCGGGCAACGTCCTGGTCGCCAGCGACGGCCGGATCAAGCTGACCGACTTCGGCATCGCCCGCAACGTCTCCGAGGCGACCATGACCCGCACCGGGATCATGCTCGGCTCCCCCGCCTACATCGCGCCGGAGGTCGCTTCCGGCGGCGCGGTCGTCCCGGCCGCCGACCTCTGGGGCCTCGGCGCCACCCTGTTCGCCGCGGTCGAGGGCGCGCCGCCGTACGACGCCGACGGCGACCCGCTGGAGACCGTCGGCAAGGTCGTCAACGGCAAGGTCCCCAAGCCGAAGGCCGGCCCGCTCGCCGAGGTCATCTCCGCGCTGATGAAGAAGGAGCCCGGCGACCGGATCACCCTGCGCGAGGTCCGGCACCGGCTCTACCCGCTGCAGTCGAAGACGCCGCTCGACCTGTTCGGGCCTGAGCTGTTCCGCACCCCGGACGGCAAGAAGACGTCCGCGCAGCCGGACGCGACGGACACGCAGGTGATCAAGACCGTCCTGCCCGAGAAGGACAAGGACAAGGCCGAGAAGAGGGCCGAGGGGTCGAGCAGCGAGCTCGCCACCGACCCGGGCCCGCTGCCGTTCCTGCGCCCGCCCACCCCGGCCGCCCCGAACGCGGGCCCGGCGCCGACGGTGTTCGTCGCCCCGCCCCGGCCCGCCCGCCGCGGGGCACGGGCCACCGCCGTGCTCATCGCGCTGGCGATCCTGCTCTTCCTCATCGCCGCGGGCGGCGGGTTCGCGCTGGCCAGGGCGGTCGGCGGCCAGTCGCTGCTGCCACCGGCGGCCGAGCCGCGCGGCACATCGAACGGGCTCACCGACGTCCCGCCGCCGTCGCTGGTCCGCCAGTCCGGCGACGCGAGCTACGCGACCGGCGAGGGCGGCCAGTTCGGCCTCGACGTCCCGCAGGGCTGGCAGAAGTTCGTCGCGCCCCACAACACGACGAAGTTCGGGGCGAGCACCGCCGTCCAGTACGTCTCACCGGACGGCCGCCGCTCGATCCGCGTCGAACGGCTGGCGAACTACTACGGCAAGTTCCCGGACGACGCCGAGTACGTCAACTGGCTGAAGCAGACGTACTCCGGCGACGGGTTCGAGCTGTTCGGCCCGTCTCCGGGCCCGGGCGGCAAGGGCACCGCGTTCACCTACCGCACGCTGGAGAGCGGCCTGCTCCCGGGCAACTCCGACGACGGCCGCGTCACGCGGGTGACGTTCATGGACCTGGTCCAGGCGGGCGACAGCCTGTGGGTGCTGTCGGTGACGGCCCCGGTCGAGCAGGAGGACGCGACGCGGCGGGATGTTTTCGACCGCGTCTCGCCCACGTTGAGCGTTTCGGACTAAGGCGCCCGGCCCAGCACCTCCCGGGAAACCGACTCCTGCGCGAGGTGGCGCAGCCCGGTGAAGATCCGGTCGCCCAGGACGGTCGCGATCAACCCGGCCTCGATGATCTTGTCGAACGACGTCAGCCCGGTCACCACCTCGACGTCCAGCTCCGCCACACGCAGTGCCAGCTCGAAGTACTCGTCGAGGCGGTCGGCGAGCTTCCCGTGCCCGAGTTCCTTCGCCGTGGCCAGCGCCGCGATCAGGTTGGCGACCGTGCGGTCCTCGGCGCCGTGCCACTTCCAGCCGTGGCGGCGGGCGAGTTCCTGGAGCCGCTCCGACGCCCACGCCGCGGCCTCCTCCGACACCTTCGGCGGCTCGCCGGCCAGCTCCTCCTGGACGACGCCCATCGTCTCGTGCGGGGTCCGGTCTTCGTCGATCGCGCTCAGCACCGCGCCGACCGAGGCCAGCGGGAGGCCGCCGACGTCGGTGAGCGCCTTGATCAGCCGCAGGCGCTGGACGTGCGCCGGGGAGTAGCGGGCCTGGTTCGGGCTGGTGCGCTCCCCCGCCGGGAGCAGGCCTTCGCGCAGGTAGTACTTGACGGTCGCGACCGGCACCCCCGACTCGGCGCTCAGTTCGGCCATCCGCATGCGCATCCGCTCCGATCCCAGGGTCGGCCTCCGGGGCAACCCTGAAGACTTCTCAGCATGGAGAGTTTAACTTCCCATAACGGAGAGCTTGACTATCCATTCTGGGAGGGAACCATGACCATCCTCGCCGACGTCCGGAGCAGAACGCGCGGGTGGCACCGGCCGGCCGCGGTCTTCGCCGCCGTGCTCGGGGCCATCGCCGTGCTGTGCGTCGCCGCGATGCTCGTCGACCAGCGAACTCTCGCCGGGGCGCCGATCTGGGCCAAGCCGTTCAAGTTCGCCGTGTCCGGCGCGCTCTACTTCGCCACCTGGAGCTGGCTCGTCTCGCTGCTGCCGCGGTTCCGGCGCACGGCGGGGTGGCTGACGAACTTCCTGGTGCTGATCTTCGCCGCCGAGTACGTCCTGCTCACGTTCCAGGCCGCGCGCGGCCGCGCGAGCCACTTCAACATCGCGACCCCGCAGGACGAGCTGATCTACAACGTCATGGGCAAGATGATCATCGGGCTGCAGGCCGCCACGCTGGTGCTGACCGTGCTCGTGATGTTCACGAAGCTCGAAGACCGGGCGAGCTTCTGGGCCGTGCGCGCCGGCGCTCTGCTGTCGCTGGTCGGCATTTCGCTGGGCATCCTGATGACGAACCCGACCGCGCGGCAGCTCGCGCAGTGGCGGACCGGCGGACACCCGGACATGGTCGGCGCGCACACCGTCGGGCTCGACGACGGCGGGCCCGGCCTGCCCGTCCTCGGCTGGAGCACGGTGGGCGGCGACCTGCGGATCCCGCACTTCGTCGGGATGCACGCGCTGCAGGCGCTGCCGCTGCTGGCCATCGGGCTCCTGGCGCTGGCCGCCCGCTTCCCGCGGCTGCGCGACGACGTCGTCCGCGCGCGGCTCGTCCTGATCGGGGCCGCCGCGTACGCGGGGCTGATCGCGCTGGTGACGTGGCAGGCGCTGCGGGCGCAGTCGATCGTGCACCCGGACGCGACGACGTTGGCCGCGGCCGCGGCGCTGGTCGGGGCGGCCGGGCTGGGCTCGTGGGCGGCGGTGCGTGCCCGATGATCCCCTTCGACCTGGCGTTCCCGCTGGCGGCGCCGTTCTGGGCGCTGCTGATCCTGGCGCCGAAGTGGCGGTGGACGGCCCGGATCATGGCGTCGCCGTGGGTGCCGCTGCTGCCGCTGGCCTGCTACTTCGCGCTCGAACTGCCGCACTTCGGCGAGTGGGGCCGGGCGATGCTCCGGCCCGACCTCGGCGTGCTCCAGACGCTGTTGGCGACGCCGTGGGGCGCCGGGCTGGTCTGGGCGCACCTGATCGCGTTCGACCTGTTCATCGCGCGGTGGATGTACTTCGAGGCGCGGTCGCGGGACATCTCGCCGTGGCTCGTCAGCCCGATCCTGGTGGTGACGATCTTCCTGTCGCCGTTCGGGCTGGTGGCGTTCCTGGTGGTCCGGAGCGTCCGGATACGCTCGCGGGCATGAGTGAACACGAAGCCGCGAGCGCCATCGCCAAGCGCACCGGTGTGGACGCGCACGACATCGCGGTGGTCCTGGGGTCGGGCTGGCGCCCGGCGGCGGACGTCATCGGGGAGTGCGAGACGGAGATCCCGTTCGCCGAACTGCCCGGCTTCACCACGCCCGGCGCGGTGGGCCACGGCGGCACCATCCGCTCGCTGAAGATCGGCGGCAAGAACGTCCTGGTCATGCTGGGGCGGACGCACTTCTACGAGGGCAAGGGCATCGACCCGGTGGTGCACAACGTGCGCACCGCCGCGGCGGCCGGCGTCCGGACGGTGCTGCTGACGAACGCGGCGGGCGGCCTGCGCGAGGGCTTCCAGGTGGGGCAGCCGGTGCTGATCGCCGACCACCTGAACCTGACCGCGCGCTCGCCGATCGTCGGCGCGAACTTCGTCGACCTGACGGACCTGTACTCGGCGCGGCTGCGAAAGATCGCGCGGGAGATCGACCCGGCGCTCGAAGAAGGCGTCTACGCGGGCCTGACCGGGCCGCACTTCGAGACGCCGGCGGAGATCCGGATGCTGCGCACGCTGGGCGCGGACCTGGTCGGCATGTCGACGGTGCTGGAAGCCATCGCCGCCCGCGCGGCCGGCGTCGAGGTCTTCGGCCTCTCCTTGGTGACGAACCTCGCGGCCGGCATGACCGGCGAACCGCTCAACCACCAGGAAGTCCTCGAAGCGGGCCGCGCCGCGGCCACGAAGATGGGCTCCCTGCTGCGGGACCTCATCACCCGCGCTTGACGAAATCCGTGAAGGCCTCCTTCCCGGTCATAAAAGCCGGTAAGGAGGCCTTCACGGCTTTAGACGAAAGTGGGGAGCTGGGCGGCGACGTCGGCTGGGGAGGGCATGGCCGCGACTTCGGTGGCCAGGGCGCGGGTCGCGTCGGCGACGGCGGAGTCCGTGAGCAGGTGACGGGCCTTCGCGGCCACGGCTTCGGCGGTGACGTCGGGGCCGAGCAGGCGGTCGCCGACGCCGGCCGCGAGGACCGCGTCCGCGTTGCTGAACTGGTCCGCGCCCTGCGGCAGCAGCAGCTGCGGGAGACCCGCGCCGAACGCGCCGAGCGTCGTGCCGCTGCCGCCGTGGTGGACCACCAGGTCGACGTGCGGGAGCAGCTCCGACTGCGGCACCCAGGCCTCGAGCCGGACGTTGTCCGGGACTTCGCCGAGCACGGCCGGGTCGACCGTCGGGCCGGTGGCGACCAGGACGTCGACGTCCAAACCGGACAGACCGGCGATCGCCGCGCCCAGCACGCCCGCGTGGCCCATCGCCGTGCCGAGGGTCAGGTAGACCAGCGGCCGCCGCTTGTCCAGCACGCCCGCGGGCAGGTCACCCGGCTCGCTCCAGCCGACCGGCCGCAGCGGCACGCGGTGCGCCCGCGCCAGGAAACCGGGCTCCTGCACGGACTCCGGGCAGATGTCGACGAACGGCCCGCTGAACGCCAGGTCCTCGCCGACCTCGATCCCGAGCGTCGCGCCGTGCGCGCGGATGGCGTCGCGGATCCGCGTCACCATCGGGTCTTCGCTCGACACTCGGCCGAACCCGTGCGCCACCACCGGGATCCCGGCCTTCAGCGCGGCGAACGCGCCGCCGGAGTTGCCGGCTTCGCTCACCACCAGGTCCGGCCGGACGTGCCCGAACAACGGCAGCAGGTCGGCGACGAACCGCTTCGGCATGACCTCGCCGAACACCTTCGCCACGATCGGCCCGAGCACCTCGGGCGGGATCTCGCCGGGCGGCCGCCGCGGGCCGGGCGGCCCGGACTCGGCGAAGGCCTGCGCGAACGCGTCCTTGATGGCGAGCCCGGCGGCGGCCGTCTCGAGCCCGGCTTTCGTCAGCTGTGGCAGGAAGTCTTCCGAGGTGGCGAAGACGACGTCGTGGCCCGCGTCGCGCGCGGCGACCGCCAGCGGCACCAGCGGGAACGTGTGACCGAAGGACCCCAGTGAGGTGAAGAGCAAGCGCACTCACCCGACCCTAGCCCGTAGGCTGGCGCGGTGACAGTGAATTCCACCCTGCGTGACGCCGCCTTCCGCTGGATTGCCGACGACCCGGACGACGGCTCGCGCGCCGAGTTGCAGGGCGTCCTCGCGAAGGCGATGGGCGGTGACACCGGTGCCGCCGCCGAGCTGGCCGACCGGATGGCCGGACCGCTCGAGTTCGGCACCGCCGGCCTGCGCGGGCCGGTGCGCGCCGGGCCGAACGGGATGAACGTCGCCGTCGTCACCCGCACGACGGCCGGGGTGGCCGAATGGCTGAAGGCGCAGGGGCACGCGGGCGCGCTGGTCGTCGTCGGCCGTGACGCGCGCCACGGCTCGGAGGCGTTCGCGACCGCGGCCGCCGAGGTGCTCACCGCGGCGGGCTTCGACGTCAAGGTGTTCCCCCGTCCGCTGCCGACGCCGGTGCTCGCGTTCGCCGTCGGGCGGCTCGGCGCGGTGGCCGGGATCCAGATCACCGCGTCGCACAACCCCCCGGCGGACAACGGGTACAAGCTCTACGACGCCACCGGCGGCCAGATCGTGCCGCCGTCCGACGGCGAGATCGAGCACGCCATCCAGGCCGCGCCCGCCGCCGTCAACGTGGCTCGGGCCGCCGGTGCCGAGGTCGTCGACGTCGTCGACCGCTACCTCGACGAGGTCGCGACGCTGCCGCTCGGCGCGGGGCGCGCGGTGCGGGTGGCCGCGACGGCGTTGCACGGCGTCGGCGCCGAGACGCTGCGCGCGGCGTTCGAGCGGGCCGGGTTCACCGACCTGCACCTGGTCACCGCCCAGTCCACCCCGGACCCGGACTTCCCCACGGTTTCCTTCCCGAACCCGGAGGAACCGGGCGCGACGGACCTGCTGCTGGCGCTGGCGTCCGATGTGGACGCCGACCTGGCGATCGCGCTCGACCCCGACGCCGATCGCTGCGCCCTCGGCGTGCGCGAGCGCGACGGGTCGTGGCGGATGCTGCGCGGCGACGAAACCGGCGTCCTGCTCGGCTCGTACGTGCTGTCCACAGTGGACCGCACCCAGCTGCCGGACCCGCTGGTGGCCACGACGATCGTGTCGTCGTCGATGCTCGGCGAGATCGCGAAGGCCGAAGGCGCCCGCTACGCCGAGACGCTGACCGGGTTCAAGTGGCTGGTGCGCGCCGGCGAAGGCCTGGTGTTCGCCTACGAAGAGGCGCTCGGCCTGTGCGTGAACCCGGGCTTCGTGCGCGACAAGGACGGCATCGCCGCCGCGACGCTGGCCGCCGGGCTCGCCGCGCAGCTCAAGGCGCAGGGCCGCACGCCGCTGGACGTGCTCGACGAGCTGGCGCAGCGCCACGGCGTCCACCTGACCGACCAGGTTTCCCTGCGCGTCACCGACCTCGCCGTCCGCGGGCAGCTGATGGCGAAGGTGCGGAAGGCACCGCCGTCGCGGCTCGGCGGTGCCGAGGTCGGTATCGAGGACCTGCTGCCGGACGCGGACGTCGTGCGCCTGGCCGGCGACGGCGTGCGCGTGGTGATCCGACCGTCGGGGACCGAGCCGAAGCTGAAGGCGTACCTGCAGGTGGTGGCCCCGGTCACCGGCTCGCTCGCGGACGCGCGCGCGGCGGCGCAGGAGCGGCTGGCGGCGGTGCGGGCCGACGTCGAGGAGCTGCTCGCCTGATGCCGCGGCTGCTGATCGTGCACCACACGCCGTCGCCGTCGACGCAGGCGCTGTTCGAGGCCGTGCTCGCCGGGGCGACGCACCCGGACATCGAAGGGGTGGAGGTCGTCCGCCGCGCGGCACTGGCGGCGACCGTCCCCGACGTCCTCGAGGCGGACGGCTACCTGCTGGGCACGCCGGCGAACCTCGGCAGCATGAGCGGCGCGCTGAAGCACTTCTTCGACACCGTCTACTACCCCTGCCTGGACGCGACGCGGGGTCGCCCGTTCGGGTACTGGATCCACGGCGGCAGCGACACGTCGGGGACGGAACGGCAGCTGCGGGCCATCACCACGGGCCTGGCGTGGACCCAGGCGGCGGCGCCGGTGATTAGCACGGGCGAGCCGGGCAAGAAGACCCTGGACGCGTGCGCGGAACTGGGCGGCACGCTGGCCGCGACCCTGCTGAGCTGAGGGAACGGAAAATAAGAGGGCCTGTCACCGGAAGCCCTGGGGGTCGACCTCCGGCAACAGGCCGTGGCCAAGGGATCCTCCCGAGGGCGATCGACCTTGGCCTGTGCAGCGTACTACAGACCGCCGATCATGACGAGCCGGAGGCGCGACAAGCCCCTCGCCCGGCCGTTCCGTACACCCCCAGGGCACGGACCGCCAGGCGAGAGGCGTGCCAACTGTAAACCACTGCATACGATAGCTGTCAACGTGTGCGTACAGTGGTTTCCCGGCTAGAATTTTCACGGCGGAAACCTAGGGGGCGGGGATGGCACGGGAACGCACCTTCGCGGAACGGCTGAGTGCCCTGATCGACGCGGCCCGGCTGGACGGCCGCGCGCCGCACAGCTACCGGGAGATCTCCGCGGCCGTCGAGCGTGCGGGCGGGCCGGCGATGTCGCCCGCCTACCTGCAGCAGCTGGCGACCGGGAAGCGGGTCAACCCGAAGATCCACTACGTCGAAGCGCTGGCGCGGCTGTTCGGCGTGCCGGTCACGTACTTCTTCGACGAAGAGGCGGCCGCGCCCCCGGCGGGCGAGGCCCAGCTGATGGCGATGCGGGCGCAGGAGCTGTCGCCGCAGGGCCGCCGTCAGGTGATGGACCTCCTCGACCTCGTCGAACGCTACGAGCGGGCCGAGCGCGAAGGCCGGAATCCCGAGGACACCGCGCGATGAAGGAGCGCGAGCTGCGCCGCCGGTGCCGGAAACTGCTGAAAGACCTCGACATCGGCCCGCCGCTCGACGTCGAGGTGCTGTGCGCGCGGCTGGGCGAACAGCGCGGCAAGCCGATCCGGCTGATGGCGTACCCGCTCGAAGTGCCGGGCCCGTTCGGCTGCTGGATCGCGACGTCGGCCGCGGACTACATCTTCTACCAGGCCGAAACGACGAAATCGCACCAGGACCACATCATCCTGCACGAGCTCGGCCACATGCTGGCCGACCACCACCCGCACGGCGACGCCGAGCCGGCGGACTTCCTGCGCGGCCCCGCTCCGGATCTTGACCCGGATGCCGTACACCGCGCGCTGCGCCGGTCGTCCTACGATGACGCGCACGAGTGGGAAGCCGAAACGGTCGCGACGATCATCCTCGAATGGGCGTCGGTCCTGAACTACACGATCCCCCGGCGCGCCGCGGACCGGGATCTTCGCCGGATCCAGGGGGCGCTCGGCGATCACCAAGGGTGGTTGTGAGCACACTGTTCAGCCCCGTGAACTTGATCGCTATGGTGCTGTTCGCCGCCGCGCTCGCGTGGCGGATCTACCAGGTGCAGCGCGCGCCGACGGTGCCGAACTGGGCCGTGACGGCGTGCGTGGCCGGCTTCGCCGCGGCGTTCCTGCTGCAGCAGACGGCGATTTCCGACGAGGTTGACGCCCTCCTCGGCCGCGGTGCGGCGCGGGTGGCGAACAACGCGCTGCTGGCGTGCGGCATCTGCGCGCTGGTGATCTTCTTCCTCGGCTCCGCGCTGGGCCCCCGCCGGTACCGCCGGGTGGCGGCCGAGCTGGCGCCGCTGGTGGCGGCGATCGCGCTGATGATCGTCGCGATGGCCGTGACGCCGCCCGAGCTGCGCGGCCTCCCGCTGGGGCCCTCGACGGTGCACGACAGCGGGGTCGCGCTGTTCTACCTGGGCGCCGGGCTGTACCTGATCTACGGCCTGATCGCGTGCTCGGCGTGGATCGTGCGGTACCTGCGGGTGGCCGACCGGAACCTGCGGATCGGGCTCAAGCTGAGCGCGATCGGCATGGGCCTCGCGGCCGTGGGCAGCATCTTCCGCGCGCTGTACATCGTGGTGGCGTGGGCGTTCGGGCCGGTGGTGAAGCTCCTGTTGCTGCTCGGCGTGCCGTTCGTGATCATCGGCGGCATGCTGTTCCTGGCCGGCGTCACCTACCCGGGCGTGCGGGCGCGGCTTTCGGCGTTGCGCCGGCGGCGGCAGCACCGGCGCGAGCACCAGGCTCTCGCTCCACTGTGGACGGCGCTGGTCCACACGTTCCCCAGCATCGTCCTGCGCACGCCGCCGCGGCGCGACCGGTTCTCGCCGCGCAGCATCCACCGCGTGCACTACCGGCGGGTGATCGAGATCCGGGACGGGCTGGTCCAGCTGTCGCCGTACCTGGCGGCGGACTTCGGCGAGACCGTGGCGACCGACCCGGGCGCCGCGGCGGCCGCGTTGAAGGCGGCGCTGGCGCGGCACGCGGCGGGCGAGGAGAACGACGGCCGCGCCAAGCAGGTCCTGCCCGCCCACGCGGACGACATCGAATCCGACGTCCGGCCGCTGCTCGCGCTGTCGGCCGCATTGGAGTCGTGACGTGGACACGCTGATCACGGCAGGCCGGGTCCTGCCCCGGCCGTCGGCCCCGGTGCTCGACGGCGCCGTCCTGATCCGCGACGGCGTGATCGTGGCGGCGGGCGCGCGGGCGGACGTCGTCGCGCAGGCGGCCCCGGACGCGGCTCGGCACGACTTCCCGACCGGGACCGCGCTGGCCGGGTTGTTCAACGTCCACGTGCACCTGGCTTTCGATGCTTCGCGGGAGATGCTGGCGCATTTTTCTTCTGCCTCGGATCCGCTGGAAGACGCGCGTTCGCGGCTGACGTCGATGCTGCGCAGCGGCGTGACCACGGTCCGGGACCTCGGCGACCGCGGTCACCTGGGTGCGGCCGTCAGGTCGTCGTTCTCGGGTTCGGTGGCTCCGCGGCTGCTGGTGTCGGGCCCGCCGATCACGGTGCCGGACGGCCATTGCCACTTCTTCGGCGGCGCGGTCTCGTCGGATGCGGCGATCCGCGCGCTGATCGACGAGAACGCGGCGGCGGGCGCGGACGTGATCAAGGTGATGGCGAGCGGCGGCCAGATCACCGAGGGCGGCGCGGACATGTGGGAGTCGCAGTTCTCCGCGCGGGAGCTTTCGGTGGTGGTCTCGCACGCGGCTTCGCACGGGTTGCCGGTGGCGGCCCACGCACACGGCGCGGACGCGATCGCTGCGGCGGTTTCGGCCGGGGTGTCGACGGTGGAGCACTGCAGTTTCCTGACCGGGCCGCGGACGTTCGACCGGCGTGACTCGGTGGCCGCGCAGATGGCTCTTGCCGGGATATCGGCGTGCTCGACGAGCAGCCGGAACTGGCGGGTGATCGTCGAGAAGCTGGGCGAGACCGCGGCGGAGGCGATGTACGGGCGGTTGCCGTGGCTGGAGGAGCACGGGGTCCGGTTGCTGGCCGGGACGGACGCGGGGCTGCCGGGGTCGGTGTTCGACGATCCGGTGGGGGCGTTGGAGTTGTACGAGTGGCTGGGGTTTTCGCGGCGGCGGATCCTGGAGATCGCGACTTGTGATTCCGCGGATGGGCTCGGGCTGTCGGCGGTGACCGGGCGGCTTGAGGCGGGGCTGGAGGCGGACGTGCTCGTGGTCGAGGGGGATCCGCTGGCGTCGCTCTCCGCGCTTCGCAACCCGCTGCTGGTGCTGGCTCGGGGGCGCGCCGCCGCGTAGGTCGGGGCGGGTGGGGCGACCGATCGTTCTGCGCTCGGCATGACCGGTCGTTCTCCCGGCACGGCACGAACGGACCGTTCGCGCCACCTCATCTCCCCGATCGGGGAATGCCCAGTTTGGTGACAGCGTTTTAAAACAGTGTTACAGTCAGCGCCACCCCAACCCGAGGAGTCCCCCGATGCACGGACCCACCCAGCTCTTCACGGTGATCGCCCTGAT
Source organism: Amycolatopsis lexingtonensis (assembly GCF_014873755.1). NCBI lineage: Bacteria > Bacillati > Actinomycetota > Actinomycetes > Pseudonocardiales > Pseudonocardiaceae > Amycolatopsis > Amycolatopsis lexingtonensis. Next base: position 6,445,550 of record NZ_JADBEG010000001.1, read on the forward strand.
CTCGCTCCCGACCGTCATGTACGGCGGCTACGCCCTCATGGGCGTCATGAGAGACCGCAAACTCACCGAACACCAGCGAGCGATGTTCCGCGCAGGCCACGCCCACGCCGGCGTCCTCCTGATCCTCGCCCTGGTCGCCCTGCAGATCCTGAGCCGCACGACACTGTCCGACACCACGGTCTGGATCACGTGCTTCCTGCTCCTCTTCGGCATCCTCGCCCAGTCCGGCGGCTTCTTCCTCCACCTCCTGCCCAACCGCGGCAAGCTCCCCGGCCGGGTCACGAGCGTCGGCGCGGTCCTCCTCGCCGCCGCGGTGCTGCTCACCGCCTATGGGGTCGCCTTCGCCTGACGAAGCCGGTCGTTAAGCTTGAGGACGTGCCTGAATACCTGCCGACCGCGCCCTACAAGGGGACCCGGGACTTCCTGCCCGCCGAAATGTCCGTGCGGACCCAGGTGTTCGGTCATCTCTACGACGTCCTCGAGCGCCGCGGCTTCCTCCGCTACGACGGCCCGATCCTCGAGTCGGCCGAGATCTACGAGCGGAAGTCCGGGCAGGAGATCGCGGACAAGCAGCTCTACACCCTCACCGACAAGGGCGGGCGGCGGCTGGCGCTGCGGCCGGAGATGACGCCGTCGGTGGCGCGGATGATCGCCGGGAGCGCCAAGTCGCTCTCCTTCCCCGTGCGCTGGTACAGCCACCCGAACTGCCACCGGTACGAGGCGCCGCAGCGCGGCCGCGTGCGGGAGCACTGGCAGATCAACGCCGACATCTTCGGGTCGGACAGCGCCAACTGCGAGATCGAGATCTTCGAGCTGGTGCACGACCTGATGGCCGCGGTCGGGGCGACGCCGGACATGTTCGTGCTGCGCGTCAACGACCGGAACCTGCTGACGTCGGCGCTCACCGACGTCGCCGGGGTGTCCGAGGACCACCTCTCGCAGGTGTTCGCGCTGGTCGACCGGTGGGAGAAGTATCCGCGCGAAAAGCTCGCCGAGAGCGCCGGCGAGATCGGGTTGTCGGACAAGCAGTTCGAGAAGCTGGCCGAGACGCTCGACATGGGCGAGGCGCTGCTCGACGAGCTGCCCGCCGAGGTGCGGGAGCAGTCGAACCTCGTGAAGGTGCTCAACAGCGGCGCCAAGGACCTGGTGAAGTACGAGCCGATGATCGTGCGCGGGCTGGCGTACTACACGTCGACCGTGTTCGAGGTCTTCGACACCTCGCCGGAGAACCGGCGCGCGCTGTTCGGCGGCGGGCGGTACAGCGACCTCGCGTCGATGTTCACGCCGCAGCAGATCCCGGGCATCGGTTTCGGCATGGGCGACGTCACGCTGATCGACTTCCTCGCCACCCACGGCCTGACCCCGGCGCCGCGCAGCGAGGTCGACGTCATGGTCATCCCGGTGACGGAGGACCTCGCGGACGAGGCTCGGACGGTCGCGCGCTCGCTGCGCGCGGCAGGCCTGCGGACGTCGACGCCGATCGAGCACCGCAAGCTCGGCAAGGAGCTGACCCGCGCGGACAAGGCGGGCGCGGCCGCGGTCGTGATCGTCGGCCAGGAGGACTGGGCAGCCGGCAACGTGACGGTCCGCAGCCTGGCCACGCGCGAGCAGAACCCGGTCGCGATCGCGGACGCCCCCGCGGCGGTCCAGGCGCTGCTGGCCTGAAACCCGCTCGACACCCCTGTCACGCTGAGGGGGTGTTCGATACGCCGCTTTCGTTCCAGGAACTGGAGTCGCTCGCCGGGGGTGACGTCCGCCGGTGGGTGGACTTCGACCTCGCCGTGCGGCGCTGGTGGCGGCCGAACCTCGCCTTCCGCACGGCCGGCCTCGGCCGCCGGCCGCCGCGCGAGGTGCTGGCGGAAGCCGCCTGCTACGCCGACGGGCGGGTGCGGGAGGCCGCGGTCGAGCGGCTGGCGGCCGGCGACGACCCGGAAGCGCTGCCGCTGCTGCTGATCCGCTGCGTCGACTGGGTGGCGCCGGTCCGGGAGGCGGCGCGGAAAGCCGCACTGTCCAAACTGGACGAACCCGCCCTCCGCGCGATGCTGCCGCTCATCGCCGTCCTGGGGCGGCGGCAGGTCGACGCCTGGATGCCCACGCTCTTCCGCGACAACCTGCCCCGCGTGCTCGACACCGCACTGGCGCTGGAAGATCGCGCGAGCCGCCGCTGGGCGCATACGGAAGCACTCGACCTGCTCCCCCGCGAGCGGCTGCTGGACATCGCCCGGCGGGACCACGACCTCGTCGTCCGGACGCTGTGCGGCACCGCACTGCTCGACCGCGGTGAGTTCGTCGGCGAACTCCTCGCCGCCGGGTCGCCGAAGATCCGCATGCGCGCGCTGACGCTCGTCGACGAGGCCACCGTCGAAGCCCACCTGGCGGACCGCTCGTCCCTGGTCCGCTCGATGGCCCAGGCCCTCGTCCTCAAGGCGGGTGGTGACCCCGCCGCGCACTACCGGACGCTGCCCGCCTCCCCCGGCGCGATCGCCGGGCTCGGCGAGACCGGCACCGCCGAAGACGCGTGGCGGCTCGAACAACACCTCGCGGACGAACGGCCCCGGGTCCGCGCGCTCGCGGTCCGCGGCCTGCGCCGGATCGCGCCGGAATCGGCGGCGGTGCGGCCGTTGCTGACCGACCCGTCGCCCGCGGTCGCCCGCCAGGCGGTGGCGTTCCTGCGCGGCAAGCCCGCGCTCGTCGGCGTGCCCGCGCTGCGAGCGCTGCTGGCACCGGGGCTCCCGCGCCACACCCGGCGGACCGGCGCGAACTTGCTCCGCGACCGCGACACCTGGCTGCGCTTGCACACGAACCTGACGCTGCTGCCCGACGCGGACCTGGGCGCCGACGCCGAGCAGGACCTGCGGTCGTGTCACCAGCACCTGGCCGGTGTCTACACCAGACCGCCGGCCGGGCTCAGAACCGAGATCGAGGCCGCCTGCACCGGCCTCGACCCGGCCACGGCCCGCTGGATCCGCTCGATACTCGGCTCCGCCCGGTTCCGCCCCTGATCACGTGGCCGCGTCGGCGCGGAGCAACGTCAAGGTGAACGTCGCTCCCGCGCCCGGCCGGCCCACCGCCGCGATGGTGCCGCCGTGGCCCGTCACCACTTCGCGCACCAACGCCAGTCCCAACCCGAAGCGGCGGCCGTCGCCGTCGGAGCCGCGGGCGAAGCGCTCGAAGATGCGGTCCGCGTCGGCCGCCGGGAAGCCGACGCCGGTGTCGTGGACGCGCAGCTCCACGTGCCGTTCGTCCGGGACGCCCAGCCGCACCTCGATCGAGCCGCCCGGTGGGGTGTGGCCGAGTGCGTTGTCCAGCAACGCCGACAGCACCCGCCGCAACGCCGTCGGCACGCCCTGGACCACGTACGGCCGCCGCTCGCGGGTCACCGCCAGGCGGACCTGGCCCTGTCCCGCGCGGACCGTCTCCGCCGCGACCGCCTCCTCCGCGAGCGATCCCAGGTCCACCAGCTCCAGCGACGGCCGGTCGCCCGCCTGCGCCGACAGCAGCAGGTCTTCGACGACTTCGCCGAGCTCCCGGGTGCCGCGGACCAGCTGGCCGAGGTCCTCCGCGTCCCGGCCCGACGCGCGCCGGGCCAGCAGCTGCGCGCGGGTGTGCAGGCGGGTCAGCGGGGCCCGGAGTTCGTGGGACGCGTCCGCGACGAACGTCCGCTGCCGCCGCAGGGCGTCGGCCAGGGGACGGATCGCCCGGCCGGCCAGCACCCGGCCGCACAGCACCGCCGCGAGCAGCGCGAGCACCTCCGCGACGCCGAGGCCGAACACCAGCGACGAGCGGTCCTGGATCTGGTAGACCTCCTCGAAGTACGCCTGCGACACGACACCGCCGCGGTTCTCGACGCGGATCGTGTACGTCATGCCGCCGATCGGGCGCCGTTCCGTGTGGACGTCGCCGGGCGCGGGCACGGTCGAGGCCAGTGAAGCCACCGGCATCCCGGCCGGCGGCGGTCCCGCGGGCGCGTGCAGCACCGGCGTGAACAGCCAGACGCAGCCCGGCGGGGTCGCCGTGGGGCCGAGCTGGATCGTGCGGGCCAGCACCCGATCGGCGTCGGCGTGCTGCCCGGACAGCATGATCCCGTACGCGATCGCGCCCGCGACCGCCACGAGCAGCGACACCACCACGGAGATCTGCGCGGTGATCGCCCACCGCGCCCGCCGCAGGGCCCCGTCCTCGGGGTCGCCGCGGGGGCTCACACCGCGCCGATCTGGTAGCCGAGGCCGTGCACGGTCCGCACGACGTCCCGGCCGAGCTTGCGCCGCAGGTAGTACACATACGTGTCCACAATGGACTCCCCGGTCGAGTCGGCGAAGACGGCTCCCCGCAGCGACGCCCGCGGGTGGATCGCCTTCGGCCGCTGCGCCAGCGTCCGCAGCAGCTCGAACTCCCGCCCGGACAGCGTGATCCGCTCGCCGCGCGGCAGCACGACCTCGTGCCGCCGCAGGTCGAGGGCCGCGGTGCCGAGCGGGAGGCACTCCGCGCCTTCGAGGTCACGCCGTCCCAGCGCGCGCAAGCGGGCCAGCAGCTCCTCGGCCTCGAACGGCTTGACGAGGTAGTCGTCGGAGCCGGCGTCGAGCCCGCCGACGCGGTCGGCCAGCTCGCCGAGCGCCGAAAGCACCAGGACCCGCGTGGTCACCGCCCTGGCCCGCAGCTGCCGCACCAGCTCCAGGCCGTCGAGCACCGGGAGGCGGCGATCGATGATCATCACGTCGTACCGCCCGGTGAGCCCGAGGTGCAGGCCGCGCTGACCGTCGTGCGCGGCCTCGGTTTCGTAGCCTTCGTCGGTGAGCAGCTCCGCGAGCATGCCCGCGAGCTCGCGGTCGTCCTCGACCACGAGCACCCGCGGTTTCGTCGCCCCATCGTGCACGAGTCCATACTGGCAGTGATTTTCTAAGTTTGAACTATCAACTTTTCCCGGTCACCGGGACCGGTTCCGCCGTCAGGAGCACTTCACTGCTCCCCTTGCGGGCATCGCGCCGGTCGAGCCACGCGAGCACCGGCGCGGTCATGATCGTGGTGACGAGTGCGACGAGCACCAGCACCGTGAACAACGCCGGCGAGACGATGCCGGCGGCGAGCCCGACGTTGAGCGCGATCAGCTGCATCAGCCCGCGGGCGTTGATCAGCGTGCCGACGCGCAACGCGATCGGCTGCGGCTCCCCCACCAGCCGCGCCGCTCCCCAGCAGGCTCCGAGCTTGCCGACGATCGCGACGACCACGCAGAGCACCGCGAACAGCAGCAGCTTCGGATCGGCGAGCAGCGCGAACCGCGTGTTCAGGCCGGAATAGGTGAAGAACAGCGGGAGGAACACGATCCGCCCGATCGGCATGATCTTCGCGAGCACGGCGTCCGCGGCGGGCACGCGGGGGAACACGATGCCGACGCAGAAGGCGCCGAACACCGCGTACAGCCCGATGATGTCGGTGAACCAGGCGGCCGCGAACAGCGTCAACGCCGTGATCAGCATCTTCTGGTCGGCGGAGACCCGTTCGCTGCCCATCGCCTTCGCGAGCACCCGGCGTCCGACGAGCACCAGCAGCAACGCGAACAGCAGGCCGCCGCCCACGGCCAGCGCGACCGGCCCGGCCGAGTCGCCGTGCATGCCCAGCACAACGGCCAGCAGGACCCACGCCAGGACGTCGTCGAGGGCGCCGCAGGCCAGTGCGAGCGAGCCGAACCGGGTGCCGCCGAGACCGCGTTCGGTGATGATCCGGGCGAGCATCGGGAACGCGGTGATGGCCAGCGCGACCCCGACGAACGCCGCCGACGTCGCGAGCGAGACGCCGTCCTTGGCGATGCCGGCCCAGCTCGTGCCGAACACGGCGACGCCGACACCGAGCGCGAGCGGCACCACCGTGCCCGCGGCCGAGATCACGCCGACCGACTTCGCCGAGCCGCGGATGCTGCGGAGGCTGAACTCGTACCCCGCGCCGAACATGTAGATGACCAGGCCGATCTGCCCGCCGACGTAGAGCAGCGGGCGGATGCCGTCCGGGAACAGCGCCGTCTGCACGTCGGGGAGGACCAGCCCCAGCAGTGACGGGCCGAGCAGCACGCCGGAGATCATCTCGCCGACCACCGGCGGCTGACCCAGCCGCACCGCGACCAGGCAGACCAGCCGGCACACGACGAGGATCGCCGCGACGGCGAGGAAGAAAGCCGGTGCCGCTTCGGTGGGGCTCACGAGTTACCTCCGGCGAAGTAGGTGGTGCACAAGGCTTGGCGACGGGCGTCGAGGACCATGTACGTGCCGAACACGAGCTGGGCGAAGCTGCGCCAGACGTCTTCCCAGCGGTCGCGCACCGCGAGCCACAGCAGCGGCAAGCGCTTTCGCCGGGCCCCGTGCGGGGTGAGCAGCGCCGGGCCGCGGTTGGGGATCGACCGCGTGTGCCCGGCCGTGGAGGCGAGGCTGAACCGGCGCAGCACCTCGCGCGTCACCACGCGCATCGTCGGCGGGGCCAGCCCACGGGCCGGGCAGGCGCGGTTCTGCGTGACGCCGAACGGGATGAAAGCGTCCTTTTCGGACTGGGCGGCGAACTCCGGGTAGCTGAAGCACAGCACCGTGCCCGCCGGGATGGTCAGGTCCGCCAGCTCGATGTCGGCGGTCGAGATCCGGTGCGCGATGCCGAACAGCGGGTACCGGCGCAGGCCGTCGTCGATGACTCGGTCGAGGTAGGCGTCGTCGTCCGGGTGCTCGGCGAGGCGCCGCTGGGTGTCCGGGGACTTCGCGATGATCATCAGCAGGTGCGCCATCGCCTCCGACATCTGCACGACGGCCGTGTTGAAGAACGTGCCCTGCAGGTAGTAGGCCTGCTCCTCGGGGGTCAGGGACGCCGGCAGCGGGTGCGGGACGTCGGCGAGGCGCCGCCGCAGGTACTTCGTCAGCCGGGCCCGGCGGCGCATGTTCCGCGGCCGCACGCACTTCAGCGCCGAGACGACGTCGTCGGCGTGCGCCACGATGAGGTCCCGCGCCTCGGGCGGGCACGGCTCCTCGAAGACCAGCTCGTAGTACAGCTCGGCCCAGATCGGCATCATCTCGTCACGCAGCCGGACGAGCCCGGGCTCGACGCCGTCGAGGACGTGCGCGGCCACCCGCCGGGCCAGCTCCTCGGAGTCCTTTTTGGACCGGATCAGGATGTGCCGGGTGCACTTGGCGACTTCGTCGTAGCGCGGCCCGGGTTCCAGGTGCTCCTGGTGCACCTCGGGGCCGGGCGCGAGCCAGTACCAGAACAGGTCGGACAGCGCGGCCCCGCGGCTGCGGCCGTTCGCCGCCGGGTCGGCGTAGACGCGCCGGAAGTCCTCGACGCCGACCCGCTCGCCGGGGATGGTCACCGCTTCCTGGCCGTTGACCAGCGCGAAGATCTTCATCCGCAGCGCCACGACCCGGCTGGGCAGCCACACGGGCGCGGTCAGCGCGGCGCCCGCCGCCAGCACCTTGCCGATCATCGCCGCACCTGGTCCGGGGTCAGGTCGGCCGGGTGCCGGCCGCCGCAAAGGGCGAGCGCCTGGTCGAAGTCCTCCCGCAGCAGCTCCAGGACCTCCGTGACGCCTTCGCGCCCGCCCGCGGCGAGGCCCCAGACGATCGGGCGGCCGACCGCGACCGCGTCCGCACCCAGCGCCAGCGCCTTGACGACGTCGGTGCCGCGGCGGATCCCGCCGTCCACCAGCACCGGGATCGCCCCGCCGACAGCGGTCGCGATGTCGGGCAGTACGTCGATGGTGGCGGGCACGGTGTCGAGCTGGCGGCCGCCGTGGTTGGACACGACGATCCCGGCGACGCCGTGGTGCACGGCCAGCCGCGCGTCCTCGGCGTGCAGCACGCCCTTGATCAGCACCGGCAGCTTCGTCTTGCCCCGCAGCCACGCGATGTGGTCCCAGTTCAGCCCGGCCGACATGACGATCTCGCGGACATGGCTGGCGTTGCCGCCGCTGCGGTTCTCGCCGATGTTCCGGAGGTTCTCCACGACCAGCCCCGGCGGCAGGTCGTGGAAGTCGTTGCGGTCGTCGCGTTCGCGGCGGCCGAGCACCGGCGAGTCGACGGTGACGACGAACGCCTTCACCCCGGCCGCTTCCGCCCGGCGCACGATCGCTTCGGTGAACTCCAGATCCGGTTGCAGGTAGAGCTGGAACCACAGGCCCGGATCCGGCGCGACCTCGCGGGCCGCCGCGGCGACGTCCTCGATCGCCGTGGTGGCGGCCATGCTGACGACCATGATCGTGCCCGCCCGCGCCGCCGCCCGCGCCGTGGCGAGTTCGCCGTCGGCGTGCGCGAGCCGGTGGAACGCCGTGGGCGCGACCAGGATCGGCATCGACGACGACGTCCCGAGCAGCTCGATGCTCAGGTCCCGCTTGTCGCTGCCGCGCAGGACCCGCGGCAGCAGCCGCAGCTTCTTGAACGCGGTTTCGTTCTCCCGCACGGTGATCTCGTCCTGCGCGCCGCCCGCGAAGTAGTCGTAGTGCGCCGGGTCGAGGCGCTCGCGGGCCGCGGCCTCGAACTCCGCGATCGTGCGCATCAGAGCTCCCGCGAGAAGAACGCGGTCAGCGGTTCGACGTGCACCTCTTTGTCCCACTCGTTCTCGAGGTTCTCGGTGACGTGGTGGGTGGCGACCAGCTCGCCGCGGCGGTAGTGCCGGACGATCGGGTGCAGGTAGTGGCCCTCGCCGTGGTCGTTCGCCTTGTCCTGCGCGGCCCGCGCGACGAAGTCGAACGGGTCGATCTTGTCGTGGTCGGGGCCGTAGTCGAGGGTGACGACGTAAGCGTCCTCGGGCGGGTCGGCCAGCACGCGGTCCACCGGCACCTCCTCGAGGTAGCGTGCGGTGTCGCCGTCGACGACCACGACGTCGCCGAGGAAGCCGAACTGCTGGTACAGCGCGGAAGTCCGGTTGATCCGGGTGATCACGGCGTCGGTCAGCGTGTCCGGTTTGGCGGGCAGTTCGGTGCTCGGCCACGGTGTGCCGTGGTAGCGCTCGTTCAGCACCTTGGCCAGCGCGCGGGCGCCGTAGCGGAAGCCGTGGATGAACGCGCTGGTGGCCTTCTTGAAGTCGCGGACCTGCGTGATCGTGCCGGCGAAGTAGAGGTCCGGCACGTTCACCGACTCCCAGCTCGGCGTCTGCGCCGGGAAGCGGTCGTTGATCGTGAGCTCCGGGCGGCAGTCCTCGTCGAAGAGTTCCGCGTCGAAGCGGAAGCCGGTGCAGCAGATCACGCGGTCGTAGCGGACCTCCTTGATCACCTCGTCGGCGCGGGCGAAGGCGAACTTGACGTGGTAGCCGTCGGCGTCCTTGCGGACCTCGCGCACGTCGCCGTCGAGGATCGCGTGCTGCAGCTTCAGCTGGTACATGTCGAGGATGCCCGCGTTGTAGGCACGCAGGTGGCCGACGAAGTGCGTGCGCCAGGCCAGTTTCACCGGCCGCGGGCCGCCGACGTGCACAACAGCGGCCTTCTCGATGAGGTTGTCCGCGGTCTCGAACGCGGAGTTCCCCTTGCCGAGCACCAGGACGCGCTGGTCGGTGAACTCGTCCGGGTCGACGCTGACGTCGACGTACTGGTCGATCAGCTCGACGCCGGGGAACCGCGGGATGTACGGCTTCGTGACGCCGGTGGCCATGATCAGCCGCTTCGCGCGGAACTCGTCGTCACCCGCGGTGAGAACGAAGAGAGCGCTTTCCGGATCGCGGTGGATGCGCGTCACCCGGGTGTCGTAGCGGATGTTCACCCGGTACTTCGCCGCGTAATCGGCGAGATAGCGCAGCAGGTCCGGAGCGTCCGGGAAGAGCAGTTCGCTGTAGTTCGTGAACAGCACCGGGTCGTCGTCGCCGTCGGCGAGGATCGAGTTCCAGTCCATCCGGAGGTTGAGCTCCGGGTCGGTGTAGCCGGTGTGCTTCTTGTTGATGGAGATGAGGGTCCGGTGCCGCGGGAAGGTCTCGAAGAAGTGGCCGGGCGCGGAGCCGGCCTCCAGCACCAGGTACCGGTGCCCGGCGCGGCCGAGGAACTGCCCCAGCTGCAACCCGGCCGGCCCGGCCCCGACCACCAGATAATCGAGCACTTCCTCCGCCACGACGACCTCCTGAGGCTCGGCACCGACCACTTGATCGGCGCCGAGCCTGCTCCGGAGATCTCAGAAAAGCCTCAGAAGATCAGCGGCCGGCGGCGCGGGCGAGGCGTTCGGGGTAGCGCTCCCCGGCGATCGCGTCCGCGGGGGCGGCCGCCTCGATCGCGGCCAGGTCGCCGTCCGTCAGCTCCAGCGAAGCTGCCGCCACGTTCTCCTCGAGGTACTTGCGGCGCTTGGTGCCCGGGATCGGCACGACGTCCTCGCCGTGCGACTGCACCCAGGCGAGCGCGAGCTGCCCGGCGGTGACGCCCTTCTCCTCCGCCAGCTTCCGCAGCGCGTCGACGATCGCCATGTTGCGCTCGAAGTTGCCCTCGGCGAAGCGCGGCAGGCCGCGGCGCATGTCGTCGTCCGGCAGGTCCTGCACCGACTTCACCGCACCGGTCAGGAAACCCCGGCCCAGCGGCGAGAACGGCACCACGCCGACGCCGAGCTCCCGGCACGTGTCCAGGATTTCGCCCTCGATCCCCCGGGTCCACAGCGACCATTCGCTCTGCAGCGCCGTCACCGGGTGCACGGCGTGGGCGGCGCGGATCGTCGCGGCGCTCGCCTCGGAAATCCCGGCGTACCGGATCTTCCCGGCGGCCACCAGTTCGCCCAGCGCGCCCCAGGTCTCCTCGATCGGGGTGTCCGGGTCGACGCGGTGCTGGTAGTAGAGGTCGATGTGGTCGACGCCCAGCCGCCGCAGCGACTCGTCGCAGCTCTGCTTGACGTACGCCGCGTCGCCGCGGGCCCCCATCACGCCGTCGGTCCACACGATGCCGAACTTCGTCGCCAGCACGACCTCGTCGCGGCGGCCGGCGATGGCGCGGCCGACCAGTTCTTCGTTGTCGCCGTTCGCGTAGACGTTCGCCGTGTCCAGCAGCGTCACGCCGAGGTCGAGCGCCCGGTGGATCGTCGCGATCGACTCCTCGTCGTTGTCGCGGACGCCGTAGGCGTGGCTCATCCCCATGCAGCCCAGCCCCTGGGCACCGACTTCCAGTCCGCCGAGCTTCCTGGTCTTCACGCGGAAATTTCCTCCCTGCCGGGTTCGATGCCGAGCACGCTGCGCTCGACCTGTGCGTAGTTGTCGATCTTGTAGTCGAGGACGTCGAGACAGCCCTGCAGCTCGGCGATCCGCTCGGCGACCGACCGCCGCTGCTCCACCAGCAGAGCCTTGCGGCGGCCCGCGCTGGCGACGCCGTGGCGGCGCAGCGACGCGTACTCGCGCATGCTCTTGATGGGCATCCCCGTGGTGCGCAGCTTGGTCAGGAAACCGAGCCAGTTCAGGTCTTCGTCCGAGTAGGCCCGGCGGCCCGCGGTGTCACGGGCGGGCGGGTCGAGCAGTTTGATGCGCTCGTAGTACCGGAGGGTGTCGATGGACAGTCCGCTACGTCGAGCGGCTTCCGCTATCGAGTAGCTCATGACCTCGACACTACGACCTGGAGTGCACTCCAGGTCAACTCTTCACCCTGGTCTTTCATAACACCGTTCCGATACGCTGCGTACATGGCTCGACCCCGTACGCACGACGAAGCGCTCCGGCTGAAGCTCCTCGACCGCGCCGGTGAGCTCATCGCCGCCGACGGGCCGAAGGCGCTTTCCCTGCGAAAGCTCGCCGCCGACGCCGGGACGTCGACCACCGCCGTGTACTCCCTCTTCGGCAGCAAACCCGATCTGGTGAACGCCCTCTACACCGAGGGCTTCCGCCGCTTCGGCGCCCGGATGGCGGGTACCGCGCTGACCGGCGACGCCGTCGACGACCTGGTCGCGCTCGGCAGCGCCTACCGCGCCAGCGCGCTCGCCGACCCGAACCTGTACGGGATCATGTTCAGCCGGTCCGTGCCGGGGTTCGAACCCAACGAAGACGCCGAAAAACTGGCCCGCAAGACGCTGGAGCCCCTGGAGGCGGTCATCCGCCGGGCGATCGCCGACGGCGTCTTCGTCGACGTCCCGCCCGAGACGATCGCGGTCGGCTGCTGGGCCATCGTGCACGGGCTGGTGTCGCTGGAGCTGACCGGCAACCTGCCGGAGGAGTTCGACGTGACCGGCTCGTACGAGCGGGCCCTGCGCGCGAACGCCTCCGGCTGGCTGCGGCCTCAGAACAGCGGCAACGACCCCTCGTAGACGAGCTCGTTCTTCGCGTTCCACGCCCGCACGCGCACCTTCGTCTCCGGCGTCAAGGCGATCTTCCGCGGCAGCCAGGCCAGCGCCATGCCGTCGGTGACCACCAGGTCGGCGCCGTTGGCGGCGTCGAATTCGAAGCCCGCCGAGGTCGCCGTGGCCGGCAGCGCCACCGCGACCGGCTGACGGGCTTCGCCTGCCGGGGCGCCCGACTCGGCGCCGCCGAGCGTGTTCACCTCGAGGAGCCGCGCCGGGACTCCCCGGGCCGCCACCAGATCGGGGTACGCGCGGGCCTGCGTCTTCCCCGGCCGCCGGTAGTCCGGCTCGCGCGTGCAGACGATCACGCGGTCGCCGCGGCGGCCCATGACCACCTGCTTGTCGCCCTCGCTCAGCAGCGGTCCCGGCCGGTAGGCGGCGGCGTCCGGGATCACCTCTTCGGCGTCGGCGAGGCAGTCGCCGAGAGCACGGCCCGCCGCCGACGTCCGGTTGGCGGGCTCCGGGCGGTCGGTCACCGCGAGCAGGGGCGCCGGGGCGGCCGGGAGGTCCACCTTCCGGGGTTGTCCCGGGCCGCCGTCGATGAGCGCGACCGCCGTCCGGTCCGGCGCGGTCCGGGTGTGGGCCACGAACTGGCGGCTGACCGGCGAGAACTCGACGTCGCTCCCGCTGGACCCGCCGGGGGTCGACGTCGCGAGGGTCGCCTTCGGCCACGCCGGGTCCAGCACCCCGCCGACCAGCCCGGTCGCGCTGTGCAGCAGCAGCCCGGACCGGCTGCCCGGCGCGTACGCGGGCGTGGCGCCCGGGTCCGACAGCGTCACGGTGGTCGCGGTCGTCTCGCAGAACATCGGCTTGCCCGCGGCGGTGGCCGCGACCACGGCGTCCCCTTCGAGCTCCTCGGTGAGCAGCGGGACCCACTCCGCGCGCGTCGGCACCCGGTCGGTCTTGCCGGCCGCCGCTACCGCGGCCCAGCACCGGTCGAGCGCCGTCGTCGCGAGCTTGCCGTCGAGCGTCGGGCCACCGGTCACCGCGGGCGCCACTTCGGCGGGCTGCCGCAGCTGCCGCGTCACGACGACCGCGCCGGCGGCCAGGACGAGCACCGCGGCCGCGGCGGCGTACCAGACGTGCTTGGACCGCGCGGGTTTCCCGGTGCCCGCGCGGACTTCCGCACGCAGCCGGTCGCGGACGTCGGCGGGCAGCGCGCGCCGCGGCGGCAGGCCGAGGTCGTCGCTCATTTCTCCTCCAGCAGGGTGCGCAGCCGGGCACGGGCCCGGGACAGGTGGGCGCGGACGGTCACTTCCGCGACGGCGAGCAACGCGGCGGCGTCGGCGGTGCCGAGGTCGCCGAGCAGGCACAGCTCGACGACCGTGCGCTGCGCCTTCGGCAGCGTCCGCACGGCTTCGACGACCTCGCGCAGCCGCCGCTCGCCGTCGAGCCGCTCGGCCACGGCGTCGGCGTGGTCGGACACCACCGGCGGGTCCGGGATCTTCCGGAGCAGCAGCCGCCGCCGTCTCGCGCCGCGGTACTCGTCGCGGGCGGCGTTGCCGGCCACCGTGTAGAGCCAGGGCAAGGCGCTGTCCCGCACGAGCGTGACGTCGGCACGGCGGCGCCACGCGGTCAGGAACGTGTTCGAGGTCAGGTCTTCGGCGGCGGCCCAGGAGCCGGTCAGCCGGTAGGCGTGGTTCCAGACGGCTTCCGCGTGCCGCTCGAAGAGCTCGCCGAAAGCCGTTTCGTCGCCGTCGGCCGCCCGGCCCCACAGGGCCCGATCACCCACCGGTACCCCCGTCGTATGGCTGGTCACACCCTTCAGTGGCCGGCACCGGACGGGACGTTGCTATTCGTTCTCCGGGAACCGGGCATCCGTCAGGTCGATGTCCTGGTGTTCGCCGCCCTCGAAGTCGGTTTCGCCCTCGAACCGCGCGCGGGTCAGCTCGAACCGGCCGCCCGAGCGGACCCGGGTGAACCGGGCGAACGCGCCGAAGCGCGCCCAGGTGAAGAACGCGCCCTCCGCGAAAACCGACTGGTCGAAGTTCACCGCCGAGGTGAACTCCGCGCCGAAGAACCCCGCCCGGCGGGTGAAGGTCGTGCCGCGGATGTGCACCGCGCCGACGAACCTGGCCCGGCTGAAGTCCGCGGCGGCCAGCGTGCAGCCGCTGAGCCGGAAGTCGACGAGGGTGGCCCGCTGCAGGTCGATCGCCATCCCGGCCCAGTAGGCGGGTTCGTCGTGGGTCAGGTGGGTCTTGAGCAGTTCCTGCGCGGCCAGGCGGACCTGCAGCTCGCTCTCGTCGTAGTCGGCCGGCCCGAGGTCGGCGGTGCCCTTCAGGCCTCTTTCCGGGCTGTCGAACGGCATCCGCAGGTAGGCGCACAGGACGTTGACGATCGTCTGGCGCTGCCTCGGGTTGTCCTGCCCCAGCCGCTCCAGCGCGTACAGCCCGCCGAGCCGGACCGGCGCCTTGTCGCTGCCGAGCTGTTCGACGGCCTTCGTGTACAGCTCGGTGACCCGCCGCTCCTCGAGGTCCCGCTCGGTCACGGCGGCGACGCGGGTGGTCTCGGCCAGCTGCAGTTCCAGGGTGCGCTGGCGGCGCGTCGCGAGCCACAGCGCGAACACGCCGCCCGCGCCCGCGCCGACGCCGAACGCCGTCTTGACCGCGTCGATGCGCACCGGCGCGGTCGGCTCCCCGGACCAGGCTAGGAACAGCCACAGCAGCCCGGCGGTGACGGCCGCGACCGCGACCGCGGTCACGGCGATCCACCGCCACTTCAGGACCGGCAACGGCTCAGACGGCGCCGTACTGGCGGTCACCGGCGTCGCCGAGACCCGGCACGATGAAGCCCGAGTCGTTGAGGCGCTCGTCGATGCTGGCGGTGACGACGCGGACCGGCAGGCCGGTCTTTTCCAGGTGCGCCAGGCCTTCCGGCGCGGCGAGCGCGCAGATGGCCGTGACGTCGTCGGCGCCGCGGTCGGTGAGCAGCCGGATCGTGTACTCCATCGAGCCGCCGGTGGCGAGCATCGGGTCGAGCACCAGGACCGGCCGGTCGGCGAGCGACTCCGGCAGCGACTCGAGGTACGGCGTCGGCTTGAGCGTCTCCTCGTCGCGCGCGAGGCCGACGAAGCCCATCTGCGCGTCCGGGATCAGCTTGTGCGCCTGGTCGGCCATGCCCAGCCCGGCCCGCAGCACCGGCACCAGCAGCGGCGGCTTCGCCAGCTTGAAGCCGTCGGTGCGCGCGACCGGCGTGTGGATCCGCTCGGTCTTCACCGGGACGTCGCGCGTGGCTTCGTAGACCAGCATGACGGTCAGCTCGTGCAGCGCGGCCCGGAACGCGGCGCTGTCGGTGCGCGCGTCGCGCATCGTGGAGAGCCGGGCCTTCGCGAGGGGGTGGTCGACGACGTGCACATCCATGCGGGTCAATCTAGCCGTTTCGCGAAGCTCTTCACCCAGCCGCGCTGCCAGGGAGTTTCGACGGCTCGTTCGTTGTAGTGCTCACGCACCCAGGCGACGGCTTCGCCGGCGGGGACGCCGGAGAGGATCGCCAGGCAGGCCATCACGGTGCCGGTGCGGCCCGCGCCGCCGTAACAGGCAACCTCGACGGTTTCGGTCTTGGCTCGTTCGTGGAGGGCCTTGATCTTTTCGCGGGCGTCCTGTGGGTTCGCCGGCAGCAGGAAGTCGGGCCAGGTGACCCATTCGTGCGGCCAGGTGATGCCCCCGCCGTACTTGCGCCGCAGCCGGCTCGTCCCCAGGTAGAGACCGAAATCCGGGTCGGGCCCGTCGGGTTTCGGGCGGCCGAGCCCGCGGCCGCGGACCTCGACGCCGTCGGGAAAACGCACCATCGGAGCAGTGTCCTCCAGAAGGTGGACACGGAGGGTGGTTTTCGCCGATAAGCTGCGCCGGGTGAGCGAACTGACGCCCGACCAGATGCGGGCCTCCGACGCCGACCGCGAGCGCGTCGCCCAGGTGCTGCACAACGCCCTCGCGGAAGGGCGGATCACGGTGAACGAACTCGAAGAACGCCTGTCGACGGTCTACGCGGCGAAGACCGTCGGCGACCTCAAACCGGTGACGGTGGACCTGCCCACGTCGTCGGGCGTCATCGAGCCGGCCACTTCCCGCGCGCTGGGCTTCCCGGACCAGCGCATCGGCGGCTACGCGGGCTCCCCGGTGTCGATCGGCGTGATGTCGGGAGCGGTCCGCAAGGGCAGCTGGGTCCTGCCCCCGCAGCACACGAGCTTCGCCTTCTGGGGCGGCGCGGAGATCGACCTGCGCCAGGCGAGGTTCGCGGACAAGCACTGCACGATCACGGCGATCGCGATCATGGGCGGCATCCAGATCACGGTCCCGGACGACATCAACGTCGACGTGACGGGCATCGGCTTCATGGGCGGGTTCGTGCTGGAGGACAAGTCGGGCGCGCCACCGGCACCCCCGACGGCACCTACGGTGAAGATCAACGGGCTGGGGTTCTGGGGCGGGGTCGTGGTGTACCGGCGGCCGGCCCAGCGGGTGGACCCACCGCGGATCGAGCAGGGCTGACGTTCAGAGCAGCTTGGCGAGGTCGACGTTCACCGTGAAGGGATCGGTCACGGTGAACGGCCCGTCGTGCACGGCCGCGGACGCGTAGGTCTTAGTGGTGGGGTCGAGCTGGTAGCGGAAGACGCGGAGCTTGTCCGGGTCGTCGGTGTTTTCGACGCGCCAGAAGTGCTGGATGCCGCCGGCCGCGTACTCGCCGGGCTTGTCGATCTGGTCAGCGGTGACCGAGCCGGGTGACATGACCTCGACCACGAGGGCACAGTGTTCGGACTTGAGCACCGCGTCGCTCGGCAAAGCCGAGCTGTAGACCACAACGTCCGGGCGGCGGTTCAGCAAAGGCACGTCACGTAGCCGGAGATCGACGTCGGTGGCCACTTCCAGGCCGGGCCCGCATGCCGCCTCGAGCACGTTCGCCAGCCTCCTGGCGAAGATCTGGTGCGGGCGGCGAGGTGCCGGGTTCACGACGATTGCTCCATCAACGATCTCGATACGACGACAGACTTCTTCTGGCAACGCATCGTAATCATCAGCGCTCAACCCTGCGGACGGCAAGTCCATCCAGTCCGGCAGAGCGGTCATCCCAACTCCTCTGTGAGTACCTCTAATCGTCCGCCGAATTGTGCCACAAATACCGCCACACTTGTTGCGTTTCACCCTCGCCACCTCACATGAGCTGGGGTTTCGCGACACTCACCCGGTGGCCGTCCAACGACAGACATGATGCCGGGCCACTCCCCCGATCGACTTTGAAATCGTCACGCCTGCGTGACACAGCCGACCAATTACGTCACACCGGGTGACCGTCAGTCGGGCGCCGCGCGCTGTCGTACCCGCCGCCTAGACTCAGGCGCATGACAGCCACGACCAGCACGTCAGCGGCGCCGGCCACCCCGGCACCGCTGGCGGACGCGACTCGCGACGACGCGAGCCTGCGCCGCTTCCTGCTCGGGCTGCCCGGTGTCGACCAGGTCGGCGTCGAGCAGCGCGCGGCGGGCCTCGGCACGCGCAGCATCAAGAAGGACGCCAAGCGGTGGGCCATCGACACCGCCATCTCCATGGTCGACCTGACCACGCTGGAGGGCGCCGACACCCGCGGCAAGGTCCGGGCGCTGGCCGCGAAGGCCGTCCGCCCCGACCCGGAACGCCAGGACACCCCGCGCGTCGCCGCCGTCTGCGTGTACCCGGACATGGTCGCCACCGCCGTCGAGGCGCTCCAGGGCAGCGGCGTGCACGTCGCGAGCGTCGCCACCGGCTTCCCCGCCGGGCGCACCAGCCGCGAGATCAAGCTGGCCGACACCAAGATCGCCGTCGACGCGGGCGCGCACGAGGTCGACATGGTGATCGACCGCGGCGCCTTCCTCGAAGGCCGCTACATGGCCGTCTTCGAAGAGATCCAGGCCATCAAACAGGCCTGCGGCGACGCCCACCTCAAGGTCATCCTCGAGACCGGCGAGCTGGCGACCTACGACAACGTGCGGCGCGCGTCGTGGCTGGCGCTGCTGGCCGGCGGCGACTTCATCAAGACCTCCACCGGCAAGGTCTCCCCCGCGGCGACGCTGCCGGTCACCCACATCATGCTGCAGGCCGTCCACGACTGGCACGCGCAGACCGGCGAGCTGCGCGGCGTCAAGCCCGCCGGCGGCATCCGGACCACGAAGGACGCGATCAAGTACCTCGTCGCCGTGCACGAGGTCGCCGGCGAGCAGTGGCTGGTCCCGGACCTGTTCCGCTTCGGCGCGTCCAGCCTGCTCAACGACCTGCTGCTGCAGCGCCGCACCCAGGTGGACGGCCACTACAGCGGCCCCGACTACGTGACGGTGGACTGATGCCCGTTTTCGAGTACGCACCGGCGCCGGAGTCGCGCGCCATCGCGAACCTCAAGGACCACTACAAGCCCTTCGTCAACGGCGAATTCGTCGACGGCTCGGGCGAGCCGCTCAAGACGATCAACCCGGCCACCGAAGAGATCCTCGCCGAAGTCGGCACCGCGTCGAAGTCCGATGTGGACACCGCGGTCAAGGCCGCGCGCAAGGCGTACACCGGCGTCTGGTCCAAGATGCCGGGCACCGAGCGCGCGAAGTACCTCTTCCGCATCGCGCGGCTGATCCAGGAGCGCTCGCGCGAGCTGGCCGTGCTGGAGAGCCTCGACAACGGCAAGCCGATCAAGGAGTCGCGCGACTCCGACGTCCCGACGGCGGCGGCGCACTTCTTCTACCACGCGGGCTGGGCGGACAAGCTGGAGTACGCGGGCTACGGCCCCGATCCGCGGCCGCTGGGTGTCGCGGGCCAGATCATCCCGTGGAACTTCCCGCTGCTGATGCTGGCCTGGAAGATCGCGCCGGCGCTGGCCACCGGCAACACCGTGGTGCTGAAGCCGGCCGAGACGACGCCGTTGACCGCGCTGGTCTTCGCGGAGATCTGCCAGCAGGCCGAACTGCCGCCTGGCGTGGTCAACATCCTGCCGGGCGCGGGCGACATCGGTGCGTCCATTGTGGAGCACGCCGACGTGAACAAGATCGCCTTCACCGGCTCGACCGAGGTCGGCAAGGCGATCCAGCGCCAGGTCGCGGGCACGCCGAAGAAGCTGACGCTGGAACTGGGCGGCAAGGCCGCGAACATCGTGTTCGAGGACGCCCCGCTGGACCAGGCGATCGAGGGCATCGTCAACGGCATCTTCTTCAACCAGGGCCACGTCTGCTGCGCGGGCTCGCGGCTGCTGGTCCAGGAGTCCATCGCCGAAGAGGTGCTGGAGAAGCTGCGCTACCGCGTCTCGACGCTGCGCATCGGCGACCCGCTGGACAAGAACACCGACATCGGCGCGATCAACTCGGCCGAGCAGCTGGCCAAGATCCGCGGGCTCGTCGAAGCCGGCGACGCCGAAGGCGCGGAGCGCTGGACCAGCCCGTGCCCGGTGCCGGACCGCGGGTTCTTCTTCGCCCCGACGGTGTTCGCGAACGTCCACCAGTCGATGCGGATCGCGCGCGAGGAGATCTTTGGCCCGGTGCTGTCGGTGCTGACGTTCCGCACGCCGGACGAGGCCGTGGCGAAGGCGAACAACACGCCGTACGGGCTTTCGGCGGGCATCTGGACCGAAAAGGGCTCCCGGATCCTGTGGATGGCGAACCAGCTGCGCGCCGGCGTGGTCTGGGCCAACACCTTCAACCGCTTCGACCCCGCCGCCCCGTTCGGCGGCTACCAGGAATCCGGCTTCGGGCGCGAAGGCGGCCGCACCGGGCTGGAGGCGTACCTGAATGTCTGACCGGATTTCCGTCGCGAAGACGTACAAGCTCTACATCGGCGGCAAGTTCCCGCGTTCGGAGTCCGGCCGGGTGTACCCGGTGACGGACACCAAGGGCAAGTTCCTGGCGAACGCGGCACACGCGTCCCGCAAGGACGTCCGCGACGCGGTGGTGGCGGCCCGCAAGGCGTTCCCGGGCTGGTCTGCGGCGACGGCGTACAACCGCGGCCAGGTGCTCTACCGGGTGGCCGAGGTCCTGGAGGGCCGCCGCGACCAGTTCGTCGCGGAGGTCTCGGCGTCCGAAGGCCTGGCAGCGAAGAAGGCGGAGTCCATTGTGGACGCGGCCATCGACCGCTGGGTCTGGTACGCGGGCTGGACGGACAAGATCGCGACGGTCCTCGGTGCGGCGAACCCGGTGGCGGGCCCGTACTTCTCGTTCACCGTCCCGGAGCCGACCGGCGTGGTGGGCATCCTGGCCCCGCAGGGCTCGTCCCTGCTGGGCCTGGTGGAGGTCCTGGCCCCGGTCCTGGCCACCGGCTCGACGGCGGTGGTGGTCTCCAGCGCGGAGCGGCCGTTGCCGGCGATCACGCTGTCGGAGGTCCTGGCAACCTCGGACGTCCCGGGCGGCGTGGCGAACATCCTGACGGGCCACGCGTCGGAGCTGGGCCCGTGGCTGGCTTCGCACGGCGACGTGAACGCCCTGGACCCGACGGGTGCGGCCCCGGCGGACCGCCCGGGCCTGGCCCGCGAAGCGGCGAACACGGTGAAGCGGGTCCTGACGGTCCCGGAGGCCGAGCCGGACTGGACGGCGGCGCCGGACCTGACCCGGCTGCGGCGGTACTTGGAGGCGAAGACGGTCTGGCACACGCTGGGCGTCTGAGTTCCCACAGGGAGGCCACCACCCGGTCCGGGTGGTGGCCTTCCGACGCTATGCTCCCGAGCGAGTACTCAGAGTAGGGGGAGCGCGTGAACGGCCCGATCCTGATTCCCCCGCGGATGGCCGCGCGCTTCCGCGGCCGTTGCCTGGTCTTGGGCGCGGTCACGGTGGCCGCGGGCGTGCTGGTCGGGCTCGGGATCGCGGTCGGCGGCCTCCTGCTGCCGGGCGGCTCCGGCCCGATGTTCGCGATGACGGCCGCCACGGGCGTCTTCCTCGGCCTGTTCCTGCTGGTCTCCGGCGTGACGATGACCCTGGCCCGGCAGTGGGTGACGACGATCCCCCAGGGCCACGTCCTGGACCGGCAGAAGTCGGGCTTGGCCCTCTACCCGCTCGCCGTACCGGCCGGCGCCGGCCTCTTCACGTCGCTCTTCTTCTACGTGACCTTCATGGGCCGCTTCACGTGGTCAGCCGAGAACGTGACCCGCACCGTCCACCTCGTGACGCCGGGAGTCGTGGCCTATCTGGCGCTCCCGGCCGTCGCGGTCGCGCTGTGCGTGGTCAACCTGCTGGTCGGCCAGCCACTCTTCCGCCCGTCCCAGCGGACCATCCAGCGCTACGCCCGCTAGCTCATCGACACCGAGAAGTCCGTCAGCGTGAACCGCGCCTTACCCCCACCCGTCGAGCAGAACTCGATCCCGTACCCGATCTGGTTCACCGTCGGGTTGGGCGGGATCAAGCCCTTCCCGATCGCCCACGCGATCATCGCCTTCAGGTCCGCCGTGCCCGAGTACTGCGTCGTCCGCGAAACGAACGCCACGTAGCCCTCGTCCTCCGCCCAGACGTCGTACGTGAAGCCGCCCGCGGTGTACGTCGTCAGCTTGTCGCCCGCCGGGACCTGTTTGCGGTTCTCCGTCCAGACCATCAGCTCGCTGACGCCCTTGCCGTCGCCCACGCCGTTCAGCCACAGGTCGTACGCCACGTCGTAGACGCCGATGCCCGGGCCGCGGCCCCCGAACGACGACCTGATCACCGAGTAGTCGTTGAACGGTTTCCCGTTCTGGTCGTTGATGTCCTTGTGCACATTCGGATAGGTTTTCACCGACGTGGAATCGGGCTGGACGGAATCGACGTACCAGTTGTCGTACGCGCAGGCGCGCAGCGTTTCCGGGCCCGCTTCGCCCGCGTTCCACATGTTGTTGTGCACGTAGTACCCGCCGTCGGACCAGCCGCCGTCCGGGTCGCTCGTCGTGAACTCCGGGGAGCCGCAGTTCCGGGCCGGGGTCACCGACGGCGCGGTCGGCGTCGGCGCAGGTGGCGGCACGGATCGGGACGTACTCAAAGGCACCGAAGTCGCGGGCGCGAGCGACGCGCTGGAGGTCGACGGCACCGATGGAAGCGGCCCGGCGACCGGCGCCGCGCCGTCGCGACCGCACCCGGCGAGCAGCAGCAAGGGAATGACCAACAACGCGGATCTTCGACGCATTTTCCCGCCTCACGGCCAGAATCAGGCAGAACGAGGCGGAACATTAACACGGAAATCCGGGAAATCAGCCGGGGTCGAGGTCACGGGATGTGATCGGACGGCCGGGGAGCTCGGTTCCCGGCCGCGCGCTGAGGCCGTCGATCATGATGCCCACGCAGCGGCGCGCCGCCATCTCCGCGACGTCCGGGGACTTCGCGCGCATCTGGCGCAGCAGCGTCGCGAACAGGATCGCGATGTCGCCGGCGGCGACGTCCTGGCGGAGCTTGCCCTCGGCCTGCGCGCCGTCGACGAAGCCGTCGAGGACGGCGAGGATCTCGTCGCGCAGGCGGCGGACCTCCGGGTCGCTCTTCAGGATCACCAGCGCCCGCGGCGACACCATCGCCAGCTGGACGCTCAGCTGCAGCTCCACCGACTGCCGCAGCAGGCGCTCCAGCGCGCGCCACGACGACGTCTCCTCGGCCGCGATCACCTTGGCGTCGATCAGCACGCGCTCGAAGTTGTCCATCGCGACGGCGCGGATCAGCGCGTCCCGGTCCGGGAAGCGGCGGTAGAGCGTGCCGACGCCGACGCCGGCCGCCCGGGCGATCTCCTCCATCGGCACCTCGGCACCGGACGTGGCGAAGATGCTCTTCGCCGCCGCGAGGATCTGGTCGCGGTTGCGCCGCGCGTCCGCTCGCAGGGTGGTCTCGGGGTCTGCCGTCATGCCGTTTCGCTCCTCGCTGAATCGCGCGGGGTGATTCTCGCATGGTCAGGCGGCCACACAATGGATCCGCACCGAGTCACCCGTTAGCTAGTGGACGACTTCCTTCCGCTTCGGTACCTTGGGTCGAAGAACCGGAATGTAATCCTCCGCATACTGTACGTCCGATTTAGGGGGCCCGAAATGACCGAAGTCGCCGAACCCACCACGAGGGGCGACGTGTTCCCGATGGTGCGGAGCTGTCCGTTCGCCCCGCCGCCGGCCTACGAGAAGCTCCGCGAGGCCGGCCCCGTGCACCGCGTCGAGCTGCAGTCCGGCCAGGAGGCGTGGGCGATCACCCGGCTCGAGGACGTCCGGCAGATGCTCACCGACCCGCGGTTCAGCTCCGACCGGTTCAACCCCGGCTTCCCGTTCCTGACCAAGCAGGGCCGGCCGGTCCGGCGGACCAACTTCACCGCGTCGCTGATCAACATGGACCCGCCGCGGCACGGCGCGGCCCGCCGTGAGGTCGTCGGCGAATTCACCGTCCGCCGGATGAAGGCGCTGGAGCCGCGCATCCAGCAGATCGTCGACGAGCACATCGACGCGATCCTGGCCGGGCCGAAGCCCGCCGACCTGGTCTCGGCGCTGTCGCTGCCGGTGCCGTCGCTGGTCATCTGCGAGCTGCTCGGCGTGCCCTACGAGGACCACGAGTTCTTCCAGGTCCGCAGCTCGACGCTGCTCAACCGGGACGTCGACCAGGAAGTCCGGGTCAAGGCCGTCGACGAGCTGCAGGAGTACCTCGACCGGCTGGTCGCGAAGAAGGAAGCCGACCCGACCGACGACCTGCTCGGCCGCCAGATCCTCAAGCAGCGCGAAGAACACGGCGACGTCGACCACGACTCGCTGGTTTCGCTCGCGTTCCTGCTGCTCATCGCCGGGCACGAGACGACGGCGAACATGATCTCGCTGGGTACGGTCGCCCTGCTGGAGAACCCGGACCAGCTCGCCATCATCAAGAACGACCCGGGCAAGACGCTCGACGCCGTCGAGGAGCTGCTGCGGTACTTCACCATCGCGGAGTTCGCGACCTCGCGCGTCGCCACCGAAGACGTCGAGATCGGCGGGCAGCTGATCCGCGCGGGCGAAGGCGTGCTCGGCCTCAGCTACTCCGGCAACCGCGACGACGCCGCGTTCGAAAACCCCGACGAGCTCGACCTCGAGCGCGGTGCCCGCCACCACGTCGCGTTCGGCTTCGGGCCGCACCAGTGCCTCGGCCAGAACCTCGCCCGGATGGAGCTGCAGATCGTCTTCGACACGCTCTTCCGGCGCATCCCGGAGCTCAAGCTGGCCGCGCCCGTCGACCAGCTGCCGTTCAAGCACGACTCGTCGATCTTCGGTCTCTACTGCCTGCCCGTGACCTGGTGAGGGGGACGCCATGACCACCGTCGAGAAGCACGAGTTCCCGATGACCCGCACGTGCCCGTTCGCGCCGCCGCCGGCGTACGAGGAGATCCGCGAGGAGTCCGCCGTCGAGCGGGTCCGGCTGCCCGACGGCGGCACGGCCTGGGTGGTCACCCGGCTCGAGGACGTCCGCACCGTGCTGAACGACCGGCGCTTCAGCGCCGACCGGCAGCACCCGGACTTCCCGCAGCTGGTCAAGGGCGGGTTCCGGCGCCAGGGCGACGAGCGCACCATGATCACCATGGACGCGCCCGAGCACGGGCCGGCCCGCAAGGCCGTGCTCGGCGAGTTCACCGTGCGCCGGATGGAGGCGCTGCGGCCGCGGATCCAGCAGATCGTCGACGAGCGGATCGACGCGCTGCTGGCCGGGCCGAAGCCGGGCGACCTGGTAGAGGCGCTGTCGCTGCCGGTGCCGTCGCTGGTGATCTGCGAGATGCTCGGCGTCCCCTACGGCGACCACGACTTCTTCCAGACCCACACGGCGAAGCTGATCAAGCGCGCGACACCGGCCGAAGAGCGGCGGGCGGCGTTCGACACCATCCGCGGCTACATGGCCGACCTCATCGCCACGAAGGAGGCGAACCCGCCGGACGACCTGCTCGGGCGGCAGATCGCCAAGCTCCGCGAAGACGGCACGTACCGGCGGGAGCAGCTGGCCGCGACCGGGTTCCTGCTGCTGGTGGCCGGGCACGAGACGACGGCGAACATGATCTCGCTGTCCACCGTGGCGTTCCTGCGCAACCCCGAGCAGCTCGCGCTGATCAAGGCCGACCCGGGCAAGACGCTCGACGCGGTCGAGGAGATGCTGCGCTACTGGACGATCGTCGACGCGGCCACGGCCCGCCTGTGCGTCGAGGACGTCGAGATCGGCGGACAGCTGATCCGGGCGGGCGAAGGCGTGCTGGCGCTGGGTTACTCGGCCAACCGCGACCCGCGGGCGTTCGAAAACGCCGACGAGCTCGACATCGAGCGCGGCGCCCGCCACCACGTCGCGTTCGGCTTCGGGCCGCACCAGTGCCTCGGGCAGAACCTGGCGCGCATGGAGCTGCAGATCGTGTTCGACACGCTGTTCCGCCGCGTGCCTTCGCTGGCGCTGGGCGCCCCGGTGGACGATCTGCCGTTCAAGGACGACGCGAACATCTACGGCCTGTACCGGCTGCCGGTGACCTGGTAGAGATCGAACCTGCCATCCCACCACAGGAAAGAAGGACCATGAAGATCATCGCGGACACCGGCAAGTGCGTCGGCGCCGGCCAGTGCGTGCTGACCGAGCCCGAGCTGTTCGACCAGAGCGAGGACGACGGCACGGTCATCGTGCTGAACGAGACGCCGGAGGGCGAGCTGGTCGAGAAGGCCCGCGAAGCGGTGCACGTCTGCCCCAGCCAGGCCCTCTCCCTGCAGGAGTAGCCCGAAGTCCGTGAATGCCACATTGAGGGACACTTGGTCCCTCAATGTGGCATTCACGGACTACTTGACCGCGCCCATCGACAGGCCGCGGACGAGGTGGTTCTGCGCGATCCAGCCGACGATCATCACCGGCAGCGAAGCCAGCAGCGCCGCGGCGGACAGCTGGGCCCAGTACAGGCCCTCGCTGGTGATGAACCCGACGAGGAACACCGGCACCGTGCCGGCCCGCGCCGCCGTCAGGTTGACCGCGTAGAAGAACTCGGTCCAGGAGAAGATCACGCAGATCAGCGCGGTCGCCGCGATCCCGGGCGCGACCACCGGCATGATGATCTTGCGCAGCAGCGTCGGCAGGTTGGCGCCGTCGATCCGGCCCGCTTCGATCATCTCGTGCGGCACCTCCAGGAAGAACGACCGCATCATCCAGATGGCCAGCGGAAGGTTCATCGACGTGTAGAGGATGACCAGCGCCCACACCGTGTCCAGCAGCTCGGTGTTCTGGGAAATGATGTACAGCGGGATGATCGCCGCCACGATCGGCAGCATCTTCGTCGAGAGGAAGAAGCCGAGCGCGTTCGACGTCTTCTTCACCGGCGCCAGCGAAAGCGCGTACGCCGCCGGGATGCCGAGGACGAGCACCAGCAGCGTCGAGAGCACCGTGACGAACGCCGAGTTCGACAGGTAGGGCAGGAACCCGCCCTTCAGCACGTTGGCGATCTGGTCGAACGTCGGGCTGAAGAACAGCCTGGGCGGGTCGGTGTAGGCGTCGGCCTCCTGCTTGAACGCCGTGAGGATGAGCCACAGCAACGGGAAGACGAAGAGGATCGCGACGACCCACGTGACGGCGGTGAGCGAGCGGGCGCCGGCTTTGCGGCGAGCGAGCGTGGTCACTTGACGCCTCCGTCCACCGAGAACGTGCGGAACATCAAGCGCAGCGCGAAGGTCGCGACGATCATCGTCAGGATCACCACGACCACGCCCATCGCCGACGACTGGCCGACGTCGAAGCCTTCGAACGCGCGCTGGTAGATGTAGTACGGCAGGTTGGTGCTCGCGGTTCCCGGCCCGCCCTGGGTCATCAGGAAGATCGCGTCGAAGCTGTTCACGATGTAGATCGCGCCCAGCAGCGTCGCCAGCTGCAGGAACCGGGACAGGTGCGGCAGGGTGATGGAGACGAACGTCCGCCAGCGGCCGGCACCGTCCACATTGGCCGCTTCGAGGACGTCCTTGGGCTGGCTCTGCAGGCCCGCGAGGATGAGCAGCATCATGAACGGCGTCCACTGCCACACGATCTGCGCCATCACCGACGCCAGCGGGAACTCCGAGAGCCAGTCGACGTCGGTGCCGAAGACGAAGTGCAGCAGCCCGTAGGTCGGGTCGAACATCGTCGTCTTCCACAGCAGCGCGCCGGCCGCCGGCAGGATGAGGAACGGCGTGATCAGCAGCGTCCGGACGACGCCGCGGCCGAAGAACTTCCGGTCGAGCAGGATCGCCAGGCCGAGGCCCAGCAGCAGCGCGACCAGCACGCACACCACCGTCAGCAGCACGGTGTTGAGCAGCGCGACGAGGAACGTCGTGTCGCTGAAGACGTCGATGTAGTTGTCGAGCCCGACGAAGTGCCGCGAACCCGGCCGGACCAGGTTCCACGACTGGAACGAGTAGAACACGGTGAGCAGGAACGGCAGCTGAGTCACCGCGATGACGAAGACGAGCGCGGGCAGCAGCGGCAGCCGTCGCTTGGCCGCGGTGCTCAGGCCGCGTTTCTCCACGGCCTTGGCGCGTGCCTGGGGCTTGGGCGTGTCGACCGAGAGCGTGGACATCACTGCACCGCCTTGTAGGAGTCGCCCACCGTCTGGGCGTAGTCCTGGGACTGCTTCAGTGCGTCGTCGACGGACTCGCGCCCGGCGATCGCCGCCGACAGCTGCTGGCTCACCCGGGTGCCGAGGTCCTGGAACTCGGGGATGCCGACGAACTGGATGCCGGGGTAGGGCACCGGGTTCGCCATGGCCTTCTGCTGGTTCGCGTCCGCGATCCCGGCCAGCGTGGGCTTCGCGTAGGCCGCCGCGGCCTTGGCGTAGTCGGGAATGTCGTAAGTGGACTGCCGCACGCCCGGCGGGACTCGGTTCCAGCCGTAGGTCGCCCCGACCTTCCGCACGTACGCCTTGTCGGTCATCCAGGCCATGAACTTCCAGGCCGCGTCCTTGTCCTTGGTGACCTTCGGGATGCCCAGCGCCCAGGTGTAGAGCCAGCCGCTGGCCTGCGTCCTGACGACCGGCGCCGGCGCGTACCCGGACTTGCCGACGATCTTGCTGCTCGACGGGTCCTCGTTGGTGCCCGCCATGACCGTGGCGTCGTACCACATCGCGGCCTGGCCCTGGGTGTAGCGCGTGCCGCACTCGGAGAACCCGGCGCTGGAGGCGCCGACCTCGCCGTGTTCGCGGATCAGGTTCACGTAGAAGTCCGCGGCCGCCTTGAACTCCGGCGACGTCAGCTTGGCGTTCCAGTCCTTGTCGAAGTACTGGGCACCGAAGGTGTTGGCGACCGTGCTGAACGGCGCGAGGCTCTCGCCCCAGCCCGGCTTGCCGCGCAGGCAGATGCCCGCGACGCCGTTCGCCTTGTCGTCGAGCTTCGCGGCGAACTCGGCGACCTGCTGCCACGTCGGCTTGGCCGGCATGGTGAGCCCGGCCTTGTCGAAGAGGTCCTTGCGGTAGGCCAGGAACGACGATTCGCCGTAGAACGGCACCGCGTACATCTGGTTCTGGTACGACAGCGACTGCTTGATGCTGGGGATGAAGTCGCCTTCGTCGTAGCCCGGGGTGGCCGCCATGTGCGGCTCGAGGTTTTCGAGCCAGCCGTTGGCGGCCCACTGCGGGGCCTCGTAGTTGCTGATCATGACGACGTCGAACTCGCCACCCTCGGTGGCGGTCGACGCGGTGATCTTCGCGCGGGCCTGGTTTTCCGGCAGCGACACGAACTTCAGGGTGATGCCGGTGGCTTTCTCGAACTCCGGGGCGAGGGAGATCGCGTCCTTCATCTGCGGGTTGGACACGATCGCGATGACGAGCGTCGAGCCACCCTGGCCGACCGAGCCGGCGCCCGCGCACCCCGTGGCCACCAGCGACGTCGCGGCGAGGAGGCTGAGCAGCTTACGCACGGCCGCCTCCCGGGAGCACCTGCACCTTGAGGCCCGCGCCGCTGCGCATCTTGGCCAGCGCGTCGGGGTACTGCTCCAGCGGCAGCCGGTCGGTGAGCAGCTCTTCGGTGTCGATGGCACCGCTGCCGACCAGGTCGAGCGCGGCGCCGTAGCTGTTCAGCACGGCCATCGAGCCGACGACGGTGATCTCGTCGTTGTAGATGCGGAACGGCGAGAGCGCGACGCGGGCTTCGGCCGGCGCGACGCCGAAGACGAGCAGCCGGCCACCGCGGCGGGTGGCGTCGAAGGCCGCTTCGATGGCGGGCGCGGCGCCGGTGCAGTCGACGGCGGCGTCGAACTTCTCGTCGTTCAGCTCGGCGGCGTCCGCCGCGGTGGCGACGGCGCCGAGCCGGGCCGCCCGGGGCAGCCGGTCGGCGTTCCGGTCGACGACGGTGACGTGCGCGCCGGCCCGCTGCAGCAACTGCTGCATGATCAGGCCCATCGTGCCGGCGCCGACGACGAGGAAGCGCTCTCCCGCCTCGACCCCGACGCGGCGCACGCCGTGCACCGCGCAGGAGACGGGTTCGACCAGCGCCCCTTGTTCCCAGGTCATCGAGTCGGGCATGCGGTAGCAGTTCGCCGACGGGACGGCGACGTACTCGGCGAAGGCGCCGTCGACCGTGTCGCCGGTGGCGTTCCAGTTGGCGCAGAGGTTGCCGTGGCCGGAGCGGCACGGACCGCAGTAGCCGCAGAACAGGGACGGGTCGACGGCGACGCGGTCGCCGACCTGCCAGCCGCCCGGCACGTCGGAGCCGAGCTCGACGATCTCCCCGGCGAACTCGTGGCCCGGGACGATCGGGTACGGGGTGGGCGGGAAGTGCCCGTCCGCGATGTGCAGATCGGTCCCGCAGATCCCGCAGGCGCCGACCTCGACAACCACCTCGCGTTCCCGCGGCTTCGGATCGGGCACGTCACCCACCCTGATCTCGCCGGGCCGGTCGATGATGGCGGCACGCATGCCTAGCCCCTTTCCTCGCGCTCATATGAGCGGCATTGGCCATTGGCGTCGAGAACATGTGCAGGCATTACAGGTCTGACGTGTGTGATTCGTCAACCTTTCGCCGGTATTTTTGGTTATAGTGCTCATATGAGCACGTCGAAAAAGGCGGCTTCACTGACCGAAGCCATGCTGCTCGCGACCGTCGCCCGGCGCTTCTACGTGCAGGGACGCTCCAAGCTGGAGATCGCCGACGAGTTCGGCGTCAGCCGGTTCAAGGTCGCGCGGATGCTCGACACCGCGATGGAGTCCGGGCTCGTCCGAGTGGAGTTCGCGCTGCCCGCGCCGGTCGACCTCGCGCTGTCCGACGAGGTGCGGTCGGCGTACGGCCTGCAGCGGGCCCTCGTGCTCGAACGCTCAACCGAGCGAGAACCCCGGGAAGTCGTCCGGGCGAAGATCGGGGCGCTGGCCGCCCGGCTGCTGGAGGAGATCGCGACCCCGTCGGACGTCATCGGGCTGTCGTGGGCGCGCTCGGTGAACGCGATGACCGAGGCGATCCGGACGCTGCCGCGCTGCCCGGTCGTCCAGCTGTGCGGGGTGCAGGCGGGGATGGACATGCGCGGGCGCTCGGTGGAGACGGTCAGCCGAGTGACGGCGGTGTCCGGCGGCGACGCCTACCCGATCTTCGGCCCGCTGGTGCTGCCCGACCGCCGCACGACCGAGACGCTGCGACGGCAGCCGGGGATCGCGGAAACGTTCGGGCAGTTCAAGAACCTGACCAAGGCGGTGGTCAGCATCGGCGCGTGGCAGCCGGGCGAGTCGACGGTGTACGACGCGCTGGACGAAGCCGAGCGCGCGGCGATCGCGGCCCGCGGGGCGACCGCGGAGGTGGCGGCGCGACTGTTCGACGCGGCCGGGAACGCGCTGTCGACCGGGCTCGCGCACCACGTGCTGGCGATCAGCCACGAAGAGCTCATGGCGGTGCCGGAGGTGATCGCGCTGGGCTACAGCAAGCCGAAGGCGGCGGCGGTGGACGCGGTGCTGCGTTCGGGCATGGTCTCGACGCTGATCACCGACGCGTCCGCCGCGGTCCCCCTCCTGGCCCTGGCCGCGAAGAACCCGGTCGCGACCACCTGAGGCGTACGGCCGCCGCGGGTTCGTACTCCGCCGGGAGTACGCGCGGCCTCCCGGGCTCCGGGGCGAAACCCGGGTCGCGCCCGATGTGCCGTGGTCGCCGGTTCGGCGAGCCTGAACGGCGTGAAGACTTCTCCCCGCTGGCGCCAGGCCGTCGTCTGGCTGCACGTCGTGTCGTCCGTCGCCTGGATGAGCCAGGCCCTCGCCTTGGTCGTGCTGACCGCCACGGGCGCGCCCGCGATGGCCGAGCGGCTCGACACCGTGCTGCTCGCGCCGATGGCGAACGTCTCCGCGTTCACCGGCCTCCTGCTCGCCGGCGCGACCGCGTGGGGCTACTTCCGGCACTGGTGGGTGCTCACGAAGTTCGTCCTGACACTGGTGCAGCTCTACGCCGGGATCTTCCTGCTCTCCCCCGCGCTGCACGAATCCGCGGACACCGGCGCGGTCGCCTGGCCGCAGATCGCGGGGGCAGCTTCGATGGCGAGCGCGCTGGCGTTCCAGGCGTGGCTCTCGGTCGCGAAGCCGGGCCGCAAGACGCCGTGGTCGCCGGCCGCGAAACCGCCGACCGCGCCGACGTGGGTGTTCGTGGCCGGGGTCGCCGCGCCGGTTTTCGATGTCGTCGCGGGGCTCTTGCTCGGCTACCCGTTGCCTGCGTTGTCCCTGGTCACGCTGATCGTGCTCGGTTTTGAGCGGCGACGACGGCGTCGCCGTGCTCGGCGGCCCACCGCCCGAAGCCCTCGATCGGCTCCAGGAAGCTTGAACCCAACGGCGTGAGCGCGTACGCGCCTTCGCGGCGCTCGAGGAGCCCGTCGGACTCCAGGCGCCGCACGGTTTCCGTGAGCACCTTGGCGCTGATCCCGCCGATCTCGCGCCGCAGGTCGACGTGGCGCCGCGGGCCGTGGCGCAGGGCCCAGAGCACCACCGGGTTCCAGGTGTTGGCGACCAGGTCGAACGCGAGCCGCGTCCGGCAGTCGGCGAGGAAGTCCATGGTTACCGTTCGGTTCCTTCCCGGGTTCCTACCGTCGTAGCTGGTACAGCCAAGCACAAGGAGGACGTATGCGGATCGGGATCTTCGGCACGGGCGGGATGGCGGACGCGCTCGGCACGCAGTGGGCGCGGGCGGGTCACGAGCTTCGAGTGAGCGGCCGGTCCGACCCCGCGGCTTTGGCCGCCCGGCTCGGCGCTTCGCACGGATCTTGGCGCTCGACGGCGGAGTTCGCGGACGTGCTGCTCCTGGCGGTGCCGTCGTCCGCGATCGCCGAGGTCGTCGCGGCGGCGGGACCGCTCGCGGGGAAGGTGCTGGTGGACTGCACCAACGACCCGGCGCTCACCGGCGCGCCGGTGGCGTCGCGGATCGCCACGGACGCCCACGTGGTCAAGGCGTTCAACCTCGCCCACGTCGACGTCTGGCGGCTGCGGCCCCCGGTGTTCGGCGGCCGCCCGTTGTCGGTCCCGCTGTGCGGCGACGACCCGGCGGCGCTGGCCGCGGTGAGCACGCTGGTGCGGGACATCGGCGCGAAGCCGGTCCTCGCGGGCGGCCTGGACCGCGCGGCCCTGCTGGAGGCCACGGCGGCGTTCGTCATCGGGCTGTGGTTCGCGGGCGAAGACGCCCAGGCGATCCTGACCCCGGCGGGCTGAGCGTCAGACGCCGTATTCGATGGCGGTGGCGTCGGGGCTCGCCAGCAGCGCGTACTCCACCATCGATGCGGCCGACGCCGCCGGGGCGAGTGCCATCGCCATCGCCGCGGCGACGAAGATCCCGGCCAGCAAGCGCTTCACGTTCCCCATGGTCCCTCCCAGGCTCGGAGCGTTCCACGCTACCGCCGCAACCGCGCCCGCCGAAGCAGGTTGCGCCGTTCAGCCCACCGCGTCGACGTTCCCCGCGGCCAGGTCCACCGCCCGGGCGGTCAACGGTTCGCCGCCGCGGGGTACCAGCGTCACCTCGCCCGAACCGAGGTCCGTCACCAGCGTGCTCAACGTCATCAGCTCGTCGCCGCCGGTCGCGTCGCGGTGGACGTCGTTCGTCAACGTCGAAACCAGCCACTTCGCGTCCGGGGACGTCGGGGCCAGGTGCGCGCACACCTCCGCCCGGTCCAGGCTCTCCTCCGGCGCGACGTCCAGGTGCGGGGGCAGCTGGCGGAAGTGGTTGGTGTGCCAGGAAAGCCCACTGGCCACAGTGGACACCGCGGTCTCGTGCCCCGCCTTCTCGACCACCGTCACCGCCGGGGAACCGAGGGCGCCCATCGTGTACGCGAAGCCGCCCGCCGAAGCGTGGGAACGCAGCACGGACACCGCTTCGGCCACGGAAGTCGCGCGCTGGGCCGTGCGCGCCAGGAAGTGCCGCCCGGCGCACGGCGAAGGCGCCGCCACGCTCACGCTGTCGATCCCCCACACCAGACCGTGCGTCGTCAGCGTGAACGTGTTCGCGGGCAGGAAACCCGGGTACCACCAGACGCAGACGCCGGGTTCGCCGTCGATCAGCAACGTCAGCAGCCGCCCGATGCCGTCGAAGACCGGGGCGCCGTCCTCGTTGTGGCCGAGCAGCGAAGGCGAACCCGCCCACGCGAGGTCCGTGCAGCCGGTGCCGTCGCCCGCGCCGAGGTCGCCGCGCAGGTTGGCCAGCAGCAGGTCGTCGAACGGGACGCCGGCGCCCTCGGCCAGTGCCGTCAGCTCGGCGTAGGCGTCCGGGTGCTCGACCTGCGACGCCGATTCGACCGCCCGGAACCGCACCGGCGAGCGCCGGGCCCGCGCGGTGACCGGCCACGACGGCAAGCCCGCCAGCACGGTCCGGATGTCGGCGGCGGCGTACGCCCCCAGCTCGCGGAAAGCGCCTTCCCGCGGCCCGCGGACGATCGTCCAGCGCACGTCGCCGATCCGGTGCTCCCGGACTGTCGCCACCATGGGATCACGATGACTGACCAGTCAGGAATCCGCAACGATCAGTGCGCGCCGACCGCCGTCACCCGGATCACCGCGGCCCCCGCCTCGTCCGACGCGGCCAAGTCCACTTCGGCGCTGATGCCCCAGTCGTGGTCGCCCGCGGGGTCGTCGAAGATCTGCCGCACCTTCCAGACGTCCGGCTGCTGGTCGATCATCAGCAGCGCCGGGCCGCGCGCGTCCGGGCCGGTGCCGAGCGAGTCGTACTCCTCGAAGTAGTCCTCGATGGCTTCCTGCCACGCGTCGGCGTCCCAGCCCGAGGCCGCGTCCAGCTCCCCGAGCGGGAACCACGCCCGCCGCGCGAACAGCTCGACCCGGCGGAACAGCTCGTTGCGCACCAGGACGCGGAACGCGCGCTCGTTGCGCGTGACGGCCGGCGGCAGCTCCGGCGGCCGGTGCGACACCGGCCCTTCTTCCGAGGGGTGCCGCAGCGCCTCCCACTCGTCCAGGAGGCTGGAGTCGACCTGCCGGACCAGCTCGCCGAGCCACTCGATGAGGTCCTGCAGCGGTTCGGTCTTCGCCTCGTCCGGCACCGTGTGGCGCAGCGCGTCGTAGACGTCGGCGAGGTAGCGCAGCACCAGGCCTTCGGACCGGGCGAGCTGGTAGAAGCCGATGTACTCGACGAAGTTCATCGCGCGCTCGTACATGTCGCGCACCACGGACTTCGGCGAAAGCTCGTAGTCGTCGACCCACGGGTGACCCTGGCGGTAGCTGTGGAACGCGCCCTGCAGCAGCTCTTCGAGCGGCTTCGGGTAGGTGACGTTCTCGAGCAGCTCCATCCGCTCGTCGTACTCGATGCCCTCGGCCTTCATGGCGTTCACGGCCTCGCCGCGTGCCTTGAACTGCTGCTGCGACAGCACCGGCCGCGGGTTGTCCACCGTGGCTTCCACAGTGGACACGACGTCGAGCGCGTAACTCGGCGACTCGAGGTCGAACAGCTCGATCGCGGCCAGCGCGAACGGCGAAAGCGGCTGGTTGAGCGCGAAGTCGAACTGCAGGTCGACGGTCAGGCGGATGATCCGGCCCTGCTCGTCCGGTTCGGACAGTCGTTCGACGACGCCGGCGGCGAGCAGCGCGCGGTAGATCGCGATGGCGCGCAGAATGAGCTTGCGCTGCGACGCGCGGTCCTCGTGGTTGTCCTCCAGCAGGTGACGCATCGAGTCGAAGGCGTTGCCCGGCCGCGAGATCACGTTGAGCAGCATCGAGTGCGTGACCTTGAAGCTGGACGTCAGCGGCTCGGGGTCGGCCGCGATCAGCCGGTCGAACGTGCTCTCGGTCCAGTTGACGAACCCTTCCGGGGCCTTCTTCCGGACGATCTTCTTTTTCTTCTTCGGGTCGTCGCCCGCCTTCTCGAGCGCCTTGGCGTTCTCGACGACGTGGTCGGGCGCCTGCACGACGACGTAGCCGTCGGTGTCGTAGCCCGCGCGCCCGGCGCGGCCGGCGATCTGGTGGAACTCGCGCGCCTTGAGGTGGCGCTGGCGGACGCCGTCGTACTTGGTCAGCGCCGAGAAGACGACCGTCCGGATCGGCACGTTGATGCCGACGCCGAGGGTGTCGGTCCCGCAGATCACCTTCAGCAGCCCCGACTGGGCCAAGGTCTCGACCAGTCGGCGGTACTTGGGCAGCATGCCGGCGTGGTGGACGCCGATGCCGTGGCGGACCAGCCGCGAGAGCGTCTTGCCGAAGCCGGCGGAGAACCGGAAGTCGCCGATCAGCTCGGCGATGGACTCCTTTTCGGCCTTGGTGGTGACGTTGATGCTCATCAGCGTCTGCGCCCGTTCGATGGCCGCGGCCTGCGAGAAGTGCACGACGTAGACCGGCGCCTGACCGCCGTTGAGCAGCTCCGACATGGTCTCGTGCAACGGCGTCAGCGCGTACCGGAAGGTCAGCGGCACCGGGCGCTGCGCCGACGTGACGACCGCGGTCGGCTTGCCGGTGCGGCGCGTCAGGTCCTTCTCGAAGAAGGACACGTCGCCCAAGGTCGCCGACATCAGGACGAACTGGGCCTTCGGCAGTTCCAGCAGCGGCACCTGCCACGCCCAGCCGCGGTCGGGCTCGGAGTAGAAGTGGAACTCGTCGGCGACGACCTGCCCGACCGGCGCCTCGGCGCCGAACCGCAACGCGATGTTCGCCAGGATTTCGGCCGTGCAGCAGATGATCGGGGCGTCCGGGTTGACGCTGGAGTCACCCGTCATCATCCCGACGTTGTCGGCCCCGAAGATCTCGATGAGCTGGAAGAACTTCTCCGAGACGAGGGCTTTGATGGGCGCGGTGTAGTAGCTGCGGCGGCCCTGGGCGAGCGCGGTGAAGTGCGCGCCGACGGCGACGAGGCTCTTCCCGGAGCCGGTCGGCGTCGAGAGGATGACGTTCGATCCGGAGACGACCTCCATCACCGCCTCCTCCTGCGCCGGGTACAGCTCGATGCCCCGGTCGGCCGTCCAGGTCGTGAACGCTTCGAAGAGGGCGTCGGGGTCGGGATCCGCAGGCAGGAGGTCTGTGAGAGTCATCAGGCGTCCATCGTGCCATCCGCTCGTCGCAAAGTCGGCAGGGGCGATCGCATCGCGCGTGGTAAACCCGTAGGCTTCGCGTTACCGCGCATCGACCGGGAGATACGGTGTCGCGCGCACACGGGCGGTACTCCGGAGGGCTTAGGAATGGCACAGGACATCATCCCGATCGAACTCGGGCTGCCGCAGGGCGACGTCGTCACCCTGTGGGCCCCGCGCTGGCGGGAAGACGGCGAGGAGTGGGAAGCGTTCCTCGGCGACGAGGACGACCTGTACGCCTTCCCGGACGCCGCACACCTGGCCGCCTTCGTCCGCACGTCGGAGCGGCACGACCTGATCGACCACCCGGCGTGGGACGCGGTGCCGTCGCTGAACGTGCCCGAGCTGATCCCGGACGAGGACCACACGTACGACCTCGTCGGCGTGCCCGAGCTCGTCGCCGAGGAGCCGGACGTCTGGCACATCGCCGAGCTGGCCGAGATCGTCGGCATCGTGCGCTCGCTCGCCGACGTCTGCGACCTCGAAGAGGTCCACGAGATCCTCGACTCGACCGAAGGCTTCTCGCTGCTCGACCAGGGCACCCTCCCGTTCACCGGGAGCGTCGGCGTCCAGGTCTGGAACGACCTGTCCGAGACGGTGTCGACGAAGTGGGACACCGTCCTGGACGCGATCGACGGCCTGGTGACGGTGCCGGACGTCGACGAGAAGGTCCTCGAGCAGACCGCCGAGGAGCTGGCGGCGTTCCACGAGGAGTCCGCCGAGGCCGAGGCCGGCGCGGAGGGTGAAGAGGACCTCGAGGCGATCTCCTCGGACGACGACGAGGACGACGAAGACGAGGAAGAGGGCCCGGTCGGCTTCTGGGCCGAGGTCGGCATCGACCCGATCAAGATCATCACGTCCGGCGCGGAGTACTACACGCTGCGCTGCTACCTCGACGACACCCCGGTGTTCCTCGGCAGCGAGGGCGAGATCGACGTGTTCACGTCGGAGAAGGCGCTGGCGCGGGCCCTGGCCGACGGCAAGGACCTGGCCGAGACCGACCTCGCCGACGTGTCCACGTGGGACGAGGTGCTGGCGAAGGCCACCGCGGGCGAGCTCGAGATCGAGGTCGACGCGGAGAACACGTACGTGCTGACCGGCCTCGACGCGGACATCGCGGAGGGCCCGGAGGCGATCGACCCGACGCAGCTGGAGCTGGCGGTCGAGCTGATCACGGACGCGGCCGACTGGGCGGGCGACGAGAGCGTCGAAACGGCGCTGGCGTCGAACGAAAGCCTGGGCTGGCTGGTGTCGTTCGTGCTCCGCCCGGACCCGACGCGCCTCGAGCCGAGCGCGCCGTTCGACGCCGAGCAGAGCGCTTGGCGGAAGCTGGTGGAGACGTTCGAGAACCGCCTGACGGTGGCTTGAGTTTTTCGGAGGCCGCTGCCCCGCTGGTCGGGACAGCGGCCTTCGTCGTGTCCGGGGTCGCGGTGGTTCGCTCTCGATCGCCGTGGCTTCGGAGTCGCGAATGAGTCATTGGGGGCCTGGGAAGTCCCGAATGAGTCATTCGCGGCACCACAGCGGCAGCCAGCACCACCCGACCCACCGGCGACACCGGCCCGAAAACGTCATGAACGGGTCGTTCACCGCACCCGACGTCAGGGCTCCGGCAAAGTCGCGTCGGTGCAGCCCGCAGCGGTGTGCCAGCGTCTTGAATGACTCATTCAGGACCTCCGAAGACCTGAATGAGTCATTCAAGACGTCGGGCGAGCGGGTCACCGGCGGCAGAGCGGCCCAGCCGCGTGACTTTGCCGGGACCCCGGCCGTGATGTCGTGAACGAGTCGTTCAGGTCGTCTGGTGAGGTGAACGACCTGTTCATGACGTGCGGGCAGCCGGATCGGCCGTGCTGAGCCGACTTTGCCGGGGCCCTGGGGTCGCCGCCCAGGCGTACGCAACAGTCCACAGGCCCGGCCGGTTGTGGACAACCGGGCCGCCGGGGGCCGACGGCGGCCGGTTTCCGTCAGTGGCCGCCGATACGCTGGAGACGGGGGGCGCCCCCGCGGCCAGGTGCTCAGTCCCGCTCGTGCTCCGCGCGGACCGGGACCACCGCCACCGCCAGTGCCGGGAAGATCGCCGCCACGCAGAACGCCAGTGCGTAGCGGCTGTCGCCGATCACCAGGCCCAGCAGCGGCGGGGTCAGCGAGGCCGCGATGTTCTGGCCGGTGTTCTGCGTGCCCATCGCGCGGCCCGACCAGGCCAGGCCCGCCAGCTCCGCCGACGCCGTGAAGCCGAGGCCGTTGTCGGCCACCGTGATGATCCCCGCCAGCGCCAGTGCCAGCAGCACCAGCCATAGCCACGACACGTCCCCCAGCGCCACCAGCAGCATCACGAAGCAGCTCAGCACGGCCAGCTGCCGCATCGGGCGCAGGCGGCTGCCGACGCGGTCGGACCACCAGCCCGAGCCGAGGCGGCCCAGCGCGCCCAGCACCTGGACCACCGCCAGGTACCAGCCCGCCGACAGCGCGCTCCAGTGCTGCACCGACACCAGGTACACCGGCGCGAACGCCGACACCGCGAACTGCGGCACCACCAGCAGCGCGCTCGCCCCGTGCACCCGCCACAGCGCCGCGTGCCGGTACGGCGACGGCGGCTTCTCGCCCGACGGCGCCTGCGGCGGCCGGGGCGGGTCCGTCACCAGCCACGCCACCAGCAGCGCGACGGCGATCGCCAGCCCGGCCGGCAGCAGCACGGCCGCGCGGAACCCGAAGTGCGCGGCCAGCGGCGGCAGCCCCAGCGCCGCGACGCCGACGCCGAGCGGCTGGGCCGTCTGCCGGATCCCCATCGCGACGCCGCGCTCGGACTTCGCGAACCAGCCCATCACCACGCGGCCGCTCGCCGCGTTCACCGAAGCCGTGCACGCACCGGCCGCCAGGAACACCCCAAAGAGGAGCCCGACCGAGTGATCACCGACTCCGGCGTACACCAGGAGTAACCCCGAGGCCCCCAGTCCGAGGGCCATGATCAGGCGCTCTCCGTAACGGTCCGCAGCCGCGCCCCACACGATCAGGGTGAACAACAGCCCGATGCTCGGCGCCGCGACGACCGTGCCGGCCTCGGCCAGCGTCAGCCCCTCCCCGGCCCGCATGGCCGGGACCAGGAACGGGAGCCCGTACAGGAACGAGCAGCTCGCGGTCTGCGCGGCGAGGCCGAGCGCGAGGATGAGCCACCGCCGTGAACTCGCCTGCACCCGCTCCACCGAGCCGTCCGCGACCTGCGCCATCGTCGTCACCGTCTCAAATATTGAGAAACAATTCCTACATGGTGAACGATAGTTGGCATGGCTAAGGACCGCAACCACCGTTCGGTGGCCGCGGTCCCCGTGCCGGCCGGCTCAGGCCAGTGCGGCGTACCCGGGCTTGATCACGTCGTCGATCAGCGCGATCCGCGCGTCGAAATCGAGGAACGCGGATTTCATCGCGTTGATGGTGAACCAGCGGAAGTCGTCCAGGCCATAGCCGAAGGTCTCGTGCAGCGCGGCGAATTCGCTGGTCATCGTGCATCCGCTCATCAGGCGGTTGTCCGTGTTCACCGTCACGCGGAAGTGCAGCTTGGCGAGCAGGCCGATCGGGTGCTCGGCGATCGAGCGGACCGTGCCTGTTTGGACGTTCGACGTCGGGCAGATCTCCAGGGGGATGCGGCGGTCGCGGACATACGCGGCCAACCGTCCAAGGTGGACCGTGCCGTCCGCGTCGGTCTTGATGTCCTCGATGATGCGCACGCCGTGCCCGAGCCGCTCGGCGCCGCAGTGCTGAATCGCCTCCCAAATGGACGGCAAACCGAAGGCTTCGCCGGCGTGAATGGTGAAATGCGCATTGTTCTGCCGCAGGTATTCGAACGCGTCGAGATTGCGGGTCGGCGGAAATCCGTCCTCCGGGCCCGCGATGTCGAACCCGGCGACGCCGGCGTCGCGGTACCGGACGGCGAGGTCGGCGATCTCGAGGGCGCGGGCGTGCTGCCGCATCGCGCAGAGCAACGTCCCGACGCGGATGCTGCCGCCGTTCGCGGCCACGCGGCGAGTGCCCTCCGTGAACCCCGCTTGGACGGCCTCGACCACCGCATCGAGTGACAGACCGCGTTCGACGAACAACTCCGGTGCGTAGCGCACCTCGGCGTAGACGACGCCGTCGGCGGCCAGGTCCTCCACCGCTTCCGCGGCGACCCTGACCAGCGCATCCTCGGTCTGCATCACCCCGCAGGTGTGCGCGAAGGTCTCGAGGTAGGACACGAGCGAGCCGGAATCGGCCGCCCGGCGGAACCAACCGCCCAGCTCGGCCGGATCACTGGTGGGCAGTCCGCCGTAGCCGGTCTCCTCGGCGAGTTCGGCGACGGTCGCCGGCCGGAGGCCGCCGTCGAGGTGGTCGTGCAGCAGCACCTTGGGCGCGCGGCGGAGCGTCTCGCCGGTCAGAACAGGGCTTTCGTCAGGCATCCCCCAACGGTAACCTCGCTGTCATTCCCCTACATGGCCGTAAGTCTCAGCCTCGGGCTAACCCTGAGCGTCGAGGATCAAGGAACGAATCGGCCATCCGGGGGCAGCCTCCGCAATAGGCTCTTCACGGGGGCCATACAGACAGCAATTTTTGCAATCGATAAGCTTCGTGGCACGTCCCTCCATTTCCCCGCCGACGAAGGACACACAGCAGTGACCACTGACAACCACATTGCCGCCCCGTCCTTCGACCGGATGCGCAACATGCTGGTGCGCGCGGCCGAAGTGCGTGAGAGCGAGCAGCAGCAGATCTTCGACGCGCTCGACGACATCTACGCCCGCCTCGCGCCGGTGGACTCGCTGGGCGCGGTCCGCAAGCGGCTGTCCGAGCTCCCCGACCGCACCGAGGTCGGCGTGCTGGCCGAGCGCCTCGACGAGGCGATGTCCCGCCTCGAGGCCCAGGACAACGCCATCGCGGCGCTGACCCGGGCGATCGAGAGCCTCCCGGACAAGCTCGCCAAGCCCTTCGCGCAGCTGGACGGCCGCCTCGACGGCGTCGCCGCGCGCTTCGAGGGTGTCGCCGGGCGGATGGACGGGCTCGAGGACAAGCTCCAGAACATCCACCGCCGGCTCGACGAGCTGGGCGGGCACCTGGACAAGCAGGACGCCAAGCTCGAGTCGATCCCGCAGTCGGTGACCGGCCCGGTCCGCGAGCGGATCGAGCAGGCCGAGCACACGCTGCGCGAGCGCGTCGACAGCACCGACCACGAACTGCGGGGCAAGGTCGACGAGCTCAGCCGTGTCACGCAGGAGCGCGTCGGCGAGCTGGGCCGCACCACGCACGAGCGGATCGATGCGAACACCGAGGCGCTCAAGGTGGCGCTGACCGAGACCGGCGAGATGATCGACGCCTCGGACCGCCTGGAGAACCTGGGCAACCGCCTCGAAACGGTCACCACCCGCCTCGACGAGCTGGCCGGCCGCCTCGACAAGGTGGAGGACGGCTTCCTCTCCGGCATCGGCGACCTCGACGGCGCGCTCAAGGCCGGGCTGTCCAAGGTCGAGGGCACGCTGTCGAAGCAGCCGGACACCGACTCGGTGGACTCGCTGGTGCGCAAGAGCAACGACGAGAGCGTCCGCCGCATCGGCGGCCAGCTCGACGAGGCGATGGCGACGTTCGCGGAGCTGATGCTCGGCGGCGGCCCGGCCGTCCAGCAGATCGCCCCGCCCCCGCCGGCCCCGCGCCAGCCGCGCCGCAGCTCCCGCAACGGCCGCGCCCCGAAGCCGGCCGACGCCAAGGCCAAGACGGGCGAAGGCGCCGAAGAGCCCACGGAATAACCCAGCCCCACAAAGAGGCCCCCGCCGGGATCCGGCGGGGGCCTCTTCACGTTCCGGCGTTGTAGGGCGGAGCTTTCGTAGGGAAAGATGCGCGGGGGTCACTCGGGTGGGTGATCATCTCGGCGATGATCATCACACCGTGCCGCGGATCGTCTCCCGGACGATCGGGCCCGGAGCGGGCGCTGACGAAGCGACCGTGAAGCCGCCCTCGAGCGCGGCCAACGCGGCCGGGACCGCGTCCGGGGTGTCCGTGTGCAGCTCCAGCAACGGCTCACCCTCCGTCACCGACTCCCCGGGCTTGGCGAGACACAGC
This sequence comes from Amycolatopsis lexingtonensis, assembly GCF_014873755.1. Classification (NCBI taxonomy): domain Bacteria; kingdom Bacillati; phylum Actinomycetota; class Actinomycetes; order Pseudonocardiales; family Pseudonocardiaceae; genus Amycolatopsis; species Amycolatopsis lexingtonensis. The sequence continues at coordinate 6,488,255 of NZ_JADBEG010000001.1, forward strand.
ACGCCCGCCGCGGCCTGGACCGGGTCCTCCTTGCGGGCCCGGCCCGCGCCCAGCCGCCACGCCGCGACGCCCACCGCGTACGCGTCCAGCGAAGCCAGCACGCCCGAAGCCGGCGCGACGACCGTGTGGACGTGCGACGGCGTCGGCAGCGGCGCCGATGGGTCACCGCCCTGGGCAGCGATCATCCGGCACCAGACCTCGTAAGCCTCCCCCGAAGCCAGCACCGCGGCCGGGTCCGTCGAGATCCCCGCCAGCGCCAGCATCTCGCGCGCCAGCGCCACCGTCAGCGAAACCACGTCCGACGGGCCACCGCCCTGCAACACGTCGACCGACTCCGCGACCTCCACCGCGTTGCCGACCGCCCGTCCCAAAGGGACGTTCATGTCGGTCAGCAACGCCGTCGTCGGGACGCCGTGGTCGACGCCGATCGAGGTCAGCGTCGAGGCCAGCTCCCGGGCCTGCTCGAGCGTCTTCATGAACGCGCCCGACCCGAACTTCACGTCCAGGACCAGCCCGGACGCGCCTTCCGCGATCTTCTTGCTCATGATCGAGCTGGCGATCAGCGGGATCGACTCCACGGTCGAGGTGACGTCCCGCAGCGCGTACAGCTTCTTGTCCGCCGGCGCGAGCCCGGACGTCGCCGCGCAGACCACCGCGCCGACGTCTTCGAGCTGCCGGGTGATCTCCGCGGTGGTCAGCGAAGCCCGCCAGCCGGGGATCGACTCCAGCTTGTCGAGCGTGCCGCCGGTGTGCCCGAGCCCGCGCCCGGACAGCTGCGGCACCGCCGCCCCGCACGCGGCCACCAGCGGCGCCAGCGGGAGCGTGATCTTGTCGCCGACCCCGCCCGTCGAGTGCTTGTCGACGGTCGGCCGGGACACGTTCAAAGAGAGCCGCTCACCCGACGAGATCATCGCGCCGGTCCACCGCGAGATCTCGCCGGAGTCCATGCCCCGCAAGAAGATCGCCATGGCCAGCGCCGACATCTGCTCTTCGGCGACGTCCCCGCGCGTGTACGCGTCGACGACCCAGTCGATCTGCTCGTCCGAAAGCCGGCCGCCGTCCCGCTTGGTGCGGATGACGTCGACCGCGGCGAAGGCGGTCACGGCAGGTCGTCCGGACCGAACGCGTCCGGCAGGACGGCCGACATCGGCAGGATCCCGCTGGGTGTGTCCACCAGGCACGCGGATCCGCCCAGCTCGAAGAGGATCTGCCGGCAGCGCCCGCACGGCATCAGCAGGTCACCCGCGCCGCTGCGGCACGCGACCGCGACGAGCCGCCCGCCGCCGGACAGCCGCAGCTGCCCGGCCATCGTGCACTCGGCGCACAGCCCGAGCCCGTAGGACGCGTTCTCGACGTTGCACCCGGTGACCACGCGGCCGTCGTCGACGATCCCCGCGACCCCCACGTGCAGGCCCGAATAAGGCGCGTACGCATGGGAAGCGGCTTCGATCGCCTGAGCACGCAGCGCGTCCCAGTCCACAGTGGACACAGTGGTCATCAGTCCTCACCCCGCCGGTACGGCTGGCCGTCGGCCTTCGGCGGCCGCAGCCGCTGCGAAGCCACCGCCAGCACGATCAGCGTCACGAAGTGCGCGGTGTACGGGATCAGGTCCGACGGCAGCGTGTCGTTGGCCCAGTAGATCGCGTACAGCACGCCGGCGCCGACGACGCCGAGCCCGGCCGCGATCCACTGCCGCCGGAACAGCTGCACGACGACGATCACGCCGACCAGGATGACCGCGCCGTACAGCAGCGCGAGCACCGCTTCGCCGCCGCCGGAAAGCTGCAGGCCGTCCGCGTAGCCGAACAGCGCCGCGCCGCCGAGCAGGCCGCCCGGCCGCCAGTTGCCGAAGATCATCGCCGCGAGGCCGATGTACCCGCGGCCGTTCGTCTGGTTCTCCAGGTAGTCCGCGCCGCCGCGCAGCAGCACCAGCGACGCGCCGCCCATCCCGGCGAAGGCACCGGAGATCAGCATCGCGATGTACTTGTGCCGGTAGACGTTGACGCCCAGGGACTCCGCGGCCACCGGGTTCTCGCCGCACGAGCGCAGCCGCAGGCCGAAGCGGGTCTTCCAGAGCACCCAGAAGCTGACCGGGACCAGGATGATCGCGATCATCGTCAGCGGCGCCACCTCGGTGACCAGGCCGCGCAGGATGCCGGCGACGTCGGAGATGCCGACGCGCTGCTCCTTCTCCAGGTCGCCGAGCCAGTCGGAGAGGAACGTCGCCGAGTAGGTGTCGAACTTCGGCACCACCGGCGACTGCCGCGGGTTGCCCGACAGTGGCTCGAAGATCAGGTTCGCCAGGTACTTCGTCACGCCGAGGCCGAGCAGGTTGATCGCGACGCCGGAGACGATGTGGTTGACGTTGAACGTCACCGTCGCCACCGCGTGCAGCAGGCCGCCGAGCGCGCCGAAGACGAGCGCGGCCAGCAGCCCGGCCCACACCCCGCCGTAGTACGCGCCCCAGGCGGCGCCCCACGTCCCGAGGATCATCATGCCCTCGAGGCCGATGTTGACCACGCCCGCGCGTTCGGCCCAGAGCCCGCCGAGCGCGCAGAGCAGGATCGGCAGGGCCAGGCGCAACGCCGTCTGCGCGGTGTTCGACGACGTCAGCGCCGCGACACCGGTGGAGTACGACGCCGTCGAGAGGACGGCGATGGCGATGACCGCCCAGATGACCCCGCGCAGCCAGCCCGGGATCCGGGACCGCTTGCGGCGCACCGGCATCGTGCCGGGGCTGCCCGCGTCGGGCCGGGAAATGTCGGTGACGGCCATCAGACGGCACCCCCTTCGGCGACCGAAGCACCCTTGCGGCCGTTGGCAGCGAGCGCCCGGCCGACGCGGTGCTGCTGCGAGCGCAGTTCGGCGCGCTTCACGATCTCGTACGCCACGACGACCGACAGCACGATGATGCCCTGCATGATCGTCGCGATCTCCTTGGACACGTTGATCTGCTCCAGCGACACCGCGGAGGTGTCGAGGAACGCCCACAGCAGCGCGCCGAGCGCGATGCCGCCGGGGTGGTTGCGGCCCAGCAGCGCGACCGCGATGCCGGTGAAGCCGTACATCTGGGTCGAGGTGATGCCGTAGCTGAAGTCGCGGCCGAGCAGTTCCGGCATCGCGACCAGGCCGGCGACCCCGCCGGAGAGCAGCATCGCGATCAGCGTCATCTTCTTGGCGTTGACACCGCCCGCGGCGGCCGCGGTGGTGGATTCGCCGGACGCCTTGAGCTCGAAGCCGAACCGGGTGCGGTTGAGCATGAACCAGTAGGCGCCGCCGATGATCGCCGCGATGAAGACGAACCCGAACAGCGTCCCCGAACCGAGCGGGATGCCCGGGATCCGGCCGGACGGCTCGATCACGCGGGTGCCGATGTTGTTGCCGGTCTGCACGCCGAACTGGTCGGCGTTGATGAGGAAGGCGATGATGCCGCCGACGATCGCGTTGAGCATGATCGTCGCGATCACCTCGCTGACGCCGCGGGTGACCTTGAGGATCGCCGGGATCGCCGCGTACGCCGCACCGGCGACGACGGCCACGATCAGGATGACGAGCGTGTGGATCACCGGTGGCAGCTTCAGGGCGCCGCCGATGATGGCCGCGACGACCGCGGCGAACCGGTACTGGCCCTCGACCCCGATGTTGAAGAGGTTCATCTGGAAGCCGATGGCCACCGCGAGCCCGGACAGGTAGTAGACCGTCGCCAGGTTCACCGTGTCGACCGAGGTGGAGCCCTTGAACATCTGGCCGATCATCGTGCCGTACGCGTTCAGCGGGTCGGCCCCGGAGATGATCAGCGCGATCGCCGACAGCAGCACGGCGAAGACGATCGCCAGCAGCGGTGGCAGCAGTTTCGTGCGCCAGGACGTCATTCTTCGTCACCCTCCCCAGCGCCGGTCATCGCGGAGCCCAGTTCCTGCGGGGTCACGGTGGCGGGGTCGGCCTCGCTGACGAGGCGCCCGCGCAGCATGACCCGGATCGTGTCGGACAGGCCGATCAGCTCGTCGAGGTCGGCGGAGATCAGCAGCACCGCGAGCCCGGCGGCGCGGGCCTGGCGGATCTGCTCCCAGATCAGCGCCTGCGCGCCGACGTCGACGCCGCGCGTGGGGTGCGAAGCCACCAGCAGCACCGGGTTGCCGGACAGCTCGCGCCCGACGATCAGCTTCTGCTGGTTGCCGCCCGAGAGCGCCGCGGCCGGGACGTCGATGCCCGGCGTGCGGACGTCGTAGTCGCGGACGATCCGCTCGGTGTCGGCGCGGGCGCCGGCGATGTCGAGCAACTGTCCTTTCGAGACCGGTTCGCGGGTCTGGTACCCCAGGATCCGGTTGACCCACAACGGTTGCTGCAGCAGCAGGCTGTGCCGCGTGCGGTCTTCGGCGATGTAGCCGATGCCGGCCTCGCGCCGCGCCAGCGTGCCCGCCTTCGTCAGGTCGCGGGCTTTTCCTTCGGCATCGACCAGCTCGATCGTGCCGCCGGACGGCTTGCGCATGCCCATGATCGTCTCGACGAGCTCGGTCTGCCCGTTGCCCTCGACGCCGGCGATGCCGAGCACCTCGCCCGCGCGCACGGTGAAGGTGACGTCGTCGAGCGCGTTGCGGTCGGAGCCCTCGGCGCCGAGCGTCAGGCCGGTCAGCCGCAGCACGTCCCGGTCGGTGACCGTGGACTCGCGGGTCTCCGGGCTGGGCAGCTCCGAGCCGACCATCATCTCCGCGAGCTGCCGGGAGGTGATCGTCTTCGGGTCGGCGGTCCCGACGGTCGTGCCGCGCCGGATCACCGTGACGGTGTCGGCGATCGCGCGCACCTCGTCGAGCTTGTGCGAGATGAAGAGGAAGGTGTAGCCGTCGGCCTTCATCTCCCGGACGGTCGCGAACAGCGCGTCGACCTCCTGCGGCACCAGCACCGCGGTCGGCTCGTCCAGGATGATGATCTTCGCCCCGCGGTAGAGCACCTTGACGATCTCGACGCGCTGGCGGTCGGCGACGCCGAGCTCCTCCAGCAGCGTGTCCGGCTTGGCGTGCAGGCCGGTCCGCTCCGCGAGCTCGGCCAGCCGCGCGCGGGCGGCGCGGCCGATGCCGTGCAGGGCCTCGGCGCCGAGGAAGACGTTCTCGCCGACGGTGAGGTTGTCGGCGAGCATGAAGTGCTGGTGCACCATGCCGATGCCGGCGCGGATGGCGTCCTGCGGGTTGCGCAGCCGCACCTCTTCGCCGTTGATCGCGATGGTGCCCTCGTCCGGCGGCTGCATGCCGTACAGGATCTTCATCAGGGTGGACTTGCCGGCGCCGTTCTCGCCACAGATGGCGTGCACCTCGCCGGCGGTGACGGTGAGGTTGACGTCGGAGTTGGCCACCACGCCGGGAAAGCGCTTGGTGATCCCGGTCAGCTGGACGGCGGGGGCGCCCCGGTCGGGGACGGCCTCGGCCGGGGCCTCGGCTGTGCTCATGGGCGGGAGAATTCCATATCTCGTCCAAACGCGTGAGGGGCCCGGAGGAAAAGTTCCTCCGAGCCCCGACGCGTTGTCAGTTACTTCTGCGGCTTGTCCGAGACGGTGATCGCGCCCGAGATGATCTGGGCCTTGTAGCCGTCGAGGACGTCCTTGATGTCGTCGACCTTGCCACCGGAGGTGGCGTAGCCGACGCCGTCGACCTTGAGGTCGAACCGCTTCGGCAGGGTCGTCAGGTCGCCCTTGGCGAGCGCGGTGACGTAGTCGAAGACGGCGACGTCGACGCGCTTGAGCATGGACGTGATGATGACGTCCTTGTCGGCGGCGACGGTCTTCTGGTTGTACTGGTCGGAGTCGACACCGATGGCCAGCGCGTTGCCCGCCTTGGCGGCGTCGAACACGCCCTTGCCGGAGGCGCCGGCGGCGTGGTAGATCACGTCCGCGCCCTTGGCGATCTCGGCCGCGGCCTTGACGTTGCCCTTCGCCGGGTCCTGGAACCCGGAGAAGTCACCGGCCGGGGTCAGGTAGTCGTCCTCGATCTTGATCTTGGACGAAACCGTCTTCGCGCCCTGCAGGAAGCCGGCCTCGAACTTCTGGATCAGCGGGGTGTTGACCCCGCCGACGAAGCCGACGTGGCAGTTCTTGCTCTTGTACGCGGCGGCGACGCCGGCCAGGAACGAGCCCTGCTCCTCGGCGAAGACCAGCGGCGTCACGTTCGGGAGCTGGATCGAGTCGTCGTCGACGATCGCGAACTTGGTGTTCGGGTACTTGGCCGCGACGACCTTGACCGACGGCGCGTAGGCGAAGCCGACCGCGATGATCGGGTTCAGGCCCGAGGCGGCCATCTGGTCGAGGCGCTGCTGCTTGGCCGACTCGGCCTCGCTGGCGGACGCGGTGCTCTCGTTGACCGTGGTCACGCCGAGCTCGGACTTCGCCTTGTCAGTGCCCGCGGCGGCGGCGTCGTTGAAGGACGCGTCACCCCGGCCGCCGACGTCGAACGCCAGGCCGATCTTCAGCTTGCTGCCGTCGACCTTCGCCCCGGCGGCGGTCGAGCTGCTCGCCGCGGCGGGTGCGGCGGGCGGCTTCTGCGCGGTGACGCAGTCGGAACCGCCCGAAGAGGCCGCGGTGTTGTTCGAGCTGCTACCACCGCTGGAGTCCTTGGCGCACCCGGCCAGGGCGAGCACCCCGGCCATGGCCGCGGCGGCCAGCGCGGTTCCACGCATGCGACGCAACGTGTTTCTCCCTCCCCGCTGATCCAGCGGATGTCCAGGGCACGACCGGGCCCACTGCCGGGTCGACTGGTGGACCGTACCCAACGGACAGGAATGCGCCATAGGAACGGCACGCTACGTAACACAAACGTTTACTCACGCATCGCACGCGCGACGAGTCGTGCACCCAAAGTGATCAAAGACGTCACGGGGTGCCGCTTTCGGCGGAATCCCGGGCTGGCGGGACGGCCGAATTACCGTTTGCTGTGACTCAGTGTGCCAGGCCGACCGAGGAGTGGACCAGTCCGATCACCCTGTGAGACGCAGGCGGGCAAGGCGCCTTCCGAATCGTTTCAGCTGCTCGCCGCCCGATCGGGCGTCAGCCGGACGAGCGAGTCGACGCGGTGCGTCCACAGTGGACCCCCCATTCTGTGACGGCGGACACAACCGGTGCGCACCCAGGTGTCTGGTCCATCACAGAGAGGAACCCGGAGGTGAGCCGTCCGTCCGGGGCGGGTCTAGCATCCGATTCATCCACGCTCGATGACGTTGACTTCGGCAAGCTCGTACGCACACGGCGACTGCGGACCTCACGGCCACCGGGCACACAGTCAGACGTTGGAGGCCGTTCACCGATGTCCACCACGGCGAGCACTGCCACCGAGGCAGGGGCGAGCGATCGGGCGGGTGCCTCACGCCGGCAGGGAACCTTCTACCGGGGCGACCCCGGCATGTGGTCCTGGGTGCTGCACCGCATCACCGGCGTGCTCACATTCTTCTTCCTGTTCGTGCACGTGCTCGACACCGCGCTCGTGCGCGTGTCGCCGAACACCTACGACCAGGTCATCGAGACCTACAAGACCCCGATCGTCAACCTCCTCGAGGTCGGCCTCGTCGGCGCGGTCCTCTTCCACGCGCTCAACGGCATCCGCGTCATGCTGGTCGACTTCTGGTCGAAGGGCCCGAAGCTGCAGAAGGCGATGCTGTGGGTCATCGGCGTGGTCTGGGTCGTCGTGATGGTCCCCGGTGCCTTCTTCATGCTGAAGCGCACCGTCGAAACGCTCTTCGGGGGTAACTGACATGGCCGACCTCGCCCTCGCGAACCCCCGCGCGCCGAAGCGTCCGGCCGCGCGCCGGAGCAACTTCGAGCTCTACAGCTGGCTGTTCATGCGGATCTCCGGCCTGGCGCTGGTCATCCTGGTGCTCGGCCACCTGCTGATCATGAACATCCTCGACGGCGGTGTGCACCGGATCAACTGGGGCTTCGTCGCCGGCCGCTGGGCTTCGCCGTTCTGGCAGTTCTGGGACCTGGCCATGCTCTGGCTCGCCGAGATCCACGGCGGCAACGGCCTGCGCACCATCATCGACGACTACGCGCGCAAGGACAGCACGCGGTTCTGGCTGAAGATCGTGCTGTACGTCTCGATGGTGCTGATCCTGGCCGTCGGCACGATGGTGATCTTCACCTTCGACCCGAACATGCCCGCGAACTGACCCACGGAGACCTCCCACCATGCAGTTCCACAAGTACGACGTGGTGATCGTCGGCGCCGGCGGCGCCGGGATGCGCGCGGCCATCGAGTCCGGCCAGCGCGCCCGCACCGCGGTCCTCACCAAGCTCTACCCGACCCGGTCCCACACCGGCGCGGCCCAGGGCGGCATGTGCGCCGCGCTGGCGAACGTCGAAGAGGACAACTGGGAGTGGCACACCTTCGACACGGTCAAGGGCGGCGACTACCTCGTCGACCAGGACGCCGCGGAGATCATGGCCAAGGAGGCCATCGACGCGGTGCTCGACCTGGAGAAGATGGGCCTGCCGTTCAACCGCACGCCCGAGGGCAAGATCGACCAGCGCCGCTTCGGCGGGCACACACGTGACCACGGCAAGGCCGCGGTGCGCCGCGCCTGCTACGCCGCGGACCGCACCGGCCACATGATCCTGCAGACGCTGTACCAAAACTGCGTCAAGTACGGCACGGAGTTCTTCAACGAGTTCTACGTGCTCGACCTGATCCTGTCCGAGGACGAGAACGGCAACCCGGTCGCCTCCGGCGTCGTCGCCTACGAGCTGGCCACCGGCGAACTGCACGTCTTCCAGGCGAAGTCGATCGTGTTCGCCACCGGCGGCGCGGGCAAGATCTTCAAGACGACGTCGAACGCGCACACCCTCACCGGTGACGGCCTCGGCATCATCTTCCGCAAGGGCCTCCCGCTGGAGGACATGGAGTTCTTCCAGTTCCACCCGACCGGCCTCGCGGGCCTGGGCATCCTGATCTCCGAAGCCGTCCGCGGCGAGGGCGGGATCCTGCGCAACGCGTCCGGCGAGCGGTTCATGGAGCGCTACGCCCCCACCATCAAGGACCTCGCGCCGCGCGACATCGTGGCGCGCTCGATGGTGCAGGAAGTGCTGCAGGGCCGGGGTTGCGGCCCGAACAAGGACTACGTCGTCCTCGACGTCACGCACCTGCCGGTCGAGGTCCTCGAGACCAAGCTGCCGGACATCACCGAGTTCTCCCGCACCTACCTGGGCGTCGACCCGGTGAAGGAGCCGGTGCCGGTGTTCCCCACCTGCCACTACGTGATGGGCGGCATCCCGACCAACGTCCACGGTGAAGCGCTGCGGGACAACGAGAACGTCATCCCGGGTCTCTATGCGGCGGGCGAGGTCGCGTGCGTGTCCGTGCACGGTTCCAACCGCCTGGGCACGAACTCGCTGCTGGACATCAACGTGTTCGGCCGCCGCGCCGGCATCGCGGCCGCGGAGTACGCGCTGGCGCACGAGCACATCGAGCTGCCGGAGAACCCGACCAAGCTGGTGGAAGAGCAGCTGTCGGGCCTGCTGTCGGAGCACGGCGACGAGCGCGTCGCCGACATCCGCAAGGAAATGCAGCAGACGATGGACTCGCACGCGTCGGTGTACCGGACCGAGGACACGCTGAAGCAGGCGCTGACCGACGTCCAGGCGCTGAAGGAGCGGTACCAGCGGATCACCGTGTCGGACAAGGGCAAGCGCTACAACACCGACCTCCTCGAGGCCGTCGAGCTGGGCTTCCTGCTGGAGCTGGCCGAGGTCCTGGTCGTGGGTGCGCTGGCCCGCAAGGAGTCCCGCGGCGGCCACGCCCGCGAGGACTACCCGACCCGCGACGACACGAACTTCATGCGGCACACCATGGCCTACAAGCAGGGCACGGGTCTGTCGTCCGACATCCGGCTGGACTACAAGCCGGTCACCTTCACCCGCTACGAGCCGATGGAGCGGAAGTACTGATGACTAGCGTTGCTGAAGCTCCTGCTGCTTCTTCGGACTCGGACCACACCCCGATCACGGTCACGCTGAAGATCCTCCGGTTCAACCCGGAGGTGGACAGCGAGCCGCACTGGGAGTCCTACGACGTCCCGGCCCAGCGCACCGACCGCCTGCTGAACCTGCTGTTCTACGTCAAGGACTACATCGACGGCACGTTCTCGTTCCGCCGCTCGTGCGCCCACGGCGTGTGCGGCTCGGACGCGATGCAGATCAACGGCATCAACCGCCTGGCCTGCAAGGTCCTGATGAAGGACCTGCTGTCGAAGGACGGCAAGCAGACGACGATCACGATCGCCCCGATCAAGGGCCTGACGACGTTGAAGGACCTCTACGTCGACATGGACCCGTTCTTCGAGGCGTACCGGGCGATCAAGCCGTACCTGATCACGTACGGCAACGAGCCGACCCGCGAGCGGATCCAGTCCCAGGCGGACCGGGACCGGTTCGACGACACGACGAAGTGCATCCTTTGCGCGTGCTGCACTTCTTCGTGCCCGGTGTACTGGAACGACGGGTCGTACTTCGGGCCGGCGGCGATCGTGAACGCCCACCGGTTCATCTTCGACTCCCGTGACGAGGGGGCAGAGGAGCGGCTGGACATCCTGAACGACGGCGAGGGTGTCTGGCGCTGCCGGACGACGTTCAACTGCACGGACGCCTGCCCGCGAGGGATCCAGGTGACAAAGGCGATCCAGGAAGTGAAGCGCGCACTGCTGTTCAAGCGCGTCTGACGCTCTCTCCGCTCCGCCTCCGGCTCAAAGGCCGTGAATGCCACATTGAGGGACTAAGTGTCCCTCAATGTGGCATTCACGGCCTTTCTGGTTATCCACAGGGGGTTGGTTGTCCACAGGTGGGCGTAGTGGGGGCTGGTCGGCGGGGGCGGGCGGCCGCACGATCGGACCATGCCGAGACGAGCGCGGTGCGACGAGCACCCGGAACTGCTGAGGGGACGTAGCCGCGAGGGCGTGATCAGGGTCCTCGAACTGGAGTCATTGGACCTGAGCAGCAAGGTCGTATACCGGAGGTGCCTGCCCGGCGGCCCTTGGCAGCGTCTCCTGCCCGGCGTGATCCTCCTGCACAAGGCAACTCCGACAAGACGAGAACTGCTGATCGCCGCATTGGTGTATGCCGGACCGAATGCCATGGTCACGGGTTTGGCAGCCTGTCACGAGTACGGCTTGCGCGTGCCCGCGGGGCTGCTCGACGACGTCGTCCACGTACTGGTCCCCGATGGACGCAAGCTTCTGAGCAGTGAATACGTGACGATCGAGCGCACCTGGCGGCTACCGACCCCATATGTGCGTAACGGAATTCCGCTGTCGCCACCCGTGCGAGCCGTCACTGACGCTCTCCGTCGCTTGCGTACCGAGGAGCCGGTCAACGAGCTCCTGGTCGAAGCGGTGCAGCACGGTAGGTGTTCGTTGGAGGCACTCACCCGTGAGCTGGACACGGGGACCAAGCGCGGAACCGCTCTGCCACGCCGTATTCTCGCCGACTGGGTCGATCTCCGGTCCGTCGCCGAAACGCGGGCCAAGCGGCTCAGCGAGCGACTGTCACCGCCTCCGACGCATTGGAACCGCGAGATCCGGGACGCGGCCGGTTCCTACGTCGGCCGGCCCGACGCGTGGTGGGACGACGTGGCTCTGGCGTGGGAGATCGACTCGTTCGACTTCCACTTTTCGCGAGATGACTACGCGCGGACGTTACGGCGCAACAGCCGATACGCCGCTGCCGGGATCACCGTCGTTCCGACCCTTCCGTCCCGCTTGACAAACGATCCGGAAGGGGTGTTGCACGACATCGAGGCCGCTTACCGGGCCGCCTCGAACCGGCCCCGTCCGCCGGTCTTCCTGGCCTGACAGCAGAAAGTCCGTGAATGCCACATTGAGGGACGTTAGGTCTCTCAATGTGGCATTCACGGCTTTTGGCTAGCGGACCGCGTCCAGGGCGTTGACCAGGCCGTGGCCGTAGTACGAGTTGTTCTTCGCCGGGCCCGTGCACTCCGTCTCCGTCGACGCGCACTTCACCACGTCCGCTTCGCCCGTCAGGACGCGGGCCAGCAGTGAAGGCGGTAGTCCGCGGAAACGGGACGCCAGCAGCGCTGCCACGCCCGCCGCGTGCGGTGAAGCCATCGACGTGCCGCACTTCGAGCCGTACTGCCCGCCGACCACCGTCGACAGCGGGCAAGCCGGGCCGGCGCCGTCGGGAGGGAGCTGCGAGAAGTCGCCGCCCGGAGCCGTCACGTCGATCTCGCCGTAGTTGCTGAACGACGACTTCGTGCCCGCGTAGCCCACCGAAGACACCGTCACCACGCCGTCGATCGCCTTCGGCAGGATGCCGCACGTCGAGTCCACCGGGTGCGGGCGGTTGGGGTCCGTCGTCTGGGTGCGGGTGTCGAAGCCCGAGTTGCCCGCCGCCGACACGTTCAAGACGCCGTGGTGGGTCGAGAACTCGATCGCGCGCCGGACTGCCTCGTACGCGGCCGCGTCGCCCGGCTCGCGGGAGCAGAAGAACATGCCCGGGTCGATGTAGTAGCTGTTGTTCGTCACCTGGAAGCCGTGCTTGGCCGCCCACACGAAGCCGCAGACCGCCGACTCCGGGAAGATGTAGCCCTCGTCGTTCACGACCTTCACCGAGGCCAGCTTGACGCCCGGGGCGATGCCCGTGAAGCCCGCCGCCGGGTCCTTGCCCGCGATCGTGCCCGCCACGTGCGTTCCGTGGTCCGACGTCGTCGGGGCCCACGACGCCGGCGTGAGGTCCGGGGCGCCCGTGATACAGCCCGCCGAAGCCGAAGGAGAAACGGCCGCCTTGAGAGCGGGGTGCGTCGCGTCGATGCCCGAGTCGAGCACGCCGACGGTCACCGAAGAGCTGCCCTGGGAGATCTTGTTCGCCTCGGGCGCGTGGATCGCCTTCATGTCCCACTGCTGCGCCGACAGGTCACCCGCGGCAGCGACCGAACGCGTGTCCTCCAGCGTCTTCACCGCACCGAGTGAACGGGCCGTGGCACCCGAAGTGGAAGCCACGTCCTTGCCACCCGAATAGGCCCGGTAGACGCCGATCTTCTGCTGGAAGTCCGCGTTGCGCGAGCTGGCGATCGCGACGCCGATCTCGCCGTAGTACGCCACCTTCGTGCCGCACTTGGCCGCCAGTTCCTTGTCGACGGCCGACGCGCGCGTGCCCGGCTGGTACGTCACCACGTAGGTGTACGGCGTGCTCGTCGTGTCGCAGGTGACCGGCGCGGCCTCCGCGGCCGGCGCCGCCGCGAACAGGCCGCCCCCGACGGCGAGCACGAGCGGGGCCGCCATTCGGCGTAAACGGGACATTCCACCTCCAGAGTCGGTGGCGTCAACCTAAACCGGCCCCGGAGCGCGCGCCACCGACCAAAGTCAGGAGGCGGCGCGCGTGCGCACCCCGCGCCAGCCCAGCACGCCGATGATCGTGCCCAGCACGAACGAGACGACGGTCAGCACGGCGTGCACGATGAAGTACGCCGTCGGCGAGCCGTCGGGTGCCCAGGCGCGGTCGCTCTCCCACAGGTTCTTGGCGAACGTGATCCAGATGATCCACGACCACACGCCGAAGGCCAGCAGGAACAGCGAGGTTCGTCGGGAGAGGCGCATGCCCCTGAGTATGCGCCGACGGCATCGGCGCTAGATTGCGTGGGTGCACTCCGCTGTCTCCCGGTCGCTCAAGGTCTTCACGACGACGCTCGCCGCCGCCCTCCTGGCCCTGAGCACCCCCGTCGCCGCGGGTGCGGCGCCGCAGCAGGGCCAGTGCGCGAACCACCTCGCTCCCCCGCCGCCGGTCGACACGTCGGAGAAGCCCGCGCCCGGCAAGCAGGCCCCGCCGCCGCTGGCAGTGCCCGCCGCCCCGGTCGGCGGCCCGCGGATGGCCGAGTGCGGCCTGATCACCCCGGACGGCGCGCTCAACCCGCCGGACGGCAACACCGCGGCGTCCTGGCTGGTGCAGGACCTCGACAGCGGCGCGGTCGTCGCGGCGAAGGACCCGCACTCCCGGCAGCGGCCGGCGTCGCTCATCAAGACGCTGCTCGCGCTCGTCGTCGTCACCCAGCTGAACCCGCAGCAGGTGCTCGTGGTGACCAAGGAGGACGCCGAGCAGGAGTGCACCTGCGTCGGCCTCGTCGCCGGCGGCCAGTACACGGTCGACCAGCTGCTCCACGGCCTGCTGATGCACTCGGGCAACGACGTCGCGCATGCGCTCGCCACGGCGCTCGGCGGCGTCGACGCCACGGTGGCCAAGATGAACGCGCTGGCGGCCCGCATCGGCGCGCTGGACACGCGGGCCGCGACGCCGTCGGGGCTCGACGGGCCGGGCATGTCGACCTCGGCCTACGACCTCAGCCTGATCTTCCACTACGCGATGAAGCAGCCCGAGTTCGCGAAGGTTGTCGCGACGAAGAACTTCGAGATCCCGGCGGCCGGCGGCAAGCCCGCGATCCCGGTGTTCAACGACAACAAGCTGCTCGGCGTCTACCCCGGCTTCCTCGGCGGCAAGACCGGCTTCACCGACGACGCCCGCCACACCTACGTCGGCGCCGCGCAGCGCAAGGGCAAGCGGCTCGCGGTCGTGATGCTGCGCGCCGAGCAGAAGCCGACGAAGGTGGTCGACCAGGCGGCGAAGCTGCTCGACTACGGCTTCGCGCTGGAAGAGGACCGCGCCGAGCAGGTCGGGCAGATGACCTACCAGGCGCCGTCGACCGGCGTGCCCGGCAGTGACCCGTCGGTGCTGGGCGACGGCGGTACCAGCAACAGCGGAACGTCGTCCTCGGCCGCCGCGGCCAAGGAAGACCCGTTCGGCGTCACCGGCTGGATCATCACGCTGGTCGTGTTCCTGATCATCGTCGGCGGGTTCGCCGTCGGGCACCAGCGCAAGAAGGCCGCGGCCGGCTAGCGGAACCCGGGCCCGGGTTCCGGGGTCACCTTGTCGGTCGCGATCGCGCCGCCGCAGTGCCCGCAGGCGACGAACGTCTCGGCGATCTCGCCGCAGTCGTTGTGCCGCAACAGGATCGGCGGCCCCTCCGGCCCGGCGAGGTGCCGGTCGCCCCACTGCATCAGCGTGACGACGGCGCCGAAGAGGTCGCGCCCGGCCGGGGTCAGCCGGTATTCGGGCACCGGGTCGACGCGGTCGAGCACGCCCGCGTCGACGAGGGTCTTCAGCCGGGCGGACAGCGTCGGGCGCGGGATCGAGAGCGTGCGCGCGAACTCGCCGTAGCGGCGCACCCCGAAGAACGCCTCCCGCAGGATGAGCAGGCTCCACCGCTCGCCGACCAGGTCGAGCGCGCGCCCGACGGAGTCCGCGGTGAACCGGTGGCCGAGGTCGGTCACAGCTGCTCCGTCCGGGCCGGGACGCCCAGCAGCAGCTTGCCCGGCAGCTCGAAGCTGGCCGGGTTCACCTGGAAGTGGGCGGTGGCGGTGTGCGCGTCGCGGAACCGGCGCTGCAGCGGCGAAGTCTCGTAGATCGCGGCGCCGCCGCCGAGGTCGTACATGCTTTCGGCGACCTTCGCGGCCGTGCGCGTCACGTGCGTGGCGGCGAGCCGGAGGCCCACTTTGAGCGCGTCCGGCACCGGTTCGGTGCCCTGCGCGGCCTGCCAGGCGTCGTCGATGCTGGCGTAGAAGAACAGCCGCGCCGCGCGCAGCGCCGCTTCGGCCTCCGCGACGGACGCCTGGGTCTGCGCCCGCTCGGCCAGCGACCGGCTCGAGCCGAGCGGCCTCCGCGTCGCGGCCAGCTCGACGAGGTCGTCGATGGCGCCGCGCGCGTTGCCCAGCGCGGCCGCGGCGACGGACAGCGCGAAGAAGCCGAAGAGCGGGAACCGGTGCAGCGCAACGGCTTCCGGCGGCGGGCCGCCCATGACCGAGAAGACGCGGTGATCCGGGACGAACAGCGCGTCGGCGACGCAGTCGTGGCTGCCGGTGCCGCGCAAGCCGTTCGTGTGCCAGGTGTCGAGCACGGTGATCTCGGCCTTCGGCAGCGCGGCGACGAAGAGCTGTCCTTCGTGGACGAACCCGGCGAAAAGCCAGTCGCAGTGCGGGATTCCGCTGCAGAACGCCCACCGGCCGGACACGACGTACCCGCCGTCGACCCGCTCGCCGGTGCCGCGCGGCGCCCAGACCCCGGCGGCGACGGTGCGCGGGTCGCCGAAGACCTCTTCGGCGCACTGCCGCGGGGCGTACGCCGAGAGCAGGCTGCTCGTCACGGCGATCGAGACGCACCAGCCGGCCGACGCGTCGCCGCGCGCGATCGTCTCCGCGGTCTCGAGGCTGACGGCGGGCGGCGCTTCGGGCCCGCCGAGGTAGCCGGGGACGCCGCTGCGCAGGAGCTGGGCGTCGGTCAGCTTCGCGACGAGCTCGGCCGGCAGCGCGCGGTCCCGCTCGGTGACCGGCGCGAGCGTCTTGGCGAGCGCGGCGCACTCGCGGGCGGCATCCAGCATGAAACCTCCGGTTCAGATTTCTTACCGGTTCAGTTTCTTTACCGCCTGGTCCGCTGTCAAGGCTTGCGGCGGCCGCCGAACCACGCGAGCAGCGCCCCGGCGCCGAACGCGCCCGCGACGGCCCCGAGGCCGGGCCCGCGCTGCACGGTGACGTTCTGCTCCAGCCGCACCGGCGGCGGGGGCTGGACGACCTTGTGCTGGTTCTCCTTCGCCGTCGCGGTCCACGCCGTGACCAGCAGCAGGAAGCGGGAGACGAGGTTCGCGAACACCAGCAGGCCGATGACCGGCCCGAACAGCGCGAACGCCGGCGACTTCGTCACGCTGGCGAGGTAGAAGGTGGCGGCCTGCTGCAGGATGACGAACCCGACGGCGGCGAACGCGGCGCCCTTCACGGCGCTGCGCAGGGCGACGCGCTCGCGGGGCAGCCGCGCGATCACCCAGAGGAAGACGAGGGTGTTGGCGGCCAGGCCGAGCACGATGGTCGCGCCGCGGAGCAGGACGATCGCCCAGGTCTGCTGCTCGAGCCCGACGAGCTCGAGCAGGAACTGCCCGACCCCGCCGCCGACCGCGGTCAGCGCGAACGAAACGACCAGCGCCACGCCGAGCCCGACCAGCGCGACGAGGTCCTTGGCGGTCTGCTTGACGAACGGCTGCGACTGCTTCTCCTGGCCCCACTGCGCGGTGAGCGCGTCACGCAGGTTCGCCATCCAGCCGATGCCGGAGTAGAGGGCGATGAGCAGACCGAAGATCCCGACCCCGCCACCGGACTTGAGCGCGGCGTCCACGATGCCCTTGACCAGGCTGCGCAGGCCTTCGGGGACGGAGTTGTTGATGCTGTCGGAGATCTGCTTGATGATCGCCGGGTCGTTGTTGACGACCAGCCCGACCACCGCGAAGGCGACCATCAGCAACGGGATGACCGACAGCACGCTGAAGTAGGTGATCGCGGCGGCGTAGTGGTTGCCGTACCGCTCGGTGAAGGCGTCGTTGGCGCGGATCAGGTGATCGAGCCACGGGTACTTCCTGCGCAGGCGCGGCAGGAGCTTTTCCTTCTCTTCGTTCGGCACTGTAAAACGCTAACCACGCCCGGTGACTCCTGCAACGCGAGCGGCTCACGTGAGGGAGGTTCGCAGCGCTTCGTAGGCGTCCGCACCGGTCAGGACCCGCGCTCGACGGCTCGCGGCGAACGCCTCGACCGCCGCGTAGCTCCGGGCGAGTTCGGCGCTGCTCAGCGGCGTGGCCGTCTCGATTTCCGAGTCGCGCGCCTCGAAGCGGCGCCGGACCACTTCGAGGCCGGGGAGCAGCACGAACTCGTGGAAGGCTGCCCCCGTTTCGCGGGCCAGCGCTTCGAGGCGCTCCGGGAAGCCCGGGCGGGCCACGAGCTGCGGTACGACGACGTCGTGCCCCGCGGTCAGGTGCGTGCGCGCGGCGGCGACCGCGATGTCCCGGGCCAGCGGCCCCGCCTCACCGGGATTCGCGCGCCACCCGCCGATCATCGCCCGGACCCGGTCGACGTCCAGCGCCAGCGCCGGCGGGTGGGCGTCGGCGTAGCGCCGGGCGAGCGTCGACTTGCCGCTGCCCGGCGGGCCGTTGAGCAGGATCAGCTTCACCGCACCGGCGGCAGGAACCCGATCCGCTGGTAGGTCTTGGCCAGTGTCTTCGACGCCACCTCACGGGCGCGCTCGGCACCGGCGGCGAGGACCTTGTCCAGCTCCGCAACATCGTCCAAATAGGACTTGACGCGCTCCTGGATCGGCGTCACCCACTCGACGAACACCTCGCCGAGGTCCTTCTTCAAGTCGCCGTAGCCCTTGCCTTCGTAGTCGCCTTCGAGGTCGGCGATCGTCCGCTCGGTGAGCGCCGAGTAGATGCTGAGCAGGTTCGACACGCCGGCCTTGTTCTCGGCGTCGAACTTGACCTCACGGCCGGTGTCGGTGACCGCCGAGCGGATCTTCTTCGCCGAGCGCTTCGGGTCTTCGAGCAGCTCGACGAGACCGTTCGCGGTGGACGCCGACTTGCTCATCTTGCTCGTCGGGTCCTGCAGGTCGTAGATCTTCGCGGTGTCCTTGATGATGAACGGCTCGGGCACGACGAACGTCTTGCCGAGGCGGTTGTTGAAGCGCTGCGCGAGATCGCGCGTGAGTTCGAGGTGCTGGCGCTGGTCCTCGCCGACCGGGACGGCGTCGGCCTGGTAGAGCAGGATGTCCGCGGCCTGCAGGATCGGGTAGGTGAAGAGGCCGACGCTGGAGCGGTCGGAGCCCTGCTTGGCGGACTTGTCCTTGAACTGCGTCATCCGGCCGGCCTCGCCGAAGCCGGTCTGGCACTCGAGGACCCAGCTCAGCTGCGCGTGCTCCGGCACGTGGCTCTGCACGAACAGGGCGCTGCGCTGCGGGTCGATGCCGATGGCGAGCAACTGCGCGGCCGAGACGCGGGTGCGCTGCCGCAGCACCTTCGGATCCTGCTCGACGGTGATCGCGTGCAGGTCGACCACGCAGTAGAAGGTCTCGTGGGTGTCCTGCATCCGCACCCACTGGCGCAGGGCACCGAGGTAGTTCCCGAGGTGGAACGAGTCGGCGGTGGGCTGGATCCCGGACAGGACCCGCGGACGGCGTGCGGCTGCGACGGTCTGCTCTTCGGACACGGTGGGATTCTTCCAGGCGGGAGGAGAGCCCGGGTTGCGAGGGCCCTCGGCGGCGCCGGGCCGTCCTTCCGACGTTGGCTCAGAGGGTCAAGCGAGCGTCGTCCACGCTCCACGGACGCGGCTGACCAGCTGAACAGGCGCGCGCGAGTCACCCCCGTATGCGAGCCGACGGGTCAGGCGTGCGGGTGCTGGGTGAGGAACGGGCGGGTCGGCGTGGCGTCGGGCTCGCCGAGGACGGCTTCCGCCATGGCCGTGACCGGGCCGGGGGTTTCAGGGGTGGCCGGGGCGGCTTCGGCGACGCGGTTCTTGCGGCGCTGGCGCAGCACACCCAGTGTCATGCCGACGATGCCGAGCGCGACCGCGACCAGGCCCACCGGGCCGAGCACGCCGAAGCTCTCCGCGGTCGTTTCGGCCTGTGCGGTCGTCGTGACGTCGGCGAACGCGCTGCCGCCGCCCGCGACGAGCAGGGTGGCCGGGACGAGCGCCACCACCGCGGCCGCGCGGAAGACGCGCAGCGTGGACCGCAACAGGAGATGACCTGGGTTGCGCACCGGAGTGCCTCCCGCGATTGACGAGCGAAACGCTCACCCATCCGAGTGAGACGCTGCGTGTTGCTGGTCAAAAAGCTACCGAGCGTGTCAAGACCTGTCGGTCCGATCGGCTCGGGGGCTGAGACTAGCGCCCAACTCATACCACGGTCCGGGCACCCCTGCGGTTCACTCCAACCGCCCAAGTGGGTGTTGCGGAGGACGGAACGCTCGCACTCAAAGTAGAGACTGACTGATTCGTGTCCACTCGATCGTCACCCGATCGTCGCAAGAACGGCTCACGGTGCGCCATTCGCTGCAGCGCCCACTGCTCCGATCGCGTCGTCTTAATCGGAAAACTTTTCACACGATAGTGATTGGTCTATACCTCTTGGAGTAGCCCATTCGGCTCGGTCGGACCGCGCACGACCGGCGTGATCAAGAGGAGTCCCGAATGTCGATTACCCGGTTCTTGAAGCGCGCCGGAGTGGCGGTGAGCGCGCTCGCCGCGGCGAGCGCCGCCGTCGTGCTCCCGGCCACCAGCGCGGCCGCCGCGGCCGACGCCTCATTCGTCGTCAGCGAAGCCCAGTTCGACCAGATCTTCCCCAACCGCAACAGCTTCTACTCCTACAGCGGCCTGACCGACGCGCTGTCGGCCTACCCCGGCTTCGCCACCACCGGCGACGACACGATCAAGAAGCAGGAAGCGGCGGCGTTCCTCGCGAACGTCAACCACGAGACCGGCGGGCTCGTCTACATCGTCGAGCAGAACACCGCGAACTACCCGCACTACTGCGACGCGAGCCAGTCCTACGGCTGCCCGGCCGGCCAGGCCGCCTACTACGGCCGCGGCCCCATCCAGCTCAGCTGGAACTTCAACTACAAGGCCGCCGGCGACGCCCTCGGCATCGACCTGCTCGGCAACCCGTACCAGGTCGAGCAGGACTCGGCCGTCGCGTGGAAGACCGGGCTCTGGTACTGGAACACGCAGACCGGGCCGGGCACCATGACGCCGCACGACGCGATGGTCAACCAGCGCGGGTTCGGCGAGACCATCCGCAGCATCAACGGCTCCATCGAGTGCAACGGCGGTAACCCCGCCCAGGTGCAGAGCCGGATCGACAAGTACACGCAGATCACCGGGATCCTCGGGGTCCCGGCCGGAGACAACCTGTCCTGCTGAGCCGGGCGCGGCGAGAAGGGCCTTCCCGGCAGCCCGCCGGGGAGGCCCTTTTCGCGCTCACGCCTGGGGATCGAGGTGCCCCAGCAGCTTGCGCAGGACGTCGTCCAGCAGGCCCAACTCCTTTCCGGACAGTCCGGACAGCAGCTCGGAGACGTTCGCGGTGTGCTCGGTCATCGCCGCGTCGACGGCGTCGAAACCCTTGTCCGTCAAGCGGATGCGGAAGCTGCGGCGGTCGTTCGGGTCGAGCGCGCGCTCGACGAAGCCGGCCTTCTCCAGCCGGTCGAGCCGGCTCGTCATGCCGGCGCGGGACATCATCAACGTCGCGGACAGCTCGGACGGGATCAGCGTGTACGGCGTCCCGGACCGGCGCAGCGCCGCCAGGACGTCGAACTCCCCGCGCTGCAGGCCGAACTTGCCGAACACGCGCTCCTGGGCCGGGCCGAGCACGAGCGCCAGGCGGCCCATCCGGCCGGCGACGCCGATGGCGGTCAGGTCGAGGTCGGGGCGTTCACGGTGCCAGGCCGATACGACGGCGTCGACGGCGTCTTCGTCACTCACCCGGCCCACTCTATTCGACGTCAGCACTATTCGCTGCCTGATAGTTTGACAGCAAACTATCAGGCATGGAACCATCTTGGGCATGACGACATTGCTGGTACGCCACGACGAAGCCGAGCAGCTCGGCTCGACCCCCGACACGATGACCCTGCTCGCGGACGTCTCGCAGACCGGCGGGCACCTGAGCACGAACCGCGCGTCCCTCGGCCGCGGGCACGACGGGGCAACCCCGCACTTCCACACCTCGTCGGCCGAGATGTTCTTCATGCTGGACGGCGAGCTGGACGTGCTGAACGGCGACGACGTCGTGACGGTGCGGACCGGCGACATGCTGTTCGTGCCGCCGCACACCACTCACGCGTTCGGCGCGACCGCGCGGTCGGGCGCGGACGTGCTGATCGTGTTCACGCCCGGCGTCGAGCGCTTCGAGTACTTCCGGATGATCGACCGGATCCGGCGTGGCGAGGCGTCGCCGACGGAGATCCTGGCGTCGCAGAACCGGTTCGACAACCACTTCGTGGACAGCGCGGCCTGGCGCGCGGCCCGCGCGGCCTAGATGTCGTAGGTGGCGGTGACCGGCGCGTGGTCGGACCAGCGCTGGTCGTACGCCGCCGCGCGTTCGACCACGACCTCGACGACCTTCTCGGCGAGACCCGGTGTCGCGAGCTGGCAGTCGATGCGCCAGCCGGAGTCGTTGTCGAAGGCCTGGCCGCGGTAGGACCACCAGGTGTAGGGGCCGGGGCCGTCGGGGTCGAGCCGGCGCTGGACGTCGGTGTAGCCCGCCTCGGTGTAGACCCGGCCGAGCCACTCGCGTTCCTCCGGCAGGAAGCCGGAGTTCTTGCGGTTGCCGCGCCAGTTCTTGAGGTCGACGGTGTCGTAGGCGATGTTCCAGTCGCCGACGACCACGACCTCCCGCCCGGCCGCGGCGGCCTTCGCCCGCAGCTCGACCAGGTAGGGCAGGAACGCGGCCATGAAGCGCTCCTTCTCGTCCTGGCGTTCGGTGCCGACGTCCCCGCTGGGCAGGTAGAGGCTCGCGACGACCACACCGGGCAGGTGGACCTCGAGGTAGCGCCCGCTGTCCTCGAACTCGGGCTCCCCGAAGCCGACGCGCACCTCCTCGGGCTCGATGCGGCTGTACACGGCGACGCCGTTGCGCCCCTTGACGGCCGACGGCGCGTGCGCCGTGAACCACCCTTCGGGCTCGACGACCGACGCGGGGAGCTGCTCCGCGGTGGCGCGCACCTCCTGGCAGCAGACGACGTCGGCCTTCGTGGCGGCGAGCCACTCGACGAAGCCCTTCTTGGCGGCGGCACGCAGGCCGTTGACGTTCACGGTGGAGACGGTCAGCACGCCTCGCACGCTACCGGCCGGGCGGACGCGTCCGGACCATCGGGGCCGGTCGGCGAAAACCGTGCCGCGCCGCCGCGCGCGCTCTGCCAGACTGCCGCGCATGGGTGACGCCGTGAGCAGCCTGACCGTGCTCGGCAGCTGCGGCGCGTGGCCGGAACCCGGCCGGGCGTGCGCCGGATTCCTGCTCTCGCACAACGGGTTCCGCGTCGTGCTCGACCTCGGGTACGGCGCCGCGTCACGGCTGTTCGCGCACTGCCGGGGCCGGCTGCCGGACGCCGTCGTCGTGACGCACGAGCACCCGGACCACTGCGCCGACGTCAGCGCGCTCGGCCGTGCCTGGCACTACACCGGCCCGCCTGGCGAGCGCTTGCCGCTGCACTGCACACCCGGCACCCTCCGCCGGCTCGAGGCGATGGAGCCGCGGCCGCACCCGGCGGAGCTGTTCGCCGTGCACGACCTCGGCACCCCGGCCGACGTCGGGCCGTTCCGCCTCACGCCCTACCCGCTGCCGCACCACCAGCCGAACTTCGGCGTGCGCCTCACCGCGCCCGGCCTCACCGTGGCCTACACCGGGGACACGGGACCTTCGCCGCTGCTGGCCGACCTCGGCCGCGACGCGGACCTGGTCATCTGCGACGCCACCCTCCGCACCCCACCGGCGGAGGGGGAGCCTCGCTATCTGATGACCGCCGCCGAAGCGGGCCAGTGGGCGGCGAGAGCGAGCGCTCGGCGGTTGCTGCTCACGCACTTCTGGCCGGGCACCGATCGTGCCGCCGCGGCCGAGGAGGCTCGGGCCGAGTTCGGCGGTGAGGTGCTGATCGCGGAGGAGGACCTCACGATCAGGCTCTGACGCCGAGCCAGTCCGCCGAAGATCTCCCCTCGCGCTCGGACCCCCGTCCGAGGGCGTTCCCCAGGTTCGATCGTCGCGCGCCACCGAAGCCCGCCGATCCGCACCGCACCTCACCGGCTTTCGCTGCCCGCGAGACTCCCCCTGGAGACCTCGCGGACGTCACGTCCGGCTCGTGCCGCATTCAGTTGTCGCCCGTCCCCGGGCGGTGCCTCCTCTCCGACAGCCATGGGCCGTCACCTGCGGTTTTTGACGTGATCAGTTCTAGCAGCCACCACCGACAAAAACGGTGCCTTGACGCTCCAAGCTACGAGCATTAGCTTTAAGGCTATGCAGAGTAGTCACGATGTCCCCTAGAGCCGGCCTGACCACCGACGCGGTCGTCAGCCTCGCCATCGCCGTCGTCGACGAAGCCGGTCCCGAAGCCCTCACCCTCGCCAAGATCGCCGAACGGGCCGGGGTCGCCGCACCTTCCCTGTACAAGCACGTCAAGAACCTCGCCGACCTGCGACGGCTCATCGACCTCCGCGTCGTCAAGGAAATGGCCGAAACCCTCCGCACCGCCGCGACCGGCCGCGAAGGCGAGGACGCCGTGGCCGCGCTGGCCGATGCCTACCGCGGCTACCTGCGGCAATACCCGCGCCGCACCCACGCGCTCGTCACCGCGCCGGACGAAACCGACACCGAGCTGAGCGACGCGACCCACGCGGTCGCCGAGGTCGTGTTCGCCGTGCTGCGGCCGTTCGGCTTCGACCACGGCCAGGCCGTGCACGCAACACGCTGCATCCGCGCCGCCGTCCAGGGGTTCGCCGGGCTCGAAGCGTCCGGCGGCTTCGGACGCCCGGAAGACGTCGGCGAAAGCTTCGAAGTGCTCAAGAAGATGCTCGTCCAGGGTCTGGCGAGCTACGCAGAACAGGAAACGAAATGAGCTTCATCCTCGCCGTGCTCCTCTTCACCGTCGGGCTGGGCGTGCTCGACGCCCGCTTCCCGTGGACGGAGGCCCGCGGATGATCGCCGGTCACTTCGGGCTGGCCGCCGCCGTCAAGGCGGGCCGGCCGTCGATCCCCGTCTGGACGCTCATGCTCGCCACCGCCTGGCTCGACGTCGTGTTCGCGCCGCTCTACCTGAGCGGCGTCGAGACGGTCGACGGCGCGGGCTACGGCGGCGGCGTCATCCACGCCGACTACACGCACTCGCTCGTCGGCGCGCTCGTGCTCGCCGCGCTCTTCGGCGCGGTCGCGGCCATCAAGCTCGGCCGCGAAGCCGGGCTGATCCTCGGCAGCGTCGTGTTCTCGCACTGGCTGCTCGACCTCGTCGTGCACCGAGCGGACCTGCCGATCCTGCCCGGCAACGCCGGTGACCTGCCCACGTTCGGCTTCGGGCTCTGGCGGCTGCCCGCCGTCTCGGCCGTCGTCGAACTGCTGATGCTGGCGATCGGCATCGGCCTCTACTGGCGCGCCGCCGCGAAAAGCGATCCGAAGCGCGCTCGCACACTGGGCCTCTCGGCCGCGGCGTTCGGTGTCGCCACCCTCGCGGCCGATCTGCTCGGCGTCTGAAGGATCAGCAGGTGGAACCCTCGACAGGCTGGGTGAAAGCGGCCGCCACCCACTTGTCGTCGGCCACCTTCCGGAACCCGTTCTGCACGCCCGGCAAGGCGTCGAACTGGGCGTCGCGGAGGTACTTGCCGACGATCTTGGCGTTGCCATCCGCCGTCTCGCGGGCGTTCAGGACGTCCGCGGTCACGGTCACCTTGCAGCCGGTGGCCGAAGCGCCCGAAGCCTGCTTGCCCGTGTTCATGGCGTACACGACGATGACCAGGACGATGGCGCCCAAGATGATCAGAGTCTTCTTCGACATGCCTTCCTCCAACCAGCGAGCCCCGTCCCCCGCCAAGGGTAGGCAATCCTTTACCCGGACCGACAGCGCCGTACGCAGCAACCACCCGGAGGCGCCAATCAAGGCGTTTCACCGTGACGCGCTGTACACGAAGAAAGCCCCCTTCCCGACGAATCGGGAAGGGGGCTCTTCGAGGGGAGAACTCAGCCCTGGGCGATCTTCTTCGCCAGGTTGTCGTCCAGCGTCGCGAGGAACTCCTCGGTCGTCTGCCACGGCTGGTCCTTGCTGATGAGCAGCGCGAGGTCCTTCGTCATCTGGCCGCTCTCGACGGTCTCGACGACGACCTGCTCCAGCGTGTTCGCGAAGCCGATCAGCTCCTGGTTGCCGTCCAGCTTGCCGCGGTGCTCGAGGCCGCGGGTCCAGGCGTAGATCGACGCGATCGGGTTGGTCGACGTCGGCTTGCCCTGCTGGTGCTGGCGGTAGTGCCGGGTGACCGTGCCGTGCGCGGCCTCGGCCTCGACGGTCCGGCCGTCCGGCGTGCGCAGCACCGACGTCATCAGGCCGAGCGAGCCGAAGCCCTGCGCGACCGTGTCGGACTGGACGTCACCGTCGTAGTTCTTGCACGCCCAGACGTAGCCGCCCTCCCACTTCATCGCCGCGGCGACCATGTCGTCGATCAGGCGGTGCTCGTAGGAGATGCCCTTGGCGTCGAAGTCGGCCTTGAACTCGTTCTGGAAGATCTCCTCGAACACGTCCTTGAACTGGCCGTCGTAGGCCTTGAGGATGGTGTTCTTGGTGGAGAGGTAGACCGGCAGGCCGCGGTCGAGGCCGTACTGCAGCGATGCGCGCGCGAAGTCCTCGATCGACTTCTTGAAGTTGTACATCCCCATGGCGACGCCGCCGCCCTCGGGGAACTGCGCGACCTGGAACTCCATCGGCTCGGAGCCGTCGTCCGGGGTGTAGCTGATGGTCAGCTTGCCCGGGCCGGGGACCTTGAAGTTGGTCGCCTTGTACTGGTCGCCGTGGGCGTGGCGGCCGATGATGATCGGCTTCGTCCACGTCGGCACCAGCCGCGGGATGTTCTGGATGACGATCGGCTCGCGGAAGATCACGCCGCCGAGGATGTTGCGGATCGTCCCGTTCGGGGACAGCCACATCTTCTTGAGGCCGAACTCCTCGACGCGCGCCTCGTCGGGGGTGATCGTGGCGCACTTGACGCCCACGCCGTGCTTCTTGATCGCGTTCGCGGAGTCGACCGTGACCTGGTCGTCGGTGCGGTCCCGCTCCTCGATACCCAGGTCGTAGTAGTCCAGGTTCACGTCCAGGTACGGGTGGATCAGCTTGTCCTTGATGAACTGCCAGATGATGCGGGTCATCTCATCGCCGTCGAGTTCGACGACGGTGCCCTGGACCTTGATCTTGGCCATGAGCAGCGGTGCTCCTTCCGCGGATCTTCGCGTTACTTCGATACGTCTCGCCGGTAGCGGTACAAGCGTACTGCTTGACCGAGCTGGATGGTTCCAGTAGTGGCCGGTATCAAGTCTCCACCCGCCACTTGTGGCACAGCTCACGGGGCCGAGCCGACCGCTCGGCTCAGCCGACCGCTCGCCGAGCGAGCGTCGCGTTCCGGGGTGAACCAAGGCACGATGCCACCCGTGAACTCATCATGCGGGAGGTGACGGCCATGTCGACCCATCGGTACGCCGACTACGAAGACGATTACGAAGACTACGAAGACAGCACCGACGTTCTCGGCGAACGGCCGCGCCGAGGTGGCGCGCACGTCGTCAGCGCGCTGGGCGGGCTCGTGCTGACGCCGGTGGCCCTCGGACTGCTGAGCTGGGGCGGGCTGCGCCAGCAGCAGCTGGTCCAGGCCACCCTCAGCACCAACCGCGACGCGCTGGGCATCGCGCTGCTGGCCGGCGGGGCGATCCTGCTGCTGGTCGTCGCCGCGCTCGGCGCGCTGTCCGCGGTCGGCCCGATCCTGGGCGGGCTGATCTACGGCGTGCTGCCCGGCGTCGCCGCCATGGCGGTGCCCGAATGGGGGTTCCGGCTGGTCAACCTGATGCCGAAGAGCGACATCGCCTACGGCGTCATGGACTTCCTCTTCATCGGCGGGCTGCTCGGCGTGGGCTTCCTGCTGGTCGGCAGCGGACTGGCCAACGCACTGGTGCGGCGGCGGCGCGAGAGCTGAACCCCGCCGGTGGCAAAATCGGCGGATGGGACTGTTCACCGTCGCGGAAGCACGCGACGAACTGGCGCGGCTGCGGCCGGTCCTCGACGAACTGGTGCGCGTCCGCGCCGACGCGGCCGAGCTCGCGGCGTCGCTGCGCCCGGGCGGCCCGGCCACCGCGCTGGGCGGGCTGCCGGAGTGGAAGGCCGCGCAGGCCCGCCTCGACGAACTCATGACGACGGTGCAGCGCACCGGTGCCGAGCTCAAGGGGTTCGCGCCGCTGCTGGTCGACTTCCCGGCCGAGCTCGACGGCACCGACGTGCTGCTGTGCTGGCTCGAGGGTGATCGCGAGCTGGGCTGGTACCACCGCACCGACCTGGGGTTCGCCGGCCGTCGTCCGCTGAAAACCGCTGGTGGGCCCGGCTAGGTTGGGGTCCGTGGACCACGACTCGAGGGCAGCCCTCTTCGACAGCACGGCCGAGCACTACGACGAAGACACCTTCCA
Organism: Amycolatopsis lexingtonensis; assembly: GCF_014873755.1. NCBI lineage: Bacteria > Bacillati > Actinomycetota > Actinomycetes > Pseudonocardiales > Pseudonocardiaceae > Amycolatopsis > Amycolatopsis lexingtonensis. The sequence goes on from NZ_JADBEG010000001.1 coordinate 6,516,281, forward strand.
CGCTTCCGTGGCCGACGCGCTGGTCGAGCCGCTGCCGGCCGAGCCGGGGCTCGTGCTCGACGTCGCCACCGGGACCGGCTTCGCGGCGTACGCGGCGTTGCGGCTGAAGCCCACTCGCGTGCTGGCGGTCGACTTGTCGCCGGCGATGCTGGCGCGCGCTTCCGCGAAGGCGCCTTCGCTGGACCCGTCCGGGGTGATCTCGTGGCAGGTCGCGCCCGCGGTCCCGATGCCGGCGGCGGACGGCTCGGCCGACGTCGTGCTGTGCGCGTCCTCGCTGCACTTCCTCGGCGCGGTCGCGTTCGCGGACTGGCTGCGCGTGCTCCGGCCGGGTGGGCGGCTGGCGTTTTCGGTCGTTTCGGGCGCGCGGTTCAAGCCGTCGGGCGCGTTCGCGGACTTCGTGCCCCGGGACCTGTCCTTCCCGACCGACGAGGCCGGGGCGGCGGCGCTGGCTTTTTCGGCGGGGTTCGTGGACGCTTCGGCGCGGACGTTCACCGTCGAGGGCGGCGACCGGGTGCGCAGCGTGTTCCTGGTGCACGCGACGGCTCCGTGAAGCTGGAACGGTTCGCCGACGGCCACCTGACCGAGGCCGTCGCGGACGGGAGCCGGGTTTCGCTGCGGCTCGAGGCCTACGTGGAGTACCGGCTCGTACCGGGAGAGATCTCGGTCGTCGAGGTCTTCGAGCTGAGCGCCGACCCGGCCGAGCTGGACGCGGCCGAGCCGCCGTCGGCGGACCACGCGCTGGAAGAACCGTGGAGCTGGGAACACGACGGCCTCGTGACGGTCGAGTTCATCGCCCCGCTGCGGATCCGCGTGACGGCCGCCGCCTTCGAACTGAAGTCGCTGGGGGTCGAGCCGCGGCCGGTGCCGCCCCGTCCGGACCCGAGGCGCTGCACGTTCGAGTCCGCCGACGCGCTCGACCTCGCGACGCGGCTCGACTCGGACGTCGTGTGGCGCACCTACGGCGGCGAGACTGGCACGCCCGCCGATCCCGGCGGCTGGTTCCTCCAGCGCCGGGACCGGCTGGCGAATTCGCTCACCGGTGTCTTCTGCCGGGCGACGGACCCGGTCGCGTTCGAGCGCCACGACGCCGACGACGAGCTGTGGCACGCGGTGCGGCTGCTCGGCCGCCACGCGAGCCGCGTGCGGTCAGGCAACTGCGTTTTCGCGCCCGCGGACTGGGTCACCTGGGTGACCACCGGGGCGCTGCCACCGGTCGGGCGGCTCAGGCCGTGAAGTGGACCTCGCCGCGGGTCGCCGGGCCGTCCGGGCTGCCGCAGCGCTGGACGAACGTCAGGTCCACGCCGGTCTCGTCGAGGCGGTCGATGGTGAAGTCCGCGTAGTCGTCGCCGCAGCCGAAGCCGGCGGTGACCGCCGAGAAGCCCGGCGTGCTCAGCGCGGGGTCGTCCGGGCTGCGGTAGCGCGCGCCCGTGTACGTCCCCGTGTGGAGGGTCTCGCCGGCCGGGGCGCTCAGCTCGACGCGCAGGTAGTCGAAGTTCGCATCGACGTCGATCGTCAGCTTGCCGTCGCGCTGCCACACGTTGATCTCGGCGCCCGGCGACGTGTAGTGGGCGCTGCCGACCATCGGCCAAGCGCCCGCTTCCGAGGTGTAGTCCACCGTTCGCAGCGGGTCCGCCGAAGCGACCGGGACGAGCGCCAGGCCCAGCCCGGCCGCCGCCGTCAGGACCACGCCGGCGCGATGCAGTGATTTCACGGATTCTCCCCATTTCCGGCCGCTTTTCGCGGCACGCCGATCATGCTGGCAGCGCGCCCGGGCGCCGTACAGGGGGTTTCTACTCACCGGTGCAGGGAAGCGCCCTTGAGGATCTTGTCGACCGCGTTCTTCGGGCCGTGCACCGCGAGCCCGGCCAGCGCCAGCTTCTCCCCCGGCACCGCGCGCACCGCGGCCCGGTTGTCGACGTCGTTGCCGGTGTGGAACAGCTCGTCGGTGAAGATCGAGAACCGCAGGCCGCGGCTCAGCGCCCGCGCGTGCGCGGTGGTCAGGACGGCCGCGGTGCCCGAGAACACCAGCACCGGCTGGCCGAACATCGGCAGGTACTCCGTGCCGTCGGCGTCCGCGTAGGGCTCGCCCATCAGCTCCGGCGTCACGTGGGCGATTCCGCTCACCAGGAACGCGGTGACGTTCAGCCGCTGCCAGGACGCCAGGTCGTCGCGGAGCAGGACGGCGATCTTCGTGTCGAAGGAACTCATGCCCCGAAGACTCGCCCGCCGGCCACCCGCGCGTCTTGTACGTTCTTGACATGGCCCACGTCGAAGCCTGGCGGCCGGCGGTCCCGGGGATCGCCGAGGTCTTCCACGCCCGCTTCACGACGCACGCCTACCCGCTCCACACGCACGACACGTGGACGCTGCTGATCGTCGACGACGGCGTCATCCGCTACGACCTCGACCGCCACCACCACGGCGCGCTCGGCCCGGCCGTGACGCTGCTGCCGCCGAACGTCGCCCACGACGGCCGGGCCGCGACCAGCCACGGCTTCCGCAAGCGCGTGCTGTACCTGGACACGTCGGTGCTCGGCGACGACCTGATCGGGGCCGCCGTGGACCGGCCGAGCGTCGCCGACGGCCTGCTGCGGACTCGCATCCACCAGCTGCACGAGTCCCTCGCTCACGTCGGCGACGCCCTGGAGGCCGAGAGCAGGCTCGCGCTGGTGGCCGACCGGCTGCGGACGCACCTGGGGCGGCCGGTCGCCCCGGAGCCGAAACACGGGCTGGCGGAGGATCTGCGGGAACTCCTCGACGCGAAGCTGCCCGAAGCGCTGACACTCGCGGAAGCCGGGGAGACGCTCGGCGCGCACCCCGCGTACCTCGTCCGCTGCTTCGGGGCGCGGTTCGGGCTGCCGCCGCACCGGTACCTGACCGGCCGGCGCGTGGACCGCGCCCGTCGGCTGCTGCTCGATGGGGCGCCGGCGGCTGAGGTCGCCGCGGCGGCGGGGTTCGCCGACCAGGCCCATCTGACGCGGCACTTCAAGCGGTACCTGGGGACGACGCCGTCGCGGTACGCGAAGGCTCGGTGAGCTGCCCGCAGCCTGTGTCAAGATGACGGGCATGCTGCGCGAACTGCACCTCACCGGCGACCCGGCGGGCGACAAGCTGCTCAACGAAGACCCGTTCGCCCTGCTCGTCGGGATGCTCCTGGACCAGCAGTACCCGATGGAGCACGCCTTCGCCGGCCCGCGCAAGATCGCCGACCGGATGGACGGGTTCTCGCTGCAGAAGATCGCCGCCACCGATGTCGAGGCGTTCGTCGAGATGTGTGTCGTGCCGCCGGCCATCCACCGCTACGGCGGGTCGATGGCCCGCCGCGTCCACGCGCTCGCGCAGCACATCATCGAAAACTACGACGGCCGCACCGAGGGCATCTGGCTCGACGGGCGGCCGAAGCCCGACGGGCCCGAGGTGCTCAAGCGGCTGAAGGCCCTGCCCGGGTTCGGGGAGCAGAAGGCCAAGATCTTCCTCGCCCTGCTGGGCAAGCAGCGCGGTGTCACCCCGAAGGGCTGGCGCGAAGCGGCCGGCGCGTACGGCGACCGCGGCTCGCGCCGGTCGATCGCCGACGTCACGAGTGCCGAGACCCTCGCCGAGGTCCGGGCGTTCAAGAAGGCCGCCAAAGCCGCGGCCAAGACGGGCTAACGCACCCAGACGCGCAGCGGACCCAGCGGCTGGGCGCCGTGGTCGAGCGCGATCCGCAAGGCCTCGCCGTGTTCGTAGCCGACCACCGGGACGCCGGGGAAGGCGGACGCCACCGCCGCGACCGCGCCCGGCCAGGCCGCGGCCGAGCCCGAGAAGTTGGACAGGCCGACCACGCCCTCGCCGCGGTGGGCCACCACCTCGTGCTCGCCATGGGACAGCAGCGCGACCGACGGCCCCAGAGGTGACGCGGTCCGCTGCCAGCCCGGTTCGGGAACTCCCGGGCCGCAGGCGAGCCACGTCGCTTCGAACAGCACCGAAAAGCCCGGCAGGTCCAGGGTCTCGAAGCTGTCCTTCACCGAGCAGCCCGCGGAGCCGTCGACGAACGGGAGGACGTCGGCGGCCGTGGCGTCTCGGGTCAGGGTCACCGCGTCCGGGTAGTACTCCGGGGTGCGGGTCGGGCTCGTCCACGCGCGCGGGCCGAACCGGCCGCCGCCGCACACCAGGGCGCACCACGACGCGTTCTCCGCGACTGTCCACTTCAGACTCATCAGGTCACACCAGTCCGGCCAGTTTGTAGAGCACGAGGCTGCCCGCCACGGCGACGTTGAGGCTGGCGCCCATGCCCACCATCGGGATCTCGACGACGCTGTCGAGCAGGTCGAGGACGTCCGGCGGGATCCCGGTGCCCTCGTTGCCCAGCACGGCGATCGTGCGGCCGCGGGCCGCGGGCAGGTCGGCCAGCCGCACCGCTTCCTCGGCCAGCTCGACGCCGACCACCCGCGTGCCGGCCGCCCGTTCGCGCTCGAGCCAGCCCGGCGGGTCGTGCACCCAGTGCACGCATGCCGGGCGCCGCAACGTGTTCCCGCGTCGCAGTGCTTCGGGCACCCACGGGAACCGCGGGACGGCCAGGCACGCGCCGACCGCGTCGCACGTGCGCAGCAGCGTGCCGAGGTTCGCGCCGTGCATCGGCCAGAGCGGGGCGGCCACCAGGTGGCCCCAGCAGGGATGGGCGTTGCGCCGCCGGGTCTTCCGCAGCTCGCCCGGCGTGCGGACCCGGACCGAGGGGCTCACCGGCGCCGAGGCGCGGCGCCTCCGAATTCGCTGATCACGCCATAGAGCCTAACCCGTTCGCCGGGACCGGGCACTGGATTTCGCTCCTACCCTGGATGCGGAGGTGAAGCCCATGCACGCAGGAGTGGGAGACGAAATCCAGGTCCACGGCCGGACGGTCGGGTCGGCCGAGCAGCACGGCGAGATCCTCGAAGTCCGCGGGCCCGACGGCGCGCCGCCCTACCTGGTCCGGTTCGCCGACGGGCACGAGGCGCTCGTCTACCCCGGGCCCGACTGCGAAGTCCAGGCCCGCGCCGACTAACCGACCGCGACCGGTTCCCGGGACTCGCGGACGCGCCCCCACGCCGCGCCCACGAGCAGCAGCGCGACGAGGGTCAGCGCGGCCGCGACCTCGGGCAGCAGCAGCGGGCCGCCCGAGGTCAGTACCGCGCCGCCGGCGATGCCGGACAGGCCGACGCCGAGGTAGATCGCGGACGCGTTGAGCGAGAGCACCAAGCCGGCGTGGCCCGGGGACAGCTCGATCAGGCGGTGCTGCACCGGCGGGTTGAACGACCAAGTCGCCAGCCCCCAGACGAACAGCGAGACGCCCGCGGCGATCGGCGTCACCGTCGTGAGCGGCAGCAGCGCCATCACGACCGTGATCGCGGCCGTCACGACGAGCAGCGGTGCCCGCGAACCCCAGCGGTCGGTCACCCGGCCGCCGGCGAAGTTGCCGACCGCGCCGCCGACGCCGTAGCAGAAGAGCAGCACGGTGACGGCCGTGCCGTGGACGCCCGCGGTCGCGGCCAGCAGCGGGGACACGAACGTGTAGACCATGAACGCGGCGAGGCAGCCGAGGACCGTCACGGCCAGCATGACGAGCACACGCGGGTCCCGGCCCGCGGCGAACCGCTCGGCGAGGCGCACCTTCGGCGGCGCGGCGACGGCGGGCAGCGCGAACCGCACGGCCAGCGCGCTCGCCAGGGAGAACGCCGCGACCAGCGCGAACGCCGTCCGGTAGCCGAGGTGCTGCGAGATCAGGCTGCCGAGCGGGACGCCGAAGATGAGCGCGACCGTGAGGCCGCCGAACACCAGCGCGACGGCGCGGCCGCGGCGTTCGGGACTGCTGAGCTCGGCCGCCACCGCGCTCGCCGCCGGCGTGAACACCGCCGCGCCGATCGCGGTCACCACCCGGGCCACCAGGAGGGAGCCGTAGCCGGGCGCGAGCGCCGCGAACAGGTTGCCGGCGGCGGTGACGACGAGGGCGGCGACCAGCAGCGTGCGGCGCTCCCAGGTGCCGGTGGCGGCGGCGAAGATCGGCGACCCGATCGCGTACGCGATGGCGAAGGCCGTCACGAGCTGGGCGGCGGCCGTGGCCGAGACGTGCAGCTCGCCGGTCAGCGCGGGCAGCAGCCCGGCGACGATGTAGCCGCTGGTCCCGACGCCGAACGCGCCGAAAGCGAGGACCGAGATCCTCGAGGACGTGGGTGTGGACATGGCGGAGGCCCCCAAGCGAAGCAGGGATTGGTTCGACGAACGTCGTAGTTCGACAGTCACCGTACTACGAGGCTGCCGCAATTTCGACAGGCGTCGTACAATGGGCGCATGGCCAAGACCGCCGCGCTGCCGCCGATCGTCCACCCCGCGCTGGACGAGATCACCGTCGAAGGCGTGCTCCGCGCCCTCGCCGACCCGGTGCGACTGGACATCGTCCGCCAGCTCGCGGCGGCGGACCACGAGATCGCGTGCGGCGGGCTGACCGTGCCGGTGACCAAGTCCACACTCACCCACCACCTGAGCATCCTGCGCCACGCCGGGGTCGTGGCCGGCCGCCAGGAAGGCACCACGCGGTTCAACGCGTTGCGCCGCAACGACCTGAACACCCTGTTCCCGGGCCTGCTCGACGGGGTTCTGGCCGCTCCGCGCTGATCACCGGCGTTACGGTGTGGATCGTCACCCGATATCGGGATGACAACCGCCCCCTTCGCTTGTTGGACTGTCCGTAGGCAGCTCACGGCGCTGGGGCCGAACGGCTGTCTTTCTTTTTGCCCCCTGACTGAACCGATCCAGAGATCGGCCAAGCAATCGATTTCTCACCCTGGAAGGAGTGCCGTGCCCGTCGCGCTGCTCGCGCTCGCCATCGGAGCTTTCGGCATCGGGACCACCGAGTTCGTCATGATGGGCGTGCTGCCCCAGGCGGCCGCCGACTTCGGCGTCGACATCCCGACCGCCGGCTACCTCATCTCCGGTTACGCCCTCGGCGTCGTCGTCGGCGCCCCGCTGCTCACCGCGGCCGCCGTCCGGTTGCCGCGCAAGACCATGCTGCTGGCCATGATGGGCCTGTTCACGCTGGGCAACGCCCTCTTCGCGCTCTCCCCCAACCAGGAGTTCGGCGTCGCGTTCCGGTTCCTCGCCGGCCTGCCGCACGGCGCGTTCTTCGGCGCCGGCGCGGTCGTCGCCTCCAGCCTCGTCGGGCCGGGGCAGCGCGCCAAGGCCGTGTCGATGATGTTCCTCGGCCTGACCCTGGCGAACGTCATCGGCGTGCCGCTCGGCACGCTGCTGGGCCAGCAGGTCGGCTGGCGCGCCACCTTCGGCGTCGTCGCCGTGATCGGGCTGGCCGCCATCGCGGCGATCGCCAAGCTGGTGCCGCACCAGGGCAAGCCCGCCGACGCGTCGCTGCGCGGCGAGCTCGGCGCGTTCAAGCGGCCGCAGGTGCACCTCGCGCTGGCGATCGTCACGTTCGGCCTCGGCGGCGTGTTCGCGTGCCTGTCCTACATCACGCCGATGCTGACCGACGTCGCCGGCTACTCGCCGTCGAACGTCACGCTGCTGCTGTCGCTGGCCGGCGTCGGCATGACGATCGGGAACCTGCTCGGCGGCCGCCTGGCCGACCGCGCGCTGATGCCGGGCCTGTACGCCGCGCTGCTGTCGCTGGCCTGCGTACTGGGCATCTTCACGATCACCGCGCAGGGCAAGGTCGGCGCCGCGATCACGATCTTCTTCGTCGGCGTCGCCGGGTTCATGATCGGCCCGATGATGCAGGCGCGGATCATGGAGAAGGCGGGCGGCACACCGTCCCTGGTGTCGGCCGCCGTCCAGTCCGCGTTCAACATCGCCAACTCGATCGGTGCGTACCTGGGTGGCCTGGTGATCGCGGGCGGCCTCGGCCTGGTCGCCCCGAACTGGGTCGGCGCTTTGCTGGCGGTCTTCGGCCTGTCCTTGGCGATCGTCTCGGGCACTTTGGACCGCCGCGAGGCGAAGGCCGAACGCCGTGAACTCGTGATGGCGTCCTAAGAAGACGCGAACGGGCCGCCGATGATCGTCAAGGCCACGTACAGCACCGCGGCCGCCAGGCCGGTGTAGGTCACGACGTCCACGACGCGGCCGCGGATCGCGAGCAGGCCCGCCCTCGCGGCCGGGAGCACCGCACGCATGACCCCGGCGAGGAGGAGCGCGACGCCGATCAGCGCCGCGCCCTCCCGCCAGTGGTACTGGACGATCCGCAGCGTGGCGACGGCGGCCACCAGCAGCACCAGCGCGAACGGCAGCTGCGTGAAACGGGCTTTCCCGCCCCGGCGGTCCCCGACGTCCCGCCGGTCTTCAGTCATCGTCATCGGCCCAGGAGCGAGCGCTCCGCCGCTTCGACGACGTTGCTGACGAGCATCGCCCGGGTCATCGGGCCGACGCCGCCGGGGTTCGGCGAGAGCCAGCCGGCCACCTCGGCCACGTCCGGGTGAACATCGCCGGTGAGCTTGCCGTCCACGTGGGACACGCCGACGTCGAGCACCGCGGCACCCGGCGCGACCATGTCCGCCGTGATGATCCCGGGCACCCCGGCCGCGGCGATCACGATGTCGGCGCGGCGGACCTCGGCGGCGAGGTCGCGGGTGCCGGTGTGGCAAAGGGTGACAGTGGCGTTCTCGCTGCGGCGGGTCAGCAACAGGCCCAGCGTGCGGCCGACGGTGATGCCGCGGCCGACCACGGTGACCTGGGCGCCGTTCAGCTCGACGCCGTGGCGCTTGAGCAGCTCGATGATCCCGTACGGCGTGCACGGCAGCGCCCCGCGCTGGCCCAGCACGAGCCGGCCGAGGCTGACCGGCGCGAGGCCGTCGGCGTCCTTCTCCGGGTCGATGCGCTCGAGCACGCGGTTCGCGTCGAGGTGCTTCGGCAGCGGCAGCTGGACGATGTAGCCGTGGCACGCCGGGTCGGCGTTCAGCTCGTCGATGACGGCTTCGAGCTTCTCCTGGGTGACGTCCGCGGGCAGGTCGCGGCGGATCGAGTTGATCCCGATCTTGCCGCTGTCGGCGTGCTTCATCCGCACGTACGAGTGCGACCCCGGGTCGTCGCCGACCAGGACGGTGCCGAGGCCCGGCGTCACCCCTTTCTCGGCCAGAGCCGCGACGCGGGGCGCGAGCTCCGCGAAAATGGCGTTCTTGGTGGCTTTGCCGTCGAGAATCTTCGCCGTCACGCCGCCCATTCTGGCAAAGCGACCCCCGCGCGTCGCTTCCAGGCGCGGGTGGTCGCTGCCCGTAGACTGGCCACTACCCCACACGGTCCATTCGCGACGCTCGCCGCGATCAAGCTGTGATCTACCGCACTTCGCATCACGCGAGGTCAGACCGGGTACCACCGGGTCGTCGAGCGGCAAAACCCACATGCGGGGTGCACACGCGCGCGCGAACAGTCAAAATGTCCCCGTGGCACAACCGACGACGCAGCTGAACGCGACCGAGCAGGACACCCTGGTCAAGCAGATCGGACTTGCCCTGCTGCGTGCCGCCCCGCGCGACTGGCGCAAGGTCACCGCGGAGTACCGAGCCGTCGGGAGGTACCACGAGCTGACCGGCGAGATCGTCACCGAAGACGGGACGGTCCACGAGTGGCTCGCCACCCACGACATCGCCACGCTCTTCGGCAGGCTCCGCGGTGGCATGTACCGCGACGGCCGCGGCACCTGGTTCAACGCGCGGTACCAGCTCGACCACCCCTCGAGCTACAACCTCGAGTACAACCGCGACGAACCCGTGTGGAACCTCGCGCCGCCGCCGCAGGCCTACTCCGACGAGCTGCGGATGTTCCCGCGCACCGAGGACAACGTGCCCGAGTGGCTGATCCGGCGGATGTCCGGGCTCGGCCCGGAGCAGCCGGGGCCGCACTTCCGGATCGCCCGGATCTTCGACACCGTCGGCCCGGCCGGCCGTCCCGTCATCAACCGGCCCGACCTCGAGGTCGACGAGCAGGACCGGCTGCTGGAGTACCTCGAGCGCGCGCCGCTGGTGGTGCCCGAGCGCGGGTACGACATCGACCGGCTGGCCGCGACGCCGGAGGCGACCGTCCCGGTCGCCTTCCACAGCGACGGCCAGTGGATCTGGCCCGCCGCCGTCAACTTCTACCTGCACAAGTACGGCGTTTCGCCCGAACCGGACCTCGTGGAGCACGTCCGCGCGGTCGGGTTCAAGCTGCCGCCGGTCGACGAGCCGACGCTGCAGGCCGCGGCGGGTTACCTCACGCGGGGGAACCAGCCGCCGCCCCCGCCGCGCCCGGCCGGACCGCCGCCGCACCAGGGGCCGCCGCCGCAAGGACCGCCGCCGCAGCAGCAGGCTCCTGCGGGCCCGCCGCCCGCCGCCGCCGTCGCGCCGCCGGTCGTCCCGCCGCAGCCGCCCGCGCCGGTGGAGGCTCCGCCCGCGGCGCACGCGCCGGTGGAGCCGGAAGCCCCGGCCGAGGAGCACGAGTACGCCGAAGAGGGTCAGTACGCCGAAGACGGCTACGACGACCAGGAGTTCGACGACCGCTTCGCCGAGGACGACCAGTACGGCGAAGAGGACTACGACCAGCAGGCCGAGCACGCCGCCGGGACGAACGGCTCGTCGCCGGAGCCGGGCCGGGTGCCCGACCTCGACGAGACCGCGGAGTACGTGCCCGACCAGCCGATCGGGCACGAGCAGGAGCCGCGGGACGGCGAGCACGCCGCGTTCCGGCCCGCTGAGGCCGCCCAGGACGAGGCCGGGCACGCGTTCGACGCCGGCCCGGCGCCCCGGCACGACGAGGAGGCGCACGCCGCCTTCCAGCCGCCGCGGCACGACGCCGAGCCCGCGGGCTTCGAGCCGCGCCATGACGACGAGGCCGCGCACGCCTTCACGCCGGGCCAGGCGCGGCACGAGGACGAGCCGCCGTTCCGGTCCGGCCACGACGACGAAGCCGCGCACGCCTTCCAGGAGTCCGCGTTCCAGCCCCACGACGAGGACCAGCCGCGGCACGACGAGGAACCGGCCCACGCCTTCGCGCCGGGCCAGGGCCGGCACGAGGACGAGCCCGCGCACTCCTTCCAGCCCGGTCAGCCGCCGCGGCGGGAGGAGCAGTCCGCGTTCGACCCGGGCCCGCCGACCATGATCACCCAGCCCGAGATCCCCGGCGTCCTGCCGGTGCCGGAGCCGCCGGCACCGCAGCCCGCCGCCCAGGCGGAGCCGCCCGCGCCGGCCCCCCGGTCCGGTCGCCGGGCGCTGCGCCGGGAGACCCCGGACCACCCGGTGCTCGCCGGGCTGCAGGCCAAGCTCGACGAGCTCGACGTGCCCGAAAGCGGCTACAAGCTGGGCGAGCCCGCCGAGCACGGCTGGAGCGTCGAACAGGTCGACGACGGCTGGCGCGTCGGCTGGTACGACGGCAAGCTCAGCAACCCCGCGGTGTTCGGCGACGCCGAGGACGCGGCCGCGTTCATGCTCGGCAAGCTGCTGCTCAACCCCGAGGGCCACGTGCCGGCCGAGGAGCCGCCCGCGCCGGAGCCCGAACCGGAACCCGAGCCCGAGCCGGAACCGGCGCCGCAGCGGGTCGTCGCGACGCTGTCGCCCGAGGTCGCGACCGGCTCGTACCCGGTCCGCAAGCCCGAGCCGGTGCCGCCGCAGGAGCAGACGGCGTTCACCAGCGCCGAGGAGCTGTTCGGCGACCTCGAAGACGACGAGCCGCCGGCCCCGCCGCGCCAGCCGGTCCCGCCCGCGCCGGTCCCGGCCGGGCCGCCGCCGGTGGCGCAGCAGCAGGTCGCGCCGCCGCCCGCGCCGCCGCGGCGTGAACCGCCGTCGGCGCCGACCGTGCTGGCCCCGGTGCCGCCGGGCGTCCCGCCGGTCCAGCCCCCGGCCGCGCCGCCGGTGCCGCCGCGTCCGGAACCCGCTCGCCCGGCCGTCAACGGCGCGGGTGGCGGTGGCCAGCAGCAGTGGCCGATCGGGCCGATGGCCGGCGAGCCGCCGCTGACGCTGTTCCGCGGCAAGGAACTGCGCGAGCTGCCCGCGGGCAGCGAGCTGGACCGCTTCGGCGGCCCGACCGGCAACCTGACGTACGCGGCGGGCACGCCGTTCGCCGAGCGGTCGCTGGTGCCGGAGTGGGTCAACCGGCCGTACCACGTCTACCGCGTGCAGCGGCCGCTGGAGACGCTCGCCGGCGTCGCGATCCCGTGGTTCAACCAGCCCGGCGGCGGGTCGGCGTACCTGCTGCCGGCGTCGATCGAGGAGCTCCTCGCCGAGGGCGACCTGATCGAACTCGACCCGGGCGAACCGCCCGTCGACTGACGTTCACCCCGGAAACCGGCGGCTCCGGCCGCCGGTTTCCGCGTGTTCAGCGGATGACGAGCCCGTGGGCGGCGGCGAAGGCCAACGCCGTCTCGACGTCCACTTCGGCACCCCGCAGGTCGGCCTGGACGAGCGCGTTCGCGTCGAGGCGCGCGCCGCGCAGGTCGGCGCCGTCGAACTTCGCGCCATGTAGCCGGGCTCCGGTCAGGTCGCTGTCGCGGAGGTCGGCGCCGGAGAGGTCGGCATCGGTCAGGTTGGCCTCGCGCAGCCGCAGCCCGGACAGGCCCAGCTTGCGCAGCCGCGCCTTCGCGAGCGACGCCAGCGAAAGGTCGCATTCGGTCAGCGCGATCCCGCCGAACCCGCAGTCGGTGAACGAGGTGCCCAACAGCGAGCACGACGTCCAGCGGCTTTCGGCGAGCACCGTCCGCTCGAAGGTGCACGAGCGGAACGCCGACGCGTCGTGGCGCGAGCGCGACAGGTCGGCCCGGTCGAACACGCAGTCGTCGAAGGTGCAGCCGCGGGTCCGCAGCCCGCTGAGGTCGGCCCCGGTGAAGTCGCAGCCGGTGAACCGACGCTTTTCCCACCACTGCCCCGACAACACCGCTTCGCGGTAGTCCTCCCCGGTCTCCAGCACGGGCCCAGGGTTTCACACGCGCCCGCCGTCAGGGCTGCGCACCCTGGACGTACGCCATCGCCTCGATGTGCTCCGGCAGCCGCGCGCGACGCGCCATCTCGGCTTCGTCGAGGTCCTCGAGCCGGGTCTGGATCCACCACAGGTTGCCGAACGGATCGCGGACGCGGCCGACGCGGTCGCCGAAGAACAGCACCGTCTGGCGCGTCACCTCGGTGGCGCCCGCGGCGATGGCGCGGCGCTGGGTTTCTTCGCTGTCGGGCACGTAGAGCCGAAGGAAAGCCGGGGTCTCGGCCCAGCCGGCGGGTGCGTCGAACGCCATCACGACAGCGTCGCCGATGCGGACCTCGGCGTGCCCGATCTTCCCGTCGTCGCCGACGACCCGGCCGAGTTCCTCTGCGTCGAAGGCCCGCTTCAGGAAGTCGAGCAGCGCGGCGGTGTCGCGGCCGATGATCCACGGGGTGACGGTCGTGTAGCCGGCGGGAACGGGGCTGGCCATGGTTTTCCTCCTCGGTCGGGTGCCGGGCACGCTAGTGCCGAAATAGGACAGTTCCCGGCCGCTGCATACTGGGGTCCATGGGAGTTCCCCTGCGGCCGCTGGCGGTGGCCGGGGCGCGGTCGGTCTATCGCGAAGTCGCCCCGCCGCCCGCGCTCGCCGACGTGCTGGCCTGCGGGTGGCACGGGCGCACCGGCTGGGCGCGGCCGCTGCGCGTCCTGCCGGACGGTTGCGCGGACCTGGTCTGGGACGGCGCCGCGCTCACGGTCGTCGGCACCGTCGGCGTCCCGCTGCGGTTGTGGCTCCCGGCGGCCGAAACCCGCGTCGGCGTCCGGCTGCGCTGCGGTGCCGCCGCGGCGGTCCTCGGCACGCCGATGCCGGAGCTGCCCGCGGGCGCGACCAGGCTGAGCGACCTCTGGGGCGCGCAGGCCCGGCGTGCCGAAGACGCCCTCGCCGCCACCGCCGATCCGGTGGCGCGGCGGCGAATCCTCGAAGCGCTCGTCGCCGGCCGGGGCGTGACGCCGGATCGCCGGGTGCTGGCCGCGATCCACGCGCTGGGGCGTCCCGAGGCGCGGGCCGCCGACGTCGCCGACGAGGTGGGCGTGAGCGAACGCGCACTGCGGCGGCACCTCGTGCACGCGGTCGGCGCCGGGCCGAAGCAGGTGCACCGGATCCGGCGGTTCCAGCGCTTCCTGCGCCGGCTCGAACCCTTGGTGGCCCGGCGGACGTCGCTGGCGGGCGTGGCGGCGGACCTCGGGTACGCCGACCAGTCCCACCTCGGCCGCGACTGCCGCCGTCTGTCGGGTTCTTCGCCCGCGGCGCTCGTCCGGGTGGCCGAAAAGTTCCAGACGACCGCCGCGTCGCCGGGCCAGGATCCGGGGCATGGCTTTCCAGGTGACCATTCCCGTGCGCTGTGACGACATCGACGCCAACGGCCACGTCCGCGGCCCGGCCTACCTGGCGTACGCCGATCACGCGCGCTGGTCGTGCGTGCAGGCCGCGGGGATCGACCTGGCGGAGCTGGCCGCGCGCCGGATCGGCCCGGTCAACCTGGAGACGACGATGCGGTTCCACCACGAACTCGTCCCTGGCGGCGAGGTGACGGTCAGCTGCTCGTTCCAGTGGGGCGCGGGGAAGACTTCGCGGGTGACGCAGGAGTTCCATGTCCCGGACGGCACTTTGGTGGCTTCGGTGTCGTCGGTGTCGGGCCTGCTCGACCTCGACCGGCGACGGCTGGTCAGCGACCCGGCGGCGCACTGGCGGGAGCTGGCCGCGCGACCGGAACTGCTCGGGCTGGCCCCGAAAACCGGGTGATCTTCGCCGCGTCGGTCACTACGGTGGCGGCGTGCCCGACCACGACTACGTCGACCCCGGCCTCGCAGCGCTCTACGACGCTTTCAACCCGCGCGAAATCTCCGGCGACTTCGAGTTCTACCTGCCGATGATCATGGCGGCGAACTCGGTGCTGGACGTCGGCTGCGGCACCGGGTCGCTGCTGCACTGGGCTCGCGAATCCGGGCACCAGGGGCGCCTGGTCGGCCTCGACCCGGCCGAGGCCATGCTCGCGCAAGCCCGGCGCCGCGATGACGTCGAGTGGGTACTGGGCGATTTGTCGACCGCTACTTGGGACAGCGAGTTCGACTTCGCCGTGATGACCGGCCACGCGTTCCAGGTCCTGTTGACCGATGACGAGCTGCGCACGGCCTTCGCGGCGATCCGGCGCGCACTGAAGCCCGGTGGCCGCTTCGGGTTCGACACCCGCGACCCGGCGGCTCGCGGCTGGGAGCGGTGGACGTCCGCCCACGTGTCCGAAGTGGTCACGGCCGACGGGATCACGGTCCGGTCGTGGAACGAGGCGGGGCCGTTCGAGAACGGGTACGTCAGCTTCACGACGACGTACGAGAGCCCGGCCTGGGACGCGCCGCAGTACAGCGAAAGCACGTTGCGGTTCCTCGACGTCCCGTCGCTGGGCGAGTTCATCGCGGAAGCCGGGCTGGTGGTCGACGAGCAGTACGGCCACTGGGACCGCCGCCCGGCCGGTCCGGAGATCATCACCATCGTCCGGCGGCCCTGACTCACCGGAAGTCGCGGGACTTCGCCTTGATCCGCATCTGCAGTGGCTCGACGCGGTCGGCGAGGACGCTCACCACGCCGTCGGCCTTCTCCACCACGCCGCGGATCAGGAGCGCCGGGCTGCTGCGCGCCACGCGGTGGTAGCGCTGCCACAGGCCGAGCGTGCAGATCACGTTCACCATCCCCGTTTCGTCTTCGATGTTGAGGAAGGTGACCCCGGCCGCGGTCGCCGGGCGCTGGCGGTGGGTCACCGCGCCGCCGATCAGGACGCGGGCGCCGTCGTCGAGGGCCGCCAGGCCGCTCGCCGGGACGACGCCCAGCTCGTCGAGGTGGTCGCGGATGAACTCGGTCGGGTAGCTGTCCGGGGACACGCCCGTCGCCCAGACGTCGGCCGCCGCGAGGTCGAGGCCGTCCATGCCCGGCAGCACCGGTGCCCGCCCGCCGACCAGCCCGGGCAGCTTCTCCGGCCGTTCGCCGGCGACCGCGCCCGCGGTCCACAGCGCCTGGCGGCGGTCGACGCCGAAGCCCGCGAACGCGCCGGCCGTGGCCAGTGCCTCGATCTGCGGGGTGGTCAGCCGGACGCGACGGGCGACGTCGGCCAGGTCGCGGTAGTCGCCGTTTTCCTTGCGCTCGGCCACAATCCGCTTCGCGACGTCTTCGCCGATCTTCCGCACGGTGCTCAGCCCGGTCCGCACCGCGTGCAGCTTTCCCTTTTCCGGCAACGGTTCCAGCGTCGCGTGCGGCAGACTGCGGTTGATGTCCGGGCCGTGCACGGTGACGCCGTGGCGCCGCGCGTCGGCGACCAGCGACTGCGGCGAGTAGAACCCCATCGGCTGCGCGCGCAGCAGGCCGGCCAGGAACGCGTCCGGGTGGTAGTACTTGAAGTAGGCGCTGGAAAACACCAGGTGCGCGAAGCTCAGCGCGTGGCTCTCCGGGAAGCCGAAGTTCGCGAACGCCTTGAGCTTCAGGAAGATCTTCTGCGCCAGCTCGTCGTCGACCCCGTTCGCGGCGGCGCCTTCGAGGAACCGCTGCCGCAGCCGGTCCATCTTGCGGTCCGAGCGCTTCGAGCCCATCGCGTGCCGCAGCTGGTCGGCCTCCGCCGCGGTGAAGTTCGCGACGTCGAGCGCGATCTGCATCATCTGCTCCTGGAACAGCGGCACGCCCTTGGTCTTGTGCAGTGCCTTCTCCAGCAGCGGGTGGTCGTAGCTCCACTCCTCTCGCCCCTGCTTGCGGCGGATGTACGGGTGCACCGAGCCGCCCTGGATCGGGCCGGGCCGGATCAGCGCCACTTCGACGGCGAGGTCGTAGAACTCCTTGGGCCGCAGGCGCGGCAAGGTCGCCAGCTGGGCTCGGCTTTCGACCTGGAAGACACCGATCGCATCGGCGTTGCAGAGCATCTCGTAGATCTTCTCGTCGGCGAGGTCCAGCTCGGCGAGGTCGACGAGCTCGCCCTTGTAGTCGCGGACGAGGTCGATCATGTAGTGCAGCGCGGACAGCATGCCGAGGCCGAGCAGGTCGAACTTGACCAGCCCGGCGGCGGCGCAGTCCTCCTTCTCCCACTGGATGACGCTGCGGTCGGCCATCCGGGCCCACTCGACCGGCACGACCTGGCTCACCGGCTCCTGGCACATCACCATCCCGCCGGAGTGGATGCCCAGGTGGCGCGGGAAGTCCTCGAGCGCGAAGGCCAGCTGCACGACCTCGTCCGGGATGTCGTGGTCGTGGTCCTTTTCGGTGCTGCGCAGCGAACCCCAGCGATCGATCTGCTTGCTCCAGGCGTCCTGCTGGCCCGGTGAGTAGCCCAGCGCCCGCGCCGCGTCGCGGACCGCGGACCGGGCGCGGTAGGTGATCACGTTCGCGACCTGGGCGGTGCGGAGGCGGCCGTGCTTGGCGAAGACGTACTGGATGGCCTCCTCGCGGCGGTCGGACTCGATGTCGAGGTCGATGTCGGGGTAGCCGTCGCGGTCCGGGGCGAGGAAGCGCTCGAAGAGGAGTTCGTAGGCGACGGAGTCGACCTTCGTGATGCCGAGCGCGTAGCAGACGGCCGAGTTCGCCGCCGAACCGCGGCCCTGGCAGAGGATGTCGTTTTCGCGGCAGAAGCGCACGATGTCCCAGACGATCAGGAAGTACCCGGGGAAGCCGAGCTCTTCGATGATCTCGAGTTCGTGCTTGATCTGGGCTTTCGCCTTTTCTTCGTGGGGTTTGCCGCCGAAGCGTTCCTCCGCGCCTTTCCAGGTGAGCTCGCGCAGGTACGTCGTTTCGGTGTGGTCGCCGGGGACGTTGAACGGCGGCAGCTTCGGGGCGAGCAGCTTGAGCGGGAACGCGCATTCCATGCCCAGCAACGCACTGCGCCGCACCGCGCCGGGGTAGCGCCGGAACAGGACGTCCATTTCGGCGCCGCTGCGCAGGAACGCCGTGCCGGCCGCGGGCAGCCAGCCTTCGAGCTCGTCGATGCCACGCCGCGCGCGGATGGCGGCGAGCGCGTCGGCCAGCGGCGCCCGTTCGGGACGGGCGTAGTGCGCGGCGGTGGTGGCGACGGTCGGCAGGCCGAGCTCGTCCGCGAGCCGGCTGAGGACGTCGTTGTGAGTGCTGTCGAGCGGCTGCCGGTGGTCGGTGAGCTCGACGTAGACGTGGTCGCGCCCGAACCGGTCGACGAGGATCCGCAGCTGCTCGGCGGCGGCAGCCGGGCCGTGCGTGACGAGCGCCGAGCGCACCGCCCCCTTGCGGCACCCGGTCAGCACGACGCACTGCCCGGCGACCTCCTCGGCGACCGCGCCGAGGTCGTAGATGGGTTTGCCCTTCTCGGCGTCGGAGTGGATCTGCCCGGCGGTGATGGCGCGGCAGAGGGCGCGGTAGCCCTGGTCGCCGCGGGCGAGCAGGAGGAGGTGCTCGCCTTCGGGATCGGGGACGCCGTTCTGCGGGTTCCGCAGGCCGAAGCTGAGTTCGGTGCCGAAGACGGTGTTGACGCCCAGTTCGCGCGCGGCTTCGGCGAAGCGGACGACGCCGTACATCCCGTCGTGGTCGGTGAGGGCGATGGCGTCCAGCTTGAGGCGCGCGGCTTCCTCGACCAGTTCTTCGGGGTGGCTGGCGCCGTCGAGGAAGCTGAAGTTGGAGTGGCAGTGCAGTTCGGCGTAGGGCACGCGGACGGCTTCCCCGCCGTCGTCGGTGCCGCGCGCCGGGAGGTCTTGGGGACGCCGGTAGCCCTCGCGGTGGCGGCCCCAGGCGGGACTGTCCCCGTGGTCGCCGGGCGGGAGGTCGCCGGCGAGGGTGCGGGCGAGGTCCTTCCAGCGGACGGGTGGGTTGTTCCAGCCCATCAGCGGCTCCCAGGCTCATCCCGCTGCGGGTTTTCGGCCGCGCGGCGCCGGCGGTGCCAGTTGGCGGGGTGGTTCCAGCGGCTGCGGGCTTCGGCTTCGCTCATCGGGCTCGGCGGCGTTTGCGGCTCGGCGGCTTCCTCGCGACCAACGCTGGACGCGTGGTTCCAGCGGTTGCGGGCCTCTGCCTCGCCCATCGGCGAGTTGGCGTCCTCCGCCCTACGACCGGCGTTGGACGGGTGGTTCCAGCGGCTACGGGCTTCCGCCTCGCTCATCGGCGGCTCGGCGGCTTCCTCCCGACGACCGGCGTTGGACGGGTGGTTCCGGCGACTACGGGCCTCCGCCTCGCTCATCGGACGAGTCCGGGGGCCGCTGAGGCGGCAGCCGTTCTCCCGCGACGGGCGGGGCAGCGGGATCACCACCGCCAAGCCAGCGTCGTCGTCGGGCGCGGCTTCGGTGTGCGGCAGGTGCCCCTGGACCTGCCAGCGGTCCGCCGGGTGATGGTCGCGCGTTTCGTCCGGGGCCGGGATCTCCCGGAGCCAGCGGGGCTCGGCGGTTTCCGGCTCGGCTCGCAGCCAGTCGCGCAGGCGTCGTGCGTAGTCCTCGTCCATGCTCAGTCGTACACTCCCTCGACCGTCCACAGTGGATTTTCCGTGCCCGCGCAGTGCACGAGCACCGCCTCGGGTGGCTCGTCGCCCTCGCCGGCGAGCACCAGCTGGAGCCGGGCGCGGCGGGGGCCCGGGTGGCGGCGGTCCGGCGTCAGCGGCCACGGGCCCGCCCAGCCCACGACCTTCCGGCGCGTGCCGCCCGCGATCGTCAGGTCGCACGGGGGTGCCGTGAGCCGGTCGCGGGTTGTGAGGCCCACGCCTCGGCCGTCGGCGTCGAAGACCTGGGCGGGGACCGGGCGGTCCAGGACCGTCGCCGGGGACGGGGCGGGCAGCCGGCCCGGCCAGGTCGCGTCCGGCGGGTTCGTGCGCTCGCGGGGGTCGCCCCACGGCACCAGGCGGACGCGGCCCGCGGGGTCGCGGCCACCGTCGAGCAGGGGCGTGAGCACGCCCTCGGGCCCCAGGAGGCCCTGGACGCGGACGAACGCGCGGGCCGCTCGCTCGTCTTCCTCGTCGGAGCCGCCGTTCTGCCAGAGGTCGAGCTGCAGCGACCGGCCTTCGACCGTCTCCTCCGGTTCGAGGCGCAGCCGCACCACGCCGGACGTCGGGCGCTGGCCCTGTGGCGCGCGAAGCCAGCCCTCGAACTGCCAGCGGACGCGGTCGGCGACGCCCGCCGGGGTCAGCGGTTCGGCGCAGCGCCACACGCGGCCGAGGTGTTCGCCGTCTTCGGTGACCGCGTGGATGCCGAGGCGGGTGCAGGCCAGGCCGTGCCCGGCGAGGGCCGCGCAGAACCGCGTCGCGAGGCCCTTCGCGAGGAACGCGGCGACATCGACCCGCTCGACGACCGGGTCGAACTCCTCGGTCAGCGTCAGCTCCGGCGGCGGGCGACGGCGCAGTGGCGGCCGTTCGGAGCGGCCACGCGCCAGGCGGTGGGCGAGCAGGCCGGCCGTGCCGAACCGGTTGGCGACGTCGCGCTCCGGCAGTTCGGCGAACGCGCCGAGCGTCTTCAGGCCGAGGCGGCGCAGCAGGTCGACGAGCTCCGCGCGTTCGGCGCCGGGCTGGTCGAGCTCGGTGACCGGCAGCGGCGCGAGGAACTCGGCGACGCGCCCGGGCTCGACGAACTCCCCGCAGCGGGCGGCGAGCGTCGCGGCGAAGAGCCCCTCGGCGATCCCGACCTGGCATTCGACGCCGGCCGCGGCCGAGACCTCGTCGACGAGCCGCTCGACGAGCGCGTGTTCGCCGCCGAAGTAGGGAGCGGCGCCGTCGACGGGCACCGCGACGAGCCCCGGCCGCACGACTTCGACGCCGACGACGAGCGCCTCGACCGCCCGCGCGACGGGCTCGAAGAGCCGCGCGTCGCGTCCGTCGTCCGCGGCGAAGACGACGAGTTCGGGACAGTTCGACTGCGCCTCCCGCCGCCGCATCCCCCGCCGGATCCGGCTCCGGCGCGCGACGGCGTTGCAGGCGACGACCCGGTTCGCGCTGAAGACGGCCGCGGGTTCGGTGACGGGGGTACCCGCGACGGCCGCGGCGGCGACCGCGGGCCAGTCCGGGCACCAGAGGACGAGCATCCGGGCGGGGGTGTCGGCGGTGCCGCGCTGGGCTGGGACGGTCATGCGACCGCCGCCGGGAATCGCTTCAGCGCACCGAGGCGCCACTCGGGCAAGACCGTCCGAACCGGACGCAAGGCACCACTCATGCCGTCGCCTCTACGCCGACTTCCACGCTGCTGACCACCGGGGCCACCCCGCCCTCCGGGCCGGGCAACAGCAGCTCCGTAGATACCGGACGGGCGGCGGACCCTCGCCCGTGGACGCGGATCGCCGCTCGACGTTGCCGCAGGTGGCCGTAGCCCTCCTCCGGGCCCGTCCACGCCTCACGGCGGCACGACAGCTCGACGTCCGCTCCCGGCCAAGCCCCCGACGTCAGCAGCACAGCTCCGCGATGGCGGGCACGCGCCGATAGGCGCCGGGCCACCGAGGGCAGCACCGTCTCCGAATGGACCGCCACCACGTCCACGCCGTCGAGCAGCGCCGCCACCACCGCCGGGAACTCCGCGGCCGGGCGGGGAACCAGGGCCAGCCGGGACAGGTTCGCTCCGTGCTCGGCCGCTGCCGCCAGCCCCAGGGACGGCATGCCGACCACCGCCGCCCACGAACCCGACGCCGTGGCCGGGGCGAGGAGGGCGAGCAGCAGCGATGTCGAGCCGTGGACCGCCACCGTGCTCCCGCGCCGGAGCCCGGCGGCGGGCAGCAGCCCGGCCAGTGCCGGGGCGACCGGGAGCACCCTTCCCGTCGCCCGCGCACGCTCGGCCTGCGCCGCCACCCGGCTCGCCGTGCTGACCCCGGGCAGGGCCGCCAGCCGGGCCACCGGCGGCTCCACCACAGCGGTCACCGCACGCACCTCCCCACCACGGACTGGGCCGGCGGTCGGGCCTCTCCCAAAACGCGACCGACGGCACTGGTCCGCCGCGGGGAAGGCGGCGGCACTACGTCGAACACGTGTTCGACATGAACCATGAAACCGCGAACCGGAACCCCTGTCAAGTCACCCACAAGCGGCGTCCTCACCACCACAAACCAGTTGCCCGGGCCGCGGCGGAACAACTAGACAGACCCGCGTGGAGCTCACCGACGCCCGGCCCGAAGACGCACCGGAACTGCTGGTCCTGCAACGCTGCTGCTGGGTCCAGGAAGCCCTCCTGAACGACACCCTCGCCATCCCCGCGCTGCACGAATCCCTCGAAGACGTGCGCGACTGGACCAAGACCTGGTCGGCTTGGACCCTGCGGGAGGACCACCGCCTGATCGGCGCCGTCCGCGCCCGGCTCGAAGCCGACCGCTGGGAACTCGGCAGGCTGATGGTCGCCCCCGACTTCGCCGGACGGGGGCTCGGCCGCCGCCTCCTCGCGCACGCCGAGGCGCAGGCGCCCACCGAGGCCCGCCGGTTCGCCCTCTTCACCGGGGCCCGCAGCACCCGCAACATCACGATGTACCAGCGGGCGGGCTACCGGCTGACCGACGCACCCGAAGCCGGCGGCCACATCGCGGGCGCCGTCTACCTGGAGAAGGACCGCCAATAACCCGGTCCGCCCACCCCGCGCCACGGCGTCGGCTAGATTGCCCGGTGGACTTTGGGGGGTGGCGATGACCGAACGGCGGAGACGGCCGGTCTTGTGGATCGTCGGCGCGCTCGTCGCGGCGGGCGCGGTGCTCGCCGTCGTGCTGACCGCCGGTGGCGGGGTGCCCGGCGCCACGGCCGCGGCCCCGGGACCGACGACCATGGGCGCGGAGTGGCGGTCCTTCCGCGCCGACGTCACCGGGATCCGCCCCGGGCCGGACGAAACCACCCTGTTCGTGCAGGTCGCGCTGCCCGGCAAGGACCCCGGCTGCGTCCGGGAGCCGCGGATCGAGCAGCTCGTCGAGGCGAAGACCGACATCCGCGCCGACGTCGTCTATTCGACCCGGCCCGCGGCGGGCGGCTGCCAGGACAAGGTGCCCGCCGAGCTGCGGCTGACCACGTCCGCGCCGGTCGCCGACCGGACCGTGATCCTCAACGCCGACACCGGCAACGCCTGGCACAAGCTCGGCGCCGGCTGGGGCCACTGCGACCGCCAGGGCACCTGCGCGCCGCCCGCCGACCACTGCGACCCCGCGTGGATCGGCGCCGCGGTGTCCGCCGCGGGCGCCGAGAGCGCCGGGACCACCCGCGCCTGCGACCCGGCCTGGCTGGTCGTCGACCTCCTGGTCCGGCAGACCGAAGCGCCGACCCGCACCGCTTTCCGCTGGGGCGACGGCGGCTGGACGTCGTTCGCGCAGACGAAGTCCGCCGGCTGCGCGGAAATCCGGGCGGCCGACCCGAAGTTCCCGGCCGCGCTCTGCAAGGCGCTGCCCGCGCCCGCCTAGCGCGGCAGCTTCTTGACGACCTCGGCGCCGATCGCCTTCACCGTCGCGTCGGAGTCCTCCTGCGGCATCGGCGAGTTCGAGAAGAACCCCTTGTCCCAGCCGGAAACCTCGACCGTGACCAGGTTCGCGCCCGCGAGCACGTGCAGCTCGGCCCCGCTGAACGCGCTCTTGGTGACCAGGCGGACCAGCGCCGCCTTGTCGCCGATGCCGGGCACGGCGATCGGCGCACCTTCCGGCTTCGGCGACAGGAAGTTGTCCTTCGCCTGCCGCTCCGCGTCTTCGCCGGAGTACTCGACGACGCGGACGTTCAGGGTCGCGTCGCGGACGTTCTCATCGGGGCCCGGCTTGAAGCCGCAGCCGATCTGCTTCAAGCCGGGCAACGTGTCGCCGCTGTCCGGGTTGCCGCCGACGTAGCTCGGGAACCCGGCCTTTTCCAGCACCGGCGCCGGGATCGCGCACTCCGCGGCCGGCGCCACCGAACTCGGCGCCTTGCCCGTGCTCGCGTAGTAGTCGCTCGCGAAGATGCCCAGCGGGATGCCCGCGCCGAGCAGCACGACGACGCCGCCGATGACCCCCAAGACCAGCCCGGTGCGCTTCTTCTTCGGCGGCGGCATCGGCGCGCCGTACCCGGGCGGCGGATACCCCTGCTGCGGCGGGTAACCCGGCTGCTGCGGGTAACCCGGCGGTGGGTACCCGGGCTGCTGCGGATGGCCCGGGTACCCCTGCTGACCCTGTCCGTACTGCGGCGGTTGCTGCATCGAGCCCTCCCTCTCGAAGCGCGGGGTCGCTGACATCCGGGGCTTCGCCCCGGGGCCGGGGGCTCCGCCACCCGGAGCCCCCGAAAGCGGTCAATGCGCGAAGTGGCGCGTCCCCGTCAGGTACATGGTGACGCCCGCCTTCTCCGCGGCCGCGATGACCTCGGCGTCGCGGACCGAGCCACCGGGCTGCACGATCGCGCGGACACCCGCCTCGACCAGCACCTCCAGGCCGTCCGGGAACGGGAAGAACGCGTCCGACGCGCCGACCGAGCCCTTGGCCCGGTCGCCCGCCCGCGCGACCGCGAGCCGCGATGAGTCGACGCGGTTGACCTGGCCCATGCCGACGCCGACGGTCGCGCCGTCGGCGGCCAGCAGGATCGCGTTCGACTTGACCGCGCGCAGCGAGCGCCACGCGAACTCGAGGTCGCGCAGGGTCTGCTCGTCGGCCGGGGCGCCGGTGGCGAGCTGCCACGACGCCGGGTCGTCACCCGGCGCGTCGATCGCGTCGGCGGTCTGCAGCAGCACGCCGCCGGAGATCGGGCGGAACTCGATGGCCGACGCCGGGGCCGCGGGCAGCTTGAGCAGCCGGATGTTCTTCTTGCGCTGCAGGATCTCCAGCGCTTCGGCGTCGAAGTCCGGGGCCAGCACGACCTCGGTGAAGACCTTCTCGATCTGCTCGGCCGCCTCGCGGGTGACCGGCCGGTTCGTCGCGATGACGCCGCCGTAGGCCGAAACCGGGTCGCACGCGTGCGCCTTGCGGTGCGCCTCGGCGATGTCCGCGCCGACCGCGATGCCGCACGGGTTGGCGTGCTTGATGATCGCGACGGCGGGCTCGGCGAAGTCGAACGCGGCGCGGCGCGCGGCGTCGGTGTCGACGTAGTTGTTGTAGGACATGGCCTTGCCGTGCAACTGCTCGGCGTGCGCCAGGCCCGGGCGGTCGCTCTTGTACAGCGCGGCCTTCTGGTGCGGGTTCTCGCCGTAGCGCAGGACGTCGGCGCGTTCCCAGGTGGCGCCGAGGAAGTCCGGGAAGCCGGCGTCGTCCGCGGGCGCGTACGAGCTGGCGAACCACGAGGCGACGGCCGTGTCGTACGCCGCCGTGTGCGCGTACGCCTGAGCCGCGAGCCGCTTGCGGTCCTCGAAGTCGAAGCCGCCGTCGGCGACGCGCTCGAGCACCCAGCCGTAGCGGGCCGGGTCGACGACGACCGCGACGCTGCCGTGGTTCTTCGCCGCCGCGCGGACCATGGCCGGGCCGCCGATGTCGATGTTCTCGACGCAGTCTTCGGGGCTCGCGCCGGACGCGACGGTCTGCGCGAACGGGTACAGGTTCACCACGAGCAGGTCGAACGCCGCGATGTCGAGCTTGCGCAGCTGCTCGACGTGGTCGGGGTTGCCCTGGTCGGCCAGCAGGCCGGCGTGCACGCGCGGGTGCAGCGTCTTGACGCGCCCGTCCAGCGACTCCGGGAAGCCGGTGACCTCTTCGACCGGCGTGACCGGGACCCCCGCGTCGGCGATGACCTTCGCCGTGCCGCCGGTGGAGACGATCTCGACGCCGGCCGCGTGCAGGCCGGTCGCGAGGTCCAGCAGGCCCGCCTTGTCCGAGACGCCGATCAGCGCCCGGCGGACCGGACGCCGTCCCAGGTCAGTGCTCACGAAATGTCACCTTTCGTCCGTCCACGGTGCAGCCACCGCGGCCGAGTCGCTCGATCGTTTCCACCAGCAGCCTGCGTTCGACGGCCTTGATCCGTTCGTGCAGGACGTCTTCGGTGTCGTCGTGCTCCACGACGACGGCTTCCTGGGCGATGATCGGCCCGGTGTCGACCCCGGCGTCCGCGAAGTGCACGGTCGAACCGGTGACCTTGACCCCGGCCTCCAGCGCGTCGCGGACCGCGTGCATCCCGGGGAACGACGGGAGCAGCGCCGGGTGCGTGTTGACCACGGTGAACCGGCCGAGGAACTGCTCGCCGAGGATCTTCATGAACCCGGCGGAGACGACGAGGTCGGGCTGGTACGCCGCGACGGCCTCGGTCAGCGCCTTGTCCCAGGCGGCCCGGTCGGGGTGGTCGGCGACGCGGACGGCGAACGACGGGACGCTGAGCCGCTCGGCGCGGGTGAGGGCTTCGATGCCGGTGCGGTCGGCGCCGACGGCGACGACCTTGGCCGGGAAGCCGGACCGGCCGGTGGCGTCCAGCACCGCCTGCAGGAGGGTGCCGGAGCCCGACGCGAGCACGACGAGCTTCACCGGAGTGGGCAGCTCCAACCGTTGAGACAGAGCGGGCTCCTTGCCGCGGGCGGTGCGCAGCCGGGCGCACGGCGCTTCACCAGGTCGCGTCAACCCTAACGGTCGGTCTCGTCCGGCTCGACGTCGCCGCAGGTCTCGGTGCCTCCGGTCACAGCTTCGTCCTCGGCGGGCTCGTCCTCGAGGCCCAGTTCGGCATCGGCCTCGGCTTCGAACTCCGCGTCCTCGCCGGGTTCTTCCTCGGCTTCATCCTCTTCGGACGCTTCGAGTTCCTCGACCGCTTCGGCCGCTTCTTCGACGTCGACCTCGTCGGCGTCTTCGAAGGCTTCGTTGTCTTCGAGCGCCTCCGGCGGCGGCGCGGGCGGCTCGTGCTCGCCCGTGAAGAACGCGACGAACGACCCCGGGATCACGATCCAGCAGAACGCGACGACGGACGCGACCCCCACCGGCACGCTCACCGGGTCGAACGGGCCGTCGCCGAGCCGCCCGCCGGACAGCGTGCCGAGCAGGACGCAGCCGAGCGCGACGAGCGCGCCCGCCACCGCGACCGCGCGGATGCGCTGGGCCGGGTCGGCGTCGACCTTGCGCAGCGACCAGCCGACCAGCGCGCCGGTCGCCGCGGGCAGCACCAGCAGGGCCGGCCACCAGGCCGCGTGGTGCTCGGGCAGGCCGCCGAGCAGCGGGACGCCGGGCACGGCGCCACCGCGGTAGCCGAACATCCCGACGTTCAGCTCGCCGATCGAGAACCCGGGCCCGGTGACGAACGACAGCGCGGCGGCGACGGCGTTCGGCAGGTACAGCACCGATAGCAGGAAGAGCCCGAAGCTGGTGCCGAAGGCGGGCTCGTAGATGTCGGACACGGTCGCCCAGGACACCGCGGTCGCGACGGTGAACACGGCGGCACCGCAGGCCACGAGCACCGCGAACCCCAGCGCGCCGGCCCGGAGCCCGCGCAGGGCGAGGGGGTCGAGGCGGTCCGCGACGAAGTCCGGCAGCCCGCACGACCGGGTGAGGCCGGTGCTCGCGGCCGCCGCGGCGAGCAGCCCGGGGACGGCGAAGGCGACGATCGGGTTCGCCGACACCGGCGAGCCTTGCATGCCGAGCGCGATGACCAGCCCGAACACGGCGTGCGCGCCGGTGATGGTGAGCAGCACGGGGAGCGCTTCGCGGACCGAGCGGCAGCGGAGGCGCTGGGCGGCGCCGGCCGCGGTCCGCGCGGCGAGCATCGCCGCGCCGAGCGTCGGCAGCAGCGGCAGCACGCCGAGCGGGTGGCCGCCGAGGCCGAGCCGGACCTGGTGCGCGGCGAGCCAGCCGGGAGCGGCGGCCAGCAGCACGCCGGTGCCGGAGAAGACGGTGCGGTCGGCGGTGAGCGCGACCAGGGTCAGCACGGTCGCGACGGCGGCGTAGCCGGTGACCAGCGGGCCGAGGGCGGCGGCGAGCAACACCCGCACCCGCGCCGCCCGGGAGAGTCCGACGTCGGGATCGAGGTCGCTCACCGGCTCCTCGCGGGCGTCGGTGAGCAGGTCCATGATCCGCACCCTGACATCCGCGCTGGTCCGTCCGGGTGAGCCACGCCGCCGCCGTCCGACGTGGGGAAGCTAACCCACCCGGTCGAGTAACACCCGAAGTGCAAAACACCCGCTGTGACACTCTGCGTCACAGCGGGTGTTCCGGGACTACGTCAGTTGGACTTGCCGAAGCCACCGGGCGGGGTGCCCGGGTTGTCCGACGGCGGCTGCTGGAAGAACGACCCCTGCTGCGGGGCGTACGTCGTGGCCTGCTGCCCCGGCGGCGGCGTGGTCGACGGCGGGTTCGGCGAGCCGTACTGGCCCGGCTGCGAGAACGGCGCCGACGGCTCCCCGGTCTGGGCGACCGGGCCCGGGCCGTGCCCCGGCTGGCCGAACTGCTGGCCCGGCTGGCCGTATTGCTGCTGCTGGCCGGGCTGGCCGTACTGCTGCTGCTGCTGGCCGCCGTAGGACGGCGCGGCGGGCTTCGGCGACGGCGGCTTGATCACGTCGTGCTCGATGAGCAGCGCGCCGACCGCGACGGCCATCTGCAGGATCGCCAGGATCAGGATGACGGTGACGATGCCCGGCGTCGTGGGCAGCGCGACCAGCGAGTCCAGGGCGTCGAGCGCGCCGAGCACGCTGAACAGCGCCACGAACGGCAGCGTCTTCGGGCCCTTCGGCAGCGCGTGCAGCCCGGCGAGCAGGCCCGCGGCCAGCAGGAACGTGGTGGCCAGGCCGACGTCGGCGTTGTCGGAGAAGCCCAGGAAGTACTGGACGAGGCCGAAGACCGCGACGACCAGGGCCAGCAGCAGCGGAAGGTTCTGCGGCAGGCCCCCCGGGCCCGAGCTCGAAGGCGCCTGCGGCGCGTGCTGCTGCTGGGGGAAGCCACCGGTGGGCGGCGGTCCGGGGGGCTGCTGGCCGCCACCCTGCTGGGGGTAGCCAGGCCCGCCGCTGGGGAAGGTCATCGGATGCACTCCTGTCGGTTCGACCGGCACTCCGGGGCACGCGGGCACCCGGGGGAAGACGAGGCGGCTTGTGTGCGCAGAACGCTAGCGCACTCTCAAGCCCTCAGCCCACCAGACGCGTGAATACCTCAGGAGGTTTCGTCCCCAAACGGAGCAGGGCCGGGCACCTTGTGGGTGCCCGGCCCTACCTGCGGTTACGCGCTGTCGTCAGCCGAGGCTGTTGTACAGCTCACGCGCGAGGACGGCGGTCTCGCTCGGGGTCTTGCCGACCTTGACGCCGGCGGCCTCGAGGGCCTCCTTCTTCGCGGCGGCCGTGCCGGAGGAGCCCGACACGATGGCGCCGGCGTGGCCCATGGTCTTGCCCTCGGGCGCGGTGAAGCCCGCGACGTAGCCGACGACCGGCTTCGTCACGTTCTCCTTGATGTAGGCCGCGGCGCGCTCTTCGGCGTCGCCACCGATCTCGCCGATCATCACGATGACCTTGGTCTCGGGGTCCGCCTCGAACGCCTCGAGGGCGTCGATGTGCGTGGTGCCGATGATGGGGTCACCGCCGATGCCGACCGCGGTGGAGAAGCCGATGTCCCGCAGCTCGTACATCATCTGGTAGGTCAGCGTGCCGGACTTCGACACGAGGCCGATCTGGCCCGGGCCGGAGATGTCGGCCGGGATGATGCCGGCGTTCGACTTGCCGGGGCTGATCACGCCGGGGCAGTTCGGGCCGATGATCCGGGTCGTGTTGCCCTTCGCGACCGCGTGCGCCCAGAAGTAGGCGGAGTCGTGCACCGGGATGCCCTCGGTGATGACCACGGCGAGCGGGATCTCGGCGTCGATCGCCTCGAGGACCGCGTCCTTGGCGAACTTCGGCGGCACGAAGATGACCGACACGTCGGCGCCGGTCTCCTTGATCGCCTCTTCGACGGTGCCGAAGACCTTGAAGTCCTTGCCCTCGATGGTGACGGTCTGGCCGGCCTTGCGGGCGTTGACGCCACCCACGATGTTCGTGCCGGACTTCAGCATCTTGGTCGCGTGCTTCATGCCCTCGGAGCCGGTGAGCCCCTGGACGATGACCTTGCTGTTCTCGTTGATGAAGATCGACATCTCACGCACCTGCCGCGGCGAGCTCGGCAGCCTTGTCGGCCGCGTTGTCCATTGTGTCCACCACGGTGACCAGCGGGTGGTTCGCGTCGGCCAGGATCTGGCGACCCTCGACGACGTTGTTGCCGTCCAGGCGGACGACCAGCGGCTTGCTGGCCTCATCGCCCAGGATCTTCAGCGCCTCGACGATGCCGTTCGCCACCGCGTCGCAGGCGGTGATGCCACCGAAGACGTTGACGAAGACGCTCTTCACGTCGGTGTCGTTGAGGATGACGTCCAGCCCGGCCGCCATGACCTCGGCCGACGCGCCGCCGCCGATGTCGAGGAAGTTCGCCGGCTTCACGCCGCCGTGCTTCTCGCCCGCGTACGCCACGACGTCCAAAGTGGACATGACGAGGCCCGCGCCGTTGCCGATGATGCCGACCTGGCCGTCGAGCTTGACGTAGTTGAGGTTCTTGGCCTTGGCCTTCGCCTCGAGCGGGTTCTCGGCTTCCTTGTCCACCAGGGCCTCGTGGCCCGGCTGGCGGAAGTCCGCGTTCTCGTCGAGGGTGACCTTGCCGTCGAGGGCGATGATCTTGTCCTGCGGGTCGCGGACCAGCGGGTTGACCTCGACCAGGGTGGCGTCCTCGGAGACGAAGGTCTCCCAGAGCTTGACGACGACGTCGGCGGCCTCGTCGATGATCTCGGCCGGGAAGTTGCCGGCCTTCAGGATCTCGAGCGCCTTCGCCTTGTCGACCCCGGCGATCGCGTCGACCGGGATCTTCGCGAGCGCGTCGGGGCGCTCGACCGCGAGCTGCTCGATCTCCATGCCGCCCTCGGAGGACGCCATCGCCAGGAACGTGCGGTTCGCGCGGTCCAGCAGGAAGGAGAAGTAGTACTCGGACGCGATGTCCGAAGCTTCGGCCACGAGCACGCGACGCGTGATGTGGCCCTTGATGTCGAGGCCGAGGATGGCTTCCGCCTTCTCCTTCGCCTCGTCGGGCGTCTGGGCCAGCTTGACGCCGCCCGCCTTTCCGCGGCCGCCGACCTTCACCTGCGCCTTGACGACGACCTGGTTGCCGATCTGCTCCGCGGCGGTCTTGGCTTCTTCGGGGGTGCTAGCCACCGAGCCCGGCAGAACCGGTACTCCGTGGGCGGCGAAGAGATCCCTCGCCTGGTACTCGTAGAGGTCCACTACTCCAGTCTCCTGACGACACGCCACTGTGGTGGTCCGCGTAACCGGACCGCGCTGTCGGACCAGTCGAGGTTAGCGACCTGCGTGAACGGCGGGGACTCCGCACCTGGTGAAGTCGGTCACCGTCCGCGGTCAGACGGTGTTCTCGCGGTGTGAGACCGCCCACCGGGCCGCCTCTTCCGCGGTGGTGAAGACGGGAAAATCCGACAGCGCGGCCGCGAGCGCTTCGGTCGGCGCGGCGCCGAGAACGCCCACCGCGTCCGGGTCTTCCTGCTCGGCGGTGCGCAGGATCTGTTCTTCGGTGTCCAGGGGTCCGGCGTGGACGACCTCGACGCCTTCGTCGCGCAGGAAGCGGCCCAGCGCGACGGCGGCCGGATCGGGCCGGGCGAACTCGACGAGCAGCACCCGGCGGCGCTCACGCGTCACGGCGCTCGCCCCGACGTCCGCCCGCGGCGGCCAGCCCGGCCGCGATCAGCAGTGCGGCCGCGGCGGCGAGGGCGAGCCAGAACCCGGTCGCCGGGCTCGCGCCGCCGAGCGTCCCGCCGACGAGCGGCAGCTCCGCGGCGTGCAGGCCGGCGAGCACGGCGGCACCGGCGAGCAGCGCCGCCGCGGGCCTCGGCCGGGACCGCAGCGCGAGCGCGCCCGCGCCGACGACGGCCACGGCGGCGGTCAGCAGCCCCCACGACGGGGTGTCGAAGTCCGACCACAGCCCGGGTGCGACGTAGCCGGGCACGGTGAAGACGGGCAGCCCGAAGCCGGCGACGGCCAGCACGGCCCCGGCGACGACCGGTGTCAGCACGTTCTTGTCCGGCTCGGCGGCGTTCCCGGCGTCCTCGCGTTCGACGACCCCGGTCCCGGCGGCGGCGAGCGCGGTCACGGCCGCGAGCACGAGCGCGGCGAACGTCCAGGCGGCACCGGCCCCGAGGTCGTAGGCGAAGGCGGGGGCGGCGGCGCCCCCGAACCCGCCGAGGTTGCCGGCCTGGGTGGCGGTCAGCGCGGTGTTCAGGACGGCGGTGCCGGCGAGGACGATGCCGGCCCAGAGCAGCCCGAGCAGCGGCCGCGCGCCCGGAGCGGTCTTGGGGACGAGCACGCCGAGCGCGGCAACCGCCAGCACGACGGCGGCGACGAGCAGGTACCACCGAGCCGGGCTCTCGGCGGCGGCGCTGACCGGCGCGGTGGCCCCGGGGTTCAGCGCGGTGACCGCGACCTGCGGCGCGAAGCTCCCGATCACCGCGGCGACCGCCGTGGCGAGGCCGAGCAGGCCGGTGACGAGCCGCCACCAGAAGAGACCGGGGATCTTCAGGTCGGCTTCGTCGTGCGCGGGTCGTTCGGCGAGCCGGGTGAAGGCGAGCGCGGCGATGACGGCCGTCGCGAGGAGCGCGAGGGCGGGTCCCCAGGTGACTTCCAGGTCGCTCCGGTAGAGCCCGGCCAGCACGGGCGGCAGCGCGACGCCAAATGCGCCGGCGGCCAGCCCGAGCAGCGTCCCGCGCGCGGTCCGTTCGGCGGGCGCGGCGAGCGCGAGCGCACCGGCCAGCGGCAGCGCGGCGGCGAGCAGGAGGTACCCGCCGAGGGCGGGCCAGGGTCCTTCGAAGGACGCGCGCGCGAGGAGGAAGCCGTTGGTGGAGAAGACGGGCATGGTCAGCAGGCCGACGGAAGCGGCGACGGCGAGCAACGGCACGAGCAGCCGCCACCGCCGCCGTTCGGGCTCGTCCCCGGTCCGGCTCGCCCGCCAGGCCGCGACCCCGGCGGCCCCGGTGAGCAGGTGCCCGGCGACCAGCAGCCAGAACCCGGCCCCGACGGCCGACCCGCCGACGAACCGGTCGGCGAGGTAGAGCTCGGGACGGACGGCGAGCGGGCCGTTGACGGCGAACTGGAGGTCGAGCACCAGCCGCCCGGGAGCGAGCGCGGCGAGCCCGAGGACGATCCCGCCGGCCAGCGCGGGCCGCTTCCGTCCGGCCACGATCGCGGCGACGACGGGAGCCAGCGCGAGGACGGCCAGCCAGGGCCAGCTGGCGAACCCGGGTCCGGCGTCCGGGGAGACGTGCGCGATAGCGCCGGCGGTGAGGGCGAGGGCACCGGCGGCCGCGAGGCCGAGGGCAAGGGTCTGGGGGCGGTCGTCTTCGGCCCAGGTCTGCGGGGGTGTCCGCGCGCCGGTGGGACGAGACGGGGAGCCGGGGGCGCTTCGGCCTGGGGGTTCTGAGCGTGGGGGCATTGCGGGCGACGCTAGCAAGGTTGGGCGGGGTGGGAGGTGTCATCGGGGTGCGAGTCGGCGAACGGGCCGGGAGGGATTCGGTGAGCGGGCAGGCTCGATCGGCGCCGGGGAGGCAGAGGGCGGGAGAGCTTGGGCGCGGCGGCGGGCTCGGGTCAGTCGCCGACAAGGTGAGGTGGGACCGGTCGGCGGGACCGCGGGCAGGAATCGCGAGGCCAGGCGGCGCGGAGCCACCCGGAAGCGAGCGGCGTGGGCGCGGAGACCAGCCGATGGCGCCGCGGGCAGGAACCGGTGGGCAAGCGGTGCAGGGCCGCTAGGTGGCGAGCGGGGCCGGCGCGAGATACCGCGCGGATGCCTCTCGCGTTACCGATGGGCGTGACCTCGCGGCCCCGTAGTGACCGGAAACAGGCGCGCAAGGGGACAAATCCGACAGATAATCGCGATCTTGCCCGGTCAGTCGGCGAGCGGTTCTCCTGCGTCGATGAACGGTCGAGTTCGGAGCGCCGCGGGAGGGGACTCAACCAGCCCGGAAAGCGTCCACAACCGACTCGAGGGAGTCGAAGATGCTTGAACATCCCCAGGCAAACCCTTATTCCGCCCCTCCGGGGCCGCCCCGGGCGCTGGTTGCCTTAAACCGTCCGCAAGAGCTGTAAGGCAAGTCACAACCAAAGCAGTAAACCCCTTCTAACTTTGGGTAATTTCCACAGGTGAGCGTCTCCTCGTCGCCACCCGAACGGCCGACCGGCGGGGCAGATCTTGCCGACAGCGGTACCCCTTCGTTACTGTCCCGGGGTCCCCATTACAGTCAGGTCACGAAGTAGGACACCGAGCAAACCACCCCCGAGGTTGGCTCACCGGGTTCCCCCGCCCGCAGTCCTCGACCCGGCTCCCCGACGATGGAAGGCCCTGTCTTGGCTTCACACCGCTCCCCCGGCGGCCAAGCTCCTTCCCCGGCATTGAAGGACGCACTGGAAGGTGCGGTCGTTCGTGTCCGGGGTGCGCACCGCATCGCCCCGCCCTCCTCGGCCCTTCGTGGCCGTGTCGTGGTCGCCGCCGTTGCAGCCGGAGCGTTCGCTGCCGCAGCGGCAGGACAGACCCTCAAGACCGTCACCGACTCCGACGCGGCCGTGACGCCCCTGGCCAACAGCCAGGACGCCAGCGCTTCCCTGACCGCGGGAGGTGCGGGCAGCGGGGGCGCCCCGGAGCTCCTGCCGACCGGCCACGCCGTCGACGCTTCCGCCGAGGCCGCGAAGATCGCGGACTCCGCCTCCATCACGCAGGCCCGTGAGCAGCGCGAAGCCGACGCCGCCAAGAAGGCCGCCGAAGAAGCCGCTCGCCCCAAGACCTGTCTCCCGGCCCACGGGACGTTCACCTCGGGCTTCGGTGCCCGGTGGGGCACGAGCCACCTCGGCATCGACATTGCCAACGCCATCGGCACCCCGATCTACGCCGCCTCCGACGGCACCGTGATCGAAGCCGGCCCGGCCAGCGGTTTCGGCCTCTGGGTCCGCGTCCAGCTCGACGACGGCACGATCCAGGTCTACGGCCACATGAACAGCTTCTCCGTCAAGGAGGGGCAGAAGGTCAAGTGCGGCCAGCAGATCGCCGAGATCGGCAACCGCGGCCAGAGCACCGGCCCGCACCTGCACTTCGAGGTGTGGCAGAACGGCACGAAGAAGATCGACCCCCGGCCCTGGCTGGCCGCGCGCGGCATCGTCATCTGAGTCACCTGAACCGCCTGATCCACCCGCTCCACCCCCGCCCGGCGGCACGACCGCCGGGCGCACGGAAAACCCTGTCGCAGAGCCAGGTTCCGTCGGCGACGGACTGAGCCGCGCAGTGGTCCGGACCTCATCGGACGCGGAAACAGCCGCAGCGGCACCGGAATCCACCGGGATGCCCGGAACCCCGCCGAGGCCGAGAAAAACCCTCCAGAGGCGCCTCAGCGCCCGCAACGCACTAGCGGTGCCCGCCCGGCAGACGCCGGATGAAGTACGCCACCGCGACCTGCCACACCGTGCACAGCTCCGCTGGCCGCCGCACGGGCAGCCAGCCCCAGGGCGCGACTCCCCTTGCGCCCCCCGCGGAGCGGACACGCGCGGCACTCCGGGCCCTGGTCGTCCAGCGGCGTCCCCGGCCGCAGGTGACGCAGTGCCCGTGCGCGCCCAGCTCGTGCTGCCTGAGCAGCGCTCGCCAGGCGGCGGCCAGCCGGCACGCCTCCGCTCCCGCACGCGGGGCGGTTCCTGAGGCCCCCGAAGGCTCCCGACCCCGATCGGAAACCGTCGACCGCAGGACTCCCCGCAGGTGGTTTTGTACCCCTTCGGCCAGCAGGTGAAACAGCACCGCGTCCACACCACACTACCCCCTCCGTCGAACCTTTGTTCGATCACGGGGTCAGTTGTACCGGGTGGGTACGACGATTCCGGCGGCGATCGCGGGGATCGCCGCCGGATTCACTCGTCCGGGTTGCGCTGGGGCTAGAGCTTCACCATCGGGACGCTGCCGATCAGCATCAGGCGGACCTTGCCCGCCGCGCCGAAGTCGATCGTCGCCGTCGCGCGGGGACCGACGCCGTCACAGGAGATCACCGTGCCCAGGCCGTACTTGTCGTGGCTGACCCGGTCGCCGACGTCCAGTTTCAGCGCCACCGTGTCCTTCCAGCCCTTGCCGAACGACGGCGTGCCCGACGAAGACGACGGCGAAGAAGTCCGCCTGCCACCCCACGTGGTCGCCGCGCGCGGGGTGCCCCGCGAGCCGCCGCCGAAGCCGAAGCCCGGGCTGGAGGGCTCCAGGCGCCGCCAGTCGACGAGGTCCGGCGGCAACTCGTCGAGGAACCGCGAAGCCGGGTTCATCGACGGCTGGCCCCACGCCGAGCGCGTGATCGCGCGCGAGACGTACAACCGCTTCCTCGCCCGCGTGATCGCGACGTACGCCAGCCGCCGTTCCTCGGCCAGCTCCGTCGGGTCGCCCAGCGCCCGCATGTGCGGGAAAACGCCGTCCTCCCAACCGGTGCAGAAGACCACCGGGTACTCCAGGCCCTTCGCGGTGTGCACGGTCATCAGCGTGACCACGCCCGCGCCGCCGTCGCCTTCCTCGCCACCGTCCGGCGAAGGCACCGAATCGGCGTCCGCCACCAGGGAAACGCGCTCCAGGAACGCGGGCAGCGAACCCGGTGCCGGCACCCCGGCCTCCACGACCAGCTCGGCGTTCTCGTCCGCGGCGACCTCGGCGGTGATCTCGGTGAACTCGCGCGCGACCGTCACGAGCTCGTCGAGGTTCTCCACGCGCGTGTGGTCCTGCGGGTCGTCCGACTCCTCGAGTTCGACGCGGTAGCCGGTCTTCTCCAGCACGGCTTCGAGGACGTCGTGCACCTCCGCGCCCTGCTCGACCAGCAGCCCCAGTTCGTCGAGCAGCCCGACGAACCCGCCGATCGCCTTGACCGAGCGCGGGTTCAGCAGCGGCACCTTGCCGTCGACGGCGTCCCGCAGCGCCTGCGCGAACGAAATCCGCTCGCGCTCGGCGTGCGTCGCCACGACGGCTTCCGCGCGGTCGCCGATGCCGCGCTTGGGCACGTTCAGCACGCGCCGCAGGCTGACCGTGTCCTCCGGGTTCGCCAGCACGCGCAGGTACGCGATCATGTCGCGGACTTCGCGCCGCTCGTAGAACCGCACGCCGCCGACGACCTTGTACGGCAGGCCGAGCCGGATGAAGATCTCTTCGAAGACGCGGGACTGGTTGTTGGTGCGGTAGAAGACGGCGACGTCGGAGTAGTCGGCCTCGCCCTTTTCCGCCAGTGAGTCGATTTCCCCGGCCACGAACGCGGCTTCGTCGTGGTCGTTGTCCGAGACGTAGCCGACGATCTTCTCGCCGTCGCCCGAATCCGTCCACAGCCGCTTCGCCCGGCGATTCGGATTGCGCTCGATGACGGCGTTGGCCGCGGACAGGATCGTCTGCGTGGAGCGGTAGTTCTGCTCCAGCAGGATGGTGTGCGCGTTCGGGAAGTCCCGCTCGAACTCCTCGATGTTGCGGATCGTCGCGCCGCGGAAGGCGTAGATCGACTGGTCCGCGTCACCGACCACGACCAGCTCGGCCGGCTCGACGCCCGCTTCGTTCGGCGCGGTCCCGGCCAGCTCGCGGACCAGCGTGTACTGCGCGTGGTTCGTGTCCTGGTACTCGTCGACCAGCACGTGGCGGAACCGGCGCCGGTAGTACTCGGCGACGTCCGGGAACGCCTGCAGCAGCGAAACCGTGCGCATGATCAGGTCGTCGAAGTCGAAGGCGTTGGCCTGGTTGAGCCGCCGCTGGTACTCGGCGTAGACCTCGGCGACGCGGCGCTCGAGGTCGTTGCCCGCGTTCGCCGCCGCCGTCTCCGGGTCGGTGAGCTCGTTCTTCAGGTTCGAGATGTGCACCGCGAGCGTGCGCGCGGCGTACCGCTTCGGGTCGATGTCGAGGTCCCGCGCCACCAGGGTGATCAGCCGCTTGGTGTCGTCGGAGTCGTAGATGGAGAAGCTCGACGACATGTCGAGCGTTTTGGCTTCACGGCGCAGGATCCGCACGCACATCGAGTGGAACGTCGACACCCACATCGCGTTCGCGCGGCGCCCGACGAGCGCGGCGACGCGCTCGCGCATTTCGGCGGCCGCCTTGTTGGTGAACGTGATCGCCATGATTTCGCCCGGGTGCACCCGGCGTTGCCCGAGCAGGTAGGCGATCCGGCGGGTCAGCACCCGGGTCTTGCCCGATCCCGCGCCCGCCACCACCAGCAGCGGGCCACCGGCGTGGGTGACGGCTTCGCGCTGGGCGGGGTTGAGGTCGTCGAGCAGCTCGGCCTGCCCGCCGGCGGCGGGCTTGCGCGCAGGGGTCGCGGCGGGGAGATCGAAGAGGGTGTCCATCGTCCGTCCACGCTACCCCGGGCGGGTAGGAGGGCGGCAGAGCGTGCCACGCGGCGGGTCTCGCGCGCGGACGGGCGGACGCGCGTCCGCGCGCGAAGGGCTCCTCACCCGGCGGGCAGCAGCGGGGCGGTCCGGCGGCGAACGCCATGAACGACTCGTTCATGTCGTCGGGCGCCAGGGCTCCGGCAAAGTCGCGTCGGTGCAGCCCGCAGCGTTGCACCAGCGTCTTGAATGACTCATTCAGGACCTCCGAAGACCTGAATGAGTCATTCAAGACGTCGGGCGAGCGGGTCACCGGCGGCAGAGTGGCCCGGCCGCGTGACTTTGCCGGGGCCCTGTCGTCGGGCGCGATGAACTAGTCGTTCGTGGCATCGCGGGCCGCCTCGGGTACCGCGCCGGGCGTAGCGGGGAGTGTCGCCTGCTGCCCGACGCGCCGAAGCCTTCCCGCGCGGAGCATCGGTGGACATGAACGAACCCAACCCCGCCCGGCTCCGGGCCGCCGACGCCGATCGTGAACGCGTCGCGAAGACCGTCCAGTCCGCCGGTTCCGAAGGCCGGCTCACCCTCGAAGAGGTCGAAGAGCGCCTCTCCCGCGTCTACGCCGCGCGGTTCACCGACGAACTCGCCGCGCTCACCACCGATCTGCCGCGGCCCGCGCCGCCGCGGGCGGGGTTCCCGCTCACCCGGGACGCGCTGCGGCGGCACCCGGCGCTGCGCTTCCACCTCGCCGTCGTGGTCGCGCTCTCGGTGCTGGCGATCGTCCGCTGGGCGGTGCTCGGCGCCGGCTTCTTCTGGCCCGCCTTCCCGATCTTCTGGCTCACCGTGAGCCTCGTGGTCCACGCGGGCGCGCGGTCGTTCCGGGAGCGGTCCGGTAGCGCTGTGCCATACTGAAGGCGTGCGGCACCACGCAGAGCGATTTTTTTACGGGATCCGGACTCCGGCTCCCGTGATCGCGTAGTGCCACCACCGCCATCACCGCCAGCCCCGGAGTCCTCGGACCCGGGGCTGCCGCCGTCCCTGGGGCCGGGCGGGTCCGGGATTCGAGGAAGAGGTCCCGATGAACGCACAAGCCACGAACGCCGACGGCCAGCCCGCCGAGCACACCCCCGCGGGCGATGACATCGCGGCGCTGCGCGAGGAGATCGACTGGCTGGACAAGGAGATCCTCCGGTTGGTGAAACGCCGCGTGGAGGTCTCCAAGACGATCGGCGCCGCGCGGATGGCCGCCGGTGGCACGCGCATCGTCTACAACCGCGAGATGGACGTGCTCGCGCGCTACCGCGAACTGGGCCCGGACGGCCGCCAGCTCGCCATGGCGCTGCTGAACCTCGGCCGGGGCAGGCTCGGCCGGTAACGGTTGGCCGAATTCGGGGACTTCCCGGAGGCACCGGCGGCCCGGGCACAGGCAGACTGGGGTCATGGACTGGCTCGTGAACCTCATCGCCGTCATCGTCGCGCTCGCGAGCGTGCTGGCCGCGCTGGGCCATGTGGGGTATCTGGCGCTGCTGAACAGCGCGGCGGGCAAGCGCGGCGCCAGCGGCGCTCCGGTCGGGCAGTACGTCCGCAGCCGGTGGGCCGTCGCGGGCGGCACCACCGCGGCTTCGCTGTTCGCCTGGTTGCTCACGGCCGGGGGAACGCCGCTCGACATCGTGGCGATCCTGATCGCGGGTGGTAGCGGCGTGGTGGCCACGAAGGCCCTGCAATCCACCCGGGATCGCTACCGCACGGGAGGCTGAATCCCCTGAACTGGCTTGATGGCGCTGCGTAAAACTCCGCAGCGTCACCTTCGCCCGATCGGTCGCGCCCGACCGAGTGAAACCTCTGCAACTTGCAAGTTTGGGGGCGACTTTCCCCGCCGGATGCTTTTAGGGTTTACGTCGTGAGGACCCTTGCGTCTGGGTCGGGCGATGCCCGCGAGACGCGCGGGGGCACCGGCCCCGCGCGTCCGCTGTCGCGTGCGCGTGCATCTGCGCAGGATTCCGAACGAGATTCCGCGCGTGAGGGTGCTCCTTTCGGGTCGTTCGGCCGCCGGATGGCGTCAGGACTCCTCCGCCGGGTGGTCGAGCCCACATGAGCAACGGCACGGAGTTCCACGGACGCGGCGCCGCTCCCGCGCACCCCGGACGGCACCGGCCCGGCGGCGCGGACACCTGGACGCCGCCGGTGCCGCCGCACCGTCCGGTGCGGCACCGCGCGACGCCGGTCGACCCGCCGGTGTCCGGCTCGCTCCCGCTCCCCCAGCAGGAGGCGTTTTCCCCGTCGCCGGGTGCCGGCGCCCGCCCCTTTCGGCGGCAAGGCGGACCCGGAACGCTTTCCGCCACCCCGACGTCCGGCTCGCTCCCGCCCCTCCCGCAGCCGTCCCGCGGCTCGGTCTCGGGGTCGCTCCCGCTGCCCCAGCCGCGGGACGGGCAGCCGCTGTTCCCGGCCGCGCACGGCAGCCTCGCCCTCGGCCACGGCGACCACGACGAGTACGGCTACGACGAGTACGACGACTTCGAGCCGGAACCGGCCGCGGCGCCACCCGCCGAGTCCCGCGCCGACCAGGCCGCACGCCGCACCCGCGTTTCGCTGTCCGCGCCCACCCCGCGCGGGGTCGACCTGGACGAGGACGACGTCCGCGTCTACAGCGCGCCCCCGCTCGACGGGCTGGGCGGCTTCACCATCGGCTCGGTGCCCGCGTCGGTGACGCCGCCGAAGACGTGGCGGAAGGCCGCCTGGTTCGCCACCGGCGCGTCCGGCGCCGTGGTCGTCGGGCTGCTGTGCGCGGGGTCCTTCCTGGTCGGGAAGCCGCCGGTGGACCAGGCCGTCCAAGGCTCGTGGCCCGGCTACCAGGGCGTGCCGACGGTCATCGACCCGACCGGCGAGCACCAGCCCCCGTCGGAAGGCGGTTCCGCGCCCGGCCCGGAGAACTCGGCCCGGCCGGACAACGACAACGCCGGTGACAAGAAGACCACCGGCAACGGCGGCGCCGGGCCGGCCGACAGTTCGGCCTCCACTCCGGGCAGCACCTCCGGCACCTCGGGGACGACACCCGGCACGACCACGCCGAGCAGCGCGCCGCAGAAGCCACCGGTCACGCCCGCCCAGCGCGAGACCCCGGTCAAACCGCCGTGGTGGTACTCCTTCCCGCCGGACGCCCAGACCATGGGCGACAACACGGAGAAGTTCTTCAACACGGTCACCACCGACCCCGCCTCGGCGTCGTCGGTGACCACCGGCGAGCTGCACGACCAGGGGCCGCACGCGCTCGCGGAGCGGTACGCCGGCATCGCCTACTTCGAGGTCAAGAAGGTCAGCATCGACCAGCAACGCGGCGTCACGGTGAACACCGTCGAGGTCACCCACACGGACGGGACCAAGACGATCGAAGAGCGCACCCTGACGTTCGGCGACGGCGACA
Organism: Amycolatopsis lexingtonensis; assembly: GCF_014873755.1. Lineage (NCBI taxonomy): Bacteria > Bacillati > Actinomycetota > Actinomycetes > Pseudonocardiales > Pseudonocardiaceae > Amycolatopsis > Amycolatopsis lexingtonensis. The sequence continues at coordinate 6,557,793 of NZ_JADBEG010000001.1, forward strand.
AGATCGCGGCTGACGGCCAGTAACCGCACCTGCACGTGCGGTTCGCCCGTTCCGATGCACGTGCGGTGCGCCGAGCGGTTATGCCTGGTCCGGGTGGGTGACATAAGCTGCCGCTCGTCGTATCGCGACGGCATTCCGGCGACAGAGCCTGGTGGTCGCCGTCCGCACAGGGTTACCTGACGACAGCGGATCCGGAACCGGCCACGAGTCGGCCATCCGGACCAACGGAAGCTCGGCCGAACGGCCGGGTGACCGTCCCCGGAACCCAGAGCGAGGACTTTCGTGCTTGATCGGCAGCGCACACGGCGTGAGACACCCCACGCCGTCCGCGTCGAGGACGTCATCCCGGCCGAGATTCTCGACGGCGTCGGTGACGCCGACCGCGACTATCTCGAGCAGGTCTTCCGCGACCCGCAGAAGTTCGTGCCGCCGCGGCCCGAGCCGGCGCGCGAACCGGAGCAGGCCGAAGACGCCGGTGAGCCCGAAAGCAGGTTCGCCCGCCGCGCCAAGCTGGCCGGTCTCGTCGCCGCGGGCGCGCTCGTCGCCGGCGCGGTCATCGCCGCGCCGATGCTGACCAGCTCGCACCGCGCGGTGTCCGCCGGCGGGCAGTCCACCCCGGCCGGCTTCAGCGGGGCCGCGGAGCTCGGCGGCCTCGCCGTGCCGCAGCACCAGGCCGGCGGCGGTACCCCGGCGCGTCCGGGGCAGTCGACACAGAGCTCGCTGGGCGACGGCGGCACGTCGGCCGCCCAGAGCACCGAGGGCTCGCGGCAGGAGACGGCGCCGAGCACCGCCGAACCGGTTCCGGACCAGGCGGCCGACGCGCGCAGCGCGAGCCGGAAGATCCAGGCGGTCAAGGACTTCTACGCGGCCATCGCGCGGGACTCGTCGGGCGCGCTCGCGCTGCTGAGCCCCGACCTGGCGGGCGGCGCGGCCGGCGAACTCGTCCGCACCTGGAGCTCGATGGACGCCATCGACGTGCAGGAAGCCGACACGCAGATCAACCCGGACGGCTCGATCCTCGCGGTCGCGACGATGCGCCGGCCGGACGGCGGCCTGCTGCGCGTGACTCAGCTGTTCCGGGTCGCCGACACCGGCGGATTGATCACCGAGGCCGAGCTCGTCTCGGCCCAGTACATGTAGCCCTCGGCGATCATCCCTTCACCCCTGGTTCAAGTGCCCGTGCCGGATTCGTGTGCGCAGAGTGAGCGCCTAGCCTTGTCACGGGCCGGTCTCGGAAAAGCCGGCACAGAGCCCACGACATGTGCATACGCTCCAGCGACGCGGCGTGCTCGTGGCCGCGTCACCAGGCACCTATCCTCACGCCCTGGTGAAGTCGGAGCCCAAAGGGAGGTCGCGTGAGCGACGAGGGTCGTCTGGTCGCCGATCGGTACCGCATCGTCGGCCGGATCGGCACGGGCGCGATGGGGGCCGTCTGGCAGGCGCACGACGAGGTCCTGGGCCGCACCGTGGCGATCAAGCAGCTCCTGCTCCAGCCGCACCTGGACGAGCACGACAAGGAAGACGCCCGGCAGCGCACCATGCGCGAGGGCCGGATCGCGGCGCGGCTGCACCACCCGAACGCGATCTCCGTGTTCGACGTCGTCACCGACGACAACGGCCAGCCCTGCCTGATCATGGAGTACCTCAACTCCACCAGCCTGGCCGCCGTGCTGCAGGAACGCCGCACGCTGCCGCCGACCGAGGTGGCGCGCATCGGCGCCCAGGTCGCCGCGGCGCTGCGCGAGGCGCACGCGGTCGGCATCGTCCACCGCGACATCAAGCCGGGCAACATCCTGCTCGCCGGCAACGGCACCGTGAAGATCACCGACTTCGGCATCTCGCGCGCCAAGGACGACGTCACGGTCACCAAGACCGGGATGATCGCCGGCACCCCCGCCTACCTGGCCCCCGAGGTCGCCATCGGCGGTGACCCGGGCCCGGAGTCCGACGTCTTCTCGCTCGGCTCCACGCTGTACGCCGCGTGCGAGGGCCAGCCGCCGTTCGGGCTGTCCGAAAACACGCTGAGCCTGCTGCACGCGGTCGCGGCCGGGCAGATCAACCCGCCGCGCCAGTCCGGGCCGCTGGCCAGTGTGCTGGCCGTGCTGCTGCACCCGGACGTCGAGCACCGGCCGACCGCCGAGGAGTGCGAGGAGCTGCTCGCGGCCGTCGCGCGCGGCGAGACGCCGCTGGGCGGCCCGGCGGAGGACACCATGCTGGCGCCGGCCGCCGGTGTCCTCGGCGCGGCCGCCGTCGCGGACCCCAACGCGACCCAGATGTTCGACGAGATCCCCGCCGGGCACTCGGGCAGCCTGCTCGACGGGCAGGCGCCGACCCAGGCCGTCCCGTACTACGACGAGGACGACTACCCGGAGGGCACCGGCTACCCGGAAGACGACTACGACGGGTACGACCACTACCCCGAGGACAACCGCCACGGCGGCGTGCCGCCCGGGCTGGCCGCGACCCGCGCGGTGGCGGTGCCGCCGCACGGCCAGGACCCGTACGCGGACGACCAGTACGACGACTACGACGACGAGCCGGCCCCGCCGCCCCCGCCGCGGCCCCGCCCGCAGACGCGGCCCGACGATGACGACGAGAAGCCCGGGGCGTGGAAGCGCCCGGCGATCATCGGCGGCGTCGTGGTCGTGGGCCTGGTCGCCCTCGTCGTCTGGCTGCTGAGCCCGAACAACCCGGAGGCGCCGGCCGCGCCGGTGTCGAGCAGCAAGCCGACGCCCGCCGCGACGTCGGAGTCGCTGCCGTCGACGACGGACGTGCCGACCAGCACGGTCGAACTGCCGTCGAGCACGGAGGAACAGACGTCTTCGTCGAAGAAGACGACCTCGCGGGCCACCGAGCCGGAGCGGACCACGACTCCGAAGACGACGCCCAAGTCGACGCCGCCGGACACGACCCCCGTCGAAACGACGCCGACCACTCCCGTGACGCCGACCACCACCACCCCGGCCGGCACGTGACCGAGGATCCGACTTGAGTTCTGAAGGCACCATCGTCGGCGGCCGGTTCCGGCTGGACCAGCCGATCGGCCGTGGCCGCGCGGGCATCGTGTGGCTGGCGTTCGACACGCGGCTGTTCCGCACCGTCGCGATGAAGCGGATGTACCTGCCGGTCGGCGGCGGTGACCGCGCCGAGCAGGCGCGCGCGGCCGCCATGCAGGAGGGCAAGGACGCGGCCCGGATCGAGCACCCGTGCGCGATCAAGGTGTTCGACGTGCTGCCGGAGGGCCAGGACGTCTGGCTCGTGATGGAGTACATCCCGTCCCGCAGCATGGCGACGTTCCTCGCCGAGCACGGCAGGCTCACCTCGGACCAGGCGGCGGCGCTGGGCATCCAGCTCGGGAACGCGCTGGCCGCGATCCACACCGCCGGGTTCGTCCACCGCACGCTCGAACCGGGCACGGTGCTGCTGGCCGACGACGGCGGCGTGAAGCTCACCGACATCGGCATCAGCGGCGGCGGGCCCCACGCGGCGTATGTGGCGCCCGAGGTCGCGCGGGGACTGCCGCCGACTCCGGCCGCGGACGTCTTCTCCCTCGGCGCGACGCTGTACACCGCGGTCGAAGGCGTGCCGCCGTTCGGCGACGACGGCCAGTCGTCCGAGCGCCCGCCGCAGAACGCGGGCGTCCTCACCGAGGCGCTGCGCAAGATGCTGCGCTCGGACCCGACCACGCGCCCGACGATGGCGGACACCGTCCGCTCGCTGAAGGCGATCACCGAGGGCCGCGAGACGGCGTTCATCCCGCCGACCGCGCCCGGGATGCCGCCGCCCCCGCCGCCGCCGTTCAACCCGGGGCTGGCGCCCGCCGCCCCGCCGATGCCGCCGTCGGGTCCGCAGTTCCAGCAGCAGATCCCGCTCGCGCCGCCCGCACCCGGTTACGCCGGCGCGGAAGCGACCCAGCGGATGCAGCCGGTTCCGCCGCAAGCAACGCAGTACGCGCCGCCGCCCCCGCCCGCGGCCCGGCCGGCCGAGGCGTGGAACCTGCCGGTGTCGAAGAAGACGCTGATCACCGTGGCCGCGATCCTCGCGGCGGTGCTGGTCGGCATCCTCGTTTCGGAGCTGTTCTTCGTCTAAGCCACCTTGGCGGTCGCCGCGCGCATGGCTTCGAGCAGCGTGCGGACGGCCGGGTGGCCCCAGGCGCGCGACGTGACCGCGGCGTGGATCGTGCGGACCGGCTCCGGGTTCCGGATCCGGCGGACGACGACGCCGGGGTGCTGCGCGCCGAGGCCGAGCTCCGGGATGAGACCGACGCCGATGCCGGCGGCGACGAACCCCTGCGCCGTCTGATAGTCCTCGGACTCGACGACGACGTTCGGCGCGAACCCGGCGGACGCGCACGCGCTGTCCAGGATGTCCCGGCAGATGCCGGGCAGGCCGTCGACGCCGACCCACGGCTCCTCGGCGAAGTCCGTCAGGTCCAGCACGCGCTTGCGGGCCAGTGGGTGGGTCTTCGGCAGGACCGCGCGGTACGGGTCGTCGAGCAGGTGCACCAGCTCCACGCCCTTGGCGGGCGGAGTCCGGCGCGGGAAGACGGTGATCGCGACGTCGGCGTTGCCCGCTTCGACGTCCGTCATCGGGTCGTCGGGCTCGACGAGCTTGAGGTCGAGGTGTACGCCGGGGTGCTCGCGGCGGACGGCGGCGATCGCGGGCGGCACCAGCGACGCGCCCGCCGTGGCGAAGTAGCGGATCGAGACGCGGCCGGTGCGGCCCTCCTTGAGCTCGGCCAGCGCCGCCTCGGCCTTGGCCAGCTCGGTACTCAGCGTCTCGGCGTGCTCGGACAGCAGCGCGCCAGCCGGGGTCGGCCGGACGCCGCGCCCGACGCGTTCGAGGAGTTCGGTGCCCGCTTCGCGTTCCAGCGCGGAAAGCTGCTGGCTGATCGCGGACGGCGTGTAGCCCAGGTTGCGGGCCGCGGCGGTGATCGACCCGCTGGTGATCACGGCGCGGAGTACCTGCATGCGGCGGACGTCGAGCATGCCCGGATCTTACAGCTGGGCTTAAGTGTTCCTGCAGTTATTTTCGCTTGTCCTTACGTCTGGCGCGGGCGAAGCTGGCGCTTGATCGGCGAAGGAGGCCTGGGGTGGGCGAGACGAAGACCCTGCTGAGGATCGGCGCGCTGGCGTTGATGTGGGGCTCGAGTTTCTTCTGGATCAAGCTGGGGCTGGGGATGTTCTCACCGGTCCAGCTGGTGCTGGCGCGGCTCGTGCTGGGCGCGGCCATGCTGCTGGTGCTGTGCCGGCTGCAGCGGGCGCGGCTGCCGCGCGACCGCCGGATGTGGGGCCACCTGGCGGTCGCGGCGTTCTTCCACAACGCGCTGCCGTTCCTGCTGTTCGCCATCGGCGAGACGACGGTCGATTCGGGGATCACCGGCGTGCTGAACTCGACGACGCCGCTGTGGGTGCTGCTGGCGGCGCCGCTGATGGGGACGTCGTCGCGGATGACCGGGGCGCGGCTGGCGGGCCTGCTGATCGGGCTGGGCGGGATCCTGCTGATCTTCGCGCCGTGGCAGGCGTCGGGCCTGCTGAGCTGGGGCGCGCTGGCGTGCCTCGCGGCGGCGGCCAGCTACGGCTTCGCGTTCGTCTACGAGGGCAAGTACCTGTCGGACTCGTCGTTGTCGCCGTACGCGACCGCGGCGGGCCAGATGCTGCTGGCGAGCGGGTTCCTGGTGCTGGCGCTGCCGGTCGGCGGGCTCACGCCGGTGCACGTGTCCCCCGGGCCGCTGCTGGCGATCCTGGTGCTGGGGATCGGGTCGACGGGCTTCGCGTTCGCCCTCAACTACCAGCTGCTGGCGAGCGAGGGCGCGGTGGCGGCGTCGGTGGTGGGTTACCTGCTGCCGGTGGTGTCGGTGCTGCTGGGGGCGCTGTTCCTGGGCGAGCAGCTGCACCTGCGGGTGATCGCGGGCATGGTGGTGGTGCTCGGCGGCGTCGCGTTGACGCGGCTGCCGAAGCGGGTGCCGGTGGAGCCGGTGCTGGAACGGGTCTAGACGAGACGGCGGTCGGAAGCCCAGCGGGAGAGCTCGTAGCGGTTCGACAGCTGGGTCTTCCGCAGCACGCTCGAGACGTGCGTCTCCACCGTCTTCACCGAGATGAACAGCTCCGACGCGATTTCCTTGTACGCGTAGCCGCGGGCCAGCAGCCGCAGGACGTCGCGCTCGCGGGGCGTCAGCAGGTCGAGCTCGGGGTCGTTGATCGGGGCCGAGCCGGGGCGGTCGGCGAACGCGTCCAGGACGAAGCCGGCCAGGCGCGGGGAGAACACCGCGTCGCCGTCCGAGACGCGGACCACCGCGCGGACCAGTTCCTTCGACGAGATCGTCTTCGTCACATAGCCGCGGGCGCCGGCGCGGATGACCGCGATGACGTCCTCGGCGGCGTCCGAAACCGACAGCGCCAGGAAGACGACGTCCGGCAGCTCCGGGCGGACGCGGCGCAGCACCTCGGCGCCGCCGCCGTCGGGCATGTGCACGTCGAGCAGCACGACCTGCGGCTTCGTCCGCGCGATGCCGGCGACGGCTTCGGCGACCGAACCGGCCTCGCCGACGACGCGGACCTCGTCGGTGATCGAGTCGAGCTCGGTGCGCACCCCCGCGCGGAACAGCGCGTGGTCGTCGACGAGGAACACCTTGACCGGTTCACGCTGGCTTTCCGTCACGTCGTCGAGCATAGCCGCCTCACGCCGCTCCCTTGCCCGCTTTCACCGGCATGGCGAGCTGCACCTCGGTGCCCTCGCCCGGCGCGGTCCGGACCTTGCAGGTGCCGCCGTGCCGGGTCATCCGGCCGCGGATCGAGTCGGCGAGGCCGTGGCGGTCGTCCGGGACGAGGTCGGGGTCGAAGCCCTTGCCGCGGTCGCGGACGAACACCGTCACCGCCGTCGGCTCGACCTCGGCGAAGACGCTGACCTCCTCGACGCCGGCGTGCTTAGCGGCGTTGACGATGGCTTCGCGGGCGGCCTGGACGAGCGCGACCAGCGACTCGTCGAGTTCCGCATCGCCGACGACGACCTGGCCGACGGAGATGGCGAAGGTGTCCTCGACCTCGCCGCACGCCGTCGCGAGCGCTTCGGACAGCTGGCCGGTGGCTTCCTCTTCGTTCTCGACCGGCTTGCCGTAGCCGTTGGGGCCGTAGAGCCAGCCGCGCAGCTCGCGTTCCTGGCTGCGGGCCAGGCGCGCGACCTCGCGGGGCTGCTCGCTCTGCTTCTGGATGAGCGCGAGGGTCTGCAGCACGGAGTCGTGCAGGTGGGCGGCGATCTCGGCGCGTTCGTCGGTGCGGATGCGGGCCTTGCGCTCGTCGGAGAGGTCGCGGACCAGCCGCAGCCAGAACGGCACGGTCAGCACGGCGACGCCGATCAGCGTGGCGAGGACCGCGATCAGCGCGAACTGGACCTGGTCGAGGGTGCCGCTGCGCAGCACGACGACGGTGATGCCGGTGATCACCAGCGCGACGCCGGCGACGATCCGGATGGCGGCCGACCAGCCGCCCCCACCGAGGAAGGCGCCCGCGAAGCCGTCCTTCGCCCCGACCCGCCAACGGCGGCGCTGTGACTCGTCGGCCTCCCGCCAGACGACCGCGAGACCGAGCATGGCGACGGCGAGCGGCACGGCGACCCAGCCGCTGATGAACCCGGTGAGCGTCCCGCTGGCGACAGCGAGGCCGACCCCCAGCGCGATCAGGCCGAACGCCTGCTGCCGTTCCTTCGGCGTCGGCGCCTCGGCGGCTTCCTGGGACTGCTGCTGCACGAACACCCAGAGCAGCCCGTAGGCGAGCAACCCGGCCCCGTTGAGCGCGGCGAGCAGCGCGAAGGCCGTCCGCACCCACAGGACCGGAACCCCGAGGTGATCGGCGAGCCCGCCGGCGACCCCGGCGATCGCCCGCCCGGAGCGCCGCCGGAACATCTTGGGCTTTTCCGGGACGACGACCGCCTGGTCGGTGGCTACGAGGTCGAGGGAGTCCTGCACGCCGTCCATGGTCACACGCTGGGGCTTGGGGTTCCATCGGGGAAACCCCTGATCCACCGGCCCGGGCCCGGGATCCGGGACCGGGGAAACCTCAGGGACCATCCCGGATGTCCCGCCGCCGCCGGTGCCGCATGCTTCTCGGTATGAGTGGTGCGAGCGAAAGCCGGTCCTCGAAGCCGGGGGTCTTGAACGGCTTCGAGGAGACCGTCAAGGACTTCTGGGCCAGCCGGCCGCGGCGGCCGCAGGCGGGGCGGAAGGTGGCCGGGGTGGCCGCCGGGTTCGGGTACCGGTATGGGGTGGATCCCGTCGTCGTGCGGATCGCGCTGGTGGTCGCGACGATCTTCGGGGGCTTCGGCCTGACCTTCTACCTGCTGGCGTGGCTGTTCCTGCCCGGCGAAAACGACGAGGTGTCCGGCTTCGAGAGCCTCATCGGGCGCGGCCGGTCCTCGGTGTCGCCCGCCTTCGCCGTCGTGCTGGCCGTGCTCACCGTCGTCAGTGCCGGCGGGATGTTCAGCTCCACCTGGTTCGACGGTGGCGGCCTGATCGGCTTCGCGCTCATCTCCACCGCCCTCTACCTGCTGCACCGCAGCCGCGGGCACCTGAACCGGCCGGCGCCGGTCGTGCTGCGGACGCGGAGCGAGGCCTTCACCGGGAACGGAGCCTTCACCATGACCGACACCGCCGAGGCGCCGTCGCCGGCGCGGGGGTTCGACCCCCTCGCCGCCGACCCGGCCGGCTGGGACCTGCCCGACGCGCCGGCGGAGCCGCCGCAGCCGACTCCGCCGCCGTCCTACCGGGCGCCTGAGCGGCGGCCGCACTCCAAGGTGGGCTCGGTGACCTTCGCGGTCGCCGTGCTGACCGCCGGCGCCGGCGTGCTGCTGAACCTCAACGGCGTGGACTGGTTTTCCGCGCAGCACATCATCGGGCTCGTGCTCGGCGTGGTCGGCATCGGCCTGGTCGCCGGTGCCTTCGCCCGCGGCGGGGGCGGCCTGATCGGGCTCGCGGTGCCGCTGGCGATCGTCGGGATGATCCTGACGACGGCACCGTTCGAGAACCTCGACTTCCGCGGCGGTGTCGGCGACATCAAGCCGAACCCGGCCACGATCGCCGACGTGCAGCCGCTCTACCAGCACGCGGCCGGCGACATCGACCTCGACCTGAGCAAGCTGCCCGCCGGCGACCCGTACTCGACGACGATCTCCAACGGCGCGGGCGACAGCACCGTCATCGTGCCGGCGAACGCGGACGTCACCTACGAGTGCCACACCGGCGCCGGCTCGGCCGAGTGCTTCGACCGCTCGACCGACGGCATCAGCCAGGGCGCGCTCAAGGGCACGGACAACGGCTCCGACGGCGTCGGCGGCCAGAAGATCACCCTGAAGGTGGACAACAGCGTGGGCAGCGTGGAGGTGCGACGTGGCTGAGCAGAACCCCTACGTCTACGACGAACCGGCGGACACCCAGCCCGCCAAGCGCGGCGGCGTGAACGTCTTCACCCTGATCGTCGGGATCGCGACGCTGCTCGTGTCGGCCTACGTCCTCTCGGACGGCGCCAGCTGGCTGCCCTCGTTCGACTTCCGCTGGGTGATCGCCGGCGGCGCGGTGTTCGTGGGGCTGCTGCTCCTCGGCGCGTCGTTCGGCGGCAAACGCCGGCGCTGAAAGAAAAACCCTCGAGGCCCCGGATCCCACGCCGGGGCCTCGAGCCTTGTCTACAGTGGACTCACTCCCACTCGATGGTGCCCGGCGGCTTGGACGTCACGTCCAGCACCACCCGGTTGACCTCCGCCACCTCGTTGGTGATGCGCGTGGAGATCCGCTCCAGGACGTCGTAGGGCAGCCGCGTCCAGTCCGCGGTCATCGCGTCCTCGGACGACACCGGCCGCAGCACCACCGGGTGCCCGTAGGTCCGGCCGTCGCCCTGGACGCCGACGCTGCGGACGTCCGCGAGCAGCACCACCGGGCACTGCCAGATGCTGCGGTCCAGCCCGGCCGCCGTCAGCTCCTCGCGGGCGATCAGGTCGGCCGCGCGCAGGGTTTCGAGGCGCTCGGCGTCGACCGCGCCGATGATCCGGATGCCGAGGCCGGGGCCGGGGAACGGCTGGCGCTGCACGATCGTCTCGGGCAGGCCCAGCTCCAGGCCGACCCGGCGGACCTCGTCCTTGAACAGCAGCCGCAGCGGCTCGACCAGCTCGAACTCGAGGTCGTCCGGCAGGCCGCCGACGTTGTGGTGGCTCTTGATGTTGGCCGTGCCCTCACCGCCGCCGGACTCGACGACGTCCGGGTACAACGTGCCCTGGACCAGGAACTTGTAGTCGCCCTGGGCCTTGAGGTCGCGCTCGGCCTGTTCGAAGACGCGGATGAACTCGCGGCCGATGATCTTGCGCTTCTGCTCCGGGTCGGTGACGCCGGCGAGCGCGTCGAGGAAGCGGTCACGCGCGTCCACGGTCACCAGGTTGACGCCGGTGGCGGCGACGAAGTCGCGCTCGACCTGGGTCCGCTCCCCCGCGCGCAGCAGGCCGTGGTCGACGAACACGCAGGTCAGCCGGTCGCCGATCGCCCGCTGCACGAGCGCGGCCGCGACGGCGGAGTCGACGCCGCCGGAGAGGCCGCAGATCGCGCGGCCGTCGCCGATCTGGTCGCTGATCCGCTGGATCTGCTCCTCGACGATCGACGACGTCGTCCACTGCGGCTTGATGCCGGCGATGTCGTGCAGGAACCGGCGCAGCACCTCCTGGCCGTGCGGCGAGTGCGCCACCTCCGGGTGGTACTGGACGCCCGCGAAGCGGCGCTCGACGTCCTCGAAGCCGGCGACCTCGGCGCCGTCGGAGGACGCGGTGACGACCGAGCCTTCCGGGGCCTTGGTGACGCTGTCGTTGTGGCTCATCCACGCGGGCTGGTGCGCGGGCAGGCCGGCGTGCAGGACGCCGCCGTCACCGGTCACGCGGACCTCGGTGCGGCCGAACTCGCGGACGCCGGTCGGCTCGACGACGCCGCCGAGCGCGCTGGCGAGCAGCTGGTGGCCGTAGCAGATGCCGAAGATCGGGACGCCCGCTTCGGTGAGCTTCGGGTCCATGCCCGGCGCGCCTTCGGCGTACACGCTCGAAGGGCCGCCGGAAAGGATGATGGCCGCGGGGTTCTTCGCGAGGATCTCTTCGGTGGACGCGGTGTGCGGCACGACCTCCGAGTAGATCTGCGCCTCGCGGACGCGCCGGGCGATCAGCTGCGCGTACTGCGCCCCGAAGTCCACGACGAGAACCGGACCGGTGGGACTGGGCACCTGGCGACCTCCTGGCGAGAAGCGGGAATCGGAGTCCATCGTCCCAGGTGGGCCCGGTCACTCCCGATTCAGGGCCGCCCCTGTCCGCGATCAGGCCTACGGTCCCCGGTATGGCTGTGAACTGGACCAAGGAACTTACCGACCAGCTCGACTTCCACTGGAACGTCCACACGCGCCCGAAGCTCGAGGGGCTCACCGACGACGAGTACTTCTGGGAGCCGGTCACGGGCTGCTGGACCGTGCGGCCGCGCAAGTCGGACGACGAACCCGGCACCGGGCCGTTCACCATCGACTTCGCCTTCCCGGAGCCGACTCCCCCGCCGGTCACGACGATCGCGTGGCGGCTCAACCACATCCTGGTCGGCGTCCTGGGCATGCGGACGGCGTCGCACTTCGGCGGCCCGGCGATGACCTACGACGATTACCCGTACCCGGGGACCGCCGGGGAGGCGCTGGCGCTGCTGGACGAGTACTACGCCCGGTGGGTTGCCGGCGTCCGCTCGCTCGACGAGGAGGCGCTCGCGCGGCCGTGCGGCCCCGCCGAAGGCCCGTATGCGGAGTACCCGATGGCGACGCTGGTGCTCCACATCCACCGCGAGATGATCCACCACTGCGCCGAAGTCCTGCTGCTGCGCGACCTCTATCGCCATCGGTGAGCTGTAACGGGGAGTCACCGTCGGCCCGATTCACGGGTATCGAGGTTGGCTTCCGAGGGGGACCCGCATGCTCTACCGACTCCGCCCGCAAGGCGCCCTGACCTGGTGCGACGTGCCCGGTTACGTGGTCTGCCGCGCCGACGACCAGCCCCCGCCAGACTGGGAACGGCTGTCGTGGGTGCCCGCCGAGACCCGTGCGTTCAGCACCGACCTGCTGCGGATCGCGCTCCGCTACGGCGCCCGCTCGGGCAGCGGGATCATCCTGGACGCCCGGCACACCGAAGACCTCGGCCGGGCCGACGAGCTGCGGTGCGAACGGATCGCCGCCGCGCAGGCCCGCGCGGAGCAGTGCGAAAGCGTGGACGAGCACCTGGAGTGGGAACGCACCGAGCGGGCGGCCCGCCAGGCCGAACTGGACCTCGCCGAGCTCCTGGCGGTGCCGCCGCAGCCGCACCTGGTCGCGCACTGGTGCCGGCTCGGCGGGCGCTACCCCGACTGACGTCGTGGCAGGAGCAGGAAGCCGAGGGCCAGGCCGAGCAGGGCCGGGACGCCGTGGTTGTCGTGCACCAGCGTGTCCACCACGGCCAGCACCGGCACCGCGAACGCCAGGACGCGGAACTGGACCGGCAGCACCACGCCGTAGCGGCGCGAAGCCACCATCACGACCGCGGCCAGGCCACCGAGCAGGCCCGCGACGCACATCGAGTTGCCCGCCCCGACCGGGTTGAGCCAGACGTAGCTCGTGAACTGGCCGAAGAGGCCGCAGCCGAAGTAGAGGACCAGCCAGCGGGCGCGGCCGAACACGCGCTCGGCCAGCGTGCCGAACACCGCCAGCCAGAGCAGGTTCGACACCAGGCCGAAGGCCCAGGCGTCCTGGAAGAACATGCCCGTCACCAGGCGGTACCACTCGCCGTCGTCGATGCGGACGGCGTCGCGGACGACGTGGTCGTAGAGCGGCGAGTGCAGCAGCTGCGCGATCCCGCACGCCAGCGTCACCGCGAACACCGCGGCCGTCAGGTACGGGCGGCGGGCGGCGCCGGCGAGGGCCGCGAACGGGTTGCGGGATGCGGCGCGCGTGCTCATGGACGAAAATCTAGGCGCGTCCCCGCCGCCGCACCCCCGACGTTTGTCACGTTCAGCCCAGGGAAGGCCCCAGTATGCGAGCGACAGTCATCTACGGCGCCGGCGACGTCCGGGTCGAGACCGTTCCGGACCCGAAGCTGGTCGAGCCGACCGACGTCGTGCTGCGGGTGGTGCGGTCCTGCATCTGCGGCAGCGACCTCTGGCCCTACGCCGACATGCCGCCGCGCGAGCACGGGCGGCGGATCGGCCACGAGTTCCTCGGCGTCGTCGAAGAGACCGGCGCCGACGTCACCACCCTCAAGAAGGGCGACCTCGCCGTCGCGCCGTTCGTCTGGTCCGACAACACCTGCGAGTTCTGCCGCGAAGGCCTCCAGACGTCCTGCCTGCACGGCGGCGGCTGGGGCGCGAAGGGCGTCGACGGCGGTCAGGGTGAGGCCGTGCGCGTGCCGCAGGCGGACGGCACGCTGGTCAAGCTGCCGCACACCGAGGACGACGACCTGCTCGCGTCGCTGCTGACGCTGTCGGACGTCTTCTCCACCGGCCACCACGCCGCGGTGAAGGCGCGCGTGAGCGAAGGCCAGAACGTCACCGTGATCGGCGACGGCGCGGTCGGGCTTTCCGCCGTCCTCGCGGCGAAGCGCCTGGGCGCCGACCGGATCGTCCTGATGGGACGCCACCGGGCACGCACCGACCTGGGCCGCGAGTTCGGCGCGACCGACGTCGTCGCCGAGCGCGGTGACGAGGGCATCGAGAAGGTGCGCGAGCTGACGAACGGCCAGGGCACGCACGCCGTTCTCGAGTGCGTCGGCACGAAAGGCGCGTTCGAAATGGGCGTCGGGGTCGTGCGGGCGGGTGGCGCGGTCAGCCGCGTCGGCCTGCCGCAGTACGAAGACGCGCCCGCCGGCGTGGGCGTGTTCCGGCGCAACGTCACCATCACCGGCGGCGTCGCGCCCGCGCGGCACTACATCCCCGAGCTGCTGCCGGACGTCCTCGACGGCAAGTACCGGCCGGGGCGCGTCTTCGACCGGACCATCGACGTCGAGGGTGTCCCGGACGGCTACCGCGCGATGGCGGACCGCGAAGCGCTGAAGGTGCTCATCAAGCCGTGACCCGTCCGGGTGGGGATGTTCTTTCGAGGGTTCCCATCCGGATTACGTTGGTGGGCATGGACATGATCACGCCCGAGCCGCGCCCCGCCTGGATCGCCGGCCGCCCCGAAGCGGGCGCCACCACCCTCGTCGTGCACCACCCGTACGACGGCAGCGAGGTCGCCACGGTCGCCGTGCCCGGGCCGGAGCAGGTCGAGCGCGCCGTCTCGGCCGCGGTGTCGGTCGCCAAGGAGCTGCGCGGCACGCCGGCGCACGTTCGCGCGGGCGCGCTCGACCACGTCTCGCGCGTGCTCGCCGGGCGCGCCGAGGAGATCGCCGAGGTGATCACGGCGGAGAACGGCAAGCCGCTCAAGTGGGCCGAGGCCGAGGTGAAGCGCGCGGTTTCGGTGTTCCGCATCGCCGCCGAGGAGGCCCGCCGGTTCACCGGCGACGTCCAGCGCCTCGACACCGACCCCGCGGGCGAAGCGCGGCTGGCGCTGACCCGCCGCGTCCCGCGCGGGCCGGTGCTCGGCATCGCGCCGTTCAACTTCCCGCTGAACCTGGTGGCGCACAAGGTCGCGCCCGCGCTGGCGATCGGCGCGCCGATCATCGTCAAGCCCGCGCCGCGAACGCCGTTGTCGTCGCTGATCCTCGGCGAGATCCTGGCCGAGACGGACCTGCCGGAGGGCGCGTTTTCGGTGCTGCCGCTGGGGAACGAGGAGACGCAGCAGCTCGTCGCCGACCCGCGGCTGCCCGTCGTGTCGTTCACCGGCTCGGGCCCGGTCGGCTGGTCGCTGAAGGACGCGGCGCCGCGCAAGCACGTCGTGCTCGAACTCGGCGGCAACGCGGCGGCCGTCGTGCTGCGTGACTGGCCGGACCCCGAAGGCGCCGCGCACCGCATCGCGACTTTCGGCAACTACCAAGCCGGGCAGTCCTGCATCGCGGTGCAGCGGGTGATCGTGGACGCCGCGGTGGCCGAAGAGTTCGTGCCCGCGCTGCTGGAAGCCGTCGAATCGCAGCGCACCGGCGACCCCTACGACCGGCACACCGACGTCGGCCCGGTCGTCGACGAAGCCGCCGCCGAACGGATCGTCGCGTGGGTCGACGAAGCCGTCGAGGCGGGTGCGAAGGTGCTCACCGGTGGCACCCGCGACGGCGCCACCGTCGCCCCGACCCTGCTCACCGACGTCCCGCCGGACACCAAGGCCTGGCGCGAGGAGATCTTCGGGCCGGTGCTCGCGGTGTCCGTTGTGGACGGTGTGGACGAGGCTTTCCGGTCGGTCAACGACTCCGCGTACGGCCTGCAGGCCGGCGTCTTCACCACCGACGTCCAGCTGGCGTTCCACGCCTCGGCGGAGCTCGAGGTCGGCGGCGTGATCATCGGCGACGTCCCGTCCTACCGCGCCGACCAGATGCCCTACGGCGGCGTGAAGGGTTCCGGTGTCGGCCGCGAAGGCGTGCTGGCCGCGATGCACGACCTGACCGAGGAGCGCGTGACGGTCTTCACCGGCATCGACCTTTAAGCGACGACGCCCTGCCCGAACCGGAAGACGTTGTCGGGGTCGTACTTCTTGGCGACGTCCTGCAGCCGCTGCGCGTTGTCGCCGTAGTAGGCGGTCTTCCAGTCGGGCAGGGCCGGGTCGATGTAGTTGACGTACCCGCCGCCCGCACCGGCCGCGGCGAGGCCGGCGGCGACCTCCCCCACCGACTGTGCGACCTTCTCCTGCGTCTTCGCCGTCGCGGGCGCGTAGATCTGGACGCTGGCCAGCGCGTCACGGTGCCAGAACGCGGTCGCGTTCTTCGCCGGTTCGCCGACCTTGCCGCCGAGCCCGTCGATGAGCAGGTCGGTGCCGGCGCGGCCGTCGGCGAGCGCGACGACCTTCGCGGCGTCCACCGGGCTCGTGATGATCCGCGACGACGCCACGAACGACTGCCGGTTCGAGCTGCCGGAGAAGTAGTTCATCGCGCCGAGGAAGTCGAGGCTCTTCACGGTGCGCTGGGTCGGCCGCGCGCCGGCGTTGGTGGTCAGGTTGTTGAGCAGGGTGTTCAGCCCGGACGCCCCGCCGACGTAGCAGCCGCCGACGCGGCACTGCACCGGCGAGCCGCCCGAAATCACGCAGTTCGCCCAGAGTTCCGGCGGCATGGCGGCGATCCACTGCTGCCACGCGGCCAGCACGTCGGCCGCGGACCCGGCCGGGAAGTGCAGCGAGAAGACCGTCAGGTCCGGCGCCGGGTCGGTGTCGAAGGTGAACTCGGTGACGATGCCGAAGTTGCCGCCGCCCCCGCCGCGCAGGGCCCAGAACAGGTCCGGCTCGGAGTCCGCGGCCGCCTTGAGCACCCGGCCGTCGGCCATGACGACCTGCGCGGAACTGAGGTGGTCGCAGGTCAGCCCGTACTTGCGGGAGAGCACGCCGATGCCGCCGCCCAGGGTCAGCCCGGCGATCCCGACCGTCGGGCAGGACCCGGCGGGCAGCGCGCGCCCGGCCCGCCCCAGCGCGGCGTAGACGTCCTTGAGCTTCGCGCCCGCGCCGATGACGGCCTGGCTGCCCTGGACGTCGATCTTGTCCAGCCCGGCCACGTCGACGATCACCCCGCCCTCGGGCACCGAGTAGCCGGCGTAGCTGTGCCCGCCGCTGCGCGCGGCGATGCTCGCGCGCCCGGCCACGGCCTTGACGCTGGTCTGGACGTCCTTCGGCGTCGATGCCGTCACCACGGCGACGGGGTTCCGGGTGTCGAAGAGCGGGTTGAACGCGCGCTTGGCGGAGTCGAAGCCGTCGGCGCCCGGACGCAGCAGGTTCCCGCTCAGCTGGCTGCGCAGGTCGTCCCAGTTCGGCGGCCCGGTCGGCAGCCGCGAGGTCGGCGGCCCGGACGTAGTGGGCGGCGGCGCGCTCGACGCGACCGGCGACGGCGTGCCGCCCGGCCCGCACGCGGCGGCGACGGCACCGGCCGCCGACACCCCCGCCACCCGGAGGAACGTCCTTCTGTCCACAAGGGGGTGGACGCGCGGCCGTCCGGCGGGTTGCGCCTGGTCGTGCTCACTGTCCACAGCGGACTCCTCGGGGGCCGGGACGCCCAGTCTAGGTCGGCGGGCGGGCGGCAACACCTCGGCGCCCCACCCGGTACACGTACCGCGGCGGCCCGGCGTTCAGGACCAGGCCGGGATCCGCGGCACGGTGCCGTCCAGCTCCGCGCCGTCGGAGCGCCCGCTGAGCCAGGCCAGCAGCTGCCCGGCGGTGCCGGCGACGGTCGCGCCCGGGGCCGCGCCCATCGTCCACTCGAAACCGTCGGCGACCAGGCGCACCGCGGGCAGGTGCGCGCCGCGGGAAGTGATGGCGTGCTGCACGACGTCGTCGGTGAGCGGGCCGAGCAGCCCGAGCACGCGATCGAGGTCGTAGCCGCGGTCGAGGTCGGCGAGGTGGATGGTCAGCTCGGACAACCGCATCCGCGCGACGACGGTCCCGGTGACCGGCACGCCCTGCCGGTTGCGGGCCTCGCGCGCCCAGGCGTCGTCCGGCATCGCCGCGGCGTACTGCTCGAAGCGCCCGGCGGACGCGACGAAGTCGGCCAGGAGATCCGCGGCCGGGTGCTGCGCGCAGGCTTCGATGTCGGCGTCCCGCGCCTCGGCACTGGGGTACATCGGCGTCTCGACGCCGGTGTCCGCCCAGGTCAGCAGGTTCTTGAGGCCGTCGGCGTTGCGGGCGAGGTGGGCGAGCACGTGCGCCCGCGACCAGCCGGGCAACGCGCTGGGCGCGCGCAGTTCGGGTTCGCCGAGACCACCGATGGCCCTGGCCCATTCGTCGTCGAGCTTGCGAACTCCGTCGAGGAGCGCGTGTGCCTTCTCGGATGCCGTCGTCACGGCGTCGAGTCTAGGAGGATCGGCGCAGCGCGGCGGGTGCTTCCGCGGGGACCGCGGGGTTCTTCGGCGCCACCGGCTCCAGCCGGACATAACCCGCGTCCTGTGCGGGTCGCTGGTCCGCCTCGCCCTTGTTCGGCCAGAACGAGAACGCCCGCTCGGCCTGTGCCGTGATCGTCAGGGACGGGTTCACGCCGAGGTTGGCCGTGATCGCCGCACCGTCGACCACCGACAGGCCCGGGTAGCCGAACACGCGGTGGTACGGGTCGATGACGCCCTCGTCGGCGGTGGCGCCGATCGGGACGCCGCCGATGAAGTGGGCCGTCAGCGGGATGTCGAAGATCTCGCCCCAGGTGCCGCCCGCGATGCCGCCGATGTGGTCGGCCGTGCGCTCGTTGGCCTCGTGGCCGGCCGGGATGAAGCTCGGGTTCGGCTCGCCGTGCCCCTGCTTCGACGTGTACTTGCGGCGGCCGAACAGCCCGCGCCGGGTGTACGTCGTGATCGAGTTGTCGAGGCTCTGCATCACCAGCAGGATCACCGTGCGCTCGGACCAGCGGTAGCCGTTGAGCAGCTTCGCCGTCTGGATCGGGTGCTTGACCATGAAGCTGACGGCCTGCCGCCAGCGCGGCACCGGCGAAGCGCCGTCGGTCGCGATCGTCTGCAGCATGCTCATCGCGTTGCTGCCCTTGCCGTAGCGGACCGGCTCGATGTGGGTGTTCTCGTCCGGGTGGATCGACGACGTGATCGCGACCCCGCGGCTGAAGTTCCGGCTCTCGTCGACGTCGGTCCGGGCGGCACCGATGATGGCCTCGGAGTTCGTCCGGGTCAGCTCGCCGAGCCGGCGGGACAGCTTCGGCAGCGTGCCGGTGTCCTTCAGCTTGTGCAGCAGGTTCTGCGTGCCCCAGGTACCCGCGGCGAAGACGACCTTCTCGGCCGTGATCGTCGTGCGGAACTTCTTCGACGTCGTGCCGGTCTTCTTCAGGTCGACCTCGTACCCGCCCTCGACCGGGCGCACGGACGTCACCGTCGTGAGCGGGATGACCTTCGCGCCGTCCTGCTCGGCGAGGTAGAGGTAGTTCTTGACCAGGGTGTTCTTCGCCCCGACGCGGCAGCCGGTCATGCACGAGCCGCACTCGGTGCAGCCGACGCGCTCGGGGCCGGCGCCGCCGAAGTACGGGTCCTTCGCACGCTCGCCCGGCTTGCCGAAGTACACGCCGACCGGCGTCGGGTGGAACGAATCGGCGACGCCCATGTCCTTCGCGACTTCGCGCATGACGACGTCCGACGGGGTGATCGTCGGGTTCGTGACGACGCCCAGCATCCGGCTCGCCTGGTCGTAGTGCGGCGCGAGCTCGGCTTCCCAGTCGGTGATGTGGGACCACTGCTTGTCGCGGTAGAACGGCTTGAGCGGCCGGTACAGCGTGTTCGCGTAAACCAGCGATCCGCCGCCGACGCCGGCGCCCGCGAGCACCATGACGTCGTTGAGCATGTGGATGCGCTGGATGCCGTAGCAGCCGACCTGCGGCGCCCACAGGTAGCGCTTGAGGTCCCACGACGTCTTCGCGAACTCGTCGTCGGCGAACCTCCGCCCGGCCTCTACGACGGCTACCCGGTAGCCCTTCTCGGTGAGCCGCAGCGCCGCGACGCTGCCGCCGAACCCCGACCCCACCACGACGACGTCGTAGTCGGGGCCACCCGCACTGGTGGTGGTGTTACTGGCAGTCACACCTGGGAGCGTAACCCGGGGTCCACGTTCTGACCAGAGGTAAGTTACTGGCCGGTCACCCTTCTGGACGCTTACAGGAACGCTCTTGGTGGGTACTTATCTAAGTGCTCGATGTCCACGTCGGCGATGCACCGCCGGTCGGGACACGATCCCAGGAGGCACCACGATGAGCCCACGAAAGCTCACCGGTTGGCGCAAGTCGAGCCACAGCCACTTCGAGGAGAACGCCTGCGTCGAGGTCGGCACCGGTCCCGGCGTCGTCGGCGTGCGGGACACCAAGCAGGCGGCGCTGGCCGCCCGCCCGGTGCTCGTCTTCTCCAGGACCGCTTTCGCCGCGTTCCTCGACCACCTCACCGACGGACGGTGAGGCCCACCCTAGCCGCGCTGATTGCCACGTTGAGGTTCGGCAGGAGACCGCGCTGCCTCGCGACCGGCCACCCACATCCGCGGCATCGCGGCGGGCTGCGATGCCGCCCGGCACGCCCGCCCCCACACTGCCGCAAGCGCCGGGAGGGGGCTCACCGACGGACGGTGAGGCCCACCCGCTGGAATTCCTTGAGGTCCGAGTAGCCCGTCTTCGCCATCGCGCGGCGCAGGGCACCGAAGAGGTTCACCACGCCCTCCGCGTCGGACGACGGGCCGAACAGCAGGGTCTTGAGGTCGACCGCGTAGTCCGGGCCCGCCGCCACGCGCGAGCGCGGGAGGGACGGGTGCGCGGCCGCCGCGGTCCAGTACAGGCCCTGGCCGGGCGCGTCCTGTGCGGCGGCCAGCGGGGAGCCGAGCATGACGGCGTCCGCGCCGCACGCGATGGCCTTCGCGATGTCGCCCGAGGTCGTCATGCCGCCGTCCGCGAGGACGTGGACGTAGCGGCCGCCGGTCTCGTCGAGGTAGTCGCGGCGGGCGGCCGCGGCGTCGATGATGGCCGTCGCCATCGGGACGCCGATGCCGAGGACGCGGTCGGTGCTGGTCACGCCCGGCGTGTAGCCGTGGCCGACGATGACGCCGGCGGCGCCGGTGCGCATCAGGTGCATCGCCGTGCGGTAGTCGCTGACGCCGCCGGCGATCACCGGGACGTCGAGGCGGCCGATGAACTCCTTGAGGTTCAGCGGCTCGGCGTCGCGCTGCACGTGCTCGGCGGAGATGATCGTGCCCTGCACGACCAGGATCTCGACGCCGGCCGCGATCAGGTCCGGGGTCAGCTCGGCGGCGTGCTGCGGGCTGACGCGCGCGGCCACCGTGACGCCGGATTCGCGGACCGTCTTGATGGCCTCGCTCAGCAGGTCGAGCCGGATCGGCGCGGCGTGCAGCTCCTGCAGCACGCGGCCGACCGCGGTCGGGTCTTCGAGGTCCTCGGCCGCGCGGACCAGCTGGAAGATGGCGTCCTCGACGTTCGCGTGCCGCGCCCACAGGCCTTCGGCGTTGAGCACGCCGAGCCCGCCCAGCTCGCCGACGGCGACCGCGGTGCCGGGCGAGACGATCGCGTCCGTCGGGTGCGTGACGAGCGGCAGGTCGAAGCGGTAGGCGTCGATCTGCCAGGAGGTGGACACCACCGAAGACGACCGGGTCCGCCGTGACGGCACGATCTCGACGTCGTCGAGGTCATACGCCCGCCGCGCGGTGCGGCCCATCCCGATCTCGACCAGGTCCCGCACGTGAAGCCTCCTCCGACGACGACAATCTGCCGTGCCCCATTGTCGCTAGTCCGCGTGGGTGACCTGCGCACGGGGGTGGCACTACACGCGGACGAAGACCGCGATCGGCGCCAGCGCCGCCCCCAGCGCCAAGGCCAGCCAGGTCGCCACCGGTGGGTAGACGTTGAGCCGCACCGCGCCGAAGTACACCGCGCCCAGCGCGAGCAGGGCCGCGGCGATCAGCAGGACCGGCCGGACGACGCCCGGGCGCAGGTCGACCACGCCGCCGCCCGCGCGGAGGTAGGCGATGCCGCCGTCCGCCGTGGAGACGTCGAGCACGACCGGCTGGCCGGCCGGCAGGTCGAGGCCCGCGTCGACGGCGGTGACGTGGTACTGCCGCCCGCCCGCGACGATCGAGAGCGTGTGGCTGAGCCCGCCCTCCCCGCCGACCGGGAGCGCGCCGCGCTCGTGGGACACCACGAACCCTTCGACGCGGTACGTCGGCGCGTCCCGCCCGGCCAGCACCTGGCACATCAGGCAGACGATGCCGCCGAGGAACAACGACACCAGCGCGACGGCCGTGAAGAACACCGCGCGCAGCACCCGCGTCAAGCGGCCGACCGTCATGCCCCCCAGTGCACACTACGACGGCCACGCAAGGCGATAGGCCGATCACCGTAAGCACTCTATGTCACCATAACTCAGAATGAGACCCGCTCGACGGAGTCCGAACGCAGCACTGACTCCTGCTCGAACTGCTTCCGGTAATCGGCGCGGATCTCCTCGATCTCCCGCTCGGCCGCGCGGTCGGCGAACGGGTACAGCAGCACGATCACGTGGGTGTGCTCCCGCACGATCGCGCCGGACCCGCCCCGCCACTGGCCGCTGCCGTCGAGACGCGTGAAGCCGTCCGGGAACGCCGGGGTGATCTCCCGGTCGGAGAACGCCGCGAACTCCTTGTCGGTCACCTCGGTGCCGTCCGGCTTGCCGGTGCCGAAGAACAGCTCCGTGCGCTTCCAGACCTCCCCCGGCGACTGCGCCTGCGCGAACGCGGGCGCGGCCGGGGTGCCGGCGGCGGACGCCGTGATGCCGCCACCGAGGCCGACGAGCGCTGCCGCCGCGGCCGTCACCAAAGTCCGTCGTGGCATCGCCATGCGTCCCCTCCTCGAATCGCCGCGGCCGAGTGTCCCGGCCGCGGCGGCCGGAGGGGAACGAACGAAAGGGCGGACTAGCGGGTGGTGTAGTTCGGCGCCTCGACCGTCATCGTGATGTCGTGCGGGTGGCTCTCCTTGAGCCCGGCCGCGGTGATCCGCACGAGCTGCGCTTCCTGCAGCTGCGCGATCGTCTGGGCGCCGGCGTAGCCCATGCCCGCGCGCAGGCCGCCGATCAGCTGGTGCACGACGTTCGACAGCGGCCCGCGGAACGGGATCCGGCCTTCGATGCCCTCCGGGACCAGCTTGTCCTCGTTGAGCACGTCGTCCTGGGCGTAGCGGTCCTTCGAGTAGGACTTGGCCTCGCCGCGGGACTGCATCGCGCCCAGCGAGCCCATGCCGCGGTAGACCTTGAACTGCTTGCCGTTGACCAGGATCAGGTCGCCGGGCGACTCGGCGGTGCCGGCCAGCAGGCTGCCCAGCATCACCGTGGACGCGCCGGCCGCGATGGCCTTCGCGATGTCGCCCGAGTACTGGATGCCGCCGTCGCCGATGACCGGGATGCCCGCCGGGCGCGCGGCCTGGTCGGCTTCGTAGATCGCCGAGATCTGCGGCACGCCGACGCCCGCCACGATCCGGGTGGTGCAGATGGAGCCCGGGCCGACGCCGACCTTGATGCCGTCCGCGCCCGCGTCGACCAGCGCCTGCGCGCCCGCCCGCGTCGCGACGTTGCCGCCGACGATGTCGACCGAGTCGCCCAGCTCCTTCTTCAGCAGCGAGACGGTCTCGACCACCGCGCGGGAGTGCCCGTGCGCGGTGTCGACCATCAGCACGTCGACCCCGGCGTCGGCCAGCGCCATCGAGCGCTGGTGCCCGTCCGGGCCGACGCCGACCGCGGCGCCGACGATGAGCCGGCCGTCCGGGTCCTTCGTCGCCTTCGGGTACTGCTCGGTCTTCACGAAGTCCTTGACCGTGATCAGGCCGCGCAGCTTGCCCGCGCCGTCGACGATCGGCAGCTTCTCGATCTTGTGGCGGCGCAGCAGCCCGAGCGCCGCGTCCGCCGAGACGCCGACCTGCGCCGTGACCAGCGGCGGCTTCGTCATCACCTCGGACACCGGGCGGCTGTGGTCGACCTCGAACCGCATGTCGCGGTTGGTGATGATGCCCACCAGCGTCCCGGCCGCGTCGGTGACCGGCACGCCGGAGATGCGGAACTTCGCGCACAGGGCGTCGACCTCGGCCAGCGTCGCGTCCGGCGAACAGGTGACCGGGTCGGTGACCATGCCGGCCTCGGACCGCTTGACAACCTCGACCGCGGCGGCCTGCTCGTCGATCGGCAGGTTGCGCTGCAGGACGCCGATGCCGCCCTGGCGGGCCATCGCGATCGCCATGCGCGCTTCGGTGACGGTGTCCATCGCCGCGGACACCAGGGGGACGCCGAGGGTGATGTTCCGGGTCAGCCGGGAGCTCGTGTCGACGCCGCTGGGAACGACATCCGATTCGGCCGGCAGCAGCAGCACGTCGTCGAAAGTCAGGCCGAGCATGGCGAACTTGGCCGGAACGGGGGCGGTGATGCCGTCGCTGGTCATAGCGGGTGAAGGGCCTTCCTGGCGCGGGATGAGCGGGGTCGCTGTGGCGACTCGGAGCCTTCTCCTCATGATATCCGGGCGCCGCGCCCGCCCCGGGCGGTGGGCGAGCCGTCTCGACCGCCGGGTACCGTGCAGGCCGTGGCGCACGATGTCCTGCCCCCAGACCCGTTCGCGGACGATCCGGACGACCCGGCCCGCGCCTTCGGTGACGACGAGGACCGGCTGGACGAGCCGATCAGCGACTCCGAACGCACCGAACTGCTGGCCGACCTCTCGGATCTCGCCGTCTACCAGGCGCTCCTCGAACCCCGCGGGGTACGCGGGATCGTCGTGGACTGCGGTGAATGCGACGAACCGCACTACCACGACTGGCACCTGCTGCGGGCCAGCCTCGAGCAGCTGCTGGCCGACGGGCGGATGCGCCCGCACGAGCCGGCCTACGACCCGAACCCCGGCGACTACGTCAGCTGGGACTACTGCCGCGGCTTCGCCGACGGCGTGACGGCCAACGAAAGCGCCTACTGAGCGCCTCCGCACCGACGAAAAAAGCCCTGGTGAGTTTGCTCACCAGGGCTTTTTCGTAGCCGTTATTCGCCGCCGACGCTCTGCTGCTCGCCCGCGGTCTCGCTGCGCGGGGTGCCCGGTTCGTTCCCCGTCGCGCCCGTCGTGGTCGGCGGCGGGGTGGGCGTCGGGGTCGGGGTCTCGGTGGTGGGCGGCGGAGGCGTCGGGGTCGGCGTCCCGCTGCCCGGCAGGCTGGTGGTGCCGCTGCCGCTGCCCGGGATGGACGTCGCCGAGCCCGCCGGCGGCACCTGCGTCGACGACGCGCCGGGCGGCACCGTCGGCACCGAGGTCTGGATCGGGCCCTGGACCGGCGCTTCCGGGTTCTGCAGCTGTGCGGCGAGCTGCCGGTGCTGCTCCATCAGCTGGTCGCGGTTGTCCTCGTCGCTGACCTGGGACAGCGCGGCCTGTGCGGCGTCGAGGGCTTCGCGGGCGGCGTCGAGGTTGCCGCCGGCGATGGCCAGGTTCGCCTTCTCGAGGTCGAGCTTCGCGTTCGCGGCGGCCTCGACCGAGCGGGTGTGATCGGAGTACAGGACCTTCGCGAGGCCCCAGAGGGTGTCGCCGGGTTCCGCGGAGCGCGCGGCCAGCCCGGTCCCGGTGAACGCGATCGCCAGCACGGCGGCGGCGACGGCGATGGGGACGAGCAGCCTGCGGCGGCGTCCGCTCGAGGCGTGCCGCTTCGCGAGAGCGGCGGTGCTGACGGTGCGCACGGCGGTGTCGACGTCGACGAGCTCGGCCAGCGGCTCGCTGTCGATGTCTCTTCGCCACGCGACCAGCAACGCGTTCAGCTCCTGGTCGCCGAGGCCGTCGGCCAGCGCCGGGTCGGACCCTCCGAGCGCGTCGAGCAGCGCGTCATCGGCTTGCACGGCTGACAGGTCGGCGGCGAATTCCGCCTCCGAAGCCGTCAGGCCACTGCCGAAGACGTCGTCCGGCTCGAAACCTCTCTCGTGACCGGTCACTCAGATCACCTCCTCCGCGGCCAGGACCTTTCTCAGCCGCGCGAGGGCGCGGTGCTGGGCGACGCGGACGGCACCGGGGGTGGAGCCGACCGCGTCCGCGGTCTCCTCCGCCGACAGGCCGACAACCACGCGAAGCACCACGATCTCCCGCTGCTTGTCCGGCAGCACCTGCAACAACTGGGACATCCGCTCGTTCAGCTCACCTTGCAGCGCGCGCTGCTCGGGGCCGACCCCACCTTCGATCTCGTCGGGTATCTCGGCCACCGGCTCGGCTCGGTTGCGCGCCGCCGCGCGGTGCGCGTCGGCCACCTTGTGCTGGGCGATCCCGTAGACGAAGGCCAGGAACGGGCGGCCTTGATCGCGGTACGAGGGCAATGCCGTGAGCACCGCGAGACACACCTCCTGCGCAACGTCGTCCGCCGAAGCGAACGATCGCTCCTGCCTGCCAACCCGAGCGCGGCAATACCGCACTACCAGTGGACGGATAGCAGCCAGCAGCCGCTCCACTGCCTGGGGATCTCCCTCGACAGCAGCGGCGACCGGTTCATCCAGTCCATCCCCCACATTGGCCATCGCAGACAACAGTCCCAGTGTTACGCGTAGGTGTGCAAAGAACCCGGCTCGTGGTCGCCTCCACCTCGAACCGGTGACCGCTACCGTACCTTCGGTCCGCTCCGGGCCGACGCGCGCGGTGTTCCCGGGCGCGGCGTGACTCCCGGAGCCGCGAAAATACGGATTTTCCTGCAAACCCGCGGCCTTGGTCGACGATTCAACGAGCGAACCGGGTCACGGGTACGAGATCCGTCGGAGGGACGGGTGCCGCGGCGGCGAACCGTCGCGGGGGCTGCCTCATCGGGCGCCGGAGTGTGATGGGGACCACACAGGTACGGGCCAGGGCGGTGCGCCCTGGCCCGTCGTCACCTGTATTCCGGCCGTGTCAGGATCGAGGAGAACTGCCGCGGGGACGGGGTCAGCTGACCAGGCCGCGGCGGAAGCCGTGAGCCACGGCCTGCGCGCGGTCGCGCACGCCGAGCTTCCGGAACAGCCGCCGGGCGTGGGTCTTCACCGTGTCCTCGGACAGGTAGAGCTCGCGGCCGATCTGGCCGTTGCTCTTGCCCTGGCTCATCCCGCGGAGCACCTGGAGCTCGCGCTCGGTCAGCTGGACGCCCGGGTCGGACGGCTGACGGGGCGCGGGCACCGAAGTGCTCGCGAGGGTGTGCGCGAGGGCGGCGACCAGCTCCGGCCGGGACGCGTCCCAGCGGAGGTAGCCGCGCGCACCGCCGGCGATCGCGGCGGCGATGCTGCCCGCGTCGTCCGGGGCGCCGAAGACGATGACGTTCGCCTGGGGGTTGGCCGAGACGAGCCGCCGGGTGGCTTCGACACCTGTCGGAACCGCGCGCTGCGTTCCGACCAGCACGACGTCGACGGGCTGACGGGAGTACCGGGCCAGCAGCTCGTCACCGTGCGCTACGCAGTCGATGCGACTGACCCCAGGGACCGCGGACATCACTCGGGTGAGCCCTTCACGGACACTGCGTCGGTCATCGCAGATCAAGACCGTCGTCACGGGGTTTCCTTCCTGCAGCCGGGTGACATTCCTCTTCCCCTATCGGACGCTTTAGCCCGAACCTTGACACGATCCGGTGGCTTTTTTTGAAGTTTCTTAGCCCGGATGCCGGAACACCCCATTCCGACGGCTCAACCACCCGGGTCGGGCACCCATGGCGATTCCCCCGCGATCCTCCTCCCGCAAGGATCTGCGCTTCGTAACACTGCGTGCAACACCTGGGCGACTCTGAATCGATACTCCTCGGCGTGTCCTGGGCGCAGGTCGGCCGCGACGAGGGCGGCGGGCCACAAAAGTGAAAGCAGTTCGCATTCCTCCGCGGTCGCCATCGCATTTCCGACAAGACCGTCCGAAATCTCCCGGTGATCGGGACGCCCGGCCGCCCGCACGGCGACTGCCAGCACAATCCCGGATTTCACCGCGTGCCGCCGCGCACCCCGCGCGAGCGCCGTTTCGAATGCGCGCTCGGCATGTGGGACGGCGTCAGCGCCCTGACCTGCGGCGAGCTCGATCTCGGCCCCCACCCAGCCCCCGCGGACGCAGGCCCGCCACCCGGCGTGCTGCTCGGCGGCCCGCGCGGCGAGCCGCCGGGCGGCCTTCTGCCGGCCCAGGGCGAGGTTGTCGGCGGCGAGGCCGAGGAGCGCGTCGGCCCGGGCGCCGGCGGCGTCGAGGCCGTCGGGGTCCGGGGCGGAGTCGAGGGTGGCGGCTTTGGCGAAGGCCTCGCCGTCGAGGGCGCGGGCCTGGCGGTGGCCGCCCAGCTGCCGCCGGTGAGAGGCGAGGGTGGCGGCGGCGAGGGCGGCGGTGAGGGGGTCGCGGTCTGCCCGGAGGCGGTCGAGGAGGGTCGCGGCGGCCGCGTAGCGGCCCTGGGCGCCGAGCACGATCGCGGCGAGCAGCCGCTCCCTTGGGCTGCCGCCGCTGCCGCGCAGGACGGCGGGATCGGGCAGCGGGTCACTCCCGAACGCGGCGGCCCTCAGGGCGGGTTCGTGCACCCGTCCTTTCTAGCGGTTCCCACCGACAGAAACATGATCGAACTGCCGCCGGCCGCCCCGGACCGGAGGACTCCCCCTGCCGGTGACGACAGCTCCGCCAAGGTCGCCGGCAACACCGGCCCGAAAACGTCATGAACGGGTCGTTCACCGCACCCGACGTCAGGGCTCCGGCAAAGTCGCGTCGGTGCAGCCCGCAGCGGTGCACCAGCGTCTTGAATGACTCATTCAGGACCTCCGAAGACCTGAATGAGTCATTCAGGACGTCGGGCGAGCGGGGCACCGACGGCGGAGCGGCCCGGCCGCGTGACTTTGCCGGGACCCCGGCCGTGATGTCGTGAACGACTCGTTCAGGTCGTCTGGTGAGGTGAACGACCCGTTCATGACGTCCCCGCGACGCCGAGCAGACCGCGCGACCGCGAGCCGAGTCCCCGCGCACCAGCCCGGCCGCCACCCGGGCGGCGAACAGGCCGAGGGCACAGCTAGTGGCGCCCGCCCACCAGGACGTGCTCGATGCGGTCCGCCGCGCCCGGCAGGTCGGCCAGCAGCTCCACCTTGTCCGGCAGCGCCGCCGGGTCCCACCCCGGGCCGCACGCGAACAGCCGGATCCGCTGCCGTCCCCGTGAGACCCGCGCGAACAGCCGCGTGTCCGCGACGCCGCGCCGGTTCGCCCACAGGACCACCGCGGCCGGCGCGCTCCGCCGCACCGCCACCGCCAGGACCTCCGCCGGCAGCGGGACGCCGAAGAGCTGGGCGCCGATCCGCCGTCCGGCCAGCGACGCCGCCAGCGCGTACATCGGCATGCTGTCGCGTTCCTCCGGGACGCAGCCGAGCAGCACCGGGCGGGTGTTGCGGGGCTCGTCCAGCACCGGGGTCGCGCGCACCAGGGCCGCGAACACGCACTCCGCGAGCAGGTACTCGACCTCCGCCCCCGCGCTCACCCCGCGCCAGCGGGCGCCCAGCGCCGACAGCACCGGCTCGAGCACGCCGGTCCACGCGGGGAGCACGCCGAGTTCGGTGATCGTGTCCGCGAGCATGCGCTGAACCGCGCCGACGTCCATCGCCAGCGCCGCCGTGCTCAGCCGGCGGGCGAGCCGGGAGCGGATCTCCGAACCGTCGTCGGCCACCGCCGCGCCGGCGGGTTCCGCGGGCTCCTCCGGCTGCGGCGGCCCGGAGCGCGGCATCTGCTCGAGGGCGTACTTCGCGGCTTCGGCCGTCGAAGCGCCGCTGAGGAGCGCTCGCTGCATCAGTTCGAGCCGGCCGATGTCGGAGCTGCCGTAGCGGCGGTGGCGGCCGTCCGTGTGGCGGCTGGGGCCCAGCCCGTAGCGGCGGTCCCAGGTTCGGAGGGTGGACGGGGCGACCCCGAGCCGGCGGGCGACGGAGGCCACCGGCAGGGTGGGTTCTTCGGTGCCCGACCCAGCTCCCACGAGCCTCAATATCCAGGCACTCAGCGGAGTCGGCAACCGGAGGCGAAATGCCTGCTCACACATCCGGGGGATGCCTAACGGCTGAATCAGGCCGGATCGCTTGAACAACTATTGGCGCGCTTCTAACGTTACCGCCGTTGCACCGAATGGAGTATCGGCACCACAGCAGAGCAGCTAGCGGCATCGACCGATTGACGGAGGCGGTCAGGATGGCAGACACGCGCAGGCTCCCAGGACCCAACGCCGACATGTGGGACTGGCAGCTCGAAGGGTCGTGCCGGGGGATGGACAGCGCGTCCTTCTTTCACCCGGACGGCGAGCGCGGCCCGGCGCGGGCACGGCGGGAGGCCAGGGCGAAGGCGGTCTGCCTGAGCTGCCCCGTCCTGGAGATGTGCCGCAGCCACGCGCTGGCGGTGCACGAGCCCTACGGCATCTGGGGCGGGCTCTCGGAGTCCGAACGCGAGCACCTCATCAAGTCCGACAAACGCGCGCTCAGCATGTCCGGCGGCTGAGCGCCCCACAGACATCGGAGGGCGGCACCGGGTGGGGTGCCGCCCTCCGTGCTTTCCGGAGTGCTTCCGGACAGCGGAACGGGGCGGCACCCCAGCAGGAGTGCCGCCCCGTTCCGTCGAACTCAGTGCGAGTGGCCGTGGCCCGCCGCGGCGGGCTCTTCCTCGGCCGGCTTCTCGACGATCGACGACTCCGTCGTCAGCACGAGACGCGCGATCGAGGCGGCGTTCGCCACCGCGGACCGGGTCACCTTGACCGGGTCGACGATGCCGGCGGCCAGCAGGTCGGTCAGCTCGCCGGTGGCGGCGTTGAAGCCGTGGCCCCAGCTCTGCTCCCGGACCTTGTTGACGATGACCGCGCCCTCGTGGCCCGCGTTGGTCGCGATCCAGAACAGCGGGGCGGACAGCGCGTCGCGCACGATGCGGACACCGGTCGCTTCGTCGCCCTCGAGGCCGAGGCCGCCCTCGAGCTCCTTGACCGCGTGCACCAGCGCCGAACCACCGCCGGGCAGGATGCCCTCCTCGACGGCAGCCTTGGTCGAAGCCACGGCGTCCTCGATGCGGTGCTTGCGCTCGTTCAGCTCGGTCTCGGTGGCCGCGCCGACCTTGATGACCGCGACGCCGCCGCCGAGCTTCGCGAGCCGCTCCTGCAGCTTCTCGCGGTCCCAGTCGGAGTCGGTCGTCTCGATCTCCTTGCGGATCTGCGCGACCCGCCCGGCGATGGCGTCCTTGGTGCCGTCACCGTCGACGATCGTGGTGTCGTCCTTGGTGACGACGATCCGGCGGGCCTTGCCCAGCGCGCCGAGGTCGACGTCGGCCAGCTTGCGGCCGATCTCCGCGGAGATGACCTCGCCGCCGGTGACGACCGCGAGGTCGTCCAGGAACGCCTTGCGGCGGTCACCGAAGAACGGCGCCTTGACCGCGACGGCGGTGATCGTCTTGCGCAGCGAGTTCACCACGAGGGTGGACAGCGCTTCGCCGTCGACGTCCTCGGCGATGATGAGCAGCGGCTTCTTGGCCTCGACGACCTTCTCCAGCACCGGCAGCAGGTCGGCCAGCGCCGAGACCTTCTCGCGGACGAGCAGGATGTAGGCGTCCTCGAGGATCGCCTTCTGCTCCTCCGGGTTGGTCGCGAAGTGCGCCGAGAGGAAGCCCTTGTCGAACTGGACGCCCTCGGTGATCACCAGCTCGGTCGCCAGGGTCGACGACTCCTCGATGGTGATGACGCCGTCCTCGCCGACCTTCTCGACGGCTTCGCCGAGCAGGGCGCCGATGTTGGCGTCACGGGAGGTGACCGTGCCGACCTGGGCGATGTTCTCGCGGCCCTTGACCGGGGTGGCCTTGGCCTTGAGGACCTCGATGACCTTCTCCGCGGCGGCTTCGATGCCACGGCCGATCGAGGTCGGGTTGGCGCCGGCCGCGACGTTGCGCAGGCCGACCTTCACCAGCGACTGCGCCAGCACGGTCGCGGTCGTGGTGCCGTCGCCGGCGACGTCGTTGGTCTTGGTGGCGACGCTCTTGGCGAGCTGCG
The DNA here is from genome assembly GCF_014873755.1 of Amycolatopsis lexingtonensis. Lineage (NCBI taxonomy): Bacteria > Bacillati > Actinomycetota > Actinomycetes > Pseudonocardiales > Pseudonocardiaceae > Amycolatopsis > Amycolatopsis lexingtonensis. Next base: position 6,589,347 of record NZ_JADBEG010000001.1, read on the forward strand.
CGCCGAGGTTCTCGAACGGGTCGTCGAGCTCGATCTCACGGGCGACGGTCACGCCGTCGAGGGTGATGGTCGGGCCGCCGAACTTCTTGTCGAGCACGACGTGGCGACCGCGCGGGCCGAGGGTGACCTTGACCGCGTCGGCGAGCTTGTTCACCCCGCGCTCCAGCGCGCGACGAGCGTCCTCGTCGAAACTGATCTGCTTGGGCATAGCGTGTTCCGCTGACCTTTCGGTATGTCGTGAACGCAAGAACGCCCCGCTCCCCGGCGTTGTGCGGGGCCCGGGGCGTCATGCGCTGCGAGCGGACGTCAGTTGATGACGGCCAGCACGTCGCGGGCGGACAGGATGAGGTAGTCCTCACCGTTGTACTTGACCTCGGTGCCGCCGTACTTCGAGTAGATGACGACGTCGCCGACGTTCACGTCCAGCGGGACGCGGTTGCCCTTGTCGTCGATCCGGCCCGGGCCCACGGCCAGAACCTTGCCCTCCTGGGGCTTCTCCTTGGCGGTGTCGGGGATGACGAGGCCGGAAGCGGTCGTCTCCTCGGCCTCGCTCGTCTGGACAACGATCTTGTCCTCGAGCGGCTTGATGTTCACGCTCACCGGGTTGACCTCCACGGTCGTCGAAAGCGTTGGCAGGATGTGGTTACGGCTCTACCACCCCCGCCGTCGCGGGTGCCGGGGCTGTCGGGCCGTGCGATTAGCACTCTAGCCACGTGAGTGCCAGCTTCGCAAGGAGGGTCCACCCGGCGTGCCGAAACGCCGCACGCAAGGGCCTGACCGGCGGTTTCCCGTCAGGAGGCCGTCTCCCCGGTGTTGAACGATCGAAGACGAGGAGCGGGCACAACCCTTACCCCCAGCGTGAGTTTCTGGTTAGGTTCTGACGTCTGGCACCTGAACCCTGGGGGTTTATGCCCATGCCTACCCGTCCCCTCCCGAGAACCGCGGCGCTCATCGCCGCCGTCACGCTCCTCTCCGGCCTGGCCACCGCGACGGCCCAAGCCGACACCACGAGCCAACGCCAACGCGACTTCACCGCCGCCGCGAACGAGTTCGGCGTCCCCGAGAACGTCCTGCTCGGCGTCTCCTACCTGGAGTCCCGCTGGGACTTCAACGCCGGAACACCCAGCACCTCCGCCGGGTACGGCCCGATGCACCTCACCGACGTGCGCGAAGCCGGGGTGGCCACCACCCACCACGACGAAGGCACCGAGGACCCACGCGGCGACGACGCCCGCCCCGCCCTGCACCCGCAGGCCGGCCCCGCCGCCCCACCACCGGGGCTGCAGACCGTCGACGAAGCCGCACAGCTGCTGAAGACCGACGCGCGGACGCTCCGCACCGACGCCACCCAGAACATCCGCGGCGGCGCCGCCCTGCTCGCGAAGTACCACGCCGGCCAGACCGGGTGGTACGACGCCGTCGCGCGGTACAGCGGCTCCACCGGCGACGCCGCGCAGGCCTTCGCCGACGAGGTCTTCGAGACCATCAAGACCGGCGTCGCCCGGACCACCGACGACGGCCAACAGGTCACCCTCGCCGCCGCCCCGGACACCCCAGTGCCCGCGCACGCGGGGAACCCCTCGAACGTCGAGTGCCCGCGGACCGTCGCCTGCGAGTCCGTTCCCGCTCCCTACCAGGAGCTGCCGGGCGACGACTACGGCAACCACGACCTCGCCGACCGGCCGGCGAGCCAGAAGATCGACCACATCGTCATCCACGACACCGAGGGCTACTGGGACAGCGTCCTCAAACTGGCCCAGGACCCGACGTACGTGAGCTGGCACTACACGATCCGCTCCACCGACGGCCTGATCGCGCAGCACGTGCCGACCAAGGACGTCGCGTGGCACGCCGGCAACTGGTACGTCAACGCCAAGTCCATCGGCATCGAGCACGAGGGCTTCGCCGCGAAGGGCACCTGGTACACCGAGGCGATGTACCGCTCGAGCTCGAAGCTCGTCGGCTACCTCGCGCGCAAGTACGGCATCCCGCTCGACCGCGCGCACATCATCGGCCACGACAACGTGCCGGGCACGGTCCCGTCGACGATCAAGGGCATGCACTGGGACCCGGGCCCCTACTGGGACTGGTCGCACTACTTCGACCTGCTGGGCGCGCCACTCGGCGGGTTCGGGCTGCCCGGTTCGTCGCTGGTCACCATCGACCCGGACTTCGCGAAGAACCAGCCCGTGTTCACCGGCTGCGACAGCCCCGGGACGCCGTGCGCGCCGCGGGGTTCGGAGGCGGTCGTGCTGCACTCGGAGCCGAGTGAGTCTTCGCCGCTGCTGAAGGACGTCGGCCTGCACACCGACGGCACACCCTCCACAATGGACGTTTCGGACGTCGGCAGCCGGGTGGCGACCGGGCAGCAGTACGCCGTCGCGGACGTCAGCGGCGACTGGACGGCGATCTGGTACCTCGGGCAGAAGGGGTGGTTCCACAACCCCCGCGGCGCCCGCGTGGCCAAGCCCGCGTTCGGCTGGGTCGCGACGCCGAAGCCGGGTCTCGCGACCGTGCCGGTTTACGGCCGCGCCTACCCCGAGCCGGGGGCCTACCCGGCGAACGTGACCGTGCAGGCCATCACGCCGTTGCCGTACACGCTGGCCGCGGGCCAGAAGTACTCGTCGGCGGGCACGGTGGGCTCGGAGTACTACTGGGCGACCACCTTCGACGTGGCCGACCACGTGGTGGTGAAGGGCAAGCTGAAGTACGTCCAGATCCAGTTCGGGCACCGGATCGCGTTCGTCAAGGCGGACGACGTCCGGATCGTCCCGGCGTTCTAGACCGGCCGGCGGAGGTCGCGCTCACGCGTCGAGCGCGACCTTCGCCCCCGCCGCCTGTTCGGTGTTGCGGCGCGTCTTCGCCCAGCCGTTGCGGCCGCGGACCAGCCGGAACAGCGCCCGCCACGACGTCACGTAGAACGTGTAGATGTAGGCCGCGTACGCGAAGCCGAGACCGATGCCGCGCAGGATGTTCTTGCTGCGCAAGCACTTCAGCTGGTAGATCGGGCCCCAGACGAGGAACGGCAGCAGCCCGAACGAGCCGTAGATGGCGAACAGGATCCAGGCGCCGCCGGTGAACCACGTCCACATCTGCGCCGGGTCGCCCGCGGTGCTCACCACCAGCAGGACGAACGGGATCGGGTAGAGCAGCGAGCCGAGCAGCTGCAGCCACGGCTGGGCGAGGTAGTACATCATCTCCGCCGCCCCGAGCGTGCTGACGTGCGGCGAATCCCAGATCCGGCGCAGGTACCGCGCGCACTGCATGGTGCCCTGGCCCCACCTGGTGCGCTGCACCAGGAACCGCCGCAGGCTGTACAGACCCTCTTGCGCCACATGGGAATCCGGGGTGAACCCGGTGCGCCAGCCTTCGGTGAGCAGGTGGACGCCGAGTTCGAAGTCCTCCAGCAGCGAGCCGCGCCACGGCTCTTCGGTGCTGCCCGCGATCGAGTCCAGCGCCGTCAGCCGGGTGAACTGGCCGTTGCCGCCCATCGAGATCGTGCCGGTGAAGCCGCGGGACGTCTGGATCGCCGCGATCGCCGTCCGGAACTCCAGGTCCTGCAGCTGCGCCAGCTTCAGGCCGAACCAGCGGCCGACCGGGTTGCGCGACGGCGGCGGCGTCGAAACGTTGCTCATCCAGACGTCGAGCTGCACCGCGCCGATCTCCGGGTCGCCGAAGAGGTGGTCCGCCGCGCAGACCTCCAGGCAGTTCGGCGCCGGGCGGCCATCGGCGTCGACGACCACCACGACTACGTCGTCGCGCGAGGGGTCCGGGCCCATCCAGTCGTTCAGCGCGCGGTAGGCCGCGTTGAGGGCGTCCCCCTTGCCGGTCCTGGCTTCGGGCCGCGTGCGCGGCACCAGGTGCAGGTACGGGTCGTACCCGCCGTGGCGGCGCCACAGCATCCGGACGACGCGGGCGGTGCGGTCCTCCGAGTCGTCGTCGACGACCCAGACGTGCGCCTTGCGGAACGTCGTGCGCAGGTAGCGGATCGTCTCGCGGATGACCGTCTGCTCGTCGCGGCACGGGACGAAGAAGTGCCACGTGAACTCGGCCGGGTCGCCGACCGGGGCGGGTTTGCGGCGCAGGTAGGGCACGACGATGACGACGACGTAGACCAGGAACGCCACGCTCATCGTGAGCGCGAAAGCCTGCGTGATGGCCAGCAGGACCTTGACGCTCATGCCTTCTTCTTCCGCGTGGCCAGCCAGACGAACAGGACGAGCGAGACGGCGCCGCCGAACACGCTGACCATCGAGCCGAGCAGCGTGTGACCCCAGTAGTAGCCCTCGTCGGTGCCGTAGGAGTGCACCAGCCCGACGATGGTGAGAATGCGCAGCTGGTTCACCAGCACGACGACGAGCGCGGAAATACCGAGCGAAAAGAAGAGCCGCTTCGCATTCGCGGGTCGGAAGTACAACATGATCATGGTCACAACGATCAGCGGCAGCAAAAGGAACGCCGAAGAACATTCCGGCGTCATTCTCAACCCGAACGGAGTAGCGCTCGTCAACCCAAAGTAAACGGACTCCCGATCGGGAGCGACATAAACACCCGATGTAGTGATGACGTCGAGGATCGCGCCCGCGAGCCGCACTTCCAGCTCGCGGTAGAACCGCTCGGCCAGCACCACCACGGCACCCGCGGCCGCCAGCGCGCTCAGCGCGATGACCAGCGGGAACCGTGCCATACCTGCGTTCGGAGCGCTCGCTACGGCCACGACGTTCCTCTCGGTGTCGGTTCTCGGATCAAGCTGCGGACCCCGGGGCGAGCGTAAAACACGACCGCCCCCCGTTTCCACCCGGAGGTGTGGTTTGGCTGCCCGTTCGGCAGATCCGACCGCGAACTTGCTAGGCCATCCGAGTGGTATCAAAACGACCTGCGGAAACTTCACCAGGTCATACCCGATCCGGTGATTAGGGAAATTTTGTGTGCTATTCGGGCCGCGCTTCGCGATAGTCGATTCGCGTGCCGACTCGAGGCAAGCCGGATCGATCCGCGCCGCCGTCACGCGATACCCCCGGAAAACCCAGCGAATTCGGAGGACAGTTGATGAAGAGCTCCCTCGTGCGCCGCGGCGGCCTGCTCGCCGCGGTCGTGGCGAGCGTCGTGCTCGCCGGCGCGGCCCCCGCGTCGGCCGCTCCCGGTGACGGGTCCGCGTACGGCGTGGACGTCGACGTGACGCTGCTCGGGCAGCCGGCGGTGAAGGCGGGGCCCCTCGCGGCCGCGAACACCGCGGGCCCGACGAGCAACAGCACGGCGAAGGTGAACCTGACCGGGATCCTGACCACCGGTGTGATCAACACCGAGGCCAAGCGCGACGACAACTCCGGCGCGGTGACCGCGAAGGCGAGCACCGCCGACGTCGGGCTGCCGCTGCTCAAGGCCCTCGGGCCCAACGTCGGCGCCAAGGCCGTCGAGGCGGTCTGCACGGCGACCCAGGAAGGCGTCAAGGGCAGCACCACGCTGGTCGGCGCGAACCTCGGCAGCGCCGGCGCGGTCGACGCCACCCCGGCGCCGAACACCCAGGTCAAGGTCGGGATCGGCGGGATCAACGTCGCGACGGTCATCCTCAACGAGCAGATCAAGAACAAGGACGGCAGCCTCACGGTCAACGCCATCCACGTGAAGCTGCTCGGCGGGGCCGTCGGCGCGCTCGGCTCGGGCGACGTCATCGTGTCGTCGGCGACCTGCGGCCCGGCCGCGCCGCCGATGCCGCTGGCGTCCGGTGCCGGCCTGTGGATCGGGCTCGGCCTGCTCGGCGCCGTCGCGGTGCCGGCCGGGACGCGCATCTTCCGCCGCCGCTCCGCGCAGGCCTGAGCGAGGCCCGCATGTACAAGATGCCGGGCGCCGGGGTCGGCGTGGCCGGTGGCGGGGTGGGCACCCTCGCCGCCACCGGTGCCGACATCGGGTGGTGGCTGGCCGTCGGCGTGCTCCTGGTCCTGCTCGGGACCACCGCGCTGATCGCCGTCCACCGCCGCAACCGCCGTCTCTCCCAGGCGCGGGATTGAGAGAAGGGCCGTCGGCGTGTGCCCCTCGCACGCCGGCGGCCCCCGCGGTGGAAATTTTCAGGGAAACTGGACTATGTGGAGAAGGGGCACCGCGGAGTGGATGTGATGTTGCTGGCCGGGACGCGGCCGGAAGCGCTCAAGCTCGCGCCGCTGGCGCTGGCGCTCGACGCGCACCCGGCGCTGCGGCCGGTCCTGGTCCACAGCGGCCAGCACCCGGGCATGGTGGAGCAGGCGCTGGAACCGTTCGGGCTGGCCGCCGACGCGTGGCTGGACGTGCCGCCGCGGGTCACCGGCGGGCAGGCGGAACTCGTGGCCGGGCTGCTCCCCGCGCTCGACGACGTGCTGCGCCGGCACGCCCCCGCCGCGCTGGTCGTCCAGGGCGACACCACGACGACGCTCGCGGGCGCGCTCGCCGCGTTCTGGCTGGGCATCCCGGTGGTGCACTTGGAAGCCGGGCTGCGCACGCACGACCTCGCGGCGCCGTTCCCGGAGGAGGGCGCGCGCCAGATGGTGTCGCGGATCGCGGCGCTGCACCTGGCCCCGACCCTCGGCGCGGCGGCCGAGCTGCGCGAGGAAGGCGTTGCGCGGCAACGCATCGCGGTCACCGGCAACACGGTCGTCGACGCCGTGCTGGAGATCGCGGCCCGGGACCTCCCGGCCCGCGACACGGCGCTGGCGTTGCTGGAGATGGAAATCGCCGAGGCCGGCGAGCGGCTGGTGCTCGTGACGTCGCACCGCCGGGAGTCCTGGGGCGAGCCGCTCGAGCGGACGCTGGCCGCGGTGCAGCTGATCGTCGCCGAGCACCCGGACGTGCAGGTGCTGTTCCCGGCGCACCCGAACCCGCAGGTCCGCGGCCAGGTCGAGGCGGCGCTGGACGGCCTGCCGCGGGTGACGGTCACCGACCCGCTGGAGTACCCGGACCTGGTCCGCGCCCTGCGGCTGGCGTCGCTGGTGCTGACGGACTCGGGTGGCATCCAGGAGGAGGCGCCGACGTTCGGCACCCCGGTGCTGGTGCTGCGCGACGTGACCGAGCGCGTCGAGGTCGTGGAGGCGGGCTGCGCGTGGCTGGTCGGTACGGACACCGAGCGCATCGCCGACACGGCGGCCCGCCTGCTGAGCGGCGAGCTGCGGCCGGCACACGTCGGAAACCCCTACGGCGAAGGCAATGCGGCGACGCTGGCGGTGGCCGCGATCGAGGAGCTGCTGGGTGTCGGCTCCCCGGCGCGCAACCAGGCTGTCGCCTCGTAGCTATTGCTCGCTAGCCCGTACGAGTGAACCCCACGAGCATACGGAAACCCTGCTGCCGAAGGGCAGGGAGCAACAAGCCCCTCATCCGGCCCCTGTCAGTGCTGCTCGAACCACGTCGGGGCGCGGTTTCCCGTCGCACCAGTGGCACGCCACCGCATCGGCCGCGGCTTGGTCGGTCGACTACGAGTCGGCTGAAACGGCGGCAGCTTTTGTGCTTGACCGCTCGCGTCGACTAAACCGGTCCTGCATCCCGTGCGTGTTCTCGTCGCGGCTCCTGTTCGGGCCGCGACGATGGCAGGGGAGAGAATCATGCTGAAGGACAAGGCGACGGCGAAGAGCGGCACGAGGAAGGTCGGCGCGATCGTGGCCGCGGCGGCTTCGGTTGCCGGGATGGTCTTCGCGGCTGCGCCCGCCACCGCGGCCACGACCGCCTACCCTGTGAGTTACTTCAACTTGAAGTATGGGGAGAGCTACTACAACGGTACGGCCACCTTCACCAATCGGTCGGTCGACGTCATCGGAGCGTTCAAAGCCAGCAACTCCCGGCGGATCTACGCACAAGCGTGGGCGGGCAACACCTCACTGGACTTCAAGAGCACCAGCCTCTGGACCAACCGGGCCGGGGAGGCACACCTTCCCCTCAGTGCCGACCGCGTTGGCGGGTCCGACGTCACCTGGGTCTACATGACGGACGAAAACGACAAACACCTCGCAGAACAGACCTGCTACCGCGGCTACACCTACTGCGTTGACGGTCTGCTCTAGATCGATCGTCAGGGCGCCCCGCGGATCGAGAGAGTGAAGGGCTGCCGGCGACAGCGGGGCAACAACGAAGTCGACACTCTGCACGTGATCGCGTAGGGGCACCTAGTCCGCAGGCAGGTTCGGATGACTCGGCGACCGCGTCCGGACCTGCTGGCGGGCTACAGGGGTAGCTGAATCGCGGCCGCCGCCCGCCCCTACATCAAGAAACGACTTCCCCGAAGAAGTCGCCCGCCGCGTCGGCCACGCTGAACCCGCCAAGTTCGCCAAGGCCGGCGTCAGCGTCGGCATCCGGGGCCCGGGAGACGTTCCCGAACGACGCCAAAGCTCAAGTCCGGCTGCTACCCGGCGCGCACAAAAGGGCCAGATGGAACGCCCATCAGCTCGTCGAGCTGGTCACCGATCGCGGCCGGGCCAACTCCGCCGCCGCCGGACAGCAGTAAAGGAGACGAACAGCGCGGCGATCAGGAGACCAGGGAGCGGGAACCGACGGGCGATGAGAACCACCGGCCGGGTGACCACACGGGCGTCGGCCGTCCTCAGCACGTCCCATTCGCCAGAGGTGTGCACCAGCATCAGAGTCTCCGTCCACATGCTGACCGCGGCCAACGAATTGATGGCAGAGGCGGTCAGGAGATTCAGGGCGACAGCATCACGTCTGCCTCGCACCCTTCGAGATCGCGATCCGGAACTCCTGGCCGGCCGCTACTCCCGGATCCACGGTGGATGGCTCCGCTACTGGAGTCCGCGACCTTCGACACGACCGAAGTGGTTCAGCTCGCCTACGCGCATGGAACAGTTGCGGCACTCCGCCAACCTGGACGGGAAGCTGCTGTACCGGCTCTTCCTCCTGGCGGCGGAACGCGCCCGGCAAACGTACCTGAACAGCGGCGGCGATCACTCGGCATTTGGTGGGCTGGACTTCAGGCCACGGATCCGGCTCAGAACAGCCACGCTGGAAGCCGTCGTGGATGTGCTTCTCAAGTACGCGGACAACCAACCAGCTGTGACGGAGACCGCGGGAGCAGCGGAGATGAAGACCGGTCCGATTGCCGTTCGGCTGGTCGGTCACGCCATCTTGGTGCTACCAATTCTGGTCTTCACCGTGGCCCTCGTGCCAGCGTTGACCGTCCTGCCATTCCCTCCAGCTGACCGCGATGAACAGATCATGGCGCTCGTCATTCTGGTCCGGCACTGGCACTGCGACCTGCTCGAAAAGTTCAAGTGTTGCGCAGACGGCCGACGACGGCAGCCGCTCACGAGCCTCCTAGAGCGAAACCACGTTCACCGGCAAGGCCGGGTTCGCGCTGAAGTCCAGCGCCGCCGTCGGGCGCTTCGCCGCCACCACGTGCGCGCCCAGCGCCGCGATCATCGCGCCGTTGTCGGTGCACAGGCGGGGGCGCGGGACGCGCAGCTCGATGCCCGCCGCCGCGCAGCGCTCGGCCGCCAGACCCGACAGGCGGGAGTTCGCCGCCACGCCACCGGAAATCACGATGGTGCCGATCCCCTGCTCCTTCGCCGCGCGGACCGCCTTCATCGTCAGCACGTCCGCGACGGCCTCCTGGAACGACGCCGCGACGTCGTCCACCGGGATCTCCTCGCCCCGCCGGGCCGCGCCCTCGACCCAGCGGGCCACCGCGGTCTTCAAGCCGGAGAAGGAGAAGTCGTTCTTCGCGTCGCGCGGGCCGGTCATGCCGCGCGGGAACGCGATCGCCGCCGGGTCGCCGTTCTTCGCCGCCTTGTCGATCGGCGGGCCGCCCGGGTACGGCAGGCCGAGCACGCGCGCGACCTTGTCGTAGGCCTCGCCTGCCGCATCGTCCACAGTGGACCCCAGCTCGGTGATCGACGACGCGATGTCGTCGACGCGCAGCAGCTGCGTGTGCCCGCCGGACACCAGCAGCGCCAGGCACGGGGTGGGCAGCGGCCCGTGCTGCAGCGTGTCCACCGCGATGTGCCCGGCCAGGTGGTTCACGCCGTAGAGCGGCACGTCCAGCGCCGTCGCGTACGCCTTCGCCGCCGAGACGCCCACGAGCAGCGCGCCCGCCAGGCCCGGCCCGGCCGTCACCGCGATGGCGTCCACATCGGACAGGGCGAGCCCGGCTTTCTCGAAGGCCCGCGAAGTCGTCGGGACCATCGCTTCGAGGTGCGCGCGGCTCGCCACCTCCGGCACCACGCCGCCGAAGCGCGCGTGCTGCTCGACACTGGACGCCACCTCGTCGGCGAGCAGCTCGACCGTGCCGTCGTCGTGCAGGCGGACCAGGCCGACGCCGGTCTCGTCGCACGAGCTCTCGATGCCCATGATGATGCGTGACATCAGCCCGCCACCCCGTCTCGCGTCCGCGCCGGGCGGACCATCGTGTACGCGTCGGCGCCGGAAGGCTGGTAGTAGCGCTTCCGGATGCCGAGCCGTTCGAATCCGTGGCTCTCGTACAGGCCGAGTGCCGTCGTGTTGTCCGTGCGGACCTCGAGGAAGACCGGCGCTTCGAACTCGTCGGCCCGCTCCAGCAGCGCGCGCAGCAGCGCCTTGCCGATCCCCTTGCCCTGGTACTCCGGGGCGACGCCGATCGTGTGCACGGTGGACTCGTACTCGCCGCGGCGGCGCCCGACGACGGCCAGCCCGGCGTAGCCGAGCAGTTCGTCGCCCTCGTCCGGGCGCGCGGCGAGGTAGAAGTGGCCCGCGTCCAGCTCGGAGTGGAAGGCGCGGGAGCTCCACGGGTCGTCGCCCGGGAAGAGGATCTGCTCGATCTCGACGCACCGGGCGATGTCCCGGCGGCGCAGCGGCTCGAGTCTCACCTCGCGGTCACCCGTTTCGGCGCGGCGGGCTCGGCGGCGTCCGGGCGGCGCAGGTAAAGCGGTGTCAGCGGCGCCGGCTCCGCCTTCGCCAGCAACGCGCTCCGGGCGGCCTTCACCAGCCCGGCGGGCGACGGGAAGCGCGGCTCGATCGGCTGGACGCCGAGTGCCTCCGCATACAGCACGGCGCCGTCTCCGGCTGCGACCTTGACGTCGGATTCGAGGTCGGCCGGGCGCTGGACGTGCGGGCCGTCGGTGCGGCTCCCGGCGCTGTCGTAGGCGGCCCAGTAGACCTCGCGGCGGCGCGCGTCGGTGCACACCAGGAAGGGGTCGGCCGAGGTGACGTCCGCGGCCAGCGCGTCGAGGCTGCAGACCGGGTACACCGGGAGGCCGAGGGCGTGCCCGAGCGCGGCGGCGGTCGCCATCCCGGCGCGCAGGCCGGTGAACGGGCCGGGGCCGACCCCGGCGACGATCGCGTCGAGATCCTTGAGCGCAACCCCCGCGGTTTCGGCGGCGGCCAGCGCGTGCGGCGTGATCAGCTCGCCGTGGGCTCGCGGGTCGACCGTGACGCGATCACCGCGCGTCTCGACCGCGTCGCCGGTTACCTCGACGACGCCCGCGGTGACCGCCGGGGTCGAGGTATCGATCGCCAGTACCAACACGGTGTCCCAGCCTACGACCAGCACCTTCGGCAGGTCTCTGCAGGGGACTGATCCGCACGGTAACGTGCGGATCAGAGTCCGACTCTGGGAGGTCCCCGCGGTGCCCGCCCCGTTGTTCCCCACCCTTGCCGAAGGTTCCGCCGGAGAAGCCCTGCGCTTCGGCGACCACGTTCTCACCTACGCCGACCTCGCCGCCGTGGCCGGGAGCCTCGCCGCCGAGCTGCCCCGTGGCCGCGTCGCCGTCTGGGCGACGCCGACCGTGCACACGAGCGTGGCGGTCGTCGCCGCGCTGCTCGCCGGGGTGCCGGCCGTGCCGCTCAACCCGAAGATCGGCGAGCGCGAGCTCGCGCACATCCTGGCCGACAGCGAGCCGCAGCTGGTGCTCGCCGAACCGGGCGCCGAGCTGCCCGCCGCGCTCGGCGAGCTGCCGCGCCGCGAGATCCCGCTGACCGGCGAAGCCACGACCGTTCCGGAAGAACCCGACGCCGAGACGCCCGCGCTGATCGTCTACACCTCGGGCACCACCGGGCCGCCGAAGGGCGTCGTCCTCCCCCGCCGCGCGATCGCGACCACGTTGGACGCCCTCGAAGACGCCTGGGGCTGGACGTCCGGCGACGTCCTCGTGCACGGGCTCCCGCTGTTCCACGTGCACGGCCTGATCCTCGGCATCCTCGGGCCGCTGCGCCGCGGCGGCTCGGTGCGCCACCTCGGCCGGTTCTCGACCGAAGGCGTCGCGCACGAGCTGGCGAACGGCGCCACCATGCTGTTCGGCGTCCCGACGATGTACCACCGCATCGCGGGCGAGGTCGGCACGGACCCCGCGCTCGCGGCCGCGCTCAAGGGCGCACGGCTGCTCGTGTCCGGGTCCGCGGCCCTGCCGGTGCACGACCACCAGCGGATCACCGCGGCGACCGGCCAGCAGGTCGTCGAGCGCTACGGGATGACCGAAACCCTGATGAACACCAGCGTCCGCGCCGACGGCGAGCGCAAGCCCGGCACGGTCGGCGTGCCGCTGCGCGGGGTCGACCTGCGGCTGATCGGCGACGCCGGCGAAGTGATCGACGAGCTCGAGACCGTCGGCGAGATCCAGGTGCGCGGGCCGAACCTGTTCACCGAGTACCTCAACCGCCCGGACGCGACCGCGGCGGCGTTCGACGACGGCTGGTTCCGCACCGGCGACATGGCGACGCGGGACGCCGACGGCTACGTCAAGATCGTCGGGCGCAAGGCGACCGACCTGATCAAGAGCGGCGGCTACAAGATCGGCGCGGGCGAGATCGAGAACGCGCTGCTCGACCACCCCGGCGTCGCCGAAGCGGCCGTCACCGGCGAGCCGGACGACGACCTCGGCGAGCGGATCGTCGCGTGGATCGTCCCGTCCGGCGAAGCACGGCCGAGTGTCGACGAGCTGGCCGACCACGTCGCGAAGCTGCTCGCGCCGCACAAGCGCCCGCGGGTCGTCCGGTACCTGGACGCTTTGCCGCGCAACGACATGGGCAAGGTCATGAAGCGGGCGCTCGGTGTCTAGGCTGCCGGCGCGCGAGGTCGTCGAAGCGATCGCCAACGGGTTCACGGAGTTCCCGACGCCGCTGCGCGACGAGCCGGCCGACGGGCCGATCGGCTGGCCGGGTTACCGCGAAGCCCGCTCCGCGGCGGAAGCGCGCACCCGCGAGAAGGAGTCGGTCGTCTGCGGGACGGCGAAGATCGGCGACGTCGAGGCCGTGCTGATCGCGTTCGAGTTCGGCTTCCTCGGCGGGTCGCTCGGGCAGCGCACCGGCGACCGGATCGAGGCGGCGTTCGCGCACGCCCGCGACGCGCGGCTGCCGGTGGTCTCGCTGATCGCGACCGGCGGCAGCCGCATGCAGCAGGGCATGCGGGCGCTGATGCAGCTGCAGCGCGTGGCACGGGCGGCGGCGCTGACCCGCGCGGCGGGCATCCCGCAGGTCTCGGTGCTGCGCGACCCGACGACCGGCGGCGGCTGGGCGACCCTCGGCGCGGGCGCCGACGTCGTGCTCGCGCTGCCGGAGGCGCAGGTCGGGTTCGCGGGCTCGCGGGTGCGGCCGCCGGAAGCCCCGGAGGCGTACACCGCGGAGGCGAAGCTCGAGTGGGGCCAGGCCGACGCCGTCGTCGCGCCGGCCGAACTCGGCTCGACGCTGGAACGCTGGCTGCGGCTGCTGACCGCGCGTTCTTCGGCGGCCGCTCCACCGCCTTCGGCGCTACGAGCCGCTTCGCTGCCTGCGACAGGTTGGGAGGCGGTCCAGGCGGCCCGTTCGCCGGAGCGAGCCCGGGCCACCGAGTACCTGGACGCGTACTTCGACTGGCGGGAAGACATCAGCGGCGACCGCGCGGGCGGCGTCGACCCGGGCGTGGCGTGCGGCTTCGGCTGGCGCGACGGCCGGACGATCGCCTACGCGGCGCAGTGCGGCACGCCGACGTCCCCGGCGGGCTTCCGCACGGCCGCCCGGCTGGTGCGGCTGGCGTCCCGGCTGGGCTTCCCGGTCCTGACGCTGGTCGACACCCCGGGCGCGGCGAACGACGCGGCCGCCGAGCAGGCGGGCGCGGGTCCGGCGATCGCGGCGATGTTCGAGGCGGTCGCGACGGCATCGATCCCGGTGACGACGCTGGTGATCGGCGAAGGCGGCTCGGGCGGGGCGCTGGCGTTCGCCGCGGCGGAGTCGACGTGGGTGGCACCGGACGCGTACTTCTCGGTGACGTCCCCGGAGGCCGCGGCGGCGATCCTCAAGCGGCCGGCGGAGGAGGTCCCGGAGATCGCCAACCGGCTGCACCTGCGGCCCCAGGACCTGGTGGACCTGGGCGTCGCGCGGGCGGTCGTGAGTCCGGCTCGATGATCGACGTCCGACCAGGCCCGCCGGCGGGTCCATCCGTGGTTGGATCTTGCGATGGGGTATCGACTCAACAGGCGAGCGGCGTTCGGCTTGGGGACCGCTGTCGTCGCCGGAAGCGTTCTGACCGGCTCCCCCGCGTTCGCGCAGGAAGCAGACATCGAGGCCAGCCCGGCCACACCGGACCGGGCCAGGCAGAAGGTGAAGCGCGTCTACGACGACGCGGCCGCCGAGGCGGGCGGCATCTGGAACTCCTACATCAGCGTGGCCGACCAGATGGCCGTCGACGTGGCGTCCGACGAGGTCGTCGAGGCGTACAGCGTCAACAAGGTGGCCGTCGCGGTCACCTTGATGGACAAGATCGACCGTGGCCTGCTCACGCTGGACCAGCAGGTCCAGGTGCCCGAGAGCATCGTCGTGCCGGGTGGCGACGGCATCATCATCCTGGACAAGGCGTACCCGAGCGCGTTCACGCTGGGCCACGTCCTGTCGCTGTTCCTCACCGTTTCGGACGACACGTGCGTCCGGCTGGTGGGGCTCGTGGTTCCGGCGGCCGAGATCAACCAGATCCTGGTGACCAAGGGCTTCCCCAAGACCCAGGTCACGCCGGTGGCCAACCCGAACCGCTACTTCCTCGGCCAGACCACTCCGCGCGAGACCCACGACCTGCTGAAGGCGCTGGTCGCGGGCACCTTGCTGAGCCCGGCGTCGACGGAGTACCTGCTGTCCATCCTGCGGTCGCAGGTGGCGTTCACCGACGGCATCCGCCGTGAGATGTCGTCCGCCGACCGGGCGAGGATCGCCACGAAGGCGGGCTGGCTGAACGACGGCCGCAACGAAGCGGGGATCATGTTCGACGCCGCGGGCAAGCCGGTGGTGATCTACTCGATGTTCGCGCACGGCCAGGCGAACCCGGAGGACTTCGGGGCCACGCACCCGGTCCGGCAGGCGAGCGCGAAGATGGGGCCGAAGTTCCTGCGCGCGGTCGACAAGATCGCGGGCGCCGGCACCAGGGCGTTCCGGGCACCGGCCTACCAGCCGTCCAACGGCGGCTGAGCAGCCGGCGGGAGTCCCGGAGCTGGTGTGGACTTACGCCTGCACCAGCTCCGGGACCCGCTCGGTCCACGTGCCGTGCGGTTCGAGGGTGACCTCGCGGACGTCGTCCTCGCGGCGGTCCAGCCGGACCACCAGGTAGTCGTCCGAGAGCCGCTCCGCGGAGCCCTCGCCCCACTCGACCACGATCGCCGAGCGCTCCAGGTCGGTGTCCAGGTCCAGGTCGTCGAGCTGGGAGAGGTCGCCGCCCAGGCGGTACGCGTCGACGTGCACCAGCGGCACGCCCGACGCGCCCGCCGGGTGGACGCGGGCCAGCACGAACGTCGGGGAACTGACGCGGCCACCGACGCCGAGGCCGTCGGCGATGCCGCGGGTCAGCGTCGTCTTGCCCGCGCCGAGCGGGCCCGCGAGCAGCACCAGGTCGCCCGCGCGCAACGCGCGGCCGAGCGCGCGCCCGAAGTCCATGGTCTCTTCGGGCGTGGGAAACACCATGCTCAACGCTGCCACCACCAGGTTCGCCGGGACGAGTTTTCGCCGTCCACACCGGAACAGCGTTGCAGGAGATCGATCAGATGGCTGTTCACCAGCTCGGGCTGCTCGAGCAGGACCATGTGCCCGGCGCCGCGGACGCGCACGAGTTCCGCGTCAGGCAGCTCGGCCGCGATCCGCTCGGCGTGCGCGAACGGCGTGAACCGGTCCGAGTCGCCGCCGATGACCAGCACTTCCGCGTGCTTCAAGCCGGCGAGCGCCGCGTACCGGTTGTGGCTGCCGAGCGTGTCGACGAAGTTCACGAGCCCGCGCACCGGCGTCACTTCGAGCATCTCGAGCATGAAGTCGACCAGCCGCGGCGCGACGTCCCGGCTGCCGAACGCCAGCCGGCGCACGGCCTGCCGCGTCAGCTGGCCGCCGGCCGCGCGGACGAATTCCACCAGCCCCGGCTGCCAGCCGGCGAGACCGCCGGCGGCGCGCGTCAGCGGGTTGTACTTCGAGAGCAGCGAGCGCGGCAACCCGCGTGCGCCCACTTCGCCCGCCGCCGTCGCGATGAACGCGACGCCGCAGACGCGGTCTTCGAAGATCTCGGGGAACTCGGCGGCCAGCTCCATGATCACCATGCCGCCCATCGAGTGCCCCATCAGCACGACGGGACCGTCCGGCACCACGGACCGCAGCACGCAGTCGAGGTCGCGCGCCAGCTGCTCGATCGTCGACGTCTCCGCGGAGGCCGCGCCGGACAGGCCGTGGCCGCGGTGGTCGTAGTACACCTGGCGCACGCGGGGCAGCCGCAGCGACGCGAGGTCGCGGCGCTGGAAGTGCCAGCAGCGGCGCGAAAGCGCGAAGCCGTGCACCCCCACGACCGTCAGTTCCGGTTCGCCACCGTCCTCCGGGTCGATCTCCTCGACCGAGAGCGGGGTGCCGTCCTCGGCCGCGACCGTCGACGTGCGATCCGGCTTCAGCTCCCCCAGCGGCTCGTCCACGTACGGATCCTCACTGTGCCGCCGCTGCTGCGCGGCGACGGCGATAGCGGCGGCGGCGGTCCCCGTGGCCACGGCCCCGACCCCGCCGGCGATGGCCAGCAGTCGACGTGAAGGTGTCACGAGCGCGCCCCCAGATACCGGCGCCGCACCCGCGGGCGGTACATCGAGGTGACGATCTCGTAGTCGATGGTGCCCAGCTTGTCGGCCCATTGCCGGGCCGTCGGCTCGCCGTGCGTCCCCTGGCCGAACAGGACGACCTCGTCGCCGACCGACGGCTCGTAGTCGCCGCAGTCGACCACCAGCTGGTCCATGCAGACGCGGCCGGCGACCGGCCGCCGTTGCCCGCCGAGCCACACGTCCATCCGCCCGGACAGCGACCGCGGGACGCCGTCGGCGTACCCGGCCGGGACCAGGGCGAGGTTCGTGTCGCGCGGCGTGGTCCAGGTGTGCCCGTAGGACACCGATTCCCCGGCTTCGACGCGCTTGACCAGCGCGACCGCGGACCGGAACGTCATGGCCGGGCGCAGGTCTTCGGCCTGCGGGACCGGGTTGAGCCCGTACATCGCGATGCCGGGCCGGACGAGGTCGAAGTGCAGGTCCGGCCGGGTGAGCAGGGCCGCGGAGTTCGCCAGGTGCCGCTTCGGGTCGAGCCCGGCGGCACGGGCGGCGTCGTAGGCCTCGGCGAAGCGCTTCGCCTGCATGTCGATGGAGGGGTGCTCGGGCTCGTCCGCGCACGCGAGGTGGGACCAGATCGCGACGACGTCGACCCGCGGTTCGGCGGCCGCCGCTTCGACCAGCTCGGCCCACGCGGCGGGCGGGCAGCCGTTGCGCGAGAGCCCGGTGTCGATCTTGAGGTGCACACGGGCCCGGGTACCCGGTTTCGCCGCGGCGGCGATGCGGCGTAGCTCACCCAGCGAGCTGGCGGCGAGGTCGACGTCCGCCTCGATGCCGGGCGCGAAGTCGACGTCCGGGGTGTCCAGCCAGCTGAACAGGCGGGTGGTGATCCCGGCCTCGCGCAGGGCGAGGGCCTCACCGAGCGAGCACGTGCCGAGCCAGCTCGCGCCGGCCTCGACCGCGGCGCGCGCCACCGGCAGCGCGCCGTGGCCGTAGGCGTCGGCCTTCACCACGGCCATCACCTCGGCGCCGGGCGCGCGGGCGCCCAGCAGGGTGAGGTTGTGGCGGATCGCGTCGAGGTCGATGTCGACCTGCGCGCGCGGGAAACTGGGAGTCATGGCGACTCCCAGTTTCCCATGACCCGAGGTCAGGGCAGGCGCGCCCCGGACGTGGCGGAGAACACGTGCAGCTCGTTCGGGCGGATCCGCAGGTGGAGGGTGTCCCCCATGGCCGGCGGCGTGCGCGGGTCGACCCGGACGACGACGTTGGGCCGGGTGTCGTCGGCGTCGGTCTGGGCGAGCTTGCCGTAGACGAAGGCGTCCGAGCCGAGCTCCTCGACCAGGTCCACCTTGATCGGCAGGGTGCCGTCTTCGTCGGTGGCGACCTCGAGGGCCTCCGGCCGGAAGCCGAGGGTCACGGTGTCGCCGTCGGCCGCGGCGATGGTCTCGCGGGTCAGCGGCACGCGCGCGCCACCCACCTCGGCGCCGTCGGCCGTGAGCTTCGCGGTGGCGAGGTTCATCGCCGGCGAGCCGATGAAGCCGGCGACGAAAGCGTTTGCGGGCTTGTCGTACAGGGCGCGCGGGGTGTCGCACTGCTGCAGCAGGCCGTCCGACAGCACGGCGACGCGGTCGCCCATCGTCATGGCCTCGACCTGGTCGTGCGTGACGTACACGGTCGTGACGCCGAGGCGGCGCTGCAGCGCGGCGATCTGCGTGCGCGTCGACACGCGCAGCTTCGCGTCGAGGTTCGACAGCGGCTCGTCCATCAGGAAGACCTGCGGCTCGCGGACGATCGCGCGGCCCATCGCGACGCGCTGGCGCTGACCGCCGGAGAGCGCCTTCGGCTTGCGGTCGAGGTACTGCTCGATGTCCAGCAGCTTCGCGGCCTCGAGCACCTTCTGCTTGATCTCGGACGCGGGGCGGCCGGCGATCTTCAGCGCGAAGCCCATGTTCTGCGCGACCGTCATGTGCGGGTACAGCGCGTAGTTCTGGAACACCATCGCGATGTCGCGCGAGCGCGGCGGCAGCTGCGTGACGTCGCGGTCGCCGATCCAGACGGCGCCCTCGTCGATGTCCTCGAGGCCGGCGAGCATGCGCAGGCTGGTCGACTTGCCGCAGCCGGACGGGCCGACCAGCACCAGGAACTCGCCGTCGGCGATCTCCAGGTCCAGCGCGTCGACCGCGGGGCGCTCCGAACCGGCGTAGCGGCGCGTCGCCTTGTCGTAGGTGATGGAAGCCATCGGTCAGTCCTCTCCGAGATTCCGCCGGACCCCGTACGCCGCTTCGCGGGCTTCGAGGTGGCGCTGCTGGATCCGGTGGCCCGCGGCGCGCTGCGCCTCGGTCGGCTCGTCCAGCTCGAGCGCTTTCTTGTTTCCTTGCCAGGACGGGGGTTCCGCACTGGAAGTCAGGGCCCACGCCGCCTGCCGCGCCGCGCCGATGGCGACGTACTCGGCGACTTCGGGCAGCTGCACGGGCACGCCGAACACCAGCGGCGCGACCGCGCGGACGGCGGCCGACTGCGCGCCACCCCCGATCAGCAGCACGCGGCGGACGTCGAGACCGTGCGCGCGGACCGCGTCGAGACCGGCGGCGAGGCCGCAGAGCATGCCTTCGACGGCGCTGCGTGCGAGGTTCTGCGGGGTCATGTTGGCCCTGGTCAGGCCGATCAGCGAACCGGTGGCGCCGGGCAGGTTCGGCGTGCGCTCGCCGTCCAGGTAGGGCAGGAACGTCAGGCCCTCGGCACCGGGCTCGCCGGCCAGGGCGAGCCGGTCGAACTCGCTCAGCGTCGCGCCGAGCATCGACGCCGTCGCGGTGAGGACGCGGGCGGCGTTGAGGGTGCAGGCCAGCGGCAGGAACCGGCCGGTGGCGTCGGCGAACCCGGCGACCTCGCCGGTGGCGTCGGCCGCGCCGGTCTCGGCGACGCCGAACACCGTGCCGCTGGTGCCGAGCGAGACGACGACGTCCCCGGCGCGCAGTTCGAGCCCGAGCGCGGCGGCCATGTTGTCGCCGGTGCCGGCGGAGACGAGCACGCCGTCCGCGGTGTGGCCGGCGGCGTCGGCCGGGCCGAGCACGGCGGGCAGCTCCGGCGTCCGGCCGCCGAAGGCGTGGCTCAGCACGTCGAGGCGGTAGGCGTTGTCGGACGGCGAGAAGTAGCCGGTGCCGGAGGCGTCGCCGCGGTCGGTGACCGGGTCGCCGCCGGTGAGCTTCCAGGTCAGCCAGTCGTGCGGGAGCAGCACGCGCGCGACGCGGTCGGCCAGCTCGGGCTCGTGGTCGGCCAGCCAGCGCAGCTTCGTCACGGTGAAGCTGGCGACCGGCACCGAGCCGACGGACTTCGCCCAGACGGACGGCCCGCCGAGCTCCTCGATGAGGTCGAGTGCCGACTGCGCGGAACGGGTGTCGTTCCACAGCAGCGCGGGCCGGACGACCTCGCCGGCGTCGTCGAGGGTGACCATGCCGTGCTGCTGCCCGCCGACGCCGATGGCCTTGACGTCGTCGAGCAGGCCCTTCGTGGCTTCTTGGAAGGCGTCCCACCAGGCGGCGGGGTCGACCTCGGTGCCCTCGGGGTGCGGCGCGCGGCCGGTGCGGACGATCTCCCCGGTGGCGGCGTCGCACACGACGACCTTGGTCGACTGCGTGGACGAGTCGATGCCGGCGACCAGCTCAGCTGTCATAGGGCTGCCCCTCTGCGACGTGTTCGACGATCTCGATCGCGGTGCCCGCGTTGAGCGCGGCCTCGATCTCCTCGGTGGGCGTGGCTTCGCCGGTGATCAACAGGTCGTAGTCGCCGACGTCGCCGTGCGCGTAGGTGGCGGTGCGGCCGAACTTCGAGTGGTCGACGACGAGGACGTTGTGGTTCGCGACCTTGAGGGCCGCCTTCTTGAGCTCGGCGTAGTCGCGGTCCGGGTGGAAGAGCCGCCCGACGGCGACCGCGGTGACCGAGACGAAGGCGACGTCGGCGCGGATCGAGTCGAGCAGGCCGAGCACCTCGGGGCCGGCGCAGGAGTCGTACTCGCGGGAGTAGCGGCCACCGGCGAGCACGACGTCGGCCCCGCCTTCGCCGAGGACACGCGCGGCCCGCAGGGAGTTGGTGACGACGGTGAGGCCGTCGATCTCCGCGAGCCGCTTGACCAGCGGGAGGAGGGTGGTGGAGTCGTCGACGAAGACGGTCTGCCCGGGGTGGACGTGCCGCGCGGCGGCCTCGCCGAGGGCGTCCTTCTCACCGCGGTGGAGGGTGTCGCCGAAGCGGGCGGCGGACTCGACGGTGAGCGCCGGGTAGGCCTCGACCTTGCCGCGGAGCTTGCGCAGGAGCCGGCGTTCGGCCAGGTCGTCGAGGTCGCGGTGCATGGTCATGAGGCTGACCTTGAAGCGCGCGGTCAGGTCGTCGATCCGCGCTTCGCCCTGCTCGATGACGTGGTCGAGGATCTCCTGCCGCCGCTGCTCGACGGCAGCATCGGACGGCCGGGTCTTCCGGTCTCCAGGTGCTGTGCCGCGGCTCACACGGCATTCTTACCAGATTTGGAGCCCGGAGTTAACAGAGAACTCGATAACTCTTCTCAAGCGACGCCCGCACTTTCACGTGAAAGTGCGGCTCAGGTCGTCAGGGAGCGGATGGCGCGGATGGCCTCCGGGATCGCGTGGACCAGGCCGGACGCCGAGGTCGGCGCGTTTTGGGCGGCGATCGCGCCGGCCAGCGAATGCACGTGAGCCGCCATCGCCGCCGCCTGCCACGGGTCCAGGCCGGCCGCCAGCAGGGCGCCGACCAGGCCGGACAGGACGTCGCCCGAGCCCGCCGTCGCCAGCCAGGCGCCGTGCGGCTTGTTCAGCGCGACCCGGCCGTCCGGGGCCGCCACCACCGTGACGTGCCCCTTCAGCAGCACCACCGCGTCGTACTTCTTCGCCGCTTCGCGCGCCGCTGTCACACGGTCCGCTCCCGGCTTGCGGCCCATCAGGCGCTCGTACTCGCCCGCGTGCGGGGTCAGGACCAGCGGCGTGTCCGGGTCACGGGCGTCGAGGACCTCCGGGGA
This sequence comes from Amycolatopsis lexingtonensis, assembly GCF_014873755.1. NCBI lineage: Bacteria > Bacillati > Actinomycetota > Actinomycetes > Pseudonocardiales > Pseudonocardiaceae > Amycolatopsis > Amycolatopsis lexingtonensis. The sequence continues at coordinate 6,611,325 of NZ_JADBEG010000001.1, forward strand.
CTTCGCGATGATCGTCGTCGCGTCCGCGTCCGCGCAGACCGGGACGCCCTGGCCCAGCACGTGCCGCAGGACGTCGCGGCCGTCCGAGCCGGTGCCGATGCCCGGCCCGACCGCCCACGCCTGGACGCGGCCCGCGTCCGCGACCGTGCCGGTCGCGATGATCTCCGGCCACTGGGACCGGACGACGTCGGCCGCGTGACCGGCGTAGCGCACCAGGCCCGAAGTCGCGCGCACCGCCGAGCCCGCCGCCAGCACCGCCGCGCCCGGGTACGTCGCCGAACCCGCCGCGATACCGACCACACCCTGGCTGTACTTGTCGTCCGCCGGGCCGGGCACCGGCCAGGCCGCGGCGACGTCCGCGACGTCGAACCGCCGCAGGTCCGGGTCGGTCAGCTCGAGGCCGATGTCGACGAGCACGACTTCACCGCACCACGACGGCGCGAGCGCGTGCACCGGCTTGAGCGCGCCGAAGGTCACCGTGCGGGCCGCTTTCACCGCGGGGCCGTCGACCGCGCCGGTGTCCGGGTCGACGCCGCTGGGCAGGTCGACCGCGACGATCGGCGCTGCCACCAGCTCGACGAGCCGGGCCGCGTCCGGGCGCAGCGGGCCTTTGCCGGAAATCCCGACGATGCCGTCCACGACGACGTCGGCCTTCGCGATCCACTGTGGACCGTCCGCGGCGGGCACCGCCCGGCCGCCGGCCCGCTTCAACGCCTTGAGCCCGGCTTGGTGCGCCTTCTCGGGTTTGAGCAGGATCGCCGTCACGGCTACCCCGCGACGGCGCAGGAACGCCCCGGCCCAGAGCGCGTCGCCGCCGTTGTCGCCGGAGCCGGCCAGCAGCACCACCCGGCGTCCGGCGACACCGCCGGTGTGGTCTTCCAGGAAGTCGGCGATCTGCACGGCCAAGCCGAAGGACGCCCGCCGCATCAGCTCGCCTTCCGGCGTGACGGCGAACGCCCGTGCCTCCGCCTCGCGAATCCGTTCCGTGGTCCAGATTCCCTGCACGGCGAAGGCCTCCCGCTACTCGACAGTCACGGACTTCGCCAGGTTACGCGGCTTGTCGACGTCGTACCCGCGGGCGCGGGCGATCTCCGCGGCCAGCACCTGCAGCGGCACGGTGGACACCAGCGGCTGCAGCAGCGTCGGCACCGCGGGGACCTCGATGAGCTCGTCGGCGAACGGCCGGACGGTCTCGTCGCCCTCTTCGGCGATGACGATCGTGCGGGCGCCGCGCGCCTGGATCTCGCTGATGTTCGACACGAGCTTCGAGTGCAGCACCGCGCGGCCCTTGGGCGAAGGCATCACGACGACGACCGGCAGGCCCTCTTCGATCAGCGCGATCGGGCCGTGCTTGAGCTCGCCGGCCGCGAAGCCCTCGGCGTGCATGTACGCGAGTTCCTTCAGCTTCAGCGCGCCTTCAAGGGCGACCGGGAAGCCGACGTGGCGGCCGAGGAACAGGATCGCCTTCGAGTCGGCGATCCGGCGGCCGAGGTCGCGGACCTGCTCCACTGTGGACAGTACCTTCTGGACGGCCGCGGGCATGGCCTCCAGCTCGGCGAACTCGCGGGCAACCTCGTCCGGGTACTTCGTGCCACGCGCCTGCGCGAGCGCCAAGCCGACAAGGTAGTTCGCCGCGATCTGGGCGAGGAACGCCTTCGTCGACGCGACCCCGATCTCGGGCCCGGCGTGGGTGTAGAGGACGGCGTCGGACTCGCGCGGGATCTGCGCGCCGTTGGTGTTGCAGACGGCGAGGACGCGCGCCTTCTGCTCACGCGCGTGCCGGACGGCTTCGAGCGTGTCCGCGGTCTCGCCGGACTGGGACACGGCGACGACCAGCGTGTCGCGGTCCAGCACCGGGTCGCGGTAGCGGAACTCGGACGCCAGCTCGACCTCGACCGGCAGCCGCGTCCAGTGCTCGATGGCGTACTTCGCGACCAGGCCGGAGTGGTAGGCCGACCCGCAGGCGACGACGAAGACCTTGTCGACGTCGCGCAGGTCCTGGTCGGAGATGCGCTGCTCGTCGAGGATGATGCGGCCGGACTCGAAGTGCCCGCGCAGCGTGTTCGCCAGCGCCTCGGGCTGTTCCTCGATCTCCTTGAGCATGAAGTACTCGTGGCCGCCCTTTTCGGCGGCGGAGAGGTCCCAGTCCACGGTGAACGGCTTGGCCTGGGCGGCGTCGCCGTGGAAGTCCCGGACGTCGTAGCCCTCGCGCGTGATGACGACGAGCTGGTCCTGCCCGAGCTCGACGGCCTCGCGCGTGTGCTCGATGAACGCGGCGACGTCGGAGGCCACGAAGTGCTCCCCGTCCCCGACCCCGACGACCAGCGGCGACGACCGGCGCGCGGCCACGATCGTGTCGGGCTCGTCGGCGTGCGTCACGACCAGCGTGAAGGCACCTTCGAGGCGGCGGCAGACGGCGGCGACGCTCGCGGCGAGGTCACCCTTGGTGTCCCCGTCGGCGTAGGCGCGGGCGACGAGGTGCGCGGCGGTCTCGCTGTCGGTGTCGCTGGCCATCTCGACCCCGTCGGCCTCGAGCTCGGCGCGCAGCGCGGCGAAGTTCTCGATGATGCCGTTGTGCACGATGGCGACGCGCTGGGAGGCGTCCCGGTGCGGGTGCGAGTTGCGGTCGACGGGCGCGCCGTGGGTCGCCCAGCGGGTGTGCCCCATGCCGGCGGTCCCGGCGAAGGCGTCCCGCCCGACCTCGTCGAGCTCGGCTTCCAGGTTCGCCAGCCGGCCCGCCTTGCGCTCGACGGTCAGCCCGCCGGCGCCGTCGAGGACCGCGACCCCGGCCGAGTCGTAACCGCGGTACTCCATGCGACGGAGCCCGCCGAGGACGACGTCCAGAGCCGGGCGGTGCCCGACATATCCCACGATTCCACACACGCGCACCAGCCTAACGAGGGATGTTCTCCGCGCTGATGGGGTCCGGAAAGGGGAGTTGACCTGGGAAGATACGGGCTGTCGTGGTCCGGACCAATGTGCTGTCACCCACACGGGTACCGGGCCGCGGGTGGAGCGCCCCAATGTGGCGTTGGTTGCGTCAGACGCACCCAATGTGGCGTTCGGTGCGTCTGACGCACCGAACGCCACATTGGGGCGCTTGGGGCGGGCGCGCGGGCGCGGCGGAGCGGAGCGAGCGAGCGGCGCAGCGGCGGGATGCGGCGCGCCCGGGGCGGCGGCGCGCCGCTCGCGGGCGGGCACAGTAGGGTTCGGCCATGGCCAGCAAGCCCAAGCAGCTGCTCGCGGAGTTGACGCACCCGGGTCCGCACGAGGTCCTGCGGGGTGATCTTGCCCTGGTCGGGCTGCCCGGTGTGGTGTTCACGCCGCGGGCCGGGCTCGGCCTTCCCGCCATTGCCTTCGGGCACGGGTGGTTGCAGCCGCCGCACCAGTATCGGCAGCTGTTGCAGCACCTTGCCAGCTGGGGCATCGTCGCCGCCGCGCCGGCTACCCAAAAGGGGCCGCTGCCGTCGCACCGGTTGCTCGCCGCCGATCTGCTGACCACCCTCGACGTCGTCACCACCGTGCGGCTCGGGCCGGATGGCATCAGCGTCGATCCCGGCAAGCTGGGGCTCGCCGGGCACTCGACCGGGGGTGGCTCGGCCGTGCTCGCCGCGGCGCAGGACGCGCAGGCCGAGCACCCGCGGATCCGTGCGGTCGCCACCATCACCGCCGCGCAGACGCTGCCGCCGGCGCACGAGGCCGCCCGGGCCATCACCGTGCCCGGGATGCACCTCGCCGCGGACGGGGACCTGGTCGCGCCGGCCGTCGGGCACGCCGAAGCCATCGCGAACGGCTGGGGTGGCGACGACGTCCAGCTGCGGCTGCTCGGCAAGGCCTCGCACCTGGGCGTCACCGAGGGCAGGCACTGGTCGCAGCTGATCATGCACGGCAAGCCGCACCGCGGGACGCAGCAGCTGACCCGCGCGCTGTTCACCGCCTTCTTCCTGACGCACCTGACCGGCACCGACAAGTACCGGCCGCTGCTCGAGGCGGACGTCAAGCGCGCCCCGATCGAGCGCGAGGAAGAACCCGCGCACTGACGCGGAAAGGGCCCGGCCGGAGCCGGGCCCTTTCTCACACCAGCCAGCTGGTGCTGGAGAAATCGTCTTCGTCGTCCGGCTGCCGGGCGTGCCGGCCCCGCCGCGGCGGCTCCGGTGCCGAAGGGGCCGGGGGTTCCGGTACCGGCTCGGGACGCGGGGCGACCGCGGCCGGCACCGGCGCCGGCGTTCCGTAGCTCGGCGTCGGGTACGCCGTGTAGCCGGTGTCCGCTTCTTCGTCCTGGACGCCGAACTCCATCAGCGACTCGCGGGACTTGTCGGCCAGCGTCTTCTCCGTCGCCCAGCCACCCGCGCTCTGCTTGCGCTTGTTGAGCTCGTCCATGTGCTCGGCGTACTTCTGCGCGGCACCCATCTCCCGCTTCAGGCCTTCGCGCGCCTCGGCGGTGGCCTCGGCGACACGGCGTTCGCGCAGCCCCCGCTGCTCGTCCTGCTCCCGCGCCGCGGCCTCCATCGTCGAGATCGCCGCGCGATACCGGTCTTCGGCGCTGCTCATCGGCCCTCCTCAGCCCTCGTCACCGGTCGTACCGGATCGAACGGTCACCCTCGTCGTCGAGCGAGCCGCTGATCCGGCCCTTCGCGCCGCTCGTTTCGAACACGCCACCCTCGATGCGGTACTGGCTGGCCCCGCGCTGCTGGTCGCCGCCGCCACCGCCGCCCGGCGCGCCCCCCATGCCGCCCATCATCCCGCCCATGCCGCTCATCCCGCTCATGCCGGACGAGCCGCCCGCCGCGGCCTGCTGGTGCGCGCCGGCGTCGACCGGGGTCGCGCCCAGCCCGCCGCCGTCGGACATCGGCATCGACGCGTCGCTGCCCGTCTGGGCGCCCGGGTCGAGCGACACCGCGCCGGCGAAGTCCGCCGTCCCGCCGCCGCCGGTGACGGCGGAGCCGAAGTCGCTCGCCCCGGCCGTCGTCGTCGCGTCCCCACCGGCACCCGCACCGGCACCCGCGTCGGCCGTCGCCACGGCGGGTTCGGCCCCGACGCCGCCACTGCCGCCGCCGAAGTCACCGCTGACGTCGACCCCGCCCGGGGCGCTGAACCCGCTCGCCCCGCCACCGGCCGCTTCGCTGCGCGTGAAGCCCGGGTCCGGGTTGGCCGGCGCCGGGTCCTTCGCCAGCAGGGACTCGCCCTTCGGGTCGTGCTTGATGTCCGAGCCCGCCGGGTCGGTCTTTCCGTCGGTCTTTCCGTCCGCCTTGCCGTCCGACTTGAGGTCGTCCGCCTTGGGGTCGTCCTTCTCGTCGAGCGTGTAGGTGGTCGGCTCGCCCTTGCCGTCGTCGACGGTCACGATCGTCGGGCCGTCGGGACCCTCCGGCCGCTCGGCCGTGATCTTGAGGTTGCCGTCCTGGATGTGGATCTTGCCGTCCGCGCCGGGCTTGTAGCTGCCGTCGGCCGACGGCTGCCCGTCCTTGACCGCCTGCTGGCTGCCCTGCGGGCCGAAGCTGCCGTCGGCCTTGGCGCCGTCCTTGCCGTCCTTGCCGGCTTCGGCCTTGTCGTCGTCACCCCAGTCGAGGTGGTAGTCCTTCTTGTGGCCGTGGCCGTCGTCCACGGAGATGTCCTGCTTGCCCTCCTTGTCGGGCTCGGACATCTCGATCGTGTTGTCGCCCTTCTTGACCGACACCGTGTCGGTGTCGTCCATGTCCTTGATGGCTTCGCCGGTCTTCGGGTCGATCGGGTACGGCTCGCCGGTCGCCGGGTCGACTTCGAGGGGCTTGCCGGTGATCGGGTTCTTGCCGTCTTCCGGCTTCACGTGGTCGTCGGTCTTCGGCGGCTCGGTCGCCGACGGCGTCGTGCCGCCACCGCCGGTACCGCCCCCGGTGCCCCCGCCGGTCCCGCCGCCCGTGCCACCCCCGGTGTTGCCGCCCTTGTCGCCGCCGCCGGTGTGGCCGCCCTTGTCGCCACCGCCGTCGCCGGGCTTGCTTTCGTTCTTCGCCTCGGTCAGCTGGTTGCGGTAGCCGTCCATGTACCGCGCGAGCGCGCCGAACTGCTGGTCGATGGTGTCCTTGGCGGTCTTGCAGGAGCCGTCGAAGGCGTTGATCAGGCCCTTGTACTCCTTCGAGAAAGCACCGTCCCGCCAATAGCGGGTGACCTGGCGGCCGTATTCGATGTTCTCGTCGTTGAAGCCGCAGTCGTCGTTCTGCAGGCGCTCGGCGAGGTTCGACGGGTTGTTGTTCTTCGCGTTGACCGAGTCGATCCAGCTCGCGACCTTCATGAAGTCGTCGAACTCTTCGGTGTCCCCGTTGGCGATCTTGAGGACGTCTTTCGCCATCGGGATGTCGGCTTCGGCGATCACCGGGCGGTGCAGCTGCAGGACCTCGTCGACCTTCTTCTTGACGGCGTCGAAGACGTGCGTCACGGTCTGCGGGATCAGCTTCGCCGCGCCGTCGATCTGCTGCGAAAGCTCCTTGGCGTGCGGCTTGATCGTCTCGTCGTACTTGATTTCCGCCGCGTTGGCGCCCTTGCCCTTCCACTCCCCGAAGAGGGTCTGGAGCTCGGTGTCGCTCTTGCTCAGCGCGTCCTCGACGACCTTGTGCGCCTTGGTCAGGTCGTCGGCGTCGGAGAGGAACTTCTGGTACTGGATCCCGCGGTTCTCGTGGAACTTGTCCTTGAGTTCGGTCTGGGAATTTTTCTTCTCGCCCTCGCCGCCCTTGATCTGGTTCCAGACCTCGTCGGTCCACTTCGCGAGCAGGTCGACCGCGACGTTGCCCTGGTCGAGCTGCTCGTCGGAGCTCTTCGCGCCGACACCCAGCGTCGGCGTCGTGATCCCGTCCAGGTTCTTCTTCGCCTGGTCGCGCTCGTCGGTCTGGCGCTGGTGTTCCTGGTTCTTGGCCGCGGCTTCCTGCTGGGCTTCTTTCAGCGCCTCGTCGACGTCGGAGGACGAACCGGGGAGCCAGTCGTTCGTCCAGCTGTTGTCGGAGTAGTTCTCGATGTACTTCTTCGCGTACTCTTCTTCTTCGTCACTGAAGTTGAACGTGTCCTCGCCGTATTCGTCCATCAGCTTGGACTTGGCTTCCATCGACACGTTCGGGTCGTCGAGGACCTTCTTGATTTCGGCCCATTCAGCCATCAGCGGTTACCCCCGGCCTGGTTCGCCTGCGCGCCGGCGTTGGCTTCCTGCGCGGTGTACTTGGAGCCGGCCGACCCGATCCCGCTGCCGAGGTTCATGAGGGCGTTCGACAGCCCCGTCATGCCCGCGCCGATCTCGTCCATCCCGGCCTTGTACTTGCCGAAGTGCTCCTGGTGCACGCGGCCGAAGTCCACGGCGACGATCTCGGTCGGCGCGACCTTCTTCGCTTCGGCCGCCGGGTCGTCGGCGGCGTCCGCGAGGCGGATTTGCGCCCGCGTCATCGCCTCCGAACTCGCTGCATACCCGTCTGGCATGGTCGCTGCCCCCTTCGATCCCACAGTCCCTGGCTCGGGTTTTCAAGACTGTGACGCGCCCGGCCGCCGTTCGGTGCCGTCGCAGATGCACACAGAGTCTAGCGGTCGCTCCCGCGGTCTACCTGGGCTTCCGCCGAACTGCCCTCACCCGGTCGGGCGTTGCGCGGCGACCGCCTCGGAGATCACCTCGGCGACGCCGCGGACGTCCACCAGCCGGTCGAGCTCGTCGAGATCGACCGAAACGCCGTACGTCACCTCGACGCGCGAGAGCAGCTGGATCCGCTGCCGGGACGTCATGCCGAGCTCGTCGAACGGCGTCGAGTCGGTCAGCCGCTCCGGCGGGATCTCCAGCGCGAAGCAGATGGTCCGCTTGATCTCGTCGACGTAGGTGCCCGGGTCAGCCATGCCGCCCATTCTCGCCCCACCAGCGGTCGCGGGCGGCGGCGCGGGCCACCTTGCCGCTGGAGGTGCGCGGCACCGTGCCCGGCGGAACCAGCCACAGGGCGCGCAGCGGCAGGTCGTGTCCCACCGAGACGGCCCGCCGCACGGCCTGCTCCACGGACTCGTCCGGGGCCGTGCAGCCGGCCACGACCGCGACCCCTTCGCCGTCCGTCCCCGGGACCGCGAACGCGGCGACCCGGCCGGACCGGACGGCCGGGTGCGCGGCCTCGACGGTGGCTTCGATGTCCTGCGGGTAGTGGTTGCGGCCGTCCACGATGATCAGGTCCTTGAGCCGCCCGGTGACGTACAGCAGTCCTTCGTGGACGTAGCCGAGGTCGCCGGTGGCCAGCCAGCCGCCGGGCGCCAAGGGACGGTCCTGGCCCCAGTAGCGGTCGGCGACGTTCGGGCCGGACACCCGGATCTCGCCGACTTCCCCGTCCGGGAGCGGTTCGCCGGTCACTTTGTCGACGATCCGGATCCGCTGGCCGTACGGCCGCCCAGCGGACACCAGCCCGGACGTCGTCACGGTCGGGCCCTCGTCACCGGTGCTCGTGACGAAGACCGTCGCCTCGGCCAGCCCGTAGCACGGCTTGTGCGCCGTGCGCGGCAACCCGAACGGCGCGAACGCCCGCTCGAACGCCTCGACGGTGGCCGCGCGGACCGGCTCGCTGCCGTTCAGCACCGAGTTCACGTGCGAGAGGTCGACGGGCTCCAGCTCCCCCGCCGCTTCGGCGGCCAGGTCGAACGCGAAGTTCGGCGCCGCGGTGATCGCGCCCGGGTTCCCGGCCAGCAAGCGGATCCAGCGCAGCGGGTCGCGCACGAACTCCATCGGCGTGAAGAACACCGACCGCGAGCCGAGGAAGACCGGCGTGCCGATGAGCAGGACCAGCCCCATGTCGTGGAAGAACGGGACCCAGCCGGCCAGCGGGGTCGACGCGCCGGCGTGGTAGCAGCGGGTGGTCTGCCAGCAGCTGGCCACCAGCGCGCGGTGGGAGATCACGGCACCGGCCGGGCGGCGCGTCGAACCCGACGTGTACTGCAGGTACGCCGGGTCGGCCATCGCCACCGCGGCGGGCGGCTCGGCGTCGTCGGGCCCGATGTCCTCGATCGCGAGCACGACGCCGGGGCATCCGGCGAGCGCGGCGGTCTTCTCCAGCAGCTTCTTCGAGGTCAGGCACACCGACGGCCGGGCGTCGGCGAAGGCCGACTCGATCCGGGCGCTGTGGGTGCGGCCGGACGGGACCGACAGCGGCATCGCGACGAGCCCGGCGTAGAGCGTGCCGAGGAAGGCGACGACGTACTCGAGGTCCTGGCGGGCGACGATCGCCACGCGGTCGCCCGGCCGGGTGTGGCGCCGCAGCTCGCGGGCGACCCCGCGGACGCGCGCGAGCACCTGGGGCCAGGTCAGCGTGTGCTCGGCCGGGCCGGGGAAGGTCAGGCACGTGAAGGCCGGGCGGTCTTCGGCGGCATTGCGGAGCAGGTAGTCCGTGAACGGCGTGGCCAGGACCTCGTCCGGGACGGCTGCGGGCGGCACGGCCCCATCCTGCCCTACCGTGGGCGGGCGATGGACCAGTTCGAAGAGCACGGGATCGGCGTCGTCACCGGACGCGACGCGAGCGCGCGGGCGCTGCGCTCGCCGGACCTGACGTCGGATCCCGGCGTCGGCTCGCCCAGCGTGCTGCTGTGCGACGGCGAGGGCCACACCCGGTTACGCGGGGTGCTGCGGGAGATCATCGCCGGGCTGGAGCCGCTGCCTGCCCCGGTGCTCGCCGGGATCGAGGCCGTGGTGGCCGGGCTGGGTCCCGAGTTCGACCTGGTGCGCGACTTCGCGCGGCCGGTCGCGGGCGCGGTGACGGCGGCGGTGCTGGGGATCGCCCTCGACGACGGCTTCCTGGACCGCCTGGAGGCGACGACGGCGAACCTCGACGTCTTCGGCGGCACGGACCGGACCGGGCAGGCGGCCGCGTTCCGGCTCGCGGTGCAGCTCAGCCGCACCCCGGCCGGGCCGGGCGGCCTCACGGCGCTGCGGGACGCGCACGCGGCCGGACGGCTGGACGACGACGAGCTGATGTTCAACCCGGTGGTGCTCGCGCACGCCGCCTACGAGAACTCGCTGAACTTCCTGGCCTGTGCCGGGCTGGAGCTCGCCACTTCGGGACCGCGGACCGTGCGCGAGCTGGTGGCGGAGATCTGCCCGGCCCGGTACGTCCTGCGCTTCGGCGCCGGCGGCCCGGTGGCGATCTCGCTGGCCGACGGGCTGCCGTTCGGGCTCGGGCGCCACGCGTGCCCGGGTTCGGGCGTGGCGCTGGCCGAAGGCGAGATCGCGCTGGGAGCGCTGGCGAAGCTCCTCGCCGACGGCTGTGAGGTCACCGACGTCCGCTGGAAGACCCACCCGGTGTTCCACGGCCTGGCGAAGGCCGTGGTGACCCGGTCAGGAAACGGCTGAGACGACGCCGGCCAGGCGGTCGGCCGCCGCCTGGGCGGTGGCCTGGGCCGGGGCCTCGACCATCACGCGGACCAGCTGCTCGGTGCCGGACGGGCGCAGCAGCACCCGGCCCTCCTCGCCCAGCTCGGCTTCCACCTCGTCGACGGCGTCGCGGACCTCGGTCGAGCCGGCGACCGCGGTCTTGTCCGCGACCGGGACGTTCACCAGGACCTGCGGCAGCCGGTTCATCACGGCGGCGAGGTCGGCGAGGGACTTGCCCGTCTCGGCCATGCGGCTCATCAGGCGCAGCGCCGTCAGCAGGCCGTCACCGGTGGTCGCGTGGGCCGGGAGCACGACGTGCCCGGACTGCTCGCCGCCGAGCGCGTAGCCGCTCGCGCGCAGCTCCTCGAGGACGTACCGGTCGCCGACCGCCGTCGTGACGACGGTGACGCCGTGGGCCTTCATCGCCAGGTGCAGGCCGAGGTTGCTCATCACGGTCGCGACCAGCGTGTCCTTCGCCAGCTCACCGGACTCGGCCAGCGCGAGCGCCAGCACCGCCATGATCTGGTCGCCGTCGATCAGCTCGCCGGCGGAGTCCACGGCCACGCAGCGGTCGGCGTCGCCGTCGTGCGCGATGCCCAGGTCGGCGCCGTGCTTGACGACCGCCTCGCGCAGCTTCTCGGGGTGGTTGGAGCCGCAGTGCTCGTTGATGTTGACGCCGTCCGGGTCGGCGTGCAGCGCGACGACCTCGGCGCCGGCCCGGCGGTAGACCTCGGGCGCGGCGGCCGACGACGCGCCGTTCGCGCAGTCGACGACGACCTTCAGCCCGGCGAGCGAGTGCGGGGTCGCGCTCAGCAGGTGGGCGGCGTAGCGGTCGAGCGCGTCCTCGACGGCGGTGACGCGCCCGACACCGATGCCGGTGGGGCGGACCGCGTCGGCGGAGAGGCCGGCCTCGATCTCGTCCTCGATGCCGTCGGGGAGCTTGTGCCCGCCCGCGGCGAAGAGCTTGATGCCGTTGTCCGGCATCGGGTTGTGCGACGCGGAGATCATCACGCCGAGGTCGGCTTCGAGCGCGCCGACCAGGTACGCGACCGCGGGCGTGGGCAGGACGCCGACGAGGCGGACGTCGGCCCCGGCGGACGTGAGGCCCGCGACCACCGCGGCTTCGAGCATCTCGCCGCTGGCCCGCGGGTCACGGCCGACGACGGCGACCGGCCGGTGCGAGCGGTCGTGCGCAGCGAGCACGCGGGCGGCGCTCGCCGCCAGCGAGAGAGCCAGCTCCGGCGTCAGCTCGGCGTTGGCCAGGCCACGTACCCCGTCGGTACCGAACAGGCGTGCCATCGATCGACCTCCTTGTGGACCTACCACGACAACCTAGCGACCCTGACGGACCGCGTTCCCCCACCCCCGAGTGTCGCTCCGGAGCCCGGAAACGACACAACGACCAGAAAAAAACCGGAGCGCCCATCCGATGGACGGATGGGCGCTCCGGTGGGTTGCGCCTGAGGGCGCGATCAGCGCTTGCTGTACTGCGGGGCCTTGCGGGCCTTCTTGAGGCCGTACTTCTTCCGCTCCGTGGCGCGCGCGTCACGGGTCAGGAAGCCGGCCTTCTTGAGGGCCGGGCGGTCGTCGGCGTCGACCTCGATGAGCGCACGGGCGATCGCCAGGCGCAGCGCGCCCGCCTGACCCGAGACGCCGCCACCGTGCAGGTTGGCGAAGATGTCGAACGAGTCCGGCTTCTCGACCAGGACCAGCGGGTCCTTGATGAGCTGCTGGTGCACCTTGTTCGGGAAGTACTCCTCGAGGGTGCGGCCGTTGAGCTTGAACTGGCCGGTGCCCGGGACGACCCGGACGCGGACGACGGCTTCCTTGCGGCGGCCGACGGTCTGCGCGTTGCCGCCGGCGGCACGCGACGGGCGCGGCGCGGCTTCCGACTCGCTGGTGGCGACCGGGGTCTCGCTGGTGGCCACGGCGCCGGTCTCGGTCGCCTCGGTGGCCTCAACGACCTCGGGGGTCTCGGTCTCGGTGCTGGTCACAGACTGTTCCTCACTCACTGCGCGACCTGCGCGATCTTGGTGATCTCGCGCACCTGCGGCTGCTGCGCGGTGTGCGGGTGCTGCGGGCCGGCGTACACCTTGAGCTTCTTCGCCTGGGCGCGGCCGAGCTTGTTCTTCGGCAGCATGCCCTTGACGACCTTTTCGACAAGGTGCTCGGGCTTGGTGTCCAGCAGCTCGCCGAACGAGCGCTTCCGCAGACCGCCCGGGTAACCGCTGTGCCGGTACGCGAACTTCTGCTCGCGCTTGTTTCCGGTGAGCGCGACCTTCTCGGCGTTGACGATGATGACGAAGTCACCGGTGTCCACGTGCGGGGCGTAGGTCGGCTTGTGCTTGCCGCGCAGCAGCGTGGCGACCTCGGTCGCGAGCCGGCCGAGCACGACATCCTCGGCGTCGATCACGTGCCAGGCACGAGTGACGTCGCCGGGCTTGGGGCTGTACGTGGGCAAGGGTCTACCTCGTCGTCAACATTGCGTGTGGGTTCTGTGCGGGCCTAGCGCTGATGCGCCGCAACGCACAACGACATATGAAGATACCCCCACGTCCACCGCACCCGTGCATCGGGGGTGGGTGGGAGCGCCCATACTAGGCTTTCACCGGCCCGGGCGCAGCCGGACTGTACCCGGTTTTCCGGTCGAACCGCCTGCACGCGTCGCCACGACACGCGAGGATGGGACCATCCGGGCGGCACACGCGAGCAGGGGACGGCATGAGGAAACGACCGACGGCGATCTTCGTCCTGGGTGCCGTCCTGGCCCTGGTCAGCGCCTGCGGCCAGGCGAAGGCGGGCACCGCGCTGGCGAAGGGCGACGACGCGGCGGACTACGTCGGCGGCAAGTTCGAGCAGGTGATCGGCAAGCTGAGCGACGCCATCACCGACACGCGCGACGTCACCAACTCGCTGGACGCCTACTTCAAGTTCGACGAGAAGTGGATCCACAGCACGGTGACGTCGGCCCGCACCGGCAGCCCGGAGAACCGCGTCGTGCGGCACCGCTCGCAGAAGAACCCCGACGAGATCATCGACACGTACACGCCGGCGGACGGCACGGTCGAGTACACCTACCTCGGCCCGATGTACGTCCAGAAGGGCGTCTCGCCGACGGCGTGGGTGTCGATGCCGAAACCGGAGGCCGGGCTGGTCCAGCCGTGCGTCTGGGGCGGCGTGCTGACGCCGTGCCGGATGGCGGACTCGACCGTCGACGCCTACAAGGCCGACAAGCGGGCCGTGCGCGGCGCGAAGAGCCTCGGCGACGGCAAGACCGCGCTGACGGTGATGGTGCCGTTCGAGGTCTTCGTCAAGAACCGGGTCGAGATCCTGCCGAAGAGCATCACCGACCAGATCGGGCCGGAGCTGAAGAAGGCGCCGGTCCCGGCGACGATCACGCTGAACCCGGACGGCAGCCTGGTCTCGTTCGGGATGGAGGCCAAGTTCTCCGGCGACGGGCACAACCTCGAGCTCAAGTACGACTTCCGGTTCACCGGCAAGGCGAGCCTGCAGGACATGCCGAAGCTGCCGGACGCGTCCCAGATCACCGTGCTGCCCGACCGAGCGGCCATGAACGAGTTCTACCGCAAGCTCGGCGAAGCCCAAGGCAGCTGAAGCGTGACCACGACCCGAGGTGAGCTCCGATGACCCAGCCGCCGGACCAGCCGCAGCCGCGGTGGCAGCCGCAGCCGCAGCCGAACCAGCCCGCCTGGCAGCCCGAGCAGCAGGCGACCGGCCCGCACGCCGGGCAGTGGCAGCAGCAGCACGCCGACCCGGGCTCGGGTTCCTACACGGGCCCGTGGAACCAGGGGCCGCAGCCCGGCACGACGGGGTCGTTCTCGGGGCCGTGGCAGCCGGGTCCGCCGGCTCCGTGGCAGCCGCCGTCCCAGCCGACGCCGCAGCAGCCTGGCACGCCCGGTGGCGGGTGGCCCGCGCAACCCGCCCCGGGACAGCCGGGCCAGCCGGGTCAGCAGTACGGCGGCGGGTTCCAGCCGACGCAGTACGGCGGGCTGGGCGCGTTCGCCGCGGAACCGGCGAAGAAGCCGAAGTCCAAGAAGCCGTTGCTGATCGCGGGCGCGGCCGTCCTGGTGCTCGTCGTCGGCGGCGGAGCGGCGTGGCTGCTGGGCGCGTTCCGCGGGGACGTCCTCGAGCAACAGTCCCTTCAGGACGGTGTGGTCAAGGTCCTCAACGAGAACTACGGCGAGCCGGACGTGAAGGACGCGCAGTGCCCGGCGAACGAAGCCGCCCAGAACGGGACGACCTTCGACTGCACCGTCACGATCGGCGGGCAGGCGAAGAAGGTGACCGTGCGGGTGCTCAACGACCGGCCGGAGTACGAGGTCGGCGCCCCGCACTGAGTTTTTCCTGCCCCACAACGGAAAACGGCGGGCCCCGCACCGGAGTGCGGGCCCGCCGTGGTTTCCGGGGCTAGCGGCTCAGAACAGGCCCTCGACGGCCTTGTCCGTGCTCTGGTAGCCGTCGGCGATCTGCGGCAGGGCGGCGGCGATCTGCGCCAGAACCTGCTTCAGGTCCTCGAACTTCTGGTCCCAGTTGCGCTGGGCCTGGTCGTACTGGTCCTTCGCGGCACCGGTCCAGGTGGTGACCAGCGGCTTGAGGTCGTCCTTCAGGCGGTCGAACGCCTGCTGCAGCTCGTTGCCGGTGGTGCTGCAGTCTTCGGCGGCCGCGTGGATGGTGGCGTAATTGACGACAATGCCGGCGCCATCAGGCATGGTGTGCTCCTTTTGAGAATGCGGAAGTCAGGTGGTCTGGGTGAACGGGTGGGTCAGCCGAGCCGGTCGAAGCCGCGGTTGACGGCCTGCATGATCTCCTGCTGCTGCTGCTCGGAGCGCTCGTACTTCGAGCCGGCTTCCTTGAGCAGCTCCGCGATCTTCTGCAGGGCCTGGTTCATGCCGCGGGCGTCCTCGTCGAAGCGCTGCATGACGTGGTCGAACGCCTTCTGGGCCTCACCCTGCCAGCCGGCGCGGGTGGCCTCGATGCGGTCGCGCAGCGTGGAGAGGTTGGCGTCCATGCCGGCGCGCACCTCGGTGACGCGGCCTTCGGCCTCGGTGAACTGAGCCGGTGTTCCCTGGAATCCGACAGTCATGCCGGAACCCCCTTCGCAAGATTGATGATCGTCCGTACCAGGCTTGTTCGTTGTACGGCCCTACGACGCAGACATTGCCATGCCCGGTTCCCCCTTGTCGTGCTTTGCCCGCAAGTAGTTGCTTGCGTTAACGCTCGCCGCGGGAACCGATCGCCACGGGTATTCGAGCGGCGCCACGGCCCGGCGACGCGTCACCCGAAAATGTGTTCTCCACCAGCGGAGTTAGCACACGCACAGCGACCGTCGGCGCGCTCTCACTGATCGCGTTTCATGATTCGCATCTGGGAAAAGTCTTCGTCTTCGTCACCCGATCGAGGGGAGCGGGCCGGAGGTTGCGAAAGCGAAGGAACCGGATCGGGAACCACCGGGACGGCCAGCCCGCGGGCGCGGCGGAACCGTTCGGCGGCGGCGCGCAGCGCACCGGGCGTCGGGTCGCCGGACTTCGCCCCGCGGCCGCTGCGCTTGAGCAGCTCGGCGTTTTCGCTCCGGCGCCGCTGGCTGCGCGCCTTCGCGTTCCCCGCGACGCGACGGGCGTGCGTCACCGCGTCCTGCCCGATCCGCTTGAAGGACGCCGCGGCGCTTTCGAATTCTTCGGACGGCACCGCGTGCCCTCCTCTCAGTTGAGGATTTCGACCGTGGACACGGCTTGCGTGCACGCGACGGCCACCCGGTCCCGCAACTGCGCCGTCGCGTACTGGCAGCCGATGTGCACCCGCACCTTGCCCTTCGCCACGACGTACCAGTCGACCTGGAGATCCGGCCGGCCCGGTTTGCTTTCGTGGTAACCGATCACGGTCCGGCCGGCGTAGGACAGGCTCGGGGTGAACGCGCTCCAGCGGTCGGTGTCGGCGTCCGCGCTGCGCTTGAGCTCGTCGACCAGCTTCTGCGGATCGGCGGTCGCGTCGTAGTCCATCACGTATTCCTGCGCGACCAGCAGGTCGTTGCCGTCGCGGGATTCCTGCGGGTGGATCACGACCTGCCGGTCGGCGACCCGGTCGTCGGTCTGGACCCAGTCCCCCGGCGCGACGAACTTGAAGTCGTACTGCGAGAGCGTGCGGCCGCTCGCGGCGTCGTCCCCGGAGCTCTTGAACACGAAGAAGCCGGCGACGACGAGCGCGGCCACGACGACCACCGCGATCCCGGCGACACCCCACAGCTTCCGCTTGCTCTTCGCCGCCGGTTCCGGCGCGGGACGGCCGGGACTTGACGGCGGGCCGGGCTGCCCGGCGGGCGGGGTCCACGGGCGCGCCGCCGGCTGGCCGCGCGGCGGCGACGGCGGGGGCACCGGGCGGTTCGGGAACCCGCCCGGGGCGGGCGGGGTGCGCGGCGGGGCCGGGCGCGGGGCGACGTCGCCGGGCCGGACGACCTCCGTGCGCTGCGCCGACGGGCTGTGCGCGCCGCCCGGGACGGCGCCGAGCCGCGCCATCGTTTCGCCGGGGAGGGCGCCGGTGCGGTCCGGGTCCACCAGCACCGCCCGCAACGCGCCGCGCGCCACCACGGTTTCGGGCTGGTCGAGGCTCGTCGGCACGACGCCGGTGCGCTCGTGCACCAGCCGCGAGATCATCGGGATCCGGCTCGACCCGCCGACCAGGAAAATCGCTGTGAGCTGCTTCGGGCGCAGTCCCGCGTCACCGATCGCCGCGACCGTCAGCTCGACCGCGCGGCCCAGCGGCGCGGCGATCAGCCGCTCCAGGTCCTCGCGGGTGACGTGGGCGTCGGCGAACGGCGGTGGCATCGGCACGTCCGTGTAGGCGTGCCGCGAAAGGGTTTCCTTCGCGCCCCGGACGTCCTGGCGCAGCACGCGACGGCGGCGCCGGTCGACCATTTCGCGCCCTTCGACGAGCTGGCGCCACGCGTCCGGGTCCGCGGCGGACACCAGCGAGCCGACGTGCTCCAGCAGTGCCTGGTCGATGTCCGCGCCGCCGAACCCGGGGTCGCCGCGGGTGGCGAGGACCTGGAACCCGCCGCGCTGCGGCCGGCCGGCGCGGTCCCGCGCGGTCTCCGGCGGCAGCCGCCGGACCACGCTGACGTCCACCGTGCCGCCGCCGAGGTCCAGCACCGCGAGCGCGTCGCCGGGGCGGCCGCTGAACTCGACGGTGCGGTCGTTCGTCACGTCCTGCGGCGCGAACGTCGCCGCGTGGTAGACCGCCGCCGCGACCGGCTCCGGCACCAGCGCGACCTCGCGCGCCAGCCCGCCCGCCGCCTGCCGCAGCAGCCGGGTGCGGATCGCGCCCCAGTCCGCGGGGTGGGTCAGCACCAGCAGGTCGACCTCGGCTTCGCCGGCGAGCCGGCGCGCCTCGGCCACCGCGCGCCCCAGGACGGCGTGCACGACGTCGGTCACCCGCAGCACGCTGTCCCCGAGCAGCAGCTCGCCTTCGTCGATCCGCCGCTTCGGGTTCGGCTCGTACCGCGACGGGTCGACCGCCGCCTGCCGCTCGGCCTCCTGGCCGACGAACAACGTGCCGTCCGCGGCCGCGAACACCGCCGAGGACATCAGCGGCTGGCCGTCGATCACCACGACCTGCGGCTCGCGCCCGTTCACCGAGGCGACGACGCAGGTGCTCGATGTCCCGAAGTCCACCGCAACCCGGACCGTCACCAGCAGCTCCCGCAGTACTTGTCGCGTTCCCCCGCACCCCGCCGTCGGGGCGCCCCCACGGGGAGGAACCTACCCCCCGCCGTGAGGCGCCCCGCCGTCGTGCCTAGTCGGGCTGGATCCACGACACCTGGATCAGCTGCTTGCCGTTCTTCCGGGTCAGCAGGTTGCCTCGGCCGGGCGGCATCGCGCTCGGCTTGATGTTGCCGACCAGCGCGCCCTCGTCGCGGGAACCGTTCATCACCATGCCCGGCGCCGCGATCTCCTTGAGCTTGCCGATGATCGGGTCGTACATCGCCTTCGACGCACCACCGGTGCGCCGCACGACCACCAGGTGCAGGCCGACGTCCTTGGCCTGCGGCAGGAAGTCGGAGATCTTCCGCAGCGGGTTGGCCGTCGACGTGGCCACCAGGTCGTAGTCGTCGACCAGGATGAACAGCTCCGGGCCCTTCCACCACGAGCGGGTCTTCAGCTGTTCCTGGGTGACGTCCGGGCCCGGCAGGCGCCGCGTCATCGAGTTGAAGACGTCGCCGACCATGCTCTCCAGCTGGTTCGCCGACACCGCATACCCGAGCAGCGCGTCGCCCTGCACGAAGCCGAGCATCGTGCGCCGGTAGTCCACCAGCAGGATCAGCGCTTCCTGCGAGGTGTAGCGCTCCGAGATGCCCCGGGCGATCTGCCGCAGCAGGTTCGTCTTGCCCGACTCGCCGTCCGCGAACGCGTAGAAGTGCGGCTCGGCGTTGAAGTCGAGGTAGATCGGCTGCAGGTCTTCTTCGTTGACGCCGATCGGGACGAGCTTGGAGTCCCGCGCGGTGTCGAGCTTGAGCACGTCTTCGTAGGTGATCATCTCCGGCAGCAGGCGGACCTGCGGCGCGACCCGGCCGCGCCAGGCGCCCTTGATCTTCGCCACCGCATCCGCCACCCCGGCCGCGATCGTCTCCGGGTCGCTGGACCCGTCGATGCGCGGGAGACCGCCCAGCATGTGCAGCTTCTCCCGGGTCAGGCCCCGGCCCGGCCGCCCGGCCGGGATGTTCACCGCGACCCGGCGGTCGATGTCCGACTCGGTCGGGTCACCGAGGCGCAGCTCGAACCGGGTGCCCAGCATGTCCTTGATCGCCGGGCGGATGTCCGCCCACCGGTTCGCCGCCACGATCACGTGCACCCCGTAGGACAGACCCTGCGTGGCCAGCCGGGTGATCGTGGTTTCCAGCTCTTCGAAGTCATCCCGCAACGCCCGCCAGTTGTCCACGACGAGGAACGCGTCGCCGAACGGGTCCTGGTCCGGGCGGATCTCGCCGCGGCGCTTGCGGTTGCGGAACTCGGTCATCGAGTCGATACCCATCGCCCCGAACCGGCCCTCCCGCTCGGTGAGCAGGGTGGTCAGCTCGGCCACGATCCGCCGCGCCTTGTCCGGCTCGCGCCGGGCCACCGCGACGCCACCGACGTGCGGCAGGTCGGCCAGACCGGTCAGCGTGCCACCACCGAGGTCGAGGCAGTAGAACTGCGCTTCCTCGGGGGTGTGCGTGAGCGCCATCGACATGATCAGCGTCCGCAGCATCGTCGACTTGCCCGACTGCGGGCCGCCGACGATCACGCCGTGCCCGGCCGCGCCGGAGAAGTCCGCCCACAGCGGGTCGCGCCGCTGCTCGTACGGCCGGTCGATGATGCCCAGCGGCACCTGCAGCCGTCCGTTGCCGAAGAAGCCGACCGGGGACAGGCCGCGGTCGTCGGTCGGGTTCAGGTTCGGCAGCAGCGTGTCGAGCGAGTTGGGGTCCTTCAGCGGCGGCAGCCACACCTCGTGCGCCGGCGGGCCCTGCCCGACCAGCCGCGAGACGATGACGTCCAGCTCCGAGGGTTCGACCGCTTCTTCGGACTGCCGCTGTTCTTCCTTGGGGGCTTCCTCGATGAACTGCGGCTCCGGCTCCTTCGGCAGTTCCACGAAGTCCGGGACGAACAGCTGCGGCCGCTTGTCGGCGCGGACCACGGTCGCCGCCGGGCCCGCCGCCTTGAGGCCGGCCGGCCGGTACGGGCCCGAGACGTAGGAGGCCTTGAACCGCACCAGCGTCGAGGTGTCGTACTTCAGGTAGCCACCACCGGGGACCGACGGCAGCTCGAACGCGTCCGGCACGCCGATCGCGGCGCGGGATTCCGCCGCCGAGAACGTCTTGAGGCCGATCCGGTACGACAGGTGCGAGTCCAGGCCGCGCAGCTTGCCTTCCTCGAGGCGCTGCGAGGCGAGCAGCATGTGCATCTGCAGCGACCGGCCCAGCCGGCCGATGGCGACGAACAGGTCGATGAAGTCCGGCTTCGCCGACAGCAGCTCGGAGAACTCGTCACAGACGATGAACAGCGCGGGCAGCGGGTCGAGGTCGGCGCCGTTTTCGCGGGCTTTCTCGTACTCCCAGACGTTTTTGAAGTTACCGCCGTTCTTCAGCGCTTCCTGGCGCCGGTTCATCTCGCCGGCCAGCGCGTCCTTCATCCGGTCGACCAGCGTGACCTCGTCGGCGAGGTTGGTGATGACCGCGGAGACGTGCGGGGCCTTGTCCAGGCCCATGAACGTCGCGCCACCCTTGAAGTCGACGAGGACGAAGTTGAGCG
The DNA here is from genome assembly GCF_014873755.1 of Amycolatopsis lexingtonensis. Lineage (NCBI taxonomy): Bacteria > Bacillati > Actinomycetota > Actinomycetes > Pseudonocardiales > Pseudonocardiaceae > Amycolatopsis > Amycolatopsis lexingtonensis. Next base: position 6,631,965 of record NZ_JADBEG010000001.1, read on the forward strand.
TGCTCGACGAGTGCGTGGCCAGCAGACCCAGCACCAGCGTGCGGAGGAACTCGGACTTACCGGAACCGGTCGCGCCGATGCACAGGCCGTGCGGGCCCATGCCCTCGGCGGCGGCTTCCTTGATGTCGAGCTCCACCGGCTGGCCGTACTCCCCGACCCCGAACGGGACGCGGTAGCGGTCGCGGATCGGCCGGGGCCGCCACGCCTGCTGGACGTCGAAGGTCATCGGGTCGCCCGGGATGCCGAGCAGTTCCAGCAGCGAGGGGTTGGACAGCAGCGGCTCTTCGTCGCCGACGTCCTGCCCCGCCGCGCCACCGACGCGGTAGGGCGAGATGAGCCGGGCCAGCGACTCGGTCTCCACCAGGCTGAGGGTGTCGGGGCGGCCGAACCACTCGACACCGCCGGCGCTGCGGGCGCCGAGCCGGTCGGCCTCCACGACCAGCCGCAGGCCGCGGCGGGCGGCGAGGTTGCCGAGCGAGTCGGACAGGTCGATCAGCGTGACGCCGACCAGGCCCTCTTCGAGGACGATCTGCTCTTCGCGGGTCACTTCGGCGTCGTCGATGATGATGACGACGTGCGGCTGGTCCGGCGCCGGCGTGGCGTTGCGGGAGAAGCGCTGGCGGTCACGGAGTTCTTCGTCGAGCCAGTTTTCGATCTGGGCCAGCGAACCGGCCATCATGCGGAGCTGGCCGATGCCGTCCGACAGGGTCGGGTGCTGGGCGTGCGGCAGCCACTTCGCCCACTCCCACTCCTCCTTCGCGCGGCCCGCGGTGGCGACCGCGACCAGCACGTCGTCGGGGCTGTGGAAGGTGACCATCTGCGCGAGCATCGCGCGGGTCAGGCCGCGGGTCAGCGCCCGGTCGCCCTGCATGCTCACCGCGGCGAACCCGCGGAGGGTGATCTGGGTGGGCAGGTCCGGCACGATCGAGTGCGCGCGCACGAACCGGCGCAGCGCGAGGGTGGCGATCGGCTCCAGCTCGTCGACCGGCCCGGTCTGCGGCGGGACCAGCCGCGTCGCGAGGCGGTGCGAACTGCGGCCCACGCGCAGGTGCAGGAAGTCCTGGTCGTTCTGGCGGCGTTCCCACATCCGGCGGCTGGCGGCCAGCGACCACAGCGACTGCGGGTCGGGGTGCACCCACTCGAGCGCGGCGCGCTGGTCGACCATCGCCTCACGCGCGCGGTCACGCATCTGGCCCAGGTAGCGGAGGTAGTCCTTGCGGTCTTCGTCCATCTCGGCGCGCTTGGCGCCGCCGCCCTTGCCACCGCCGCCGGCCATCATCCCGAGCGTGCCGACGACCATCATGCCGCCCATGGCCATCATCATCGGGTTCCGGTTGCTGGCCTGGAACATGAAGACCATCATCCCGAGCGACGCGACGATCATCACGACCGGCAGCGCCTTCATCACGATGTTCCCGGGGATGACCCGGGGCACCTCGGGCGGCGGCTCGAGGTGCACCTCACCGCCCGGTGGGCGCGGTGCCGCCAGCCGCGGCGACTTCTTGAACTGCAGCGTGCTCATCGAAGGACCCCTCATTCAAACTCGACGATGGCTGCCACCGCTTGGTGCGCAAGGTGCGCGAACAACCTATCGAACGTGCTGGCGGAATTCCGGCGGATGCCGCAACCGCTCCCGACCTCGCCCCGCGAGTGTACGGCCCGGCACCGACAGTAATCCCACCTCGCGGCCGCCGACCTGCGGATGACGGTGAACGGGGCGTCCACGCCCTCCGGATCCCGACCTGGCTCGACTATGCCCTCCGCGGCGTCCTGAATGAGTCATTCAGGTCTTCGGAGGTCCTGAATGACTCATTCAAGACGCCGGAGGAGCCGTCACCGGGCCGGGCCACCGGTGACCTGAGCTGGGCTCGACGGTGAATTTCGGACGTTCGATGATGCCGGTGCCGGGGTTCGGTATAAGTTCCCCCGGGAGCAGTCTCAACCGAGCGGGGGCAGTGCAGTGGCTACGGGCACGACAGTTTTCAGCAGGGTGACGGTCGTCGCGCCCTCCACGCGGATCGACGTGGCGCTGCCCGCCGACGTCGCGGTGGCCGACCTCCTGCCGATGCTGCTGGACATGGCCAAGGAAACGGCACCCGACGGCGGAGCCCGCCACGGTGGCTGGGCGCTCGCGAAGCTCGGGGACGCGCCGCTCGACCCGAGCCGGACGCTGGCCTCGCTCGGCGTCGTCGACGGTGAGCTCCTGCAGCTGCGCAAGCGCAACGAGAACCCGCCGCCGCCGCTGTACGACGACGTCGTCGACGCGATCGCCGAGTCCTCCCCCGACAGCTTCCGGCCGTGGACCAAGGAGACGGCGAACCGCTTCGGGCACGTCGCGGGCGGGCTGGCGCTGATCGTCGCCGCCGTCGCGCTGTTCATGAGCGGCTCCTTCTACGGCGGCAGCGCGCTCGGCGCCGCCATCGCGGGCGGCATCGGCGCGATCGCGTGCGTCGCGATCGGCGCCACGCTCGCCAAGGGCTACCAGGCGGAAGCGACCGGCGTGCTGATCGCCGCAGCGGGCGGCCTGCCACTGGCGTTCGTCAGCGGCTTCTACACCGTGCCCGGCCTGTCCCTGCGGGCGAACCTGCTGCTCGGCGCGGTCCTCGTGATCATCGTCGCATCCGTCTGCATCATGGTCATCGGCGCCGGCATCACGACGTTCATCGCGGCGGCCACCGCCGGCACCTTCGGGGCGCTGGCGTTCCTCTTCGGCACGCTCATCGCGCACCCGGCGGCCGGCATCGCGGCTGGCACCGTCGCGGTCGCCCTCGCCTGCATCTCCATCCTGCCGCGCGCCACGATCTGGCTCGCGAAGCTGCCGCTGCCGCACGTCCCGAGCAACGCGGAAGAGCTGAAGGAAGACTCCGGCTTCCCCGACTACCGGGCGATCGAACGCCGCACGGCGGTCGCGCACGACTACATGACCGGCCTGATGGTCGGCTGCGGCGCCACGGTCGCCATCTCCGCGGTCATCGCCGCCGGCGCGCCCGGCGCGTTCGGGATCATCCTCGGCGTCGTCGCGACGCTCGTCCTGCTCCTGCGCGCCCGCGCGTACGCCAACGGCAGCCAGGCGATCGCGCTGCTCACCACCGGCCTGGTCTCGGCGACCGGGATCGGCGTCGGCTGGCTGGTCTCGGCGAGCGCCCAGAACCGCCTGCTCTACGTCTTCGGCGTGCTGATCCTGCTCGCCGCGGGCGCGCTCGTGGTCGGCGTGATCTTCCCGAACCAGCGCTTCTCGCCGCCGCTGCGCCGGACCGTCGAGATCATCGAGGCGCTCTGCATCGCGTCGGTGCTCCCGCTCGCCCTGGGTGTGATGGACCTCTACACCACCCTGCGGCACCTGAACTTCAAGTGACCGGATCGGGTGAATCTGGAATGGCTGCTCCCCGGCGTTTCGGCGTCACCGCACGGACCACGACCGCCCTTTTCGCCGGCGTCATCGGCGTTCTCGCACCGCTGGCGACCGCGCTGCCGAGCTGGGCGCAGACGGACCCGGCCAACGGCTACTTCGCGACGCCACCCCCGGTGGACGACAGCAAGCTGATCCCGGACTCGCGCCAGCCGGACAAGAAGTACAAGCAGTCGAAGGGCTGCGTCCAGCGCAGCACGCTCGGCCAGAACGTCGAGATCAAGTACCGGCCGTGGGGGCAGGACTACCTGCAGATCGCGAAGGCGCAGGAGATCGTCAAGGGCGCCACGGACGGCGGCGTCGGCCGGGGCGTGCGCGTCGCCGTGGTCGACACCGGCGTCACGCCGCACCCGTGGCTGCAGGACCGGCTCAAGCCCGGTGGCGAGTACGTGTCCAAGCAGAACGGGAAGCCGGACGGCCTCGAGGACTGCGACGGCCACGGCACCGAGGTCGCGGGCATCATCGCGGCCAAGCCGGACAACCCGGAAGTCGGGTTCGTCGGCGTCGCCCCGGACGCGACGATCGTGTCCTACCGGCAGCTGAGCGAGAACTACGAACCCGACACCTCGACTCCGACGCCACCGCCGCCGAGCAGTTCGAGCGGGGCGCCGTCGTCGAGCACCAACCCGCCCGCCGGGTCGAGCTCCGCCCTGCCGCCGAGCAACGGCGGTGGCGGCGGCTCTGGAGAAGGCGACCAGACCTCGCCCGGGCAGTCGAACGGCGGGCGCCAGCTGGAGAAGGCGGGCACCGCGGGCACGCTGAAGACGCTGGCCGAGATCATCCGCGGCATCGCCGAGCGCAACGAAGCCGACATCATCAACATGTCGGTCGACAACTGCCGTCCGGCGACCGGGTCGATCACCGAAGGCGAGCAGCAGGTCCAAGCCGCCGCGCACTTCGCGGCGGAAAAGGGCGTCGTGATCATCGCCGCCGCCGGCAACGCGACCGACACCTGCCCGCAGAACGACCAGCCGGACGCCAAGCGGCCGAAGACGATCGTCACGCCACCGTGGTTCGCCGACGACGTGCTGTCCGTCGGCGCGATCGACGAGTTCGGCGGGGTCGCGCCGTTCAGCGTCCACGGTCCGTGGGTCGGGGTCGCGGCGCCGGGGACGAAGATCGTCTCGCTCGACCCCGCCGAGGGGTCCAACGGCCTGGCGAACCTGACGTTCGAAAGCGGTGACAAGGCCAGCGAAATCCAGGGCACCAGCTTCGCCGCGCCCTACGTGGCGGGCTTGGCCGCGCTGGTCAAGGCGAAGTACCCGAACCTGAACGGCCGGGGCATCGTCAACCGGATCAAGGAGACCGCGCAGCACCCCGCCGCTCCCGGCGGGCGCGACAACTTCGTCGGCTTCGGCGTGATCGACCCGGTGGCCGCGCTGACCGCGACCCTGCCGTCCGAAGTCGGCGGCATGGCCCCGATCCCGTCGCAGCAGATGGCGCAGCTGCCGCCGGCGAACGACCGCAGCTCGACGCCGGTGATCGTGGCGCTGGCGGGCACCGGTGGTGGCGTGGTGGCGTTGCTGATCACGCTCTTCGTGATGCGCACGCTCCGCCGCAACCGCCCGGCCGAGACCGGACCGGCCCGCCGCTGAAAGTGGCGGCCCGCGAGGGCCGTCACCTCACGGCGCGGGCGGCTTCTTCTGGTCCTGCGCCGGCTTTTCGTCCTCGCCGATCACCGGCGGGGCGACCAGACCGGGCTCCCCCAGCAGTTCCGACGTCTTCGTCACCGGCCGCGTCTTGGGCTGGCGGCGGCCACCGCCACCGCCGCCGAACGCGCCGAAGCCCATCATCGGCATCATCGGGACGCCGCCTGCCGTCGACTGGTTCGCCGCGTGGTCCGGGGCGGGCGCGGGCTGCGGGGCGTCGGCGGGCTGAGCGTTGTCGGGCGTGCCCGCGCCGGTGTGCTTCGGCTCCGCCGAGGACGGCGACGTGCCCTCTTCCGACGACCCGGCCGCGTTCCCGGCCGACGACGGCGTCGTCGTCGCTTCCTCGGCCGCGGCGTCGTTCAGCGCGCCGTCGTGCAGCTTGAACTTCTCCTGCGGGTACCGGTGCCGGATCTCGATGCTCCGCGAAGCCGCGTCGGGGTCGTCGACGCCTTCGCAGAGCCGGTCGAACGCCTCCAGGACGTCCCGCGCGGTCTCGTACAGCGCCTTCGCCGACTCCTGCGTCTCCTCGAGCTGGGCCCGCGCCCGCCGGGCGCCGCCGCTCGGGAGGAGCATCGTCTCCGACGTCAGGTCCGCCGCGTCCACCAGGACTTCGACGAGGTCGACGACGACGTGGCGGACCGACTCGACCAGCTCGTCGAGCGCGCCCGCCAGGACGTTGAGCGCTTCTTCGAGGTCACCGCCCGCCGCCCCGATTTCGCGGATGTAAGCCACGAACGAATCCGCGTCGCGGCCCTCCCAGCCCGCGTCGAGGCGGCCCAGCTGGTCGTCGAGCCGGGTGGACACCTCGGCCGCGACGGACGCCGCCGCGCGCAAACGGTCCGCTTCGGCGCCGAGGTCGGCCCAGCGGCCGATCAGCGGGCGGAAGTACGTCTCGACGGGGTCGATGACCCCCAGCTGCCGCGAGAGGTCCGTGAGGTAGCCCAGGTACGGCTCGGCCGCCGCGGTGATGTCCTCGCCCTGCGGGACCGCCACCGCCACCGGCTGCTGCTTCGCCATGGGGTGCGGGATGGACTCGGTCGAGCTTTCGGCGATCATCCCTCGAGCCTCCCGGCCCGCTTGATCAGCTCCGCGGCGTCGGCGTCCTGGCCGTCGTGGCGCACCGTGACCTGCCGCAGCGCTTCCGCCGCCGAGCGCAGAGCCTCCGCGCCGTCGGCCAGCTGGCGCCGCAGCGCCCCGGCCGCGCGCCCGTACGACTCACCGAGGCCGATCCCGGCCCCCAGCGCCCCGTAGGACTCCGCGGACACGCCCTCGCCCCCGACCTCGGCCGCCGCCGCGTCCAAGTCACCCGCGGCCGCCTCGGCCGTCTTGGCGTACTCGGCGACGACGACGCCGTCCATCCTCAAGCCGGCCACGGCGCACCTCCGCTCAGCTGTTGCGTCCGGGCTGTGACGCCCGGGGCGGACCGGCGGTTCCGGTCAGTTCCCCGCTTGGGCGGTCGGCGTCGCGAACGAGCCGGCGTTCGGGTCGATCGGCACGGAGTCGAACTGCTTGAGCACGTCCTGGGTGTTCAGCGACGCCCCGGTCGGCAGCAGCCCGATGACCGACTCCGGCGCGGGCTGCCGGTTGTTCAAGCCGATCGCGTCGGCCGTCGCCGCGTCCGGGACGCTGTAGCGGATGCCCCGGTCCGAGATCAGCTGGATGGTGCCCTTGCCGAAGCTGTCCTTGCCGGTCGCGGACTGGACCACCGCGGCGAAGCCCGGCTTGAGGTAGAAGCCGTTGATCGGCACGCGGTTCGGGCCCGGCGTGGTCACCGTCATCGGGGTGAACTTCTCGCCGCTGCCCTTCTGGCCCGGCAGCTGCGTGTCGACGTACACCGAGGTGTGCGCGTCCCGGTCGGTGCCGGACCCGACCAGCGACCAGCCCAGGCAGGCGACCGAGGAGTTCTTCGTCGCGTCGAGGATCGTCGGGACCGAGCGCGGGAAGTCGTCGACCGGGATGTAGTCCTTGTCGGTGGGCTGCAGCACGCGCACACCGGCCAGCTTGTCCAGGCCGAGGACCTGGATCCGGCCCGCGCTGCCGTTCTTCGCGACGCGGATGATGTCGGCCACCGCGTTGGAAACCTTCTGGATGCCGGACGTGGTGATCGCCCAGTAGTCCGGCTGCGCGCCGGTCGGCTGCGTGGAAAAGACGTCGCCGGCGGTCAGCCCGTCGAAGTCGGCCGGGGGCTGGCCGGGCTCGATCCGGGGCGGGGCCAGGCGCGCGACCTCCGGGATCGCGTTCAGCAGGCCCGGCGTGATCTTCCGCGGCGTCGGCGGCAGCTGCAGCGCCGTCCGGACGGCGTCGTTGGCGTTGTCGACGTCGATCTCCGCGCGCACGGTGTTGGCGTTCGGCCGGTTCCGCGAGCTCGGCAGCCGGTAGACGAGGTAGGTCTTGCCGTTGTCGGCCTTCGCCAGCAGCGCTTCGTTTTCACCCAGTTCGGTGCCGAGACCGGACGGCGCGATCCCGCCGAAGACGTAGGTCTTGGTCTTGCCGGTGTCGGGGTTCGGCAGCGACGGGTCGAGCTGGACCTGGTCGCACACCGACCAATTCGGGGAAATGCGCTGCGAATCCGACGGGATCAGCTGCGGGCCGTCCGGAATTCCGGTGAGTTTGTCGCGCGGAATGGACTCCAGCTGGGCGTCCGAAACGACCGTGGGATTCTTCACACTGGCCGGGCTCGCCGCGGCGGGCGCGGCCGGTGCCGCGGTCGCGCCGCCGCTGCCGGCGCTCGACTGCTTCTGCTGCGCCAGCAACAGGAGCCGCGCGGACGCGAGGTTGAACGTGGGGATCAGCTTCTTCGGGTTGCCCGCCACGACGTAGACCGTGCCGGACTGCTCGCCGATCACGATGTTCCCGGCCTCCGGCACCGAAGGCGCCGGGCTGAGCAGGCCCCAGACGACGAACACGATCATGCCGAGCGCGCCCAGCACGACCCCCACGATGGTGGCCCTCGTGTGGGTGCGCATCGGGTCGTGCAGCATCACGGCGTCCCGCCGGACCAGCGCCGACTGCATCCTCCGTAGGACGAACTGATACGCCTGAACCTGAGACTTAGTCGTGGGTGTTGATGGCATTCTCGACCTACAGCTCTCCCCGTCGCGGTACGGTTCCGCAGGATAGCCGTACGGGGACCGTCTGGTGTGGGGTTTCTACCAACTCAAGCTAGTGTCGGACACCCCGGGACCCGGCTTCCGGGTACGCAGCAAGCACGAGGGGAAGAGAAAGCGCGGATGTCCGTCACCAACCCTCCACGTCCGCCTGGCCCGCCCGGGCCCCCGCCGCCCGGTCGCCAGCCGGGCCCGCCGCCGCGTCCGGTGAGACCCGGTGGTCCCGGCGGCCCCGGAGGCATCCCCGGTGGACCAGGAGGCGTCCCTGGCGGACCCGGTGGACCCGGTGGTCCCGGTGTACCCGGCGGGCCCGGTGGTGGTCCGGGCGGTCCCGGCATGCCCCCGCGTGGCCCTGGTGGTCCCGGCCCCGGTCCTGGTGGCCCCGGCGGGCGTCCTGGTGGACCCGGCCCGGGTGGTCCCGGTAAGCCTGGTGGCCCGGGTGGTCCCGGCGGCGGTCCGGGTGGTCCTGGTGGTCCGGGTGGTCCCGGCGGCGGCGGTCCTGGCGGCCCGGGTGGCCCCGGCGGCGGCGGACCCGGCGGCCCAGGTGGTCCCGGCGGCCCGCAGGGACCCGAAGACGGCGGCAGCCCCGCTCCCCCGTCCGGCGCGACGCGGCTGGCCGCGCCGGCGCGGCGCCGCTCGTCCGGCGTCAACCTCGGCCCGCTGCCCGTGGCGAACCTCGTCGTGCTCGAGGTCGGCCTCGCCATCGGGCTGGTGCTGCTCGCGATCGACATGTCGCTCAAGTACGTCGGGATCGGCATCGTCGGCCTCGCCCTCATCGTCGCGCTGCTGCGCTGGCGCGGCCGCTGGTTCACCCAGTGGGTCGGGCTGACGCTGCGCTACTCGTTCCGGTCCCACGACCGGACCGCGACCCCGCTGCCGCCGAGCACCGTCGAGGAGCTCGCGGCCGAAGAGACCACCGTGACCGGCCCGGACGACGCCCGCGTGAACCTGCTCCGCATCGCGGTGCCGGACCTCGTCGTGGCCCACGGCGTCGACCACGAGCGCCAGCAGGTCGGCCTCGCCTGGAACGACGGCACGTGGACGGCGGTGCTGCTCGTCGAGCCGACGCCGGCGCTGATCACCCAGGCGGGTGGCGCGCCGAGCCTGCCGCTGTCGGCGCTCGCCCCGTGCCTCGAAGACCGCGGGGTCGTCCTCGACTCCATCCAGATGATCTGGCACTGCTACCCGGGCAGCGCGGCGCTGCCGTCGGACTCGCCGGCCCTCAGCTCCTACATGGAGGTGCTCGGGCCGCTGCCCGCGGCGGCGCGGCGGACGACGTGGGTCGCGATCCGGCTGGACCCGAAGCGCTGCCCGGCGGCGATCCGGGAGCGCGGCGGCGGCGTCGTCGGCGCCCACCGCGCGCTGATCGGCGCGCTTTCGCGAGTGCGCAACGCACTCGAGTCCCAGGGTGTGCCGACGCGGCCGCTCGACCCGGACGAGCTGCTGCGCGCCGGCATCTCGGCCGCCGAGCTCACCGCCGTCGCCGGTTCGCCGAACAAGGTCACGCTGCAGGAACGCTGGTCCGGGGTGACCGCGGCCGGCATCGGCCACGCGAGCTACGCGATCACCGGCTGGCCGAAGGGCAAGATCGCCGGCAGCCTCGACGCGCTCACGAGCGTCCGCGCGCTGTCGGCGACGCTCGCGATGTCGATTTCCCCGGCGTCCGACGAAGGCAAGATCGGGCTGCGCGGCGTGGTCCGGCTGAGCGCGCGCAACCCGCGTGAGCTCGACGCCGCCGACCAGCGGCTGCACGGGCTGTCCGAGCGGCTGGGGGTGGACCTGACCCCGCTGCGCGGGCTGCAGGTCTCCGCGTTCGCCGCGACGTTGCCGATCGGAGGTACGGCATGACTTCCCGCGTCCGCGACGCCGGGCAGAACACCGGGGTGTCGCCGGAGTTCACCGTGGACCCCGCGATGCTCGACGCGATCAGCCCCTCGGGCGACCGCGGCGGCATCGTGCTCGGCTCGGGCCTCAAGGGCGAGCCGCTGACGATCTCGGCGCTGCGCTCGACCCCGACGCGGATCGTGCTGGTGGGCGGGCTGTACCTGGCCCGCCAGGTGGCGATGCGCGCGATGGCGGTCGGCGCCTGGGTTGTGGTGGCGACGGGCCGCCCGACGGAGTGGCAGGTGCTCTCCCGCGCGGCCGGCAGCCGTGACGGCCGGCCGTCCCCGCTGGTGCAGATCCGCCGGCTGTCCCCGGTCGAGCTGCCGAGGCCGTCGGAGGACGCGCCGCTGCTGGTCGTCACCGACGGCGGCCCGACCCCGCAGGACCTGTTCCCGCCGCGGTCGCCCTGGCAGACGACGATCTACGTCCTCCCGTACCTGCACCCGCAGGCGGGCGCGACGGCCAACGCGGCGGACCTGGTGCTGATGCAGCGCCTCCCGGCGGGCCAGGCCGAGCTGGCGGCGCGGATCTGGCGCCTCCCGCCGCAGATGATGCGGCAGCTGACGACGTTGAAGGACGACCAAGTCGTGGCACTGGGCCGCAACCTCTGGCGCCCCCTGCGCCTGGTGACAACAGGCAAGGAGCAGCAGCTCCTGGGCCCGGTCCGCCGCGGCGACTGACCTGCCGAACTGCCGTGAAGGCCTCCTTACCGGTCATAAGTGCCGGTAAGGAGGCCTTCACGGCTTTTGGCTAGGGGGCGGTGCGGACGTTGCGGGTTTGGTCCGCGCGGGCGGCGAGTTCGGCGTCCGGCGGGTAGTCCACGCCCAGGAGGGTGAGGCCGTGGGCCGGGGCCACCGCGCTGTCGCGGATGCCGCTCTCCAGCACCTTCGACGGCCACGCGTCCGTGCGGCGGCCGTCGCCGACCAGCAGGAGGACGCCGACCAGGCTGCGGACCATCGAGTGGCAGAACGCGTCCGCCGAGACCCGGACCTCCAGCAGGTGCTCGTCCACCCGCGTCCACTCCAGGCGCTGCAGCTCGCGGATCGTCGTGCCCGTGTCGCGCTGCTTGCAATAGGCCGCGAAGTCGTGCAAGCCCAGCAGTTCCGCAGCCGCCGCGTTCATCGCGTCCGTCGACAGTGGACGGTTCCAGGCCAGGGTGTCGTGGCGGCGCAACGGATCCACGCCCCACGGCGCGTCCGAGACCCGGTAGCGGTAGTGACGGCGGATGGCCGAGAACCGCGCGTCGAAGCCCTCGGGCGCGATCCGGGCGCCCAGCACCCGGACGTCGCCCGGCAGGAGGCGGTTCCAGCGGCCCGTCATGCGGGTCAGATCGGGGATGCCCTCGGCGGACACGGGGATGCGGCCGGAGGGCTCGGAAAGGGGCACCACGTCGACGTGCACCACCTGCCCGGTCGCGTGCACCCCGGCGTCCGTGCGGCCCGCCACGACCACGGACTTCGGGACCGACGCCCCGGGCGGCTGACGCTGCAGCGCCTCCTCCAGGAGCCCCTGGACGGTCCGGCGGCCCGGCTGGCGGGCCCAGCCCGAGAAGTCCGTGCCGTCGTAGGAGACGTCCAGGCGCAGACGAACGAGCCCGCCCTCCCCAGCGGGAGTGGCGGGCTCGTCCGGTGTGCTTCCAGCCGTCAGGACGTCAGTCCTTCTTGGCGTCCGCGTCGTCCGAAGCCGGCGCTTCGGTCTCGGCGGCGGTGTCCTCGGCCTTGGCCTCGTCGGCGGCGGGAGCCTCCTCGGCCGGAGCCTCGGTGGTGGTCTCCTCCGCGGCCGGAGCGGCGGCCTTCTCGTCCTTGGCGAACTTCGTCTTGCGAGCGCGCTCGGCTTCCGAAGTCACCGTCTTCTCGGACACCAGCTCGATGACGGCCATGGCGGCGTTGTCGCCCTTGCGCGGCATCGTCTTGGTGATCCGGGTGTAGCCACCGGCACGCTCCGCGAAGTGCGGACCGATCTCGGCGAACAGCTTGTGCAGGACGTCCTTGTCACGGACGACCTTCTGCACCAGACGGCGGTTGTGCAGGTCGCCCCGCTTCGCCTTCGAGATCAGCTTCTCGGCCAGCGGGCGGACCCGCTTCGCCTTCGCCTCGGTCGTCGTGATCTTGCCGTGCTCGAACAGCTGCGTGGCCAAGTTGGCCAGGATCAGCCGCTCGTGCGCGGACGACCCGCCGAGCCGGGCTCCCTTGGTAGGGGTGGGCATTGGTTCTCCTAGTTCAGCTCACAGCGTCCGGGCGAAGGCCTCAGAGCTGCTCGGTCTCTGCGTAGTCCTGGCCATCGTCGTGGCCGTCCGAAATCCCGTCGGCGATGCCACCGACACCCTCCGACCAGCCTTCACCGTCGTAGCTGGCGGCCGCCGCGGTCGGGTCGAACCCGGGCGGGCTGTCCTTCAGCGCGAGGCCGAGGCCGACGAGCTTGAGCTTGACCTCGTCGATCGACTTGGCGCCGAAGTTGCGGATGTCGAGCAGGTCCGCCTCGCTGCGCGAGACGAGCTCGCCCACCGTGTGGATGCCTTCGCGCTTGAGGCAGTTGTACGACCGGACGGTGAGGTCCAGGTCCTCGATCGGCATCGCGTAGGCGGCGATGGTGTCCGCCTCCTGCGGCGACGGGCCGATCTCGATGCCCTCGGCGTCGACGTTCAGCTCGCGGGCGAGACCGAACAGCTCCACCAGCGTCTTGCCGGCCGACGCGACCGCGTCGCGCGGCGTGATCGACGGCTTGGTCTCGACGTCCAGGATCAGCTTGTCGAAGTCGGTGCGCTGCTCGACACGGGTGGCCTCGACCTTGTAGGTCACCTTGAGCACCGGCGAGTAGATCGAGTCGACCGGGATCCGGCCGATCTCCGCGCCCGCCTGCTTGTTCTGCAGGGCCGGAACGTAACCGCGGCCGCGCTCGACGACGAGCTCGATCTCGAGCTTGCCCTTGCCGTTCAGCGACGCGATGTGCAGATCCGGGTTGTGCACGGTGACACCCGCCGGCGGCACGATGTCGGCCGCCGTGACCTCACCCGGGCCCTGCTTGCGCAGGTACATGGTGACCGGCTCGTCCTCTTCCGAGGACACCACGAGCTCCTTGAGGTTCAGGATGATGTCGGTGACGTCTTCCTTCACCCCGGGAACGGTGGTGAACTCGTGCAGCACGCCGTCGATGCGGATGCTCGTCACGGCCGCGCCCGGGATGGACGACAGCAGCGTACGACGCAGCGAGTTGCCGAGCGTGTAGCCGAAGCCGGGCTCCAGCGGTTCGATGGTGAACCGGGAGCGGGTCTCGTTGACCGTCTCTTCGCCGAGAGCCGGCCGCTGGGAAATCAGCATTCCTTGTTTTCCTTTCCAGACGACGCCCGCCATATGACGTCGAAGGGATGGCGCGGCGGCGGCGCACCTGTTGCGCCGCCGCCCGGTCCGACCGGGGCCGGACTACTTCGAGTAGAGCTCGACGATCAGCTGTTCCTGAACCGGAACGTCGATCTGCGCACGCTCCGGCAGCTGGTGGACCAGCACGCGGAGGTTGGACTGGACGACCTGCAGCCACGCCGGGATGGGGCGCTCGCCGAAGGACTCCTTGGCCACCACGAAGGGCAGCATCGAGAACGACTTCGGCCGCACGTCGATGATGTCCCACTTGGTGACCTGGTACGACGGGACGTTGACCTTGACGCCGTTGACCAGGAAGTGGCCGTGGCTCACCAGCTGACGCGCCTGGCGGCGGGTGCGGGCGATGCCGGCGCGGTAGATCACGTTGTCCAGGCGGGACTCGAGGATCTGCAGCAGGTTCTCACCGGTCTTGCCCGGACGCCGGACGGCTTCCTTGTAGTACCGGACGAACTGACGCTCGAGAACGCCGTAGGTGTAGCGAGCCTTCTGCTTCTCCTGCGACTGCAGGAGGTACTCGGACTCCTTGATGCGCCCGCGGCCGTGCTGGCCCGGCGGGTAGGGGCGACGCTCGAAAGCCTGGTCGCCGCCGATGAGGTCAACCTTGAGGCGACGCGAAATACGCGTCGCGGGGCCGGTGTAACGAGCCATTTCTTCTTACTCCTCCCCGTTCCTCAGACCCGGCGCCGCTTGGGCGGGCGGCAGCCGTTGTGAGGCTGCGGGGTCACGTCCTGGATGGTGCCGACCTCGAGGCCGGCCGCCTGCAGCGAGCGGATCGCCGTCTCGCGGCCCGAACCCGGGCCCTTCACGAAGACGTCGACCTTCTTCATGCCGTGCTCGGCGGCCTTGCGGGCAGCGTTCTCGGCGGCCATCTGCGCGGCGAACGGGGTGGACTTACGCGAGCCCTTGAAGCCCACGTGACCACTCGACGCCCACGCGATCACGGCACCGGTCGGGTCCGTGATCGAGACGATGGTGTTGTTGAAGGTGCTCTTGATGTGCGCGTGACCGTGCGCGACATTCTTCTTTTCCTTGCGGCGGACCTTCTTGGCCCCGGCCGCAGTACGAGACTTCGGTGGCATGTTCTGAGGGTTCTCCTGTTAGCGCGCGTTCTCTTGGTGAGCGGCGACCGCTTCGGCCTGGCCGCGCCGGATGATCGAACCGGCGTCGGTGTACAGGTTGCGGAGCGCCATCGGGCGGGCGTAGAGCGCCTTGGGCGAGACACAAGCCGAGCCGCGGCGCTGAACGCCACCCATCTGCACGACCTTCTTGCCCTGGACGCTCACTTCTTGCCAGCCTTCTTCTTGCCGGCGACCGTCTTCTTCGGACCCTTGCGGGTACGGGCGTTGGTCTTCGTGCGCTGACCACGGACGGGAAGTCCGCGGCGCCAGCGAAGGCCCTCGTAGCACCCGATCTCGATCTTCCGACGGATGTCGGCGTTCACCTCGCGGCGAAGGTCACCCTCGACCTTGAAGTTCTCTTCGATGTACACACGCAGCTTCGCGAGGTCGTCATCGCTGAGGTCTTTGACGCGGGTGTCCGCGTTGAGCTCGGCAGCCTTGATGAGCTGCTTCGAGCGGGTACGGCCGATGCCGTAGATGTACGTAAGCGCGATCTCCAACCGCTTCTCGCGGGGGAGGTCTACGCCAGCGAGTCGTGCCATTGGCGCTGATGCTCCTTCATTGAATTCATCTTCAGGTCTGCTCCCCGTCCGGTTCCGGGACCGACTCGCCTGTCGTGCCCTCGGCTTGCGCCTCGGGTGTCCCAGCCCCGGCCTGAAGCCCGGGGGTGAACCGGTTCACTCACGTGAGCCGGCAGGTGCGGGGAGGTTGTGTAGCCGTCAATCCACTCTGGTCGAGTGCGAGTGATCAGCCCTGCCGCTGCTTGTGCCGCAGGTTCTCGCAGATCACCATGATCCGGCCGTGACGGCGGATCACCTTGCACTTGTCGCAGATCTTCTTGACGCTCGGCTGGACCTTCACGTCTTCTGCTCTCCTAGTAGCTGCTCTTCGTGATCACTTGTAGCGGTAGACGATGCGACCACGAGAGAGGTCGTAGGGCGAGAGCTCCACGACAACCCTGTCCTCGGGCAGGATGCGGATGTAGTGCTGCCGCATCTTGCCGCTGATGTGTGCCAGGACCTTGTGACCGTTCTCCAACTCGACGCGGAACATCGCGTTGGGGAGCGGCTCGACTACGCGGCCTTCGACCTCGATGGCCCCGTCTTTCTTCGCCATGTCCTCCGCATTTCCTTGTCATCGACCGTCTGTCGCCACACCGTGATCAACTCGAGCACTAGTGCTGGGTTGGGTGTTGCGTGGCACACTGGTGCCCGAGTCCCAAGATCGTGAATTCACGAGCGCGCAGGATCCGGGCGCGATAAGTGCGCCGACTTGACAGTGTACGCATGCCGTGTCGCGACCCCCAAACCGGGGGTGACCATGCTAAAGGACCGTGCAGGTGGACGTGATCGCGATCACCTCGTGTGGGTGAACGTGCAGGTCAGGCGTCTTCCGGGGCGGTGAGCACCCAGGGACCCTCTTCGGTGATCGCCACCGTGTGCTCCCAGTGGGCCGCACGCGAGCCGTCGGCCGTGACGACCGTCCAGCCGTCGTCCAGCTCGCGGGTCTCGCCACCGCCGCCGGTCAGCATCGGCTCGATCGCCAGCGCCATGCCGGGCTTGAGCCGCGGGCCCTTGCCGGGCTTGCCGACGTTCGGCAGGAACGGGTCCATGTGCATCTGGCGGCCGATGCCGTGGCCGCCGTACTCGAGGATCATCCCGTACTCGATGCCGTCGTCGCGGCCCGCGCGTTCGGCGGCCGACTGGACGGCGTAGGAGATGTCGGTCAGCCGGCCGCCGGCGCTGACCGCCTCGATGCCGGCCCACATCGCCGCTTCGGTCGCCGCGGAGAGCGCCAGGTCGGCGTCGGAGACGGCGCCGATGGCCAGCGTCACGGCGGAGTCGCCGTGCCAGCCGTCGAGGATCGCCCCGCAGTCGACGGAGATGATGTCGCCGTCGGCCAGCACCTGGGTCTTCGCCGGGATGCCGTGGACGATCTGCTCGTTCACCGACGCGCAGATCGATGCCGGGAAGCCGTGGTAGCCCTTGAACGACGGCACCGCGCCGGCGTCCCGGATCGTCTGCTCGGCCAGCTCGTCGAGCTCGGCGGTGCTGACGCCCGGTTTCGCCGCGGCGCGGACGGCCGCCAGGGTACGGGCGACGACGAGACCCGCCGCCCGCATCGCCTGCAGCTCGTCCGGGGTCTTGACCTCGATCATGCGCCCGCGGCGGAGCACTTGCAGAACACGCAACCCTCCGAGATTCACGTGCGGTCGCGCAGCGCTTCCAGGACCCGGCCGGAGATCTCCTCGACGCTGCCGACGCCGTCGACGGTCACGAGGATGTCGGCGTAGTACTCCAGCAGCGGCGCGGTGTCCGACACGTAGATCTGCTGACGGCGGCGGATGACCTCTTCGGTGTCGTCCGCGCGGCCGCGCGACATGAGCCGGCCGACGACGACGTCCTCCGGCACCTGCAGCTGGATCACCGCGTCGAGCGAGACGTCGGTGTCGCCCAGGATCTCCCCGAGGACCTCGGCCTGCTTGGTGTTGCGGGGGAAGCCGTCGAGCAGGAAGCCGACCTTGGCGTCCGGCTCCGCGAGCCGCTCGCGGACCATTTCGTTGGTCACCGAGTCGGGCACGAGCTCGCCCGAGTCCAGGTAGCGCTTCGCCTCCTGGCCGAGCGGGGTCTCCTGGCCGACGTGCGCGCGGAACAGGTCACCGGTCGAGATGTGCGGGATCCGCAGCTGCTCGGACAGGGCCACCGCCTGCGTGCCTTTACCCGCGCCGGGCGGACCGACGAGAACCAGCCGCGTCACTTCAAGAACCCTTCGTAGTTGCGCTGCATCAGCTGGCTTTCGATCTGCTTCACGGTGTCGAGCCCGACACCGACCATGATCAGCACAGCCGTGCCGCCGAACGGGAAGTTCTGGTTGTTCCCGCTACCGGTCAACGACAGGAAGAAGTTCGGGAGGATCGCGATGATGCCCAGGTACAGCGAGCCCGGCAGGGTGATCCGGCCGAGCACGAAGCTCAGGTACTCCGCGGTCGGGCGGCCGGGGCGGATGCCCGGGATGAACCCGCCGAACTTCTTCATCTCTTCCGCACGCTCGTCCACGTTGAACGTGATCGTGATGTAGAAGTACGTGAAGAAGATGATCAGCGCGAAGTACAGCGCGATGTGCACCCAGCTGGACTGGTTCACGATGTAGTTCTTGATGAAGACCTGCCAGCCGGAGTTGGCGTTCTGGTCGCCGACGAGGCGGCTGATCAGGTCCGGCAGGTACAGCAGGGACGACGCGAAGATGACCGGGATGACGCCGGCCTGGTTCACCTTGATCGGCAGGTAGGTCGACGTGCCGCCGTACATCCGGCGGCCGATCATGCGCTTGGCGTACTGCACCGGGATCCGGCGCTGGCCCTGCTCGACGAAGATGACGCTGGCGATGATGATCAGGCCGAAGATGCAGACGACCGCCAGACCGACGCCACCGGCGTTGCTGAGGATGTTGCCGCCCTCGGACGGGATGCGCGCCGCGATGTTCAGGAAGATCAGGACCGACATGCCGTTGCCGATGCCGCGCTCGGTGATCAGCTCGCCCAGCCACATCATGACGGCGGTACCCGCGGTCATCGTGATGACGATGAGGGACAGCGAGTAGATGCTGTTGTCCGGGATGATCGGCTGGTCGCAGTCGGGGAAGAGCTGCTTGCGGTCCGCGAGCGCGACCACGCCGGTGGCCTGCAGGATCGCCAGCGCGATCGTCAGGTACCGGGTGTACTGGGTCAGCTTGCCCTGGCCGGACTGGCCTTCCTTCTTCAGCTCCTCGAACCGCGGGATGACCACGGTGAGCAGCTGGATGATGATGCTCGCCGTGATGTACGGCATGATGCCGGTCGAGAAGAGCGACAGCTGCAGCAGCGCACCGCCGCTGAACAGGTTCAGCAGCTGGTAGACGCCTTCCTGGCCGCCCTGGGAGCTACAGGCCTGCACGGCTCCGTACGAGATCCCGGGTGCCGGAATGGTCGCACCGATTCGGTAGACCGCGACGATGGCTAGCGTGAACAGGATCTTCTTGCGTAGATCCGGCGTCGCGAGAGCCGAGCGGAAGGCGCTGAACACGCGGGGGACCTCCTCGGCGTCGTCGGCCGTCCTCAACCGACGATCGGCTTGGCCGGCACGGTGGCCGGCGGGAACACACAGCACTACTGGCACGCAAGCCAGGAACGCTTCGGGGCACACTCGTCCCGAAGCGTGTCGCCGACTCTAACAGCTTCACCGGGCGTGTCCGCAGTCCGTGTGCGTTTTCCGTACCAAGGTTGCTCCGGCGGGTTGATCCACATCGGCGTCTTGGCGGTATTCCTTGACAGAATGTGGATCAAGCGTTGGCTGACGCGAGCACGCCGGCCAGCCCGACGAGCACCACCCCGGTGCCGCGATCGACGGTGCGCCGGGCCCGCCGCGACAGCTTGGCCTGCCGCGCGGCGGCGCCGACCCCGACGTAGACCGAGCCCGCCAGGAACTCGGCCAGCAGGTACACCGCGCCCAAAAGCGCGATCTGCCCCGGAACCGGCCCGCGACCTGCGTCGATGAACTGCGGGACGAACGCGGTGAAGATCAGGATCGCCTTCGGGTTGGTGATCGCGACGCCGAACTCCTTTCGGGCGACGCGCCACGCGCCGGCGGGCCGGGTGTCCGGTTCGCGCGTTTCGGCCGTCGACCGGAACAGGCGCACGCCGAGGTAGAGCAGGTAGGCGACACCGGCCCACTTGATGATCGTGAGCGCGGCCTCGGAGGCGGCCAGCAACTGTCCCAAACCGGCCGCGACGGCCGTGATCAACAGGGTGAACGCGGCCAGCCTGCCGCCCAGTCCGGCGAGGGCGCGGCGAACACCGTGCGTCATGCCGTGGTGGAGACCCAGCAGGTTGTTCGCCCCTGGCGTAAGCGCGATGAGCAGGGACGCCCCGAAGAAGACCAGCAGCCACGACACGTTTTCACGGTAACGCCGTCGGTCAACCGGGTTCTTCGGGCGGGAGCACGGTGATCGCGACCCCGCTGGGCGGTGTCGGCGTATCGGCGTAGGCGACGGCCGGATCGGCCCAGTCGCGGTTCCGGACGGACAGGTGCGCCACGACCGCGGCGGCGACGGCCACGGCGGTGGCCAGTACCAGCAGCCACATGCCGGCCCCGGTGACGACTTCGAGGTCGACGGTCCCGACGAGCGCGCTCAGCTCGAACCGGTTCATCGCGACGGTGCTGACCACGCCGGCGGTGAAGAGGGCGGCGCCACCGATGACCCACCGCCCGCGCGCGGGCCGCGAGAAGGCCACGAAGGCGGCGGCGAACAGCAGGACGGCGGCGAGGACGAGCGGCACGCCCAGTGGCGCGCCCGCGCGGTCGGTGGCGTCCTGGCCGGGGATTTCGATGGTGGTGCCCCAGGCGGTCTGGGTGATGGCCAGCCGGGTTTCGAAGGACCGCTGGCGGAGGTTGAGGTGCTCCTGGACGCGGAAGAGCGGCAGGAGGGTCCCGGCTACGGCCAGGAGGGCTGAGAGGAGGGCGAGGGCGGGTGGGAGGAAGCGCAGAACCCCGGCGGCGGCCGGCTTCGGGGATTCGGTGGGGGCTTGCTGGGGTGGTTGTGGTGGGTGGGGCTGGGGCGGCAGGCCGGGCAGCTGTGCGACGGGGAACGGCGCAGGTAGCGAAGGCTGTGGCGGCTCGCCGGAGAAGCCGGCCGACGCAGGTGGTGAAGGCTGTGCGGCTGGAACACCCGGCGGTCGCGGTGCCTCCACCGGGAAGTCCAACGGCGCCGGTGCCGCGGGCTGCCCTGCCTCCGCCGAAGACTCCCGAGCCTCGGCCTGCGCCTCGACCCTCGGCGTCTCCCCCGCGGGTGCGCCCGCACCAGGCTCGAGGCCGCCAGGGCGGGGTGCCTCGACCGGGAAGCTCAGCGGCGACCCTGTGGGGTCAGGCGGGTCCTGCGGTGATCTGTCCACTCCCCGATCCTCCGTCCGGATCCGCCTCCCGGCAAGGAACCCGGACACGCCGAAGGCCCGCCCGGCGCGAGCCGGGCGGGCCTTCGAAACGTGGAACAGCTCAGTTGGTGGTGGCCGAACCGCCGGCCGCCTCGAGCTTCTCCTTGGCGGAGCCGGAGAAGGCGTCCGCCGTGATGTCCAGCTTGACGCCGTTCAGGTCGCCGTTGCCGAGGACCTTGACCAGCTTGCCCTTGCGGACCAGGCCGCCCTGCACGAGTTCCTCGGCGCCGATCTTGCCGCCGTCCGGGAAGACGCGGGCGATGTCGCCCACGTTCACCGGCTGGTACTCGGTGCGGAAGCGGTTCTTGAACCCACGCAGCTTCGGGAGCCGCATGTGGATGGGCATCTGCCCACCCTCGAACCCGGCGGGCACGTTCTTCCGGGCCTTGGTGCCCTTCGTACCGCGACCGGCCGTCTTGCCCTTCGAACCCTCACCACGACCGACGCGCATCTTGTCGCGCTTGGCACCCGGAGCCGGGCGCAGGTGGTGGATCTTGATGGCCGTCATGCCTTGACCTCCTCGACCTCCACCAGGTGGCGGACGGTGTGGATCAGGCCGCGCACCTGGGGGGTGTCTTCACGCACGACGCTCTGGCGGATCTTGCGCAGCCCGAGGGTGCGCAGCGACTCGCGGTGAGCGTGCTTCGTGCCGATCTTGCTCTTGACCTGCGTGACCTTGAGCTGAGCCATGTCAGACCCCCTGGCCGGCACGCTGGCGCAGCATCCGGGCCGGGGCGACGTCCTCGAGCGGCAGGCCACGGCGGGCCGCCACCTCTTCGGGACGCTGCAGGCCCTTGAGGGCCGCCACGGTCGCGTGCACGATGTTGATCGCGTTGTCGGAGCCGAGCGACTTCGACAGCACGTCGTGGACACCCGCGCACTCCAGCACCGCGCGCACCGGGCCACCGGCGATGACGCCGGTACCGGCGGACGCCGGACGGAGCAGCACGACACCGGCGGCCTCCTCACCCTGGATCGGGTGCGGGATGGTGCCGCCGACGCGCGGGACGCGGAAGAAGTTCTTCTTCGCTTCCTCGACGCCCTTGGCGATGGCCGCGGGAACTTCCTTGGCCTTGCCGTAGCCGACGCCGACCTGACCGTCGCCGTCGCCGACGACCACCAGGGCGGTGAAGCTGAAGCGACGACCACCCTTGACGACCTTGGCGACGCGGTTGATCGTCACGACCTTCTCGAGGTGCGGGGTCTTGTCCTGGGCCGCCCCGCCACGACCGCTGTCGCGCCGGTCACGGCGGTCGCGACGGTCACCGCGGTCGTTGCCGCCCTGCCCGCCGGGTCCACCCTGGCCGCCGCCGAATTGCCGTGTACGTCCCGGCATCAGGCTTTCCTTCCGTTAACAAGCTTCTGCATCGTCAGAACTCCAACCCCGCCTCGCGGGCGGCGTCGGCGAGCGCGGCGATGCGGCCGTGGTAGGCGTTGCCGCCACGGTCGAACACCACAGCCGAGATCCCGGCGCTCTTGGCACGCTCGGCGACGAGGGCCCCGACCTTGGCGGCCTTGGCCTTCTTGTCGCCCTCGAACGTCCGGAGGTCCGCCTCGAGGGTGGACGCCGACACCAGCGTGTGGCCGGCGAGGTCGTCGATGACCTGCACGGCGATGTGCCGCGAGGACCGCTTGACGACCAGGCGCGGACGCTGGTCCGTGCCCGAGACCTTCTTGCGGAGGCGGAAGTGCCGACGGGCCTTCGCGACGCGGCGGCGGGTCGAGATGTCCTTGCCGACCGGCTTGCGCTTCGTAGTCGTGTCGCTCATGATCACTTACCCGTCTTTCCGACCTTGCGGCGGATCTTCTCGCCCTCGTACCGCAGGCCCTTGCCCTTGTACGGGTCCGGGCGCCGCAGCCGGCGGATGACCGCCGAGATCTGGCCGACCTTCTGCTTGTCGATGCCGGAGACCGAGAACCGGGTCGGGGTCTCCACCTTGAAGGTGATGCCCTCCGGGGCTTCGATCTTCACCGGGTGCGAGTAGCCGAGGGCGAACTCGAGGTCCGAGCCCTTGGCCTGCACGCGGTAACCCACGCCGTGGATTTCCATCTTCTTCTCGTAGCCGGCGGTGACGCCGACGACGAGGTTGTTCACCAGCGTGCGGGTGAGTCCGTGCAGCGCCTTGGAGTTGCGCTCGTCGTCCGGGCGCTTGACCAGCAGCGTGCCGTCTTCGTCGCGTTCGACCGTGATCGGCTCGGCGACCGTGTGCTCCAGGGTGCCCTTGGGCCCCTTGACCTTGATGTGCTGACCGTCGATGGTCACCTCGACCCCGGAGGGGACGGCGACCGGCAGCTTTCCGATGCGTGACATGTCTGTGCCCCCTTCCTTACCAGACGTAGGCGAGGACTTCGCCGCCCACGCTGTTGCGCTTGGCCTGCCGGTCGGTCTGGAGGCCGCCGGACGTCGAGATGATCGCGATGCCCAGGCCGCCGAGAACGGACGGCAGTTCGGTCGATTTTGCGTAGACCCGCAGACCGGGCTTGGAGACGCGCCGCAGGCCGGCGATGCTCCGCTCACGGTTGGGGCCGTACTTGAGTTCGACGACGAGGTTCTTGTGCTTTTCGCCCGGCTCGTCGTGGTAGCCCGCGATGTAACCCTCGCGCTTGAGGATCTCGGCGATGTTCGCCTTGAGCTTCGAGTGCGGGAGCTTGACCTCGTCGTGGTACGCCGAGTTCGCGTTACGCAGACGCGTCAAGAAGTCTGCGATGGGGTCGGTCATCGTCATGGTGACCTGTCAACCTTTCTCGCCTGGTTCCCCGCCCGCCGGAGCGGGCGGGGCCTGTGGCGAATCTGGAGTTAAAAAGAAGCTCTTACCAGCTGGACTTGCGGACGCCGGGCAGCTCGCCCGCGTGCGCCATCTCGCGAAGGCAGATCCGGCAGAGCCCGAACTTGCGGAACACGGCGTGCGGGCGGCCGCACCGCTGGCAGCGGGTGTAGGCGCGCACGGCGAACTTCGGCTTCTTCGCGGCCTTGTGGACCAGTGCTTTCTTGGCCATCGGCTCAGTTCTCCTTGAACGGGAAGCCGAGCTTGCGCAGCAGCGCCCGGCCCTCGTCGTCGTTCGTGGCGGTCGTGACGACGGTGACGTCCATGCCGCGGGGGCGGTCGATGGAGTCGGGGTCGATCTCGTGGAACATCGACTGCTCGTTGAGACCGAAGGTGTAGTTGCCGTGGCCGTCGAACTGCTTCGGCGAAAGCCCGCGGAAGTCGCGGATACGCGGCAGCGCGATGGTCAGCAGCCGGTCGAGGAACTCCCACATCCGGTCGCCGCGCAGCGTGACGCGCGCGCCGATCGGCTGGCCCTCGCGCAGCTTGAACTGCGCGATGGACTTGCGGGCCTTCCGGACCTCGGGCTTCTGACCGGTGATCAGGGAGAGGTCCTTGACCGCGCCCTCGATCAGCTTGCTGTCACGGGCGGCGTCACCGACACCCATGTTCACGACGACCTTCACCACGCCCGGGATCTGGTGGACGTTGGCGAAGGAGAACTCCGCCTGCAGCTGGCCCTTGATTTCCTCGCGGTAGCGCACCTTGAGGCGCGGCGAGGTCTTCTCTGCGGTGGTCATCAGATGTCCTTACCGTTCCGGCGCGAGATCCGGACCTTCTTGCCGTCCTCGCCGATGCGGTAACCCACCCGGGACGGCTTGCCGTCCGAGTCGACGACCATCACGTTCGAGACGTGGATGGGCGCCTCCTGCGTGACGATGCCGCCGGACTGCGCGCCGCGCTGGGTCTGGCTGATCCGCGTGTGCTTCTTGATCCGGTTCACGCCCTCGACCAGCACGCGGTCGCGCTCGGGGTAGGCCTGGATGACCTTGCCCTTGGCGCCCTTGTCCTTGCCGGCGATGACGACGACCGTGTCGCCCTTCTTCACCTTCATCACAGCACCTCCGGCGCGAGCGAAATGATCTTCATGAACTTTCGGTCGCGCAGCTCGCGGCCCACCGGGCCGAAGATGCGGGTGCCGCGGGGCTCGTTGTCGTTCTTGATGAGCACGGCGGCGTTTTCGTCGAACCGGATGTAGGAACCGTCCGGACGACGACGCTCCTTGACCGTGCGGACGATGACGGCCTTGACGACGTCGCCCTTCTTCACCCCGGCAGCCGGGATGGCGTCCTTCACGGTGGCGACGATGATGTCGCCGATGCCGGCGTAGCGCCGCCCGGAACCACCGAGAACGCGGATGCAGAGGATTTCCTTCGCACCCGTGTTGTCGGCTACCCGAAGCCGCGACTCCTGCTGGATCACGTCAACTCCTGTATGTCGCGCCGGTTCTCGCCCGACGAGCGAGCCTTGCGGAACTAAGAACTCTTGAAAAGAGCCCTGCTTACTTGGCCTTCTCCACGATCTTCACCAGGCGCCACCGCTTCGTCGCCGACAGCGGGCGGGTCTCCATCAGAAGGACCCGGTCACCCTGGCCCGCCTCGTTGTTCTCGTCGTGCACCTTCACCTTGGAGGTGGAGCGGACGACCTTCGAGTAACGGGGGTGCTTCTTGCGGTCCTCGAGCTCGACCACGATCGTCTTGTTCATCTTGTCCGAGACGACGTAGCCCTCGCGGACCTTGCGGTCGTTCCGGGCCGGCGTCTCGGTGGTGGGCTCGCTCATGCGGCACCTTCACTCTCGGCGTCGGGGGCAACGGACAGGCCGAGTTCGCGCTCGCGCATGACCGTGTAGATCCGCGCGATGTCCGTGCGGACGGTGCGCAGACGGCGGTTGTTGTCGAGCTGCCCGGTCGCCATCTGGAAGCGGAGGTTGAAGAGCTCCTCCTTGTATTCCTTCAGACGCAGGACGAGCTCTTCCGCGGTGAGCTCACGCAGCTCCGATGCCAGAGCACCAGCGTTCGCCATCAGAACTCACCACCTTCACGGGTCACGATGCGGCACTTCATGGGCAGCTTGTGGATCGCGCGGCGGAGCGCCTCACGGGCGGTCTCCTCGTTCGGGAACGAGATCTCGAACATCACGCGGCCCGGCTTCACGTTGGCGATCCACCACTCGGGCGAACCCTTACCGGAACCCATGCGGGTTTCGGCCGGCTTCTTCGTCAGCGGGCGGTCCGGGTAGATGGTCGTCCACACCTTGCCGCCACGCTTGATGTGACGGGTCATGGCGATACGAGCGGACTCGATCTGCCGGTTCGTCACGTAGCTGTGCTCAAGCGCTTGGATGCCGTACTCGCCGAAGCTGACCTTCGTGCCACCCTTGGCGGCGCCGTGGCGCTTCGGGGAGTGCTGCTTCCGGTGCTTGACCCTGCGCGGGATGAGCACGTCTCAGCCCTCCGTCTTTTCTGCGGTCTCGGTGGCCGGGGCCGCCGGGGCCTCGGTCGTGGCGGCAGCGGCCGCCCGACCGGCTTCGGTCGAGGTGGCGGTGGTGCCCGACGCGCCGGAACGACGCGGGCGGGACGGCCGGTCGCTGCGCTCGCGACGCGGCGCGCGCTCGGCGGCGTCACGGGCTTCGCGGGCCTTCAGGCCACCGACGAGCTCACCCTTGTAGATCCACACCTTGACGCCGATGCGACCGAACGTCGTCTTGGCCTCGAAGAAGCCGTAGTCGATGTCGGCGCGCAGCGTGTGCAGCGGGACGCGGCCATCGCGGTAGTGCTCGGAGCGGGACATCTCGGCACCGCCGAGACGACCGCCGCACTGCACGCGGATGCCCTTGACCTGCGGCGAGCGCATGGAGGTCTGGATCGCCTTCCGCATCGCGCGGCGGAACGCCACGCGGTTGGAGAGCTGCTCCGCGACCGCCTGGGCGACCAGCTGGGCGTCGGCCTCGGGGTTCTTGACCTCGAGGATGTTCAGCTGGACCTGCTTCTTGGTCAGCTTCTCCAGCGCGCCGCGGATCCGGTCGGCCTCCGCGCCGCGGCGGCCGATGACGATGCCCGGCCGGGCGGTGTGGATGTCGACGCGGACGCGGTCACGGGTGCGCTCGATCTCGACCTTGGAGATGCCGGCGCGCTCCATGCCCGTCGCCAGCAGCTTGCGGATCTTGACGTCCTCGGCCACGTACTCGGCGTACTGCTTGTCGGCGTACCAGCGCGACTTCCAGTCCGTGGTGATACCCAGGCGGAAACCGTGCGGGTTGATCTTCTGGCCCACTACCGGCCACCTGCCTTCTTCTTGCTCTGAGCCTTCTGCGCGACGGCCGGACGCGACTCCACCTCGACGGTGATGTGGCTGGTCCGCTTGCGGATCCGGTACGCACGGCCCTGGGCCCGCGGGCGGATCCGCTTGAGGGTCGGGCCCTCGTCGGCGTACGCGTTCTTGACCCAGAGGGTGTCCGGGTCCAGCTGAAGGTTGTTCTCGGCGTTGGCCACGGCGCTGGCGAGCACCTTCGCGACCGGCTCGCTGGCCGCCTGCGGGGCGAACCGGAGCACGGCCAAGGCGTCGGCGGCGCTACGTCCCTTGATGAGCTCGATCACCCGGCGCACCTTGGTCGGCGAGTCCCGGACGAAGCGAGCCCGCGCGTAAGCCGTAGGCAGGGCCTCGACCGTCGCGTCGTTCTGGGCGTTCATCGCTACTTCCCTTGTCTGGTTTCGTGCCCGCTCAGCGGCGGCGCGACTTGCGGTCGTCCTTGATGTGGCCCTTGAAGGTCCGCGTCGGGGCGAACTCGCCCAGCTTGTGACCCACCATGGCCTCGGTGACGAACACCGGGACGTGCTTGCGGCCGTCGTGCACGGCGATCGTGTGACCCAGGAAATCCGGGATGATCGTCGAGCGGCGCGACCAGGTCTTGATGACCGTCTTCTTACCCGATTCGTTCAGCGCGTCCACCTTCTTGAGCAGGTGGTCGTCCACGAACGGGCCCTTCTTGAGGCTACGTGGCATGTTGTTCTACCTCCCTGCTCAGCGCTTGTTCTTGCCGGTGCGACGGCGGCGGACGATGAGGGCGTCGGACGGCTTGCGCCGGCGCGTGCGGCCCTCGGGCTTACCGTTCGGGTTGACCGGGTGGCGACCACCGGAGGTCTTGCCCTCACCACCACCGTGCGGGTGGTCGACCGGGTTCATGACGACACCGCGGACCGTGGGGCGCTTGCCGCGCCAGCGGTTGCGGCCGGCCTTGCCCCAGTTGATGTTGGCGTGCTCGGAGTTGCCGACCTCGCCGACCGTGGCGCGGTTGCGCACGTCCACGTTGCGGATCTCACCCGAGGGGAGACGCAGCTGGGCGTACGGACCGTCCTTGGCGACGAGCTGCACCTTCGCGCCCGCGGACCGCGCCATCTTCGCGCCGCCACCGGGGCGGAGCTCGATCGCGTGGATCACGGTGCCGACCGGGATGTTGCGCAGCGGCAGGTTGTTGCCCGGCTTGATGTCGGCCCGGGGGCCGTTCTCGACGGTGTCGCCCTGCTTCAGCTTCTCCGGCGCGATGATGTAGCGCTTCTCGCCGTCGGCGTAGTGCAGCAGCGCGATGCGAGCCGACCGGTTGGGGTCGTACTCGATGTGCGCCACCTTGGCGGGGATGCCGTCCTTGTCGTTGCGACGGAAGTCGATGACGCGGTACGCACGCTTGTGGCCGCCACCCTTGTGCCGGGTGGTGATCTTGCCGGACGAGTTGCGACCGCCCGAACCGCTCAGCGGACGAAGCAGCGACTTCTCCGGGGTGGAGCGGGTGATCTCGGCGAAGTCCGAGACGCTCGAACCGCGACGACCCGGGGTCGTCGGCTTGTACTTGCGGATGCCCATTGTCAGCTCAGTCCTTTACGCGGTGGGTCCGCCGAAGATCTCGATCGCCTTGCTCTCGGGCGAAAGAGTCACGATGGCGCGCTTGGTGTCCTTGCGCTTGCCGAAGCCCGCGCGAGTCCGCTTCCGCTTGCCCTGGCGGTTGGCCGTGTTGACGCTGACCACCTTGACGCCGAACACCTTCTCGACCGCGATCTTGATCTGGGTCTTGTTGGCGTCCGGGCGGACGATGAACGTGTACTTGTGGTCCTCGAGCAGCCCGTAGGACTTCTCGGAGATGACCGGCGCGAGCA
Source organism: Amycolatopsis lexingtonensis (assembly GCF_014873755.1). Lineage (NCBI taxonomy): Bacteria > Bacillati > Actinomycetota > Actinomycetes > Pseudonocardiales > Pseudonocardiaceae > Amycolatopsis > Amycolatopsis lexingtonensis. Next base: position 6,660,445 of record NZ_JADBEG010000001.1, read on the forward strand.
GGATGTCGCGGGGGTCCGGAATGGCGACCGAACTCACTTCTCGTCACTCCCTTCCGTGACCTCGCCCGACCGCGCGGAAGCCTTGACGGACTTACCGCGGACGGGGCCGGCGACGAACGCGTCGTACGCGGCCTTGGTGAACACGACGTCGTCGTTGACCAGCACGTCGTAGGTGTTGAGCTGGTCCGCCCAGAGGATGTGCACCTCGGGCAGGTTCCGCAGGGAAACCCAGCTCAGCTCGTCGTCCCGGTGCAGCACCACGAGCACGCGCTTCGCGGCCGTGACGGCGGCGAGGGCGGCCTTGGCGGCCTTGGTCGACGGCTTCTCGCCCGTCACCAGCTCGGTGACGACGTGCAGCTGGCCGGCGCGCGCCCGGTCGGAGAGGGCGCCACGCAGAGCGGCGGCCTTCATCTTCTTCGGGGTGCGCTGGGAGTAGTCACGCGGCGTGGGGCCGTGGACGACGCCACCGCCGACGAACTGCGGCGCGCGGGTCGAACCCTGGCGGGCACGACCGGTGCCCTTCTGCCGGTACGGCTTCTTGCCGCCACCGGAGACCTCACCACGGGTCTTCGTGTCGTGCGTGCCCTGGCGCGCGGCGGCCTGCTGGGCCACCACCACCTGGTGCATCAGCGCGACATTGGCCTGCACGTCGAAGATCTCCTCGGGGAGGTCCACGGTGCCGTCGGCTTTACCGGCCGGGGTCTTCAGCTCGACGCTTGTCATTCGGAGTTACCACCCTTCGCGGCGCTGCGCACGAACAGCAGGCCGCCCTTGGGACCGGGCACGGCGCCCTTGATCAGCAGCAGGCCGTCCTCGGCACGCACGGCGTGCACGGTCAGGTTCTGCGTGGTGACCCGGTCGTTGCCCATCCGGCCCGCCATGCGCAGGCCCTTGAAGACGCGGCCGGGGGTGGCGCAGCCACCGATCGAACCCGGCTTGCGGTGCACGGCCTGGGCACCGTGGCTCGCGCCCTGGCCCTTGAAGCCGTGGCGCTTCATGACACCGGCGTAGCCCTTGCCCTTGCTGGTACCGGTCACGTCGACCTCGACGCCGGCGGCGAACACCTCGGCGGTGATCTCCTGGCCGACCTCGTAGGTCTCGGCGTCGGTGGTACGCAGCTCCGCGAGGAAGCGCCGCGGGGTCACGCCCGCCTTGTCGTAGTGGCCGGTGCGCGGCTTGTTCACCTTGCGCGGGTCGACCGCGCCGAACGCCAGCTGCACGGCCTTGTAGCCGTCCTTCTCCTGGGTCCGAACCTGGGTGACCACGTTCGGACCGGCCTTCACGACGGTGACCGGGACAACCCGGTTCTGCTCGTCGAAGACCTGGGTCATGCCGAGCTTGGTGCCCAGGATGCCCTTCATCTGCCTGTCAGACATGAGTCTCTTATCTCCGCCGCTCGCCCAACGCTTACTGGATGTTGACGTCGACGCTCGCCGGCAGGTCGATGCGCATGAGCGCGTCGACCGTCTTCGGCGTCGGGTCGAGGATGTCGATCAGACGCTTGTGCGTGCGCATCTCGAAGTGCTCGCGCGAGTCCTTGTACTTGTGCGGCGAGCGGATGACGCAGTAAACGTTCTTCTCGGTGGGCAGCGGCACCGGCCCGACAACCCGGGCGCCGGTGCGCGTGACCGTCTCCACGATCTTGCGCGCCGAGGTGTCGATCGCCTCGTGGTCGTAGGCCTTGAGCCGGATGCGGATCTTCTGTCCCGCCATGGTGGCTGCTCGTTCCTTGTCGTCTCGTGCCGCTATCTCACAAACCCCGCCCGGATGTCGCCACCCTGGCTGGGTTTCCGCAGTTCAACGGCCCTGTCCCCGGTCCACGCGGTCGGGCGTGTCGCGCCCGACGCACAGACGGATCCCGCGGGATCGTCGTCTTGCCTGGTCTTCCTCAACGTGAGGAGGCTATGAGCCGGCTGGCCGTCTCACCGCCTTTGCCCGCTCGCCTACCCGAAGGAAGAGGCTCGGCGGACCGTGGCCACTCGCGCCAGGGCGGCCGGACCCCCGTGGAGAAAACCCCGACGAGGATCGGCCGCCCCAGGACGAGCAACCTGAATAGTGTCGCACACGTGATTTGACGCCCTTGAGCCGGGGGTGTATTACCCCCGGCCGGGGCGTGAAATCACTTGTTGATCTTGGTGACCTGACCCGCGCCGACGGTCCGGCCACCCTCGCGGATGGCGAAGCGCAGACCCTCGTCCATCGCGACCGGCTGGATCAGCTGGACCGAGATGTCGGTGTTGTCGCCCGGCATGACCATTTCGGTGCCCTCGGGGAGGGTCACGACGCCGGTCACGTCGGTGGTGCGGAAGTAGAACTGCGGGCGGTAGTTGTTGAAGAACGGGGTGTGACGGCCACCCTCGTCCTTCGACAGGATGTAGACCCGGCCCTCGAAGTCGGTGTGCGGGGTGGTGGTGCCCGGCTTCACGACGACCTGGCCGCGCTCGACGTCCTCGCGCTTGATACCGCGGACCAGCAGGCCGACGTTGTCGCCCGCCTGGCCCGAGTCGAGCAGCTTGCGGAACATCTCGACACCGGTGACGGTGGTCTTGGTCGACTTCTCGCGGATACCCACGATCTCGACCTCTTCGTTGACGTTGATCTGGCCGCGCTCGACGCGACCGGTCACCACGGTGCCACGACCGGTGATGGTGAAGACGTCCTCGATCGGCATCAGGAACGGCTTGTCGAGCTCGCGCACCGGGTCCGGCACGTTGTCGTCGACGGCGGTCATCAGCTCGAGCACGGCGTCGGCCCACTTCTCGTCGCCCTCGAGGGCCTTGAGACCGGACACGCGCACGACCGGGGCGTCGTCGCCGGGGAACTCCTGCGAGGACAGCAGCTCGCGGACCTCGAGCTCGACGAGCTCCAGGATCTCCTCGTCGTCGACCATGTCGGCCTTGTTCAGCGCGACCACGATGTAGGGCACGCCGACCTGGCGGGCGAGCAGCACGTGCTCACGGGTCTGCGGCATCGGGCCGTCGGTCGCCGCGACCACGAGGATCGCGCCGTCCATCTGCGCCGCACCGGTGATCATGTTCTTGATGTAGTCCGCGTGACCGGGGGCGTCGACGTGCGCGTAGTGACGCTTCTCGGTCTGGTACTCGACGTGCGAGATGTTGATCGTGATGCCGCGCTGCTTCTCTTCCGGCGCGTTGTCGATCTGGTCGAACGCCCGCGACTCGTTCAGCTCCGGGTACTTGTCGTGCAGCACCTTGGTGATCGCCGCGGTCAGAGTCGTCTTGCCGTGGTCAACGTGGCCGATGGTGCCGATGTTGACGTGCGGCTTGGTCCGCTCGAATTTCGCCTTCGCCACTGGAATGTCCTCCTGGACTGATTTGCTTCGTGCTCAGCGGGCGGCGTGGCTGCCGCCCGCTGAATGTTCCTTCGTCGGTGCTGCGGACGTTCAGGAGAGTCCCTTAATGCCCGCGAGCGCTGGGGGGAGTTACTCCCCCGTCGCCTTCGCGATGATTTCCTTCGCGACGTTCGCGGGAACCTCGGCGTAGGAGTCGAACACCATGGAGTAGTTCGCCCGGCCCTGGGTGCGGGACCGGAGGTCACCGACGTAACCGAACATCTCCGACAGCGGGACCAGCGCCTTCACGACGCGGGTGCCCGACCGCTCCTCCATGGCCTGGATCTGACCACGGCGGGAGTTGAGGTCACCGATGACATCGCCCATGTAGTCCTCGGGCGTGGTCACCTCGACCGCCATCATCGGCTCCAGGATCACCGGGCCGGCCTTCTTCGCGGCTTCCTTCATCGCCATGGAACCGGCGATCTTGAACGCCATCTCCGAAGAGTCGACCTCGTGGTAAGCACCGTCCAACAGGGTGAACTTCAACCCGACGAGCGGGTAGCCGGCCAGGACGCCGTACTGCATCGCGTCCTGCGCGCCCGCGTCCACCGAGGGGATGTACTCCCGCGGCACGCGACCACCGGTCACCTTGTTGTCGAACTCGTAGAGCGCGCCGTCGGTGCGCTCGAGCGGCTCCAGCTTCACGATGACCTTCGCGAACTGGCCGGAACCACCGGTCTGCTTCTTGTGGACGTAGTCGAGCTTGTCGACCGTCTTCTTGATCGTCTCGCGGTACGCGACCTGCGGCTTGCCGATGTTCGCCTCGACCTTGTAGTCGGACTTCATCCGGTTCACCAGCACCTCGAGGTGCAGCTCGCCCATACCCGCGATGATCGTCTGGCCGGTGTCCTCGTCCAGCTTGACCTGGAACGTCGGGTCCTCTTCGGCCAGCTTCTGGATCGCCAGGGACAGCTTCTCCTGGTCGGCCTTCGTCTTCGGTTCGATCGCGACCCGGATGACCGGCTCGGGGAACGTCATCGACTCCAGCACGATCGGGTTCTGCGGGTCCGCCAGGGTGTCACCCGTGGTGGTGTCCTTCAGCCCGATGACCGCGTAGATGTGGCCGACCTGGGCGTCGTCGACCGGGTTCTCCTTGTTGGAGTGCATCTGGAAGATCTTCCCGATGCGCTCCTTGCGCTCCTTGGTCGCGTTGATGACCTGCGCGCCGGCGGCGACCTTGCCCGAGTACACCCGGATGTAGGTCAGCTTGCCGAAGAACGGGTGCGCGGCGATCTTGAACGCGAGCGCGGCGAACGGCTCGTCCACCGAGGCCTTGCGGGACACGACGGTCTCACCGTCGGGCAGCAGGCCCTCGACGGCCGGGACGTCCAGCGGCGACGGCAGGTAGTCGATCACCGCGTCGAGCATGGGCTGCACGCCCTTGTTCTTGAAGGCGGAGCCGGCCAGGACCGGGAACGCCTCGCGGGTGATGACCAGCTTGCGGATGCCGGACTTGATCTCGTCCGTCGACAGCTCTTCGCCCTCGAGGAACTTCTCCATCAGCGCGTCGTCGGTCTCGGCGACGGCCTCGATCAGCTTCTCGCGGTACTCCGCCGCACGGTCGGCCAGCTCGGCCGGGATGTCCTCGACCGAGTAGTCCTCGCCCTTCTGGACCTCGCCGCGCCAGGTCAGCGCCTTCATGCGGACCAGGTCGACGACGCCTTCGAAGTCGTTCTCGGCGCCGATCGGGAGCTGGATCGCCAGCGGCTTGACGCCGAGGCGCTCGGTGATGGTCTTCAGCGTGTAGTAGAAGTCCGCACCCAGCTTGTCCATCTTGTTGACGAAGCAGATGCGCGGGACGTCGTATTTGTCCGCCTGCCGCCAGACCTGCTCGGACTGCGGCTCGACACCTTCCTTGCCGTCGAAGACGGCGACCGCGCCGTCGAGCACCCGCAGGTTGCGCTCCACCTCGACGGTGAAGTCGACGTGCCCGGGGGTGTCGATCAGGTTGATCTGGTGGTCGGCCCAGAAGGTGGTGGTGGCAGCCGAGGTGATGGTGATACCCCGCTTCTGCTCCTCCTCCATCCAGTCCATGGTGGCGGCGCCGTCGTGGACTTCACCGATCTTGTAGTTGACCCCGGTGTAGAACAGGATCCGCTCGGTGGTCGTCGTCTTGCCGGCGTCGATGTGGGCCATGATGCCGATGTTGCGGACCTTGTTCAGGTCGGTCAGCACTTCACGTGCCACGAGAGTGTTCCCCTGTTCTCAAGCTTGGGGCCCGGCATGGCTTGGTCGACAGCCGGGCGGTCATCACCAGCGGTAGTGCGCGAAGGCCCGGTTGGACTCGGCCATCTTGTGCGTGTCCTCGCGACGCTTCACCGAGGCACCGAGGCCGTTGGAAGCGTCCAGGAGCTCGTTCTGCAGGCGCTCGATCATCGTCTTCTCGCGGCGGGCCTGCGAGAAGGAGACCAGCCAGCGCAGCGCCAGGGTCGTGGAGCGGCCCGGCTTGACCTCGATCGGCACCTGGTAGGTGGCGCCACCGACGCGGCGGCTCTTCACCTCGATGGTGGGCTTCACGTTGTCGAGAGCGCGCTTCAGCGTGACGACCGGGTCGGTGCCCGTCTTCTCGCGAGCGCCTTCGAGCGCGCCGTACACGATGCGCTCGGCCAGGGACCGCTTCCCGTCCTTCAGCACCTTGTTCACCAGCTGGGTGACCAGCGGGGAGGCGTAGACGGGGTCGGAGATCAGCGGCCGCTTCGGGGCCGGACCCTTGCGGGGCATTAGCTCTTCTCCTTCTTCGCGCCGTACCGGCTGCGCGCCTGCTTGCGGTTCTTGACACCCTGCGTGTCGAGCGAACCGCGGATGATCTTGTAACGGACACCCGGAAGGTCCTTCACACGACCACCGCGCACGAGCACCATCGAGTGCTCCTGCAGGTTGTGGCCCTCACCGGGGATGTAGGCGGTGACCTCGATGCCGCTGGTCAGCTTCACACGCGCGACCTTGCGCAGCGCCGAGTTCGGCTTCTTGGGGGTGGTCGTGTACACGCGGGTGCACACGCCGCGCCGCTGCGGGCTCCCCTTGAGGGCCGCGGTCTTCTGCTTGGCAGCCTTGTCCTGGCGGCCCTTGCGGACCAGCTGCTGGATCGTGGGCAATGGACCAGCTTCCTGTCGTGATCTGCTTCTTCGTGTCTTCACCGGCCCCCGCGGTCGGGCGTGTCGGCCCGCGTCACGGTCTGACGACCGGTAACTTCCCGGAGGGATTTCCGTCGGAACCCCGACCTGCCGAAGCCGGTGACCGGGTGCCTGAGCACCCCGCCCATGCCGCACGGCACGCGGAGCGGCCCGACGCATGCCGGGCACGGTCTCCAAAGATACCCGCCCGGATCCGGACGGAGCGCGGCGGGGGGTCTGAAGGTCGGCGAACGTCCAGCGTACCTCTCGGCACCGCCCGGCCGGGGGATGTTCCGAAGTCCGGTCGCACCGGTGTGGCGGCCGCACGTTGGGTTCTGCCGCCGGTGTTCATAACGCGTGTGGACCGCGGGATGTTCCGGCGGTCGGGGGCTGGCTTCGACGGCGCTGCCGAGGTCATGAACGAGTCGTTCACGACGTCGGACGCCAGGGTCCCGGCAAAGTCGCGCGGCCAGGCCACTCCGCCGCCGGTAACCCGCTCGCCCCACGTCCTGAATGACTCATTCAGGTCTTCGGACGTCCTGAATGACTCATTCAAGACGCCGGCGCACCGCTGCGCGCCGCACCGACCCGACTTTGCCGGGCCCCTGACGTCGGACGCGGTGAACGGATCGTTCATGGCACCGCGCCGGGCGCTCCGAGACCCGGCGGGTGCCGCGCTGCACACCCGGCACGGCAACGCCCCGGAACGCGGGGCCCCTCCGAGCGGCGCCGGTGGGCCGCGCCGGGCCGGGCGGAGCTGCCGGAACGCGACGGTCCGGAGGTCTTGAATGACTCATTCAGGACCTCCCAAGACCTGAATGAGTCATTCAAGACGCCAGACCACGTGTCCGGGAGCGGTGCGTCAGTCCTCGTCGGGCTTCGCGTGGTCCGGCTTGCCCGGGTTCGGGTCGCGCGACAGGTCGATCAGCGGGTGCACGCCCGCCCCCTCGGGCGCCGCGTGGCTCCCGGTCGACTTCGGCTCCTCGTCGGGCCGGCCGGCCCCTTCGGTGCTGGTCATCACACACTCCTAGCGTTCATCCCTGCTTCCCCTTGCGGCCGGAAACCTACCCATTACCCGACCGGGTGACGCAGTGGGATCGGATCGGCCGTTCCGTGCGTCACACCGCCGGTGAAGGGCCACGATGGGCACGGACACGCGATCGGGAGGGGACGAGGGGCATGGCGGCCGAGTTCGAGCAACTGGTGACCGAGTTCGAGCGGTTCCAGTCGAGCATCCGGAACGTCGACGACCGGTTCGCCGGTCTCGGGGCGATGCAGCAGCAGCTGTCCGAACTGCGGGCGGGCGCGTCGTCGCCGGACGGCGGGGTGACCGTCGTCACCGGGCCCGGGGGCGCGGTGCTCGACGTCAAGTTCACCGACGCCGCGCTGGCGAAGGGCCCGCAGGCGCTGTCCGCGGCCCTGATGGCGACGCTGCGGGAGGCGGTCGGCGAAGCGGCCCGGCGGCAGGCCGTGCTCGTCCAGGAGCACCTCGGCGACGACATCGGCCTGGTCGACCAGGTCCTGGAGACCCAGGCCGAGGCGTTCGGAACCACCGTCGAAGAAATGCGGTCGAAGCTGGCGGAAGAGGCGCCCGCCCGTGAGCGGCCGGCCGCGCCGGAGGACTTCTCGGAGGAGCGGGTGCTGCGGCCGTCCGACGACGCCACGCCGCCCCCGGCACCGCCGGCGGCCGGGGGGTCCGCGGGCGACACCTTCCTGAAGAACCTGTTCGACGAGGAGGACTGATGCCCGACGGGACCGGCGGCTACCAGGTCGAGGTCGACGCGCTGCGGAAGTACGTCGGCGTGCTCGGCAAGTACAAGGACCAGGGCGCGAAGTTCACCGAGAAGGTCGGCCAAGCCGACGTCGGCGACAAGTCGTGGGGCGTGGTGGGCCTGTTCACCAAGCACGGGTACGACGAAACGCTGCACGAGCTGCGCGACCTGCTGGCGTCGATGGCCGAGGGCCTGACGTCGGCGCAGGGCAAGTTCACCGACGCGGCGAACGTCTACCAGGGCACCGAAGACGACCACAAGGCCTTCTTCGGGCAGGTCGAGGTCCTGCTCGACGGCCCGAAGAAGCCCTGAGGGGGCCACGACGATGGCGGAGTACCAGGACGTCGCGAGCGGCGTGAACATCAAGAGCGACGATCCGAACACGGTGCTGGGGGTGAACGTCGACAACGCGGTGAAGGCCGTCCCGTTCGCCGGCAGCGCCGTCACCGTGGGCAAGGACGTCGTCTCCGTGTACCAGGCGTTCACCGCGCCCCACCCGGACGGCGTCGACATCGCACTCGGGCTCGGCACGATCGCGACCGACACGACGTCCTTCATCCAGTCCAGCGCGAGCACCATCACCGACATCGCCACCGACCCGCTCGGCTGGCTCGTCGGGCAGGGGCTGAACTTCCTGATCAGCGCCGTCCAGCCGATCCAGGACGCGATCCACTTCGTCAGCGGCGACGGGCCCGCGCTCGCCACCGCGGCCGGCAACTTCGGCGCCATCGCCACCGGGCTGGACGAGCTGGCGAAGAACTTCGCCCAGGTCGCCGACACGTCGCTGGCGGCGTGGAAGGGCGACGCCGGTGACGCGGCGCGCAAGTCGCTGGGCGAGTTCGCGCACGGCATCGGCGGCGTCTCCGCGAAGTCCGGCGACATGGCGCAGATGCTGCAGCTGAGCAGCATGCTGATGAGCTTCGTCGAGGACCTGATCAAGGCGATCCTCACCGAGCTGGTCACCTGGCTGATCATGATCTGGATCCCGGCGCTGGCGGCCGCGGTGCCCACCTGCGGGGCGTCGGTCGCCACCGCGGGCACGGCGTCGGAGGTGAAGCTCGGCACGACCGCCGCGAAGACGACGAAGAAGGTCTCGAAGGTCCGCGAGCTGCTGCAGAAGATCCTCGACTGGCTGCAGAAGATGAAGGCCAAGCTGGCGGCGACGAAGCTGGGCAAGGTGTTCGCCGAGGGCAAGACCGCGGAGAAGCTGGCCGAGATCGGGCAGCGCGACGCCGGCATGGGCCTGGTCGACAAGCTCAAGGGCGCCGAAGGCATGATCGGCAAGCGGGCCGGGAAGAACGCCCTGTCCGAGATCGCGAAGAAGGGCGGGGAGGCGGCCGCCAAGGGCGTCTTCGGGTTCAACCCGGCCAAGCCCGGCGACAACCCGGCCAAGACGCTCAACGACCATCTCGGCAAGCTCAACAGCCACGTCAAGAACGCCAAGAAGGCGAGCGACTACGGCGAGACCGGCACCGGCCAATCCGACGATGAGACGCGCGAGGACCTGGACTTCTGATGGCGGGCGTGGTGGCGGTCGTCGCGATCGCGGCGGTGTTCGCGGTGGTGGCGGCGATCTGGTGGCGGTCGCACACGAAGTTCGTCGACAGCCGCAAGGAGCACTGGTTCAAGGCCTTCGCGGCCGAGCGCGGCGGCACCTTCGACAGCGGCGTCCCCAGCGACGCGCGGGCGGTGCCGACCTTCGGGGTGCTGCACCCGAGCGGCCGCCCGCTGGCCGGGAGCACCCACACGACGTGGGTCGAGTTCCGCCACGGCGACCGCCCGGTCGTCGCCATCGACGCCCAGGAGCCGTACCGGCACTTCGACGACCACACCTACTTCCGCGACATCCACGTCACGCAGGTGCGGGTGCCGCCGTGCCCGGAGCTGCGGATCACCGCGGGGCAGGTGTCGATGCCGACGGACGCGCGCCTCGAAGGCGAGCTGACCCGGTGGCTGGCCGCCAACCCGCACTTCGCCCAGCGGGACGTCGTCGTCGAGCACGGGTCGGCGCGGACGTGGGGGCAGGGCTGCGCGACCCGGCAGAACATCGTGGCCGAGGCCGGCTACCTCGACAGCTTGGCGGACAGCCTGCCCGCGGCGCTGTGGAGCGTCAGCGGCGGCGCGTAGTGAGGTGGGTCAGGCCCGCCGACAACGCGAACACCAGCCCCAGTCCGACGATGTACGGGCCGGCCAGCAGGGCGAAGCCCGCGCCGATGTTGGCGTCGGGCTGATCGGACGTCGACCGGAAGCCGATCGCGCCCACCGACAGCAGGATCGCGCCCACCGTGATCAGCAGGACGGCCACCACCGCCAGGCGCTTCGTGACAGGCGTCATCCCCCCATCGTGCCCGGGCCACGGGGAATTCGCTGGACAGCGACCCCAGGATGAGGACGTGGACTGGAAGATCACCCGGATCGACGTCGCCCACCCGGACGCCGTCGCGATCATGCGCGACTACATGGACGAAGTCGCTTCGCGCTATTACGGGCGTCCGATCACCGAAGCCGAGCTCGCGCAATACGTGGCCGAAGAACCGGGCACCGACCTGGTGCCGCCCACCGGGGCGTTCCTCGTCGGGTACCTCGACGGGGACGTCGCGGGCTGTGCCGGGACCCGGGTCGTCGCGCCGGGGATCAGCGAGCTGACGAAGGTCTTCGTCAAGCCGGCCCACCGGGGTACCGGCGGCGCGCCCGCGCTGGTGGCGGCCGCCGAGGAAGCCGCGCGGCGACTAGGTTCCCGGCTCATGCGGCTCGACACCCGCCACGACCTGTTCGAGGCCCGCGCGCTCTACGCGAAGGTCGGCTACGCCGAGGTCGAGCCGTTCAACGACGGGCAGTTCGCCGAGCACTGGTTCTCGAAGGCCCTCAGCTGACGCAGGCGGCAACTTCGCCCGGCGCCGACTTCTGCGTCTTCACCACGTGGCCGCCGACCGAGACGCGGCATTCGACCGCGCCGCTCCCCTGCCCGAGCAGCTGGATGGACCCGGGCGCCGCCCAGCTGAGTTCCTTCCGCCACGGCAACGGGACCGCGAGTTCCTGGTGGACCAGGCCGAGGCCGTTCGAGTCGTAGACGACCGTCGCCGTGCCGGTGCCCGCCAGCTCGTACGTCACCTGGTAGCCGGCCGGCGCCGGCGGGGTCGACGTGTACGTCGCCGTCGCCAGGATCGTGCGCGGCGGCACCGACGACAGCGACGGCTCCCCCACCACCGCGACCGGCGGGGCCGGTGGGGACGAGCCGTCGTCGCCGAGGATGAAGCTGCCCGCGGTCACCGCGGCGATCGCGATCACGGCGATGCCGAGCCTGCCCACCAGCTGCCGGTTCATGGGGACTCCCAAGGAAAAGGGGGCGGCCCCTCGGGCGCGAGGGGCCGCCGCCGGGGTCAGAAGGAGGGCAGGAGCTTGCCCGGGACACCGTTGACCGACTGGATCAGGCCGAGCACCGGGACGCCGAGCGGGGCGAACGTCCAGATGTTGTTCAGGCCACTGGTGTCCGGCTCGTCGACCACGACGACCCCGGGGGCATCGGCGGCCAGCGCGGGCGCGGCCGCGCCGAACAGGGCCGCACCGGTGAGGATCGCGACAGCGAGGGTCTTCTTCATGGGTTCTCTCCGTTTCAGGAAACTGCGGTGATCAGGTCGAAGACGGGGGCGAGCAGGTCGACCGGCTGGCCGAGCGGGCCGAGCACACCGCCGAGGTCGACGCCGGGCACGAGCCAGACGGAACCGTCGGTCGGGTCGGCCGAGGCGACACCGGCGGCGAGGCCGGTGAACGCCGTCGCCGCGACGAGCGGCAGCAGCACGCGGGCAGCGAGACGCTTCATGCTTTTCCTTTCCTTGCGGGGGTTTCAGCGGAGAACCGACGTGATCGGCACGATGGTTCCGTCGGGGACCCACTGGCCCGCGTAGTCGCGGTCCATCACCATTCCGGTGGCGTGGGGTTCGGTGGGGTACATCGGCATGGCGTTGACCTGGGCGGCGGCGAAGATCTGCACGTCCCCCGCCGAGTGGTCGGCGCCCAGCCAGGTCCGGAAGCCGCCCAGTGTCGGGCTTTCGCCGCCGAAGCGGTCGCCGACCGCCACGGCGTACCCGACCGCGGTCGCCTCGCGCGGGTCGAACCGCAACGGCAGCGAAGCGCTCGCCACGGCGTTGACGATCGGCCCGTTCAGCAGCCACGGCGCCAGGTACAGCCCGTACTGGTGGGTGGGTTCGAGGCGTTGCAGCTCGGCCGCCCGCGTCATCGCGGTGTACCCGGCGGCCCAGCCGGAGACGACGACGAGCGCGGTGTCGGGCCCGGCGTCCGGCCGCACGGCGAGTCCCGTGCGCGCCGCCGTTTCCCGCACCAGCTTCGCGGCCGCGACACCGCGCGGGGAGCCGTCCTCGACCAGCGTGAGCGCGGACGGCTTCCGCCCGGCGAGGAACTCGACGAGCTTGACCAGCGCTCCCCCGTCTTCCGGCGTCAGCGCGTCGGACGGGCAGGCGCTCAGCACGTCGGCGCGGCCGGCGACCAGGCCGCCGAGCGCCGCCGAAGCGCACTCCGGCGCGTCGGCGTCGGTGATCGCCGGGCCGGGCGCGGTCCCGGCGTCGACCTCGACGACGCTAGTCGTGTCACCGCGGCGGATTTCCAGGTCGCTGCGGCCGGGCGGCAAGTCGACCTCGGCCCACGTGCCCTCGGCGCCGGGCCGCGCGACGGCCTTGGTGACCAGGCCCCCGCGCACGCCGGCGGACAGGTCGTCGCCCGCGCTCGCCGGGAAGTGGACGACGTTGCGGCCCGGCCGCTGCGGGCTGACGAGCACCGGGAACCCGGCCTCGTCGGCCAGCAGCGGGACGCCGGGCACGGGCAGCGGCGGGGGCGCCGGGATCGCGCCGAGCGCGCTCCACGCGACGAACCCGAGCGCGACGCCGAGCACGCCGAACCGGTAAGCGCGGGCTTTGAAGACCCCGGCGAGCACGCTCACCACGACCGGCAGCACCACGACGGCGACCACCGCGAGCCCGAAGAGCGTCGAGTAGAGCCGCCGGTCGAAGCCGAGGCCGGACAGCCCGAACCGGACCGCGCCGGCCAGGACCAGCAGGCCGCCGAGGGTGAGCGCGAGCGGCCCGGGCCGGACGGCCGCCGTCGTGACCGGCCCGAGCAGCGCGAAGCCGAACCACACGGCCGCCCCGGCGACGAACACCGTGTCGATCGCGAACTCGACGCCGGTGCCGCCGAGCGACGTCTCCAGCACGACGAGCGCCAGCAGCGCGGCCGACGTCCAGCGGGTGGCCCGAGGGAGGAGCGGCACCGCGACCGCGAGCACGACGTGGATCGCCAGCGCGATCACGTTGACGTCGACGGCGAAAGCCGACACCACGGCGAGGAGCGCCGAAACCCCGCCGAGGACGTACAGCGTGCGAGGCGGCCGCTGTCCCGGCGGCCGCAGGAGGCCACCGCCGGCGAGGAACGCCGTGGACAGCAGCAGGGCCAGCCGGAGCACCACCGCCAGGACGTCCACAGTGGACGAACCGGTGGGCGCGGAGTGGTCGTGTTCCATCGGGACCTTCCGGGGAGAGGCGGGCGGGGCCACGGCCCCGCCCGCGTCGGCTACTTGATGTCGGCGTCCGCGACCACGAACAGCTCGGAGTGCGGCTTGGCGTTGCCGAAGTCCCCGTGCGGCCACGACTTGCGGTTGAAGTTGATGCCGACCTGGCCGGTGAACTCGTCCCGGAAGTTCGGGTCGACCGACACCTTCCCGTCCGGGCCGAGGTTCAGCAGGTTGACCTTGTGGTCACCGTCCAAACCGGACCGGGCGACGAAGTAGTTCGACACCGCGAGGTGCTGCGGCGACGTGGTTTCGTGGTAGAAACCGTCGCTGCCGAGCGCCCAGTTGTCGTAGGCGCCCCAGTGCGGGCCCGCGCCCGGCGTGCCGGGGTTGATCGGGGCCGCGCCGACGACGGTCGGCAGGTCGCCGCCCCCGCCCTGCTGCGCCTTCGCCTTGGTGTCGACCCGGCCCTGGATGTCCTCGATCCGGTCGCCGGCGTTGACCAGCTTCTGGATGTCGAGGACGTAGACGCCGCCGGTGGTGCCGGGGTCGTCGGCCCAGAGGGTGCCCTTCTGCCGCCCGACGATCGCGCGGTAGAGGTACTTGTCGTCCGGGCTCGTCTGGATCCAGCCGCCGTTGGAGCTGGCGCCGTTCGAATCGTTGTTCGCGTAGATGGACTTGTTCGCGGCGCCGTCGTCGAACACCTCGATCCAGTGCGGCTCGGCCGCGGTGATGTCCGGCGTGTAGAACACCGCGCCGCCCTGCATGGTCTGGGCGAACGCGCCCTTGTGACCCGGCAGGTTGGTCACCGTGGTCTCCATGACCGCGCGGCTCTCGGCGTGCAGCGGGTCGGCGGGATCGGCGCGCGGGCCGTCGGCCAGGTACGACACCGACTTGAGCTTCGGGTGGTTGCGGTCGGAGATGTCCCAGGTCCGCACGGTCGGCCGGCGCAGGTACGGCGACGGCTGCTTCACCGGGTCGAGGATGATGTTGCGCGGCTCGGCGTAGTCGCTCGTGACGAGCGTGTTCAGGTCCTCGCGCGCCTGGATGCCGTGCGGGTTGGCGCAGGTCGGCGTGCCCAGCTGCGGCAGGTTGTCGCAGAGCTTCTTGTTGTCGCCCTGCGGGGTCGCCGCCGGGGACTCCGAGAGCACCTGCGCGTTCTGTCCGAAGTGGACGACTTCGCCGGGGCTGCCCGCGAAGCCGTTGCCGATCTGCGTGGAGCCGTCGGCGTAGGCGTGCGGGCCGGGGACGACCGGGCCGCCCATGTAGGTGCCATACGCGGTGCCGTCCTTGAGCACCCAGTAGGCGTCCGGGACACTTCCGCCGAGCGTGTTGGTCGGCAGGCTGACACCCTTGAGCTTCAGCTGCGGCAACGCGCTGACGTCGAAGGCGTACGTCGCGGCGGCGAACAGCGCGCCGGCGTAGATGGTGTCGCCCTTGTGCCACACGTACTGCATGTGGTGCGGCTCGTTCTCGACGAGCGGCCCGACGGTGGCGGTGTTGACGACCTTGCCGTACGTCGGCGAACCCTGCGTCGCGTCGATGACGGCGAGGAAGTCCGGGCCGGGCAACGCGTTCTTGACCTTGTTGAGCCCGCCGCCGAGCGTGCCCGGCAGGTTCTTGACGTCCTTGACGAGCGTGTCGGCGATGTTCTCGTCACCGGCCCAGACGAGCAGCCACTTCTTGGGCGTGCCGGCCGCCGAGCGCGCGAGATCCTTGGTCACCAGGTGGTTCTGCACCCAGTACTGCTTGCCGTCGGACGCGGTCTTCGCGTCGGTGACGGTCTGGACGTCGGCGTAGGCGCCGGTGGACGAACCGGTGTACGTGACCGCACCGGCCGCGAGGGCGAGAGCCGCGGCGCCGGTCACCACCTTTCGCCACCGGCCCGGACGCGACGGAGTTGATCGCATGGTTCTCCCTATTCTGGGCAGACGGAAACCGTTGGGACACAACGGAAAGCTGACGTCAGCAGACCTGAACGGGATATTCGCCCCAAGCGGGCGACGGGTCCAGCCGTGATCAAAGAATGAGAACGAACCCGAACGGGTTAATCTCCCACGACGTGGGCCGAGTTGACGCGGCTCACTAGGCCGAATGGGTGAGCAGGGTATCTAGACCAACCGGCGGTGTCACGGTTGGTCACAATGGCGCAGCCCCGGCGCCTGAACGCCGGGGCTGCTCGTTATTCATTCGTTATGTAGTGCCGGGAACTTCGCTCAGAGTTTGGCGCCGCAATCCGAGCAGAACAGCGCTCCCGGCTTGTTGCCCTCGCTCCCGCAGCCGCCGCAGCCGACCTTCAAAGCCAGGGAAGTACCGCAGGACGAGCAGAACTTGCCGCCGTCGGCCTTGAGACCGCAGCCGGGGCAGGTGACCTTGGCACGGGTGTCGAGGTCGAGGTCGGTGGTCCAGTCCTTTTCGCGGGCCTTGTCCCAGATCTGGTCGCGCTGGGCCGACGCCTGGGCGCGCGAGATCTCCTCCGCGACGCTCGGCGAGCAGCGCAGGCACTGGCCGATCTCCTCGTTCCAGCACTGGTCGTGGCACATCCAGTCGCCGCAGCCACGGCACTGCCGGAAGCTCGGCGTGATCTCCTGGACGGCGGCGGCCAGCGCCTTGTCCTTGGCCGGCGAGTTCGTCGCGCGGTCGTACCGCCACTGGTCGGCGGAGTTGCTCAGGTCGCGCAGCGTGCCGCCGAAGAACGAGCCGACGGCGCGAAGCACGCTTCGCCCGGTCTCGACGTTGTCGCGCTGGAACGCGGAGCGGAAGCCGTTCCCGCAGCGCTCGCAGCGGAACTCGAACTGGTACCCCTGCGTGTTGGAGAGGTCCGCGAAGTTGTCCGTGAAGGGCACAGAGTCAGCCACGGCCCATCTTCGCCACCCGGCCGCGGCGCCGGGGACGAGAGATTTGCCGACAACGACGCGGCTACCAGCCGTTACGGGATGCCGGCAGGGCCAACGGAAGCAGCGCCAGAACGCCGCCGACGACCGCCACGAGCGAGTACCCACCACCGGCAAACAGCTGTCCGGACCCCAAACCGGCCAAAGCGGACGCTGACCAGACGACCGCGTCGACGGTGCTGCCGACGCAGTTCGAAGGCCGGCCGGTGCAGCCGCCGTCCGACGACTTCGTCCGCGCGACGACGTCGGAAGGCTGGTCGTGACCGGTCTGGCGGCTGCGCGGCCGGGGCTCGGCTGATAGACGAGAGGGATGCCGATCTTCCGCGTCTTCGCCGTCGCCCTCGCCGCCTTGGCCGGGGTCGCCGTCCCCGCTCCCGCCCGGGCCGCCCCGGCCGCCGAGTTCGTCGCGCTGTCCGACGTGGCGCCGTCGATCCGGCAGGACATCCGCTACGCGACCCGGCACAACTTCGTCGGGCAGCGGATCGACGGCTACCTCGAGCCCACCTGCATCCTGACCCGCCAGGCGGCCGACGGCCTGCGGCAGGTCCAGGCGCAGGTGCTCCGGCAGGGCTACACGCTCAAGGTGTACGACTGCTACCGCCCGCAGCGCGCGGTCGACCACTTCGTGCGGTGGGCGAAGGACCTCGCCGACGAGAAGATGAAGGCGGAGTTCTACCCGAACGTCGAGAAGGACCGGCTGTTCGAAGACGGGTACATCGCGGAGAAGTCCGGCCACAGCCGCGGCAGCACGATGGACCTCACGCTGGTGAAGCTCCCGCCGCGCCACCAGCGGCCGTACGTTCCCGGCGAGCCGCTGAAGCCGTGCTTCGCGCCGCAGGACCAGCGGTTCCCGGACAACATGGTCGACATGGGCACGGGCTACGACTGCTTCGACCCGCTGGCCCACACGGACAACCCGGCGATCACGGGGGTGGCGCGGACGAACCGCGACGTACTGCGGAACGCGATGACGGCGGCGGGCTTCCGCAACCTGCCCGAGGAGTGGTGGCACTACACGCTGAACGGCGAGCCGTTCCCGGACACGTACTTCGACTTCCCGGTGGCCCGCTGCAGCCTGCGGTGAACGGCGCCCCCGGTCCACTGTGGACCGGGGGCGCCGCACCGCCGGGACGTCAGCAGTCCGCGGGGTTGACCGGCACCTCCGGCGGCGGCGCGTCGCCTTCCTCGGCGGCGATCCGGTACGCGTAGTGGTTCGACGGCGGACCCTGGACCGCGATCCCGGTCGGGTTCTCGTACTTGGTCCTCCAGCCCGCCGGGGTCAGGAAGTACAGCCGGTACTCGGGGCCCGGAG
Organism: Amycolatopsis lexingtonensis; assembly: GCF_014873755.1. Lineage (NCBI taxonomy): Bacteria > Bacillati > Actinomycetota > Actinomycetes > Pseudonocardiales > Pseudonocardiaceae > Amycolatopsis > Amycolatopsis lexingtonensis. Next base: position 6,678,409 of record NZ_JADBEG010000001.1, read on the forward strand.
CCACGTTCTCGAAGAGGAAGTGCCCGCCGGCGTCGCTGGTCTGCCGGCCCGCGACCGGGCAGTGCCGGTCGGACACCAGCACGACCTCGGTGCCGGCCAGCCCCTGCGCGATCCCGCCTCGGTCGTCGAGCACCCCGATGCTGCCCTCGACGACGGCCTGCCCTCCCGGCACCGCGGCCTCGGCGCGGGCGTTCGCGTGGTTGTCGATGTCGACTTCGCTGTACCCGAAGTCGCCGCGGTTCCACACGAGATCACCCCACCCGGGGCCGGTCGCGTTCAGCAGGTGACCGTCGCCGACGCGGTTGCACGCGGCCACGATGCCGGTGAGCGGGGTCGGGCCCGAGTTCGCCAGCGTCACGGTGAGGTGGGCCAGGTCGCCCGGCTGGTAGCTGTCCTGGGTGAACGCCAGCGACGCGGTCAGCGCGCCGTTCAACGGCGGCGCGCCGCCGTACGAGCAGGTCCGACATGTCCGCCGCGATCCGGAGGGTCTGCCACGGGACCAGCCAGCCGTCGACGACCTCGCCGCCGAGGGTGTAGTCCCCGGCCGGGAGGTCGAAGGTGAACTTCCCTTCCCCGTCGCTCGTGGCCGCGTAGGTCCTGGTGTTGTGGACGTACCGCAGGGTGAGCGTGGTACCGGGGAGCGGTTCGCCGCCGTCGAGGGCGCCGTTGCCGTTGCGGTCGGCGTATCAGACGCCCGTCGCGCGGCCGGGCACCTTCGTGACCGGCACCCGGGAGTCGAACGAACCGACCCCGAACCCGGTCCCGTCGAACACCCGGCCGCGCAGGGCCGTCGTGGTCTGCTCGGGGTCCCGGACCTGGCCGGACACCGTCAGCTCGAACGACCCGCCGGCCTCGATCGTCAGTCCTGGCCGGTTTTCGAGCGCGCCCCAGCCGCCGTAGGGGACGAACAGGTCGATCGGGTCGAAGTCCTGGAAAACCGTGAGCCCGGTCGCCCGGCCGGAGCCGTTGTTCGTCAGCCTGACCGTGGCGTGGATTTCGTCGCCGGTCCCATAGGACGGCTTGTCGAACGTGATCGAAACACCGCTCCGGTCCGAAGCCGCCATCGCCGTGACGAGCGCGGCGAGCAAAACCGCCGCTCTTCGCCCGGCGGAACGCATGACAAATGAAGTGGTTTACGCGGTTCCGGCCACACGGGAAAGGCCCCCGCCGGGAAACCCGGCGAGGGCCTTTCTCATGACTCAGCTTCAGCGGAAGTCGCGGCCGAAGTCGTAGTCGTCCAGCGGAACCGCGGCACCGGTGCCCGTACCGAACACGTCCGGGGTGTAGTAGCCGTCGTCGTAGGACGGGATCGCGTAAGCCGCGACCCGCGCCTCCTCGGTCGGCTGCACCTGGATGTTGCGGTACTTGTTGATGCCCGTACCGGCCGGGATCAGCTTACCGATGATCACGTTCTCCTTGAGGCCCACGAGCTTGTCCGAACGGCCGTTGATGGCCGCGTCGGTCAGGACTCGCGTGGTCTCCTGGAACGAGGCCGCCGACAGCCACGAGTCCGTGGTGAGCGACGCCTTCGTGATACCCATCAGCACCGGACGGCCCGAAGCCGGCTCGCCGCCCTCGGCGACCGCGGCCCGGTTCGTCGCCTCGAACTTGGTCCGCTCGGGCAGCTCGCCCGGGAGGAAGTCCGTGGCACCGGAGTCGATGATCGTCACGCGGCGCAGCATCTGCCGCACAATGACCTCGATGTGCTTGTCGTGGATCGACACACCCTGCGCCCGGTACACCTTCTGGACCTCGTCCGTCAGGTGCATCTGCGCCTCGCGCGGCCCCATGACCCGCAGGACCTCGTGCGGGTCCGGCGTGCCCTCGAGCAGCTGCTGACCGACGTTGACGTGGTCGCCGTCGCCCAGCGGGCCGTTCGGGGTGTTCGCGAGCCGCTGACGCTTGGACAGCTTGTCGAAGACGATCTCTTCGCCGCCGTCGTCCGGGATCAGCGTGATCTTCCAGAACCGCTCGCTCTCCTCGATGCGCACGCGGCCATCGACGTCGGCGATCGGCGCCTTGCCCTTCGGGACACGAGCTTCGAAGAGCTCCTGCACACGGGGCAGACCGGTCGTGATGTCGTCACCGGCGACACCACCCTGGTGGAACGTACGCATCGTCAGCTGCGTGCCCGGCTCACCGATCGACTGGGCCGCGACGATACCCACGGCCTCGCCGACGTCGACGAGCTGACCGGTCGCCATCGAGCGGCCGTAGCAGGTCGCGCAGATGCCGACGGCCGACTCGCAGGTCAGCACCGAGCGGACCTTGACCTTCGAGATGCCGCTGGAGAGCAGCTTCTCGATGGCCGGGTCGCCGATGTCGTCGCCCGCGTTCAGCACGACGTTGCCCTTGGCGTCCACCGCGTCCGTCGCGAGGTTCCGCGCGTACACGGAGGTCTCGACGTGCTGGTCGCGCAGGACCTTGCCGTCGCCGATGTCCTCGCCGATCGGCATCATGATGCCGCGGGTGGTGCCGCAGTCGATCTCGCGGACGATGACGTCCTGCGAGACGTCCACCAGACGACGGGTCAGATAACCCGAGTCGGCGGTGCGGAGCGCCGTGTCCGCCAGGCCCTTCCGGGCACCGTGCGTCGCGATGAAGTACTCCGCCACCGACAGGCCTTCACGGAAGTTGGCCTTGATCGGACGCGGGATGTACTCACCCTTCGGGTTCGACACCAGGCCACGCATACCGGCCAGCGACCGGACCTGCGTCATGTTACCGGCGGCGCCCGACTTCACGATCATGGCGATCGGGTTGTCGTCCGGCAGCGCCGTCTCCATGATCTTGTGGACCTCTTCGGTGGCCTGCGTCCACACCTTGACGAGCTCGTTGTTGCGCTCGGTGTGCGACAGCTGACCGCGCTGGTAGCGCTTCTCCACCTGGGAGGCCTTGCCCTCGTACTCGTCGAGGATGGCCTTCTTGCCCACCGGGGTGAGCACGTCCGAGATGGCGACGGTGACGCCCGAGCGGGTCGCCCAGTAGAAACCGGCGTCCTTCAGGCGGTCCAGGGTCTGCGCGACCTGGGTCATCGAGTACCGCTCGGCGAGGTCGTTCACGATCGCGGCCTGACGCTTCTTCGGCATCGGCTCGTTGATGAACGGGTAGTCCGCCGGCAGCAGCTCGTTGAACAGCACGCGGCCCAGGGTCGTCTCGGCCAGCCACGGCTTGCCCGGCTCCCAGCCCTTCTCCGCGAGCGCCGCTTCGTCAGCCTTCGCCGGCTGACGGTCGGTCACGCGGATCTTGATCGGGGCGTGCAGGCCCAGCGCCTTGCGGTCGAAGGCCATGATGGCCTCGGCCGGCGACGAGTACGCGTTGCCCGCGCCCTCGGCCTTCTCGTTGAGGCGGGTCAGGTGGAACAGACCCGTCACCATGTCCAGTCGCGGCATGGCGAGCGGACGGCCCGACGCCGGCGAGAGGATGTTGTTCGCCGACAGCATCAGGATCCGGGCCTCGGCCTGCGCCTCGGCCGACAGCGGCAGGTGCACCGCCATCTGGTCACCGTCGAAGTCCGCGTTGAACGCCTCGCAGACCAGCGGGTGCAGCTGGATGGCCTTGCCTTCGACCAGCTGCGGCTCGAAGGCCTGGATGCCGAGGCGGTGCAGCGTCGGCGCGCGGTTCAGCATCACCGGGTGGCCGGTGATGACCTCTTCCAGCACGTCCCACACCTGCGGCCGCGAGCGCTCCACCATCCGCTTGGCGGACTTGATGTTCTGCGCGTGGTTCAGGTCGACCAGCCGCTTCATGACGAACGGCTTGAACAGCTCGAGCGCCATGTCCTTCGGCAGACCGCACTGGTGCAGCTTCAGCTGCGGGCCGACGATGATGACCGAACGGCCCGAGTAGTCGACGCGCTTGCCGAGCAGGTTCTGGCGGAACCGGCCCTGCTTGCCCTTGAGGAGGTCGGACAGCGACTTCAGCGGCCGGTTGCCCGGGCCGGTGACCGGACGCCCGCGGCGGCCGTTGTCGAACAGCGCGTCGACGGCCTCCTGCAGCATCCGCTTCTCGTTGTTGACGATGATCTCGGGCGCGCCGAGGTCGATCAGCCGCTTGAGGCGGTTGTTCCGGTTGATCACCCGGCGGTACAGGTCGTTCAGGTCGGAGGTCGCGAAGCGGCCACCGTCCAGCTGCACCATCGGGCGCAGGTCCGGCGGGATGACCGGGACGGCGTCGAGCACCATGCCGCGCGGGTCGTTGCCGGTGGCCTGGAACGCCGCGACGACCTTGAGCCGCTTCAGCGCGCGGAGCTTCTTCTGCCCCTTGCCGTTGCGGATCGTGTCGCGCAGGCTCTCGGCCTCCGCGGCGACGTCGAACTCGGTGGCCAGCTTCTGGATGGCCTCCGCGCCCATGCCGCCGGTGAAGTACTCGCCGTAGCGGTCGACGAGCTCGCGGTAGAGCAGCTCGTCGGCGATCAGCTGGCGGGTGTCGAGCTTCGTGAAGGTCGTCCAGACCTCCTCGAGGCGGTCCAGCTCGCGACCGGCGCGGTCACGCAGCTGGCGCATCTCGCGCTCGCCGCCTTCCTTGACCTTGCGGCGGACGTCGGACTTGGCGCCCTCCGCCTCCAGCTCGGCCAGGTCGGCTTCCAGCTTCTGCGCGCGGGCTTCGATGTCCGCGTCGCGCTTGGTCTCGAGGTTCTTGCGCTCGACGCCGATCTCGTTCTCGAGGGTCGGCAGGTCGTTGTGGCGCAGCTCCGTGTTCACGCCGGTGATGACGTAAGCAGCGAAGTAGATGATCTTCTCGAGGTCCTTCGGCGCCAGGTCCAGCAGGTAGCCGAGGCGCGAGGGAACACCCTTGAAGTACCAGATGTGGGTGACCGGGGCGGCCAGCTCGATGTGGCCCATCCGCTCGCGGCGCACCTTGGCGCGGGTCACCTCGACGCCGCAGCGCTCACAGATGATGCCCTTGAAGCGGACGCGCTTGTACTTGCCGCAGTAGCACTCCCAGTCCCGGGTCGGACCGAAGATCTTCTCGCAGAAGAGGCCGTCCTTCTCGGGCTTGAGCGTCCGGTAGTTGATGGTCTCCGGCTTCTTGACCTCGCCGTACGACCACTGACGGATGTCGTCGGCCGTGGCGAGACCAATGCGGAGCTCATCGAAGAAGTTGACGTCCAGCACGTCTAGATCCCCTTGGGGTTGTTTCGGCTAGAGGGGTTGGCGGGCGAGGCGGGCCCCGCGGGAGGCAGGGCCCGCCTCAGCTCGCATCAGTGCACGACGTCGTCCACCGAGGGCGACTCGTTGCGGGACAGGTTGATGCCGAGGTTGGCCGCGGCGCGCTCGAGGTCCTCGTCGTCGGAGTCGCGCATCTCGATCGCCGCGCCGTCGCTGGAGAGCACCTCGACGTTGAGGCACAGCGACTGGAGCTCCTTGAGGAGCACCTTGAACGACTCCGGGATGCCCGGCTCGGGGATGTTCTCCCCCTTGACGATGGCCTCGTACACCTTCACGCGGCCGACCACGTCGTCCGACTTGATCGTCAGCAGCTCCTGCAGCGTGTAGGCGGCGCCGTACGCCTGCATCGCCCAGCACTCCATCTCACCGAAGCGCTGGCCACCGAACTGCGCCTTACCACCCAGCGGCTGCTGCGTGATCATCGAGTACGGACCGGTGGAGCGGGCGTGGATCTTGTCGTCGACCAGGTGGTGCAGCTTCAGGATGTACATGTAGCCGACGGCGACCGGGTACGGGTACGGCTCGCCGGAGCGGCCGTCGAACAGCGTGGCCTTGCCGTTCTCCTTGACCATGCGCTCGCCGTCACGGTTCGGCTTGGTCGCGCTGAGCAGCCCGGTGAGCTCCTCTTCCTTCGCGCCGTCGAACACCGGGGTGGCGGTGTTCGTGCCGGGCGCGACGTCGTAGAGCTCCTCGGACAGGTTCTTCGCCCAGTCCGGGTTGCCCTCGATCGTCCAGCCCTGCGAGGCCAGCCAGCCCAGGTGCAGCTCGAGGATCTGGCCGATGTTCATCCGTCGCGGCACACCGTGGGTGTTCAGGATGATGTCGACCGGGGTGCCGTCCTCCATGAACGGCATGTCCTCGACCGGCAGGATCTTGCCGATGACACCCTTGTTGCCGTGCCGGCCGGCGAGCTTGTCGCCCGGCTGGATCTTGCGCTTCTGGGCCACGTAGACGCGGACCAGCTCGTTGACGCCCGGGGGCAGCTCGTCGTCGTCCTCGCGCGAGAACACGCGGATGCCGATGACCTTGCCGGTCTCGCCGTGCGGCACCTTCAGCGAGGTGTCGCGGACTTCGCGGGCCTTCTCGCCGAAGATCGCGCGGAGCAGGCGCTCTTCCGGCGTCAGCTCGGTCTCGCCCTTCGGCGTGACCTTGCCGACCAGGATGTCGCCGTCGCGGACCTCGGCACCGATGCGGATGATGCCCCGCTCGTCGAGGTCGGCCAGGACCTCCTCGGAGACGTTCGGGATGTCCCGGGTGATCTCCTCGGCGCCCAGCTTGGTGTCGCGGGCGTCGATCTCGTGCTCCTCGATGTGGATCGACGTCAAGACGTCGTCCTGCACCAGGCGCTCGGAGAGGATGATCGCGTCCTCGTAGTTGTGGCCCTCCCACGGCATGACCGCGACGAGCAGGTTCTTGCCGAGCGCCATCTCACCGTTCTCGGTGGACGGGCCGTCGGCGATGACCTGACCCTGCTCGACCCGGTCGCCCTCGTTGACGATCGGGCGGTGGTTGAAGCAGGTGCCGTGGTTCGAGCGGCGGAACTTGTACAGTCCGTAGCTCTTCCGCGTGCCGTCGTCGTGCATGATCGTGATCAGGTCCGCCGAGAGCTCCTCGACGATGCCGGCCTGCTCGGCGACGAGCACGTCACCGGCGTCGACCGCGGCGCGCAGCTCCACACCCGTGCCCACGTACGGGGCCTGGTTGCGCAGCAGCGGCACGGCCTGGCGCTGCATGTTCGCACCCATCAGGGCGCGGTTCGCGTCGTCGTGCTCGAGGAACGGGATCATCGCCGTCGCGACCGAGACCATCTGCCGCGGCGAGACGTCCATGTAGTCGATGTCGAGCGGGTCGATCAGCTCGACCTCGCCACCCTTGCGGCGGGCCATGACCCGGTCTTCCACGAAGGTGCCGTCGTCCGAGATCGGCGCGTTGGCCTGGGCCTTGACGTACCGGTCCTCTTCGTCCGCGGTCAGGTAGTCGACCTGGTCGGTGACCCGGCCCTCGACGACCTTGCGGTACGGCGTCTCGATGAAGCCGAACGGGTTGACCCGCGCGTACGAGCAGAGCGAGCCGATCAGGCCGATGTTCGGGCCTTCCGGCGTCTCGATCGGGCACATGCGGCCGTAGTGCGACGGGTGGACGTCCCGGACCTCCATGCCGGCGCGCTCACGGGACAGACCACCCGGGCCGAGGGCCGAGAGACGACGCTTGTGCGTCAGGCCCGACAGCGGGTTGTTCTGGTCCATGAACTGCGACAGCTGCGAGGTGCCGAAGAACTCCTTGATCGCCGCGCCGATCGGGCGGATGTTGATCAGGGTCTGCGGCGTGATCGCCTCGACGTCCTGCGTGGTCATGCGCTCGCGCACGACGCGCTCGGTGCGGGAGAGGCCGACCCGGATCTGGTTCTGGATCAGCTCGCCGACCGTGCGCAGGCGCCGGTTGCCGAAGTGGTCGATGTCGTCGGTCTCGACCGGGATCTCGGTGCCGTTCGCGGCGTCCATCTTGTCCTCGCCGGCGTGCAGCCGGACCAGGTACTCGATGGTGGTGACGATGTCCTCTTCGGTCAGCGTCCCGGTGTCGTACGGCGTCTCGAGGCCCAGCTTCTTGTTGACCTTGTACCGGCCGACCTTGGCCAGGTCGTAGCGCTTCGCCTTGAAGAACAGGTTCTCCAGCAGGGTCTGCGCGCTCTCCTTCGTGGGCGGTTCGCCCGGGCGCAGCTTGCGGTAGATGTCGAGCAGGGCCTCGTCGGTGCCGGCGGTGTGGTCCTTCTCGAGGGTCGCCAGCAGCGTCTCCGAGAAGGAGAAGCGCTCGCGGATCGCCTCGGTGGTCCAGCCCAGCGCCTTCAGCAGGACGGTGACCGGCTGGCGGCGCTTGCGGTCGATGCGGACGCCGACGGTGTCGCGCTTGTCGACGTCGAACTCGAGCCACGCGCCGCGGCTCGGGATCACGCGGACGCTGAAGACGTCCTTGTCGGTCGTCTTGTCGACGTCCTTCGAGTAGTAGACGCCCGGCGAGCGGACCAGCTGGGACACGACGACACGCTCGGTGCCGTTGATGATGAACGTGCCCTTGTCGGTCATCACCGGGAAGTCGCCCAGGAAGACCGTCTGGCTCTTGATCTCGCCCGTGTTGTTGTTGACGAACTCGGCCGTGACGAACAGCGGCGCGGCGTAGGTCATGTCCTTGTCCTTGCACTCCTCGATCGAGGCCTTGACCTCGTCGAAGCGCGGAGCGGAGAAGGACAGGGACATCGAACCGGAGAAGTCCTCGATCGGGGAGATCTCGTTCAGGACCTCTTCGAGGCCGCCGACCGGGTTTTCTTCACCTTCTTCGACACGGCGTTCGAACCACGCTTCGTCCCCGGTGAACCACTGGAACGACTGGATCTGGACGTCGAGCAGGTTGGGAGTGCTGAGGGGTTCGCGAATCTTTGCGAAGGAAACCCGCTTGGGCGCGCCGGGGATTCCCGTGGACTCCGAGCGAGATTCAGCCGAGGTGGTCGCAGCAGTGGCCTGGTTCGCGGGAGAGACTGCCAAGATGCGTCCTTCCGGGGACAATGAGCGGTGACGGCCGCCATAGCAACAGCTATGAGCGACTGTCAAGGGTGCCGTGTGCCCACTATCCTAACTACCGGCTCCGGGCAGCCTGAAAGAGGGCAGCGCAAAGAGGCAGTCTAGCCCGAACGGCGCGGTCTGTCCAGGGGGCGCTCCCGATGGGGCCCAGCCTGCCTCGCGACGTCTTCAGGTATGCCTCCAGGCGAGCCGGTTGTCCCTCCCGCAAGGGCCGCCGGTTTCGCCGTCGGGAGTAAGCGTGAACCCAGCGGCGCCGAGAGTCAAGATGCCACACGGGGGTCGGCCCGGTTGGCGCAGCGTTGAAGAGGGTCAGCGGAGCGTAAGCGGCCGAATATCATGCAGGTTACTGGCTGGTAGCGCCAGTAAAGCGGTTCGACCTGCGGTTTTTCCACGGATTCCGTCGTTGTGGCTGTGCCGTACGCCACCCGGCACGGGCGGAGAAGTTCTCCTCGGGGCGGTTTGGAGGGTGTCGCGGAGGGCCGTTCGGAGGAGGGGTCGGGCGAGTCACAGCGGTCACTCGTGCCCCAGGCGACACGGGCGCGGAGAGGGGTCTCGCGGGGCCGTGACGGACCTCTCGGCGGTCGTTCCGGCCGCCGGTGGTCCGGGCCACCCCGGCCGGGTCGCTGAACGCCGTACAAGAGCGCCTGGGCGGCCACCGGGCTCAGCCACGCGCGAAGCGCGGAGGTCGCCCGGCCCAGGCCCACCGACGCGGCGAGGGCCCGCTCCGCTCGTCTCGTGAGCGGAGGGCCCTTCAGCGCGGACGCTCCCGCCCGAAGCTGCTTCGTCGGCGAAGGCGACGCGACCCAGAGGTCTTGAATGAGTCATTCAGGACCTCCGACGCCCTGAATGACTCATTCAAGACGCGGGCCCACGACGCGACGAAGGGCCCGCTCCGCTCATCTCGAGAGCAGAGGGGGCCCTTCAGCGCGGCTACTTGCTCGGCGAAGGCGACGCCGGCGCCGAGGACGCCGGTGCCTGGCTCGCCGCCGGGACCTTCGGCGCGTTGTACGTGTCCATGTCCGTGATCTTCCACTTGTCACCCTGCAGCTGGGCGTTCAAGTGCAGCTGGGCCGTGCCCGCCGTCGTCTTCTTCGTGTCCGTGCGGGTCGAGGTCTGGTCGACGAAGACCATCACCTTCGCCAGGTCGCCGTTCAGCATGATGACCGCCGAACGCGTCACCTTGCAGGTCACGACCATCTTCTGCTCCGGCGCGAGCCGCTTGACCTCGCCCATCAGGGAGTTGTACTTGGCGCGGACGTCGTCGTTGGCCAGCAGGTCGTTGGCCGCGTCCTCGGTCTTCTTGATGTTGTTGAAGTCGTAGGAGAACAGCGCCTCGGCCGCCTTCGACACGGAGTCCTTGACCTGCGCCGTCTTCGCGACGTCCAGCAGCGCTGTGTTGCTGGTCGCCGAGGAGACCTGGACCTCTTCGTACTTGAACCAGAACGCCAGCCCACCGAGCACCAGCGCGACGAGCACCAGCGCACCCGCCACGACGTACGGCTTCTGCACGCGCGAGCCCGCGGCCGGCTCCGCCTCCGAAGCGGTGTCCGCGACCGCGACCTCGGACTCTTCGGTCGGCTTCGCGATGCCCGTGTCGCGCTTCTTCCGGCGCGGTGCGGGGCGGGCGGGGGTCTCTTCTTCCTCGGCGACCGGCTCGCCGGTGAGCGCGTCGACCTCGGGCTCCTCCTCGGTGCCGACGGCCGCGAACACCGCGGTGTCCTCGGCGGACGGCGCCGTGTCGAGCTGGCCGGTCGTGGCTTCGAACGGCTCGGGCTTGGCGGCCGGCCGCGGTACCGGGCGCGGGGCCGGCCGGGGGCGCGGCTTGCGCGGCTCGGCGGGCACGGCGGGGAGCTGGCCGGTCCGCTCGGCGGCGGACTCGTCCGTCGACGGCTTGCGCAGACCGGCCACGCGCGGCCGGCGCGACGGCGGGGTGCTGCTGCTGCGAGGCGGCTGGCGGCGGGAGGGGGGCACTACGGGCTCCTTCTGGGTGTTACTGGCCGGCCGCGACGAGCGGGACGCTGTCGATGCCGGACAGCTTCCACGCGTCGCCCACGCGGGTCATCGACACCTCGAGGCGCAACGGCTTGGCGCTGCTCTTGTCACCCTGGGTGACGGTCGTGGCGATGGCGGCGAGGAAACTGGCCTTGCCTTCGTGGTCGTCCAGCTCCTCGACGGCGATGTCCTGGACGTCCGTGGTGACCTTCGTCTTGGCGTCGGCGAGCGCCTTGCGGAACGTCGGCGCCGACTGGTCGATCTGCTGGGCCATCTTGTCGTCCGACACCGACTTCTGCCGGGCGAAGAAGCCGTCGAGGTCGGTGTAGTCGACCTCGGTGTAGGCCTTCAGCGCGTTGCTGCCCGCCTTGACGACGGCCTCGCGCGAGGCCGCCAGGTCGGCGTTGTCGTCGGCCGCGGCCGCCCACCACTGGATCCCGAAGAACGCGGCGGCGATCAGCGCGGCCAGTGCCAGCGCGCCGGCGCCGAGCACCAGGGTCCGCGAGGAAGACGGCTCCTCGGCCGGCGGCGGGGTGCCGCCGGTGTCCTCGACGGCGGCCGGCTCGTCCGTACTCATGGCACTCCAGGGTAGGTGGCGGTCATCAAATCCACGTCAGGCCAGTCCGAGCAGCGCACCCAGGCTGTTCAGGCTGACGCCGGGGCTGCCGACGATGCCCGGCACGCCGCGGGTGTTGCGCTCCTCCGCCAGCTCCTCGGCCGGCCGGTTCGCGTTGGCCGAGACGTCGGCGTCGGACGGCGCGACCGGGACCCCGCCGTACGGCGCGTTCTGCGAGCCGCGGACGTTGATCGGGCTGCCCTTCGGTTCGGCACAGTACGCTTTGTCGTCCGCGGGCCGCGGCGACAGGTTGTTCCCGGTCCGGTACTGCGAATACGGCATGTAGCCCTTGGTGCAGGCCGGCGGGTTGAACAGGTTGAGCACCAGGCCCAGGTGGGCGGTCCCGTCGCCGGGTGCGACGCTGCTCGCCGCGCCGGCCAGCGCCGGGTAGGTGACCAGGCCCTGCTCGATGCCGTCGAGCCGGGTCACCGTCAGGTTGGCCGTGGTGAGCAGGTTCGCCGTCAGCGCGCCCAGGCCCGGCCCGGACTCCTTCAGCACCTGGCTGACCTGGGCGGCCACCTGCGGCGTGATGCCGATGAGCTTGCGCAGGTCGCCGTCGGAGTTCTTCAGCGTGCCGGTGAGCTCGTTGAGGCTCTTGCTGAACGACGCGAAGTTCGCCGCCTCGTCGTTCTGCGTGTCGAGCACCTTCCCGCCCTGGTCCAGCAGCTGGATCGTCTGCGGGAGGTACTCCTGCGCGGTCGTGGTGAAGCTGCGCGCGGTGTCCAGCAGCTTCTGCAGGTCGCCGCCGGTGCCGCGGAAAGCGTCGTAGGACTCGTCGACGACCGTGCGCAGCGAGTCGACCGGGACCGACGCGGCGAGCGAGTCGAGGTCGCCGATCAGCCGTTCGGTGCTGACCGGGGTGGTCGTCTTGGCCGCCGGGATCACCGAACCCGAGGCCAGGTACGGGCCCTTGTCGGCCTTCGGCTTCAGGTCGACGTACTGCTCGCCGACCGCCGACCGGTTGGCGACGACCGCGTCGAGGTCCGCCGGTACCTGGGGCGCCGACGGGTCGATGTTCAGGTCGGCCTCGAGCCCGGTCGGGGTGAGCCGCATTTCGCCGACCCGGCCGATGTTGTAGCCGCGGTAGGTGACTTCGGCGTTGGTGAAGATGCCGCCCGACTCGTTGAGCTGCAGCTTCACCGTGTAGCCGTCGTTGCCGAACACGGTGCCGAGGCCGGCGAACCGGATCAGCGCGTACACGATCGCGACGACCGAAATGACCGCGAAGGCGATCAGCTGGATCTTCGTCCTGCGCACCAGCATCAGCCCGCACCTCCCGACAGGAGCCCGAAGAGATTGCCGAGGCCCGGCTGCGACTGCCCGGACTGCTGCCCGTCACCGGGGATCGGCAGTGGCGGCGGCTGGTTGGCGGGGGTGCCCTCGACGCCGCCGGTGAGCCCCGGCAGCGGGATCTGCCCGGCGAGCGCGTTCTGCCTGCTGTTGCCGAGGTTTTCGACGACGGTCTTCAGGTTCAGGTCCACCTTCGCGAACAGGTTGAAGTAGTCGCCCTTGACGTCGTTGACGGCCTGGTCGCTGAACGGGAACGTCAGCAGGATCTGCAGGGCCTTCGGCAGGTCGTTGCCCGCCTCGCCGAGCTTCTGCAACGTCGGGGTCAGCGCCTTCAGGTCGGCGACGAGGTCCTTCTGCGAGCGGTTCACGGTGTCGGTGGCGACGCCGGAGAGGTTGTCCAGCGCCTGCAGCATCGTGACCAGCTGGCCGCGCTGCGACTCCAGCACGCCGAGGCCGGGCGCCAGGTTGTCGACCGCGCCGACCAGCTTGTCCTTCTGGCCGTTCAGGGTCGAGGACAGCCGGTTCAGCCCGTCGAGCGCGCGGGTGATGTTGCGCGACTGCTGGTCGAGGTTCGTGACCAGCTGGTTCGCGTTGTCCAGCAGCGCCTTGATGTCCGGCTCGCGGCCGGAGGTGGCGTTGTTGAGCTCCTTGGTGATGGTGTTGAGCTGGTCGACCCCACCGCCGTTGAGCAGCAGCGACAGCGCGCCGAGCAGCTCTTCGACCTCGACGCTGCGGTTCGTCCGGGCCAGCGGGATGGTCGCGTTGTCGGCGAGCTTGCCCTGGGCCTGGTCGTCGCCCGGCGACGCGAGCTCGACGTACTTCTCCCCGAGCAGGCTCGACTGCTTGACGTTGGCCAGCGCGTTGGCCGGCAGCTTGACGTCGCCGTTGACCTTGAGGGTTACCAGCGCGTGCCAGCCGTCCTTGGTCAGGCCGACGTTCTCGACCCGGCCGATCGGCACCTCGTTGACCTTCACCCCGGCCTGCGGGGTCAGGTCGAGCACGTCCCGGAATTCGACGTTCACCGTGTACGGGTGGTCGCCGAGGTCGGCGCCGCCGGGCAGCGGCAGGTCGTAGATGCCCTTGAACGCGCAGCCGGAGAGCACCAGCGCGGACGCCGTGGCGAGCGCTCCGACGGTCAGCAGCTTCCTCACTGGCCACCTCCCGTGCCGTAGAGCTGCCCGGCGATGGGCAGCGGCAGCGGCGGGAGCTTGCCCGCCTGCAGCGCCTGGACCGTCTGCGCCACGGACGGCAGCGGGACCAGCCCGTCGACCACGCCGGCAATGCCTTCGCAGATGTTGCCGAGCGCGTCGAGCGCGTCCGGGGTCTGCTTGAGCAGCCGGCAGATCATCACCAGCGGGGGCTGGGTCAGCTCGTTGAGGTTCGGCCGGGCGTCGAGCGTGCCCGCCGCGCCGTTGTAGGTGTTGACCAGGTTGCTCAGGCCGACCGGGGCGACGTCGAGGATCTCGGCGAGCGAGCTGCGCTGGTCGACGAGCACCTTGGTGACGCCGGCCAGCTTGTCCACGTTGGACTTCAGCCGGTCGTGGTTGGCGTCGATGAACGACTGCACCGCGGTGAGCGTGGTGCCCAGCTGCTGCACGGTCGCGGCCAGGTTGTCCTTTTCGGACGCCAGGTAGCCGCTGACGTCGGCGAGCTGGCTCTCGAAGTTGCGTACCGACTTGTCGGAGTCGGCCAGCGTCTGCGAGAACTTCCCGAGGTTCTCCACGGTGGAGAACAGGTCGTCCTTGTTGCCGGCCAGCGTTCCGGCCGCCTGGCCGAGCTTGGTGATCGTGTCGTGCAGGGCCTGCCCGTTGCCGTCGACGTTGGCCGCGGCGGTGTTCAGCAGGTTCGACAGCGAGCCGTTCTTGTTGGCGCCGTTCGGGCCGAGGGTCTCGCTGACCCGGGCCAGGCTGGACGCCAGCTGGTCGACCTCGAGGGGAACCTCGGTGCGGTCGAGGCCGATCACCGCGCCGTCGGAGATCCGCGGGCCGCCGGTGTAGGCCGGGGCGAGCTGGACGTAGCGGTCCGACACCAGCGACGGCGCCACGATGAGCGCCTTCGCGTCGGCCGGGACGGCGACCGAGCGGTCGTACTCGAGCTCGACCTTCACCTGGTTGCCCATGGGCTGGATCTTGGTGACCGTGCCCATGTCGACGCCGAGCATCCGCACGCTGTTGCCCTCGTACAGGCCGACGGCGCCGGCGAAGTACGCGGTCAGGTGGTTGCGGCCGGCGTCCTTGAGGGTCCACCAAATCCCGCCGGCGACGACGAGCGCGAGGACGATCGCGATGGTGAAACCCCTGGTGAGGGTCTGGCCGAAGCGGGTGTCACTCATTTCGTGTAGCACCCCTCTTCGTTGATCGGGCCGAACGACGGCAGCAGCAGACCGCAGATGTAGTTGTCGAACCAGCGCCCGTTGCCGATGGTGTTGGTGAAGACGCGGATGAACGGCGCGAACTTCTTGATGCCGTCGGCCAGGGAGTCCTGGTTGCGCTGCAGCATCGACGTCAGCTGGTCCAGCGAGGTCAGCACCGGGTCGAGCTGCTTGTCGTTGTCGTCGATCAGGCCCTGCAGCTGCGTCGCCAGCTCACGGGAGCCGTCGAGCAGCGCTGTGATCGCCTCTTCGCGCTTGGACAGCTCGTCCAGCAGCTTGTTGCCGTCGGTGAGCAGCTTCTGCACCTCGGCGTCGCGGTCGACCAGCGTCTGCGACACCTCGCGGGTGTTGGCCAGCAGGTTGGACAGCTGCTGGTCGCGCGAGGCGATGGTGTCCGAGAGCTTCGACAGGCCCGAGAGCGCGCCCTTCACGTCTTCCGGCGTGTTGGCGAAGGTCTGCGAGATGGTGTCGAAGCTCTGCGCCAGCTGCTTGGTGTCGATGTTGTCGACGGTCTGGGAGAGCCCGCGGAAGGCGTCGAGCACGTCGTAGGGGGCCATCGTGCGGTCCCGCGGGATCGCCGTGCCCGGGTTGAGCGCGCCCTGGCCCTGCGGGTCCAGCGACAGGTACTTCTGGCCCAGCAGCGTCTTGATCTTGATCGCGGCGCTGGTCCGGTCGCCCAGCCAGGCGTCCTTGACCTTGAACGACACCTTGACCGACGCGCCGTCGAGCTCGATGTCGCTGACCTTGCCGACCTTGACGCCGGCGACCCGGACGTCGTTGTCCTTCTGCAGCCCGGAGGCTTCGCTGAACTCGGCGGTGTAGGTGGTGCCGCCGCCGATCACCGGCAGGTCGTCGGAGTTGAGCGCGGCGAGGAAGCCGAGCGCCAGCACGACGATGCCGACCAGGGCGATCGGGACGGGGTTGCGCTTCTGGAAGGACTTCATCCCTTGCACCTCTCCCGGTTGGCCGGGATCAGGGGCAGGGGCACGTCGTTGATCAGCGGCGGCAAGCTGACGCTCCCGGTGAACTCGCAGGCGTAGAAGTTGAACCAGGAGCCGTAGTCCGCGGTGCGGGTCAGCGTGCTCACCTTGGTCGGCAGGAACTGGATGAAGTGCTCCAGCTCCGGCTCGTTCTTGTTGAGCTGGTTCGTGAGGTTGCCGAGCGCGCTGATGTCGTTCTTCAGCGGCTCGCGGACCTCGCCGAGCAGCCCGGACGTCGTCTGGGCCAGGTTGCCGAGGCTCTCGATGGCGTCCCCGATCGGCTTGCGGTCCGCGGCCAGCCCGGAGGTCAGCTGCTGCAGCTTGACGATCAGGTCGTTCAGCTGCGGCGTGTGCGCGTTGACCGTGTCCAGCACCGAGTTGAGGTTGTCGATGACCTCGCCGATCACCTGGTCCTTGTTCGCGATCGTGGTGGCCAGCGACGCGGTGTGCGAAAGCAGGCTTTCGACGGTGCCGCCCTCGCCCTGCAGGACCTGGATGACCTCGTACGACAGCTTGTTGACGTCGTCCGGGTTGAGCGCGGTGAACAGCGGCTTGAAGCCGTTGAACAGCTCGGTCAGGTCCAGCGCCGGCGTGGTCCGCTCCAGCGGGATGGTGCCGCCGGGGCCGAGCGTCTTGCCGCCGCTGTTCTCCCCCTCGCCGAGGGAGACGTAGCGCTGGCCGACCAGGTTGCGGAACTTGATCTGCGCGGTCACCCCGGCCGGCAGCTGCCAGCCGGCGTCGACCTCGAACTCGACCTCGGCCTGGCGCTTGTCGACGATCTTGACGTCCTTGACCTGCCCGACCCGGACGCCGGCGATGCGGACGTCGTCGTTGGGCAGCAGGAGCGTCGCGTCGGTGAAGCGCGCCTTGTAGGCGTTGGTGCTGGTGGTGTTGATGTTGGCGATGCTGATCCCGAGGATCGTCGTGAACAGCACGGTGACGACCACGAAGATGCCGAGCTTGATCAGCGGCGCGAGCAGGCCCCTCACTTGACCGTCACCTCCGCGCCCCGGTACAGCGGGCCGACGAGCAGGGCGCTCCAGCCCGGGACGTCCGCGGCGTTCATGCCCAGCTGCGGGCCGAGCAGGTCGGCCAGGAAGCCCTGTTCCGCGCTCGAGTACGCCAGGTCACCGGCACCCGCGCCGTTGCCGGCCGCGTCCGCCTTGAACTTGGCCGGGTTGAGGCCTTCGCCGACGGTCTTCGGGGCGGCCTGGTGCTTCGTGCCGTCCTTGAACGCGCCGTCCGGCGGCTCGGACGGGAACGGCTTCGGGATGTCCTTCATGTCGTAGCAGCGCGGCCCGCGCTTGTCCTCGAACCGCGGCTCTTCCTTGCCCGCCTCGTACGGCGCGCGCGGCACGATGATCTCGATCGTGGCGTGCAGGCCGGGCTTGTCGGTGCCCTTGCCGAGGGCCTGGTCGATCAGCGGGACGTTGTCGGCCATCTGGGAGATCACGCAGGGGTACTCCGGCGCGTACTTCGCCAGCAGCTCGGCCGTCGGCCGGGCGGTGTCGGCGAGGGAGATGATGTTTTCCTTGTTGTTCTGCAGGAACGTCTGCAGGTCGATCGAGGCCTGGGTCAGGCTGCCGTAGAGGTTCGACAGGTTCTGCTGCTGGTCGACCACGGTCCGGGTGGTCGTGCTCAGGTTGTCGAGGCTCTGCACCAGGTCCGGCGCGGCGTCCTTCAGGTGGTCGGAGAACTCCGCGAGCGCCTTGAGGTTGTGCTGCAGCTCGGGCTCGTGCGGGTTCAGCTCGCCGATGTAGGTGCCCAGCTGCGTCAGCGTGTCGCCGAGCTGGTCGCCGCGGCCCTGCAGGGCGGTCGAGATCGCGGTGAGCGTCGCCGACAGCTTCTGCGGCTGCACGGCCTGCAGCACCGGCATCAGGTGCTCGAAGGCCTGGTCCAGCTCGACCGCGCCCGACGTGCGGTCCTGCGGGATGACGTCCCCGCTGGCCAGCGTCTTCGACGACGGGTCCTTCGGGATCTCCAGGGAGACGAACCGCTCGCCGAAGAGCGTCTTCGGCAGGAACCGCGCCGAGACGTTCTCCGGGATCAGCTTCGCCGACTCCGGCTTGAGCGCGAGCGTGAGCTCGGCGCCCTCGTCCGTGGCGACGATGTCCTGGACGGACCCGACGATCAGCCCGCGCACCTTGACGTCGGACTGCTTGATCAGCTGGTTGCCGATCTTGTCGGCCTGGAGCTTGACCGTGACGACCGGCGTGAACGCCTTGTCGTAGAGCGCGATGGACAGCGCCACCCCGCCGACCATCACGGCGATGAGCAGCAGGCCGAGCAGCCTGCGTCGGAGCGTCCTCATCCCGCGATCCTTACCGTGACGTCGGTTCCCCAGATGGCGAACCCGATGAAGAAGTTCATGATCGACACCGTGACGATGGACAGGCGCACGGCCTTGCCGACCGCGACGCCGACCCCGGCCGGGCCACCGGTGGCCCGGTACCCGAAGTAGCAGTGGGACAGGATGATCAAGACGCTGAAGAGCAGCACCTTGATGAACGAATAGAGCACGTCCTGCGGCGGTAAGAAGAGGTCGAAGTAGTGGTCGTAGGTACCGGCCGACTGGTTGTAGATGTAGATGACGACCAGCCGTGACGCGAGGTACGAGCTCAGCAAGCCGATGATGTAGAGCGGGATGACCGCCACGAACCCGGCGATGATCCGCGTCGTCACCAGGTACGGCAGGCTCGGCACGCCCATGACTTCCAGCGCGTCGATCTCCTCGGAGATCCGCATCGCGCCCAGCTGCGCGGTGAACCCGGCGCCGACCGTGGCGCTCAGCGCGAGGCCGGCGACCAGCGGAGCGATCTCGCGGGTGTTGAAGAACGCGGTCAGGAAGCCGGTGAAGGCCGACGTCCCGATCGAGTTCAGCGCCGAGTAGCCCTGGAGGCCGACGAGGACACCGGTGAACAGCGTCAGGCCGACCATCACGCCGACCGTGCCGCCGATGACCGCGAGCGAGCCGGACCCGAAGCTCACCTCGGCCAGCAGCCGGAGGACCTCTTTGGTGTAGCGGCGCAGCGTCCGCGGCGTCCACAGCAGCGCCCGGCCGTAGAACGACATCTGGTCACCCAAGGTGTCCAGCGTCTGGAGGGGTCGATTGGCGACGCGTTTCGCGCCCTGGAGGAACGTCATGGCGCTAGTCCAGCTTTCCGGGCACGATCTGCAGGTAGATCAGGGTGATCACGAAGTTCACGACGAACAGCAGCAGGAACGTGATGACCACCGACTGGTTCACCGCGTCCCCGACGCCCTTCGGGCCGCCGGAGGGGTTCAAGCCCCGGTAGGACGCGACGACGGCGGCGATGAACCCGAAGATCAGCGCCTTGAGCTCACCGACCCAGAGGTCGGGCAGCTGCGCGAGGGCCGAGAAGCTCGCCAGGTACGCACCCGGCGTCCCGCCCTGCAGCACGACGTTGAAGAAGTAGCCGCCCAGCACGCCGATGACGCTGACCATGCCGTTGAGCAGCAGCGCGACCAGCATCATCGCGAGGGTGCGCGGCACGATCAGCCGCTGCACCGCGGAGACGCCGAGCACCTCCATCGCGGCGATCTCTTCGCGGATGGTCCGGGCGCCGATGTCGGCGCAGACGGCGGAGCCGCCCGCGCCCGCCACCAGCAACGCGGTGACCAGTGGACTGGCCTGCTGCACGGTGGCGAGCACGGAGCCCGCGCCGGTGTAGGACTGCGCGCCCAGCTGGCGGGCGAGCGAGCCGAACTGCAGCGAGATGACCGCGCCGAACGGGATCGCCACGAGGGCCGTCGGCAGGATGGTCACGCTCGCGATGAACCACGACTGCTGGATGAACTCCCGCAGCTGGAACGGGCGCTGGAACAGGCCGCGGACGATGTCCAGGCCGAGAGCGAACAGGTTCCCGGTCTCTCGGAGCATCCCGATCCCGGGGATCTTCGCCTGTGTTGCGGGAGAGCTCACCGGCCACCTGGCCCGTTGTCGCGCGGCGGCGGCATCCGGTGCGAGCCGGGTCTCGGCGGCTGGCCGCCGCCCGGGATGCGCGCCACCTGGTCGGCGGGCAGCTGCCCGTGGTGCTGGTTCGGGACGCCGTCACCCTGCGGGCGGGCGCCGGCCGGCACCTGCTGCTGTTGCTGCTGCTGGGCCTGTGCGACGCGGCGGGGGCTGACGCCGTAGTGCCGCTGCTCCTCCGGGCTCAGGGAGGCGATGATCCCCTCCTGCGCGGGCTGCGGCAGGCGGTGCAGGACCTCCATGACCCGGTCCTTGCGGCGGACCGCGCCCATCCGCTGCGGCACCCCCGGCGTCGTCTGCATCTGCGGCGGCACCCCGGAGATGTCCTCGACCCCGCCCGCGTGGTGGCCGGCGTCGAACATCGCCTGCTCGGCGGCCATCTGGGCGGAGTCCTTCTCCTCGGACATGCCGATCGGGCCCTGCATCCGGCCGTTGAGGAACTGCTTGACGACCGGCTCTTCGCTGGTCAGCAGCACCTCGCGCGGGCCGAACATGACCAGTTCCTTGCGGAAGAGCATGCCCAGGTTGTCCGGCACCGTGCGGGCCAGGTTGATGTTGTGCGTGACGATCAGGAACGTCGCGTCGATCTGCGCGTTCACGTCGAGGAACAGCTGCGAGATGTAGGTGGTGCGGACCGGGTCGAGGCCCGAGTCCGGCTCGTCGACCAGGATGATCTCGGGGTCGAGCACCAGTGCGCGGGCGAGGCCGGCGCGCTTGCGCATACCGCCGGAGATTTCGCCCGGAAGCTTCTTGTCGGCGCCGTTCAGACCCGTCATGTCGAGCTTTTCGAGGACGATCCGGCGGATTTCCGTCTCGGACTTCTTCGTGTGCTCGCGCAGCGGGAAAGCGACGTTGTCGTAGAGGTTCATCGAGCCGAACAGCGCGCCGTCCTGGAAGAGGACGCCGAAGAGCTTCCGGATCTCGTAGAGCTTGTGTTCGGAGCAGGTGACGATGTCGACGCCGTTGATCACGCAGCGGCCGCGGTCGGGCTTGAGCAGCCCGATCATCGACTTCAGGAACACCGACTTGCCGGTTCCCGACGGTCCGAGCATCGCCGACACCTCGCCCGGGGGCAGGGTCAACGTGACGTCCCGCCAGATGGCCTGCTTACCGAAGGACTTGGTCAGACCTTCGATGACCACCTCGGCACCCATCGCACCTCCAGGAGCTGTTCCGCGTCATTGCGCCCGCTGCCACACCCATGCCACCCCACGTCGGCGGCGGGTGCGGGCTGTGCAGCACGAACCCGCGTCAACCAGGTGCAACGAGCTGAGTGCGAACAGGTTACTCACCAGTTTTCTTTTCTGGCCAGACCCGGTTCCATCGTCACCCCGCCGTGATCGGCAACTGGAAGCACCGTAGTCCATTCGGGGCAACGACGCAGATCTCCGCGGCCCCGAACCCTCGATTTAGGGACCCGGGGCCAATCGGACACCGCTCCTAGGGGGTCCGCCTTGACCAGGCAAAACGGAAGGGGCGGGCATCCGCGTGGATGCCCGCCCCTTCTCGAGGTGGTGCTTCGGCGCTTACGCGCCCGCAATCACTTGATGGAGATCTTGGCGCCCGCGGCCTCGAGCTTCTCCTTGGCGGCCTCGGCGGCCTCCTTGTCGACCTTCTCCAGGAGGGCCTTGGGAGCGGCCTCGACCAGCTCCTTGGCCTCCTTCAGGCCCAGACCCGAGACGACCTCGCGGACGACCTTGATGACCTGGATCTTCTTGTCGCCGGCGCCCTCGAGGACGACGTCGAACTCGTCCTGCTCCTCGGCGGCGGCGGCCGGAGCGGCACCCGGGGCGGCGGCCACGACGGCGGCCGGCGCGGCGGCGGTGACGTCGAAGGTCTCCTCGAACTCCTTCACGAACTCGGACAGCTCGAGGAGGGTGAGCTCCTTGAAGGCGTCGATCAGCTCGGCGGTGCTCAGCTTCGCCATGATGGCTTCCTCTCAGAAAAACGAACTAGACGTTCGGGGTGGGGGTGGTTCAGCTCTCGGCGGGTGCTTCGGCTGCTTCGGTACCGGCGGCGTTGCGCTGCTTCTCCTCCAGCGCGGCAGCCAGGCGGGCGACCTGGGACGCCGGCGCCTGGAACAGCGCGGCGGCCTGGGACAGCTTCGCCTTGAACGCGCCCGCTGCCTTGGAGAGCAGGACCTCACGGCTGTCGAGATCGGCGATCTTGTTGATCTCGTCCACGGACAGCGCTTTGCCGTCCATGTAGCCGCCCTTGATCACAAGCGCGTTGTTGTCCTTCGCGAAGTCGCGAAGCGCCTTGGCGGCGTCGACCGCTTCACCCTCGACGAAGGCGATGGCGGTGGCACCGACGAACAGGTCCTCGAGCCCCGTCACGCCCGCGTCTTCCGCGGCGCGCTTGACGAGGGTGTTCTTCGCGACCCGGTACTTGGCACTGGTGCCGAGAGCGCGGCGCAGCTGGGACAGCTGGGACACGGAGAGGCCGGTGTACTGGGTAACGACGGTGGCCGAGCTGTTGCGGAAGCTCTCCGCGATCTCGGCGACGGCCGCCACCTTGTCGGGCTTCGCCATGGTCGCCTCCTCTCTTGGCTAGTGTTTCCACTGGCGTCGAGGAGCCCCCAAACGACGAAACGCCCACGCGCGAGCAGGCGCGGGGCGTCATTCCGGCACGCGTGCCGGAGCCTCGTTCCTCCTGCGCGGGCCGCCCGGCGAGTGCGGGACCTTCGTTCCCCACGGAAGCGGGGAAAACCAGCGGTCTTCGGTAGAACCGTCGACAACTATACCGGGTGGTTCGCGGGCGCTTCTCCCGGGGGCCGCCCTGACCTGCGTTTAGGGCGGCTGGGGGTTCCCCGCGACGGCCCGGAGGGCATCATGGTGACGTGGCGGAGCAGCGCGATGACGGAAAGCCGGGCTCGGAAGTCGAACCGGCGGGCTCTTCGACGCCCGCTTCACCGCCGGCTCAGCCACCGATGGACCCGGCGCAGCTGGAGCAGTTCCGCCAGTTCCAGCAGTTCCAGGACTACCTGCGCTTCACCCAGTCCCAGCAGGGCAACCAGCCGGCCCCGCCCCCGGACGCCGGCGTCGTCCAGGCCCCGCCGTCCCAGCCGGCGCCGCAGCAGGGCGGCGCCCAGCCGCCGATGATCCCGCCGGGGTACCAGCTGGTGCCCGCCGAGCGCCGCCGCGCGCCGAAATGGGTGAGCTGGCTCGGGAAGAAGGTCCTCGCCTGGGTCCTGGCGCTGGTGATCCTGGCCGTCGCGGGCACGTGGCTGTACAACCACTTCTTCCCGAACGACTCGGGGAAGACATCGGCCCAGCTCGCCCAAGAGGGCGGCGGGAAGTACCACACGAACCACTTGTTCTCGACGAACCCGTACGAGGCGGTGCGGTTCGTCTACCACAACATCGCCCAGGGCCGGATCGCCGACGCTTGCGGCCGGTTCCAGAACGAGGGCACGCGCGACATCCAGACGCAGTTCGCGCAGGACATCGCGCAGACGTTCCGCCAGAACGCCGCCCAGACCGACTGCAAGAAGGCCGTCGAATTCCTCACCACCCAGGTGACGAACAAGAACGACTACGCCGAATCCCTGCCCTCGAGCGTCTCGGCGCCGCTGCCCGGCGACACGGTGACGATCGATTCCTGCACCTTCTCCGTCCAGGGCGGCCCGGCGCTGGGCGTCTTCACGGTGTCGCAGGTCGACAAGGGGCAATGGCTCATCACCGGCCACGCCATCGGGCCGGCGAAGTGCAGCGGAGTGCCCACGACGTCGCCGACCGGCTGACTCAGCGCGGGTGGGGCGCCGACAGGAACGCCAGCAGTGCCTCCGAGAACGCCGGCGACATCACCGCCGTCATGTGGTCGCCCGGGATGCGGACCAGCCTCGCGCCCGCGATCGCCGCCGCCAGCCTTTCCGGCTCCGCGGCCAGCTGATCCTGATCACCGGCCAGCACCAACGTCGGCACGCCGATCGACGACAGATCCAGGTGCCCTTCCTTCGACGCCAGCGCCACCGCCGCCAGCGCGCGCCGGTCGCCGCCGGTCGCGTCGGCCAGCAGGCGGAACGGGACACCCGATGGCGGGACTGTCGACGGGTCCTCCGCCAGCAGGGCAGAAGCGATGTCCGCCGGCTTCACCACGCGGAGGTCGACGCCGCCGAAGTCGACGATGCCCGAGCCCACGCCGCCTGTAGCCAGGCAGCGGATGCGCTTGTCCGCCGCCGTGGCGGAGAGGGCGATGATCGCGCCCATCGAGTAGCCCACCATCGAGACCTCGTCGAGGGCCAGCTCGTCCAGCAGGGCCGAGACGTCGCGGGCCATCGAGTCTTCGGTGTAGCAGGCCTCGTCGTGCGGCTTCTCCGAACGGCCGTGGCCGCGCGCGTCCAGGGAAATCACGGTCAGGCCGGCGGCACGCAACGCCGCCACGACGCCGGTGGAGATCCAGTTCGCGTTCGTGTCGGCCGCGAAGCCGTGCTGGAGCAGCACCGGGCGGTGGGCGCCGTCGCCTTCCCACACGGTGTAGTTCAACCGGAGCCCGTCGAACGACGCGAAAGTCGGCATGCCGTCCATCAGACACGAAGAAAGGGCGCCCCCGCAGCAAGCGGGGACGCCCTTTCTGGTGATGTCCGACTCAGACGGCAGCTTCCTCGGCGAGGAGGTTGCGGGTCCGCAGCGGGTCGACCGGGATGCCCGGGCCCATCGTCGTGGTGAAGGTGACCTTCTTCAGGTAGCGGCCCTTCGCCGAGGACGGCTTGGCGCGGAGGATCTCGTCCAGCGCGGCGGCGTAGTTCTCGACCAGCTTCTCCGTGTCGAAGGAAGCCTTGCCGATCACCAGGTGCAGGTTGGCCTGCTTGTCGACGCGGAAGTTGATCTTACCGCCCTTGATGTCCTTCACGGCCTTCTCGACCGCGGGGGTCACCGTGCCGGTCTTCGGGTTCGGCATCAGGCCACGCGGGCCGAGGATGCGGGCGATGCGGCCCACCTTGGCCATCTGGTCCGGCGTCGCGATCGCGGCGTCGAAGTCGAGCCAGCCACCCTGGATGCGCTCGATCAGCTCGTCGGTGCCGACCGCGTCCGCGCCGGCGGCTTCGGCCTCGGCGGCCTTGTCGCCGACGGCGAAGACGATGACGCGGGCGGTCTTACCGGTGCCGTGCGGCAGGTTCACGGTGCCGCGGACCATCTGGTCGGCCTTGCGGGGGTCCACACCGAGACGCATCGCGACCTCGACGGTCGCGTCCATCTTGGTCTTGGAGGTCTCCTTCGCCAGCTTCGCGGCCTCGAGCGGCGCGTACAGGCGCGCCTTGTCGATGAGCTCCGCAGCCTGGCGGTATGCCTTGCTGTGCTTGGTCATGCTTCTGTCCTTACTTCAAAAACGGATCAGTGTGGTGTCAGAGCCAGCACTCGGCTCTCCCACGGGTAGTGCTGCGAACGTCAGGCGTCGACGACCGTGATGCCCATCGACCGGGCAGTGCCGGCGATGATCTTCGCGGCCTGGTCGATGTCGTGCGCGTTGAGGTCGGTCTCCTTGGTCTTGGCGATCTCGCGGACCTGGTCCCAGGTGACCTTGGCGACCTTGGTCTTGTGCGGCTCGCCGGAGCCCTTCTCCACGCCCGCGGCCTTCAGCAGCAGCTTGGCGGCCGGCGGCGTCTTCAGCTTGAAGTCGAACGACCGGTCTTCGTAGACGGAGATCTCGACCGGGACGACGTCCCCGCGCTGCGACTCGGTCGCGGCGTTGTAGGCCTTGCAGAACTCCATGATGTTGACGCCGTGCTGACCCAGCGCCGGGCCGACCGGCGGCGCGGGGTTGGCCGCACCCGCCTTGATCTGCAGCTTGATGATCGCCGCAAGCTTCTTCTTCTTGGGTGGCATTTCTTTTCCTGTCCTGTACTACGTTCCCCGCGTACCTGCCGTGGACGTGGGGACTGCGGCCGAGAAGGCCGGCCGTCAGATCTTGGAGACCTGCGTGAACGACAGCTCGACCGGGGTCTCCCGGCCGAAGATCGACACCAGGACCTTCAGCTTCTGCCCGTCGACGTTGACCTCGGAGATCGTCGCCGGCAGCGTCGCGAACGGGCCGTCCATGACCGTGACCGACTCGCCGATCTCGAAGTCGACCTCGACGGCCGGGGCACCGAGCGGCGCGGACGCGGCGGACTCGCCCTTGCTGGCCTTGGCCGGGGCTTCCTTCTCGACCTGCGGGGCGAGGAACTTCAGCACCTCGTCCACGGTCAGCGGCGACGGCCGCGAGGTGGCGCCGACGAACCCGGTGACACCCGGCGTGTTGCGCACCGCGCTCCACGAGGCGTCGTTCAGGTCCATCCGGACCAGGATGTAGCCGGGCAGCACCTTGCGCTGCACCTGCTTGCGCTGGCCGTTCTTGATCTCGGTGACCTCTTCGGTCGGGACCTCGATCTGGAAGATGTAGTCCTCGACGTCCAGGGTCTGCGTCCGGGTCTCGAGGTTGGTCTTCACCTTGTTCTCGTAACCGGCGTACGAGTGCACGACGTACCACTCGCCGGGCGCGGCGAGGAGCTCGGCGCGCAGCTTGGCGACCGGGTCCTCGTCGTCGGCCTCGGGCTCGGCGGCCTCGTCGGTCACGTCGTCATCGGCGGCGGCCTCGTCGGAAGCGCCCTCGTCAACGGAAGCGGCTTCGTCGACCTCGTCGGACACCTCGACGGGCTCCAGGTGCTCGGACTCCTCGTCACCGAGTGCTGCGTGCACCTGCTCGTCGGAAAGCTCGGTCAGGTCGTGACCGGCTGATGTGCCGTTGTCGGAGGTCACGTTCCGTCCTCTCAGTTGATCATTGCCGGGTCGGTCAGGCCGGCCCGCGCGGCACGGCGGCGGGTCAGCCGAAGATCGCGCCGATGCCCTTCTTGAACGCGAAGTCCAAGACGCTCACCAGTGCCACCATGAACACCACGAAGACCAGCACCACCGCGGTGTAGGTGACCATCTGCTTGCGGTTGGGCCAGATGACCTTGCGCAGCTCCGCCCACACCTCGCGGATGAAGCGCATCAGCCGTGCGAACACGGAGGCCTTCTTCGCCTTCTGATCCCGCTTCGGAGTCGGAGCGCCCTTGGCGTCGGGGGCGGTCTTCTCCCCCGACTTCCCGGCCGGGCGGGTCTTGTCGTCCGCACGTGCCGCGGACTTGCCCGCCGGACGAGCGGTCGCACGGCGCTCACGCCGGGCAGCGGCTGTGACGGGACGGGACGGGCTCTCGGGCTTCTGCCCGTTGCCGTCCTGCTCCTGCTCGCCGCCGCTGGCGTCGCTGTCGCTCACGACCACTCCTCCGCTCCACCAGTTCCGTTACGCAGGGGTGACAGGACTTGAACCTGCAACCTGCGGTTTTGGAGACCGCTGCTCTGCCAATTGAGCTACACCCCTGTGGAGTCCCGATCGCTCGGAGCCCCGGAGGACGCATTCCATCATCCCCACCATCCAGGCGGGGATGACCGTAGTGCGTTCCAAGTCCCGAAGTCTACGGCAAGCCTCGCGAGAGCTCGCAACCGCGCCCCCCGATCGACCGCCGAACCCCGGCCGGCCTGCGGAAAACTCTCCGCCGACGACGTGATCATGCCAGGATGTCCGCCATGACGGACACCCCCGGTCGGATGGCGGTGGCCGGGACGCGCCTCGGGCTCGCGCTGCCCCAGTACGGCACCCTCGCCGACCCCGCCGCCGTCGCGCGCTTCGCGACCGCCGCGGAGGACCTCGGCTTCGGCTCGCTCTGGGTCGGCGACCGGATCCTGACGCCCTTGGCGCCGTCGGACCTGTACCCGGGCGGCGGGACGCCGGAGCACCCGTACCCCGAGGAGTTCGAGACCTTCGCCGACCCGTTCACGACGCTGGCCACCGCGGCCGCCGTGACCCGGACGGCCCGCCTGGGGATGAGCGCGCTGACCGGCCCGGTCTATTCCCCGGTCCTGCTCGCCAGGGCCCTGACCTCGCTCGACCTGGCCAGCTCGGGACGGCTGGACGTCGGGTTCGGGCTGGGCTGGCTGCGCGAGGAGTACTTCGCGACCGGCGTTCCGTGGGAGGGCCGGGGCAAGCGGCTCGACGCGGTGCTCGACGCGCTGGAAGCGTTGTGGACCGGCGACCCGGTGGCGCACGAAGGCCCGCAGTGGCGGATCGCGCCGTCCACGGTGGGCCTGCGCCCGGCACAGGACCCGCGGCCACCGGTGCTGCTCGGCGGGTTCTCCCCGCCGGCGCTGGCCCGGGTCGGGCGCCGCGCGGACGGCTGGCTGGCCGGGTGGATGCCGAAGCAGCACCTCGACGGCCTCTGGTCGGTCGCCCGCGAAGCCGCCGAGCGGGCCGGGCGCGACCCGGGCGCACTGCGCCGGGTGCTGCGGATCAACCCGCGCCAGGGCACCGGCGTCGAGACCGCCGCCGACGTCCTCCCCTGCCTCGACGTGGCCCGTGAGCTGGGCATTTCCGAAGTGCTCGTCGACCTGCACTACGTCGCGCGGGACGTCGACCACGCGGTGGAGCTCGCCGCGGACCTCATCGCCAAGGCGACCTGACGCACCTCGCCGAATGTGACGCAAGTCTCCTTCGTCGCGCAATAGTTCTATTATAGTTAGAACTATGTTCGTCCGGATCGATCCGACTTCGACCGTCCCGCTCTTCGAGCAGGTCGCGGCGTCGCTCCGCCGTTCGCTGGCCGACGGCAGCCCCGCGCCCGGGGAGCAGTTGCCGCCCGCCCGCGAGCTGGCGGCGTCGCTGGAGATCAACGTCCACACGGTGCTGCGGGCGTACGCGGTGCTGCGCGACGAGGGCCTGATCGACCTGCGGCGACGGCGCGGCGCGGTCGTGCTCGGCGGGGCTTCGGCCCAGGCCCGGCTCGCCGAACTGGTCGCGGAACTGGTCCGCGAGGCGAAGCGCGCGGGCGTCGGCCTGGACGAACTCACCGGGGTGCTGAAGGAGAAGTACACATGACCAAGCTGATCCGGGTCCTGCTCGCCACGGCCGTGCTGCCGGGCGCCGCGCTCGCCGTCTCGGGCGTCCTCGCGGACGCGTGGGCGGGCCGGTTGCCCGATCCCCTCGCGACGCACTGGAACAGCGCGCCGGACGGCTCGACGCCGCTCGGGGTGTTCGTCACCGTGTGCCTGGCGCTCGGCGCGGCCGCCGTCCTCCTCCTCGCGACGACGGCGGTCACCGCGCTGCGCCGGGGCCGGCCGCTGCCCCGCCCGACCGTCGGCGTGGGTGCCGCGTTCGCGGCGCTGCCCTCCGCCGTGCTGCTCTCGGTGCTCGGTTCGAACCTCGACGCGCCGGACTGGCACGCGGCGCGCGGCGGCGCCTCGGTCGTGCTCTTCATGCTGGGCGCGGCCGTCCTCGGCGCCGCGGCGGCGGTCGTCGGCGGTCTGCCGGCACCGGTCCGCGAAGAGTCGGCTCGGCGGCCGAGCGTCGGGCTCGAGCCCGGCCAGCGCGCGTTCTGGTCGGGCCGGGCGGCGAACCCGGCGATGCTCTGGGCGCTCCTGCTGGTCCCGGTGGCGATCGCGTTCCTGCCCGCCGGGCTCCCGTGGCCGACGGCCGCCTGGATCGCGTTCGTCGGCACCGCCGTCGCGGCCCTGACGTACCGGCTGAAGGCGACCGTGGACGCCCGGGGCGTGACGATCCGCTTCGGCCTCCTCGGCTTCCCCTGGCGGCACCTGAAGCTGGCGGACATCCGCGAAGCCACCGCGCGCGAGCTGACGACGTTCGGCGACGGCGGCCTGGGCCTGCGGTTCAACCCGGTGACCGGCACGACGGCGTACAAGGTGCGCGGCGGGCCCGCCTTGCGGCTGGCGCTCGAAAACGGCCGGACCGTGCTGATCAGCGTGGACGACCCGGAGACCGGCGCCGGGCTGGTGAACGACCTCGTCGCCCAGCGGATCACCCGGATTGGCTAGCTCGCCGGACCCCCTCCTTCGGTAGAAACGAAGAAGTGGCGAAGAAAAGCGGTGGGGGCGGCTGTCTCGTCGTCGTGCTCGTGCTCGCACTCCTGGGCTTCGGGTACTACAAGTGGCAGCACGGCTCGTCGTCGGCGCCACCGGACGGCGCGGACACCGGCGGGGGCAGCGGCCGGTACGTGGCGCTGGGCGACTCGTACACGTCGTCGCCGCGCACCGGGCGGCAGGCGGGCACCCCGGCGGGCTGCCAGCGCTCGGACGACAACTACCCGCACCTGGTCTCGGCGAAGCTGAAGCCGGCCCAGTTCGCCGACGTCAGCTGCGGTGGCGCGACCACCGCGCACCTGACCGCCCCGCAGAAGACCGACGACGGCACGAACCCGGCGCAGCTGGACGCCGTCACCAAGGACACGACGCTGGTGACCCTCGGCATCGGCGGCAACGACGTCGGCTTCTTCGCGTACGCGGCGGGCTGCACGACGGCGCACTCGACCGCGTCACCGTGCAAGGACAAGCTGACCGCGGGCGGGCACGACCAGCTCGCCGAGCGGATCGACGCGGCCGCCCCGAAGGTCGGCGCGATCCTCGACCGCATCCACACCAAGGCCCCGAAGGCGAAGGTCGTGGTCGTCGGCTACCCGACGGTTCTCCCGGACGGCGACGGCTGCTGGCCGGTGCTGCCCTTCGGCAGCGGCGACATCGCCTACTTCCGCGAAGCGCTGGGCAAGCTGAACAAGATGCTCGAGGACCAGGCGGACAGTCACCGCGCGGGCTACGCGGACACCGCGACGCCGGGCAAGGGCCACGACGTCTGCTCCGCGTCCGACACGCGGTGGGTCGAGGGCCTGCTGCCCGCGTCGCCGGCCGCCCCGCTGCACCCGAACGCGCGGGGTGAGCAGGGCATGGCCGACGCCGTGCTGGCGGTGCTGAAGCTGCCTTAGACCCGGACGAGCGCCTGCGGCTTCCCGAGCACCGTCTTGCCGTCGAACTTCACCACGAGGTCGATCCGGGCGGTGCCGTCGTCCTTGACTTCGCCGACCTTCCCGGTGATCTCCACGAGCGCGCCCTCGGGCGTGTTCGGGACGACGACCGGGCGGGTGAAGCGGGCGCTGAAGTCGACCATCCGGCCCGGGTCGCCGAGCCAGTCGGTCACGACGCGGCCGGCCACGGCCATGGTCAGCATGCCGTGCGCGATGACGTCCGGGAGGCCGACGTCCTTCGCGAACGCCTCGTTCCAGTGGATCGGGTTGAAGTCCAGCGCCGCGCCGGCGTAGCGCACCAGCTGTTCGCGGGTGATCCGGACCTCGAGGGCGGGCAGTTCGTCGCCGGTGTTCACGCGTCCTCCCCCCGCACCACGAGCTGCGCGCGCGTGGTGGCGATGTGCGCGCCGCCGCCGTCGGTGATTTCGGCGCGCAGGTTGATGAAGTCGTTGCCCGCCCGGGCCATGATCCGGTCGATGTGGGTCGTCAGCAGCAGCGTGTCGCCGGCGTGCGCCGGGCGGCTGTAGCTGAACTGCTGGTCGCCGTGGACCATCCGCGAGTAGTCGAGGCCGAGCTCGGGGTCCGAGACGATCGAGTTGATCGACGCGAGGTTGATGATCGTGAGGAACGTCGGCGGCGCGATGACGTCCGGGTAGCCGGCCGCCTTCGCCGCTTCGGGATCCCGGTAGAGCGGGTTCGCGTCGCCGATCGCGTCGGCGAACTCCCGGATCTTCTCCCGGCTCACTTCGTAGCTGGTCTTCGGCGGGTAGACCCGCCCGGTGAACGACTCGTCCAAAGGCACGCCGGCCAGGCTACCAACAGCAAAGAGCCGCCCCGGTGGTCCAGGGCGGCTCTTCGAAGCTGGTGTGAACGCGCTACGTCAGCGGGTTTCCTTGTGCGTCCGGTGCGTACCGCAGTTCGGGCAGAACTTCTTCATCTCCAGGCGATCCGGGTTGTTGCGCCGGTTCTTCTTGGTGATGTAGTTGCGGTGCTTGCACTCTTCGCACGCCAGCGTGATCTTGGGTCGCACGTCGGTGGCAGCCACAGCGTTTCCTTCTCTCTCAGGTCCGGGGGCCAGCCCCGTCGTTACCGCGTAGCGGTGGCCGGACTTGAACCGGCGACACAGCGATTATGAGCCGCTTGCTCTGCCAACTGAGCTACACCGCCCTTACATGACCCAAGCCGCGACACGCAGGCGTGACGCGGCTGAGGTCGAGAGCCCCTTTACGGAATCGAACCGTAGACCTTCTCCTTACCATGGAGACGCTCTGCCGACTGAGCTAAAGGGGCCTGGCCTCTCGCGAGGACTTGGAAAGATTAGCAAGGGCCGTCACCCGCCCGTGCAACCGGGGTCCCCTTAGCACGAAACCTCAGGTCAGCAGGGTCAAGACGGTCTCGGAGTGGCGTCCCGGCGAGCGCGCGGTGCGGGCCTGCAGCCACGCCTCCAGGCGGTCTTCCGGCAGCGGCCGCGAGATCAGGTAGCCCTGGGCGACGTCGCAGCCCATCGCCTCCAGCTGGTCGCGCGCGACGTCCTCCTCGACGCCTTCCGCCACCACCGTCAGCCCGAGCGAGTGGCCGAGTTCGACGATCGAGCGCACCACCGCGAGGTCACCGAGGTCGGTGCCCATGCCGAGGACGAAGCTCTTGTCGATCTTGACCTGGTCGACCGGCAGCTGCCGCAGGTACGCCAGCGACGAGTAGCCCGTGCCGAAGTCGTCCACCGCCAGCACGATGCCCAGCGAGTGCAGCTCGCGCAGGATCGGCAGCGCCTTCTGCGGGTCGGACATCACACCGGACTCGGTCAGCTCGAACGTCAGCAGCTCCGGCGGGATGCCGTGGTGCTCCAGCTCGCGGGCGACCTTGTTCGGGAAGTCCTCGTCGGCCAGGTTCCGCACCGACAGGTTGACCGCGACCGAGATCCGCAGACCTTCGTCGAGCCACTTGCGGCAGCGCTTGAGCGCTTCGCCGAGCACGAACGACGTCAGCACGCCGATCAGGCCGGCCGCTTCGATGGCCGGGACGAACTCGTCCGGGCCGAGCCGCCCGAACTCCGGGTGCACCCAGCGGACGAGCGCCTCGACGCCGGCCACCTGCCGGTTCGGCAGCGTGATCTTCGGCTGGTAGTGGACGCTGACCTGGCCGTCCTCGAGGGACTGCCGGAACTGCGTGACCATCTGGAAGCGGCGCAGGAAGATCTGGCCCATGCTCGGCACGTAGCCGCGGACCTCTTCGCCGCCCTTGGTCGCGCGGACGGCGACGTCGGCGCGCTGCAGCAGGCCTTCGATGTCGACGACGTCGCCCGACTCCTCCGGGGTCGTCGTCGCGTAGCCGATCATCGCGTTCGCCTCGACCGAGAGCCGGTCGACCGGGTACGGCGCGGAAAGCCCTTCGCGCAGCCGTTCCGCCGCGTGGTGGGCGTCCTCGGGCGGGCAGCCGGCGAGCAGGGCCGCGAAGGACGCGCCTTCCAGCCGGGCGAGCGGGACGTCGGGGCCGAGCGCGTCGCGGATGCGGCGGGCGGCGGCGATGACCATCCGGTCGGCCCAGGCGTAGCCCAGCGCGTCGCTGACCGTGGAGAAGACGTCGAGGTCGATGCGGAGCACCACGGCGTTGCCGAAGTCCCGCAGCGGTTCCTTCGCCACCTGCCGGAAGCCCAGCCGGTTGAGGTGCCCGGTGAGCGGGTCGTGGTAGGCGTCGTGGCGCAGCGTCGCCAGCAGCCGCCGGTTGTCCAGCGACGTCGCGAGGTGGCTGGCCATCGTGCCGAGCAGCTGGACGTCGTACTTGCCGAAGCCGCGCCAGCGGGACAGCCGGTCGTGCGCCTCGACGACGCCGAGCAGCTGGTTCGCGCTGCGCAGCGGGACGACGAGCGCCTCCTGCGCGCCGCGGTCGAGCAGCGCCGCCCGGACGTCGGGGTTGGCCTCGGTGATCCGGAAGTGCCGGACGTGCGCGCCGGGCAGCCGCAGCAGCGGGTCGTCGGCGGCGGGGTCGGCGGGCGGCAGGTCGTCGCCCGCGACGACGACGCGCAGCGGGTCCTTCGCCTCCAGCCGCAGCCGCAGCACCACGCGGCCGGCGGCGAGCTGGTCCTTGATGCGCTCGGCGATCGTCGCCCACTCGCGGACGTCGACGCCGCCGACGAGCTCGTCGGCGCGACCGGCCGGGCGGGCCGCGGCCAGCTGGCCGGAGCGGGCGACCATCAGGCTGACGTCGGAGAGCGCTTCCATGTCCCGCTGCTCGCGCAGCAGGTCCGAATAGGCCCAATACAGCGCCGTCAGGCCGAGGAAGACCGCGAGGACCAGCGGCCACGCCTTGGGCGTGTTCGAAATGACGAGGTAACCGGAGAGGCCGACGGACGCGTTGACGAACCCGACGACCAGGATCCGCGCGGTGAGCCGGACCGCGGTGCTGACCCGCATCCGGCGCCGCAGCACGCGGACCGCGGCCAGCGCGAGCAGGGTGCTCACCAGCGGCGCGGTCAGGGTGCCCGCCAGCGCGGCGACCCACGGGAACTGGTCCCCGCCACCGGCGCCGACGGCGTACTTGACCAGCCCGGCGACGGCGAACGCGCCGGTGATCTCCAGCAGGAACGCGCCCGCGTTGTAGAGGACGCGGCCGGCGACCTTCCGCGCGAGCAGCGTGCCGATGCCGGCGACCAGGTGCGCGGCCAGCACGACTTCGAACGGCGCGATGAAGAACCCGATGACGAGCGGGATCTCGGTGAAGGAGATGGTCCACGAGATGCCGCTGCGGACGTCGACGTTGATGCCGAGCTGCTCGGCGAGCAGGAACGCGACGGCGAGCACTGGCCCGATCCACAGCAGCTTGCTGTCCCAGTGGAACGGTTGCCACGAGCCGACGGCGAACGCGGCGACGAGACCCAGGCTCAAGACGGCGAACGTGTACGCGCGGAACCGGCGTTCGTCCGTGCGGGCTTCGGCGGAGGCGGCGGGTTGTGGTGGTGTCCCGGAAGCGGCTCCCGGCCCGGGCTGCGCCTGCGCGACGGCGTCGCCGTGGGCGTTGGTGTCCGGCATCCGACCTTCCCTCCCGGCTTGTCCACCGGTGCTGATTCGTGACTTCGGGTGTGGACAAGGGCCATACCGTACCCCGGAGGGCGTACCCGTGTCCCTTTCGAGACAGTAGGAGATCACCCCAGGGTTAACAATGCCTCGAACGCGCTGACCTGCGTGGACCAAGGGGTGAAACAGTGTGGTAACCGAGGCTGCGCCTCGGGCCGGGGGCTCCGCCACCCGGAACCCCCGAAATCGGGGGGGTGTGCGGCGCTCGGGTGGTTCTCTGCGCACAGGGGACCCGGTAGCGCTTGAATGTGCCCCATGCACAGCGATGCGATCGCCACCGAACACGCGGCACGGCTCGCGGCGGTGGACTCCCTGCTCCCCGGCTCGATCCCGTTCGAGGCGGCCGAAAACGCCGTGGTCCTGGAGGTGGCGACGGGTGACTCCGCCGCGTCCGGGCTGGCTTCGCGCGTCCAGGTCGACCGCGACGCCCCCAACGCGCCCTGGCGCGCGCTGACCGAGCACCGCCTCGACCTCCAGCTCGCCGGACCCCGGCCGGCGGGCGCGCTCGACGCCCTCCTCACTCGATGGGATGAACATCTGCGCGCGGTCGCCGAGCACGGCGACACGGAGACCGCCGCGATCGTCCCCCGCGCGAGCCGGGACGCCGCCGGCGCGCGCGAAATGCTGCACCACGGCTTCGCGCCGCTGCGGGTGGTCGCCGTGCGGCCGTCCCAGCGGATGGTGCCGGCGACCCCGCTCGGCACCCCGGGGGTCAAGATCCGCCGCGGCGAGCCCGGCGACCTCGAAACCGCCGTGGCGCTCGGCATGGAGCTGCACTCCTACGACGCCCAGTACGGCACGGTGAACTGGCGCACCGGCGTCGAGGACATCCTGGCCAAGGACCTGGCCGAGCAGCTGAACCGGCCCGAACCGCCACTGTGGATCGCCGAGCTGTACGGCCGCCCGCTCGGCATGGTGAACGTCCAGCACCCCGGCGAGACCGGCTGGATCAGCGACCGGGTCGCGGCGGGCCGCGTCGGCTACCTGTCGTCGCTGGCGGTCGCGGAGACCGCGCGGTCCTCCGGCGTCGGCACCGCGCTGGCCGCGCACGCCCACCACGTCCTGGACGAGGAGGGCGCCGACGTCGTCCTGCTGCACCACGCGGCGGCGAACCCGCTGTCGACGCCGTTCTGGTACGCGCAGGGGTACCGGCCGTTGTGGACGTACTGGCAGCGCCGCCCGGCCGTTCGGTGAACAAACGGAGGATTACCGGCGGCGCGCGGTCCTTATAGGCTGGCCCCCGCCAGAGCGAGGGGAGCCGGGAGTGAGCGACCAGCGGGATTCCGCGCCGAGAGCGCCCGAGGGCGTCGACACCGAGAAGCCGTCCGCGGCCCGGATCTACGACTGGTACCTGGGCGGTACCCAGAACTGGGCCGTGGACCGCGAGTTCGGCAGGCGCATGGAGCAGCAGTGGCCGCTGGTGCGGCCCGGGTCCAAGCAGAACCGCGAGTTCATGAACCGCGCGGTCCGGGCGGCCCTGCGGGCCGGGATCCGGCAGTTCATCGATCTCGGCTCCGGCGTCCCGACGGCCGGCAACGTGCACGAGGTCGTCGAGGCCGAGCTGCCCGACGAGCACGACGCCAAGGTCGTCTACGTCGACTACGAGCCGGTCGCCGTGGCGCACGCGACGCTGATCCTCGAAGAGGGCGCGGCGACCGACTGGGCCGGCATCGTCCAGGCGGACATGCGGGACGCGAAGGCCGTCCTGCGCGCGGAGGAGACGAAGCGGCTCATCGACTTTTCGCAGCCGGTCTGCCTGATGATGATGGCCGTGCTGCACTTCGTCGGCCCGGACGACGACCCCGAGGGCATCCTCGCGGCGTACCGCGAAGCGCTCGCGCCCGGCAGCTGGCTGGCCATCTCGCAGATGAGCGAGGGCGACGGCAGCGGCGAGACGCTCGAAGGGCTGCGCTGGTTCGTCGAGCAGTACCGCAAGACCAGCAACCCGGTCTGGCTGCGCGACCGCGAAGAGATCGAGCCGCTGTTCGGCGACTGGCCACTGCTCGAACCCGGCATCGTGCACCTGCCGGACTGGCGGCCCGACCGGAAGCTGAACGCGCTGGAGGCGGAAGCCCGCCCGTACGCCTGGTGCGGCATCGCGGCACGACCAGGCGGCTGACCTGCGATTTTCGTGATCGCTGTGGGCGAACGCACCATCGGAAACAAACACACCCATCGGAGAGTTGAGCACAGCAGACTCAACTAACCGAGGAGTGCACATGTCCGACACCCGCCTCCTGCCCGTGCTCCCGCTCGATGACGACGTCGTGCTGCCGGGCATGGTCGTCCCGCTCGACCTGAGCGACACCGAGACACGGGCCGCGGTGGAGTCCGCCCAGGCCAACACCCCGACCCAGGCGTCCTTCCCCGGGATCCGGTCGACCGGCACCGCCAAGGCCGAGGTCCTCATCGTCCCGCGCGTCCACGGCGAGTACGCCGAGTTCGGCACCGTCGCCACGGTCGAGCGCATCGGCCGCGTGCCCGGCGGCAAGGCCGCCGTGCTGCTGCGCGGCACGTCCCGCGCGCTCGTCGGCCGGATCGCCGACGGCCCGGGCGCCGCCCGCTGGGTGCACGCCGAGGACGCGCCCGAAACCACGAACGACCAGACCGCGAAGCTCGCGGCCGAGTACAAGGCCGTCGTCATCTCGATCCTCCAGCAGCGCGGGGGCTGGCAGCTGATCGACGCAGTCCAGCAGGTCGAAGACGCCTCCGCGATCGCCGACCTCTCCGGCAACGCGCCGTACCTGTCCACCGACCAGAAGCTCGAGCTGCTCGGCGCCCTGGACGTCACCGCACGCCTGGAGAAGGCGCTCGAGTGGAGCAAGGAGCACCTGGCCGAGCTCGAGGTCACCGACACCATCCGCAAGGACGTCGCCGAGGGAATGGAGAAGCAGCAGAAGGAATTCCTGCTGCGCCGCCAGCTCGAGGCGATCCGCAAGGAGCTCGGCGAGCTCGACGGCACCGCGCAGGACGACGACTACCGCGCCCGCGTCGAGGCCGCCGAACTGCCCGACGCCGTCAAGAAGGCCGCGCTGGCCGAAGTGGACAAGCTGGACCGCACGTCCGAGCAGTCCCCCGAAGGCGGCTGGATCCGCACCTGGCTGGACACCGTCCTGGAGCTGCCCTGGAACGAGCGCACCGAGGACGTCTACGACATCGCGGCCGCGCGTGCCGTGCTCGACGCCGACCACGCCGGTCTCGACGACGTCAAGGAACGCATCATCGAGTACCTGGCCGTCCGGAAGCGCCGCGCGGAATCGGGCCTCGGCCCGGTCGGCGGCCGGCGTTCGGGCGCGGTGCTCGCCCTCGCGGGCCCTCCCGGGGTCGGCAAGACGTCGCTGGGTGAGTCCGTCGCGAAGGCCATGGGCCGCAAGTTCGTCCGCGTCGCGCTCGGCGGCATCCGCGACGAGGCGGAGATCCGCGGCCACCGCCGCACGTACGTCGGCGCGCTGCCCGGCCGGATCGTCCGCGCCATCAAGGAAGCCGGCTCGATGAACCCGGTCGTGCTGCTCGACGAGATCGACAAGGTCGGCGCCGACTACCGCGGCGACCCGACCGCGGCGCTGCTCGAAGTGCTGGACCCGGAGCAGAACCACACGTTCCGCGACCACTACCTCGAGGTCGAGCTGGACCTGTCCGACGTCGTGTTCCTGGCGACGGCCAACGCGCTCGAGACCATCCCCGGCCCGCTGCTGGACCGCATGGAGCTCGTCACGCTGGACGGCTACACCGAGCACGAGAAGGTCACCATCGCCCGCGACCACCTGCTCCCCCGCGAGCTGGAGCGCGCCGGCCTGGGCACGGCCGACGTCACCTTGACCGATGCCGCGTTCAGCCGGATCGCCGCCGAGTACACCCGTGAGGCGGGCGTGCGCGCCGCGAACCGGACCATCGCGAAGGTGCTGCGGAAGATCACGACCAAGGTGGCGCTGGACGAGGTTTCGCTGCCGCTTTCCGTCGACGCCCCGGACCTGGAGACCTACCTGGGCCGGCCGCGGCACCTCCCGGAGTCGTCGCTCCCGGCGTCGACCCAGCGCACGGCGACCCCGGGTGTGGCGACCGGCCTGGCGGTGACCGGTGCCGGCGGTGACGTCCTCTACATCGAGGCGTCGCTGGCCGACGAGGAGTCCGGCGCGTCCGGGCTGCAGCTGACCGGCCAGCTCGGCGACGTGATGAAGGAGTCGGCGCAGATCGCGCTGTCCTACCTGCGCTCGCACGGCGCGGAGCTGGAGCTGCCGGTGGGCGACCTGAAGAAGCGCGGCATCCACGTCCACGTCCCGGCGGGCGCGGTGCCGAAGGACGGTCCGTCGGCGGGCGTCACGATGACGACGGCGCTGGCGTCGCTGCTCTCGGGCCGCGTGGTCCGCGCGGACGTCGCGATGACCGGCGAGGTGTCGCTGACCGGCCGGGTGCTCCCGATCGGCGGCGTCAAGCAGAAGCTGCTGGCCGCGCACCGGGCGGGGATGAAGACGGTGATCATCCCGCAGCGCAACGAGCCGGACCTCGACGACGTCCCGGCCGAAGTGCTGGCCGAGCTGGACGTCCACGCGGTGGCGAACGTCCGCGAGGTCCTCGACCTCGCCCTGACCCCGGCGTCCACGCCGGTTCCCCAGGCGGCGTAACCCCGAACGCCGCCACCCGACGAACGGCCGGTTTCCCCTTCCCGCGGGGAAACCGGCCGTTCGCGAGTGTTCAGAGCCGCCGGGCGGCGATCAGGTACCCGGTGCCGAGCCGGCCCGCGATCCCGCGCGCGACCGTCCGCTCCGGACGGTCCGGCCGGCGGACGAGCCGGTCGAACGGCGGCAGCAGCGCGGTGACGTCGTAGAAGAGCGTGTCCTCGGCCTGCAACCCGGCCCGCCACAGCTCGTGGCGCAGCCGCCGCGGCGGGTACGCCCGGATCCCGGTGCGGCGCGCCCCGTGCCGCCGCGGGACGTGAAAGGCCTCTTCGAGCCCGCCGAGCATCCGGCGAGCCGGCCAGTACAACCCCCATTCGACGAGCCGGTACGGACTGCGCGGGTTGAGCATGGTGACGACGACGAGCCCGCCGGGCCGGACCACCCGGGCGATTTCGTGCAGCGCGGGCCCGATGTCCACGTATTCGAGCACGCCCATCGCGAGCGCGATGTCGAAAGCGCCGTCGGCGAACGGCATTTCCCGGATGTCTCCGACGGAGAAGTCCGCACCTTTTCCGGCACGCCGCCGAGCCGCGTCGACCATCGCGGCGGACCGGTCGCACCCGGTCACGGCGAAGTCCCCCGGCCGGTCGTCGAGCAGGTGCCGCACCATCATCCCCGGCCCGCACCCGACGTCGAGGAGCGCGCCGCCCGGGTGTTCCCGCAGCACCTGGTCGACGGCGTGGAGCCGCGAACGGTGGTACCGCGCGGTCGGCCCCGCCCCGGAATAGGCACCGGCGTAGTCGGCGACGAGCTCGGCATCGGCGTACTGGACCCGCACGAGCTGCTCGCGCGTCGGGTGTTCGAGCGTCCCGGGTACCGGCATGTGCACCTCCACTGGATTGTCCCCTGCCCCCTGCAGGGGTCGGGTGGATCCCGCAGGCCGTTACCGATTCACGGAAATATTTCAAAATGCGAGCGAAAGGGCGAACGAATCTTCACCCATTTCGCGGCACAATACCCGCCGAATCGTGTGGTCAATCGCAGTCGAGGTTATTCATCGACAATTCGCACAATCACGGCATAGCTGACGAACGACGAAAAAGCCCCGTGTCACGGCTCACATCGTGACACGGGGCTTTCCCGGGGTGGCGGGTGAGGGATTCGAACCCCCGTAGGCGTAAGCCAACTGGTTTACAGCCAGTCCCCTTTGGCCACTCGGGTAACCCGCCAAGGCCGGGCGAACCGGCCGGGGAGAAGCTTACCCAACCGTCCCGGACGGGGGTCAACCGGGATACCCATCCCCCGGTGGGGGCTAGGCTGGGTGGCCCCTGACAAGCGAGTACGAGGTGTGAGGACACGTGGCGGATCCCTCTTTCGACGTCGTGAGCAAGGTCGACCGCCAGGAGGTGGACAACGCGCTCAACCAGGCGAGCAAGGAGCTCGGAACGCGCTTCGACTTCCGCGGCACGGGCACGACGATCAACTGGTCCGGCGAGGAGGCGATCGCGATCGAGTCCGAGACCGAGGAGCGCGCCCTGGCCGCGGTCGAGGTCTTCAAGGAGAAGCTGATCAAGCGCAACATCTCCCTGAAGGCGTTCGAAGCGGGCGAGCCGGCCCTCTCGGGCAAGATCTACAAGATCGGCGGCAAGATCCTCCAGGGCATCGCTTCGGACAAGGCGAAGCAGATCGCGAAGTTCATCCGCGACGAGGGCCCGAAGGGCGTCCAGGCCCAGATTCAGGGCGACCAGCTGCGGGTGTCGGGCAAGAAGAAGGACCAGCTGCAGGACGTGATCGCGTTGCTGAAGGGCAAGGACTTCGAGATCGCGCTGCAGTTCACGAACTACCGGTGACGCACCCTCGTTGACCTGCGGGTATCTGGTTTCAGGTGCCCGTGGGTACAACGTCGGTACAACCGAGCGCGGAGTCGACGAGCGTCCGCGTCTGGTCCACCGCGTCCGGCCAGTAGCCGACGTAGGTGTTGAGCGTCACCGTGGGCGTGGTGTGGCCCATCGCGAGCTGAACGGTCTTGACGTTGGCTCCGCCGAAGATCAGCACCGTGGCGAAGTAGTGCCGCAGGTCGCGCAAGCCGAAGCCCTCCGGCAGGCCAGCGGCCTTCACGGCCGGGCGCCAGATGTACGACCAGTCGGCCCGGTGGATCGGGCGGCCGTCGCCCCGGGTGAACACGAGGTTGGCGGGCCGCCGGATCGGCCGGCGGGGGTCGGTCTCGTCGTCGATCTCCTCCGGGACTGACCGGAACGTCTCCAGGTGGGCGCGCAGGGAGCCAGCGACCAGCGTCGGCAGCTCGTTGGCCCGGCGACTGGTCTTGGTCTTCGGCGGCGCGAGGTACGGTGTCCGGCCGGACACCACGGTGAGCTGGTGCCGGACCTCCACCTCCATCGCGTCGAAGTCGATCGCGTCCCGCTCCAGGCCGAAGATCTCGCCGCCTCGCCAGCCACAGCCAGCCGCCAGGTAGACGATCGGCCGGTAGCGCTCCGGCAGCGCGTCGTGAAGCGCATGGACCTCTTCGGGCCGCGCGATGTAGTACTGGGCGTCCTCGATCTCCGGCAGCCGAATGCCAACGCAGGGCGAGGTCCCGATGCGCTTGTCGGCGACGGCCGCGTTGAACAGCGGGACGAGCGTTCCAAAGTAGACGACCGCGAGCGTGCTCGGAGCCAGCTTCGCGGCTCGATCCTTTACCCAGCCCCGAATGTGGGAGCTTCGGATCTGGGCGATCGGGAGGTCACCGAGCACCGGGACCAGGTGCCGGCGGATGACGCGCTCCGTGCGTTCGGCCGTACTTGGGCGGTGTAGCAGCGTCTGCCGCCACTGGTCCGCGTAGTACTTGAACGTCAGCCGTCCGGCGCGGGGGTCGACGTACTGGCCGCGCGAGATGTCGGCGTGCATGTTCGCGTCGTGCCGGTCGGCGTCGGCGCGGCGCTCGAATAGCTCAGTACGGTCCTGACCGGTGTCCGGATCGACCCAGCGGACACGCCAGCGCTTACCGCGTCCGTGGCGCTTCGAGCGCAGCCTTTCGCCGGTCTCCGCGTCGCGTTTGCGCAGGTACCAAAGGTCGTCAACGGCCATGTGGTCCCCCGCCGTCGTCGTCCTGGCCGTCGAGCTTGCGCCGGGCGAGGTGCAGTTCGGCGAACACGGCGGCGAGCCGTCGTTCGGCGTCGTTGTGGTAGCCGATGCCGGTCATGGCCCAGTCGTTGACGACGGTCAGGACCTCGGTGTCGGCGATGCCCAGGGCCTCGCGCTGCTCATCGAGGCGGTACTCCGCCCGCGTCCGGCGGATCTGCCCGAACGTCGTGGAGTAGCGGCGGGACTTGGTCAGGAAGTGGCCCCGGAACCCGAGCATGTGCGCCCACTTCCGGAGGTTCAGCTCCCGGTACTCGGGCAGGCCGCCGAGCCGCCAGGCGGTGCGCATGAGCTGCTTGTGGTGCTCGGTGATCGGAAGCTGTTCGATGTGCTCCGCCGAGCGGATGCGGTAGTCGGAGCCCTCGGTCAGGCGGGTGCCCTTGGTGGCGTACTTGGCGACGTAGCCCGCGACGCGCCGGTCGTGCCAGCCGCCGTCCGAGTCCTCCGAGGTGCCTTCCGACGCGGCGATGGGCTCCACGTCGACCTGGTCACCCCACGTCAGCTCGACCACACCGACCGCCGAAGAGTCGGGGGTGCGCACGACGACGGAGGCCGCCGCGTCCTCAATCACGGCGGTCAGAAGGTCGTCGGTCACTTCGGCCGGCGGGGGCGGTCCGTCCGGTCCCTCGGGGCCATCGACGCGCACGACGGCGTGGAAATGGATCAGGCCGCGCCGCTGGTACTCCGCGACCTTGGCGTAGGACAGGCGCATGAACTCGCGCAGCTCAGCTGGACGCAGTCCGAGAGCGCGAGCGAGCTTGCGACCCACGGCGATGGTGAAGCGGCGCCACAGCTCCCCCGCGTGCGCCTGCCACAGCACCGACCCGACGTAGTCGTAGGTCTCGGGGTCCAGGGGCGTGCCGAG
This sequence comes from Amycolatopsis lexingtonensis, assembly GCF_014873755.1. Lineage (NCBI taxonomy): Bacteria > Bacillati > Actinomycetota > Actinomycetes > Pseudonocardiales > Pseudonocardiaceae > Amycolatopsis > Amycolatopsis lexingtonensis. The sequence goes on from NZ_JADBEG010000001.1 coordinate 6,721,906, forward strand.
AACGTCGTCGTACTGGGAGTGCAGCTCGCCACAGGAGCAGCGGCGCACGTGTCCATTGCGGAACGGTCGCGAGTGGACTTTCCCGAACGACGGCGCGGTCAGCGTCGCCAGCACCCGCAGGTGACCGGTGACGGTCTCGGGGACGCCCTTGCCCCCGGCCATGCCCGCGCGGATGAGGTGGAACGTGTCGTGCGCGTAGTGAGCGGAGCAAGACTCGCACACCGACGCGCGCCGGTTCTTGCAGGGGACGAACACGCTGCCGGACAGCTCGGCGACGACCTTGCCGGAGGAGTCGACCACAGTGGAGCCCCCGGCCATCCGAACCGGCTTCGCGCAGCCCCGAGCGGCCTTGACCTTCCCAGCCCAGGTGTCGAAGTTCGCGCGGGCGAGGATGTGCGCCAGGGCCGGGTCCAGCGTGCCGGACTCCGAGAACGCGGCCACCATCTCGCCGAAGCCAGCCGGAGCAGCCACCATCAGGCAGCCACCCCCGCCCGAGCGGCACCCGGCCAACCGGTCCGGGTCGAGCGGCGGTCACCCCACACAACGGGACGGAAGGCCGAGTGGGTGCCGTCCAGGCAGGGCACTTCAAGGACTTCCCCGCGCTCCACGAGGTCGTTCCAGCGCTCCGGCGACACGCCCATGTTCAGGACCAGGTCCTGGACCAGCTCGGGGAGGTCGGTGAACCGCAGATCGCAGAACCGGTGACCTGTCTCGGAGTCCATGTCGGACAGCCGGAAGCGCTCACCCGGCAGGCGGCGAACCTGGGCGCAGTGGCGTTCCTGCTGCGCCACGACCATGTCGGAGTAGGAGCCGAACCGGCCCTCTCCCCGGCAGGTGCGGCAGGCGATGCCGGACCCGGGCGTGACCGTGCCCATGCCCGAGCACGACCAGCACGGCGTCCACGCGATCACGGGAGCCTGAATGTGCGGCTGCCCGCAGCGGGAGCAGTCGAAGGTGAGCATGTCACCGAGCTGCATGGTCACGCCCAACCTCCCACGCACCCGCACAGCACGGCACCGCCGACGCGGCCGGTCATCGAGCCGTCCTCATCGCACATCGCGCCCGTACCCCAGCAGTCCGGGCACACACCGGCAGGAGCCTGGCGACCGACCCGGTTCGCGACAGCGCGGAGGAACGGCGCCAGCGTGTAGTACTGGAACGGGCCGACCACGGTGTAGGTCTCACCCGCGTCCACGAGCGCTTCCCACTTCGCCTCGGTCAGCCCGATGACGTCGGTGATCACGTCCTCGATGTACGGCGGCAGGTCACCAAACTTGTTGCGGCCGAACGGTTCCAGCGTCAGCGGGTTCTCGTCGGAGAACCGGAACCGCTCCGGGATCACCGTCACGTACCGCTCGTCATCCAGCAGTGCAAGAGCGCCCATGTTCGCCTCCGTCGTCGCGCCGAACCCGGTCAACCTCCCTAGGGAGGTATCCTCAGATTGCACCTCCCTAGGGAGGTTGTCAAGCAAGGTGTGGAGGTCTCACTAGGGAGGCCGTACGCTGGACGCTGACGCAGCGAAGGAGACCCCGTGTCGGAACGGCTACCGCTCAGCAGACGGATCGCGGCCGACCTGCGCGCGGCGATCATGCAGGGCGAACTCGCCCCGGGTGCCGTGCTCCCGTCCGAGCGGCAGCTCATCGCCCAGTACGGCACGACGAAGGCGACCGCCGGCAAGGCGATTGCCTTCCTGGTCTCCGAGGGCCTGGTGACGACTGAGTTCGGACGCGGCACCTTCGTCCGACGCCGTCCACCTCTCCGTCGCGTCTCGGCAGCACGACGCCACGCGGCCCACCGGGACACCGGAAAGCCCGTCTTCGACGTCGGAGCGATCGAGCAGGGCCGGGTTCCGTCGCGCCGGATTCTCTTCGTCGGGCGCGCTCCCCTGCCCGCGAACGCAGCTCATTGGCTACGCGCCTCACCCGGCGACGAGGCAGTCGTGCGCCGTCGCTTGCAGTTCCTCGACGAAGAGCCGGTCGTGGTCTCCGCGAGCTACTACCCGCTGTGGCTTGCGGCGGACACTCGCCTTGAGTCTCCCGAAGCGCTGCCGGAGGGGCCCGACGAGCTGATCGAGGCGCTCGGGCACGCGTTCTTCCGAGGGGTCGAGGTGTTCAGCGCCCTCATGCCGACCCCAGAGGAGACGGAGTTGCTCAACCTCCACGCCGGCGTGCCAGTGATGCACATGTGGGACGTCGACTACGACAAGGACGGCAGACCGTTGCAGGCCGCTCACGACGTCTACGCGGGCGACAAGCACGAGTTCATCTACGAGTGGAACGAAGGCGACATTCAGCCATGACGAGCGAGTGGCCGGGCAACTGGGCTGATCGGATCAGCGGCCAAGCCTGTGAGATGTGCGAGTCGAAGCGCTTGGACGAGGACGCCTACGGCATCCGGATCTTCGAGACGGCCGATGTGGACGCCGTGCTCCAGCGAGCCGACATCCAGCGCGGCTACACGCTCGTGATCTGGCGGGGGCGTCACGTCGTCGAGCCGTTCGAGCTGAGCGAGTCGGAGGCGCAGGGGTACTGGAAGGCGACGTTGACGGTGGCGAAGGCGCTAGCCACGTTCTACCGGCCGCTGAAGATGAACTACGAGACGCTGGGGAACACCGTCCCGCATCTCCACACGCACCTAGTGCCGCGTTTCGTCGAGGACCCTGCTCCGGGGAGGCCGTTCCCGCTGCTGCCTCAGAGTGGCGACGAGTCCCAGATCGACCCCTCGCAACTTGCTAGCGACGCCGCAGCGCTTCGGGCTGTCCTCGGTCGAGCCGCTGCCCGTGAGGCGGAGGCTTGGTGAGAACTTTCTCTACAGGATCAAGGCGGCCCCTCCGGGGCCGCTCGGCCCCAGCTCTATGCCCCGGCCAAGCCCTCGCGGGGGCGTGCGGCCTGGCGGCCGGTCCCCCGCGAGTCGGCCGGGGCGAGCGGGCCGATGGACGAGGTAAGCCGCGGATCCGAGAAGAGATGTCCTCGCCGGACGGCAGGCTCCGGGATGGCCAAGCTCGTCAGCGGACAGGGCTTGTGGGGCCGTCACCAAGCGGTCATCCCGCCGCCTGACTCGATGGCTATCGCGGTGAACCGGGGCCGCAAGCTTGACAAATTCGCCGGCGGCGTCGCGGTGGGTTGCGGCCCCGGTTCACCGCGATAAAGACGCCATCAGGCGACGGGATGACCGCTAGCCCTCGCCATTGAAATCACTCAGCTTCGCACCATATTCAAGTCGGTCATACTTACACGCAAGCTTGTAGGCACTCGTGTCTATCAGTCCAGGCTTATTAACGAATAAATCCAAAAGGAACAACCTGAGAGCTTCAACATCCTCGACGGAATCGAATGTGCAACCCAAGCCGAAAGATAGAATCTCGGGCGCACTTCTCTTTGCATACTCCACAAAGGGAACACCCTTAGAGTCGGAGTTCGGGAAATACGGGGGAATGTCAGCCATTTCCATAAGTTGCTGCGCACGCTGAGGCAAGTCAGAGGTATCCCTCAACTCGCCACCATGAGAAACCGCATAAAGGTAAAGCGGGTAGAATATCGGCGCCCACTTGATAGGCGACTTAAAGGCCACGGGTAGCACATGCTCAATCAGCTTCTCTGCGGGATGGTTCTCTTCCCGCTTGAGCATCGCAATCGTAAAATCTCTGCGCGAGAAGCCGACGTAGCCCTTTTCGGAAAGCGCAGCCCGAGTGCCGACACCTACAACGACATCTACGTCGTCCAGCCGCGTCTGGTCGTCAATGTCGAGGACATGAATCCGGCCAGCCGGAGGCTCCGTGAACGCAAGCTCGTACACCTCTTGTTTGAGCTGTCGCAACATCTTCAGTGGGAATCGTCGCGGCAATTCAGCCATCACCGTAAAAAAGGGAGTAAAGTCGTCTGCGACACATTCGATCACGTTGATGTTGTGTCCGCGCAGCAGCATGGGCGCCATGCGATACCCAGGGGGAGTAGCCGAACTCGGTCGACGAATGAATATAAGACGCTCATTCAGACGCTCGATGTTTGCCACCGAGATGCAATCCAGCAGCTTACCCAGCAACTCTTGGATATGACTATCAGTTAAGCTGTACCCCAGGAAGACGATCGGGTTCTCAACAAAGAAGGTAAGAACCTTGGCCAGAAGATAGGGATTTCGAGCCTCGTACTCTACGTAGTCTTCATGGGTTAGAACTAAAGAGCTAGGCTCTTCCATGCTCCCATGGATCTTATAAATCTCGCCGATCCCCTGAGTTTCAGCAAAAAGAACCGACTCTTGCCCTACAAAAGTATGATAACTCGGGAAGCTCTTTTCCAAAAGATGATCCCAGTTCGTTGTCAAAACTGCATGGGCATTAACCCTTGCCAGCGACTCCATCTCAGCCAGCAACTCCGAGGGCAAGCTCGGAGAATCGAAGCCCTCGATGTAGCGAGATATTTCAATCTTCAAAGGGTCGCTAAAATGCTGAACTAGATGCTCATTTTGGGCACGAGAATCCGCGTAGACATCGTCCGTCCACCACAACTCATAGAGATCACGAGCGATCTCGGTGGCCACACCGGGAAGCCCAGTCTGACTCTTCCCCTCATAGTAGGTGATCGGCTTGCCCATCGTCGCCGAGAAGTGACTTAGTAACCCGCGCCAGTCAGGCAAGCCCAAGTATCGACGAGATATTCCGGAGCCAACAAACAGGACCGGCAGAGTGCGCGAACTCTTGATGTGCGCAGCGAACTGCTCGACAGCTCGGACTTCCTCGTCCATTCGATCCTCCGCCAACGTTGCTCACAGAAAGATCGCCTGGGCAAGCGGCGCTGTTACACGTCCAATAACGACATCGGCGCACGCTTGGAAGCGCACGGCACGGTCGACAACAACCTGGGTACAAATCCGGTACAGATGACACCAACCAGCGACGACAGACGACGACCGCCAACAGGCACAAACCCGCAGCTCAGAGCCCCGCACCACGGCATCACTCAAGGCAGGACGCAGTTCACGAACTACCGCTGACGTCACCGCGGGCACCCGGCTGACCGGGTGCCCGCTCAGGACGGCGTCAACGTCCAGCTCGCCTCATACCCATCCACCTTCAAAAACCCCGGCCCCCGAACATCCCGCTCCACCTGCACATCCCCGATCTGGTTCAGCAGCAGATCCCGGAACTCCCCCGCGTGGATCCACAGCGCGATGTTCCCCCGCGTCTTCGCCGCGAACCGCACCCGAGTCACCCCCGCCGGCAGCCGGAGTACCGCCTCGCCCTTGCCCTTCGACTCCTGGCCCGGCGCCGTCGTCGGCAGGCTCCGGAAGTCCGAAATCGTCGCCGTCCACGGCGCGTTCGCGTGCACCGTCACCCGCTTTGTCGGGCGGTCCTCGTACGTGTTCAGCCACGTCGTGCCCTTGTACGCGCCGATCGCGTTGACCAGGCCGTGCTCGCCGCCGTCCGAGTCGATGATCACGTTCGAGGTGCACTTCGGGCAGTCGAACGTGAAGAACCCCATCTGGTCGGCCGGCCAGCTGGTCTCGAACTCGCCGCTGCCCTTGCCCGTGTGCGTCTCCGTCGGCACCTCGCGCGGCGCCGGGGGCGCGGTCGTGATCGGCGTCGGGACCGAAACGCCGGACGCGGACTCGATCGTCCCGTAGCCGACGCTGGGGGCGCACCCCGCCGCCAAGGCCAGCACGAGGACGCCGAACAACCGTAGTTTCATCGTTCCCCCTCCGGTGATCTTTCGACCTACCGCGCCTCCGCGTTACCGTCACGCGCCGCAACCGGTCACCCGATGGCGCACAGCAAACCCCTCGAACGCGCGAATGGGCCGTGTGACTGTCCACGGCGGACCCGATCAGCGTGTTGTAATCGCGCGGTCACCGCATGGAGAGGGTCAGGATGCGCCGTTTTCTCGTCTTCGTGCTCCCGCTGACGCTCATCGCGACGCTGCTCACCCCCGCGAGCGCGGCCGAACGCAAACAGCTCGTCCCCGGCTACGGCTCGTACGCGCGGCTCATCCGGCTCGAGCACTCGATCATCGGCCGCGGGCGCATCGTCGCCACGCTGACCAGCGAAGACGCCGGCGGCAAGTTCACGCCGGTGATGGAGAGCACCGACGAGGGCGAGACGTTCCACAAGATCGGCGAGATCCACGACCCCGACGGCCGGTACGGCATGTGCTGCGGCACCGTCTACGAGCTGCCGCAGCGGGTCGGCCGGCTCCGCGCGGGCACGCTGCTGTGGGCCGCGTCCTACCGGCAGGACGCCGGGCCGCAGCGCCGCGTCGGGATCCGGATCTGGGCCAGCAAGGACGGCGGCCGCGCGTGGAGCTTCCTGTCCGAGGCCGCGCGGTCGCACAACATCGACGGCATCTGGGAGCCCGAGTTCACCGTCGACGCCGGCGGCACGCTCTGGCTCCACTACGCCGACGAGACGCAGGCGCCGAAGTACGCGCAGGTGCTCAACCGGGTCGCCTCGACCGACGGCGTGACCTGGGGCACCAAGCAGCTCACCATGGCGATCCCGCCCGACCGCGTCCGGCCCGGCATGCCGATCATCCGGCGGCTGCCCGACGGCCGGTACTACTTCGCCTACGAGATCTGCAACTACCGCGACCGCTACTGCGACCCGTACTTCAAGATCTCGGCCGACGGCGCCAACTGGGGCGACCCCGCCGACCCCGGCACCCGGGTGAACACCGCCAACGGCAACTACTTCCAGCACGCGCAGACGATCACGCTCTTCCCCGGCGGCCCGAACGGCGTGCGGATCGTCATGGTCGGGCAGATCTACACCAGCGCCAAGGGCAAGCCGCAGCCGAACAACGGCCAGGTCCTGCTGGCGAACGACGACTTCGGGGCCGGTCACTGGTACGAACTGCCCGCTCCCGTGCACATCACCGGCATCTACAACAACTTCTGCCCCAATTACTCCTCGACGCTCCTGCCGGTCGACGACGGCAGGAACGTGCTGGAAATCGCCACCGAGTACAACTCGGGCTGCAAGGCCTACTTCGGCAAAGGACCGGCCTTCTAGCGCTTCTCGATCGGCCGCGCCGGCCCAGCCCGTAGGGTGGGGACGCAGTCGTGGCCGAAGAGAGGGAGGCAGTTCATGAAGGGCATCGTGCTGGCCGGAGGCAGCGGGACCCGCCTGCACCCGATCACCCAGGCGGTGTCGAAGCAGCTGCTGCCGGTCTACGACAAGCCGATGGTCTACTACCCGATCTCGGTGCTGATGCTGGCCGGGATCCGCGAGATCCTCATCATCTCCACCCCCACCGACCTGCCGATGTTCCGGCGGCTGCTGGGCAGTGGCGACCAGTTCGGCGTCTCGTTCTCCTACGCCGAGCAGCCCAGCCCCAACGGGCTCGCCGAGGCGTTCGTGATCGGCGCGGACTTCATCGGCGACGACGACGTGGCGCTGGTGCTCGGCGACAACATCTTCTACGGCCAGGGCTTCTCCAGCCGCCTCCAGCAGGCCGTGCGCGAGCTCGACGGCTGCGTCCTGTTCGGCTACCCGGTGAAGGACCCCGAGCGCTACGGCGTCGGCGAGGTCGGCCCCGACGGCAAGCTGCGCACGATCGAAGAAAAGCCCGAGAAGCCGCGTTCGAACAAGGCGATCACCGGGCTGTACTTCTACGACAACGACGTCGTCGGCATCGCGCGCTCGCTGAAGCCGTCGCGGCGCGGCGAGCTGGAGATCACCGACGTCAACCTGACCTACCTGCGGCAGGACCGGGCCACACTGGTCGAGCTCAGCCGCGGGTTCGCATGGCTCGACACCGGCACGCACGACTCGCTGCTCGAAGCCGGCCAGTTCGTGCAGGTGCTGGAGCACCGCACCGGCGTGCGCATCGCCTGCCTGGAGGAGATCGCGCTGCGGATGGGCTTCATCGACGCCGACGAGTGCTACGCGCTGGGCGCGAAGCTGGCGAAGTCCGGCTACGGCGACTACGTCAAGGCGGTCGCCGTCGCGGCGGGGGCGTCGGCCTAGAAGCCGCCCGGCGCGCGGCGGGCCATTTCCTCGAGCCGCCGGATCCGGTCGGCGATCGGCGGGTGCGTCGAGAAGAGCTTGCTCAGGCCCTCGCCGGGCCGGAACGGGTTCGCGATCATCAGGTGCGACTGCGACACCAGCTGCGGCTCGGCGACCAGCGGGCGCGCCCGCGTGCCCGCGTCGAGCTTCCGCAACGCCGACGCCAGACCCAGCGGGTCGCCGGTGAGCTCCGCGCCGGACGCGTCGGCCTGGTACTCCCGCGACCGGCTCACGCCCATCCGGATCACCGCGGCCGCGATCGGCCCGACGAAGATCAGCATCAGGCTGACCAGGGGGCTGCCGTCGCGGTTGTTGCCGCCGAAGAACAGCGCGATGTTCGCGAGCACGCTGATCACGCTGGCCAGCGCACCGGCGACGCACGAGATCAGGATGTCGCGGTTGTAGACGTGGGACAGCTCGTGCCCGAGCACGGCCCGCAGCTCGCGCTCGTCGAGCAGGTCGAGGATGCCGGTGGTGCAGCAGACGGCGGCGTGCCGCGGGCTGCGGCCGGTCGCGAACGCGTTCGGCGCGACCGTCGGGCTCAGGTAGAGCTGCGGCATCGGCTGGCGGGCGACCTGCGCCAGCTCGCGCACGATCCGGTACATCGCGGGCTGCTCCACCTCGGAGACCGGCCGGGCCCGCATCGCGCGCAGCGCCAGTTTGTCCGAATTGAAGTAGGCGTACGCGTTCATCCCGAGCGCGATGAACAGGCCGATGACCAGGGCGCCGCGCCCGAAGAGCCCGCTGATCGCGACGATGATCGCCGACAGCAGGCCGAGCAGCAACGCCGTCTTGAGTCCGTTCTGGTGCCCGTGCACGCGCGCTCGCCTCCGTCCGCTCTGGAAGTGGGTTACCCATCGGAAACAACGCGATCGGGCGACGCGAAGTTCCTTCACGTGAGGATCGCGCGGGTTACGCTCGGGAAGCGAGTTGATCACGAGCGGAGGCGCCGATGCGAGGTCGCCCGATAGGCCGGAGGACCCTGTTCGCCCTGGTCACGGCCGGTGCCGGGGCCCTGGTCCTGCCTGGGGTGGCGCGCGCGGAGGAGGTCCGCTCGATCGACGTCGGCGGCACGCCGTCCGGCCTGGCGGTGAATCCGGTCACCGGGCTCGCCTACGTCGCCGATCCCGAGTCTGGCGCGGTGTCCGTGGTCGACCCGAGGAGCGCCTCGGTGGTCGCGCTGGTCCACGTCGGCGGCGAGCCGGGCGACGTCGCCGTCGACCCGAAGGCCGGCCGGATCTACGTCGCGAACCCGCCGTCGGGCACCGTGGTGGTGCTCGACGGCCGCACGCACGACCTGGTGAGCGTGATCGGCGCCGGCACGGGCGCGTCCGCGCTGGCGGTGGACGAGCAGGCCAACCGCGTCTACGCGGCGAGCGCCGCCACCGGCTCGCTCGCGGTGCTCGACGGCGTCAGCTGCACGCTGGCGACCCTCGTGCCGGGGCCGAAGCCGAGCCTCGCCGGGATCGCCGTCGACCCCGGCCGCAAGCTGGCCTACTGCGCCAGCACGGCGACGGATTCGGTCGAGGTGTTCTCGATCGACAGCGGCAAGTTCGTGGCCAGCGTGAAGGTCGGGGCGCGGCCGACGGCGGTCGCGGTGCACGCGGCGAGCGGCACGGTGTACGTCGCCAACTCCGGCATCCACCACATGTCCATTGTGGACGCGGCCACCCACACCGAGCGCAAGACCGTGTTGCTGCGCAGCGAATCCTCCGCGCTCGCCGTGCACCAGGGCACGAACACGGTGTACACCAACGGCGGCCAGAACGGCCTCAGCCGGGTCGACGGCGCGACCGGCACGCTGACCGGCGAGCTCTCGCTGGGCGTGAACCCCGGCGACGTCGCGGTCGACCAGCGCACGCGCGCGGTGTGGGTCACCGATCCCCTGAACGGGCGGGTTTCGGTCGTCGGCGATTTCTGAACCCCGCGGCTGGGGCAACTCCAGGTATACGGTCGGAAAGCATGAAACTCGGACTGCAGATCCCCGACTTCACCTGGCCGAACGGGGCGTCCGCGCGGGGCGCCGACCTGGCCGCCGTCGTCCGCACCGCCGACAGCGCGGGCTTCGACTCCATCGCCGTGATGGACCACTTCTTCCAGATCGGCGGGGTCGGCCCCGTCGAGAACGACATGCTCGAGGCGTACACGACCCTCGGCTTCATCGCGGCGCACACTTCGCGGGCGAAGCTCCTGACGGTCGTCACGGGTGTCCTCTACCGCCACCCTGGCCTGCTGGCCAAGGCGATCACGACCCTGGACGTCCTGTCGGGCGGCCGCGCGATCCTCGGCATCGGCGCGGGCTGGAACGAGGACGAATCCCGCGGCCTCGGCTTCCCGTTCCCGCCGGTCGCGGAGCGCTTCGAGCTGCTGGAGGAGAACCTCCAGTACGTGCTGCAGATGTGGGCGGACGGCGACGAGCCGTTCAAGAGCAAGCACTTCGACGCGACGAGGCTGCTGAACGTGCCGCAGGCGCTGTCGGACCCGCGCCCGCCGATCATGATCGGTGGCGGGGGCGAAAAGAAGACGCTGCGGCTGGTGGCCAAGTACGCCGACCAGTGCAATCTGTTCAACGGCCCGGAGCTGGAGCACAAGCTCGACGTCCTCAAGCAGCACTGCGAGAACGAGGGCCGCGACTACGACTCGATCACCAAGACCGTTTACCACATCCTCGACATCGGCGAGGACGGTTCGAAGTCCGGCGAGCTGCTGGCGGAGCTGGAGCGCCTGCACGGGCTGGGCATCGACGTGGCGCTGGGAATGGTCCCGCACGTCCACAACCCGGCGGTGCTGGAGAAGTTCGGCACCGACGTGATCCCGGCCGCGGAAAAGATCTGAGCCGAGGGGTTCGCTGAGGCCTCCGCGTTGCGGCGCGGGGACCTCGGCGCGTTCTGCTTCAGAACCGGATCAGTTCGGCGAGCGCGTCCTGCGCCTGTCCGCGGTCGAAGTATTCGTCGACGTCACCGAAAAGCCGCTGGAGGACGTCGTAGGCGGCTTGGTCCCGAATCGTTTCATCCGCTTTGGCGAGGGCCAGATAACGCGACTCGAACTCGGGAGCGCCGATGGCACCGGAAACGAAGAGGTCGATCACCTCGACGTACCGCCGCAGATCGGCCCGGACCTTCGCCGGATCCACGTGCTGCGTCATTCAGAGCGACCCCCGTTCCGGAAGCGGACCATGAACGGGTGGCTGCCGAACGGCATGTCGTCGTCATCGTCGTAGCCGTGCCCGGCGAACAGCTCCACGACGGTGTCGCCGCGAACACCCGCGTAGGCCACGTCGTCGTACCCGGTGACGAGCGTCAGCGGCACAGCGGTCGCAGCCGACACCTCGGCGACGACAGCGTCCGCGGTCTGGGCAGCCAACGGGCGCAGGAAGATTTGGAGGAACGGTGGACCCTCTTGAATTCGCGGGCATGCCGTCGACAGTTCCCGAGGAACTGCGGAAGCACCGCGTCCCAATGGTTTAGACCAGCCTGATCGATCCCGCAGCGACCTGACCTGCCGCGCCGGCGGTTGCGTCAGCACTGCGAACAGTTCCGGCCGGGCCCGGATTGGCCCACAACGCGGTGCCACTCACCGAGCGTGTCTCCCGCAGCGTGCCCACTCCACCCTCCCCGGTGACTGACCGCTCCCGCAATGTCACGCTAACGATCAGGGCACGAGTAATCGAGCGGTAAAGCCTCAGCCGTCCTTCGCGAAGACCCGGGTCAGCGCGGCGACGCCGATGCCCGCCACCGCCAGCGCGATCCCCGTGACCACCCACCCCACCAGTACGAGGACCACGCCCGTACCCGCGAACAGGGCGAACTCCACCAGGAAGCGGGCTGGTTCCGGGAGCCGGCGGCGGGCGCGCGGGGCGATGAACAGGCCCCACAGCGCGGCGGCGACCAGTGGAAGCAGGACCGCGTCGACGATCGCCAGCGCCACCCCGGTGCCGAGCTGGGTGCCGGCCAGGACGAGGCCGCCCAGCAGGGCGAGCTCGGTGAGGAAGCGGATCGTGAGCACCACGCCCGCGACCCCGTTCAGGCGGGGTGTCGGCTCCGAAGTCATCGGGCCAGCCTATGACCGGTCCACATTGGACGTTACGGGTACGAGTCGGCACGATGCGTGATGTTCACCACTATTAGGCCATTCAGGTTGCGGTTCCGAATCGGTCCACGAGCGGCTCCCGCGTCGCTGTAACGGCGATCCACCCCTGCTCGACGTGTTAAGCGCACATCGCGACCGCGAGCCAAGGAGCCTGGTAGATGACCACATGTCGACTCTGCGGTTCGACAAACACGGCCAGCGTCGTCGACCTCGGCGCGACTCCCCCGTGTGAGCGATTCCTGACCGCCGAACAGCTCGACGAGGCGGAAGCCACCTTCCCGCTCCACCTGAAGGTGTGCACCGACTGCTGGCTCGCCCAGATCCCCCCGCTGATCGACCCGGACGAAACTTTCACCGAGTACGCCTACTTCTCCTCCTTCTCGACGTCGTGGGTCGAGCACGCGAAGCGGTTCGTCGACGGCGCGGTCGAGCGGCTCGGGCTCGGCGAGAAGTCCTTCGTCGTCGAGGTCGCGAGCAACGACGGCTACCTGCTCAAGCACGTCGTCGGGCACGGCATCCGGTGTCTGGGCGTGGAACCCTCGGTGAACGTCGGGCAGGCCGCGCGCGACGCCGGCGTGCCCACCCTGACCGCGTTCCTCTCCGAAGAGACCGGCCTCCGGGTGCGCGAGGAGCACGGCCCGGCCGACCTCGTCGCCGCGAACAACGTCTACGCGCACATCCCCGACGTCCGCGGCTTCACCAAGGGCCTCCGCGCCCTGGTCGCCGACGACGGGTGGGTCTCCATCGAGGTCCAGCACCTGCTCACGCTGATCGAAAAGAACCAGTACGACACGATCTACCACGAGCACTTCCAGTACTACACGGTCGAATCCGCGCGCCGGGCCCTCGCGACCGGCGGGCTGACCGTGGTCGACGTCGAACTCGTGCCGACGCACGGCGGGTCGATCCGGCTCTGGGCGCGCCCGGCCGAGGTGGCGGGCGAGCCCAGCGAGCGGATGACCGACGTGCTGGAGCGCGAGAAGGCGGCCGGGCTGCACGAGCTGTCCGGATACACCGAGTTCGCCGAGCGCGTCACCCGCGTGCGGCTGGACCTGCTGAAGTTCCTCATCGAGGCGCGCAACGACGGGAAGACCGTCGTCGGCTACGGCGCCCCGGGCAAGGGCAACACCCTGCTCAACCACTGCGGCATCCGGACGGACCTGCTGCAGTACACGGTCGATCGCAACCCGTACAAGCACGGCCGGTTCACGCCGGGCACGCGGATCCCGGTGCTGCCCCCGGAGCGCATCGAAGCCGACCGGCCCGACTACGTGCTCGTCCTCCCCTGGAACCTCCGGGAGGAACTGACCGGGCAACTCTCCTACATCGGGGAATGGGGCGGAAAGCTCGTGTTCCCGATCCCCCACCTGGAAATCGTCGAGGTGCAGTGACGTGAAGGTCGTTCTCTTCTGTGGTGGCTACGGGATGCGGATGCGCAACGGCGCGGCCGACGACGTCCCGAAGCCGATGGCGATGGTCGGTCCGAGACCGCTCATCTGGCACGTGATGCGCTACTACGCGCATTTCGGCCACACCGAATTCATCCTGTGCCTCGGCTACGGCGCGGCGCACATCAAGAACTTCTTCCTGAACTACCAGGAAACCATTTCCAACGACTTCATCCTGCGCAACGGGCAGGCGGAACTGCTGTCGACCGACATCGCCGACTGGACGATCACCTTCGTGCAGACCGGCATCGAGTCGCCGATCGGCGAACGCCTGCGCCGCGTGCGCGACTACCTCGACGGCGACGAAATGTTCCTCGCGAACTACGCCGACGTCCTTTCCGACGTCCCGCTGCCCGACATGATCGAGCGGTTCTCCAAGACCGACGCGGGCGCGTCGATGATGGTCGTGCCGCCGCAGTCGTCGTTCCACTGCGTCGAAATGGACGAGGGCGGCATGGTCGGCTCGATCACCGCGGTCAGCGAAATGCCGCTGTGGGAGAACGGCGGGTACTTCGTGCTCCGGCAGGAAGTGTTCGACCACATCCCGGAGAACGGCGACCTGGTCGCCGACGGCTGCGGTGAGCTGGCCAAGCGCGGCCGTCTCCTGGCCTACCCGTACCGCGGGTTCTGGAAGCCGACCGACACGGTCAAGGAGCGCGCGGCGCTCGACGACGCGTACACGCGCGGCCAGAAGCCCTGGGCGCTCTGGGAGCGGCCCGTCGCGAGCTCCGCGTGATCGGCCTGCGGCCGGGACGGCTCGGCAGTGTGGTCGCGCTCGGCGCGCACTGCGACGACATCGCGATCGGCGCCGGCGGCACGCTGCTGACGCTGTGCGCGTCCCGGCCGGGCCTGCGCGTCGACGCGCTCGTCCTCTCCGGCGGCGGCACGCCCCGCGAGGACGAGGAGCGGGCGGCGCTGGCCGCGTTCTGCCCGGGCGCCGACGTCGACGTCACGGTGCTCAAACTGCCCGACGGCCGGTTCCCGGCGCACTGGGAAGAGGCCAAGAACGCGCTCGAAGAGCTGCGGCGGCGGACCGACCCGGACGTCATCCTGGCGCCGCGGACCGACGACGCGCACCAGGACCACCGCAGCCTCGCCAAGCTGGTGCCGACGGCGTTCCGCGACCACCTGGCGCTGGGGTACGAGATCGTCAAGTGGGACGGCGACCTCGGGGCCCCCTCGGTCTACCAGCCGCTCGACGACGACGTCGCCGAATCGAAGGTCCGGCTGCTGCAGGAGCACTACGCGTCGCAGCGGCACCGCGGCTGGTACGACCGCGAAGCGTTCCTCGGGCTGGCCCGGATCCGCGGCATCGAAGCCGCCGCGAAGTACGCCGAAGCGTTCTTCGTCAAGAAACTCACTCTCGACCTGAAGGGCTGAATCCGATGCGGGTGTTGCTGACGGGGCACAAGGGCTACCTGGGGACGGTGATGGCCCCGGTGCTCGCCGCCGCCGGCCACGAGGTCGTCGGCCTCGACTCCGGGCTCTTCGAGTCCTGCCTGCTCGGTCCGGTCCCGGCCGACCCGGCCGGCCACGTCGTCGACCTGCGCGACGTCGAGGCGAAGCACGTCTCCGGGGTGGACGCGGTGATCCACCTGGCCGCGCTGTCGAACGACCCGCTCGGCTCGCTCGCGCCGGAGCTGACCTACGACATCAACCACCACGCGTCGGTGAAGCTCGCGAAGCTGGCGAAGGACGCCGGGGTCCAGCGGTACATCTACGCGTCGACCTGCTCGGTGTACGGCGCCGGCGGCGACAACCTCGTCGACGAGGACGCGCCGCTGAAGCCGGTGACGCCGTACGCCGAGTCGAAGGTGCGCGTCGAGGCCGACGTCCACGAGCTCGCCGACGACGACTTCACCCCGGTCTACATGCGCAACGCGACCGCGTTCGGCTACTCGCCCCGGCTGCGCGGCGACATCGTGCTCAA
Source organism: Amycolatopsis lexingtonensis (assembly GCF_014873755.1). Lineage (NCBI taxonomy): Bacteria > Bacillati > Actinomycetota > Actinomycetes > Pseudonocardiales > Pseudonocardiaceae > Amycolatopsis > Amycolatopsis lexingtonensis. The sequence goes on from NZ_JADBEG010000001.1 coordinate 6,737,369, forward strand.
CAACCTGACCGCGCACGCGCACCTGTCCGGCGAGGTGCTGGTGCTCTCCGACGGCACGCCGTGGCGGCCGCTGGTGCACGCCCAGGACATCGCGCGCGCCTTCACCGCCGCGCTGACGGCGCCCAAGGAGGCCGTCCACAACAAGGCGTTCAACATCGGCACCGAGGACAACAACGTCACCGTCGCCGAGATCGCCCAGGAGGTCGTCGAGGCCGTGCCCGGCTCGACGCTGAACATCACCGGCGAGGCCGGCTCCGACCCGCGCTCCTACCGCGTCGACTTCTCGCGCTTCCGCGCCGCCATCCCCGGCTTCACCTGCGAGTGGTCGGTCAAGGACGGCGCCGTCGAGCTGATCGAGGCCTACCGGAAGTTCGGGCTCACCCGGGAGTCGTTCCAGCAGCTGTTCACCCGGCTCGCCTGGCTGAAGAGCGAGGGCGAAGCCGGCCGCGTCGACGACACCATGCGGCGACGCTGATGCCGGGGCCGCAGCTGCGGACGGGCGCGGAGCTGCACGCCCTGGTCGAACGGCTCTACCCGATCTGCCGCAGCATCACCGGCGACGGCGTGCGGCAGACCCTGGACATCATCGGCGAGCACATCGCGCTGGAACGGCACGAGGTCCCGACCGGGACGGCGGTGCTGGACTGGACGATCCCGCAGGAGTGGAACATCCGGGACGCGTACGTCGCCGCGCCGTCGGGTGAACGCGTCATCGACTTCCAGGAGCTGAACCTGCACGTCGTCGGATACAGCGTCCCGGTGCGGCGGCGGATGCCGCTGAGCGAGCTGCGGGAGCACCTGCACACGTTGCCGGACCAGCCTTCGTGGGTGCCCTACCGGACCAGCTACTACGCCCCGGCCTGGGGTTTCTGCCTCGCACAGGAGAAGCTCGACGCGCTGCCCGACGGCGAGTACGACGTCGTCATCGACTCGACCCTGGAAGACGGCTCGCTGACCTACGGTGAGCACGTCGTGCCGGGGTGGGTCACCGACGAGGTCATCGTGTCGTGCCACGTCTGCCACCCGTCGCTGGCCAACGACAACCTCGCCGGCATCGCGGTGGCGATCTCGCTGGCCCAGCAGCTGGCCCAGTCGCAGCCGCACTACACCTACCGGTTCCTGTTCATGCCCGGCACGATCGGCTCGATCACCTGGCTGGCCCGCAATTCCGACCGCATCGACAAGGTCAAGCACGGCCTGGTGCTGGCCTGCGCGGGCGACCCGGGACCGCTGACGTACAAGAAGTCCCGCCGCGACGACGCCGAGATCGACCGCGTCCTGCAGCACGTGCTGCGCTCGCGCGAACACCGCGTCGTCGACTTCTCGCCGTACGGCTACGACGAGCGCCAGTTCTGCTCGCCGGGCTTCAACCTCGGCGTCGGCTCCCTGACGCGGACGCCGTACGCGGGCTACCCCGAGTACCACACCTCCGCCGACAACCCGGGTTTCGTCTCGCCCGCGGCCATGGAGGACACGCTCGGCGCGCTGCGGGACGCCGTCGGCGTCCTGGACCGCAACCGCCGGTACGTCAACCTCAGCCCGTACGGCGAGCCGCAGCTCGGCAAGCGCGGGCTGTACGAGTCGCTCGGCGGCCGCAGCGACGCCAAGCAGGCGCAGATGGCGATGCTGTGGGTGCTCAACCTCTCCGACGGCGAGCACAGCCTCCTCGACATCGCCGAGCGTGCCGGGCTGCCCTTCGACATCGTCGACGTCGCCGCCCGCGCCCTGCACGACGCCGGTCTGGTCAAGGAGTGAGCGACGTGGCCAACCACCGCCGTGCACCGCGCTCGATCCTCCGATCGGGCGCGGTGCGCGCGATGGCCGGACGGTTGAGCTGGGGCCTGGGCGACCAGGCCGTGTCCAGTCTGACCAACTTCGCCGTCGGGCTGTACGTGGCCCGCTCGCTCGGCACGTTCGCGTTCGGTGTCTTCAGCCTCGCCTGGGTGACCTACGGCGTGGTGCTGAACGTGTCGCGCGGCCTGGCCACCGACCCGCTGATGGTGCGGTTCAGCGCGGTGCCCGAGGACCGCTGGCGCCTGGGGGTCGCCAGCGCTTCGGGCACCGCCATCGGCGTCGGCTGCGCGACCGGGGTGGTCAGCCTGGTCGCCGGGCTGGCCGCGGGCGGCCCGCTCGGCAACGCGTTCGTCGCGCTCGCCGTCGTCCTGCCGGGCCTGCTGCTGCAGGACGCCTGGCGGTTCGCGTTCTTCGCCCGCGGGGCGGGCAAGAAGGCGTTCGTCAACGACTGCGTGTGGGGCGTGGCGCTCCTCCCGGCGCTGTACATCGCCGCCCAGGTCCACACGGTGGTCGCGTTCGTGCTCGCCTGGGGTCTCTCGGGCGCGGTCGCGGCCGGCTACGGCTGGTTCCAGACCGGGATCCTGCCCCACCCCCGCGAGGCACTGGGCTGGTTCCGGCGGCAACGCGACCTGAGCGTCCGCTACCTGGTCGAGAACGTCAGCAACAGCGGCGCGTCCCAGCTGCGCGCGTACGGCCTCGGCGCCATCGCCGGCATCACCGCCGTCGGCGCGGTCCGCGGTGCCGAACAGCTCCTCGGCCCGTTCCTGGCCCTGCTCATGGGGCTTTCCCTGGTCACCGTCGCCGAGGGCGCGCGGGTGCTTCAGCGGGCGCCGCACCGGCTGAAGCACTTCTGCGTGATCCTCGGCGGCGGGCAGGCCGCCGCCGCCCTGTGCTGGGGCCTCGGCCTGCTGCTCCTGGTGCCCGACAGCGCCGGTCGCTGGGTGATGGGCTCGGTGTGGGACTCCTCGTCCCCGCTGATCCTCCCGGTCACCCTGGCCGTGGTCGGCGCGAGCTTCGCCACCGGCGCGGCCGCCGGGCTCCGCGCGCTGGGCGCGGCCAAGCGGAGCCTGCGTTCCCAACTGATCGCCTCCCTGTTCTACGTCACGTTCGGCATCGCCGGCGCCTTCCTCGGTGGTGCGGCCGGGTCCGCGTGGGGCGTCGCGACCGCGACGCTCAGCGGCTCCGTCGTCTGGTGGCTGCAGTTGCGCCTCGGGCTGCGCGACTACGTCCCGCCGTCGGCCGACGAGCCCACCGTCGTCTTCGAGCCGATCAAAGAGCCCATCAAGGAATGAGGACTCCATGACCACCGTCCCGCGGCTGAGCCTCGGCCTCCCGGTGTACAACGGCGAGGAGTACCTCGCCGAGTCACTGGAAGCCCTGCTCGGCCAGACCTACGAAGACTTCGAGCTGGTCATCTCGGACAACGCCTCCACGGACGGCACGGACGAGATCTGCCGCCGCTACGCCGAGAAGGACTCGCGGATCCGCTACGTCCGCCAGCCGAAGAACATCGGCGCGACGCCGAACCACAACTTCGTGTTCGACGTCTCCCGCACCGAGCTCTTCAAGTGGGTCTCGCACGACGACCTCTACGCCCGCGACCTGCTCAAGCGGTGCGTCGACGCCCTGGACGAGCGCCCGGACGTCATCCTCGCCCACTGCGACCAGGCCATCATCGACGGCGACGGCCGCATCGTCCAGCCGCTGCAGTACACGTTGGACACCGGCTCCCGGCACGCGCCGGACCGGTTCCGCAGCATCCTGTTCGAGCCCGGCGGCGACGACTTCTACGGCGTCATCCGCGCCGACGTCCTCCGCCGCGTCAAGCCGCTCGACAGCTACCACCACGCCGACCGGACCTACTCGGCCGAGATGGCCCTGCACGGCCCCTTCTACCAGGTACCCGAGCTGCTCTACTTCCGCCGCGACCACCCGGGCCGCGCGGAACGGGCCAACCCGACCATCCGGAGCCGGTGCGCGAATCTGGACCCGCGGCGCGCGAACCGGCTCCGGAATCCCACCGTCCGCCTGCTCGGCGAGTACGTCTACGGGTTCGCGGACCTCATCCGGCGCGCGCCGATCTCGGCCGCCGACAAGCGCGAGTGCTTCGGGCACCTCGGCGCCTGGCTGACGAACCGGGCGCGCTCCGGCCACGGCGAACGCGTCGAGGACCGCGCACCGACCGCCTCCGACGTCACCACGGTCAACGAGATCGTGGCCGGCCGGGAAGGCAGGCTCGCGTGAAGCGTGCCACGCGCGTCGGCGTCTTCGGCCTGCTCGGCTCGGGGAACCTCGGCAACGACGGTTCCCTCGAAGCCGTGCTCGGCTACCTGCGCGCCGAACACCCGGACGCCGTCCTGACCGGCCTGGTGGGCGGCCCGGACATCGTCCGCGAGCGGTACGGCGTCGACACCACGCCCCTGCACTGGAACCAGGCCGAGTACGAGACGGCGTCCGGCCTCCGGTCGATCGTCCTCAAGGGACTCGGCAAGCTGGTCGACATCGGCCGCACGGCCGCCTGGGTCCGCGAGCAGGACGTCGTCATCGTGCCCGGCATGGGCGTCCTCGAAGCGACACTTCCGCTGCGTCCGTGGGGTTTTCCGTATTCGCTCTTCCTCCTTTCCGCCACCGGGCGGCTCTTCGGCACCAAGGTCGCGCTGGTCAGCGTCGGCGCGAACCACATCAGCGCGCGGGCGACCCGGACGCTCGTCCGCTGGGCCGGCCGCCTGGCCGCCTACCGCTCCTACCGGGACGACATCTCCCGTGACGCCATGCGCGCCATGGGTGTCGACACCAGCCGCGACGAGGTCTACCCCGACCTCGCGTTCTCCCTCCCCACCCCGGCCGCCGACGGCCCGCCGGGCACCGTCGGGGTCGGCGTGATGGCCTACTACGGCGGCAACGACGACCGCGCCGACAGCGACCGCATCTACCGCCACTACGTGGACACGATGAACCGTTTCGTCGCCGGGCTCGTTGACCAGGGCAGACCGGTCCGGTTGTTCATCGGCGACCAGATCGACCGGCAGGTCGTCGACGAGATCCTCGAAAAGACCGCTTCGCCGCTGGTCACGGCGGCCTCGGCGGAGACCTTGGACGAGCTGATGCACGAGATGGCGGCGGTGGACAGCGTGGTGGCCACGCGCTACCACAACGTGCTCTGCGCCCTGAAGGTCGCGAAACCGACCGTCGCGATCGGGTACGCGCCGAAGAACGACGTGCTCATGGCGGAGATGGGCCTCGAGGGCTTCACCCAGCGGGCGAAGACCGTCGACTTCGACCGGCTCGTCGAGCAGTTCACCGAACTCGAAAACCGTTCGCCGGAACTGCGCCAGATCCTGGCGGAACGGAACGAGAACAACGTTCAACGACTCAAGGACCAGTTCGCCGCCCTTTCGGCGGCCCTCTTCGGGGGTGCGAGATGAAGGCCATTCCGGTGCCCGAGATCGAGGGCGTGTACCTGTTCGAGCCGACTCCGCACGCCGACGAGCGCGGCTTCTTCAGCCGGACGTTCGACCGCGAAGTCGTCGCGTCCGTGGGAATCGACCCGGACGGCTTCGCCCAGGACAGTCTTTCCCGCTCCCGCAAGGGAGTCGTCCGCGGGATGCACCTGCGCGGCGGGGCCGGCGAGGCGAAGCTGGTGCGGTGTTCGTCAGGCGCGATCTTCGACGTCGTGGTGGATCTCCGACCGGATTCGCCCACGTTCCGCAATGTCAAAACGTTCGAACTTTCCGGTGAGACGCAGGTTTCCGTGTACATCCCGGCAGGGTGCGCGCACGGATTCCAGTCACTCACCGAAGTCTCGGACGTGTCGTATCGTATCGATCGACCCCACGACCCGTCCGAAGACATCACAATTTCGTACAAAGACCCAGAATTGGACATTTCGTGGCCACTGTCGGTCACAATGGTCAGTGACCGGGATGAGCGCGCGCCGTCTCTCGGAGAGGCGTTGAAACCAACGAGGTGACCCCCATGGGAACGAACTTGCCCCGCTCCACGGAGGCGAACGCGCGGCTGCACCGGGTCATCCCGGGAGGTGCACACACCTACGCCAAGGGCTCGGACCAGTATCCCGAAGGGATGGCTCCGGTCATCTCCCACGGCCGCGGCGGCCACGTCTGGGACGTCGACGGCAACGAGTACGTCGAGTACGGCTCCGGCCTGCGGGCGGTCATCCTCGGCCACGCCCACCCGCGGGTCCTCGAAGCGGTCCGCGGCGAGCTCGACAAGGGCAGCAACTTCATCCGCCCGTCGATCATCGAGGCCGAAGCGGCCGAGCGGTTCCTCGAGAACGTCCCGACCGCCGACATGGTGAAGTTCACCAAGAACGGCTCCGACGCCACGACCGCCGCCGTCCGGCTGGCCCGCGCCGCCACCGGCCGCAAGCTCGTCGCCAAGTGCGCCGACCACGCCTTCTTCTCCACCGACGACTGGTTCATCGGCACCACGCCGATGAACGCCGGCATCCCGGACGAGACGACCGAGTCGACGGTGTCCTTCCCGTACGGCGACCTGCAGGCCACGGAGGAGCTGCTGCAGCGCCACGACGGCGAGATCGCGTGCCTGATCCTGGAGGCGGCCGCGGCGGTGGAGCCGCCGCCGGGGTACCTGCAAGGCCTGCGCGACCTGACCACCCGGTACGGCGTCGTGCTGATCTTCGACGAGATGATCACCGGCTTCCGCTGGTCCGCCCACGGCGCGCAGGGCCTCTACGGCGTCACGCCCGACCTCTCGACGTTCGGCAAGGCCCTCGGCAACGGCTTCGCCGTCTCGGCGCTGGCCGGTAAGCGGGAGCTGATGGAGATCGGCGGCCTGCGCAGCGACCGCGAACGGGTGTTCCTGCTGTCCACCACCCACGGCGCCGAGACCCACTCCCTCGCCGCCGCGATGGCGGTGATGGACGTCTACCGCGACGAGGACGTCGTCGGCAGGCTCCACACCCTCGGCGACCGGCTCGCCGCCGGTGTCCGCGAGGTCGCGGCCGGGATGGGCGTCGAGGACCACGTCGTCGTCCGCGGCCGCGCCAGCAACCTCGTCTTCGGCACGCTCGACGAGCAGGGCAAGCCGTCGCAGCCCTACCGGACGCTGTTCCTGCGCGAGCTGATCTCGGGCGGCGTGCTCGGACCGTCCTTCGTGGTCAGTGCCGCGCTCACCGAAGCCGACATCGACAAGACGATCGACGTGGTCTCCCAGGCCTGCACGGTGTACCGGAAGGCGCTCGACGCCCAGGACCCGACGCCGTGGATGGGCGGGCGCCCGGTGCAGCCCGTGTTCCGCAAGTACGCCTGACCCGCGGCCCCGCGCGGACGGGCCGGATTCACCCCCTGGGTCCGATGAGGACACCGGAGGGGGACTGCTTTCCCGGCCGTTCGTGCGTAGCTTCCTGCCATGGGCAGATCTCGTGCGCTTCTCGTCGCCGCTTGCTCGCTCGTGATCGCCGCGGCCTGCCCGGCGATCGCGCGGGCCGCCGACGGAGTCGGGCCGGTGTGCGACCACCAGCCCGCGGAGCACGAGGAAGCGCCTTCCGGGGCCGTCTCCGTCGATCCGGGCGTCGACGGAGACCTCTCCGCCCAGACGGCGGCGCACCCACCCGGCACGACGTTCTGGCTCCGCCCCGGCACCCACACCCTCGGCACGGACGAGTTCGGCCAGGTCGCCCCGAAGGACGGCGACGTCTACCTCGGCGCACCGGGCGCGGTCGTCGATGGTCGCGGCGTCAACCGCGCGGCCTTCACCCAGCGGGCGCGTGACGTCGAGATCCGCGGGCTCACCGTCCGCGGGTTCGCCGCCCTCCAAGACCAGGGCGTCGTCAACCACGACTCCGGCGACGGCTGGCTCATCGAGAACACCACCATCGAGGGCAACGCCGGCGCCGGGCTGATGGCCGGGGCGCACCAGGTCGTCCGGCACACCTGCCTGCGCGACAACGGCCAGTACGGGCTCAACGCCTACCAGGCCGGCGACGGCATCACCGGGCTCGTGCTGGAGGACAACGAGATCACCGGCAACAACACCGGCGACTGGGAGACCAAGGTGCCGGGCTGCGGGTGCAGCGGCGGCGCCAAGTTCTGGGCCGTGAACGGGGCCGACGTCCGCGGCAACTGGGTCCACGGCAACCACGGCGCCGGTCTGTGGGCCGACACGAACAACAACGACTTCCTCGTCGAGGACAACCTGTTCGAGGCGAACGCGGCCGAGGCACTGTTCTACGAGACCAGCTACAACCTCGTGCTGCGCGGCAACACGTTCCGCGGCAACACCCTGGTGCAGGGCCGCGCGTTCGCCGCCCGCGGCGACAACTTCCCGGTGGCGACGGTGTACCTGTCGGAATCCGGCGGTGAACCACGCGTGCCGGCGCGGACCTCGGCCATCGACATCAGCGGGAACACCTTCGAGGACAACTGGGCCGGGATCACGGTGTGGGAGAACGCCGACCGCTTCTGCAACAGCCCGGCGAACACGTCTTCGGGCTACTGCACCGAGGTCGCGCAGAAGTCTTCGTGCGCCGCGGGCACGATCGAGAAGCCCCCGGCGTACGACGACTGCCGCTGGAAGTCGCAGCTGGTCGAAATCCACGGGAACACCTTCCGGTTCGATCCCGGCCGGGTCGGCTGCACGAGCCTGTGCGGGCGGATGGCGCTGCTTTCGAACTACGGGACCTTCCCGGATTGGTCCCCCTACAAGGGAACCGTGGTCGAGGAGGCCATCACGTTCCACCAGGGCAACCGGTGGCACGCCAACTCCTACACCGGGCCGTGGGCCTTCGTCGTGCATGACACCTCCAGGACGGTCGACGCTGCGGGCTGGCGGGCGGAGCCCTACTCGCAGGACGAATGCTCTTCGTTCGGCGGTGGGTCCGCCGGCTGCTGATCACGAGCTTGCCGACCAGGTCCGACAATTTCCACTGACCCCCTGCTCCGATCACCGTGATTTCTCTTGTGACACAAGGGAAAAGTCGCGAACGGAGAATTTCGGACAGCGATTGCTTCACCCGTTCAAGCGATGGCGGTCGCACGTGTGTTCGGTACCGTCGAAGACATGGCCCCTTCGACCTCCGCCCACCCGGCCCGCGACCGCGACGCGATCGACGTCGTGGTGCTCGACGCCATGGGCGTGCTCTACTCGTGCGCCGACGACGTCGCGGACCTGCTCGTGCCTTACCTCCGCAGCCACGGCTGCGTGCTGGACGGCGCGGACATCGCCCAGCTGTACCGGGAATGCAGCCTCGGCAAGATGTCCTCCGCGGACTTCTGGGCGACAGCAGGCGTACCCGGCGCGTCGGACGAGGAGTACTGCCTGAACCACCGTCTCACCGAAGGCGTGGTCGCCCTGCTCGCCGAGCTCGAACCCACCGGCGTGCGGCTCGCCTGCCTGAGCAACGACGTCAGCGAATGGTCGAAACTGCTGCGCGAACAGTTCGGGCTCGGCGAGTACGTCACCGACTGGTTCATCAGCGGGGACATCGGCGTGCGCAAGCCCGATCCGGAAGCTTTCGCCACGCTGTGCCGCCGGCTCGACGTGGTGCCCGACCGCGTGCTGCTCATCGACGACCGCGAAGAAAACGTCACCGCCGCCCGCGACGCCGGATTCCAGGCGCTGCACTTCGGCGCACCTCATTTGTCCACAATGGACCAGTTGCGAAAGGAACTCAGACCGTGGTGAAGCGCGCGCTCGACTCCCCTCGAAGACGCCCGGCGGGCAACCGCCGATTGCACAACACGAGCAACAGGTCCTGGGCCGCCCCGGCGAGCGGGGTGCCGGAGCCGTACGACCAGTCGAGGTCGTCGGCGCGCAAGGCGACGCCGTCCAGGTCGGCTCCGAAGTACTTGACCTGCTTGGGTTTCATCGCCGCGAAGATCACCTCGAGGCGTTCCACCGGAACCCGGCGCTCGAGGCCGAGGGCGGTCGTGACGTCCAGCCCGTGGATCACGTCGTGGCTCAAGGCGCCTTCCGCCCCGCCGCCCGGCGGCCGCCACGGGTGGTCGGCGTTTTCACGGAGAGACGCGACCAGCGCTTCGCGGGACAGCTCGGCCGCGTCCCGGCGGCCCACGCGGTCGGCCATGGCGTTGAACCGCCCGCCGGACTTCAGCAGCTCACGCACGAACCGCCCGGTCGAGTACCGGAACGGCATGGTCACGTGCGCGACGACCTCGGGCACCCGCCAGCCGGCGCACAAGGTCGGCGCCTCCCAGTCAGCCGGCGAAAGCCCGTCCAGCACGTCGGCCAGCTCCCGCCGCTCGGCGGCGATCAGGTCTTGGATCACGAGGGTCTCCTTCACTAGTCGGACACCCCACCGACGAACGCCCCCCACGCGGACCGACACCACCGGCGAACCAATCGGCAACGCGGTCCACGAACCCGTTCCCTCCGGCCGGCTGGCCGAGCCGATCGGTCACTCGCTGCCGCAGCCGAGGCCAGCCCGCCGACCGACCGGCAAGCGGATCGGCGACGCCCGGTCACAACCGCGACCAGCCCGCCGAGCTGCCGATCGACCGACCGGCAGCCCGTCCTCGGAACCGATCAGCCACTCGCTCCCACAGCCGAGGCCAGCCCACCAGCCGACCGGCAAGCGGATCGGCGATGCCCACCCGCGACCGCGACCAACTCGTCAAGTCAGCCCGGCCCAGGCCACCGCCCACGCCGTCCTCGGGCCGATACCGACCCGTCGAGCCGACAGCCCGCCGTCAGAGCCGGTCGGCGGCGCGGTCCACCACCCACCCGGTCGCCGGGACCGCGGCCAGCGCGGCGCAGAACCCCCCGACCGCATCCGTCGGGTAGTGCGCCCCCAAGGCCACCTCGGCCCAGCCCATCGCGATCCCGGCGATCAGCGCCAAGCCGAGGACCAGCGGCACCGCGATCGCACGCCCGAGACCCAGCCGATCGACCAGGAGCAGGCCGATGACCAGCGCGAGCGCCGTGGCCAAGGCCGTGTGCCCGCTCGGGTACGACAGGAACTCGCCGTGGATGGTGCGCCCGACGATCGGCTTCAGGACCGTCGTCACCGCCACGGTGACCAGGACGCCCAGCACGGTCAGCACGGCCGTTCGCGCCCGGCGGGCCAGGAAGCACACGCCCGCGAGCAGGGCGACCAGCACGACCGATCCCACCGGTTCGCCGCCGAAGTCGATGACCAGCGCGACGTACCGCCACGGTGGCTCGACCCCGTCGAGCGACGGCAAAACGGCGGCGTCGATCCCCGTCAACCCGGAGTCGTGGAAGTGGAGGATGCCGAGCGCGACGAGTACCGCGGTCGCCAGCGCTCCCGACATCGCGAGCGGGGTGCGCAGCGCGGCCGGCAGGACCGCGGGTGCCGTCCGGACCAGCTGCTTCACGCCTCGATCGCCGCCTTGTACCCGGCGATCAGCCGGTCGAGGCCGACGGCCGGGGTGAAGTCCTTCTCGTACCGGACGCGGGCCGCGTCGCCCATCTCGCGATTGCGGTCACCGACGATCTCGCGCAGTCGCTCCGCGAGCGACACCTCGTCGTTCGGCTGGTGCAGGAGGCCGGTGACGCCGTCCTCGACGAGCTCGGGGAATGCCCCGTGGGCGGCCGCGACCGTGGGCACGCCCGCCGCCATCGCCTCGACCACCACGAGGCCGAACGCCTCCAGCCACGTCGACGGGGCCACCACCGCCACCGCGTCGGCCGTGAGCGCGCGGCACTCGGCCTTGGTGCGGAGACCCACGTACGAGACGTCGGAACGTCCGGCCGCCCAGGCCGTGACCTCGTCCTGCATCGGGCCCGTGCCGGCGATGACCAGCGGAACGCCCAGGGCGCCGCCGAGGCGGTCCCAGGCCCGCATCAGCAGGCCGACGCCCTTCTCCTCGGTGATCCGGCCGAGGAACAGGACGTGCGTCCCGTCGCCGGTGCGGCGGACGCCGGGGTCGGTGACGAAGTTGTGCTTCACCACCATCCGCTCGCCGGGCATCCCGGCCGACACCAGGAGGTCGCGTTGCGCCGCCGAAATGCAGAAGAACCGCGAAACGCCCGTCCACCACCGGCGGCGGTTCGCGACCATGCTCGCCGCCATCGGGAGCGTGGCCGCGCTCGAACCGCGGTAGCAGCCGTGCTTCACCGCCGGCAACGGCGAGCCGCCGACGCACTCGGTGCAGATGCGGCCGTCGCGGTGGAGTGTGCCGGGCGGGCAGACCATCGTGTAGTTGTGCAGCGTCGCGACCGCGGGCACCCCCGCGTCCGCGCAGGCGGCGACCACCGACGGCGACAGCAGCGGGAACGTGTTGTGGATGTGCACGACGTCCGGGCGCTTCGCGCGCAGCCGGGCGGAGAGTTCCTTCCGCACCGCCGGGTTCCACGGAACCATCAGCGGCACCGCCGCCTTGCGGGCCAGCGGCATGGCCGCGATGTCGTCGCTGCGGCGTTCGAAGAGCGACACCTCGTGACCGCCCTCGGCCAGCAGCGAGACTTCGGCGTCGACGACGTTGTTCTCGCCGCTCGGCTGCTCGGACCGGTACCGGTTGTGCACCACGAGCACCCTCACGCGCTTGCCCCCTTCGCCGGGATGAATGCTTGTTCGTCGGACTGTGGCACCCCGCGAACCAGCAGTGACGCGGCCACGGCCAGGTGCAGCAGATACGGCGACGCGTCGCCGAGACCAGCTTCGGTGTAGGAGGCCGAGACGCAATAGGTGATCAGGAAGATCGCGCACGCCCTCGCCAGCGAAGGGGGCCGCAGCACCGCGACGACGCTCAGCGTGAGCAGGAAGGCGGCGACCAGGGCGATCCCGACGAAGCCCTGCTCGTGGTAGACCGCGAGCCAGCTGTTGTCGATCGGGAGGCCGTCGTAGGACTTGTCGGTCAGCCCCACGCCGAAGATGTACTCGGCCGTCGACCGCGGGGCCTCCAGCAGGGCGTCCCACACCTTCGCCCGGCCGGTGAGGCTGGAGAAGTTGTCCGCGCTCTGCCCACGGAGGAACCACGTCTGGAGCGCGCCCGCGAGCACGACGCCGGCGACCCCGCCGACGCCGACCGTCCAGGCGAACACCTTCCGCGCGCGGGCGCTGGTCAGCAGCATCGACAGAAAGGCCACGGAGAGCCCGGCGACGAGGCCGAGCGTCGCCGTGCGGGTGTGCGTGAGCATCAGCAGGCCCACCACCGGCACCACGATGAACACCGCGCTGCGCCACGTCGTGCGGCGCCCGAACCAGAGGAGGAGCGTGAGCCCGGCGATGACCGCCGCGTACTGGCCGATCTGCGGCGGGGTGAGCGGCCAGATCGCACCCGAAAGCCGGCCGCCGTAGATGTCCGGCATCGCGTTGCCCGGGGAGATCACCAGGCCGATCGCCACGGACGCGAGCACGATGGCGTAGGTGCGGATGTGGTAGCGGACGAAGGCGAAGCCACCGTCCCACCAGCGGGTCAGCAGCCAGAGCGTGGTCACGAACACCGTCAGCCGGAAGCACCGGAACAGCGCGCCGGCGCCTTCCTTCAGATCGGCGCTGGCGAGGATGCTGGACACCAGCAGCAGGGTCAGCAGCAGCAGGTAGGCGCTCGGGCGGATCCGCAGGTGCTTGTTCAGCACCAGCGCGATCACGAAGGCCGTCATCAGCGCGCCCATCGTGACCAGCTGGCTGACCGAGCGCGGCAGCGGGATGACCGTCTTCGCGCCGGTCGAGCCGAGCGTGTTGAGGATCAGCAGCGCCCAGGCCAGCCCCGCCCACTTCGGCGTCGCGGACGTCGGTTCGGCCGCGCCGCGGATGCCCGCAACCGATGCGGTGTGCGCCGTCATGTCAGCCCCCACCCTGTGCGGTGTACGTGCTCCCGGTGTCCTGCGAGTACGGCGAGCCTTCCCACTCGCCGACCTCGAGGATGCGGTCGGTCGTGTACGCGATGAACGTCCACGGGCCCGTGTAGCTGTTGTCGTGCCAGCGGTTGTCCTGCTTGAACGTGATCGCTTCCTGGACCGCCTCGCCCTTGTACGGCGACCACTCCGGGTAGGTGCCGAAGTTCGACAGCAGGCCCATCCGGCCGCACGCGGCCTGGCAGCCGACGATCGCCGGGTCCAGGACGAACTTGTTGTCGTGGATGTCGACGTGCTGGGTCTTCCAGCGGCAGTCGGCCAGCAACGGACCGGTCGTGATGGCCGGGGCCGCGCACTGCTTCACGTTCGGCACCAGCCGGGTGCAGTCGCCGGAAGAGGTGTTGGCCGGGCTGTTGCAGAAGCGGTCGGCGTTCTCCCACAACGTGATCCCGGACCAGTTGTTCTCCAGGTAGTTGCGGGAGATTTCGATCTTCGCGGTGCGCGCCTTGATCCGCGGCTCGCCGCCGGACTCGGAGATGTAGATCGTCGGCGTCGGGAAGTTGTCGCCGCGGTCGGCGTACCGGCGGCCGTCGACCCAGTTGTTCTTGCGGATCGTGTTGTCCCGGATGACGGCGTTGTAGCTGATCTCGTAGATCAGCGCGGCGCCGTCGTTGTTCTCGATGAGGTTGCCCTCGATGAGGAAGTCGTTGTTGTTCGTGTCGGCCCAGAGCCCGGTGCCGTGGTTGTCGTGCACCCAGTTGCCGCGCACGTCGGCGCCGTTCACGTCCCAGAACTTGATCCCGCCGCTGCAGCCGCAGCCGTCGATCTTCGTCTCCCAGTCGCCGGTGTTGTTGCCGGCGATCTCGTTGCCCTCCACGACGAGCGCGGTGAGCGGGGTGGCGCCGGAGTAGGCGTTGATCCCGTACTGGCCGTTGCGGCGCAGGCAGTTGCCGCGCACCTGCTGGCGCGCGCCCGCCATCAGGCCGGCGCCGTCGTTGTCCTGGATGGTCGAGTGCTCGATCAGCCAGCCGTCACCGGAGTCGTGATTGACGACGCCTTCGTCGTGCGGTGCGGCGAAGCCCTGCACGGTCACGTAGGTGATCTTGACGTTCACCGCGTGACCGGTGAAGGCGTACTGGTTGATCTTGCGGCCGTCGACGATCGCGCCTGGTGCGCCGATGTAGACGTCGCCGTCCTTGGGGGATACCTGGTCGTACTTGTCGTCGCCGAGGATGTGCTTGCCCGGCTTGAGCCAGAACGTCGTGCCCGGCCCGGCCGAGCGCGTCTTCGCCGCGAGGTCACCCGGCACCGCCGGGTCGACGACGACCGCTCCCGCCGGCGCGGCCGCCGGACCGGCGGGCTCCTTGTCGCACACGGCCGCGACCGAACCGCTGGGCGCCGCGGTGGCCTGGGCCGGCCCCCCGTCGGTATCCGGCGCGCCCGAGCACGCCGCGACCGTGAGCAGGACACCGAGCAGCGGAGCGGCACGGCGGAGTCGGAGGCGGCGGGCTGTCACGGGCGGGTCCTAACTGAAGCTGAGCAGGGTGGTGAGCTGTCCGGGAGTCCCGGAGCCGACGAGGGTGGTCGAGGGTTCCTTCCGGCCGAAGCCCGCGGAGTACCAGCCGAGCGGCGGGTCGACCTCACCGCGGTGCACGCTCCACGACAGCTCGGGCGGCAACTCGAGCACAGCGGTCCGCACTCCCCCACCGGCACCGGCGAGCGAACCGGACACCCGGCCGACGAGCGGATCGGCCGCGGAACCGGGCTGGCCTTGGCCGGCCGTGGCGGGCACTTCGGCCCCTCCGCCGGGCGCGGGCCAGCGGAGGTGGGCCGTGGTTCCGTCGAGCATGACCGTCACCTCCGGGCCCAGGTGGAACGCCAACCGTCCCGGCGCACCCGGTTCGCCCAGCACCTCGTCGAGGATCGTGAGCACCTCGCCGTCCAGCTCGACCGTGCGGCGGTGGACCGCCGGGGCGTAGCCGTCGTGGGCGGCGGACCAGTGGCTGGGGCCGTCGGGTGGGGTGCGGACGTCCAGGACCTTCGTCACCGCGTGCCGGGTCCACAGGAACGGGCCGCCCGAGACGGACTGGTCGCGGGCGTTCAGTTCGAGGGTGTTGTGGCCGAGCGTCGAGCGGAAGTACGACCGCCACTGGGGCTCGCCGTGGTAGCAGAACGTGCCCGGGTCGGCCAAGATCTCCACGCCGTCGTGGCGGACCTCCACCGACAGGGCGTCCGCGTGGGCGTGGGCCGCGATCGACAGGAACCCGTGGGGGCCGCCGTCGCAGCGGGCCCACACGCGGCCCGAGCGCAAGATCGTCATGCCCGCGTCGCGCAGGTGGGCCAGGCGGCGGCCGGGGCGAGTGCCGGAGGCCCGTGGGGTGCGCGCGGCCAGCGACGCCAGGAGTGGCGTGCGGACGTCGTCGCCCGGGACCGCCGGCCACCAGTCCAGGCGGCCGAACAGGACCTCGCCGGACGCCAGGAGCGAGGCCCAGCGGTTCGTTTCCGCGCCGTCGACGATCAGGCCGAAGCCGTCGTCGGCGTCGCCTTGGCGAGGGGGGTGCACCTTGTTGTCCACAATGGACGCGAGGGCGTCGGTCATCCGGAGCAGGACGTCCCACGTCGAGTCCGGCACCGGCGCACCCGCAGCGTCGGCCTCGAGCGCGGCCGCGAGGCCCAGCTCCAGGACCAGGCCGTGGTACTCCGACGCCAGTTCGGCATTCAACCCGGAGGGGAACGTGTTGCGGCCGAGCTGGACGTCGAGCGAACGCGTCGCCGAAGCCCGCCAAGCCGCCGACTCCGGGAACCAGCCGAACGCGCACGCCGCCGCCAGCAGGCCCGCGTCCTCGGCGATCACGTGGTTGTTGGCCGACGAGCCGTGGCTGCGCAGCGTCGCGAGCCAGTTCTGGTGGTGCCACAGCTGGAGCTGGAAGTCCGGGTTGTCCTCGAACAGCTCCGGCGCACCCGCCCAGCCGTCGAGGAGGCGGCGCGTCCAGACCCACGACAGCAGCCGGATGCCCAGCTCGATGCCGCTCACCCAGTGCGGGCCCTGCAGCGGCGGGTTCTCCGCCCACCACGAACGCAGGTGGGCGGCCACGCGCGTGGCGTACGCCGGGGTGCCGGTCAGGGCGTACGCCGCGGCCAGCACGGTCAGGTGCTGGTGGCGCGACGGCTCCCAGATCTGCTTGATGTCGCCGACCTCGTCCTCCGACCGGTACGGGACGTCGAACGCGTACCGGTCCGAAGGCGCGCGGCGACCGGTCTTCGGGTCGAGGAACCAGTCTGGCGACACCATGTCCGTGCGCACCACGCCGAAGTACTCGGCGCGGCCCGCCATCAGCTCGTCGGCGGTGGCCAGGAGCCGCGACACCGCCTCGGTGGACACCTTGCCCAGCACGCCCGGCGGCAGCGCCGCGGTGAACCGCGGGTGCGACGGCCAGTCCGGCGCCGCCGGCAAGGCCGACCGCCACTGCCGCTGGACGACGGCATGCCGCGCGCGGCCGACGACCTCCGCCGGCCCCATGCGGGACAGCCGGCGCAGGTACCAGCCGGGACCCATCATCGCAGCGCACCCGCCTTCCGAGACTGCTCCAGCCGGACCCGTGCCACGCCCGCCAGCTTGCGAGCGCTTACCGCCCGCAGCCGCGGCATGCCTGTCGGGTCAGGGCGCCAGCCCGCCGCGTGCGTCATGCCGGGGCACCCGCCTTCTGCGGCAGCTCGATCCGCACCGGTGCGGCGTTCGCGACGCTCGACTGCGCGGCCAGTGTCGCCAGCGTCGTCGCGGCCAAGGACGCCACCGAAATCGGCATCGGCGCGCCCGTGCGCACGGCCGTCAGGAAGGCGTCGACCTCGGCGGCCTGGCCCTTGTCGCGGCCCTTCGGGATGCGCGAGCTCGCCCACTTCTTGCGCGAGTACACCGAGGCGCGGACGAAGTCGTCGAACTTCAGGACCTTGCCGTCGGCCGTCAGGTCCAGGGTTTCCTTCGGGAAGCCCGATGAGCCCGTCTCGGCGTAGGTGATCACCGCCGTCGAACCGTCCGCGTAGCCCAGGGTCACCTGGAGGTCTCCGGTCGCGTACACCGAGACCGGGTCGGCGTCGAGCAGCCAGCTCACCGTGTCGATGAAGTGGCCACCCTCGCCCGCGAAGCGGGAGCCCTCCGTGTCGGTCTGGTTGTACCAGCTGCCGTGGTCGAGGCGGCCCGCGTTGACCAGGTAGCGGACCGTCGCCGGGCCGACTCGGGGGCCGAACTGGTCCATTGCCTCGCGCAGCAGTGGGGCGAAGCGGCGGTTGAAGCCGACCTGGAGGCGGTCGTTGCCGGACTCCTCGATCGCGTCGAGGACCTTCTGCAACTCCGGCTCCGACAACGCCAGCGGCTTCTCGACGAACACCGTCTTCCCCGCCAGCAGCGCCTGGCGCGTCAGCTCGGCGTGCGAACTGTGCCGCGTCACGACGAAGACCGCGTCGATCGAGGAGTCGCCCAGGACGTTGTCGATGTCGGTGGACGCCTCCGCGAAGCCGAACTTGCGGCGGGCGTTGGCGCCGGACAGCGCCGAGGTCGTCGCGACGTGCTTGAGCTGGACGTCGGTGCGCTCGACCAGGTGCGGCAGCAGCATCGACGACGCGTAGTTGCCCGCGCCGATGAAGCCCAGGCGCACCGGCTGCCCCGCCGGGAGGGCGGCGGCCGACGACGACGTCACCGCTACCCGCGCGGACGTGACCACGGGCTCCGTCCGGGCGACCGCGTCCTGGTAGCGGAACAGCACCGCGACCGCCTTGAGCGAGCCGTCGTTCAGCGACTGGTACGTCTCGACGGCGGACGAGAAGTCCGAGACGTGCGTGATCAGCGGCTCGACGTCGAGGCGATCACGCGCGATCAGGTCAAGAACGCACTCCAGGTTGCGGCGCTCGGTCCAGCGGACCTGGCCGATGGGGTAGTCGCGGCCTTCGAGCTCGTACGACGGGTCGTAGCGGCCCGGCCCGTACGAACGCGAGAACCGGACGTCCAGTTCCTTCTCGTAGTAGGCGTTCCACGGCAGGTCGAGCTTGCACTTGCCGATGTCGATCACGCGGCCGCGGTCGCGGGACAGCTTCGCGGCCAGCTCCACCGGGTCGTTGGTGTTGCCGCCGGCCGCCAGGTACGTCTGGTCGACGCCCGCGCCGTGGGTCAGCTCGGCCACGGCGTTGTCGACGATGCCGGACGCCGGGTGCGCGCAGGTCAGCGCGCCGAGGCTCTCGGCGAGCTTGCAGCGCTCCGGGTCGGGGTCCACACCCACGACCCGCACGCCGGACGACGTCAGCAGCTGGACGACGAGCTGGCCGATCAGGCCGAGCCCGATGACCAGGGCCACGTCGCCGATCTGCGGTTCGCCACGGCGGACGCCCTGCATGGCGATGGACCCGACGGTGCCGAACGCCGCGTGCCGCGGGTCGACGCCGGTGGGCACCGGCGAGTAGAGGTTCTTGGGCACCCAGTTCAGCTCGGCGTGCAGGGCGTGCTCGTTGCCCGCGCAGGCCACCAGGTCACCGACCTTGACGTCGGTGATGCCGTCGCCGACCTGCTCGACGACGCCGCACAGCGAGTAGCCGAGCGGGGTGTAGGAGTCCAGTTTGGACGTCACCTTGCGGTAGGTCGCCGAAAGGCCGTTGGTGGCGACGCTCTGCATCACCTTCGCGACCTGGTCGGGCCGGGCCTTCGCCTTGCCCATCAGCGACATGCTCGCCTCGGACACCTTCATCATCTCGGTGCCGGTCGAGATCAGCGAGTACACCGTCCGCACCAGCACGCCACCCGGCTTGCAGGCGGGCTCGGGGACCTCGAGGAGCGCCAGTTCCCCGCTCTTGTAGTTCTGGACTACCTGCTTCACTTCGCTCCCGCTCCAGACATCGCGTTCCGGTACCAGTACTCAAGGGTCAAGACGTGCCAGAGGTGCTTGCCGCGGTCTTCCTGACCGGCGGCGTCCTCGGCGACCATGCGCTGCAAGGCCTCGCGCTGCAGGAAGCCCGACGAAACGAGCACCCCTTCGTTGACGACTTCGCGCACCAGCGGCGCCAGGTCGCGGCTCATCCAGGCCCGCAGCGGCGCGCTGAACAGGCCCTTCGGCCGGTGCACGATCTCGCTGGGCAGGATGTTCAGCGCCGCGTTCTTCAGCGCGACCTTGCCGGCGCGGCCGACGATCTTCTTGTTCCCCGGGATCTTGAAGGCAGCGCGAACCACCTCGACGTCGACGAACGGCGTCCGCACCT
Organism: Amycolatopsis lexingtonensis; assembly: GCF_014873755.1. Taxonomy (NCBI): domain Bacteria; kingdom Bacillati; phylum Actinomycetota; class Actinomycetes; order Pseudonocardiales; family Pseudonocardiaceae; genus Amycolatopsis; species Amycolatopsis lexingtonensis. The sequence goes on from NZ_JADBEG010000001.1 coordinate 6,757,163, forward strand.
CGGTGGACGCCGCCATCGTCGAACGGTCGGTATAGGTCAGGTTCAGCCCGGGCAGGAACATCCGCGAGTCGGCCAGGCACATCCGGTTGACGAAGTCGTCGAGCGCCTGGTCGTTGTACGTGTCCGCGTGCTCGGTCAGGACGTCGTCGACGACCGGCGCGAGGTCCGGGTTGACCAAGGAGAGCAGCTCCGCGCGGTCGTACATCGTGTAGCTGCGCCGGAACGCCGTCTCCTCCGGCAGGCCCGCGAAGGACAGGAACCGCTTCGCGAACCGCACCGACCGGTACCCGCGCTTGGCCGACGCGACCGGCAGCCGGTCCACGATGGACTCGACCGGACGCCGGACCGCGCCCGGCACCTTGTGGTAGCGCAACGCGATCAGGTTCGCGAGGTGCTTGCGGTAGCCGGCGAACAGCTCGTCGGCGCCCATGCCGGACAGCATCACCTTGACGCCGGCCTCGCGCGCGGCCGAGCAGATCAGGAACGAGTTGATCGCCGCCGGGTCGCCGATCGGCTCGTCGAGGTGGTAGGTCATCTTCGGCAGCAGGTCGAGCACCTGCGGCGCGATCTCGATCTCGTGCAGGTCGACGCCGAACTTCTCGGCCACGATGCGGGCGTACTTGAGGTCGTCCGGCATGGCCTCGAACTTGGCGTCCTCGGCGCGGAACCCGATGGTGTAGGCCGAAATGCCCGGCTGCGAACGCGCGGCCAGCGCGGTCAGGTAGCTGGAGTCCAGCCCGCCCGAAAGGAACGTCGCGACCGGGACGTCGGAGAGCAGGTGCTTGGCGGTCGATTCCGCGATGACGGAATGCAGGTCGACCTCGCCGTCGAAGGCGGCGCCCTCCTCGGCGACCTCCCGCAGCGACCAGAACCGGCCGCGGTCGACCCGGCCGTCCGGGCGGCAGCGCAGCCACGTGCCAGGCTGCAGCTTCTCCGCGCCCTGGTAGGCGCACCGGCTGTCCGGCACCCAGTAGTAGAGCAGCGACGCGATCAGCGCCCCGCTGTCGACCTGCAGCGACCCGCCGAGCTCCCCGGCCAGTGCCTTGAGCTCCGAGGCGAACGCAACCCCGCCGGCGCGCTGCACGAAGAACAGCGGCTTGATGCCCAGCTGGTCACGGACCAGGAACAGCTCACCGGTGCCCTCTTCGAACATCGCGAAGGCGAACATCCCGCGCAGCTTGGGCAGGCAGTCGGTGCCCCAGCGCCGCCACGCCTGCAGCAGCACCTCGGTGTCGGACGTGCCGCGGAACCGCACGCCGGCGGCTTCCAGCTCGGCCCGCAGCTCCGGCGCGTTGTACAGCTCGCCGTTGTAGCTCAGCGCCAGGCCGTCGAGGACCATCGGCTGGGCGCCGGTTTCCGACAGGTCGATGATCGACAGCCGTCGGTGTCCCAAGTGGACGGAGCCGGCGCCGGCCGCGTGGTCGTACCGGCCGGAGCCGTCCGGCCCGCGGTGGGCCAGCGTCTTGGTCAGCCGGTCGGTCAGCGGCCCGCCGTCCGGCCAGAGGTAGGTGCCTGCGATGCCGCACATCTCGAGTGGGACCCCTTCATTTGCGGCGCGGTCAGGAGACCTCCGCGCTCTTTTCTGGCTCGAGTCCGGCGTTCAGTTCGCCCGTGTGGGTGGGCTCGCCGTGGTCGCGCTTGAACGGCGTCGGCCGCTTCGGGGGCTTGACCGGGGCGAACTTCTTGGTCGGGGCGTCCAAGTGGTCCGGGACGCTGACGGAGCCGGGGGCCGGCAACGGCGCGGCCGGCGGTCGGGGGGTGGCGAGCGCGGGCGGGAGCACCGGCCGGACCGGGGTGAACCGGCGGGTCGGCGGCTCGGTCTTGGCGACCCGCTCGGCGATCCGGGCGGCGAGCTCGTCCAGGCGGTCTTCCGGCTCGACCGGGACGGCGCTCGGGGCGGGCGCGTGGCCGGCGCGGCCGCGCAACGCCGTGTGCAGGCCGTCCCACAGCGTGCCGTCGGACTTGTCCCGCGGGTCCGGGTCGACCAGCACCACGCCGATGATCGGGATGCGCTGGTCGGCGAGCTGCCGCGCGACGGTGTGCAGCCAGAGCGTGTTGGCGTGCCCGGCCTTGACGACGAGCACGGTCTCCTTGCCGAGGTGTTCCAGGTCGGTCCACGCCGTGCCGGGGGCGACCGTGCCGACGCCGATGCGGCGCTCGCCCGGCTCGCCGGCCGCGTCACCGGCGCCGAGCACCGGGACGTCGCTCTTGGCCTCGGCCGCCAGCTTGCGGACGTCCTCGCCGGGCAGGTCGTCGACGACGCTCGCGCCGTCCGCCAGCTGTCCGGCGATGTCGAGGGCGAGCGCGGCGGCGACCTTCGGCGCACCGAGCTCGAGCACCGACACCCCGCGCGGGTCCTTCTTGACCACGCGGGCCAGCGTCGTGGCGACGCGCTCGCGGTCGGACACCACCCGCGAGCGCTGCCACACCCGGGCCAGGCCGCGCCGCTTCGACGGCAGCTGGGCGAGCACGGACGCGCCGAGGTGCGCGGAGATCTCGCGGCGCAGCACCGGCCGGTCGCGCGACACCGCGCCGACCGCGACGAGCGCGAGCCCGAGGGCCAGGCCGAGCGCGAACCCGATGCCGGCGTTGGTCGCGGTGGTCTTGAGGAACGCCTTCGGCAGCGCGCGGGGCGCGTCGACGATCTGTGTGCCCGCGGCGACCTGCGGGCTGCCGATGCCGGCCTGCTGGGCGCGGGAGTCGAAGTCGGACACCTGCGAGGCGAGCGCGGCCCGGCGGCCGTAGAGGCCTTCGAGGGTGCTGGCGTTCGCGTTGCGGCCCTTGCCGGTCTCGTCGGCGATCTGCTGGTCGACCTTGGCCAGCTCGTCCTGGGCGTTCTTGCGCTGGTCGAGGATGGCCTTGGACTGCGCGGCCGCCGCGGCCTGGCTGCGCTGGACGTGGTCGGCGATGAACGTGTCGGCCAGCGCCCCCGCCTGCGCCACGGCCTCTTCGTTGCTCTTGGCCTTGACGGTGATCTGCAGGACGTTGTTCGTCAGGCCCAGGCCCGCGTAGTTCTTCATGAACTCTTCGGGCGCTTCGGTGCTGCCCAGCTTCTTCAGCGCGCCTTCGGCGATCTGCGTCGTCGACAGCACGGCGACGTCGGTGCGCATGAGCGTGCCGCTGTCGGTCGGCGAGTCGTCCTGGTGGACGACGATCACCTTGGCGACCGCGGTCGGCGGCGCCGGCAGCACGATCGCGACCGCCGCGCCGGCGATCAGCCCGAGCAGTGCTGTGGCGAGCCAGAAGCGCTTGCGGCGGCGGATCGCGACGAAGAGGCGCTGGAGGTCGACCAGCGGAGCGGCCGGGGTTTCGGGAGCAGTCGTCACGCCGAACCTGCCAGGGCTTTCTCGGGGGCTTCCGCCGCGGGTTCGGGCTTCTTCTCCGGCTCGGCCGGTCGGACGGGGTGGGTCAGGACGGCTCCGACGATCTCCTGGCCGGCGTCGGCGCAGGCCTCGGCGAGCCGGACGAGTTCCCACGCGGTGCGGGTGCCCGCCCCGATGACCACCAGCACGCCGGAGTCGGGACCGGCGTCCGGCACGGTCGGCCGCCCGGCCGAGTACTCGAAGACGCGCAGCGGCACGGACAGCCGGTCGGCCAGCCCGGCGAGCTGCGCCGCAGCCAGGCGGCCGGTCTCGTCGTCGTCGCCGACCAGGAGCAGGACGTCGGCCGGGCCGGTGGACAGCCGGGCCAGCACCCGCCGGTAGCGGATGTTCCGGTTGACCTCGTCGGCCGAGGTCGCCACCGGGGGAAGCACCCACGGCCGGTCGCCGCCGAGCAGCCGCCGGACCTTGCCGGCGAACCCGGTCGCCGGGAGCTGGTCGCCCTGCGGCGTCGTGACGTCGACGCCGGCGAGGATCGGCGCGCCCAGCGCGGACGCGATCTGCGGTTCGCCGCGCAGCCGCCGGTCGGCGCGTGCGGTGAACAGGTGGCCGAACACGCCGGCGAGGAAGAACAGCACCGCGCCGCCGACGGCGAGCTGCGTCAGCGTCGGCGCGGCCGCCGCGTCCGGGCGCTCGGCGCTGCCCATCACGACGGTGTTGCCGACGCCGGTGGCGAGGTCGGCCTGGTTCAGGTCGTTGATGGCCTGCTCCAGCGACGTCCGCAGCCCTTCGAGCTGGGTGCGGACCTGGACGCTTTCGACGGTGAGGTCCCCGCCGACGTTCTTGGCGATGTCGCTGATCTTCTCGGTGGTCAGCTTGACCTGGTTGCGCAGCGACTCGCGCTGCTCCTGGGCCAGCTGCACCGACGCGTCCGCGGAGTTGCTGGCCAGCTGCGTGGAGTACTTGACGAACTGCTGCGCGACCTGGTCGGCGAGCTGCTGGGCGTGCTCGGCGGTGTCGGCCGAGACGGTGATCGTCACGACGTTGCCGTTCGCCACCGACGTCTTGACCTGCTTCTTCAGCTCGGCGCCCGTGGGGTGCCAGGCCAGCTGCGCGGCGGCGCGGTCGAGGACGACCGAGCTGGTCGCGACCTCGGCCTGGGTCAGCAGCTCGTCGGCCTGCCGCGGTCCTTGCAGCAGCACGCTCGACGACGTCTGGTAGCCCGGCGAAAGCAGGAACGACGCAGCGGCGCCGACTGCCGCGCCCAAGAGGGCGAGGGCGGCCAGCAGCCGCCATCGTCGCCGGACGACCTGCCCGATCAGGGCCAGGCGCACCGTGTCTTCAGTCAACGGCGGTATCTCCATTCCTGAGACGGGTACGCCGAACGGGGTCGTCGGATCGGCCGGTTACCCGAACCGTCGTCGGACCGGGAATTTTGGTTACACGTTCGGTGAGTTCTTGACCGAACGGCGATCAGGACTTCACGGCGTGCTCATACGCGGCGAGCAGGTTCTTCGCCGAGTTCTCCCACGAGAGCGCGCCGGCGACCCTGGCCTGCCCGAGCTTGCCCATCCGGACCCGCTCTTCGGGGTCGTCGAGCAGCTGGGAGACGAGTTTCGCGAACGCCGATTCGTCGTTGGCCGGGGCGTAGACCGCCGCGTCGCCGGCCGAGACGCGCGCCTCGCGCAGCTCGAACGAGACGATCGGCTTGCTCATCGCCATGTACTCCATGACCTTGTTCATCGTGGAGACGTCGTTGAGCGGGTTCAGCGGGTCCGGCGACAGGCAGACGTCGGCGGTCGAGAGGTAGCGGACGAGGTCCTCGTCGGAGATCCGGCCGGTGAACTCGACCTGGTTGGCCAGCCCGAGCTTCGCCGAGAGCGCGACCATGTCGTCGAAGGCGTCGCCGGAGCCGACGAACACCGCGTGCCAGTCGGTGCGCCCGACCTCGTCACGCAGCTTCGCGAGCGCGCGCAGGGCGTAGTCGACGCCGTCCTGCGGGCCCATCACGCCGAGGTAGGCCAGCAGGTGCGGCTTGCCCTTCTTCAGTTCGGGCTCGGCCGGGACCTCGTGGAACCGCTCGACGACCGGGGCGCTGCGCACCACGAAGACGTCTTCGGGCTTCTTGCCGCCGCGGATCCGGGCGACCTGCTTGTAGCTCTCGTTCGTCGAGATGACGACGTCGGCGGCGCGGTAGGTGGCGCGTTCGAGCGCGCACACCCCGCGGTAGAGCAGGTCCTGCCCGCGGTCGAAGCGCGAAAGGTACAGCTCGGGGCAGAGGTCGTGCTGGTCGAAGATGAACTTCGCGCCTTGGCGCTTCAGCACCTTCGCGACCAGGTACAGCAGGTCCGGCGGGTTGCAGGCGTGCACCACGTCGACCGGGCCGACCTTGCGGGCCAGCCGCAGCGTGTGCCACAGCGCGCTGCCGTACTCCTGCAGGTAGCCGGCCGGGCCGCCGGTCGCCGCCTTCAGTGGGTAGCGGTGGATGTGGACGTCGTCGACGACGGCTTCGGCCTCGGTGTCGCGTTTCGTGCCCTGCGGGCAGATCACGTGGACTTCCCACCCGGCGTCGCGCAGGGTCGTGGACTCCTGCCAGACGCGCCGGTCGAAGGGAACGGAGAGGTTTTCGACGAGGATGAGCGCTTTACCAGGCAAGGCCGGCATATCCCTCTTCAAGGCGACGCGTCGCCGCGTCGGGCAGGCGGACGAGGTCGACGAGCACCCGGTCGCCGCCGTGCGGCAGGGCCGCCAGCACGTCCGGGTCCTTGCAGCCGACGACGAGGACGTCGGCGTGGTCCATGACTTCTTCGACGGACCCGGCGAGCAGCTGGCCGAGGTGCGGCAACCGGCCCTCGATGTATTCGCGGTTCGCGCCCATCAGCCGCGAGAGGCTGACGTTCGCGTCGTAGATCTTGAGGTCGTAGCCCTTGCCGAGCAGCTTCTCGGCCAGCTCGACCAGCGGGGACTCGCGCAGGTCGTCGGTGCCCGGCTTGAACGACAGCCCGAACAGCCCGACCTTGCGCTTGCCGGTGCGCGCGACCAGGTCGAACGCGCGCTGCAGGTGCTCGTCGTTGGACGCGAGCACGTGCGACAGGATCGGCACGTTGACGTCGGCGCGGTGCGCGGCGTAGACCAGCCCGCGCAGGTCCTTCGGCAGGCACGAGCCGCCGAAGGCGAACCCGGGCTTGAGGTAGGCCGGGCTGACGTTGAGCTTGGTGTCGGCGAGGAAGACGTCGATCACCTGGTGCGAGTCGAGGCCCAGCGCCCGGCAGATCGAGCCGAGCTCGTTCGCGAAGCCGATCTTCAGGCCGTGGAAGGAGTTGTCGGCGTACTTCGTCATTTCCGCGACCGGGATCGGCACGCGGAAGACCGGCCCGGGCAGGCCCTCGTACAGCGCCGCGACGGCGCCGCCGCTGGCTTCGTCGATCTCGCCGATCACCGTCTTCGGCGGGTCGAAGAAGTCGCGGACGCTGGTGCCCTCGCGCAGGAACTCGGGGTTCACCGCGACGCCGAAGTCGACGCCCGCCGTGCGCCCCGACGCCTTTTCCAGGATCGGGATCAGCAGGTCCAGGCAGGTGCCGGGCAGCATCGTGCTGCGGAAGACGACCGTGTGCCGCTCGGTCTTGGCCGCGATCGCCTCGCCGATTTCCTCGGCGACGCGCTCGAGGTAGACCGTCGAGAGGCTGCCGTTCGGCGCCGACGGCGTGCCGACGCAGACCAGCGAAATCTCGCTGTCGGCGACAGCTTCCGCGACGTCGGTCGTGGCTCTCAGCGCGCCGCTCGCGACGACTTCGGCGGTCAGCTCGCCGATCCGCTCCTCGACCACCGGCGCCTTGCCGGCGGCGATGAGATCGATCTTGACCGGGTTGACGTCCACGCCGACCACCCGGTGCCCTTGCCCCGCCAGGCACGCGGCGGAGACACAACCCACGTAACCGAGCCCGAAGACACTGATCTTCACGCCAAAACCTCCGCTTTTCCCGCGCGACCCATCCCTTGGTCGGCGGGCACCCCTGGATCGTTACCGCGAGGGCGGCGAACGGGGTAATGCGTGAGACGGCGGTGAGGCGCAACGGTTTACCCGCGGGAAAGTGTCTCGATTCAGCCCGGAATGCACCTTTCCGTGGGTGATCAACACGGTCGGGGCCGCGGCGGTCAGCGGTTACCGCGCGACGGGGCCGATCCGCTCGAGCGCGGACCGGCCCCGGGAATGCGCGGGTTCAGTTGTTGTTCACGAAGGTGCTGGCGAGGCTCTCGCCCTTGCTCACCGCGTTGGCGTGGTTCTCGATCGGCGAGACTTTCGAGTTCTTGAAGCAGATGTACGTCACGCCGGAGTCGGTGCCGCCGTTGGACGGGTCGGGGTTGATGCCGAGGTCCTTCGCCGTCGCGTAGGACGCTTCGCCGATGATCTGCGACGGGCCAGTGTCGCCGATGACGGCGTACTCGACCTTGCCGTTGTAGATCACCGCGCAGGAACCGCCGCCCTTCAGCTGCGACGACGTATACTTCCAGATGCTGCTGGAGCTCGGCACGACGATGTAGGGCAGCTTCGCGGCGTTGAGCGCCTTGCCGTCGGACTGGTGGAACGCGGTGTCGTCCTGGAAGCAGCAGTCGGTGTTCTCGTTGCACTGCGTGGTGCGCTGGCCGTCGCAGTCGATGTCCATGTCGGCTTTCCAGAACACGGCGCCGTTGGCGTCGCAGACGGCGACCGTCTTGCCCGAAACGTCTTCGTCGGTCTTGTACTTGCCGTTCGAAATCTGGTGGCAGCTGGTCGTCTTGGCCAGCAGCTGGGCCGCGGTGGGCCCGGCTTCGACGGTGGCCGGGGCCGCCGGTGCGGCCGGCGCGGCGGTGGCGAGCGTGGCGGGCATCATGGCCGACGCCAGCGCCAGGGTCGCGAGCAGGATCAGTTTCCGCATTTCCTGGTGCTCCCTTTAGTTAGGAAACTTTCCTTACGGCGGCGGGGCACCAGGATGCACCGCGGGCGGCACCGGGTTCAAGACCTCCGGGTGCGGGAATTTCCCATCATGCGGCCGGATTTGACGAAAAAGGCTGCTCACCGGGTGCGGTCACCCAAAATTGGTCTGGACCGTGTTCCGGTCAGCGGCAACGCGGCTAGCCACGACGGAACAGCCGCGTCACCCAGTGCGGCCGCCGATACCCGCCTTCGAGCACGCCCTCGAGCCAAGCGACGTCGAGCTCGTGGTGGAGCTCCGTGCGCGCCTGCAGCCAGCCGTCGCGGCGGACCGCGCCGCCGTCGCTCGTGTAGACCCGCGTCGCGCCGGCCTGGCGCAGCCGCTCCAGCACGCGCTTGTCGTAGGCGCCGAACGGCAGCGAGTACCGCCGCACCGGCTTCCCGCACAGGTCACCGAGGAGCTTCGGCGCGTCGGTCAGCTCGCGGCGGGCGTGGCGGTCGTCGAGCCGCCGCCAGTCGCGCGGCTCCCAGCCGTGCGAGCCGATCTCCATCCCGGCGCGCACGAGCTCGCGCAGGCCGTCGCGGTCGAGGTAGCCGCGCTGCCCGAGGCGGCCGGCCAGCGGGAAGAACTCCGCCGTGAGCCCGCGGTCGACCAGCCTCGGCAGCGCGATCTCGACGTCGGACTCGTTGCCGTCGTCGAAGGTCAGGTGGACGTCGTCCCGCTCGGCGACGTCGAGCACGTCGTCGAACTGGTCGACGGTCAGCCAGCGCTCGTCTTCGCCCGGGTCGAGCTGGCGAGCCGGCCTGCCGATCCCGTGCACGGCGAGGACTACCGCCACCATTCCCACCGCCTGCCACCGCGAGTAGTCGATTTGTTACTTCGATTAATCGCCGTGGCAAACGGGTGAGTTACAGGTTCCGGACGGATTCACCCCTTGCGAATCTCCAAGGTGCAGCACTTCGGGCCGCCACCGGCTTTCCGCAGCTCGGAGATGTCGACGTAAACCGGCTCATAACCACGCTCCGCAAGCAGACCACCCAATCGAGTGGCCTCCACGGGGAGGACGACATTGCGGCCATCGGACACGCCGTTGAGGCCGAAACATTCGGCGTCTTCCTTCGTCGCGTGCACGGCGTCCGGGAACAGCCGCTCGAGCACGCGGCGTGAGCCGGCCGAGAAGGCCTCCGGGTAGTAGACGATCTGCGCGCGCGTCGTGTCGGTGGCTTCCGCGAGCACGAACAGCGCCGTGTCGAGGTGGTAGTAGCGCGGGTCGACCAGGTGCAGCGAGACGACCGGGACGCCGAGGACCTCCTGCGCCTCGGCGTGCGCGGCCGGGTCGGTGCGGAAGCCGGTGCCGGCGAGCAGCAGCGTGCCCGTCCAGGCGAAGTCGCCCTCGGCCTCGTTGATCTTCTCGGGCATGGTGATGTCGCGGTAGCCGTGTTCGACGAACCAGCGGCGGAAGTGCTCGGCCTCGGCGGCCCGCTGCGGCGCGCGGAACCGCGAGCCGAGCACCCGGCCGTCGACGACGGTGCCGGAGTTGGCGGCGAAGACCATGTCGGGCAGCCCGGGCTGGGCGTCGATCTCCTCGACGGTGTGGCCGAGGCGGCGGTAGGTGTCGCGCAGCTCGGTCCACTGCGCGACGGCGACGTCGGCGCTGACCGGCTGGGTCGGGTCCATCCAGGGGTTGATGACGTAGTCCACCGCGAAGAAGCGCGGCGGGCACATCAGGTATCGACGGGTGGTCGGTACGCGCATCGCCTGCATGGTTGCAGGGTAAGGGGCGCCTAATATCGCAATCAATCGCTGTTCGCTGCGCACATCTGTGCTAAATGTTGCGTGTGAACACCATCGACCAGCGAATCGTTTCGTGTCTCGTGGCGAACGCACGAAGCAGCTACGCGGAGATCGGCAAGGTGGTCGGCTTGTCCGCCCCGGCGGTCAAGCGGCGCGTCGACCGGTTGCTGGAGACGGGCATCCTGCGCGGCTTCACGGCGGTCGTCGACCCGGAGGCGCTGGGCTGGGGCACGGAGGCGTTCGTCGAGGTCACGTGCCAGGGCAACATCACGCCGGCGCGGATCCGGGCGAGGTTGGAGCCCTTGCCGGAGGTGGTGGCGGCGTACACGGTGTCAGGCGCGGCGGACGCGATCGTTCATCTGCGGGCGGCGGACATCCATCATTTGGAGACCGCTTTGGAGCGGCTGCGGGGGTTGGAGATCGTGGATCGGACGGTGTCGACCGTGGTGCTTTCGCGGTTGTTGGAGCGGCCGCCGACGCCGGAGGAGTGAGGCCTCCGGCCCCCGTCTTCCAGCTTATCGGCGGGGACCGACAGTTCCGGTCGCTCAGCCCGCCAGCGCCCGCAGCACCAGCGAGGCCTCATCCGGGTGCAGCCGCAGCTCCGTGCGGCCGCCCGCCGCGTGAAAAGTCACCGACTGCTGGTCGACCGCCTGCATCGTCAGCTCGCCCGGATCGAACGGCACCGGCTCCGCGCCCGGCGTCCGCCACGTCGCCGGGCCCTCGCCGACCGCCACCCAGCCGCGGCGCTCCCGGCCCTCCGTCAGCTCCTCGGACCGCAGTACGCCCGGCACCGACACCCGCTCTCCACGCGCGAAGGCCGCGGCCCGGGCCCGGCGGCGGCGGGCGCCGAACAGCTCGGACATGTCGATCATCGTCAGCAGGTTGCCCACCAGCACCACCAGCAGTTCCCCCATGCCTCCACTAATACCCTGGCCAGATGACCGACAGCATCGTCAGCGAGCACACCGGCGGCGTCGCCCTCCTCACCGTCGACGCGCCCGGCAGCCGCAACGCGCTGACCCTGGAGCTCTCCGCGCAGCTCGCGGCCGCCGTCGAGGCCGCCGAGCGGGACGAATCCGTGCACGCCGTCGTCGTCACCGGGACGCCGCCGGCCTTCTGCGCCGGCGCCGACCTCTCCGCGCTCAGCCACGCCGACGAAGCCGGGCTGCGGGCCATCTACGAAGGTTTCCTCGCCGTCGCGCGGTGTGCGCTGCCGACCATCGCCGCCGTCGGTGGGGCGGCCGTCGGGGCCGGGCTGAACCTCGCGCTGGCCGCCGATGTGCGGCTCGCCGGGCCGCAGGCGAAGTTCGTCGCCCGGTTCCTCGAGCTCGGGCTGCACCCGGGTGGCGGGATGACGTGGATGACCCAGCGCCTCGCCGGGCCGCAGCAGGCCGCCGCGATGACCTTGTTCGGGCAGCCGCTCGACGCCGAAGGCGCGGTCCGCGCCGGGCTGGCGCTGCGCGTGGTCGACGGCGAGCACGACGACCTCCTCGCCGCCGCCCGCGAGCTCGCCGCCCCGGCGGTCGCCGCCCCGCGCGAAGCGCTCCTGGCCACCAAGCGCAGCCTCCGGACGACCTCCTCGCTGGCCGCCCACGCGGACGCCGTCGACGTCGAGATCGAGCCGCAGCTGGCGTCGCTGGCCTCCCCGGAGTTCGCCGAGCGGGTCGAAGCGATGCGGGCGCGGATCCGGTCCCGCTCCTGAATCCCACTACGTGGACGCCACCCCGCGAGACGCGCATCACAGCAGGGCCCCTAAGTTAACCGTTACCATCGGTTACAGGTATTTGTCGGACCAGCACAGAGGACCGACAGCGCATGACAGAGGTCGCCAGCGACCCCGGACGCACGGAAACATGGGCGCCGGGCGCGAGCTAACCTCGTGGTAGTGCCTGGTGATCCGCCTGCCGCGACACCAGGCGGGCGATCGACGGCCGCAACGTCGGGAGAGAGGGATTCCCTGACTCATGAGCACGAGTGCGAACGGCAACGGCGCTGGTCACGGCTCGCTCGCCGCGACCAGGACGACCGAGGTCAGCAAGCTCGACCGGGTGGTCATCCGGTTCGCGGGCGACTCCGGTGACGGTATGCAGCTGACCGGTGACCGCTTCACCTCCGAAGCCGCCGCCTTCGGCAACGACCTGTCGACGATGCCGAACTTCCCCGCCGAGATCCGCGCCCCGCAGGGCACCATCCCCGGCGTCTCCTCGTTCCAGGTGCACTTCGCCGACTACGACATCCTCACGCCCGGCGACCGGCCGGACGTCCTGGTGGCGATGAACCCGGCCGCGCTGAAGGCGAATCTCGGCGACGTCCCGCAGGGCGGGACGATCATCTTGAACACCGACGACTTCATCAAGCGCAACCTCGTCAAGGTCGGCTACGCGACCGACCCGCTCGACGACGACACGCTCGAGGGCTACCAGGTGCACCGGGTCGCCATGTCGACCCTGACCCAGGGCGCGCTCGCGGACACCGGCCTCGGCAAGAAGGACGCCGAGCGCTGCAAGAACATGTTCGCGCTCGGCCTGCTGTCCTGGATGTACCACCGGCCCACCGAGGGCACCGAGCGGTTCCTGCGCGAGAAGTTCGCGAAGAAGCCGGACATCGCCGAGGCGAACATCCTGGCGTTCCGCGCGGGCTGGAACTACGGCGAGACGACCGAGTCGTTCGCGACGACGTTCGAGGTCGCCCCGGCCAAGCTGGCGCGGGGTACCTACCGGCAGATCACCGGCAACACCGCGCTCGCCTACGGGATCGTGGCCGCCGGGCAGCAGGCCGGGCTGCAGATCCTGCTCGGCACCTACCCGATCACGCCGGCGTCGGACATCCTCCACGAGCTGTCCAAGCACAAGAACTTCGGCATCATCACCTTCCAGGCCGAGGACGAGATCGCCGGTATCGGCGCCGCCCTCGGGGCGTCCTACGGAGGCGCGCTCGGCGTCACCTCGACGTCGGGCCCTGGCGTCGCGCTGAAGTCCGAAGCCGTCGGCCTCGGCGTGATGGTCGAGCTGCCGCTGGTCGTCATCGACGTCCAGCGCGGCGGCCCGTCGACCGGCCTGCCGACCAAGACCGAGCAGGCCGACCTGCTGCAGGCGATGTTCGGCCGCAACGGCGAGTCGCCGGTCCCGATCGTCGCGCCGCTGTCCCCCGCGGACTGCTTCGACGCGGCCGTCGAGGCCACCCGCATCGCGCTGAAGTACCGCACGCCGGTGCTGCTGCTCTCCGACGGCGCGATCGCGAACGGCTCCGAGCCGTGGCTGATCCCGGACGTCGAGTCGCTGCCCGACCTGCGCGTCGAGTTCGCGTCCGAACCCAACGCGGACAACGACTCCGGCGAGTTCTGGCCGTACGTCCGCGACCCCGAGACGCTCGCCCGCGCGTGGGCGATCCCGGGCACGCCGGGCCTGCAGCACCGCATCGGCGGACTGGAGAAGGCCGACCGGACCGGCCACATCTCCTACGACCCGGACAACCACGACAAGATGGTCCGGCTGCGGCAGGCGAAGATCGACGGCATCGACGTCCCCGACCTCGTCGTCGACGACCCGAGCGGCGGCAAGGCCCGCGTGCTCGCGCTCGGCTGGGGCAGCTCGTTCGGCCCGATCGGCGCGGCTTGCCGGCGCGTGCGCAAGCTCGGCATGCCGATCGCGCAGGCGCACCTGCGGCACCTCAACCCGCTTCCCGCCAACCTCGGCGACATCCTGCGCAGCTACGACAAGGTCGTGGTGCCGGAGATGAACCTGGGGCAGCTGTCCCTGCTGCTGCGCGCGAAGTACCTGGTGGACGTCCACTCGCACACCAAGGTCGCCGGGATGGCGTTCAAGGCCGAAGAGCTGCAGAACCTGTTCTCGGAGATCATCACCGGCGTTACTACGGAGGCGGCGAAATGACCGCGATCGACATCGGGCTCCCGACCGTCGGCGGCCTCGACCTTGTGCCGACGACCGACGAGCCGCAGAAGGCCAAGGACTACAAGTCGGACCAGGAAGTCCGCTGGTGCCCGGGGTGCGGCGACTACGTCGTGCTCAACGCGGTCCAGTCGTTCCTGCCGACGCTGGGGCTCAAGCGCGAGAACATCGTGTTCATCTCGGGCATCGGCTGCTCGTCGCGCTTCCCGTACTACCTCAACACCTACGGCATGCACTCGATCCACGGCCGCGCGCCGTCGATCGCGACCGGGCTGGCCACCACGCGGCCGGACCTGTCGGTGTGGGTCGTCACCGGCGACGGCGACGCGCTGTCCATCGGCGGCAACCACCTGATCCACGCGCTGCGCCGCAACGTGAACATCAAGATCCTGCTGTTCAACAACCGGATCTACGGCCTGACCAAGGGCCAGTACTCGCCGACGTCGGGCCAGGGCATGGTCACCAAGTCGACGCCGATGGGTTCGGTGGACACGCCGTTCAACCCGCTCTCGCTGGCGATCGGCGCGGAAGCGTCGTTCGTGGGCCGGGCGATGGACTCCGACCGCAAGGGCCTCACCGAGGTCCTGCAGGCCGCGGCGGAGCACCGCGGGTCGGCGCTGGTCGAGATCTACCAGAACTGCCCGATCTTCAACGACGGCGCGTTCGACGTCCTCAAGGACGCCGACGAGGCCGCGACGCGGCTGATCCCGCTGCGCGCGGGCGAGCCGATCCGCTTCGGGCCGAACCAGGAGTTCGGCGTCAAGCGCGGCGACTGGGGCGGGCTGGACGTCGCGAAGGTCGCGGACATCGGCGAGGACAACCTCGTCGTGCACGACCCGTCGATCGCCGACACGTCGTACGCGTTCGCGCTGTCCCGGCTCGGCGACCAGAGCCTCAACCACGTCCCGACGGGCATCCTCCGCCAGGTCCAGCGCCCGACCTACGACGACGGCGCGCGCGCCCAGGTCGAGCAGGCCCGCTCGGCCCGCACGCCCGACCTGCAGGGCCTCCTGCGCGGCAAGGACACCTGGACCGTCGCTTAGCCAAAAGCCGTGAAGGCCTCCTTACCGGCTTTTTTGCCCGGTAAGGAGGCCTTCACGGCTTTCAAGCTCAGGTGAGCGGGCGGAACCCGACGCGCTCGGCGTCCTCGGCGGTCCGGAACCAGACCTCGGCGACCATCTTCGGGAACTGCGCGGATTCCTCGGTGCAGTACCGCAAGGCCGTGACGCTCGCCTTCACCGCGAAGCTGTCGCTGGGCGCCCCACCGCCGGGCCGGGGCATCGCCGAACCGGGACCGAACGGGCCGGGCGGGACCGCGTCTCCGGCCGCCTGCCGCGCGGGCGGCGGCTCGGGCGCGGAAACCGCCGCCTGGTTCGGCTGCACCGACGGCTCGAACAGCGAGCCGCTGTGCCCGCCGGACAGGTCGGGTTCGCGCCGCTCGACCGTGCGCATCGACGGCTGGATCGGCTGGGGCGCGTCGAAGCCGCCCCGGACCGTCGCCTCACGCGGCTGCCGCTTCGGCAGCACCTGCGTCGCCTCGGCCGGAGTCTCCGGCGGCACGTCCAGCTCGCCGCCGGTCGCCTCGTCGCCGCCGAAGGCGTACTGCGGCGGCTCGGCCTCCTCCGGCTCTTCCTCCGGCGCGGCAGCGGCGGCCGGGCTGAGGTACCGGGTGCGCTCCATCGGTTCCTCGAACGCCGAGCGCTCGGCGGGCGGCTCGTGGTCGAACCAGTCCGGGTCCGGCGCGTGGTGCTCCCCCGACGGCGACTGGAACAGCGAGCCCGCCGTCGAGTCCGGGTCGAGCTGCTGCTCCAGCCGCGAGGTGGCGGGCTCGGGCTCGTCGTCCTGGACCAGGTACTCCGTCGCGGCGGAACGGTAGGGGTCCGGCTCCGGCTCCGCCTCGGGGACCGGCGTCAGGAACTGCGTCGCCGCGGTCCGGTACGGGTCGTCGTCGTCCGCGGGCTCCGGTTCCGGCTCCGGCTCGTAAGCCGCCTCGCGCTCGGGCTCCGGCGGCGTCCGCGACGGCACCTGCGAGTCGAGCTCGGCGAAGTCCTGGTCGATGTCGTCGTGGACGTCGTCGCGGTGGATCGGCGGCGTCGCGAGCAGCGTGCCCGGGTAGGAGGTCTCCTGGCGGGACGGCTCCGGCTCGGGCCGCGGCTCCGGCCGCGAGAACACCTGGGTGCCCGCCGCGCCGGCGTTCGCGGGCGTGCGCGCGGCGTCGGCGTGGGCCTGGGCCAGGGCGCTCTCGAGCTTGCGGACGCTCTTGCGGAGCGGCAGCACGAGCACCAGCCAGGTCAGGAACACCCCGACGAAGAACGCCGCCAGGCTCCACAGCCAAACCTGTCCGAAAATGGACATCTTTCTCTGCCCCTACGTTCAGTGCGTGCGCGCGACCAGGTAGTCGGCGACCGACTCGCAAGCGTCCCGGGCGGGTGACGCGGGCAACGCGGTGAGCTCGGCTCGCGCGCGCTGAGCGTAGTCGGAAAGGGTGACGCGTGCGCGTTCGAGTCCGCTACTGGCCCGCAGCAGCTCCAGCGCCTCCTGGACGAGGGCGTCGTCGCCGATCGGGCCGGACAGCAGCTCGACCAGCCGCGGGTCGGTTTCCGGGTCGGCCAGCGCGTACAGCATGGGCAGCGTCCGGACGCCTTCGCGCAGGTCGGTGCCCTGCGCCTTGCCGAGCTCGGCGGACGGCGACGCGATGTCGATGATGTCGTCGGAGATCTGGAACGCGGTGCCGATGATGTCGCCGAACCGGCGCAGCGCCTCGATGTGCTCCTCGGCGGCGCCGGACATCATCCCGCCGAACCGGCCGGACGTGGCGATCAGCGAGCCGGTCTTCTGCGCGATCACGGAGAGGTAGTGCGCGACGGCGTCGTCACCCGGTCCGGGGCCGACGGTCTCGCGCATCTGGCCGGTGACCAGCTCACCGAAGGTCTCGGCGATGATCCGCGCGGCGTCCGTACCGAGGTCGGCGACCAGGCGCGAGGCGTGCGCGAAGAGGAAGTCGCCGGTGAGGATGGCGATGGTGTTGTCCCAGCGGGCGTTGACGCTCTCGGCGCCGCGCCGCATGTCGGCCTCGTCCATGACGTCGTCGTGGTAGAGCGTGGCCAGGTGCACCAGCTCGACCGCGGCGGCGGCGATCACGACGTGGTCGTCCTGCTTGGGGCCGAACTGCGCGGACAGCAGCGTGAACAGCGGACGGAAGCGTTTGCCCCCCGCCTCGACCAGGTGCGACGCGGCGTCGTTGACGGCCTGGACGTCGCTGCGGACGACGTCGCGCAGCAGCTTCTCGACGTCGGCCAGCCCGCCGGCGATGGCGCGGAGCAGGGCTTCGTCGGCGATGCGCAAGCCGACCGACGCCCGCAGGTCCTCGAGGGCGCCACCCGGCGCAGCGGGGAGGGATCCCGCCCCGGGGGCTGGGGAAGGCACAGACACGTCGGCTCCGCTTCTACTCGTGCACCGGTCGGGTTGTCCCTTGAGCGTAGTGGCTACCCCGCGCGGTCGTTTACCCGCTGTCCAGCGGAAACGGTGACGAACATGACACCGGCCCGGGTCACCGGAGGGGGTGGTTCATGATCCACGAACGGGTGGTTGGCGATTTCGGGCGCAACGGACGTCTCCGGCGGGCGGATATTCAGCCTTGAGGACCGGCGGCTCTCCCGGTCGGCAAGGAGGACAGCGACATGCGCACCACCACCGCTCTCGCCGGAGCGCTGCTGCTGGCCGGGCTCGCGGCGACCGCGACACCGGCCCAGGCCAGCCCCCAACCCGGCGTGGCCAACATCGGCTCCGCGGAGTTCACGAAAGCGGGCTCGACCATCAAGGTCCCGACCCAGGGCCACTGCTCGATCGACGGCCCGACCAGCGCCACGGCCTCAGTGGTCACCAAAACGGGCATCACCTTCGGCGGCGGCACGTCGTCCTGCACGACCACGGTGACGGACCCGGACACGGACGCGACGTCCACCCTGTCGACGGCAACGGGCAAGAACTTCGAGCTTTCGGCCCTGGTGAGCGTGGGCGGCCCGCGCGTCAAGTTCTCGACGTTCACGGTGAAGTGCGCGGCCACCCAGACGCAGACGAGCGCGAACTGGTCGTTCGGCGGGATGTCGGGCATCGCGAACCCGCCGAGCCCGGTACCGGTCGGGTACGTGTCGCCGATCAAGAAGTCGAACGGAACGGTTTTGGCGAACGCGGTGTTCAACATCCAGAACCTGCCCGGCGACGGAAGCATCGGGTTGACGATGCTGCGCATCGATTTCCTGCCGGCTTCGGGAATCAGCGGCCAGGTGGTGCTGGGACACACTTCCTGTTCTCCGACGCCTTAGCGGCGCGGTGCCACGGCCGGGGACCAGCCGAGAGGACGGCCGTGGCACCTCACTGAACATCGGACGTCGGCAACTTCGATGCGGTATTCGCCCTCGGCCGAGTCAGCGCCCTGGTCCGAAATAGTGCTCCAGAACTGACGCGACAACGGCCTTTGCCTTCAGCGCGACCTCGGCCGGCAGAGCCGGCTGACCATCCGTGTCGATGCCGCGCTCCCGCTCGGCGCTGATCTGAAGCCGCACCTGCCCCCTACGCCCGAGGTCGCCGTAGGGGGACGCGTAAACGGAGTACTCATTCCCGGCCAGATTGCGGAAGACCACCGCCGGCTTCTTGCCAAGGGTGACGATCTGCCGGTCGGTCCAGAGGTTCGGATCAGAACCGAAAATGCCCGGCTGGTCACCCGACGCCGTCGCACCGGCTTCGATCTGGAGACGGTGCTGCGGTTCGACGAACCAGCAGGCGCCGGGCGTCGCCAAGGGTTCGAACGCGCTCCCGAAGGCCGTCGCGACGGCTGCCCGGAACACCGCGCATTCGACGTTCGGATCGCGCGCTCCCGCATCGAGCAGGGCGTCCACCCCGCCGACCGGCACCTCGACGTCGACGGCGGGGTCGCAATCGCGTCCGTCGGTGTTGACGACCATGTTCGCGCAAGCCCCGATCCGGCCGGAGTCCTGACCACCTGGCGGGTAAACGAGGTCTTTCGGGAGTGAGCGGGCACCCGCGGTGGCGAATTCCCGCACGATTTCACAGTGAGCGTCGTCTTCGCGCGCACCGTAGGCGATTTCGAACCGCACCGCGCGGACGAAGCTGACCGGAACGAGCACGCTGCAACCGACGACCTGACCATTCACGCGGCGCTCCGTCTGGTAGCCCTTCACACTGGCCAGATCGACGATCGCACCATCGTTCCGCAGCGAGGCAGTCTCCGGAGGCTCGTCACGAACAGTGATCAAAGCGAAGCCGTCTCGCAGGAGTTCACACTGGCGCCGACCGTCGAAGACCCTGGCTTGCCGCGCGACCGGCGCACTACCCGGCGCCTTCCGGCGGTCGTAGACGCCGAGGTCGATCAGCGTGCACAGGTCCAGGGCCGCGAGTGCGGCATCGACCACCTTTTCGTCCCGATCCGCCGGCCGAGATCGCTTCGGGTGCCACGGCACTGAGGACGGCGCGTGACGCGTCGCCTCCGAGGTCTCGCCGGCACAGCCCGACGAGACCAGCAGGCATGCCAAAAGGGCACCGGCGAGTTGACGAAGAGAACTCATTACACAGAGTGTGCACATCGATTTAACCGTCGGCCAGCAGACAGCGTCCCTTACGAGGGAATTCAACCGAACTGATTATCACGTAATGTCACTACGTTCCCGCTCGGCATTCCGGAAGGAACGGATCTTCTTGCAAGGGGGAACCGACGGGCGGGAACCCTGGTAATCTCCGACGCGTCGAACTACGCAGGGTGCCCGGGGTGGAGCACCCTGCAGCCAAGGGGAGAGCAACAGTGACGACGACGGCTTCGGGGTGCCTCAGCCCTGCCACACCCGGTCGGTTCGAGCCGACAGGGGTGCAAGACGATGCCTGACGGCCAGCCACCGGTCTATGACCCGAACACGCGGCGGGCACCGCTGACGCCGACAACCCCACATGCGGGCAGGTATGGGGCGCCCGCGGGGGTGGGTGCGGGCGGCCCTGGCTTCACGTACGACAGGGCGACGCTGGAGCAGCTCGCGAACGACTGGAACAGTCTCGCCGACGAGTTCCGCGACGACCTTGCAAAGGCGAACGTCATAGCTGGCACCCGTGGCCCGGGAAGGGAGTACGCCAGCGACGGTAACGCGGAGATGATCCGCGCATCGGGGTCAGCTTTGGTCACAACTCTGTTCGAACGACAGCGATTTTGTCGAGAGATGGCGAACAAGTTCAATGCAGCATTGGGAAAATACGCCACGGCCGAAGACGCCCACAGTACTGAAGTCAAGCAGACCGGAGGCAGCCTCTAATGCGCCGCATGCTCATACTGCTCAGCGCATCCTTGCTGATACTCACTGCTTGCACGACCAAGAACGACGGCACTCCGTCGCCTTCTGTCAACACTCCTAGCCAACCCACTTCGACCGACTCCCCCGAAAACGTGCCTGGTCCAGGAGTTCCCAAGGTCGAAAAGCCGATCGACATCGCACATTTCAAGCTGACGCCCTGCGATGCTCTAACTGCCCCCGAAGTCACCGAACTGCTCGGCGATGGAGTCACACCCAAACCCGAAGTGAAGGGCGCCGCAGGCCCTCAATGCAGATGGGATTCACCAAGGGTTTCACAAGCTGGGGTCGGTGTAATATTCACCAGCGTCGACAAACGGGGCATCACTCGTGTTTACGAAGCCCAGGGTAAAGAGTATCCATTCTTTAAACCTTTGCCAGCAGTAGATGGTTATCCCGTCGTTGCATATGACGCTTCAGGGGATCAAACAAGTCATGGCAACTGCACTGTTGCACTCGGAACAAGCAATGAACAGACTGTCGATATCGACGTCACTTTATCAGAGGAGAACGTCGGCAAGAAGGATCCCTGCGCCGCCGCACACGACGTGGCAGCACAAATTCTGAACAACCTGCGAAAGGCGAAGTGATGGCCGCCGAAGGACCGCTGACCGCTGCACAAATCTTTGAGCAGATCACCGGTGGCGTCGGGCCTCAATCTCTCGCCGATGCTCAGGACAGCTCCAACTACCTGACCCGGCGGATGGTCGAACGGGCCGAGCGGATCAACGCTCTCCGGGCGAAGACCATGAGCGGCTGGCAAGGCGGCGCCGGAAACTCCGCCGCGGACGCGACGGCGCCGCTCATGCAGGCCGCGATGGACGACGCCATTCACCTCCGGAACGCGCAAACCGCGGTCGAAGCCCAGATCGGCGCTTTCGGGACCGCGAAGAATTCAGTGAAGCCGGTCGCAGCTCAGCCTCCCGAAATCACCGCAAAAGACGTTCTCGACACGTTCACGGGCGACGGCAAGTCGTACCAGACCAAGGTTGCGGGCTGGCAGGCTGACAGCCAGGCCAACATCGACGTCTTCCGCGTCTACCACTCCGCCAGCACCGCCAACGGCACACAGATGCCCGCCCAGTACGCCCAGCTGACCGACGCCGGTGCGCCGATCACGATGGATACCGGGACGCCGCCGCCCACGGGCAAGACCACCGGTACCGATACCGGGTGGCGAACGCGAGACGGACAGCAGACACGTCAGCCAGTCGTCCCGGACCAGACTCAGTTCCGGCCCGGCACGCAGACCGGGCAGAACCAGACCGGGCAGGACCGAACCGGGGGCAACCAGACCGGGCAGGACCCGGCTGGGCAGAACCAGGACCAGGTCGGCGCCCGCCCTCCGGGAACCGTCGCTCCGGCCGCTTCGGACGGCACGCACGCGAACAGCTACGTCCCCAAGCCCGTCATGCCGCCCGCAGCCGGCAGTGGGTACCAGTTCGGGCCGACCGGGCAGCCGATCAACTCGCTCGGACCGGGTGGGTCCGGTTCGTTCGGGCCAGGAAGTGAGTTCGGGCCGGGAAGTGGGTTCGGTCCCGGCCCGGGCGGTGGTGGCTACCGCGGCACCGGCAGCGGCGTTGTGAACGAACCGGGCGCACGCGGGGTGGGAGCGGGCTCCGGCTCGGGGCGGGGCGTGCCCGGCGAGCGCATTGCCGGTGGGCGGCCCGGTGCGGCCGGCACCGCCGGGGGACGGGGTGCCAATGGGATGCCCATGGGCGCCGTCGGCGGGCAGGGCAAAAAAGAGGAGGACAAGGAGAAGAAGGCCGCGGCCTATCTCCGCAACCCCGATCCGGAGGGCATCTTCGGCGGCGACATCGAAAAGCCGATGCCACCCGTGATCGGCGAAAAGCGCTCGCAGCGCTAGCACCACACCAAAGGGGAGGAAACGCGTGGTGCGCGACCAAGCTGAAATTTCGCTGGACACGTTGCTGACCGCGATGCGACAAGCAGGATGCGGTGAGCCGCATCAGGTTTTCGCCGGTGGACTGCGGTACATTCCGCCGTCTTCGGTGAGCCGGGTGAACCGTACGGCGTTCGAGGAACTGAGCGAGTACGGATTCACCCAGGGGGACGGGTTCACGGCCGGATTCGAGGAGATCCTGCACCTGCTCGACCGTCCGGCGACCGAGTACTTCGCCTACGCGCGCGACATGGACGAGCAGCGCGGTGTCCTGGTCGCCGTCCAGGGGCGGTCCGCGGTCGCCGCACGGTGCCAGGGCGAACGTGTCTGGCTCAAGACCGTTTCGCCGGACAACAGCCCAATTGACGCGCTGATCGCGAACCTGCCGCAGTACACCCCGGCGCGCTTCACGCCGTTCTCGTTGCCCCAGGAAGAATTCCGGCGGGAAGAAGAAGTCGACGACATTTACGACAACGGTCCGACACGAAGCCGCGACGTCCGGCAGCTCGACAAGATCTTCGGTCAGCCCCACTACGGTGTCGGCCAGTTCTACGTGGCGAAGCGCAGCCCCGGCGGACCACGGACGATGACCCGGGATTCGGTCAGCTACCTCGACGTCGACTCCGGGCGCATCGCCATGACGCTCACGGGCTCACCGGACAACCGGTACATCACCGTGCTGCCCGGCGAGCCGGGCTTGCTGGCCCGGAAAGTCGCCGACCTGCGGGCGAGCCTCGACCACTGACTCGTACCGGGCAGCGAGCTGCTCGATCAGCCGCCTCGACCGCGTCGGGTCGAGCGCGACCGAGTCCAGCGTGGCCACAGCACGAACGTAGGGCTCGACATGGGCAGCCTGGTCGAGGAGCAGTCCGGAACCGGGCTGCTCGACGTACACCAGCGGGCCGGCGTCGGCGAAGTCGAGCAGCTCGAAGCCCGCGGGGTGGCGCCCGGCGCCGAACGGTACGACGCGCGCCTCGACCTGTGCGCGCTCCGTCATCGCGGCCAGCTGCCTCAGTTGGTGCGCCATCAGCCGAGGGCCGCCGACCACGCGGTGGAGCGCTGCCTCGTCGACGTAGGCCAGCAGCATCGGCACGGACCTGCGGTCGAGCACCGACTGGCGCTCCGGCCTGAGGTTCGGAACGCCCGGCAACGAGCCGGCGTATCCCGATGTCTGCAGGAGCACGGGGATCGAGTTGACCGCGGACTCGACGATCCGGACCGCTTCGGCTTCGTACCGCGCAAGAACCTTGGCCTGCTCAGGTACGTCCGCGGAGTGCATCTCCAGCCAGGCCGGGCGATCGGCCTCGCGTGACATCTCGAGCAGTTTGGTCCGCCGGGCACCAGTCACCTGGTAGACAGCCAGCAGTGCGGCGACTTCTTCGCTCGAAGCGTTGCGCAGGCCGGTTTCCATGCGGCTCAGCGTTGCCTCGGACCACCCCAGTTTGGCCGCCACCTCGACCATGGCGAGCTTGCACGCCCGGCGTTCGGCTCGCAATCCCTCGGCAAGACCGCGAGCCCGCGGCTTGGGTTTCGATCTCGGCACGCCGAAGAGCTTGGCACACCGAAAGGGAAAGCCGAGCAAAGACAACCCGTCCAGGGCGCAGAACGAAGGCCACCATCAGGGGTTCTGATGGTGGCCTTCGGAGGGTGAAACTCAGAGCGCGAAACCGCCCGAACCGGCCCAGCCCAGTGCGAACGCGGGCACCAGGCCCAGCACCAGGGTCACCGCCGTGCCGAGGAAGATCGCCGTGCCCGTGCCGAAGCCCGGGACCGTTACCGAGGGGCCGTCGGCGGCCGGCTCGGAGAAGTACATCAGGACGATCACGCGGAGGTAGAAGAACGCCGCCACCGCGCTGAACACCAGCGCCACCACCACCAGCGGGGCCATTCCGTCCGACAGCGCCGCCGAGAACACCACGAACTTCCCGACGAAACCGGAAGTAAGAGGGATCCCGGCCAACGCCAAGAGCAGGAAGGTGAACACGCCCGCCACCAATGGCGAACGCTTCGCCAGGCCCGCCCACGCCGAGAGATGCGTTGCCTCGCCCGAAGAATCGCGGACCAGGCTGATCACGCCGAACGCCGCCAGGGTAGTGAACCCGTACGCCAGCAGGTAGAACAGCGTGCTCGACAACCCGTCGCGGGTCATCGCGATCGCGCCGATCAGCAGGAAGCCCGCGTGGGCGATGGACGAGTACGCGATCATGCGCTTGACGTCCGTCTGCGTCAGGCCCAGCACCGCGCCGATCACCATCGAGATGATCGCCACGCCCCACAGGACCCCGCGCCACTCCCACGAGGTCGACGAGAACGCCACCGACAGGACCCGCAGGATGCCGCCGAAGGCCGCGACCTTCGTGCACGCCGCCATGAACGCCGTCACCGGGGTCGGGGCGCCCTGGTAGACGTCCGGGGTCCACGTGTGGAACGGGCCCACCGAGCCCTTGAACAGCAGGCCGACGACCAGCAGCCCGAGGCCGGCGAAGAGGAGCGTGTCCGAGCGGTCCGAACCGGCCGCCGCGGCGGCGATGTCGCCCAGCTTCACCGAGTTCGCGTAGCCGTACAGCAGCGCCAGGCCGTAGAGGAAGAACGCCGAGGAGAACGCGCCCAGCAGGAAGTACTTGACCGCCGACTCCTGCGAGAGCAGCCGGCGACGGCGGGCGAGGCCGCACATCAGGTACAGCGGGAGCGACAGCACTTCCAGCGCGATGAACATCGTCAGCAGGTCGTTCGCCGCGCAGAACGCCATCATGCCGCCGAGGGCGAACAGCGTCAGCGGGAACACCTCGGTCTGCATGACCGTCGCCGTCTGGGCACGGTCCTGGACCGTGCCCGGGCGGATGCCGGCCTGCGCGACCAGCGCGCCGCCCGGCTCGACCACGCGGTCCGAAACCAGCAGCACCGCGCCGAGGGCCAGTGCGAGCAGCGTGCCCCAGAGGAACAGCGCCGGGCGGTCGATCGAGATCGCGCGGCTGAACGTCGTGACGCCGCCCGCCGGGGCGGACCCGGTCGCGTAGACGACCAGTGCGACGCCCGCGCCGACGATCGCCAGCAGGCTCAGGATCACCTGCGAGCGGAACCGCGAGCCCTTCGGGAAGAACGCCTCGACCAGCACGCTCAGGCACGCCGCGCCGAAGACGATCAGCACCGGCAGCACGGCCGGGTAGTCGACCGACGGCACCTGCACCGGCTGCGGTGCCTGGGTCAGGAGGATGTCGAGCACGGTTTACTTGCCTCCCTGGACCGCGGACAGCGTCTGCTGCACCGTCGGGGTGACTGTGTCGAGCACCGGCTTCGGGTAGAAGCCGAGGACGAGGATCAGCACGACCAGCGGGGCGAGGATCGCGATCTCCCGGCCGTTCAGGTCGGTGATCGCCTTCTTCGCACCCAGTTCCGGCGCCATCGCGGTGCCCGGTCCCCCGCCGACGCCGATCAGGGCGTCACCGCGGACCGGGCCCTGCATGACCCGCTGGTAGAGCCACAGCACGTACGCCGCGGCGAGGACCATGCCGACCGTCGCGAGGATCGTGTAGACCGGCTGGTCCACATAGGACCCGATGAGCACCAGGAACTCCGAGACGAAGGAGTTGGTGCCCGGCAGCGACAACGTGGAGAGACCGGCCAGGAGGAACAGCCCCGCCAGCAGCGGCGTCACCTTCGCCATGCCGCCGTAGTCCGAGATCTTCGACGACCCGCCGCGCGCGATGACCAGGCCGATCACCACGATCAGCATGCCGGTCGCGAGGCTGTGGTTGAGCATGTACGTCGCCGAGCCGACCATCGCCTGCTCGTTGAACGCGAAGATGCCCAGCGAGATGAAGCCGAAGTGCGCGATGGACACGTAGGCGATGAACCGCTTCATGTCCCGCTGGCCCGCGGCGAGGATCGATCCATAAAGGACGCCGACCACCGAGAGCACCAGCACCAGCGGTGCCAGCGTCTTGCTCGCGTCCGGGAACATCGGCAGGCAGTAGCGCAGGAACCCGAACGTGCCGACCTTGTCCAGCACGCCGACCAGCAGGACGGCGACGCCGATCGGTGCCTCCCCCGCCGCGTCCGGCAGCCAGGTGTGGAACGGCACCAGCGGCGCCTTGATCGCGAAGGCCAGGAAGAACCCGAGGAACAGCCAGATCTGCGTGGACAGCGGCGCGTCGCGCACCACCGTCACCAGCGTGGCCCAGTCGAACGTGCCCTTGCCGAGCTTGTCCGCCGCCAGCGAGTACGCCCCGATCGCCGACGCCAGCATGATCAGGCCGCCGAGGAACGAGTAGAGGAAGAACTTCACCGCCGCGTACTGCCGGTTAGCGCCGCCGTAGCCGCCGATGAGGAAGTACATCGGGATCAGCATGATCTCGAACAGCACGTAGAACAGGAAGACGTCGGTCGCGGCGAAGACGCCGATCGTGAGCGCTTCCTGCAGCAGGATCAGCGAGAGGAACCCGCCCGCGCTGCGGCCCGCCGGCAGCTTGTCCAGCGTGCCGAGCCCGCCGACGACGATCGGCACCAGCAGCGCGATCACCGCGATCATGATCAGCGAGATGCCGTCGGTGCCGAACGCGATGTGCACGCCGAAACTGGGGATCCAGTCGAAGCTCGACGTCATCTGCAGCCGCGCGCCCGAAGGCGAGTAGCTGAGCCAGAACGGGATGATCAGCAGGAACTCGAGGATCGAGAACGCCAGCGCGGCCAGCACCGCGGCGCGGTCGTTCCCCTTGAGGAACGCCAGCACCAGGGAGCCGGCGAGCGGCACCAGGATGAGGATGAGCAACCAGGTCATCAGGAGAACCTCACCAGCAGGAGAGCCGCCAGAAGCAGGAACGTGCCGCCCAGCATCGACAGCGCGTAGGACCGGACGAACCCGGTCTGGAGCCGCCTCAGCCGGCCGGAGCCGCCGCCGAGGGAGGCGGCGAGGCCGTTGACCGCGCCGTCGACGCCGCGGTTGTCGACGAACACCAGCGCCCGCGAGAGCCAGGTGCCCGGGCGGGCGACCAGCGTCTCGTTGAGGGCGTTGCCGTACAGGTCCTTGCGCGCGGCGCGGGTGACGAACGAGACCCGCTGCGGCTGCTCGACCGGCACGTCGCGCCGGAAGATCAGGTACGCGATCAGCACGCCCAGCACGGAGAACACGATCGCGGCGACGGAGATCACCCAGGCGTCGAACGGCGCGTGGTGCGCTTCCTCCAGCTCGCCGACCGAGGGGGTCAGCCACTCGGCGAAGCGGTCACCGAGGGCGAAGAACGCGCCGGCGCCGACCGAACCGACCGCCAGGACGGCCATCGGGACCCACATGACTGCCTTGGACTCGTGCGGGTGGAAGTCGCGGCCGTCGGTGCTCTTGAGGTCCTTCCAGCGCTCCTTGCCGAAGAACGTCATCATCATCAGGCGGGTCATGTAGAAGGCGGTGAGCCCGGCGCCGAGCAGGGCCGCGCCGCCCATCACCCAGCCGCGCCAGCCGCCCTGGCCGAACGCCGCTTCGATGATCGCGTCCTTGGTGAAGAAGCCCGACAGCGGCGGGATGCCGATCAGGGCCAGGTACCCGAGGCCGAAGGTGATGAAGGTGATCGGCATGTGCTTGCGCAGGCCGCCGAACTTCCGCATGTCGACCTCGTCGTTCATGCCGTGCATGACCGACCCGGCCCCGAGGAACAGCCCGGCCTTGAAGAAGCCGTGCGCCACCAGGTGCATGATGCCCAGCGCGTACGCGATCGGCCCGAGGCCGACGGCGAGCATCATGTAGCCGATCTGGCTGACCGTCGAGTACGCGAGGACCTTCTTGATGTCGTCGTACGCGCAGCCGATGACGCACCCGAGCAGCAGGGTCACCGTGCCGACCAGCGTCACGATCAAGCGGCCGTCTTCGGTGGCGTTGAAGATGTCCTTCGAGCGGGCCACCAGGTAGACGCCCGCGGTCACCATCGTTGCGGCGTGGATCAGGGCCGACACCGGGGTCGGGCCCTCCATCGCGTCCGGGAGCCACGCCTGCAGCGGGAACTGGCCGGACTTACCGCAGGCGCCGAGCAGGAGCAGGATCGCCATCGCGGTGATCGCCGCCGGCGAGAACTTGCCGTCGCCGACCGCCTGGAAAACCTGCGCGTAGCCGGTCGAGCCCGCGTACTTGAACATGATGAAGATCGCCAGCGCGAGCCCGACGTCCCCGACGCGGTTCATCAGGAACGCCTTCTTCGCCGCGGTCGCGGCGGACGGGCGGCCCTGGTACCAGCCGATGAGCAGGTAGGACGCGAGACCCACGCCCTCCCAGCCGAGGTAGAGCGTCACGAAGCTGTTGCCCAGCACCAGGACCAGCATCGAGGCGACGAAGAGGTTGAGGTACGCGAAGAAGCGGTACCGGCCCTCGTCGTCGGCCATGTAGCCGATCGAGTAGTAGTGGATCAGCATGCCGACGCCGGTGATGAGCAGTACGAACGTCAGCGACAGCGCGTCGATCCGCAGCCCGAAGTCCACCTGCAGCTGGCCGACCGGGATCCACGAGTACACCTTGGTGTCGGTCGTGGTGCCGGTGTCGGCCGTGAAGAACAGGATCAGCCCGTAGACGAAGGCGAGGGTGACGGTGGCACAGCCGAGCAGATGCCCCCAGGCCTTCGCACGCTTCCCCGCCAGCAACAGGATGAGCGCGCCGAGGCCAGGGAGGGCCACCAGCAGCCACGATGATGCGGTCACTCGGTGTCTCCTAGTACTTCAGCAGGTTGGTGTCGTCGACCGAGGCCGAGCGCCGGGTGCGGAAGATGGCCATGATGATCGCCAGGCCGACCACGACCTCGGCGGCCGCGACGACCATGACGAAGAACGCCATGATCTGGCCGTCAAGCCCGCCGTTGATCCGGGCGAAGGTGACCAACGACAGGTTCACGGCGTTGAGCATCAGCTCGATGCACATGAACACGACGATCGCGTTGCGCCGCACCAGCACGCCGACCGCGCCGAGCGCGAACAGCAGCGCCGACAGCAGCAGGTAGTACGTCGGGGTCATGCCTTCTCCCCCTCGGAATCGGAGCTTTCGGAGCCGACCAGCGCGTGCGCGTCCGGGTGCTCGACGTCGTCCGCGACGAGCTTGCGTTCCTTCGCCAGCTCGATCGCCGAGGTGGACTCGATGATCGCCGAGAGCGACTCCGGGGCGACCGAACCGTCCGGGAGCAGCGCCGGCGTCGCCACCGAGTTGGCGGTGGCGAAGACACCCGGGCCGGGCAGCGGCGAGGGCCGGTCGTGCTCGCCGCGGAAGCGGGCAACGACCAGTTCCTTCTGGGTGCGCTTCCCGCCCTTGGCGTGCCGGTCGGTGAAGGCCAGCACCATCGCGCCGATCGCGGCGGTGATGAGCAGCGCCGACGTCAGCTCGAACGGGAACAGGTAGTCGGTGAAGATCAGCCGGCCCAGGCCCTTGGGACCGCCGCCGGCCGGCGTCGCCGAGTCGAGCGGCGTCGCCGGGGTGACGTTCTCCATCGCCCGGTAGATCCCGGTGGCCAGCAGCGCGGCCATCCCGATGCCGAGCACCGTCGCGGCCAGCCGCTGTCCACGGAGGACTTCGACGACCGAGTCGGAGCTCTCACGGCCGACCAGCATCAGCACGAACAGGAACAGCATCATGATCGCGCCGGTGTAGACGATGATCTGCGTGAAGCCCAGGAACGGCGCCGACTGGATCATGTACAGCGCGCCCAGGCTCAGCATCGTCAGGACCAGCCACAACGCCGAGTGGACGGCGTTGCGGGAGAAGATCATGCCGAGCGCGCCGAGCAGGCAGAGCGGGCCGAGGATCCAGAACGCGATGGCCTCGCCGACGGAAACACCCGCGGCGGCCCCGGTCGGGGCCTGGGTCAGGAGGGCGGCGATCACTTCGGAGCCTCCCCACGAGCCAGCTCCGGACCGTTCACGTAGTAGTCCTGCTCGTTCTCGCCGAGCCGCATCGGGTGCGGCGGCTGCTCCATGCCGGGCAGCAGCGGGGCGAGCAGGTCTTCCTTCGTGTAGATCAGCCGCTGGCGGTCGTCGTCGGCCAGCTCGTAGAAGTTGATCATCGTCAGCGACCGCGTCGGGCACGCCTCGATGCAGAGGCCGCAGCCGATGCAGCGCAGGTAGTTGATCTGGTAGTCCGCGCCGTACCGCTCGCCCGGCGAGTACCGGGCCTCCTCGGTGTTGTCACCGCCCTCGACGAAGATCGCGTCCGCCGGGCACGCCCACGCGCACAGCTCGCAGCCGACGCACTTCTCGAGGCCGTCCGGGTGGCGGTTCAGCTGGTGCCGTCCGTGGTACCGCGGGGCGGCGGGAGCGCCGGCCTCGGGGTACTCCTCGGTGGCGACCTTCTTGAACATCATCCCGAAGGTGACGCCGAAGCCCTTGACGGGATCAAGAAACCCCATCTTGCGCTCCTTCCTTTGCGGTACCGACGGCCGCCGGCTTGCGGCGGGCCGCCTTCGCCTCGGCCTTGGCCAAAGCCTTCTGACGCGGGGTGGTCTGCGGGACCTTGAGGTCCAGCGGCGGGACCGGGAAACCGCCACCGGTCACCGGCACGGTCTCGCTCTCCTCTTCGCGGCCCGCCGCGCGGACGTAGAAGAACAGGGCGACGACGATGAAGATGGCGACCGCGGCGATGATGATCGACGCGGTGTTCCAGGCGATGACCTTCGCGAAGGTCACCATGATGATCCACACCAGGTTCAGCGGGACCAGGACCTTCCAGCCCAGACGCATGAACTGGTCGTAGCGCAGGCGGGGCAGCGTGCCGCGCAGCCAGATGAACCCGAACAGCAGCACGAACATCTTCGCGAAGAACCACAGCACCGGCCACCAGCCGGTGTTGAGCACGTTGTTCCCGATCAGCGACAGCGGCCACGGGGCCATCCAGCCGCCGAGGAACAGCGTCGTCGCGAACGCCGAAACGATCACCATGTTGACGTACTCGGCGAGGAAGAACATCGCGAACTTCATCGAGCTGTACTCGGTGTGGAAGCCGCCGACCAGCTCCGATTCGGCCTCCGGGAGGTCGAACGGGGCGCGGTTGGTCTCGCCGACCATCGAGATCAGGTAGATCACGAAGCTCGGGACCAGGTAGAGGAACCACGCCGGCTGCTGCTTGCTGACGATGTCGGCCAGGTCCAGCGAACCGGACTGCAGGATCACCGCGACGATCGAGAGACCCATCGCGATCTCGTAGGAGATCACCTGCGCCGCGCTGCGCATGCCGCCGAGCAGCGGGTACGGCGAGCCGGACGCCCAGCCGGCGAGCACGATGCCGTAGACGCCGATCGAGGAGCAGGCCAGGATCACCAGCGCGCTGACCGGCAGGTCGAGCAGCTGGAGCACGGTCCGCTCGCCGAAGATCGACACCACCGGGCCGAACGGGATGGCCGACAGCGCGATCAGCGAGGGCACCACGCACAGGACCGGCGCGAGGAAGTACACCTTGCGGTCGGCGGTGTCCGGGATGATCTGTTCCTTGAACGGCAGCTTGATCGCGTCCGCCAGGGACTGCAGGTAGCCGCCCGGGCCGACCCGGTTGGGGCCGGGCCGGTTCTGCATCCGGCCGACCGCCTTGCGCTCCCAGACGATCAGGAAGATCGTGAAGATCGGCCCGATCAGCAGGATGACCACGCACTTGAGCAGGATCAGCCAGAACGGGTCGTCCGCCAGCAGCGCCGCCCGCGTCGCGGCGTCCGGCACACTGCCCACGGCCGCTTCGGTAAGCAACGGTGTCACTGTTCACCCCCAGCGAGGTTCACCACGGCGCCGTGGCCGGCACCGAGCGTCTTGAACACGGCCGAGCCCTCGGAGTTGCCCGGCAGCCACACGACGCCGTCGGGCAGGTCCGCGATCTCCACCGGCAGCGTGATCGCACCGCGCTCGGTGCTCACCTTCACCGCGGCGCCCAAGCCTTCCGCGGTCTTCGCGGACAGCCGCGCGACCGGCGTGCGCTGGGTGCCCTTGAGGTGCGGCTCGCCGTCCTGCAGGGACCCGTTGTCGATCAGCTGGCGCCAGGTCGACAGGACCGCCTGGCCCGCGCCCGGCGTCACCGGGGCCGGCACCTCGACGGCGACGTGGGCCCAGTTCAGCGCCGAGGCCTTGCCGAGCTTCTCGAAGTCACCGCGAGCGGCGGCCGGGGTCTGCGTGAACAGGTCGGCGTCCATCTCGACGGCGAGGGTGTCGAGCACCCGGCAGTCCGGCAGGGCGCCGGTGCCTTCGAGGGTGACGTCGAACGGGCGGGTGCGGCCCTCCCAGTTGAGGTAGCTGCCCGCCTTCTCGTCCGACGCGGCCACCGGGAGCACGACGTCCGCGCGCTCGGTCACCGCGCTGTGGCGGAGTTCGAGGCTGACGACGAAGCCGGCGTTGTCCAGCGCGCGCAGCGCGAGGTCCGGGTCCGGCAGGTCGTACGGGTCGACACCGCCGACGACCAGGCCGCCGAGCTCGCGGCGGGAAGCGGCCTCGAGGATGCCGGAGGTGTCGCGGCCCGGCGTGGCCGGAACCGGGACGCCCCAGGCGTTTTCGACGGCGACGCGAGCGGCGTCGTCGGTGACGCGGCGGCCGCCGGGCAGCAGCGTCGGGACGCAGCCGGCCTGCAGCGCGCCGCGGTCGCCGGCCCGGCGCGGGATCCACGCGAGCCGGACGCCGGTGCGCTCCACCAGGTCCTGCAGCGCGGAGAACAGGCCGGGCACCTGGGCGGCGCGCTCGCCGACCAGGACGACCGAGCCGTCGCCGCGCAGGGCCTCGTCGAGGTCCGGCGCGTGCTTGGCGATGCCGTCGATGGCGGCGGCTTCCTGGCCGGGGACGCAGGCGAGCAGCTCGCCGAACGTCTTGCGCACCGACGAGGTCGTCCACTGTCCCAAGTGGACGACGCGGGTGCGGTTCTTGCGGGCCGCCTTGCGCAGCCGCAGGAACACGATCGGCGCCTCGTCCTCGGGCTCGAAGGCGACGCACAGGACCGTGCGGGCCCGCTCGATCTCGCCGAAGGTGACGCCGGACTCCGCCGTCACGCCCACGACCCGCGAGGTGAGGAACGCGAGCTCCTCGGCCGAGTGCGGGCGAGCGCGGAAGTCGACGTCGTTGGTGTGCAGGGCGACCCGGGCGAACTTCGCGTACGCGTAGGCGTCCTCGACGGTCAGCCGGCCGCCGGGCAGAACGCCGACGCCGCCGTTCGAGCGGGCCTCGGTGAGGCCGGCGGCCGCGGTGCGCAGCGCGTCGGTCCAGGAGGCCTCTTCCAGCTCACCGGTCGTCTTGTTCCGGACCAGCGGACGGCGGATGCGGTCGTCGGCCGAGGTGTAGCGGAAGGCGAAGCGGCCCTTGTCGCAGATCCACTCCTCGTTGACCTCGGGGTCGTCGCCGGCCAGCTTGCGCTGGACCTTGCCGCGCCGGAAGTCGGTGCGCTCGGCGCAGCCCGACGAGCAGTGCTCGCAGACGCTCGGCGAGGACACCAGGTCGAACGGCCGCGACCGGAAGCGGTAAGCCGCGCTCGTCAGGGCACCGACCGGGCAGATCTGGATGACGTTGCCGGAGAAGTAGGACTGGAACGGCTGGCCGGACGTCGTCCGCGACGCCAGGTCCAGGACGTCCGCCGTCTCCGCGGTGCCGATCTGCTGGTGGGCGCCGCGTTCGAGGAGCTCGATGAACGGGTCGCCGGCGATCTCGCGGGAGAACCGGGTGCAGCGCTGGCAGAGCACGCAGCGCTCGCGGTCCAGCAGCACCTGCGTCGAGATCGGCAGCGGCTTCGGGAACGTCCGCTTGGTGTCGACGAACCGGGAGTCCGTGCGGCCGTGGGCCAGCGCCTGGTTCTGCAGCGGGCACTCGCCGCCCTTGTCGCAGATCGGGCAGTCCAGCGGGTGGTTGATGAGCAGCAGCTCCATCACGCCCTGCTGGGCCTTGTCCGCGACCGGCGACGTCAGCTGCGTCTTGACGACCATGCCGTCGGCGACGGTCATCGTGCAGGACGCCTGCGGCTTCGGCATCGGCCGGCCGCCCATCTCGACCTCGACCAGGCACTGGCGGCAGGCGCCCGCCGGGTCGAGGAGCGGGTGGTCGCAGAACCGCGGGATGACCGTGCCGAGGCGTTCGGCCGTGCGGATGAGGAGCTCGCCCTTCGGGGCGATGACCTCTTCGCCGTCGATGACCAGCTTGACGTGGCCCTCGGGGACCGGCGTCTCGGTGGTCTCGGGCTTGTCGGGCGCGATCGTCATGCCTGCGCTCCCACCAGTTCGCGCTTGTTGCTCTCACACAGAGCGAGGAATTCGTCGCGGAAGTACTTGATGCCGCTCTGGATCGGCGACACCGCGCCGTCGCCGAGGGCGCAGAACGACCGGCCGAGGATGTTGTCGCAGACGTCGAGGAGGGTGTCGATGTCCTCCTCGGTGCCGTGGCCCTCGACCATCCGCTCGAGGATCTGCGCCAGCCAGTACGTGCCTTCGCGGCACGGCGTGCACTTGCCGCAGGACTCGTGCTCGTAGAACTGCGTCCACTTCATCACGGCCCACGGCACCGACACGGTCTCGTTGAAGACCTGGACGGCGGTGGTGCCCAGCATCGACCCGGCTTCCGCCGCGCCTTCGAAGTCCAGGGGAACGTCGAGGTGCTCGGCGGTGAACATCGGGGTGGACGAGCCGCCCGGGGTCCAGAACTTGAGCGGGATGCCGTCCTTCATGCCACCCGCCATGTCCAGCAGCTCGCGCAGTGTGGTGCCGAGCGGGCACTCGTACTGGCCGGGCTTCTCGACGTGGCCGGAGATCGAATAGATCTTCGGGCCGGGCGACTTCTCGCGGCCCATCTCGCGGAACCAGCTCGAACCGCCGTTGACGATGAACGGCGCGCTAGCGATGGTCTCGACGTTGTTGACCGTGGTCGGGGCGGCGTACAGCCCCGCGGCGGCCGGGAACGGCGGCTTGAGCCGCGGCTGGCCACGACGGCCTTCCAGCGAGTCGAGCAGCGCCGTCTCCTCGCCGCAGATGTACGCGCCCGCACCCGCGTGGACGGTGATCTTCAGGTCGAAGCCGGAGCCGAGGATGTTCTCGCCCAGGTAGCCCGCCGCTTCGGCTTCGCGCACGGCCGCGTTGAGGCGGCGGATGCAGTGCAGCGCCTCGCCGCGGACGTAGATGAAGCAGTGGTTGGACCGCATCGCGTACGAGGCGATGATGCAGCCCTCGATCAGCGAGTGCGGGTCCGCCATCATCAGCGGGATGTCCTTGCAGGTACCCGGTTCGCCCTCGTCGGCGTTGATCACCAGGTAGTGCGGCTTGTCGAAGTTCGGCGGCATGAAGGACCACTTGATGCCGGCCGGGAAGCCCGCGCCGCCGCGGCCGCGCAGGCCGGAGTCCTTGACCACCTGGACGAGCTGCTCCGGCGTCCCGGCCAGTGCCTTGCGGACGGCGGTGTAGCCCTCGAGTGCCTCGTACGTCGCGATCTGCCAGGAGTTCGGCGACAGCCAGCGCTTCGTGAGGACCGGGGTAATGGGATCGGCCATTACTTCTTCTCCACTTCCGGCAGCGGGACGTCCTGAGCGACCGGGGCGACCCAGCCGCGGTCCTGCGCGAGCTTCGCGCCCCGCAGCGTCTCGACGGCCTGCGACGGGCCGTCGACGTCGCGGCGGTAAGCCGTCTCGTCCTCCGGGAAGAACCCGGCGAGCTGCAGCTCGGCGCCCTTGAAGGTGGTCAGCGGCGCGCCGCGCGTCGGGGCCGGCTTCTTGCCCGCCTGCAGCGCGTCGACCAGCGCGACGGCCTTGTCCTCGGTCTGGTTGTCGAAGTACTCGTAGTTGACCTGGATGACCGGCGCGAGGTCGCAGGCCGCGAGGCACTCGGCGTGCTCGAGGGTGATCGAGCCCGGCTCGTTCGGCGTGCCCGCGGTTTCGTTGTGCCCCAGCGGCTTCTCCTCGGACCCGAGGTGCGTCTGGAGCCGCTTGTAGATCGCGTCGCCGCCCATGGCCGCGCACAGCGTGTTGGTGCAGACGCTCACGAGGTGCTCGCCGCACGGCTTGCGCTTGTACATCGTGTAGAACGTCGCGACCGCGCTGACCTCGGCGTCGGACAGGTCGAGCTGCTTCGCGCAGAACGCGATGCCCTCCTGGCTGACGTAGCCCTGCACGGACTGCACGAGGTGCAGCATCGGCAGCAGCGCCGAGCGGGACATCGGGTAGCGGGAGATGATCTCCTGCGCCTGTGCCGTGGTGCCGGCGTCGAAGATCTCCTCGAGCGGCGTGTCTTCGATGATCCCGGCGGCCACCGCGGGGTCCGGCGCGATGGCGACGACGTCGACGTCCGGACCGGCCGCGGCGTGCGTTACGGCAGCGTCGTTGGGGCCGGGTTCGGGAACTGCTGTGCTCATCGGTCCACTCCCCCCATGACGGGGTCGATCGAGGCGATCGCGGCGATCACGTCCGCGACCAGGCCGCCTTCGGCCATTGCGGGCATCGACTGCAGGTTCACGAAGCTCGGTTCGCGCACGTGGACCCGCAGCGGCCGGGTGCCGCCGTCGGAGACCAGGTGCGCGCTCAGCTCGCCGCGCGGCGACTCCACGGAGGTGTAGACCTGGCCGGCCGGCACCTTGAAGCCCTCGGTCACCAGCTTGAAGTGGTGGATCAGGGACTCCATCGACTGGCCCATGATCTTCTTGACGTGCTCGAGCGAGTTGCCCATGCCGTCGCTGCCGATCGACAGCTGCGCGGGCCAGGCGACCTTCTTGTCCTCGACCATGACCGGGCCAGGCTCGAGCTTCTCCAGGCACTGCTCGATGATCTTGAGGCTCTCGTGCATCTCGTGCACCCGGATCAGGTAGCGCGACCAGCAGTCGGCGCCGTTGTCCACGGGCACGTCGAAGTCGAACTCGTCGTAGCAGGAGTACGGCTCGGTCTTGCGCAGGTCCCACGGGAGGCCGGCGGACCGCAGCACCGGGCCGGTGACGCCGAGCGCGAGGCACGCGTCGACCGGCAGGTAGCCCACACCCTTGAGCCGGTTGCGCCAGATCGGCTGACCGGTGAAGAGCTTGTCGTACAACGGAAGGCGCTTCTTCATCGTCTTGACGAAGTCGGTGACCTTCTCGTGGTAGTCGGCCGGCATGTCCTGCGCGAGGCCGCCGGGGCGGATGAACGCGTGGTTCATCCGCAGGCCGGTCAGGTGCTCCAGCAGGTGCAGGACCTCTTCGCGCTCGCGGAAGCCGAGCGTCATCGCGGTGGTGGCGCCGAGCTCCATGCCGCCGGTCGCGATGTAGACGAGGTGCGAGCCGATCCGGTTGATCTCCAGCAGCAGCACGCGCAGCAGCTGCGCGCGGCGCGGGGCTTCGATCTGCAGCAGCTTCTCGACGCCGAGGCAGTACGCCATCTCCGTCGAAAGCGGGGCCAGGTAGTCCATCCGCGTCACGAAGGTGACGCCCTGGGTCCAGGTCCGGTACTCGCAGTTCTTCTCGATGCCGGTGTGGAGGTAGCCGATGACCGACCGCAGCTGCGTGACGGTCTCGCCCTCCATCTCCAGCACGAGCCGGAGCACGCCGTGCGTCGACGGGTGCTGCGGGCCCATGTTGATGACCATGCGCTCGTCGTGCTGGGCGTCGGCGATGACGTCGTCCCAGTCGCCGCCGGAGACCGTGTAGACGCGGCCCTCGGTGGTGTCACGGGAATCGGCGTAGCTGACGTCGTCGGTGCTGTCGCTGCCCGGCGCGCTCGTGTCCGTCCCGGTGGTGACGTCGGAAAGGTTCTCGGTGCTCACGAGTACGACCTCCGCTGGTCCGGCGGCGGGATCTCCGCGCCCTTGTATTCGACCGGGATCCCGCCGAGCGGGTAGTCCTTGCGCTGGGGGTGGCCGTCCCAGTCGTCCGGCATGAGGATGCGGGTCAGCGCCGGGTGGCCGTCGAAGACGATGCCGAACATGTCCCAGGCCTCGCGCTCCTGCCAGTCGGCGGTCGGGTAGATCCCGACCAGCGACGGCACGTGCGCGTCCTCGACGTCGAGGGTGACCTCGAGGCGGATCCGGCGGCGGTAGGTCAGCGACGTGAAGTGGTAGACCGCGTGCAGCCGCTGCGGGACGTCGACGCCGTAGTCCACGCCGGACACCGAGGACAGCAGCTCGAAGCGGAGGCCGCCGTCGTCGCGCAGCACCTTCGCGATCGCGGGCAGGTGCTCGCGGGCGACGTAGAAGGTGATCTCGCCGCGGTCGACCGTCGTCTGCAGGATCGCTTCGGCGGGGATCTTGTTGTCCGACAGAGCGGCGTAGAACTCGTCGGCGAACTGGTCGAACCAGCCGCCGTACGGGCGCTCGGCCGGCGCGGGGCTGTAGGCCGGGAGCCGGACGCCGCCGTAGCCGGAGGTGTCGCCGGTGCCGTGGACACCGAACATGCCCTGGCGTTCGCGGCCGGTGACGACCGCTTCGGCGGGCCGGGTGCCGGTCGGCTCGAGGCCGCCTTCGGCACGCTCGGCGCTGGACTGCTCTTCGCCGGGTTGGGGGTTCTCAGTCATCGCTCTACTTCTTCGCGTACTTGATCGACGACGCGACGAGCTCGGTGCGCGCCCCGCTGGCGGCGCGGATGGCGGCGCGGCGGGCGTTGATCGGCTCGTCCTGGATCTTGGCGTGCAGCTTGAGGATCGCGTCCAGCAGCATCTCCGGCCGCGGCGGGCAGCCGGGCAGGTACATGTCGACCGGCACGATGTGGTCGACGCCCTGGACCACGGCGTAGTTGTTGAACATGCCGCCGGAGGAGGCGCAGACGCCCATGGCGAGCACCCACTTGGGCTCGGCCATCTGGTCGTAGATCTGGCGCAGGACCGGGGCCATCTTCTGCGTGACGCGCCCGGCGACGATCATCAGGTCGGCCTGCCGCGGCGTCGCGCTGAAGCGCTCCATGCCGAAGCGGGCGATGTCGTAGCGGGAACCGCCGACGGTCATCATCTCGATCGCGCAGCAGGCGAGCCCGAACGTGGCCGGCCACATCGAGTTCTTCCGCGCCCAGTTGACGAGACCTTCGAGGCTGGCCAGCAGGATGCCGTTGGGGAGTTTCTCTTCGAGGCCCATGGGTCTAGTTCCAATCCAGGCCGCCGCGCCGCCACACGTAGGCGTACGCGAAGCCGACCGTCGCGATGAACAGCAGGATCTCCACCAGGCCGAACGTGCCCAGCGCGTCCGCCTGCACGGCGAACGGGTAGAGGAAGACCATCTCGATGTCGAACAGGATGAACAGCATCGCGGTGATGTAGTACGCGACCGGCATCCGGCCACCGCCGACGAGCGGCTGCGGGGACGGCTCGATGCCGCACTCGTACGCCTCGAGCTTCGCCTTGTTGTAGCGGCTGGGGCCGACGAGCGGGCCCAGCAGCACCGACAGCACGGCGAAGCCGAGCGCCAGGACGAACAGGATCACGATGGGCAGGTAGGGCTTCAGACTGGGAGCCTCTTGCGCCAGCTGCACCGTGTCGGTTCGGGTCAGCAACGTCAGCACGGGGTCTTCGCCATCCTTTCCGCGCCGATGCGGTTGTGCTTGTGGTGGGGAACCGCTTGGCCTCGTCGGCACCCTAAGGGACCTGGGTCACACCGCCGAGGGTCAGGGTCTCCTTACGGCCCGTGGCTGGACCGGGAGGTGCTTGTGAAATAGTTCACAAGCCACTCGTCGTGGATGTGAAGCGATTCACAAAGCATGGGGGGAGTCTAGGACGCGACTCACACTCTTGTCCCTAGGCCCCCGTGTTATAAGGGTGCCCTAAGTTCCGGCGCCATCGTTGTCGCGACACGATGACGGCCCGCGCGCGACCTGCGCGAAGGCCGTTCAAGATCGGCTGGCGGCCGGACAAAACGGACATCGTGGTGTGAGCTATCCCACTGGCCGTACGGCCAACTTGCTAGGCCACCCGAGTGCCCGCGCGCGCAAAGGTCGGCACTTTCACGTGAAAGTGCCGACCTGGGGCCCGCACTTTCACGTGAAAGTGCGGGGTTGGCCGGGGTCAGCGCGGGGAGGGAGCAGCCTTCGCGAGGGCCGAGATCAGGCGGTCGACACCGTCGCCGCCCTTGGCGTCGTAGCAGCCGGAGAGGCCCTTGTAGACCAGCGGCAGCAGCTTGTTGATGCGCAGGCCGTACTTGGTGCACGCGTGCATGATCTTCGGCTTGCCGATGATCTTCGCGAAGACGTTGCCCAGCTGGTAGTAGCCGCCCATCAGCTCGCCGACCGCGCGCGGGTACGCCTCCAAAGCCCGCTCGCGCGAAGGGCCTTCGCGCCGGGCCAGGGCCTGGACCACGACCTCCGCCGCGATCTGCGCGGATTCCATCGCCGCCGAGATGCCTTCGCCGTTGAACGGGCTGACCATGCCGCCCGCGTCGCCGAGCAGCAGCAGGCCGTCGCGGTAGTGCGGGGTGCGGTTGAAGCCCATCGGGAGGCCGGCGCCGCCGACCTTGCCGATCGCGTTCTCCTCGCGGTAGCCCCACTCCTCCGGCGTCCCGTCGAGCCACTGGCGCAGCAGCGCGCGGTAGTCGGTGTTCCGGAACGACGCCGACGTCGACAGCATGCCGAGGCCGACGTTGACCGTGCCGTCGCCGAGCGGGAACGCCCAGCCGTAGCCCGGCAGCAGCTTCGAGTCCCGCGGGTCGGACTTGTCCCACAGCTCGAGGTGGCCCTCGATGAACGGGTCGTCGTGGCGCGGGCTCTTGTAGTACTGGCGCACCGCGACGCCCATCGGGCGCTTCTCGTTCTTCTGGATGCCGACGCTGAGCGCGAGCCGCGCGGACACGCCGTCGCAGGCCAGGACCAGCGGCGCGCGGTAGTGC
Source organism: Amycolatopsis lexingtonensis (assembly GCF_014873755.1). NCBI lineage: Bacteria > Bacillati > Actinomycetota > Actinomycetes > Pseudonocardiales > Pseudonocardiaceae > Amycolatopsis > Amycolatopsis lexingtonensis. Next base: position 6,798,076 of record NZ_JADBEG010000001.1, read on the forward strand.
ACCGGCGTCTTCTCCGGACCGACCTTCGCCTCGACGCCGACCACGCGCCCGCTCGCGTTGGTGATCGCGCTGGTCACCGTGGTGCGCTCGTACAGCCGCGCGCCCGCCTTCACCGCGAGCTTCGCGAGGAGGTCGTCGAAGTCGTGGCGGGTGCGGGAAACGCCGTACGGCGGGTAGCTCGTCAGGTCCGGCCAGTCGAGTTCGAGCGTCAGGTCACCGGTGAGGATCCGCAGGCCGCGGCTGTGCACCCAGCCGGCGTCCTCGCTGGTGTCGATGCCCAGGTCGATGAGCTGCTTGACGCCGCGCGGGGTCAGGCCGTCGCCGCAGACCTTCTCGCGCGGGAACTCGGTCTTCTCCAGCAGCAGGACGTCGACGCCCGCGCGCGCCAAGTAGGTGGCCACGGTGGACCCAGCGGGTCCGGCGCCGACGACGATGACTTCGGCGTCCTGGTCTGCGGTGCGACGACTCATGAACGCGAGTTTAGGCAGGCTTGCGCGCTCGGTGGATCGCCACGACGCCGAATGTGAGGTTCAACCACTCGACGTCGGCCCAGCCCGCGCTCGCGATGATCTCGCCGAGCGTGCGCTGGTCAGGCCAGGCCAGCATCGATTCGGCCAGGTAGGAGTACGCCTCGGGGTTCGACGACGTCCGCTTGCCGACCCAGGTCAGCAGCTTCAGCATGAACCGCCGGTGGATGAACCGGATCGGGGCGAACGGCGGGGTCGAGACCTCGCAGATCACCAGCCGGCCGCCGGGCTTGACCACCCGGGCGATCTCGGTGAGCGCCGCCTTCGTGTCGACGAAGTTGCGCAGCGCCAGGGAGATCGTCACGGCGTCGAAGCTGTCGTCGGCGAACGGCAGGTTCAGCGCGTCCGCGGCGACCATCGGGACCTTGCGGTGCAGCCCGGCGCGGAGCATGCCGAACGAGAAGTCCGCCGCCAGGCACCAGGCGCCACCGCGGGCGTACTCGACGGTGGACACCCCGGTGCCGGCGGCCAGGTCCAGGACCTTCTCGCCGCGGCGGGCGTCGAGCACGCGGGCGGTGGTGGTGCGCCAGCGGCGGTCGAAGCCGAAGGTCATGAACGAGTTCGCCCGGTCGTACCCGTCCGCGACGCCGTCGAACATCGCGGCGACTTCGTGCGGGTCCTTGTCCAGGCTTGCGCGTGACATGGCTTGAGATTAGTCGCGTGGCTTGACGAAGGTTGCGAGCACCAGCCAGACGAGCCCGCCGAAGCGCGCGACCGGGATCAACGGGTAGAGCACGTCGGTCAGCATGCTCAGCCCCGAGAGCCCGGCCAGCGCGGCGACGACGTAGCCGGTGACCGCCAGCCACTTCCGTTCGGTGCGCGCCACGTCCGCGATGAGCAGCGCGAGCGGGACCGCGAACCCGAACGCGCCCGCGGCGAAGGCCAGCGAGGTGAACGGGCGGGCGACGTCCGGGTTCTGGGCGGCGGTCCAGGTGGCGAGGCCGCTCAGCAGCAGCGACCCCGACGCGAGCAGGCCGCCCGCGTAACCGAGTTGCGGTGGTCTGGCGGCCGCCGTCCAGACCGCGAGGGACAGCCCGGCGCCGAAGACGACGAGGGCCAGCAGCTGGACGAGCCCCTGGTGGGCGGCGTCGTAGGCGGCGACTTCGGCCGCGGACGAGTCCGGGCGGGTGCCGGTGGCGCCGAGGACTCCCCCGGCGACGGTGAACAGGCCGTAGGCGATGACCGCGATTCGTTTCATGTCATAAACGATTACACTGGTGTAATGGATTGTCAACGACTACGGTTTCGGGCATGAACGGTTTCGGCAGCGCGTTCCTGCTGGCCCAGGTGGGTGCGCACGCGGCGCAGCGGTTCACCGAGCGGATCGGCGAGCTGGACCTGACGCCGCCGCAGGTCGGGCTGTTGCGGCTGGTCGCGTCGCGGCCGGGGCAGAGCCAGCAGGCGATCGCGGCCCAGCTCGGCACCCCGCCGACGCGCCTGGTCGCGCTGGTCGACGGGCTGGAGAAGCGCGGGCTGGTCGAGCGCCGCCGAAACCCTGACGACCGGCGGCTCTACGCGCTGGAGCTCAGCGAGGACGGGCGCGCGTTCATGGGCCGCGTCGCCCAGGCCGCGGCCGCCCACGACCGCGCGCTCACCGCGGCGCTGTCGGACGACGAGCGCGCGAGCCTCCACGCCCTCCTCACCAAGATCGCCGCCGACCAGGGCCTCACCCCCGGCGTCCACCCCGGCTACGGAAAGCCGTGAAGCTCAGCGGAAGGCGGCCAGCATCCCGGCCACCGCGGCGGGCCAGGTGAACTGCTCCGCCCGGGCACGGGCCGCCGCGCGGCGCAGGTCTTCGGGGCTGTCGAGGAGGTTCGTCACGGCGGAGGCGAACGCGGGCGCGTGATCGTCGACCGCCGCGCCGCACCCCGGGCCGACGATCTCCCGCAGCGCCGACGACGCCGACACCACCACCGGCGTCCCGGACGCCAGGGCCTCCAGCGCGGCGAGCCCGAACGTCTCGTGCGGGCCGGGCGCCAGGGAGACGTCCGCGCTGGCCAGGAGCCGCGCGACGTCGCCGCGGCCGGACAGGAAGCCCAGGAACGTGACCGGCAGGCCGCGCGCCCGGCGTTCCAGCGCGCGGCGGCGGGGGCCGTCGCCCGCCACCACCAGCCGCACCTTCACACCGGCCTCGGTCAGCGAAGCGACGGTGTCCACGCTGCGCTCCACGTGCTTCTCCGGCGACAGCCGTCCACAGTGGACGAGCAGGGCGTCCGCGCCGCCGGCCAGGTCGGTGCGCCAGCCGTCGTCGCGCATGGCGGGCCGGAACGTCGCGAGGTCGACGCCGAGCGGCACCCGGTGGACGTTCGGGGCGGCGATCCGGTCGAACTCCGCGCGCGCGAACGCCGTCGTGCAGACCACCGTGTCGTAGCTCTCGGCCATCCGCCGGTTCGCGACGTCGGCGACGCGGCGCGCCACCGGCTCGGGCAGCAGGAACTGCTCCAGCAGCCGGTCGAGGCGCTCGTGCGAGATGACCGTGCTGGGGACGCCGTGGCGCCGCGCCCAGCCACCCATCCCGCGCAGCGTCAACCGGTCCGACACCTCCAGCCGGTCCGGTTCGAGTCTTCGCAGCACCGCGCGGACGCGGTGCGGGTCGACCGCGCGGTACCCGCCGGTGCCCGGAATCTTGGGCGCGGGCAAGGAAAACCGCCGCACACCGGTCGGCAGGACTTCGTCGGCGTACCGGGTGCCGGGCACCACGAGCGTCACCCGGTGGCCGCTCGCGACGTAGCCGGCGCCCAGGTGGTGCAGCGCGGTGCGGAGCCCGCCCGAACGCGGCCCGTAGAAGTTCGCGAGCTGGACGATGTGCATGTCAGGCCGCGCGGACGGCCCGGCCCCGCACGGCTTCGTAGTGCCCCACGAGCTCGTGGCAGACGGCCGGCCAGGTCCTGCCGAGCACGACCTTGCGCGCCTTCTCGCCGAGCCTCGCCCGCAGCGCCGCGTCGCGCAGCGCGTCGACCTTCTCGACCAGCGCCGGGCCGAACAGCTCGCGCTCGGCGGGCAGCAGGTAGCCGGTGCGGCCGGGCAGGACGAGGTCCTTCGGGCCGCCCGCGTCCGGGGCGAGCACGGGCAGGCCGGACGCCATCGCCTCCTGCACCGCCTGGCAGAACGTCTCGTGCGGTCCCGTGTGGACGAAGACGTCGAAGCTCGCGTACGCCTTGGAGAGCTCTTCGCCGTACTTCGCGCCGAGGAAGGCCGCGCCGGGCAGCTGTTCTTTCAGCGCGGGCAGTTCGGGCCCGTCGCCGACGACGACCAGCCGGATCCCCGGCACCCCGGCCAGCGCGGCCAGCCGGTCGACTTCCTTTTCCGGCGCCAGCCTGCCGACGAACCCGACGAGCAGCTCGCCGTCCGGCGCCAGCTCGGCTCGCAGCGCCGGGTCGGCGTGCGACGGCGAGAAGCGGTCGATGTCGACGCCTCGCGCCCACCGGTGCACGCGCGGGACGCCGTGCAGCTCCAGCTGCGCGACCGAGTCGCTGGACGGCGCGAGCGTCCGGTCGGCGCGCGAGTGCAGCCGCCGCACCCAGCGCCAGGCGGCGCGCGCGGCGATGCCGAAGCCGTACGCGGCGGCGAACCCGGCGATGTCGGTCTGGTAGACGGCGATCGACGGCACGCGCAGCCGCCGCGCCGCCGCGAGCCCTCTCGCGCCGACGACGAACGGCGACGCCAGGTGCACGACGTCCGGCCCGAACGCGCTGAGCGCGTTCAGCACCGTGCGCGTCGGCACGCCGATCGGCAGGGAGTTCACGCCGGGGAAGTCCAGCGCGGGGATCCGGACCACCGGGGCGCCGCGGTAGGAGTCCGGGCCGGGGCCGGGCGCGATGATCAGCACGTCGTGCGCGCGTTCGCGCAGGTGCTCGACGACCCGCAGGACGGAGTTGGTCACGCCGTTCACCTGGGGCAGGAAACTTTCGGTGACTATGGCGACTCGCACGTCTTGGACGATCGCACCCGATCCTGGCGACCGCGTGACACGGCGGCCAACGCTGCCGGAACAGATCGGCTACGACATGTCATCTCAAGGTCGTGTCCCGGAAACCAGGGTGACCCAGACTAAGCAGGCATGACCCTCTTGTCCTCCCGGCCGCCGCGGCCCGTCGAGCCCGGCCTGCTGTCGAGGGCGCTCGAAGTGGCCGGACGGCTGGCCAACGACGCCACCGACGTGATCACCGCGACCGCCGGCCGCGGCGCCCACCCGTCGACGCTGGACTCGCCCTTCGACTGGGTCACCGACACCGACCGCATCCTGGAGCGCCACACGCGGCGCGTGCTGACGGCGGAGTTCCCGGGCATCCCGGTGGTCGGCCACGAGTTCGGCGCCGACCACGGCGCGGACGTCGCCGAGTACCGCTGGGTGGTCGACTCGGTGGACGGGACGGCGAACTACGTGGCCGGCGTGCCCTGGTGCGCCTACAGCCTGGCGCTGGTGGACGAGGCCGGACCGGTGGTGGGGGTGGTCGCGGACCCGTACCGCGCCCAGATCTACGCCGCGGCGCGCGGACGAGGGGCCCGCGCGAACGGCAAGCCGGTCCGGCTGACGGACCGCTGCGTGACGGCGGGCGCGCTGGTCTGCACGGAGTTCGCGAGGAAAGGGCCGTGGCCGGGCATGGGCGGCTTCATCGAGCGGGCCGCGGCGGCCCACGCGGGGGTCCGGGTGCTGGGGTCGGCGGCGCTGTCGATCGCCCAGGTGGCACTGGGCCACGCGGCGGCGGCGGTGCTGCACAGCTACCACGAGTGGGACGTGGCCGGGTCCGTGGCGATGGCGATCGAGGCGGGCGCGGTGGTGCTGGACCGGCACGGGGAGGACACGGCCCTGCCGACGGACGGCCTCCTGGTGGCGGCGCCGGGGGTGGCCGACGAGGTGCTGGGCTGGTGGCAGGAGACCGCGCACGCGGGCTGAGCGCCACTTTCACGTGAAAGTGCCGCTTTGGGCCCGGTCGCGCGGTCGGCGGCGGAGGTCATGAACGAGTCGTTCACCGCGTCCGACGACAGGGTCCCGGCAAAGTCGGGTCGGTGCGGTCCGCAGCGGTGCGCCAGCGTCTTGAATGACTCATTCAGGACCTCCGAAGACCTGAATGAGTCATTCAAGACGTGGGGCGAGCGGGTCACCGTCGGCGGAGTGGCCTGGCCGCGCGACTTTGCCGAAGCCCTGGCGTCCGACGACGTGAACGAGTCGTTCATGGCGTCGGCCCAGCCACGGCGGTCGGTCATGCCGCCGCTGCGAGTGGCTGGGAAGGTCGCGAATGACTCATTCGGGACCGCGGAGGTCGCGAATGAGTCATTCGCGACCTCCGGTTACGTATCCGCCGCCGCTTTCACGTGAAAGCGGCGGTCGGTCAGGCTGCTGCCGGGGCCGGGGCGGCGCGCTTGTTCGCCCGGCGGATCCACCACAACAGCGGGCCCGCCACCAGCCACGTGAAGAGGATGAAGCTCCCGAGCGGCAGCAGCGTCAACGTCGCCGAGCGGCCCGCCACCCTGGCCAGCTCCGGGTCGGACGCGTCGTACTCGATGCGGACCAGCTGGCCCGCCGCCAGGCCGTCCGGGTACAGGACGCCGTTCGCCGGGCTGTGGACGATGCCGTCCGGGGTTTCGAAGTGGATGATCGTGCGGTCGAACGCCACCGAGTCGACCGTCGCGGTCGCGGTGCCGAGCTGGGCGGAGATCGCGCCGTCGTTGCGGATCGCCGCGAACAGCAAGCACACGCACATCACGGTGAGGAGCGAGGCGACGCCGAGGGTGGCCCACCACCCGACGCGCCTCGCCCGCTCACCTCTCGTGCTCACGCCGCGAGCGTAGCGGTCTTGCTCAGTGCGCGTGTTCCGCGGCGAGGAACCGGTGGTTCGCCTGGATCTGGTCGAACGACTTCGGCTTCGCCGGGGCAGCGAAGCGGGAAACCGCCGCCGCGCCGTTCGGGCCCACCGCGGGCTTGCCCGCCGTGTACAGCCAGGTCTGGAACAGGTCGTGCAGCGGCTTGCCCGAGATCTTCTCCGCCAGCGCGATGAACTCCAGGATCCGGCCGTCCTTGCCGCCCTTCTGGACCTGCCACGTCTGCAGGATCTTGAAGAACGCCTCGTCGCCGACCGCGGTCCGCAGCGCCTGCAGCGTCAGCGCGCCGCGGTCGTACACGGCGTTGTCGAACTGGTTGTCCGCGCCCGGGTCGGCCGGGACGAGCTTCCACAGGTCGGCGTCGGCCGCGTTGGAGTCGTAGGTGTACTGCGCCAGCTCGGCGACCGTGCCCTCGCCCTCGTGCTCCGACCAGAGCCACTCGGCGTAGGACGCGAAGCCCTCGTTCAGCCAGATGTCGCTCCAGCGGCCGAGGGAGACGTTGTCGCCGTACCACTGGTGCGCGTTCTCGTGCGCGATCAGCGTCGTGTTCGAACCCGCGCGGAAGTTGCGGGCGCCGTAGGTCGGCCGGGTCTGGTTCTCCAGGGAGAACGTGATGCCGCTGGTGACGACGCCGCCCTCCGCCTCGAACGGGTACGGGCCGAACTGGGTGGCCAGGAACTCGTTGATCTCCGGCGTCCGCTCGACGCTCGCCTTCGCCGCGTACAGCGAGTCGCCGAGGTCGGCGCCGTACGCGGTGACGAACGGCTTGCCGTCCGGCGTCGTGGACTGGACCAGCTCGTACTTGCCGACGATGAACGACGTCAGGTAGGTGGCCTGCGGCTTGGTGCTGCGCCACTGCCAGCGCGTCCAGCCCGCCCGGCTCTTCGTGGTGCGCACGAGCGAGCCGTTGGAGATGGCAACGTTGTCGTCCGGGGCTTCGATCGAGACGTCGTAGGTCGCCTTGTCGGTCGGGTGGTCGTTGGCCGGGAACCACCACGCCGAGCTCTGCGGCTCGTCGATGCCCAGCGCGCCGAACGACCCCTTCTTCCAGGCGTTGAGGCCGTCCACCTGCTCGGTCGACGGCGTGTCCGAGTAGGCCACGACGACCGTCGCGGTCTGGCCCTTGAGCAGCGGCTGCGCCGGGGTGACGACGAGCTCGCCGTTGCCGGTCTGGTTCGTGAACTGCGCCGGGCGGTTGTTCACGCGCACGCTCGACGCCTTCAGCGCGAAGTCGAGGTCGAACCGCGAGAGGTCCTGCGTCGCGGTGAGCAGCAGCGTGGTGGTGCCGGCCAGCACGTCGGTCGCGGGCTGGTAGGTAAGGCGGATGTCGTAGTGCAGCACGTCCGTGCCGCCGTTGCCGGCGTTCGGGTAGTACGCGTCACCGATGCCGGGAGCACCGGGTGACGGGGCCGCACTGGCGGTGCCGGCGAGCAGCACCGAGGCGACCCCGGCCGCGAGCACACCGAGGCCGGTGCGAGTTCTTGCACGCATTCGAATCCCTCCAACGGGTGAGGTTCAGCGCGCTCGAACGTAGCCAGCCAAGGGGGTGCCAGGTACCGGCGAAGGAAGGTTCTTACCTCCTGGGACCCGGTCCGGAAACCGGTTGACTCAGGCCGAGGAGACCGCCGCGGACACCGCCGCGCGCAGGCGGGCGTGCAGGTCGCGGTGCCGGGCGCGGTCCACCCGCACCTCGACGACCCGCAGGCCGGGTGCCGGGGCCAGCGCGGCCCGGAACTCCGTCAGCGTCTCCGCCACGACGTGCGGGACGCGGTACCCGGCGCACAGCGCGCCCAGGTCGGCGCCGTGCGGGGTGCCGAAGACGCGTTCGAAGCTCGCCGCGTGTTCCGGCGCGCCCTGCTCCAGCAGCGAGAAGATGCCGCCGCCGTCGTCGTTCAGCACCACGATCGTCAGGTCCGGGCGCTGCTCGGCCGGGCCGGTCAGCAGGCCGGAAGCGTCGTGCAGGAACGTCAGGTCGCCCAGCAGCGCGTACGACGGCCCGCGGTGGACGTACGCGGCGCCGATCGCCGTGGACACCGTGCCGTCGATGCCCGCGACGCCGCGGTTGCGGTGCACCAGGACGTCCGGGCGCAGCCGCCCGGCGAGCGCCACGTCCCGGGTCGGGTTGGACGAGCCCACGACCAGCAGCGAGTCCGGCGGCAGCGCGTCCACCAGCTCGGTCGCCACGCGCAGCCCGCTGGGCCACGGCTCTTCGGCCAGCGTCGCGGCGACGGCGGCCGCGGCGGCCTCGTCGGCGCGGCGCCAGCTCGCCAGCCACTCCGGGTCGGCGGGCTTGGTCGGCTCGTCGAACCACTGCCCGACCTGCCGGACGTTGTGCGCCGGCGCCGGCCAGTCCGAGTCCGGCCGGACCAGCAGCACCTCCACCGAGGCGTCCGAGAGCACCTTCTGGATCTGCCGGAACACCGTCGGGCGGCCCAGGCAGAGCACCTGCTCCGGCTTGTGCCGCGAGATGAACTCCTCCACGCCCAGCAGCCACGCGCCGGACGAGATCGCCGTGCCGCCGGACAGCCCGATCCCGCCGGTCTCCGAGATCACCGGCCAGCCGTGCTGCTCGGCCCACTCGCTGGCCGCCTGGACGCCGGTGTCGCACGCGATCACCAGGCCGTGGCGCGCCGACGGCACCACGAACGACGGCAGCGCGCCGAAGTCGGGCAGCTCGGTCCAGCGGGAGCCGTCGGGACGGCCGTCCAGGGACTCGTACCACTCGCCGTCGTCGTTCACATCGGGGACGAGCGGCTCACGGAACGGGATGTTCAGGTGCACCGGCCCGCAGCGCCACTCGCCGTAGGCGGCGTTCCAGGCGCGGCAGATCTGGCTGCGCCAGTACGAGTTCTGCCCGGCCCGCCGCTCGGCGACGGCCAGCTCGTCGAAGTACCGGATGGCGTCGCCGTAGAGCTGGTGCTGGTCGATGACCTGCGACGCGCCTGCGGCCCGCAGCTCGGGCGGCCGGTCGGCGGTCAGCACGATCAGCGGGACACCCGCCCGGTCGGCCTCCAGGACCGCCGGGTGGAAGTTCGCGGCCGCGGTGCCGGACGTGCAGAGCACGGCCACCGGGCGGCCGGTGCGCGCGGCGATGCCGAGGGCGAGGAACGCGGCCCCGCGCTCGTCGATGCGGACGTGGAGCTGGAGCTTCCCGGCCGCCGCCGCGTCATACAGCGCGATCGACAGCGGCGCGTTGCGGGAGCCCGGGCAGAGGACGACGTGCGAAACGGTGTTGCGGACGAGTTCGTCGACGATGACCCTGGCCTGCGCGGTGGAAGGGTTCACCGGCAGGCTCCGAACAGATCACAAGTGTCCACAGGTCCTATTCTCCCAAACGTGGATGACGCCCGAGTTTCCGAGCTGTTCGATCCGGCCGCGTGGACCGAGGTCGAAGGTTTCGCCTTCACCGACATCACCTACCACCGCTCCGCCGAGAGCCGCGGCGGCAAACGCGTCGTGCGCGTCGCGTTCGACCGCCCGGAGGTCCGCAACGCCTTCCGGCCGCACACCGTCGACGAGCTCTACCGGGCGCTGGACCACGCCCGGATGAGCTCGGACGTCGGGTGCGTCCTGCTCACCGGCAACGGCCCCTCGCCCAAGGACGGCGGGTGGGCGTTCTGCTCCGGTGGTGACCAGCGTATTCGCGGACGCTCCGGCTATCAGTACGCCAGCGGCGAGACCTCCGACACGGTGGACCCCGCCCAGGCCGGCCGGCTGCACATCCTCGAGGTCCAGCGGCTGATCCGGTTCCTGCCGAAACCGGTGATCGCGGTCGTGCCGGGCTGGGCCGCGGGCGGCGGGCACTCCCTGCACGTGGTGTGCGATCTCACCCTCGCCTCGGCCGAGCACGCCAAGTTCAAGCAGACCGACGCCGACGTCGGCTCGTTCGACGCCGGCTACGGCTCGGCCTACCTGGCGAAGATGGTCGGCCAGAAGTTCGCCCGCGAGATCTTCTTCCTCGGCCGCGAGTACTCCGCCGAGCAGATGCACCACATGGGCGCGGTCAACGCCGTCGTCCCGCACGCCGACCTCGAAAAAGAGGCGCTGGACTGGGCGTGGACGATCGTGGGCAAGTCGCCGACGGCGCAGCGGATGCTCAAGTACGCGTTCAACCTCACCGACGACGGCCTGGTCGGCCAGCAGCTGTTCGCCGGCGAGACCACCCGCCTGGCGTACATGCAGGACGAAGCCGTCGAAGGCCGCGACGCGTTCCTGCAGAAGCGCGACCCCGACTTCAAGGACGTCCCCTATTACTACTGAGCTGCTCCCGATCCACCTCGATGGCTCCCCCGGCGCCCTCGAGACCCTCGACCGCGCGGTCGCGGACGCCCTCGGCGGCGGCCCGGCGGTGCTGCCCTTCGCCGACCCCGCGCTGCGGGACGCGATGGCGCCGGGCGAGCCCGCCGAGCCGGACACCGCCGTGGTCATCGCCACCTCCGGCTCGACCGGCGCGCCGAAGGGCGTGCTGCTCTCGGCCCGCGCGCTGGTCGCGTCCGCCGAGGCCACGCACACCCGGCTCGGCGGCCCCGGCCACTGGCTCCTGGCGACGCCGGCGCAGTACATCGGCGGGCTGCAGGTGCTGGTCCGCGCCCGGCTGGCCGGGACCACGCCGGTGTTCCTGACCGGCACCGGCTTCCGCCCAGACGACTTCGCGGCCGCGGCGGCCAAGCTCTCCGGCGGCCCGCGCTACACCGCGCTGGTGCCGACCCAGCTGGTCCGGCTGCTCGACGACGGCGGCGCGGGCCTGGCCGCGGCGAAGACGTTCGACGCGATCGTGCTCGGCGCCGCCGCGACCACCCCCGCCCTGCGTGAACGCGCCGCCGACGCCGGGATCCGGATCGTGCCCGCGTACGGGATGAGCGAGACGGCCAGCGGCTGCGTCTACGACGGCGTCCCCCTGGACGGCGTCCGCGTCGACCTCGACGGCGGCCGGATCCGCATCGCCGGCACCGTCCTCGCCCACGGCTACCGGCTCCGCCCGGACCTGACCGCGGCGGCCTTCGAGGACGGCTGGTTCACCACGTCCGACCGCGGTGTCCGCCACGCCGACGGCCGCATCGAGGTGCTGGGCCGCGCCGACGACATGATCAACACCGGCGGCGTGAAGGTGTCGGCCAACGCGATCGAACGCGTGCTGTGCGCGCAGCCCGGCGTGCGCGACGCGTGCGTCGTCGGCCTGCCGGACCCGGAGTGGGGCGAGGCGGTGGTGGCGCTGGTCGTCCCGGCGGGCGAGCCGGGCGACCTGCGCGCGGCGGTCCGCGCGGAACTCGGCCCGGCGTCGACGCCGAAGCGCATCGAGTTCGGCACCGAGCTGCCCCTGCGCGGCCCGGGCAAGATCGACCGGGCGGCGGTGAAGACCCGGCTCCAGCCGGGTTCGCGCGGCTGAATGGCGGCACTTCGTTGACATTCACGGCGTGCGCACGCTTGGCTACCCACCATGACGCGCTGGCTACGCACCGCCCTGATCAGCACCGCCGTCGCTCTGGGGGTCCTCCTTCCCGCGAGCGCGGCACTGGCCGACGGCCCCGCCGTGGACCCGAACAGCGGCCAGCTCACCTGGCAGCTGCCGACGACCGACTGATCCCCGGCCCGCCCGGCGGGAACCGTGCCAACCCCTCGATGGCACGGGTCCCTCCGGGCGGGCCGGTGTTCCCTCACCCTGCTCCCCGCACCTTGCGCATACCTTGCGGACCGCATGAACGAGCTGGCCGCACGCGATGGCCGGGTTCCCGCCGGGCACTGATCGACATGGCGTTGAATGGCGCCATGGCTTCAGTGAGCGAGTGGATCGAGGGGGCCCGGCCGCGGACGCTGCCCAACGCGGTGGCGCCGGTGGTGGCGGGGGTCGGCGCGGCGGTCGCGCTGGACGCGTTTTCCTGGTGGCGTTCGGTGCTGGCGCTGCTGGTCTCGCTCTCGCTGATCGTCGGCGTCAACTACGCCAACGACTACTCCGACGGCATCCGCGGCACGGACGAGAACCGCGTCGGGCCGCTGCGTCTGGTCGGTTCGGGAGTAGCCGCGCCGAAGGCCGTGCTGACCGCCGCACTGGTCTCGCTGGGGCTGGCCGGGGTGCTGGGGCTCGTGCTGGTCGTCGCCAGCGGGCACTGGTGGCTGCTCGTCATGGGCGCGCTGTGCATCCTCGGCGCGTGGTTCTACACCGGCGGCAAGAAGCCCTACGGCTACTACGGCTTCGGCGAGATCGCCGTGTTCGTCTTCTTCGGGCTGGCCGGCGTGCTCGGCACCGTCTACGTCCAGGCGGGCCGGGTCAGCTGGGCCGCACTCGCCTGCGCGGTCGCGGTCGGGTCCTTCTCGACGGCGGTCCTGACGGCCAACAACCTGCGCGACATCCCCACCGACATCGAGTCCGGCAAGCGCACCCTGGCCACCCGCCTCGGCGACGGCGGCACCCGGCGGCTCTACCTGGTGCTGATCGCGGTGCCGTACGTGCTGAGCATCGTCCTCGGGATCTCCCAGCCGCTGCTGCTGATCACGCTCGTGACCGCTCCCCTGCTGCTCAAGTCGGTGCGCGCGGTGGGCGGCGGGCAGCAGGGGCGGGCGCTGATCCCGGCGTTGCGGGACACCGGTCTGGCGATGCTCGCCTGGGCCGTGCTCGCCGCCGTGGCGCTGAGCTTCTAGCCCTCCGGGACGAAGAACTTCCCGGTCGTCAGGAACTCCTCGAACATCGCCTTGTGCGGCGCGATGTCCAAGCCCTGCTGGGCCAGCCACTCGTCGTTGTAGTACGTGTGCGCGTACCGCTCGCCGCCGTCGCACAGCAGGGTCACGACGCTGCCCGCCTGGCCGTCCTCGACCATGCGGGAGATGAGCCGGAACGCGCCGTAGAGGTTGGTGCCGGTCGAGCCGCCCGCCCAGTGGCCGGTGCGCTCGCGCAGCAGGCGGATGGCCGCCAGGGAGCCCGCGTCGGGCACCTGGAACATCTCGTCGATGACGCCGGGCACGAACGACGGCTCGCAGCGCGGGCGCCCGATGCCTTCGATCCGCGACGGCATCCCGGTGGCGTAATCGGTCGCGCCGGTTTCCCAGGCGCCGTAGAACGACGAGTTCTCCGGGTCGACCACGCAGATCTTGGTCGTGTGGCGCTTGTAGCGGACGTACCGGCCGAAGGTCGCGCTCGTGCCGCCGGTGCCCGCGCCGACCACGATCCACGCCGGGACCGGGTGGCGTTCCGAGCGCATCTGCGCGAACACCGACTCGGCGATGTTGTTGTTGCCGCGCCAGTCCGTCGCGCGCTCGGCGTAGGTGAACTGGTCGAGGTAGTGCCCGCCGCACTCGGCCGCGAGCCGCTCGGCCTCCGGGTACATGGCCGGGGCTTCGTCGACGTAGTGGCATTCGCCGCCGTAGAACTCGATGAGGGCGATCTTCTCCCTCGACGTCTTGCGCGGCACGACGGTGATGAAGCGCAGCCCGAGCATGCGGGCGAAATACGCCTCGGAGACCGCGGTCGAGCCGCTGGAGGCCTCGACGAGCACGGTGTCCGGCCCGATCTGGCCGTTGACCAGCCCGTACAGGAACAGCGACCGGGCCAGCCGGTGCTTCAGCGAGCCGGTCGGGTGGACGGACTCGTCCTTGAGGTAGAGGTCGATGCTCCACTCCGGGGGCAGCGGGAAGACGTGCAGGTGGGTGTCCGCGCTGCGGTTGGCGTCGGCCTCGATGATGCGGACGGCTTCACGGACCCAGCTGCGGCTGTGGCTCATTCGGGCTGCCCGGACGTGTCGCCGCGGAGCTGGGCGCGCAGCTGGGCACGGGCGCGGGCGCGCTTCTCGTTGCGCTTCGCCAGGCCGGCCGTGACCCGGGCGTTGAGGCCGCGGAACAGCAGCAGGCCGAGCGGGAGCCCGACGACCAGGCCGATGAGCAGCGCCACCAGCAGCGGCACGCCGGCCAGGGACAGGCCCCAGGCGATCGCCCCGACCAGCACGAACCGCGCCAGCAGGTACAGCGTCAGGTCACGCGGCAGGTTTCCGGCCTTCTCGTCGCTCACACCAACGCAGGCTACGCCCCGCCCGCCCGGTCCTTCTGCAGGCCCGCGTTGTTCGGGCGGCCCTCGAACCGCGTCGAGAGCACGACCGTGGTGTGCGTCCGCCCGACGCCGGGGATGCGGCGGAGCCGGCCCAGGGTCCGCTCCAGCTCGTCGACGGTCGGCACGCGCACCTTGACGACGAACGCCTCGTCGCCCGCCACCGCGTAGCAGCTCTCGACTTCGTCGAGTTCGCCGAGCGCGTAGGCGACGTCGTCCTCGGTCGCGGTGTCGGTGGGATGGATGCCGACGAGGGCGGTGACGCCGAGCCCGACCGAGCTCGGGTCGACGACCGCGTGGTAGCCGGTGATCACGCCGGCGGCTTCCAGCTTGCCGACCCGCTCGTGCACCGATGAGGCGGACAGCCCGACGGCCCGCCCGAGGTCGGCGTAGGTGGCCCGTCCGTTGATGCGCAACGCCGCGATGATCTTCCGGTCCAACTGATCCACGGGGATCACTCTATGCGGTTGGACAATCCCCCATTGGCACCACACCAGGCCGCCGGTGACCCGCGGGAACGGCGTTCCCGCACTTCACGTCACGAAATAATAGTTGCAGACCGTAAACAAACTGTCCGTTTTGACCTTTAAGGGCTCTTTACTCTTGGACAACCGTTCGAGTACCTGACGGGTGAAGTGCAACGATTGCCGTGTTGGCTACCCCGGCGCGACGGGCAGAAGGGCCCGGATGCCTCCGGTATAGCAGTGAGTTCGTTAAGGAGGCGGAAAATGACCGCGACGATGGGCGGACGCCTGCTCACCCCAGGCGAGGTGGCAGCGCTGTTCCGGGTGGACCCCAAGACGGTGACGCGGTGGGCGACGGCGGGCCGCATCGGCTCCATCCGGACCCCGGGCGGGCACCGCCGGTTCCGGGAGTCCGAGGTGAACGAGCTCCTGGCCGAGCTGACCACCGACGCCAGCGAACCGGCGCGCAACGCCTGAACCAGCTCCGGCGCGGGGCCGTGTCGGGTACGGGGAACAACCCCGTCCCGCGCGGCCCCTTTTCGTTCGCCGCGTCACCCGCCTGACGCGGCGGGAGCCGAAACCCGGCCGAAGAGGCTAACCTCGGGGGACCCACACGGAAGGATCCGGCATGCTCGCTCTGCTCGCGGCGGTCGGCGCGCTGGTCGTCGCCCTGCTCCTGTGGCGGTCGTTCGCCGGTCAGCGGATGGTCCCCTCGACCCCGCGCCGCGCCCCGCTCGCCCCGGACGACGATCCCGACTTCCTGCGCCAGCTGGCCGAACAGCAGCGCAAGCGCCGGGACGAAGAGGGCTGAGCCGCCCGGGCCTGGCCTACCGGTAGCCCTGCGAGAGCGGGGTCGCGAAGCCGTCGGCGACGGTCGCCGCCAGCTCCAGCAGCGCCAGGCGCGTGTCGCCGGTGAGCCGGTCCAGCTCGATCTCCGCGCCTTCCTCCAGGTGCGGGTCGAACGGCACCTTGCAGACCGCCCGGACCTTCGCGCCGAAGTGGGCCGACAGCTTGTCGAGGTCGACCGAGCCGCCCTTGGGGCGGACCGAGTTGATCACCGCGACCGAGCGCTTGACCAGCTCGCCGTAGCCGTGGGCCTCGAGCCAGTCCAGCGTCGCCGAGGCGCTGCGGGCGCCGTCGACCGAGCCGGACGAGACCACCACCAGCGCGTCCGCGACGTCCAGGACGCCCTTCATCGCCGAGTGCATCAGGCCGGTGCCGCAGTCGGTGAGCACGATGTTGTAGAAGTGCTCCAGCAGGTTGACCGTGCGCCGGTAGTCGTCCTCGGAGAAGGCCTCCGACACGGCCGGGTCCTGCTCGCTGGCGAGGATTTCCAGCCGGCTCGAGCCCTGGGACGTGTACGACCGGACGTCGCTGTAGCGCGTGATGCGGGCCGCGTCGCGCAGCAGGTGGCGGACCGTCGCGGTGGTCTCCAGCGGGAGCTTCTGCGACAGCGTGCCGCGGTCCGGGTTGGCGTCCACGGCGACGACCCGGTCGCCGCGCAGGGAGGCGAACGTCGCCCCCAGCGTCGTGGTCACCGTGGTCTTGCCGACGCCGCCCTTCAGCGACAGCATCGCGATCTTGTAGCAGCCGCGCAGGGGCTGGTTGACGCGCGCGATGAGCTCGCGGCGGCGGGTGTCCGCGGGGCTCTCACCCGGGTTGACCAGCTTGCCGCTGCCGACGTAGAGGGCCTTGCGCCAGCCGGACTGCGGGGGCCGCTTGACCTGCTTGACCAGGTGCGCCGTGGACAGGTCGTGGCCGTGGCCCGGCTGCTGCGGCGGCGCCGCGTGCCGCCCGCCCTGGGGCTGCGGCAAGCCGGACGGCTGCTGGGGCTGCTGCGGGTACTGGGCCTGGGCGTACTGCTGCGCCGGGTCGCCGTACTGCGGCTGCAGCGGCGGCAGGTTCTGGTCGTAGCCGTACTGCGGCCCCTGGGGCACCTGGTGCGGCCCGGACACCGCCGGGTTCACCTGGTGCGGCCCCGAGACGGCCGGGTTGACCTGGTGCGGGCCGGACACCGCCGGGTTGGGCGGCGGCGGGACGGCCTGCGTGGGCTGCACGTCGTAGGCCCCGGACGTCTCCGGGTGCGGGTGGGAGTCGGTCCGGTCCTCGGCGAACAGGCCCGGTTGCTGCGGGGCAGCGGCCGGGTCGGCCTGTTCGGGGTGGCCAGGAGCCGATTCTTCGCTGGGTCCGGTCACCGGTGTAAACCTCCGCGCACTCCGCCCGACATCGCACTCCCCCGGTCACGACGGTAGTCGGAGTCCTCCCGGGACGCTCAGCCCACCCCGGCGTAGGAGTGCAAGCCCGCCGTGACGAGGTTCACGAAGAACAGGTTGAAGATGATCGCGGCGAACCCCACGATGTTGATGGCCGCGGCCCGGGCGCCGCGCCAGCCCGCGGTCGCCCGCGAGTGCAGGTACGCCGCGTAGACCACCCAGGCGATGAACGCGACCGTCTCCTTGGGGTCCCAGCCCCAGAACCGGCCCCACGCCGACTCGGCCCAGACCGCGCCGCAGAGCACGCCGAAGGTGAACACCGGGAAGGCGAAGATGGTGGTCCGGTAGGCGATCCGGTCGAGGACGTCGGCCGCGGGCAGCTTCGAGGCGAACCGGGCGTACTTCGTCTCGTCCTTCTCGTAGGCCGCGCGGAACAGGTAGAGCACGCTCGCGACACCCGGCACGAGGAAGACGCCGGAGCCGATGATGGCCGCCGAGACGTGGATGACCAGCCAGTACGACTGCAGCGCGGGCTGGACCGGCGCCGCGATCGTGTACAGCAGCGTGCCGTTGATGAACATCAGGATCACGACGGGCAGCAGCAGGAAGCCGGTGAGGTGCCGGACCGGGAACTTCCACATCACGAGGATCCAGGTGACCACCGTGATGAAGGTGACCGCCATGCCGTACTCGTACATGTTGCCCCACGGCGCGCGGTGCACGGCGAGCCCGCGCAGCACGATCGCCGACAGCTGCAGCAGGGCGCCGAGCACGAGCAGCGACGCGCCCATCTTGCCGATCCGCTCGGGACGGCCGGCCGTGCGCTGCGTGGCCTCGACCTCCTCGACGGGCGGCCCGCCGGCGCCGACGAGCTCGCGCGCCCGGAGCTTCGCCCGCTCGGTGGCGAGCCGGCCCTTGGCGCCGAAGCCCTGCTCGATCAGCGTCATCATCAGCGCGACGACGTAGATCGCCGCGGCGGTGGTGTAGAGCCAGTCGCTGTAGGTCGACAGCGTCTCGTTGATCGGCATGCCTCAGCCCTTCTGACCACTGATCAGGCGTTCACTGATCCGGTGGAACTCTTCGCCGTACCCGGCCTGGTCGGTGCGGGCCAGCCCGGCGACCTCGATCACGGTACCCGGGTCGTCTTCGGTCCCCGGCTTCACCCGCACCCACAGCCGCCGCCGCTTGACCAGCAAGGACGCGCCGAGACCGAGGAACATCGCGATGGCGAAGCCGAGCACGAACCCCTGCGTCGGGTCGTGGGAGACCTGCAGGGACACCCAGTGGTTGACGCCGTCGAAGCGGACCTTCGTGCCGTCGTCGAGCTTGATCTCCTGGCCGACCTTGAGGTTCTCGCGGGCGACCTTCTTCAGCCTGCCGTCGTCCACGAGCGACTGGTCGATCTCGAACACCGACTGCCCGCGCCCGGCGTCGAGGCCGAGGTCGCCGCGCATGATGTCGACCGCGACGGACGGGTCCTTCAGCTCCGGCGCCGACGACGTCAGGACGTTGCCGTGCATAAACGCCGTGGGGGCGAAGAGGCCGGTGACGGCGAGCTGGCGGGTGCGCCGCTGCACCTCGTCGGTGACGCCGGGCTGGTCGAACTTCGTCGCGCCCTCGGCGAGCATCGTGGTCGGGTCGACCGTGCGCCACTGGGTGTTCTGGGTGCGCTTGGTGCCGTCCGGGAAGGTGACCGTGAACTGCGGCGAGTAGCCCTGGCCGAGCAGGTACACGCGGTCGCCGGCGGTCCGCAGCGGGGAGTTGACCTCGAGGCCGTACGGGCGCCAGGTGTTCGTTTCGAGGTCTTCGCCGGACTGGTACTGGATGTTCGCGTGGTAGTACTCCGGCTCGCCGGCCGGGGTGTACCGCACGGTGAAGTCGTTCACCTTCACGCAGAACGGGTCGAGGTCGGTGCCGTCGACGCGCAGCCCGGCGTTGAAGGAGTCGTAGTTGTAGATGCCGGAGTTGCAGAAGCTGTCGCCGTCGGCCTGGACGATGACCTGGCCCTCGTAGCCGAACATCTTGCCCAGCGCGAAGAACACGATCAGGCCGAGCATGCTGAAGTGGAAGACGAGGTTGCCGGTCTCGCGCAGGAATCCGCGTTCGGCGGAGATCGTGCGGACGCCGTCGGCTTCCTCGCGCTCGATCCGGCGCCAGCCCGACAGGTGCTTGTGGACGGTGGCGATCTCCGCTGCGACGTCGGACTTCCCCCGGCCGAGCCGGTAGTGCGGCATCCGGGCCAGGTTGCGCGGGGTCAGCACCGGCTTGGCGCGCATCGCCTTGACGTACTCGAAGCTGCGCGGGGTCAGGCAGCCGACCAGCGAGATCATCAGCAGCAGGTAGATGGCCGAGAACCAGATGCTGGAGTAGACGTCGTAGAACTCGAGCTTGTCGAGCAGGGTGCCCCACCAGCCGTGCGCGCTGATGTACTCGTCGACCTTGGGGGCGTTGAGCTTCCGCTGCGGCAGGAGCGCGCCGGGCAGGGCGGCCAGCGCGAGCAGGAACAGCAGGACGAGCGCGGTGCGCATCGACGTCAGGCCGCGCCAGGTGTTGCGCACGAAGGCGAAGGCGCGCTTCGACGGCGTCGGGCCTTGCGGGGTCTTGGGAGGTGCTTCGGTGGTGGTCACAGCGGTAGCTCCAGGTTGCCCGCGAGCTCGTTGCGGAGCCAGCCCATCAGGTCCCCCCAGACGCCGGTGACCAGCAGGATGCCGACGATCAGCAGCAGCACGCCGCCGAAGACCTGCACCTGGCGGCCGTGGCGGCGCACCCAGTCGGTGGCGCGCACGGCCCAGCGGGCGCCGAGCGCGATGAGCAGGAACGGCAGCCCGAGGCCGAGGCAGTAGACGGCGATCAGCAGGTAGCCGCGGGCCTCGGCCCCGCCGGTGGCGCTGGCCAGCGTGGTGACGGCCGACAGCGTCGGGCCGATGCAGGGCGTCCAGCCGAGGCCGAAGATCGCGCCGAGCAGCGGGGCACCCCAGACGCCGCCGCGCGGGACATGGTGCGAGCGGACCTCGCGCTGCAGGCCGGGGATCCAGCCGAGGAAGACCAGCGCCATGGCGATGGTCAGGACCCCGCCGATGCGCTGCAGGAGGTTCTGGTTGAGCACCAGCGTGTCGGCCAGCCAGACGAGGGTGCCCAGCGTGCCGACGAAGACGACGGTGAACCCGAGCACGAAGAGCAGGGCGGCGCCGAGCACGGCCCAGCGCCCCTTCTTGCGCTCTTCGTCGGCGCTGACCGCGGGGGCGTCCGCGCCGACGAGCGCGGCGAGGTACGCGAGGTACCCCGGCACCAGCGGCACCACGCACGGCGAGGCGAAGGAGATCGTTCCGGCCAGCAGCGCGACGCCCGCGGCGAGCAGCAGCGGTCCGGAGATCGCCAGCTCGGTAACGGAGTTCACCCCGTTGAGGGTAGGGAGTGAGGTCCGGGTGAGAACGCCGGGGCCGCTTCACAGGACCTCGGTCACAGCAGTTCAGGACCTTGGTCCCGCCCGTCCGGCCCCCACCCGAGCGCCCCAATGTGGCGTTCGGTGCGTCAGACGCACCCAATGTGGCGTTCGGTGCGTTGGACGCAACCAACGCCACATTGGGGCGCTCGGGGCCAGCGGGTCAGGCGGGCTCGGCCTCCAGGCGCTGGGTCACCGGGAGGAGGTCCTGGGCCAGTACCGGCCGCAGGAAGACCGCCGCCACGCGGTGCTGTTTGTCCAGGATGATCGTCGACGGGATGATGTTGCGGGGGTAGCCGCTCAGCTTGAGCAGCACCCGGCCGTCCGGGTCGTAGATCGACGGGTACGTCAGCTGGCGGTCGCGGACGAAGTCCTGGGCCACCTCGCGGGCCGGGTCGCGGACGTCGATACCCACCACCTGCACGCCGGGCGCCTGGCGAGCCAGCGACTCCAGCTCCGGCACCTCCGTGCGGCACGGCCCGCACCACTGGCCCCAGAGGTTGAGCACCACGACCTTGCCGGGGAAGTCCGCCAGCGACAGCTGCTTGCCCTCGTGCATCAGGTCGTCGCCCGCCAGCACCGGCGCGGTCTGGCGCTGGGCGACGTCGTAGGTGATGTCGACCTTGCCGCCCGGGGAGACGAAGCTGAAGCTGCTCCCCTGCACCACCGCGTCCTTGCCCGCGCTGCAGCCGGCCAGCGCCAGCACCGCCACGATGACCAGCCGTTTCATGCCCCGGTCACCTTCGGGTCGGTGGTGCCGGCCGGCTCGCTGTAGACGATCTCCCGCAGCGAGCCGCCGTCGAAGACCAGCGACGTCAGCGACGCCAGCGAGCACTGGCGGCGGCGGGGGTCGTGCCACAGCTTCTTGCCCTCGAGGAACCGCCGGAGCGTCCAGATCGGCAGCTGGTGCGACACGCAGAGGGCTTCGCGCCCGTCCGCCGCCTCGCGGGCCCGGTGGACCGCGCCGAGCATCCGGTGCGCGATCTCGAGGTACGGCTCGCCCCACGACGGCTTGAACGGGTTGACCAGCTTCGGCCAGTGCTTCGGCTCCCGCAGCGCGCCGTCGCCGACCGCCACGTGCAGGCCCTCGAACTGGTTGCCCGCCTCGATCAGGCCCTCGTCGGTCTCGATGTCGAGCCGGTGCGCCGCGGCGATCGGGCCCGCCGTCTCCTGCGCGCGCTGCAGCGGCGACGCGACGACGTGCGCGAGGTCGTGGCCCGCGACGGCCTCGGCGACCGTCAGCGCCTGGCGCTGCCCGCGCTCGGACAGCCGGTAGCCCGGCAGCCGGCCGTAGAGGATCTTCTCCGGGTTGTGCACTTCGCCGTGGCGCAGCAGGTGGACGACGGTGGTCACTGGACGGCTCCGGCCGCCGCGCGGGCCGCCGCGGGCAGGGCCGCTTCGATCACCGAGAACGCTTCGTCGTCCATGGCCGCGTTGACGAACCAGGCCTCGTACGCGCTCGGGGGCGCGTACACGCCTGCGTCGAGCAGCGCGTGGAAGAACGGCGGGAACCGCCACGTTTCGGACGCCTGCGCGCCGGCGTAGTCGCGGACCGGCCGGTCACCGAAGAACACGCTCACCAGGTTGCCCGCGTACTGGACGTGGTGCGCTACCCCGGCTTCGCCGAGAGCCGCTTCGAACAGCGACCCGAGGCGCTTCGCGTTGGCGTCGAGCGCCGCGTACACGGCGTCGTCGGCCGCACGCAGCGTCGCGAGGCCCGTGGCGACCGCGACGGGGTTCCCGGACAGCGTCCCGGCCTGGTAGACCGGCCCGCCCGGGGCGAGCTTGGCCATCACGTCGGCGCGGCCGCCGAAGGCCGCCGCCGGCAGGCCGCCGGACATCACCTTGCCGAACGTGTAGAGGTCGCCGGCCACGCCTTCGAGGCCGAACCAGCCCGCGCGCGAGACGCGGAACCCGGTCATCACCTCGTCCATGACCAGCAGCGCGCCGTGCTCGTGGGCGATGTCGCGCAGGGCCGCGTTGAAGCCTTCGTCCGGCGCGACCGCGCCCATGTTGCCTGCCGCGGCTTCGGTGATCACCGCGGCGATCTCACCCGGGTTGTCCGCGAAGGACTTCCGGACGGCGTCGAGGTCGTTGTAAGGCAGCACCAGCGTGTCCGCGGCCTGGGCGCCGGTGACGCCCGGCGACGTCGGCAGCCCGAGCGTGGCGACGCCGGAGCCGGCCTGCGCGAGCAGCGCGTCGACGTGACCGTGGTAACACCCGGCGAACTTCACGATCTTCGAGCGGCCGGTGAACCCGCGGGCCAGCCGGATCGCGCTCATCGTGGCCTCGGTGCCCGAGTTGACCAGGCGCACCCGTTCGACCGGTTCGACGCGGCCGATGATCTCCTCGGCCAGCTCGACCTCGCCGATCGTCGGGGTGCCGAACGACAGCCCGGACGTCGCCGCCGTGCGCGCCGCCTCGACGACCGCCGGGTGCGCGTGGCCCAGGATCATCGGGCCCCACGAGGAGACCAGGTCGACGTAGCGGTTGCCGTCGGCGTCCCACAGGTGCGGGCCTTCGCCGCGGACCATGAACCGCGGGGTGCCGCCGACGGAGTTGAACGCCCGGACCGGCGAGTTCACCCCGCCCGGGATGGCCGCCTTCGCGCGTTCGAACCATGCCTTGGACTGCTCGGTTCCAGTGCTCACGCCCCCAGTCTCGCAAACGTCAGCGAGCAGCCTCTTGGGTGATGGCCTGCGCGGTCACCGTGCCGTCTTCGCCCGCCTGCCCCTGGACGACGACGGTCGAGCCCGGCTTGAGGTCGGACAGCTTGGCCTGCTGGGTCACGCCGACGGTGGTCGAGTCCGATGTGGACACCTTGACTTCGGCGCCCTGCGCGGTCTTGACGTACACCGTGGTGCCCTCGACACGGTCGACCGTGCCGGTGGTGCCGCGCCCGCCGGCGCCGCGGAAGCCACCGCCCTGCTGGCCGCCTTGGGTGCCCTGAGTGCCACCGGCCGGGCGGGTGGGCGTGGAGGAGGACGGCGAGCCGAACGCCGCGTGCGTCCAGGCGCCGCCGCCGAACGCGATCGCGAGGACGACGAGCCCGGCCAGCACCAGCGTGGTGCGCGAGAACGGCTTCGCGGCCCGGCGCATCTCGGCGTTGAGGTCGCCGTCGACCGCCGGGGCCGCGACGATCTCCTCCGCGTTCGGCGGGGTCGTGGGGGAAGACATCGGAACTCCTTATTCGTGACGCAAGGCGTCGATGGGCCGGAGCTTGGCGGCCCGGTTCGCCGGGAAGCTGCCGAAGAACAGCCCGATCAGGGCGGAGACCGCGAAGGCGAGCAGGATCGACGAGGGCACCACGACGGGCTTGATCCCGGAGATGGTGAACCGGCTGCCGATCAGCCCGATCGCGACGCCGAGCAGCCCGCCGAACAGGCTGAGCATGGTCGCTTCGGCGAGGAACTGGCCGAGGATGGCCGCGCGTGGGGCGCCGATGGCCTTGCGGATGCCGATTTCGCGGATCCGCTCGGTCACCGTGACGAGCATGATGTTCGTGACACCGATGCCGCCGACCAGCAGCGAGATCGCCGCGACCGCCGCCAGCAGCACGGTGAACGTCTCGGTCGCCGACGTCCGCGTTGCCAGCAGCTGCTCGGAGTTCTGGATCTGGTAGTCGGCGGTGCCGCCGAGCCGGATGCCGTGGCGGGCGTTGAGGATCGCGGTGATCTCCGACTGGGCCAGCGAAACCGAGTCCGCGCTGGTGGCCTGCACGGCGATCTGGCTGAGGCTGCCGTACCCGGCGAGGGAGTTCTGGACGGCCGAGATCGGCGCGATGGCGACGTCGTCGGCGTTCTGCAGCCCGGTGCTGCCCTTCGCCTGCAGCACCCCGACCACGGTGAACTGGATGCTGTTCAGCAGGACGTTCTTGCCGACCGGGTCAGCGGTGCCGAAGATCGACTCCGCCGTCGTCGGGCCGAGCACGACGACCTTCCGCGCGGCCGTGACGTCTTCGGCGGTGAACAGCTGGCCCTGCGCGAGTTCGCGGTTGGTGGTCGTGAAGTACGCGGGTTCGGTGCCGGCGACGGTGGAGATGTCGTACGAGGTCTGCCCGTAGGTCGCGGTCGCCGTCGTGTTCACCACCGGCGACGCGGCTTTGACGTCCGGCGCGCCGACGGGGTCGACGAGCGCGTGGGCGTCCTGGACGGTCAGCGGCCGCGCCGACGCGCCCTGGCCGCCGCCGCGCGCCGGGGAGACGTTGACCACGTTGGTGCCGAGGCCCTGGATGCTGGCCGCGATGGCCGCGGACGCGCCGTTGCCGACCGCGACGAGCAGGATCACCGCGGCGACGCCGATGGTGATGCCGAGCGTGGTGAGCGCCGAGCGCAGCTTGTTCGCGGTGAGCCCGCGGACGGCGAAGCGCAGGATTTCGAGGAGGTTCACGAGACCGCTCCGACCGCGCGGGTCACTTCGTCGGACACGATGAGCCCGTCGTCGACCCGCACGACGCGGTGCGCGTGCGCGGCGACCTCGTCCTCGTGCGTGATGACGACGATCGTGCGGCCGAGGCGGTTGAGCCGGTCGAACACGCCGAGGACGTCTTCGGTGCTGCGCCGGTCGAGGTTGCCGGTGGGCTCGTCGGCCAGCAGCATCGCCGGGCCGGTGACCAGCGCCCGCGCCACGGCGACGCGCTGGATCTGCCCGCCCGACAGCTCGCTGGGCAGGTGCTTGGCGCGGTCGGACAGGCCGACCATCTCCAGCGCCGCCAGCGCGCGCCGCCGCCGTTCCGACCGCTTCAGTCCACTGTAGACAAGCGGTAGCTCCACATTGGACAACGCCGACGTCCGCGGCACGAGGTTGAACGACTGGAAGATGAACCCGATCTTCCGGTTGCGCAGCAACGCCAATTGCCGTTCGTTCAGCTTGCCGACGCCGAAGCCGTCCAAGAGGTACTGGCCGGACGTCGGGACGTCGAGGCAGCCCAGCATGTTCAGCAGCGTCGACTTCCCCGAGCCGGAAGCACCCATGATGGCGACGTACTCGCCCGGCCAGACGGTGAGCTCGACGCCGCGCAGCGCGTGCACCGCCGTCTCGCCGGCGCCGTAGGTCTTGCGCAGCGCGGAGACCGCGATCACCGGCTTCACCCGCGGCCGCCGAATCCGCCGCCGGCGCCGGTGCCCGTGCCGCGCTGGCCGCCGCCCGGGAACCCGCCGGTCCCGCCACCGGGGAACCCGCCGGTGCCGCCGGTCCCGGTGCCGGTCCGGCCGGTGCCACCGGTGGTGCCGGCCGAGGCCCCGGTGAGCACGACGTTCTCGCCCTCGGTCAGCCCGGACGTGATCTGGACGGTCGACTCGCCGCGGATGCCGACCTGCACCTGGCGCGTCACGTTCTGCCCGTTCTCCTGCACGGTGACGACGTTGGTGCCGCCGGCGGTCGTCACGGCCGCGGCCGGCACGCTCAGCGCGTTGTCGGCGGAGGCGACGGTGATCACGACGCTCGCCGACTGGCCGGGCCGCAGCCCGTCCGGCGGGTCGGTCAGCGCGAGCTGGGCGCCGTAGGAGACGACGCTGCCGCTCGTGGTCGGGGTCAGGTTGACGCTCGACACGGTGGCCTGGACCGGCTTGTCCGGCAGCGCGTTGAGCGTCACCGTGGCCTTCTGGCCGGCTTTGACCTTGCTGACGTCGATCTCGGCGACCGAGGTGTTCACGACGAGGCCGGTCATGTTGGTGATGGTGATGAAGCCGCTGCTGCTGGAACTGCTGCTGCTCGACGCGGTGCTGTTCGAGGACCCCTGCCCGCCCTGGCCGCTGCTCGACGACTGGGAACTGCCGCTGCTGCTCGCCGAGCCGCTCGAGGACTGCTGCCCGACGGTGCCGTTGACGGCGGTGACCGTGCCGGCGCCGGGTGCGTAGAGAGTCGTGTTGTCGAGGGCGGTCTGCGCGGTCTGGACCTCCAGCTGGGCCTGGTCGAGCTTGGCCTGCGCCGACGTGACGCTGTTGGCCGCCGACTGCGTGCTGTTCTGGCCGTTCTGCCCGGTCGTGGGGGTGGCCTCGGCGTCTTCGGCGGAATTCAGGCTGTCCTGCGCGACCGGTTCGCCTTCGCGACCTGAAGCTGTTTCGCCGCCTGGGTGCTGTCGACCGTCGCGAGCTTCTGGCCGGCGCTGACGACGTCCCCGACCTTGACGTCGATCGAGGTGACCTTGCCGGCCGTCGCGAAGTTCGCCGCGCCGGTGTAGCTGCTGGCGAGGGTCCCGGCGGCGGAGATGGTCTCGGTGACCGTCGCGCGGCGCACCGGGGTGCTGCGCGTCTGCGCCTGCGCCGTGTTCGGTTCGGGGCTGAATGCCTGGTATATCCCGAAACCCGCTCCGGCCAGCAGCACGACCAGAGCACCGTTGATCACCCATGCCTTCGAGGCACGCACGCGCGTCATGCGGCAACCTTGGGACCGCCGCTTAGCAATTGACTGGGGGTTCCCTGTGCGGGAGCTGTGTATCAGTCCTTGCGCTTGACCTGCCGCGCACGCATCGCGAGCAGCAGCTGACGCACCGCGTCGACCAGCAGCAGCGCGGCCACGGTCCCGAGCCCGATGGCGGCGGCGAGCGACCCGCCGAAGTACCGGTGCGACTCGAGCACGGCGCCGTCGTCGGTCCGCGTGACGACGGTGGCGGCGCCCCCGTGCCAGAGCGCGTAGGCACCCCACCCGGCGGCCACGGCCAGCACGACTTCCACGACGGCGACGAGCGTCCGCCACGGCTTGTTCAGGCGCGCCTGCGGGCCGGGCTCTTCCGGCGGCCAGAGCTCGGCCCCGGTGGGCTGCGGAAGGTCGATCACAGCGGGGATTTTCTCATGCTTCCGTCGGCGTCGCCCGGACGAGCCGGTCGAGCGCCTCCTGCAGGGCCTCGACGTCCTTCGCCCAAGCCAGTACGACGGTGCCGTCCGTGAGCTCCACCGGCAGCGAGTCGTACTTCCGCGGCACCGACCAGCCGCCGCCGAGGACCCGCGCCCCGACCGGCGCACCGACGTCCGTCACCGACGCGAGCTGGTCCGCCGGGACCTTCTCGCGGCCCTGGCGCAGCTGCTTCGTCGTCACCTCGAGCGAGAGGAACCGGCGCCGCGCGTACACCCACGGCACGGTGATCGCGCACAGCCCGGCGCCGACCAGCAGCCAGCCCACGACGTGCACCGGGCCGCCGGTGACCAGCTCGAAGAGCGCGCCGGCCAGCGCGAACACCGGGCCCCACACGATGGCGCCCCAGCTCACGCCGGACTCGGCGTAGAGCCGGTCGCTCACGGCTTGCGGCCGGCCTTCGGGAAGTAGCCCGCCACCGACGGCAGGTACATCAGCACCAGCGCGATCACGAACACCAGCACCGAGACCAGGGTCAGGTAGTTGATGATCGGCGCGATCGTCATGATCAGCAGCAGCATCACGATCGGCAGGATGGTCAGCACCGTCCGCGCCGAGCGCGTGCCTTCGCGGGCCTTGTACGCGAAGAGCAGGAACAGCAGCACGAACACGACCGCGCCGCCGAGCAGGTACCACAGCAGCGCCGTGACGCCGTCCGCGATCATCTGCGGCGTGTACTTCGGGTCGGTGGTCGCCTTGACGAACTGGTCGATGACGGCCGACTTGCTGCTCAGCAGCTGGACGTAGCTGAGGATGAGCACCACGCCACCGGCGAGCCACAGCCAGAACGACACGGCCACCGGACGCGGCGGCGTCGCCTTGGGCGCCTTTTGCCCCGGCAGCACCGGGTCCGGCGAGCGGCCCTTCTTGCGGCGTTCGTCGTCGGTCAGACCGGTGAGGTCCTCTTTGTCTTCCACGGCGTGGACTCTAACCGGTCAGTCGAGCCAGGCAGCGGCTTCCGCGGCCCAATACGTGAGGATCATGTCGGCGCCCGCGCGGCGGATCGACGTGAGGACCTCAAGCACGGTCCGTTCCCGGTCCAGCCAGCCGTTCGCCGCGGCGGCTTCGACCATCGCGTACTCGCCCGAGATGTTGTACGCCGCCACCGGGACCGGGGAGATGTCCGCGGCCGCCTTGATGACGTCCAGGTAGGACAGCGCCGGCTTGACCATGATCATGTCCGCGCCCTCGGCGAGGTCCAGCTCGATCTCACGCAGCGCTTCGCGGGCGTTGCCCAGGTCCTGCTGGTAGGTCTTGCGGTCGCCCTTGAGCTGCGAGTCGATGGCCTCGCGGAAGGGGCCGTAGAACGCGCTGGCGTACTTCGCGGAGTAGGCGAGGATCGCCTTGTCGCTGTGCCCGACCTCGTCGAGCGCCCGGCGGATGACGCCGATCTGGCCGTCCATCATCCCGGACGGCCCGAGCACGTGCGCCCCGGCTTCGGCCTGCGCGACGGCCATCTCGGCGTAGATGCGCAGGGTGGCGTCGTTGTCGACCAGGCCGTCGGCGTCCAGGACGCCGCAGTGGCCGTGGTCGGTGAACTCGTCGAGGCAGGTGTCGGCCATCAGCACGGTGGCGTCGCCCAGCTCGTGCCGCAGGTCGCGCAGCGCGACGTTGAGGATGCCGTTTTCGTCAACGGCTCCGGAGCCTTCGGGGTCCCGGACCTTCGGGATGCCGAACAGCATCAGCCCGCCGACGCCGGCGTTGACCGCGTCGACGGCGGCCTTCCGCAGCGTGTCACGGGTGTGCTGGACGACGCCCGGCATGCTCGCGATCGGCTTCGGCGTGTCGAGGCCTTCGCCGACGAACATGGGGAGGATCAGCTGGCGTGGCCGCAGCGTCGTTTCGCCCACCAGCCTGCGCATGGCCGGGGTGGTGCGAAGCCTGCGGGGACGATGCTCGGGGAACACTCCAGCCAGGTTACTCCCGCCCGTTCCCGAAAAGCCGTGAAGGCCTCCTTCCCGGTCATAAAAGCCGGTAAGGAGGCCTTCACGGACTCTGCGAACCTCAGGAGCGGCGGGCCCGCTTCGCCTTGCGCGGCGGCGGCAGGGCGCCCTCCGCGCGGAGCCGGGCGGCGTGCTCGGCCAGCGCGTCCACCAGGTGCGGGACGTCGGCCTTCTCCGGCTGGACGTCGACCCGGAGCCCGAATTCCACCGCGGTTTCCGCGGTCTTCGGGCCGATGCACGCGACCAGCGTGCGGGTGTGCGGCTTGCCGGCGATGCCGACCAGGTTCCGCACGGTCGAAGACGAGGTGAAGCAGACCGCGTCGAAACCGCCGGTCTTGATCATCTCGCGGGTCTCGGCGGGCGGCGGGGCGGCCCGGACGGTCCGGTAGGCCGTCACGTCGTCGATCTCCCAGCCACGCTCGCGCAGGCCGGCCGACAGCGTCTCGGTGGCGATGTCCGCCCGCGGCAGCAGCACGCGGTCGACCGGGTCGAGGACGTCGTCGTACGGCGGGAACTCGGCCAGCAGGCCCTCGGACGACTGCTCGCCGGACGGGACCAGCTCCGGGATGATGCCGAACGAGCGCACCTTCGCCGCGGTCGATTCGCCGACGCAGGCGATCTTCACGCCGGAGAACGCGCGGGCGTCGAGGCCGAACTCCTCGAACTTCTCCCACACCGCGCGGACCGCGTTGGTGGAGGTGAAGACGATCCACTGGTAGCGGCCGTCGACCAGGCCCTTGACCGAGCGCTCCATCTGCGCCGGGCTGCGGGGCGGCTCGACCGAGATGGTCGGCACCTCGTGCGACGTCGCGCCGTGGCCGCGCAGGCGCTCGGCCATCTCGCCGGCCTGCTCCTTGGTGCGCGGCACCAGGACCTTCCAGCCGTACAGCGCGCGCGACTCCCACCACGACAGCTTCGAGCGCTGCCCGGCGGCCTGGCCGATCGTGACGATCAGCGGCCCGACGAGCTCGCCCGCGTCGTTGGCGACCTTCTCGAGCGTGGTGTCGAGGGTGCGCTGGGTGTTGATGGTGCCGTTCGCGGTGACCGCGACCGGGGTCGACGCCGGGACGCCGTTGCCGGTCAGCGCCGACGCGGCCTCGGCCAGGTGCGCCGACGTCGCGTGCAGCACCAGCGGGCCGGGCGCGGCGGCCAGCGCCGCCCAGTCGACCTCGCCGCGGACGTCGACCTCGACGTGCGTGCCGCCGAGCGCGACGCCCGCGTACGCCGGGACGGCCGCGCCCGGGGAAACGCCCGGGATGACGTCGAACACGGCGCTCGTGCGCGCGACCGCCTGGACCTCGGCCACCACGGCCGGGGTGGTCAGCGGGTCGCCCGCGACCAGCCGCAGCACCAGCCGGCCGGCCTTGGCTTCGGCGGTCAGGTCCTTGGCGACCTCGGCGGCCTCGCCGACGGCGGGCCGGACCTCGGCGCCCTCGGCCGCCATGGCCAGCACGGCCTGGGGCACGTCGGGGTCGGTCACCACGACCTCGGCCTTGGTCAGCAGCTCCTGGGCACGGACCGTGAGCAGGCCGGCGTCGCCGGGCCCGGAGCCCACGAACGCTACGCGCCCGGTGGTCTTTCGCGCGGGGGTCATCTGTGCGTTTCTCCTCTTGCGGCGGCCGTGCGGGGTCGCACGGACGCAGGTCTCCTACACGTCTTTTCGAAGCGCTCGCGAGAGCGCTACTGAGCAGGGCCGGAGAAGACTCCGGCACCCAGGTCCAGCAGCTCGGCGGCCAGGTCCTTGCCCAGCTGGGCAGCCTGGTCCTTGTCGGCCAGCGCGGAGGCCCGGACCATGTCCACCGCGCCGTTCTCCCCTTCGGCCGCGGCGGTGCCGCGCAGCGAGATCCGTTCCACGACCTTGCCCTCGGCGTCGAGATCTTCGACGATCTCGGCGAGCGCGCCCACCGGCGCGCTGCACCCCGCCTCGAGCGCGGCCAGCAGGGCCCGCTCGGCCGTCACCGCGACCCGCGTGCCCTCGTCGTCCACTGTGGACGCGAGCAGCTGCTCGATGTCCACGTCGGCGGACCGGCACTCCACCGCCAGCGCGCCCTGGGCGGGCGCGGGCAGCATCTGGATCGGGTCGAGGGTCTCGGTGATCGCCTCGACCAGTCCGACCCTGGCCAGTCCGGCACGCGCGAGCACCACGGCATCGAGCTCGCCGTCGGTCACCTTGCGCATGCGGGTGTCGATATTGCCGCGAATCGGCACGATTTCCAAACCGAGACCCAGCGCACGCAGCTGCGCGGTGCGCCGCGCGGCCCCGGTGCCCACCGTGGAGCCCGGCGGCAGCTCGCCCAAAGTCAGCCCGTCACGCGCGATCAGCGCGTCCCGCGGGTCTTCGCGCGGCGGCACGGCGGCGAGCGTGATGCCCGGCTCCGGCGCGGTCGGCAGGTCCTTGTAGGAGTGGACGATGACGTCGACCTCGTTGCGCAGCAAGGCTTCCCGCAGCGCGGAGGTGAACACGCCGACGCCGATCGTCGAGATCGGCGCCATCGACTTGTCACCGGGAGTGGTCACCGTGACGATCTCGACCTCGACGCCGGTGGCGCGCAGGGCGTCGGCGACGGTCCCGGTCTGGGTCAGCGCGAGCTTCGAACCGCGCGTACCCATGCGAATGACTCTGGTCACTACTACTTCTTCTCTGGTGGGGGCTTCGGGCTCGCCACGGCGGCCGGTGCCTGCGGGTCGAGGCAGAACAGTTCTCGCAACGCGTTCGCGTAGTCGGTGTCGACCGTCTCGGCGGCCAGCTGCTTGACCCGCACCGTCGGCGCGTGGAGCAGCTTGTCGACCACCCGGCGGACCGTGCGGCCGACTTCTTCGCGGACCCCGGCGTCGAGCTCGGGGAGCCGGTTGTCCAGCCGCAGCAGCTCGGCGTCGACGACCTCGGCCGCGCGCTTGCGCAACGCCGTCACGGTCGGGGTCACCTCGGCGCTGCGCTGCCCGGCGAGGTAGTCGCGCACCTCGTCGAGGACGATCCCGGTCGCCTTGGCCGTCTGGCGCTCGGTGGTCGGGGTGCCGGCTTCGCGCATCCGGCGCTGGATCGTGGCGAGGTCGACCACGCGCACGCCGGCGAGCTCGCCGACCGACGGGTCGACGTCGCGCGGCAGGCCGAGGTCGCAGACGACCAGTGCGCGGCCGCCGCGGGGCAGCACGTGCTCCGGTGTGAAGACGGCGTCCTGCGCGCCGGTGCAGCAGATCACGATGTCGGCGTCGCGCACCGCGTCGGCGACGCCGGACAGCGGGACCGCGCGGGCCGGCACGCCCTGCTCGGTGACGTTCGCGGCGAGCCGGCGGGCGCGGGCGTCGGTGCGGTTGGCCACGGTGATCTCGCCGATCCCGGCCTTGCGCAGCTGCGACGCGCTCAGCGCGCCCATCGAGCCGGCGCCGACGATGACGGCGTGCTTGCCCGCGACGTCACCGGCCGCGGCGAGCGCCTCGGACACGACCGACGCGCCGAGCTGGTCCAGCCCGGTCTCGGTGTGGACGCGCTTGCCGACGCGCAGCGTCGTCTGGATCAGCTCGTGGAGCGTGCGGCCGACGGTGCCGGCCTCGCGCGCGGTGGCGTAGGCGGACCGGATCTGGCCGAGGATCTGCGTCTCGCCGACGACCATCGAGTCGAGGCCCGAGGTGACCGAGAACAGGTGCTCGACGGCGGCGCCGGCGTAGTGGACGTACAGGCTGTCGTAGAGCTCCGCGGGTTCCATCCCGGCCTGCCGGGCGAGCACCTCGGAGACGTCGTTGAGGCCGCCGTGGAAGGTCTCGACGACCGCGTAGACCTCGATCCGGTTGCACGTCGAGACGAGCATGACCTCGCTGACGTGCTGGGCCTGCTGCAGCTCGTCGAGCACCTTGCCGACCTCGGGCGCGGGGATCGCGGCGCGCTCCAGCGTGCTCAGCTCAGCACTCCGGTGCGAAAGACCGACCGCCAACACGCTCATGAGCGCACCACCATTTCCCGTCCGCCGTCCGGACCCGAACCGTTCCGCCCGCCGCTTCCATTCTCGGACGGCGCACCGGGACCGCGTAATCCGGAATTGCCCTGATCACCGGCGGCGTCGTCCGCGCGGCGGGCCACGTGGAACGAGAGTATCTGCAGCTCGACGGCCAAATCCACTTTGCGGACCTCGATGTGAGCAGGAACCTGCAACACGACCGGGGCGAAGTTGAGGATGCACTGGACACCGCCCGCGACCAGACGGTCACACACCGATTGCGCGGCGGTCGGCGGGGTGGCGATCACGCCGATGGAGATACCGCGCTCGGCGCAGATCCGCGGAATGTCGTCCATGTGCGACACCGGGAGGCCGCCGACCGGCACGCCGATCAGGTCCGCGTCCAGGTCGAACAGCGCTTCCACCGGGAACCCGCGCCCCGGGAAGCCGCCGTAGTTCGCCAGCGCGTGCCCCAGGTTGCCGATGCCGACCACGGCCACCTTGTGCTGCCGGGTCAGGCCGAGGATCCGCTCGATCTGGCTCACCAGGACGCCGACTTCGTAGCCGACGCCGCGCGTGCCGTAGGACCCGAGGTAGGAAAGGTCCTTGCGCAATTTCGCGGAATTGACGCCCGCGGCTTGGGACAGCTCTTCGCTCGACACCGTCGTGGCGCCCTGGTCGCGCATCCCGGACAGCACCCGCAGGTAGACGGCGAGCCGCGCGACCGCCGCTTCGGGGATCTGCTTCGCCCGGACGGCCTCGGGGGCATCCCCGTTGCGGCCGCCGGCGTCGGCGGGTACGGCGGGCATCTCCGCGGTGGGGGCGTTGTCGGCGTCCGGGGTGCTCGGGCGGCGGGGCCGTCGCGGCACCCGGCCCGGGGAGTCCGCCGCGTCGCGCCTCCCCCGCTGTGTCACCACGCCCGTAGTCTCCTGCTCGCTGTGCACCCGGCGGCCATCGCCACGGCCATGCCGAACTGTGTCTTGACCCA
Organism: Amycolatopsis lexingtonensis; assembly: GCF_014873755.1. NCBI lineage: Bacteria > Bacillati > Actinomycetota > Actinomycetes > Pseudonocardiales > Pseudonocardiaceae > Amycolatopsis > Amycolatopsis lexingtonensis. The sequence continues at coordinate 6,832,292 of NZ_JADBEG010000001.1, forward strand.
GGAAGCGGAGTCCGGTTCGATGCCGGACCGCCCGGGGGCGATGGCCCTACGGTAGACCACTTGTGAACGCACGCACAAAGTCACTGGTCGGAGGCGGTTCCGGGCGGCGCCCGATCATGACACCGCGTCAGAATCCTTGCCCGCCAGGCACTTCCGCCGGCACCATCCGGCCCGGCTCGCGTCGGCTCTGGTCGCGGACCCGAGGTCTTGAATGAGTCATTCAGGTCTTCGGAGGTCCTGAATGACTCATTCAAGACCTTTGGCGAGCCGGCGGAGGCAGGCGCTTCCGGTGCGTCAGCTCGCGTCGAGGCTCACCGAGTGCCAGCCGGTCGCGCCGTCGGGGACCGGGTCCGCGCGGTTCTCCGTCTGCGTGTACCCGTCCTGGTCCGTCGCCCGGACGAACGCCTGGTGCGTCCCCTTCGGCACGTCCAGCTCGATCCACCACATCCGCCAGGTGTCCTTGCTCACCTCGGCCGAGAGCGTCGCCGGCTGCCACGGCCCCTGGTCCAGCCGGACCTCGACCTTCGCGATGCCGGTGTGCTGGGCCCACGCCGTCCCCGCCAGCCGGACCTTCCCGGCCGGGACGCGGGCGAACCCCGACGGCGTGTCGATGCGCGACTCCGTCTTGATCGGCGCCTGCTCGCTCCAGCCGCGGCTGAGCCAGTACGCCTGCCGGTCGCTCCACTTGGTGAACTCCAGCGACTCGACCCACTTCGTCGCCGACACGTACCCGTACAGCCCGGGGATCACGAGCCGCGCCGGGAAGCCGTGCTCGACCGGGAGGGGTTCGCCGTTCATGCCGATCGCCAGCATCGCGCCGCGCTGGGGGTCGAGGGCGACGTTCGCCGGGGTGCCGCACGTCCAGCCGTCGACGCTGGTGGCGAACATCTGCTCCGCGCCCGCCCGCACGCCGGCTTCGTCCAGCAGGTCCACCAGGTCGACGCCGATCCAGCTGGCGTTCGAGATCAGCGGGCCGCCGACCTCGTTGGACACGCACGTCAGCGTCACCCGGCGTTCGACCAGCGGCCGGTTGCGGATGTCGGCGTAGGAGAACGTCACCTCGCGGTCGACCATCCCGTGGATGCGCAGGCTCCAGTCCTCGGTCCGGATCTGCGGCACGACCAGCGCGGTGTCGATGCGGTAGAAGTCGCCGTTCGGCGTGATGAACGGCGGTGAGCCCAGCTTCGCGAAGTCGGCGTCCGCGGGCAGCGGCGGCGCGGTGCGCGCGGGCACCAGCGGCCCGACGGTGGCCCGGGACTCCTCGGCGTTCGAGCTGGTCCCGGCCACCTGGCCGACCACCGCCGCGACGCCCGAACCCGCGACGACGCCGACGCCGGCGCGCAGGAACTTCCGGCGGTCGAAGCCCCGGTCATCGACAACGTCCGGCGGCAGCGCGATCCGGTGCAGCCAGGTGAACACCGCGAGCCCGGCGACCAGGGCGGCGACCGGCGCGAGCAGCGACACCTGCCCGAGGTCGGAGCGCGCGAACACGGCGGCGACCCCGGCCGCGCCGAGCACGAAGACCAGGATCTGCCCGGCACGCGGCGTCCGGCGCGAAAGCTGCCCGGCCAGCAGCGCGAACAGGACCAGCACCACGGCGAGCCCGACCTTGAGCACCGGCTTGTCCCAGGTGCCCAGCGTCCGCTCGGCCCACTTCACGATGCCGGTCGGGCTGTGGTCGATGACGTAGTTCGCCACGGCGATGAACGGCGACGCCGTGTACCCGACGAAGCCCGCGACCAGGTGCCCCACGCCGAGCGCGGCGGCCAGCGCGAGGATCCCGATCAGGGTCGCGACCGGCAGCGAAAGCCGCCGGGGCGCTTCGGGCGGCGCGTCCTGCAGAGTGCTCACGCCTCCATCTTCGGAGCGCGAGCGCCGAGCGGCGGCCCGGAACGGCTTACGGACGTGTTACGGCTCAGGCGAGTGCTCGCCGGAGCCGGTCCTCTTCGACGCGCCAGTAGCCGTGCTCGGCGCCGTCGACCAGGATCACCGGGACGCGGTCGCCGTACTCCGCGCGCCACTCCGGGTCGGTGTCGACGTCCTCGGCCTTCCACGTGACGCCGAGCTCCCCGCAGATCCGCGCGACCTCGGCCTCCGCGACCTCGCAGAGGTGGCAGCCCTCGCGGCCCATGACCGTCACTTCGTGCGCCATGACGTCCTTCCTACCGCAGCCGCAGGCGGCGCAGCTTCCCGGTGGCCGAGTGCGGCAGCGACTCGGCGAACTCGACCAGGTGCGGCACCTTGTACCCGGCCAGGTGGCCCGCGCAGTGGTCGACGACCTGCTGCTCGGACAGCGCCGCCCCGGCCGCCGGCACCACGAACGCCTTGACCGCCTCACCGCTGCGCTCGTCCACGACCCCGACGACGGCGGCCTCGGCCACCTCCGGCAGCTGCCCGATGACCTCCTCGACCTCCCGCGGGAAGACGTTGAAGCCGTTGACGATGATCAGGTCGTTGGCCCGGTCGACCAGGTGCAGGTCGCCGTCGACGTCGAGGTAGCCGACGTCGCCGGTGCGGAACCAGCCCTCGTCGTCCGGCCCGTGCTCGCCGTCCGGCCAGTAGCCGGAGAAGAGGTTCGCGCCGCGGATCGACACCAGCCCGGTTTCGCCTTCGGCCTCGAAGACGTCGTCGACGTCGTCCGGGTCGAGTGGCACGGCCTGGTCGGTGCCGTCGCTGTCGACCAGCCGCAGCTCGATCCCGGGCAGCGGACGGCCGACCGACCCCGGCTTCGGGTAGCCCGTGACCAGCGTCGACGTCACCACCGGCGCGCATTCGGTGAGGCCGTAGCCCTCGTAGACGTCGACGCCGGCGCCCTCGCGGATGGCGGTCAGCACCCTCGGGTGCAGCGGCGCGGCGCCCGAAGTCATCCGGCGCACGGTGGCCAGGCCGCGGCGCAGCTCGTCGGCGCCGAGCGCGGCGAACTCGGCGTACATGGTCGGGACGCCGGTGATCGTGGTGACGCCGTGCTTCGCGCAGTCGTCCAGGGTGCGCTGCGCTTCGAAGCGCTCGGACAGGACGGCGGTCGCGCCGACGGCGACGGCGTGCAGCAGGCCGGGCCCCAGGCCGTAGACGTGGAAGAGCGGGATGGTGAGCAGCACGCGGTCGTCGTGCTCCAGGACGCCTTCGACGTGGCCGAGCTGCTCCAGGTTCGCCAGCAGCGCGCGGTGCGACAGCATCACGCCGCGCGGTGGGCCGGTGGTGCCCGAGGTGTAGGAAACGACGGCGATGTCCTCGCCGCCGCGGCCCGCATCGACGAATTCGATTACTCCATCCGGGTCGCTTCGCGGAGTGAGACCGCTCACCCCGGCCGGCAGCTCCGCGTCCGCGTCCCGCTGGATGACAACCTTGGCACCGCTGTGCGCGAGCAGCTTCGCGAGCTCCGGGCCGGGCACCTGCGGCGACAGCGGCACGACGACCGCGCCGGCGCGCAGCGCGCCGAAGAAGGCGACCGCGAAATCGACCGAAGTCGGCAGCCGCAGCGCGACCGGGTCGCCGGGCGCGACCCCCGCGTCCGCGAGTGCCTGGGCCTGGGCCTGGGCCGCGGCTTCGAGCTGCCGGTGCGTCAGGCCCAGGCCAGTGCCGGTCTCGAGCACGGCCGGGTGGTCCGGCCACGTGGCCGCGGACCGGGAAAGCAGCCCGCCGACCCCCGCCGTCGTCCCCTCTGGAGCACTCACCCGCGGCCCGCCTTTCTCCGATCCCGGCCAAAGCGTTGCAAGTCTGTCATTCGGAGCGACGTCATGGGTGCTGACCGCGAGCGTCGCTTCTTCGCAACCCCGGAGCCACTACCTACTTCGCGGTAACTACACGTATGCTGCACTGCGTCGCGGGGTGGTGTTGATCACCGCCGCGACCGGAGAGAGGGAGTCGCCGTGACGAACTTGCTTGCCCACGAAGTCGTGGGGCACGCGAGCCGGCAGGCCCCTGCTCGTCCGGGTTCCGGGGGTTCAGTGGCCCGTGAGGCCAGCTTCACCGCCGGAGGTGCTGCCCGATGACCGTGCCGACCGCCGCCGTCAGCCGCGGGCCCGTCTTCATGTTCGCCGAGCGCGTGTTCGGCCGCTCCTCGGCCGTGCCCGTGAGCAGGCAGGCGTCCGACGACGAGCGCGCCGAGGCCGCGAAGGCCGAAGCCTGGGAGCTCGTGCGCGCCGCCCAGGACGGCGACTCGTCCGCCTTCGGCCGGCTCTACGACCGCTACGTCGACGTCGTCTACCGGTACGTGCTGTTCCGGCTCGGCGACCGCGACCTGGCCGAGGACGTCACCAGCGAGACGTTCCTGCGCGCCCTGCGCCGGATCACGTCGGTGAGCTACCAGGGCCGTGACGTCGGCGCCTGGTTCGTCACCATCGCCCGCAACCTCGTGCTCGACCACGTGAAGTCGAGCCGGTTCAAGCTCGAAGTGGTCACCGACGAGGTGACCGAGCCGGGCTCGGCGCCGTTCAGCGTCGGCGCGACCGCGCAGGCGGGCCCCGAGCAGGAGGCCATCACCCGCGCGACCCGCGCCGAGCTGCTGCGCTGCGTCGCGGAACTGGGCGACGACCAGCGGGAATGCATCATCCTGCGGTTCCTGCAGGGCCTGTCGGTGGCGGAGACGGCCGAGATCATGAACCGCAACGAGGGCGCGATCAAGGCGCTGCAGCACCGCGCGGTACGCCGATTGGCACAACTTCTGCCCACGGGATTGCGCTGATCCCGCGAACTTTTCGGTCCGTCGACCGGAACCGGTAACCCTGGCGGCTTCTGGATCGTTACTCCTGCCAGACCGGTGTCAGGACCGGCCATGGCCCGAGATGGAGCAGCGCAGTGAGGTTTGCGCGTGAGCGAGCCGAGAGCGACCGGTTCGCGCGTGCCCTGGAGCCGTCCCCGGTACGCCGGGACGGCGAGTTCGCCGACGAGCTCGCTCTCGTCGGCGCGCTGCGCGACCTCGGCGCCGCCGGGGCCCCGGACCTGGCGACCCGGCAGCGGATCCGCGCGGAGATCGCGGGCCGCCTGGAGACGGCGGCGGCCATCCCGCGTCGGAGGTGGCGGCCGCGGACCGCCGACCTGGTGGCCGCCGCGCTCTTCCTGGTCCTGGCGCTCTCGGGCCTGACGCTCGTGCTGTCCAGGAGCGCGTTGCCCGGTGACGCGCTGTACAGCGTGAAGCGAGCCGGGGAATCGACGGCGCTGAGCCTGACGTTCGGCGACCAGGCGAAGGCGCACAAGCACCTGGAGTTCGCCACCAACCGGATCACCGAGCTCGGCGAGCTGGCCGAAGAAGGCGCGAGCCAGGCCGACTACCGGACCGCGTACGACGACTTCGCCGCCGACCTGAAGGCGGGCGTCGCCCAGCTGGCCGCGGTGGCGACGAGCGACGGCGGCGGGGCGCAGGCGCTGGCCGACGTCCGGCTGTGGGCGCGCAACCAGGCGGCGCGGCTGGCGGCACAGCCGCAGCCGGCGGACGCGGTGCCGGTGTTCGGCGACGTCCGCGACCTGCTGGGCAAGGTCCAGGAGCGCACGAGCGGCCTGGTGGCGCGGCTGAACTGCTACGAGATCACCACCGGCACGTCCGACGAGCTGGGGCTGCTCCCGGCGACCGGCGAGTGCACGGCACGGCCGGCCCCGGCCGCGGGCCAGCAACCCTCGCCCGCGCCGAGTTCGTCGACGCCGGGCGAAAGCACCGCGCCGCTCGCGACGGGCACGCAGCTGCCGCCCTCGGACGCGGCGGCCACCCCGGGCATCCCGGCGCCGACCGGCGGCGTGACGCCCCCGCCGGTGTACGGCCAGCCGCCGGTGACCACCCGGCCGCCGTCGACGGCCCCGACGACGTCCACGCCGCCGCTGGTTTCGATCCCGCCGTTGCTGCCGGGTCTGCCGCCGATCGTGATCGGCTGAGGTCCGGGCCACACCTGCGCCGGGGCGGTGGGCGGCTCGCTACGCTGTGCGAAGGACCTAGACGTGCCGGACGTGGGCAGACGTGGAGGCGGTGTGCGTGTCAGCGTGGCGTGGCAGGGATAAGAGTCAGGAGCTGGAACGGCTCGCCACGCTCGCGGGCGAGGCCTCGGCCGAGGCCGCCCACGCCCGCGTGGTCGCCGAACCCCCCGCCCCGCCCGCACCGCCGGACCTCACGGCGGCCGCGTTCTTCGACGTCGACAACACGATGATGATGGGCGCGTCGATCTTCTACTTCGCCCGCGGGCTCGCGGCGCGCAAGTTCTTCACCTCGTCCGACCTGGCGGGTTTCGTCTGGGGCCAGATCAAGTTCCGGCTCGGCGGCCGCGAGAACAAAGAGGACATCAAGAGCCACCGCGAGCGCGCACTGTCCTTTGTGGCCGGCCGCACGGTGGCGGAGCTGACGTCGATCAGCGAAGAGATCTACGACGAGCTGATGGCGGACAAGATCTGGTCCGGCACGCGCGCGCTGGCCCAGATGCACCTCGACGCGGGCCAGCGCGTCTGGCTGGTGACGGCGACCCCGATCGAGCTGGCGGCGATCATCTCCCGCCGCCTGGGCCTCACCGGCGCGCTCGGCACGGTCGCCGAGACCCGTGACGGCGTGTACACCGGCCGCCTGGTGGGCGACCTGCTGCACGGCCGCGCGAAGGCACACGCGGTGCGGGCGCTGGCGTCCCGCGAAGGGCTGAACCTCAAGCGCTGCACGGCTTATTCGGACTCGGCCAACGACATCCCGATGCTGTCCGCGGTGGGCACGGCGGTGGCGGTCAACCCGGACGGCGGCCTGCGCGACGTCGCCCGCGCCCGCGGCTGGGAGATCCGCGACTTCCGCACCGGCCGCAAGGCGGCGAAGATCGGCGTGCCGTCGGTGCTGGGCGCCGGGGCGCTGGCGGGCGCGGTGGCGGCGGGCATGGCCTACCGCCGCCGCTGACCCCGGCCCCGAGCGCCCCAATGTGGCCTTCGGTGCGTCAGACGCACCCAAGGCGGCCTTCGGTGCGTCAGACGCAACCAATGTGGCCTTGGGGCGCTTGGTCAGCCGCGGAAAACCGACTTCCGCTGGGAAAGCCGCTGGTACAGGGCCTGCTGGATCGACTCGCGGACCTGGTCGGTCAGCTGGAACACCAGCATCGGGTCGTCCACGGCCTCCGGCTCGAACTCGTCCGTGCGGATCGGCTCGCCGAACTCGATGCTCCACTTCGTCGGCAGCGGGAGCGCGCCCAGCAGGCCGAAGTGCGGGAAGAACGGCGTCACCGGGAAGTACGGCAGGCCCAGCATCCGGGCCAGCACCTTGATGTCGCCGAGCTTCGGGTAGATCTCCTCGGCGCCGATCACCGATACCGGGATGATCGGCACGCCGGCCTTCAGCGCGGCCGACACGAAGCCGCCGCGGCCGAAGCGCTGGAGCTTGTAGCGGGACGAGAACGGCTTGCCGACGCCCTTGAAACCCTCCGGCCACACGCCGACCAGCTCGCCCTTGCGCAGCAGGCGTTCCGCGTCCGCGTGGCACGCCAGCGTCTGGCCGGACTTGCGCGCGAACGACCCCACCAGCGGGACCTGGAACACCAGGTCGGCGCCGAGGCCGCGCAGGTGGCGGCCGCCGGTCTCGTCGTGCACCGCGACCGCCGTCATCAGCGAGTCGAGCGGGATCGTGCCCGAGTGGTTCGACACCAGCAGCGCGCCGCCCGAAGCCGGGAGGTGCTCGACGCCGTGGGTCTCGACGCGGAACCAGTTCTTGTACAGCGCGCGCAGCGGCGGCAGGAACACCGCGTCGGTCAGCTCGGCGTCGAAGCCGAACTCGTCGACGGTGTAGTCGCCGGTCAGGCGGTCGCGGATGAAGCCGAGCGCCGAGCGCGCGGCGGCCGAAAGGGGCTCCTCGGGGGACGGCTGGTCCGCGCGCGGGAAGGCGACGACCGGTGCCTCTTCACGGTGGTCGCGTTCGGCCTCCGGCGCTCCCGGCTTTTCCCGGCCCGGTCCGTGCAGGGGGATGACCTGCGCTTCGGCACCGCCCACCGTCTCCGCCTCGCTTCCCAGCTCGTCCCAGTCGTGCGGCCTGCTCACCGGCTCTGCCCTGTCGCCGCGGCGACGAGCACCTTGCCGGCCAGGCCCGCCAGCTTGCCGCCGTCGAGCACCGGCCGGAGCCCGCGTCCGACGATGTAGTCGTCGAACGCCTCTCGCGTGGTCCACCGCGGGGTGTACCCGAACTCGTTCTTCAGCTTGGTGATGTCGACGACCCGGCCGAAGTTCAGCAGCCGGACCTGGTCGGCGGAAAAGTCCACGACGCGGGCGCCGCGCAGGACCTTGCCGACCGACGGCACCACGCTCCGCGGCATCGGCAGCTCGACCCGGCCCGCTCGCCGGATCGCCTGCGACAACGTGAGTACCCCCTCCGAGCCGACGTTAAAGACGCCGGGTTTGTCGGTGAGGCTCGCGCGTTCGAGCACGGCGAGCGCGTCCGAAGAGTGCAGCAGCTGGATCCGGGCGTCGTACCCGAAGACCGTCGGTACCACCGGCAGCGCGAAGTAGCGCGAAAGTACGGTGTCGGTCGACGGCCCGATGATGTTCGCGAAGCGGAACAGCGTCGTGGTGATGTCGGGGCGGCGGCGCACGAGGCCGCGCACGTAGCCCTCCATCTCGACCGCGTCCTTCGCGTACCCGCTGGTCGAGGTCGGGATGAGCTCGGAGTCCTCGGTGAACACCGCCTGCGAGCGGGCGCCGGCGCCGTAGACCGCCGCCGTCGACTTCACCACCAGCTTGCGGACCAGGGGCGAGCGCTGGCACGCGGCGAGCAGCCGCATCGTGCCGATGACGTTGACTTCCTTGATCGCCGTGCGGCGGCCCGGCCCGGCCGGGTGCGCGGTGCAGGAGGCGTGCACCACCGTGTCGACCTTGGCGGTGCTGATCACCTTGGCGATCAGCGGGTTCCGGATGTCCGCGCGGACGAACTCCGCGTGGCCCATGCGCTGCAGGACCGTCTTGTCCGGGGGAACCGTGTCGACACCGATGACCCGTTCGAAATCGGGGTTGTTGCCCAGCCGGGCGAGCAGTTTCCCGCCCAGTTCGCCGGCGACCCCGGTGACGAGCACGATGTTCGACGGCATGCGACTCCCTGCGGCGTAGGGCGTGGTGGGGGTGGACGATCACCCGAAGTGCGCGGGCCTGCACTCACTGGAAGCATCGCGCGGACACCCTTGAGATGTTACCGCTCTTCAGTGGTAGCTCCGGGGTGTCTTACGTGCTATTAACCGCAGTTCCCCGGAAAGCGACGAAGGCCTCACTCGAACGGGGGGAACCGGCCCACCACATGGACGTGGCCCGTCCAGAGACTGGACGGGCCACGGTCACGCACAGCAGGATTTACTTGCCGGCCTTACGACGCTGGACGCGCGTACGGCGAAGCAGCTTGCGGTGCTTCTTCTTCGACATGCGCTTGCGGCGCTTCTTGATCACAGAGCCCATGGGCGCTCCTTAGGTCGTCGTCGGTCACGCTGCCCGGCGCAGCGTCCAACGGGTGGAGCGCACAGGCACGAGCGGTTTTCCAGGTTACCCGGCACCCGGTGCGGGCCGGTCGGCGGGCACGTCGTAAGGCGACGTGCCGCCGGCCGCGGCGTGGATCAGCCCACGTCGTAGTAAGCGCCCTGGAGGTACTCGTGCACTGCTTTTTCCGGCACCCGGAAGGACTTCCCGACCCTGACGGCGGGCAGCTCACCCGAGTGCACGAGACGGTAGACGGTCATCTTGGAGACCCGCATCAGCGTGGCCACTTCGGCGACCGTCAGGAACTGGACCTGCCCGACTGCCGGCAGATCCTCCTTCTTGTTCGGCGACATGTTTACCGCGTCCTTCGACACGTGTCGCGCCACGAGGCTTCCCCACCTGTGGTATCGACACGCACGTGCTCTATCGAGAGTAGCGGGACTGGTGGGACTAATGCGACGCCTGTCACCGAGATGGGCCCCTACCAGCGCTAACGCACAGGCACCCACGCGTGCAATACCCGGGGAATCGCCCATTAAGGCGAATTCGGACCCGTCGTACCCGGTTCCAGGGGCAGCCGGAGCGCCCGGACGGTGAACGAAATCGCGTGGTACCAGCCGCAGACGAGCAGCAGGTCGAGCGCACCCTCGTCGCCGATCGCCCCGACGAGGTCCGCCCAGGTCCCGTCGGCCAGGTCGGCGGTCGCGTGCAGTTCGTCGACGGCTTTCAGCACCGCGCGGTCGCCCGCGTCCCAGCACGCGTCGGCCGGGCCACCGGTGGCGAGCGAGCGGACCTGCGTGTCGTCGAGCCCTGCCTTGGCCGCGTAGACGTCGATGTGGACGCCCCACTCGTAGCCGGCGCCGCACAACGCCGTCGTGCGGTCGATAACCAGCTCGCGCTGCCGGACGGTCAGCGCCGAGTCCCGGGAGAAGTAGTAGCGCCCCCAGCCCGCGACACCCTTGGCCAGCGCCGGACGGCGGGCCCACACGCGGAAGAGCCCGATCGGCGGCCCGAGCCGGTCGAGCGCTTCGGCCGTCTCGGCGTCGAACGGCGGCTCGAGCGGCGCGATCCGCGGCTGCTTCGATTTCAGAGGCATGCCCGGCACGCTAACATCGGTGCTTCGGAAAGGAAAGCACGATGACCCCACTCCCGGGCCGCCCCGTCCGCGGCTCGACGACCGGCCGCCCGATCATGGCGCTGCTCGACCTGCTCGGCAGGCGGTGGACGCTGCGGATCCTCTGGGAGCTGCGCGGCGACTCGCCCCTCACGTTCCGCGCGCTCCAGCAGCGCTGCGACGGGGTGTCGTCGAGCGTGCTGGCCACGCGGCTGCGCGAACTGGGCGAAGCGGACCTGGCCGACCACGCCGGCGACGGCTACACCCTCACCGACCAGGGCCGTTCCCTGTTCGGCACGCTCGTCCAGCTGGACGCCTGGGCCACCGGCTGGCGGCCCCGTCAGCCTTCGTGAGCCTTGCCCAGCTCGACCGAGCGGTCCTTCGCGGCTTCGATCGCCGCCAGCATGGCGGCGCGCACGCCGTGCTTCTCCAGCTCGCGGATGGCGTTGATGGTCGTGCCCGCGGGCGACGTCACGGCCTCGCGCAGCAGCACCGGGTGCTCCTCGGACTCGGCGAGCATCTTCGCCGCCCCGACGGCCGACTGGATGATCAGCTGCCCGGCGAGCGCCCGCGGCAGGCCGAGCAGAATCCCGGCGTCGATCATGGCCTCGACCAGGTAGAAGAAGTACGCCGGCCCGGACCCCGACAACGCCGTGACGGCGTCCTGCTGCGCCTCCGGCACCTCGACGACCTGCCCGACGTGGGACAGCAGGTCCCGCACCACGGCGAGGTGCTCGGCGGTGGCGTGCCGGCCGGCGGAGATGGCGCTCATGGCCTCGTTGACCAGCATCGGCGTGTTGGGCATGACCCGCACGACCGGCACGCCCTCGGCCAGCCGCCGCTCGTAGAGCGAGGTCGGCAGCCCGGCGCACAGCGAGACGACGAGCGAGGACGGCCCGAGCAGCGGCGCGAGCTCGTCGAGCACGGGATCGATGTCCTGCGGCTTCACGGCGACGACGAGCACGTCGGCCTGCTTCGCGGCATCCTCGACCTCGACGCCGCGAACGCCGTAGCGGGCGGTGAGCTCTTCGACCCGCGCCGGGTACCGCTCGGTGAAGAGCAGGTCGCCCGGCTCGTGGCCGCCGTGCAGCAGCCCCGAGAGCAACGCCTCGCCGATCTTTCCCGCACCCAGCACCGCGATGACCGTCATGCGCTCAAGCGTGCCAAACGCGGCTCAGGCATCCGGTGCCGGGCTCGCCCTCGGCCGCCCGCCTCCGTCCGCGCCGCGCGGTTCCGAACGTCTTGAATGACTCATTCAGGTCTCCGGAGGTCCTGAATGACTCATTCAAGACACCGGCCGCGGCCGAGCCGGCCGCATCGAACCGCGGTCAGCCGCCCGGGGCCGGAGCCAAGCCGAGCTGGCGGGCCTGGCACACCAGGCGGCCCTGGGAGTCCACCACCGTCGCGTCCGAGTCGAACCACGACTCGTGCACCGACCGCGACTCCACCACCACCCGCAACCACCCCGGCGCCGGCCGCGTGCGCAGCAACGCCGTCAGCTGGACCGTCGGGGCCCAGCCGATGCGGCCCAGGTTCATCACCACCGGCGGGTTCACGTCGGACGCCAGCAGCGTGAAGTACGGGTCGACCAGGCTGTGCCGCGGCCGGACCCACAGCCGCATCCGGGGCGGCTCGCCCGTGCGGCCGGCCAGGTAGCCCGCCGTCGCCGGGTCCAGGCGGACCTCGCAGCCCTTGGCCAGGTTGAACGGGCCCTCCGTGCTCTCCGCCATCGCGAGCGCGCCGGGTGGGGGCTCGGCGGGCATCGCCGGGACGTCGGTCCACTCCGGGCGGCGCATCGGGAGCCGGCCGGTCGTCACGCGCGCCTCGACGCAGCTGCGGCCACGCTGCTCCAGCCGGACCTCGACGACCGTCGCGCGGCGGCCGACCTTGCGGACGTCCGTGCGCAGCAGCACCGGGCCCAGCGCCGGCGCGTGCAGGAACTCCGCGCTGACGACGAGGGGCTCCGCGTGCGGCTCCCCGCGTTCGTGCAACGCGGCGATCGCCGCCTTGGCCAGCAGGGCCAGCAGGAAACCCCCGTGCGGGTGGGAGCCGATGGCCCATTCCGCACGCAGCACCGCGGTGAAGGTGCCGTCCCCCAGCGACCGCGCCGCACTCGCCGTGTCGAAGGACGCGGCGGTGCCGTCCGTTCCGCTCACGAACGCTCCGCGCCGATCGGGGAATCCGGGAAGGGGACGATCAACGCGGGCGACGGGTTCACGGTCCGAACTTTACGGGTTGCACCGGTGGAAATGGAGACGGGCGTAGTCGTGTCCTGTCGGAAAGTGCTCGTTCATTGGCCGAGGTGGAAACGCGCGAACAAAAGCGCCTCCGCGAGATCGCGCACCCGCTGGGCCGCGGTGACGGCGTGCCGGGTGTTGATCTCCAGCACGATCTGACCGGCGAAACCGCTGCTGACCAGCTTCTCCAGGAGTTCGGTGCACGGCTGGCCACCCCGTCCGGGTACCAGGTGTTCGTCCTTCGGGACGCCGGTGCCGTCCGCCAAGTGGACGTGCGTGAGGCCTTCACCCATCCGCTGCGCGAGCGCCAGCGCGTCCATTCCGGCTGCCGCTGTGTGGGACAGGTCGAGCGTGTAGTGCCGGAACCCGACGTCCGTGGGGTCGATCGACGGCCGGAATGCCGACACCCGGGAAGTGCGCGAACCGCCGGGCGGGCGCACCTTGAACATGTTTTCCACGGCGATTTCGACGCCGCTCGACTCTTCCAGCTCGTCGACGAGATCACCGAACGCGTCGCCGTAGCGGCGTTGCCAGCGGAACGGCGGGTGCACGACGACCGTGCGGGCTCCGAGTTCGAGCGCGGCCTCGACCGACATCCGCAGCCGGACGACCGGGTCCGGCGACCAGATCCGCTGCGTGATCAGCAGCGACGGCGAATGGATCGACAGCACGGGCACCCCGGTGCGGCGGGACCAGCGCCGCAGCGCCGAGACGTCCTGGCTGACCGCGTCGGCCCAGACCATCACTTCGACGCCGTCGTAGCCGAGCTCGGCGGCGAGCTCGAAGGCCGCGCCGGCTTTGAGGGGCCACACCGACGCCGTGCTCAGGCCGACCGGCACCGGCTTCTCGTCTGTCACGCGCGCCATCCTGCCTCGTGAGGCGAGGGTGCGCGGAGCCGCCGGGCCGGTAGGGGGACGCGGATCACCGCGTCCCCCGCGGACGTCAGCGGCCGACGAGGAGCAGCGCGGCGGGCGACACCGTCACCACCAGGCCGACCAGCACGGCCAGCACGGTGGTCTGCAGGTCTTCGGCTCGGCGGATCTTCCGCACGATCCAGACCAGCGCGACGACCACCAGCAGCGCCGCGACCAGCGCGGCGGCCGGGATGTTCACCCACAGCCAGTTGAAGCCGAGCCAGACGGCGGCCCCGCCGACCACGCCCATCGCCAGCTGGCCGGCGAGCGCGAGCCACGCCTTCCCGGGCGACGCCGCGGCCGCGGGTTCCGCGGCCGGCTCGGGCACGTCGTCGTACTCGTCGTCTTCGTAGCCTTCGCCCTGCTCGTAGCCGTAGTCGTCCTGCTCGAAGTCCGGGCCGTCGGCCGGGTAGCCGTCGGCGAACTCGCGCTCGTACGGTTCGAGGTCGTCCGGGATCGGCGCGCGCGACGCGCGGTCGCCGGGTGCGAACGGCATCGGCGGCGGGTACGCGCCGGTCGGCGGCCCCGCGTCGTAGGCGGCCTGGTAGCCGCTGCCTTCCGGGGCGAACCCTTCGGGCTCGAAGTCGTCCTCGGGGTAGCCGTCGCCGGGCAGGTCGGTGGGCACCGCCGGCATCACGCCGATCTCGGTGTCCTCCAGCTGCTCCTTCTGCCGGCGCTTGCGCCAGTTCGCGAGGCCGGCCGGCGAGGAGGGCTCGTCACCCTTCTTCGACGGCGCGGGCGGCTCGTCGTCGGGCACCGCCGAGAACTGCTCGGTGTAGGCCTCCGGCGGGGGCTGCGGACGGCGGCTGGGAGCCCGGCGCGGCCGGCCCGGCGCGGCGGGGGGCGTGCTGAACGTGCCGCTGGCCATCGGGCCGGGCGGGACGTCGACGTCGGCGTCCGGGGTGCCGTTGAGCCCGTCCAGCCGCGCCGACAGCGGGCCGCTGGGCGGCGGGGGCGTCGGGAGCTGCTGCGAGGGCTGGGGCGGGGTCGGCAGCTGCTGCGACGGCTGCGGCGGCCCGGGGCGGCGCCGCACCGGCGGGACGGCCCCGCGGGTCTCCTCGGCGGCGGGCGGCGGGACCGGCAGCTGCTGCGACGGCTGCGGCGGCGGGGGAGGCGGCTGGCGCCGGGGCGCGCGCGGCGGCACGGGCAGCTGCGCGGACTCCTGCGGCCGCGGCGGCGCGGGCGGCTCTTGCGGAGCCGGCCGCGTGAACTGCCCGGACTCCTGCGGCGGCCGGGCGAACTGGCCCGGCTCCGGCGGTGCCGGGCGCTGGTACTGGCCGGACTCGGCGCCACCGGGCGCGGGGCGCGCCGGCGGCGGCTGCGGCGGCTGGACGGGCCGGGGCAGCGGCTGGGAGTCCTGCGGGACCGCGCGGGGCGCGGGCGGCGGCGGGGGCGGCGGTTCGGCGCGACGCCGGCCACCGGGGCGGCCGGGCGGCGGCGGTGGGGGCGGGGTGCCCTCCGAGGCGACCCGGTCGATGATCGCCTGCGGGCCGGTGTCGCTCACGCCCGGGCGCCGGTGCGAGCCGGTCGCGCCCGGCGCGGCTTCGGGGGTGCCGGGTTCGTCGTCGTCATCGGCCGCGCGCCGCCGTCGGCGGCGTCCGCCGTCGACCTGGGCGCCGTGCTGGGCGAGCAGCTCAGCCACCGTCTTCTGCGGCTGGTCGCCTCCGGTCTGGTCCGTCATACCTGGTATTCCCCTGCGCGCTCCGGGTCCTCGGCACCTCGCGGGGAGGTACCCGACGGCATCCCGGCGGCGCAGCGCGCGCTGTACGCCGACCTCTGCATGTCCGTCACCTCTCCACCGTGCCCGTTCTCCGTCCGGGAAGTCCAGCCGGGTGCTTTCACCGGTCCTCCTGTGCGGTCAAGCGCCCCGCGAGGGCGGCTCCAGTCTCATCCGCGCCGTTGGAATGGTCCAGCCGCCGCAGGATCACACCCTCTCGCAGAGCCCACGGGCAAATCTCGAGTTCGGGCACACCGAGCGCCCGCATCGTCGCCTGCGCGACGAGCGCGCCCGCCACCAGCTGGTGCGAGCGGCTCGAACTGACCCCCTCGAGCTGGGCCAGATCGGCCGAGGGCATCCGCGAAATGAAGGCCAGGAGCTGGCGCAACGCGGTGTCCGTGAGCGTACGTCGGACGCGCGGGCCCGCCGCCGAGGGGGCGGCGCCGGTCAGCCGCGCGAGCGAGCGGAAGGTCTTCGACGTCGCCACCACGCGATCCGGTTCACCCCATTTGGTGACCTTGCGCGCGAGATCGGTGAGCTGGTCGTCCAGCCACGCCGATGTCGCGACGAGTTCGGAGCGCGTCGGCGGGTCGTGCTTGAAGCGGGTGCGCGTGGTGCGCCCGGCCCCCAGCGGCAGCGATTCGGCCAGCACGGGTTCTTCGTCGCGGCCCATCGCGACTTCCAGCGAGCCGCCGCCGATGTCGAGCACGAGCAGCTGCCCGGCCGACCAGCCGTACCACCGGCGGACGGCGAGGAACGTGTGCCGGGCCTCGTCGACCCCGGAGAGGACCTGCAGCTCGACGCCGGTCTTGTCGGCCACGCGGGCCAGCACCTTGGCGGAGTTCTTCGCTTCGCGGACCGCGGAGGTGGCGAAGGCCATCAGCTCTTCGCAGCCCAGCCGCGCGGCGGCGTCCTTGGCGGATTCGACGGCGGTCACCAGCTCGTCGGCCCCGGCCCTGGCGAGCTCCCCGCCGGGGGTGATCTGCTCGGCCAGCCGGAGCACCGACTTTTCGGAATGCATCGGCGTCGGGTGGGCGCCACGGTGGGCGTCGACCACGAGCAGGTGGACGGTGTTGGAACCGACGTCGAGTACCCCTAGGCGCACGGGGGTCCAGGGTACCGGCCCAGGCGCCAGGTCTCGAACTTGTAACCGAAAACACTCGGTGCGGTACCGCCCCGGCGCGCCTCCCGGCCGCGGCGGTACCGCCCGGAATGCCGCTTACGTCTCGAACTTGTAGCCCAGGCCCCGGACCGTCACCAGGTGCCGCGGCGAGCCCGGGTCCGGTTCGATCTTCGAGCGCAGCCGCTTCACGTGGACGTCGAGCGTCTTCGTGTCGCCGACGTAGTCCGCGCCCCACACCCGGTCGATCAGCTGCCCGCGCGTCAGCACCCGGCCGACGTTGCGGAGCAGGTACTCCAGCAGGTCGAACTCCTTGAGCGGGAGCGAAACCTCGGCGCCGTCCACCGTCACGACGTGCCGCTCGACGTCCATCCGGACCGGGCCGGCCGAGAGCACCAGCGGGGCCAGCTCGCCCTCCGAGCCGGGCTCGCCGCCGCGGCGCAGCACCGCCCGCACCCGCGCGATCAGCTCACGCGCCGAGTACGGCTTGGTGACGTAGTCGTCCGCGCCCAGTTCCAGGCCGACGACCTTGTCGATCTCGCTGTCGCGCGCGGTCACCATGATCACCGGCACGGCCGAGCGCTGGCGCAGCTGCTTGCAGACGTCGGTGCCGCTCATCCCGGGCAGCATCAGGTCGAGCAGCACGATGTCGGCGCCGTTGCGGTCGAACTCCTCCAGCGCGGCCTGGCCGGTGCCGGCGACGGCCGCGGTGAACCCTTCCTTGCGCAGCAGGAAGGCGAGGGGGTCGGCGAACGACTCCTCGTCCTCGACGATGAGAACCCTGGTCACAGGTTTCCTCCATGATCTGGGCTGTCCTGCCCGGTAACCACGAGCCTCGGGGTGCGCTCGGGGGTCTTCTCCTGCCGCGGTGCCGGCGAGGTCTTGGCGCCCTTGGCCGGCTCCGGGGCCGGCTCGGGGCGGACGTGCGCGGGGATGCGCAGGGTGAACGTCGACCCGGTGCCGGGACGGCTCCACAGCCCGACCGAGCCGCCGTGGTTGGCCGCGACGTGCTTGACGATCGCCAGGCCCAGGCCGGTGCCCCCGGTGGCGCGCGAGCGGGCCTTGTCGGCGCGGTAAAAGCGCTCGAAGACCCGCTGCTGCTCCTCTTCGGCGATGCCGATGCCGCGGTCGGTGACGGCGATTTCGACCATCCCGTCGGCCAGCCGCCTGCTGATCGACACCGGGCTGCCGGCCGGCGAGTACGCGACCGCGTTCTCCAGCAGGTTCGACAGCGCGGTGACCAGCAGCGTCCGGTCGCCCTCGATGAGCAGGGAGCTGGGGTTGTCGGTGGTGATCCGGATGTCGGCCGACTCGGCCGAGAGCGTGGTGCGGCCGAGCGCCTCGCGGACGACCGCGTCGACCTCGACGACGTTGAGGTCGGGCAGCCGTTCGGCGCCCTGCAGCCGCGACAGTGCGATCAGCTCGGTGACGAGCTGGCCCAGGCGCGTGGACTCGCGCAGGATCTTGCCGCCGAACCGGCGGACCTCTTCGACGTCTTCGGCGGCGTCAAGCACGGCCTCGGTGAGCAGCGCGATCGCGCCGACCGGGGTCTTGAGCTCGTGGCTGACGTTGGCGACGAAGTCGCGGCGCACGGCCTCCAGGCGGATGGCCTCGGAGTGGTCGACGGCCTCGACGACGGTGAAGCCGTCGCCGAGCGGCCGGACCTGGCCGAGCACCGCCTCCGGCTGGCGGCCGCGCGCCTCCAGCGGCGAAAGGTCGATCTCGATCGGCTCGTCGGTCTCGGAGACCTGCTCGGCGGCCTTGCGGGCCCGCGGGTCGGCCTGGTTGACCTTGACGAGGCCCAGCTCGTAGGCGCGCGGGTTGTGCAGCACCATGTCGCCGAACCGGTTGAGCACGACGATGCCGTTGGCCGAGGAGCGGACCAGCCGTTCGAGGAGTTCCGCGACGGTCGGGCCCGGCGGGCGGGCTTCCTCGCGGCGGGTGCGTGCCCGCGCCAGGAAGTAGCCGACCACCGCACCGGCCACCAGTGCGCCGATGGCCAGTGCGAGTGAAACAGGCGTGGTCACGGGCCGATCGTAAGCTGAGAAGTGGCCCTTCGGCCTAGCGTTGTCCGCCTTGTCGTGAGCACCGCGACACCTGCGGAGCACATGTTCGCCGGGGCTTCAGGCGGCGTTCACCCGATCGATTCCGCGGCGAGACATACCGGGTGAATTCACCCTTCCGCGTCCAACAGCTTCAAATCGTCCTCGGTGAGCTCCAGCGCCGCCGCCGCGACGTTCTGTTCGAGGTGCGCGACGTCGCCGGTGCCGGGGATGGCGAGCACGTGCGGGCCCTGGTGGAGGGTCCACGCGAGCCGCACCTGCGCCGGGGTGGCGTCGTGGCGGCGGGCGACCTCGGCGACGCGCTCGTCCTCGCCCTGCCCGCTGGCGACGGCGAAGAACGGCACGAACGCGATCCCGCGCTCGGCGCACATCCGGACGATCTCGTCGTCCTCCCGGCGGGCGGTGAGGCCGTACTGGTTCTGGACGCAGACGACCGGCGCGATCGCCAGGGCCTCGGTGAGGTGTTCCGGGCCGACGTTGGAGATGCCCAGCTCGCGGATGAGGCCCTGCTCGCGCAGTTCGGCGAGCGCGCCGAACCCGTCGGCGAGCGAGCCCTCGCCGCGGTCGAGCCCTTCGCCGATCCGGTAGTTGGCGACGTCGAGGTGGTCCAGGCCCAGCTCACGAAGGTTCTCCTCGACCTGGGCCCGCAGCTGGTCCGGCCGGGCGGTGTAGAACGCGCCGGTGAAGTCGCGGCCCGGGCCGACCTTGGTGGTGATCGTCAGGCCGTCGTACGGCGCGAGGGCGCGGTTGATCAGCTCGTTCGCCGAGCGCGGGCCGGCGAAGTAGAACACCGCGGTGTCGATGTGGTTCACGCCGAGCTCGACGGCGCGGCGCAGCACGGCGATCGACGTCTCGCGGTCGCGGATGCGGCCGTCCGAAGTGGACATCAGGCGCATCGCGCCGAAGCCGAGCCGGTTGACTTCGAAGGAGCCGAGCTGCCAGGTGCCCGCCGCGGCGGCGGGAAGGGTGGTGTCCGTGGTCATGGCTCCAGCCTTCCGGCGCGGTGCGCGTGACCACCGGGTTTGGCAGTTTGCTGCCACACTGGAATGCGTGGAGAAAGTGACGGACGTCGTCGTGGTGCGGGGCGAGGCCGAGCTGTTCGAGCGGACGGCCCACCTGTTCGCGACCGCGACCGAGATCTCGTGCGCGGCCCGCGACCTGCACACCTGGTCGGTGGCACAGCCGAGCGCGCCGGAACGGGAACAGGCCGTGCGCTCGATGTCCGTGCGCAAGATGTACCTGCCCGGCGTGCTGTTCGACCCGGCGCTGGCGGAGCACCTGCGGTTCATGGCCACGCACGGCGCGCGCATCCGGATCACCGAGCGCGAGGTCAACGAGACGATCCTGCTGGACCGCCGGATCGCCATCGTCGCGGGCGACCAGGTCGGCGGCGTTCGCAGCTACACCGTGGTCAGCAGCCCGGAACTGGTCCAGGGCATCCAGTCGCTGTTCGAAGCGGCCTGGGCCGGCGGCACCGACCTCGAGTCCTACCAGGCCCGGTTCAGCGAGCTGGGCGCGCGCGAAATCCTGGAGCAGCTCGCGTCCGGCTGCAAGGACGAGACGGCGGCCCGCGCGCTGGGCGTCGGCCTGCGGACCTACCGGCGCCGGGTGGCGGAGCTGATGGAGGTCCTCGGCGCGTCTTCGCGGTTCCAGGCCGGGGCGCGGGCTCGCGAAGCCGGGCTCCTGTGAAGCGGTTGCTCCTCGCGCTCGTCCTGACGGCTTCAGCGTGCTCCTCGGCGGTTTCCGGCACGGCGACGGCGCTGACGGGCAACCTCGCGGTGGTCAACGCGCCCGGGACGGCCGGCGCGCTCGCCGCCGTGAAGACCGCGGCCGAAGCGGTGTTCAGCTACGACTCGGCGAACCCGGCGGCGTTCGACCAGGCCGTCGCCGCGAACGTGACCGGGGCGGCGAAGGGCCAGCTCACGGCGTTGTTCGAGCAGGTCAGGAAGAGCCCGCAGCCGGTGCGCCTGACCACGACCGTGGCGCGGGCCGCGGCGCTGGAGCTGTCCGGCGGGAAGGTCCGCGAGCTGGCGGTGCTGGAGCAGGTCAGCGGCACCACGAAGGGCCTCGCGACGGTGGCGTTCACCGCGCTCGAGGACGGCGGGCGCTGGCGGCTCTCGGACATCGCCGTCAACCCGGCGCAGCCGTCCCCGGCCGCGCACCCGGACGACGGGAGCCTGGCGGGCCTGCGCGACTCGGCACTGGCCGGAGCGCGCACGGCCGCGGGCGCGCTGTTCACGACCGACAGCGGCGACCCGGAAGGCAGCTACGCGCGGGCCGAGGCGGTCGCGGCCGAGCCGTTGCTGAGCGACTACCGCGCGAAGAAGGCGACCTACGTCGACGCGATCCGGCGAAGCGGCACGAAGGTGGCGCTCGGCCCGGACCCCCTGAGCGGCGTCACGACGCTGACCGGCGGCCGCGCGACGGTGCTGTTCTTCACCACGCTGCAGGTGACCGGTCCCACCGGCACCACCGACCGCCCGTTCACCACGGAACTCGACCTCACCCGCGAAGGCACCACCTGGAAGGCGACCGCCGTCCGCCCGTTCACCGCGGCTTAAAGGTCGTGAATGCCACATTCACGACCTTTAAGGACGTGAATGTGGCATTCACGGAGTTGGGTCAGCGGCCCTGGTTGGCGACCGCGGCGGCGGCTTCCTTGGCGGCCTCGGGGTCGAGGTACTCACCGCCCGGCTTCAGCGGCTTGAGGTCGTCGCCCAGGTCGTAGCGCAGCGGGATGCCGGTCGGGATGTTCAGGCCGGCGATGTCGGCGTCGGAGATCCCGTCGAGGTGCTTGACGAGCGCGCGCAGCGAGTTGCCGTGCGCGGCGACCAGCACGGTCTTGCCCGCGCGCAGGTCCGGCACGATCGCGGACTCCCAGTACGGCAGCAGCCGCTCGACGACGTCCTTGAGGCACTCGGTCAGCGGCGCGTCGTCGCCGAGGTCCGCGTACCGGGCGTCGCCGGCCTGGCTCCACTCGTCCTTCGGGTCGATCGCGGGCGGCGGGGTGTCGTAGGAGCGGCGCCAGAGCATGAACTGCTCCTCGCCGAACTCCGCGAGGGTCTGCTTCTTGTCCTTGCCCTGCAGGGCGCCGTAGTGGCGCTCGTTGAGCCGCCAGTCGCGCTTCACGGGGATCCAGTGCCGGTCGGCGGCGTCCAGCGCGATGTTCGCGGTGGAGATCGCGCGGCGCAGCAGCGAGGTGTGCACCACGTCCGGCAGCAGGCCGGCGTCGGCCAGCAACTGCCCGCCCTGGCGGGCTTCGCCTTCACCCTGTTCCGAGAGCGGCACGTCCACCCAGCCGGTGAACAGGTTTTCCGCGTTCCACGTGCTCTGCCCGTGGCGGAGCAGCACCAACGTCCCGAGTTCAGCCATACCGTCAGCCTGCCAGAACCGGTCCGTGATTCCACCAGTGACCTCGGCCTACCGAGAGTGTGTTACCCCCGAGTAACACCTCACCCTTCGACAAGTCCGAGCGTCAACAACGCGCAAATTCCGGGCAACAAACTGCACACCGTTATCGCTCGCCGGTAAATTCACTCGAACGGACTAGTGAGTAGTCTTGTGATTACACGTCGAGATCTGACAGGTTGACTACGTCCCGAGCGGCCGGATTCCACGCACTCCCCGGCCGGATTCGGGCTTTGACCGCGGCTCGTCTCCCCCCTGCCGAGCCGCGGCCCGCCCGGCCCCGTTGGCACCCCCCTCGTCACCGGGTCCTGATCGGCGGGAACTTCAGCGGGGCGGCTCGAGATCGCGACTCCCCCCTCCCTCGAGCCGTCCCGCCTGTCCCGTTCACCTCGGCAAAGGTCTTGAATGAGTCATTCAGGACCTCCGAAGACCTGAATGACTCATTCAAGACAGCGCAGCGGCGGGCTTCACACCTCGGTCGGCTCCGGCCGGGCCGCGCGGCGGCGCCGGTTCAGCCACCAGCCACCCCAGGCCAGCGGGCCCACGATCAGCAAGAACGGCGCGATCGCGCCCAGCACGGTCAGCAGCCCCCCGCCGAAGGTCAGGAACGCGTCCCAGCCGCCGGCCAGCCCGCCCAGGAACCCGCTGTGGTCCTCTTCCGCCGGCGGGGGCGCCGCCACGCTGCGGATGCTCATCGCCACCGTTGCCATCGCGACGCTGCCCGCCAGCGAATTCCGCTGCTGCTCCAGCGATTCCAGCGCCGACTCACGGCTGGTCAGCTCGCTCTCGACCGAGGCGATCTCCGACACCGAAGTCGCCTTCGCGAGCAGCGCGCGGATCCGCTCCACCGACGCCCGCTGCGTCTGCAGCCGCGCCTCGACGTCGACGACCTGCTCGGTCACGTCCTGGGTGTTCAGCTCCCGCTTCACCAGGCTCGTGCCCAGGTGCGAGAGCTGGTCGAGCGCGCCGTCGAGCTTGTCCGCCGGCACCGCGAGGCTGAGCGTCGCGTACTCCTCGCCCGTGCTCTCCTGCCCGGTGTAGCCGCCCGCGCCCTGCGCGATCCCGCGGGCCTGCGCGACGACGTCGACGACCTTGGTCGCGGTCAGCTCCAGCCGCGCGCTGCGGGACAGCTTCCGGTCGGTGGCGCCCGCCTGCGGCGGGGTCACCTTCGACTCCGGCTTGCCCGCCGTCCCCTGATTCGGCACGGCGGGCGCGACCCCGGCACTGTCCGCCGTGGACGATGCCCCGTTCTCCCCCGCCGAGCAGCCGGCCAGCGCCAGCGCCGCCGCGGTGATCGCGAGCGCCGCTCTCCATCGAGTCCGCATCCTGCTTCTCCCTCCAGTTTCGACTGGCGGTGAGACGGATGTCCGGATCAGGGCCGTTGCACGGCTTGGGTCACGACTCGGTCAAGCCCGGTTCGTGCGGCCGCTCGGGGGCGACGAGGTGCTTGAACGCCTGGAGGTTGGCCAGCGACTCGCCGCGGGAGACGCGCCAGTCCCACTCGCGCTTGATCGACGTCGCGAAGCCGATCTCCAGCAGCGTGTTGAAGTCGCCGTCGGCGGCTTCGAGGACCTGGCCGAGCACCTTGTCGAGCTCGTCGGCGGACATCGTCTCCTTGCCGAACCGGCCGACCAGGTAGATGTCCCCGAGACTGTCCACTGTGTAGTGCACGCCGTACAGCTTCGCGTTGCGCTGCAACAGGAACCGGTAAACGTCCTCATGGGACTCGTCGGGACGGCGGCAGACGAAGGCCTCGACCGAAAACGCGTGGTCGCCGTCGACCAGCCACGCGTTCGTCTGCAGCTTCTTCGTCCCCGGCAGGGTGACGAAGTACTTGCCGGGACCGCGTTTGTCGTACTTCAGCTCGGCCGAGTCCAAAGTAGACTGGATCAGCTGGTCCAGGCTCACACCGCCACCTCCGCGCGCAGTTCCAGCGCCTGCCGGAACGCGCTGGTGGCCTGAGCATAGATGTCGAGCAGCGCGTCCGTGGTGCGGCGCCAGGAGAACCGCCGCGCGTGCACGACGGCGTTGGCACCGAGTTCGGCGCGCCGGTCCGGGCGCAGCGCGACCGCGGCCAGCGCGTCCGCCCACTCTTCGGCGCCGTGCCCCGGCACCAGCAGGCCGGACACGCCGTGCGGCACCGCCACCGGCAGCCCGCCGACCTCGGCCGCGACCACCGGCGTCCCGCAGGCCTGCGCCTCCAGTGCGACCAGGCCGAACGACTCGTTGTAGCTGGGCACCGCGACGACGTCGGCGGCGCGGAAGACCCGGGCCAGGCGCTCGCCCGGCTGCGGCGGCAGGAACCGCACCTGCGCCTCGATGCCCAGCGAAACCGCCAGCTCCCGCAGCGCCTGCGGCTGCTCCAGCCCGGAGCCGGACGGGCCGCCGACGACCAGCACGACCAGGCGCGAAGCCAGCTCGGGTCGGCGGCGCAGCATCGCGGCCGCGGCGTGCAGCAGCACGTCCGGCGCCTTCAGCGGCTGGATGCGGCCGGCGAAGGCGAGCACGACGTCGTCGTCGGCCAGGCCGAGGGCTTCGCGCGCGGCGTGCTGCGACCCCGGTGTGAAGCGTTCGAGGTCGACGCCCGGCGGCACGGCGTGCACCGCGTGCGGCTCGGCGTCGTAGAGGTCGATGAGCTGGCGCGCCTCGACGGCGGTGTTGGCCACCAGCCGGTCGGCCTCGGCGACCACCTGTTCCTCGCCGATCACGCGGGTGCGCGGTTCGGGCTTGTCGCCCTCGGCGAGCGCGGCGTTCTTCACCTTCGCCAGCGTGTGCGCGGTGTGCACCAGCGGGACGGACCAGCGGTCGCGGGCGAGCCAGCCGACCTGCCCCGAGAGCCAGTAGTGGGAGTGGATGAGGTCGTAGTGCCCTGGCTCGTGGAAGGCCTCGGTCCGCAGCACGCCGGAGGTGAACGCGCACAGCTGCGCCGGCAGCTCGTCGCGGCCCAGCGGCTCGAACGGCCCGGCCTGCACGTGCCGCACGGTCACCCCGGGCGCCAGCTCGGCCACCGGCGGCTGGTCGGACGCGGTCGCGCGGGTGAAGACCTCGACCTCGACGCCGCGGCGGGCCATCTCGGTCGCGGTCTGGCTGACGTAGACGTTCAGCCCGCCCGCGTCGCCGGTACCCGGCTGTTCGAGCGGGGAAGTGTGCACGGACAGCACCGCTATCCGGCGCGGCGCAGCCCGGAACCCCCGGTTGGAGCTGGTCACCTGGTCACGTCTCCTGCGTACTTCAGCATTCCTCGGCGAATTGCCGCAGTACCGCGTCGAACTCGGCCGCGGACTCGGCGAAGGGCGCATGCCCCCCGTCAGCGAACCAACGCCCAACGGCACCCGGAATCTTCCCGAGGGCGTGCTCGGCTACGGACGGTTCGATCACACGGTCGGCCGTTCCGTGCGCGATCAGAGCCGGTTTGTCCACCGTGACCAGCACTTCTTCGCTGCCGATGTCCCGGCGGAAGAGCGCCGAACGAATTGCGGGAGGCACGCTGAGAGACGCACCGAGCATGGCCTGGGCCTGCGCGCCGGGCACCGGCCCGGCGGCCATTCCCCGGCTGAATTCCGTGAGCGCGGGAACCGCTTCATCCCAATTGTCCGAAAGCATCGCCCGCATGTGCTCGCGCATCAGCGGCCCGACGCGCCCGCCCGCCCGGTCGCGGCCGATCTCGGTGATGGCCCCGACCAGCACGATGCCGCCCAGCCGTGCGGTGCCGTGCACCCGGATGTGGTCCATCAGCACCAGGCCGCCGTACGACCAGGCGACGACGATCGCGCCCGGCCCGGCGAAGTCGAGAACCGCGGCGAGGTCGTCGGCCCAGACACGTGGGTCGTCGTAGCCCGCGGCCGGGACGTCGGAGGCGCCGTGCCCCCGAAGATCCATGGCGACCAGGCGGAACCGTTCGG
Source organism: Amycolatopsis lexingtonensis (assembly GCF_014873755.1). NCBI lineage: Bacteria > Bacillati > Actinomycetota > Actinomycetes > Pseudonocardiales > Pseudonocardiaceae > Amycolatopsis > Amycolatopsis lexingtonensis. Next base: position 6,858,166 of record NZ_JADBEG010000001.1, read on the forward strand.
TCAGGGCGGGGTCGGCGAACTGCGCCGCCCAGCAGCCTGCTGACTGCGCCCAGCCGTGCACGAACACGATCGGCCTGCCGTGCTCGGCTCCCCCGACCCGCAGGCCGAGCCGGACCCCGCCGTGCCCGGCGACTTCGGTGCGCACGCTCTACTTCGCTCCCAGCGACTTCCAGGCCGACCAGCTGTAGTTCCAGTCCTTGACGTCCGAGGCCATCGGCGCGCCCAGCTGGGAGCCGGTGATCTCGACCGGGTCGCCGACCAGCGCGGAGTCGAAGAAGTCCTTGGCGTCGGCCTCGAGGAGGTTGACGCAGCCGTGGGAGTTGTTGTTCTTCCCGATGTTGGCCGCGTTGTCCTGGTTCTCGTGGATGTACTCGCCGTGGTTGGAGAACCGGCAGGCCCACTTCTTGTTGACGTTCGTGTAGCCGTAGCGGGCGTTGTCGAAGACGGCCGTCGGCTCCTTGCTCATGATGATGTAGGTGCCGTTGGGGGTGTTGCGGTCGACCTCGGCGTCCAGGCCGTTCGCGCACGGGTAGCTCTTGACCTGCGACCCGCCCCGGTAGACGCGCATCTGGTGGTCCGGGGTGTTGACCTTGACCACCTGGTTGCGGCCGATCTTGAACTTCGTGGTGACGTCGGCCTTGCCGTACGCGCCGCCGCCCAGCTCGACGCCGTAGAGCTTCGCCTCGACGCTCACCGTGATGTTCTGCGGCCAGTACTCCTTCGGCCGGTAGTCGACCTGGCTGTCGGACAGCCAGCCCCAGGCGCCTTCGACGTCCTGGTCCGTCTTCACGGACAGCGCCTTCTCGACGGCCTTGCGGTCCTTGACCGGCGACGCGAACTTGACGCTGATCGGCATGGCCACGCCGACCTGCTGGTTGTCGGCGGGGTTGAGCGTGGCGCGGATCTGCTTGGCCGGGCTGATCGTGGTGAACGTGCCGGTGAGCTCGGCCGGCTTGCCGTCGGAGCCGGTGGCTTTGGCCGCGTAGGTGTAGGTCTTGCCGTAGCCGAGCGGCTCGGAGCTGGTCCAGGTGAGCCCGTCGGGGGCGGTGTCGCCCTTGACGGCCTTGCCGCCGTCCGCGGTCACCTTGCACTCGGTGAGCTTGCCGTCGGCGACCTTGATCACGACGGGCTTGAGGACCGGGACGTCCTTCGCGTTGACCGCCGGCTCCGCCGTGATCTTCGCCACGGGCTGGGCGCTCTCCCCGTCGGCGCCCGCCGCCCCGGTGGGCAGCGCGGTGCCGTCGTTCGTGCTCGAACACGCCGCGGCGACCAGGGCGGCCCCCGCCGCCAGAGCGGCCTTGAAGACCGTACGCCGTTCGATCACCGAAACCTCCCGAGTTCCCCCGCCGACCAGCGGGCCCACGCCCTTAGCGCTGGTCGCCCGCCCGACGTTACCTGTCGAAAGGTAAAGACCATCCGATCAGGTGGCTACGCCTTTGTCGACAAAGACGTCTCATACACGTCCAGGTTGCCCGGTTCGGCTCAAATGACGCAGTTGATCAAGAGCGGTTCCGGGTGCAGGGAGACGCCGAAGCGCTCCCGCACCCCGTCGCGGACCTCCCTGGCCAGCGCCAGCAGGTCTTCGGTCGTCGCGCCGCCGCGGTTGGTCAGCGCGAGCGTGTGCTTCGTCGACAGCGAGACGCGGTTCCCCGGTCCGGGGTACCCCTTGGCGAAGCCGGCGCGCTCGATCAGCCAGGCGGCCGAGAGCTTGATGCCGCCGTCGGCCGGGTACTGCGGGGCCTCCGAGCCGACGGCCGCCGTGATCCGCTCGAGGACGGCCGCCGCCTCGGCGGCCGGGATGATCGGGTTGGTGAAGAACGAGCCCGCGCTCCACGTGTCGTGGTCGGCCGGGTCCAGCACCATGCCCTTGCCGCGACGCAGCTTCAGCACGGCTTCGCGCGCTTCGGCCGCCGGGACACGGGCGCCGATCTCGACGCCGAGCGTGCGCGCCAGTTCGGCGTAGCGGATGGGCGCGGAAAGGCCGTCTTCGCGGACCTCGAAGCGGACCGAGAGGACGACGCCGGTGTCGGTGCCCTTGAGGACGCTGGTGCGGTAGGCGAAGCCGAGCTCGTCGGCCTTGAGCGTGCGCACCTCGCGCGTCACGCGGTCGTAGACGTCGACGCTGACCAGGGACTCCGCGACCTCGCAGCCGTACGCGCCGACGTTCTGGATCGGCGTCGCGCCGACGCTGCCCGGGATGCCCGAGAGACACTCGAGCCCGCCCAGCCCGGCCTCGACCAGCGCGGCGACGAAGGCGTCCCAGTTCTGGCCGGCCTGCACCTCGACGACGTCGCCGTCGCGGCGCCAGCCGGTGTTCGCCACCTCGACGAGGGTGCCGTCGAACCCCGCGTCGGCGACCACCAGGTTGGAGCCGCCGCCGAGCAGCAGCACCGGCTCGCCCGCCGCGTCGGCGTCGCGGACGGCCTCGACGAGTTCTTCGCTGGTCACGGCGCTCACGAACCGGCGGGCGGGGCCGCCGAGGCGCAACGTGGTGTACGCCGAGAGCTGCGGGAGCGCGGGAGTCGGGGCGGTGTTCACCCGTCTGACGGTACTGTCCGGCTCATGGGATCCCGGATCGAGCACCGCGCTGAGTTCGCCGCCGACGTCGCCGCCGTGTACGCCGCGGTGTCCGGCGAGGACGCGTTGCGGGCGCGGCTGGCGGAGCTCGGCGGGCACGACGCGGCGCTGCTGGCGTACGAGGTCTCGGGCACGGACCTGCGGTACCAGCTGCGGCAGGGGATCAGCGCGGACCGGCTCCCGCAGGCGGTCCGGACGCTGCACAAGGGCGACCTGCTGGTGACCCGCACGCAGACCTGGCGCGTCAGCAACGACGGCACCGGGCACCAGGGCCAGGCCGCGGTCGAGGTCGGCGGCGTCCCGGGCGAGATCACCGCGCGGACGGCGGTGCTGGCCAACGGCGCGAAGACGGTCCTGCGGACGAGCGGCGAGGTGACGGTCCGGATCCCGCTGTTCGGCGGGAAGCTGGAGAGCGTGATCGCCGAGCAGGTCACCAAACTGCTGGAGCGCGAAGCCGAATTCACCGCGAAGTGGCTGGCCGGGGCCGCCTGAGCCCGGTCGGCGCGCCGACCCGCGGCACGACCAACCCGAACCGCCTGCGCCGGGTCGACCGGTGGATCGCGGCTTCCCCGCCGACGACCCGGCTGCTGCGCGCGGCCGGCTCCCCGCTGGTCGTCGACCTCGGCTACGGCGCTTCCCCGGTGACGACGGTCGAGCTGGCCCGGTGGCTGCGGCGGGTCCGGCCGGACGTCCGTGTGCTGGGCCTGGAGCTGGATCCCGAGCGGGTCGCCGCCGCGTTGCCCGCCGCGTCGCCGCCGTCGCTGGACTTCCGCCGCGGCGGGTTCGAGCTGGCCGGGACGCGGCCGGTGCTGGTGCGCGCGTTCAACGTGCTGCGGCAGTACGCGGAGGACGAGGTCGCGGGCGCGTGGGGCCTGGTGCTGGACTCGATGGCGCCGGGCGGCCTGCTGGTCGAAGGCACCTGCGACGAGATCGGGCGGCTGTCGACGTGGGTGCTGGTGTCGGCGGCCGGGCCGGTTTCCCTGACGCTGTCGATGCGGCTGGCCGGGCTGGACCGGCCGTCGACGATCGCCGAGCGGCTGCCGAAGGCGCTGATCCACCGGAACGTGCCGGGCGAGCGGGTCCACGCGCTGCTCTCGGCGCTGGACACCTGCTGGGCCACGGCGGCGCCGCACCAGGCGTTCGGCGTCCGCTCGCGCTGGCTGGAAACGGTCCGGCTGCTGATCGCGCGCGGCTGGCCGGTGCTCGGCCCGCCGTCCCGCGTCCGCCTCGGTGAGCTGACCGTCCCCTGGTCCTCAGTCGCGCCCGCCTGAACGTTCACCGGGGCACCCCACCTGAAGCGCCCCAATGTGGCGTTGGTTGCGTCAGACGCACCCAATGTGGCGTTCGGTGCGCTGGATGCACCGAACGCCACATTGGGGCGCTTGTTCACCGGGGCACCCCCGCTGCGTCACCCCGAAGTGACCTGCGGTGATCACCATTGAGCCGTGGAACTCCTGGGGCAGGTCACCGAGCTGCTGCGCGGCGCGCTCGGCTCGCCGTGGCTGTGGGTGGTCGTCTTCGCGGTGTCCGGATTGGACGCCTTGCTGCCGTTCATGCCCAGCGAGACGACGGTCGTCACCGTCGCGGTCCTGCTCGGACCCGATCCCGCGCAGCTGACCCTGCTCGCCACGGTCGCGGCCGGCGGGGCGTGGGCGGGCGACTGCCTCGGGTACGCCGTCGGGCGGTCCGCCGGGCCGCGGGCGATCGCGCGGCTGCAACGCGGGCCCGAGGGGCAGCGGCGCTACGAATGGGCGCGCGACCAGGTGCGGCGCAACGGCGGGCTGCTCATCATCGCCGCCCGTTACCTGCCCGGCGGGCGCGTCGCCAGCTCGCTCGCGAACGGCAGCCTGGGGTACCCGCTGCCGAGGTTCGTCGTGCTCGACCTCGCCGGCGCGGCGATCTGGGCGGTCTACAGCGTGCTGATCGGCCTCGCCGGCGGCGCCGCCTTCGCCGACGAGCCGGGCAAGGGCCTGCTGCTGTCCTTCAGCCTCGGCCTGGGCCTGGTCTTCGCCATCGAAGCCGGCCGGCGGCTACGGTCGGCCCATGCTCGAAGCGATCGACGTCCACGCCGACGCGCTGAAGCGGGCGGCGCTGACAGCCGGCCCGGCGGCCCCGGTGCCGAACTGTCCGAAGTGGACTGTCCATGACCTGGTGACGCACATCGCGTTCGTGCACGGCCTGGTCGTCAGCCTGGCGGTGAACCAGCCGGCGAAACCGGCTCCGCCGCCGGGCTGGGACGACGTCCTCGGCTGGTGGGACGGCCAGCGCCTGGCCCTGCGCGAAGCACTGGGCCGGAACCCGGAAGCCCCCGCGTTTTCGCCGTACCCGGGCTTCGCCTCGACGGTCGGCGACTGGACGCGGCGGATGGCGCACGAGACGGCGATCCACCGCCTCGACGCCGAATCCGCCCTCGCGGCCGCCCCGCAGACCCGCTTCTCCCCCGAGTTCGCGAACGACGGCATCGACGAGTTCCTGACGTACCTCGCTCCGCGCCTCGGCTTCGCCATCGGCGTGCGGGTCACGACACCGGAACGGACGTGGACCGTCGGCGCCCCGGCGACCGAGGTGTCCGGCGCCGCCGACGACGTCTACCGGGCCCTGTACGGCCGCCCCCACCAGGCGGTGCTGCGCGGGGACCGGCTCCCCGCGGTCTGACCGGCCCGGGGGAGAATGCCGTCGTGACCGCTCCCGAACGCCGCTACGTCATCACCTTCGGCTGCCCCGACCGCACCGGCATCATCGCCCGGATCTCCGGGTTCCTCGCCGAGCACGGCGGCTGGATCGTCGAAGCGGCCTACCACACCGACCCGGACACCGGCTGGTTCTTCACCCGCCAGGTCGTCCGGGCCGACTCCCTGCCGTTCGACGCCGACGAGCTGCGCGCCCGCTTCGGCGAGGTGGCCGCGGACCTGTCCGCCGAGTCGAGCTGGCAGGTCAGCGACACCGGTGAGCGGCGCCGCGCGGTGGTGCTCGTCTCGAAGGCCGGGCACTGCCTGTACGACCTGCTCGGCCGGGTCGCGTCCGGCGAGCTCGACGTCGACATCGCGGCGGTGATCGGCAATCACGAGTCGCTCGCCGACATCACCCGCGCGCACGGCATCCCGTTCCACCACGTGCCGTTCCCGGCCGGCGGCAAGGAAGCGGCGTTCGAGCAGGTGCGGAAGCTGGTCGACGAGCACGACCCGCACGCGGTGGTGCTGGCCCGGTTCATGCAGATCCTGCCCGCGGACCTGTGCCGCGACTGGGCCGGCCGCGCGATCAACATCCACCACAGCTTCCTGCCGTCGTTCATCGGCGCGAAGCCGTACCACCAGGCGCACACCCGCGGCGTGAAGCTGGTCGGCGCGACCTGCCACTACGTGACGGCGGACCTCGACGCGGGCCCGATCATCGAGCAGGACGTCATCCGCGTCGACCACGGCGACTCGGTCGAGGACATGGTCCGCAAGGGCCGCGACATCGAGAAGGTGACGCTGGCCCGCGGCCTGCGCTGGCACCTGGAGAACCGGGTGCTGGTGCACGGCAACCGCACCGTGGTGTTCTGACGCGGTTGCCGTGCCCGGGATCAGGCGCCGATCGTCTTGGCGTCGATGACGAACCGGTAGCGCACGTCGGAGTTCTCGACGCGCTCGTAGGCCTCGTTAACCTTGTCCGCCGGGATCGTCTCGATCTCCGCGCCGATGCCGTGCTCCGCGCAGAAGTCCAGCATCTCCTGGGTCTCGGCGATGCCGCCGATCATCGAGCCGGCCAGCACCTTGTTGCCGCCCAGCAGCGAGAAGGCGTTGTAGTTCAGCGGCTCTCCGGGCGCGCCGACGTTCACCATCGCGCCGCCGACCTTCAGCAGGCCGAGGTAGGCGTCGATCGGCAGCTTGGCCGACACGGTGTTGAGGATGACGTCGAACTTGCCCTTGAGCACGTCGAACGTCGCTTCGTCGCTGGTCGCGTAGTAGTCGGTCGCGCCGAGCTTGAGGCCGTCTTCCTGCTTCTTGAGGCTCTGGCTCAGCACGGTGACCTCGGCGCCCATCGCGGCGGCGATCTTGACGCCCATGTGCCCGAGCCCGCCGAGGCCGATCACGGCGACCTTCTTGCCGGGGCCGGCGCCCCAGTGGTTGAGCGGTGAGTAGGTGGTGATGCCCGCGCACAGCAGCGGCGCGGCGACGTCGAGGTCGATGCCCTCCGGGATGCGGCAGACGAAGGCGTCCTTCACGACGATCTGGTTGCTGTAGCCGCCGTAGGTGTTCTCGCCGTCGAAGCCGACGCCGTTGTAGGTCTGGACGTTGCCCTTGACGCAGAACTGCTCGGTGCCCGCCCGGCAGTACTCGCACTCACCGCAGGAGTCGACCATGCACCCGACGCCGACCCGGTCGCCGACCTGGTACTTCGTGACGTCCGATCCGACCGCGGCGACGACGCCGGCGATCTCGTGACCCGGGACCATCGGGAAGATCGCCTGGCCCCAGTCCTCCTTGGCCTGGTGGATGTCGCTGTGGCAGATGCCCGCGTAGGCGATGTCGATCAGGACGTCGTCGGGACGCAGGTCACGGCGCTCGATCGTGGTCGGCGCCAGCGGCGCACCGGGCGCCGGAGCGGCGATGGCGTTCGTGGTCGTGCTCATGGAACCCTCCGTGTTCAAGTACCGTTGGACCTCGTGAGAGGCCTCTTACATGTTCTACGTAAGAGGGGTCTTACATATTTCGAACGAGAGATGTGATCCAGGTCATGGGCGGCAAGTACCACCACGGCGACCTCCGCGGCGAGCTCGTGCGCGTGTCACTGGACCTCATCGCCGAGCAGGGCCTCGCCGGCTTCTCGGTCGCCGAGGTCGCACGGCGGGCGAAGGTCAGCGCCGGCGCGCCCTACCGGCACTTCGCCGACCGCGAGAGCCTGCTGGCCGAGGTCGCGGCGAACATCGCCTGCCAGCTCGCCGAGCGCGTTGCTTCGGCGGCCGCGGAGCACTCGGATCCGGTGGACGCCCTGGCCGCGGCGGCGGGCGCGTACACGCGCTACCTGATCGAGCGCCGGGCGGGGATGAACGTCCTCTACGCCGACGGCCTGCACGGCCCCGAGCACGTCGCGCTGCACGAGCAGACCCGGAAGCTGACCGACGAGTTCCTGATGCGCTGCCTGGTGGTCGCCCCGGACCCCGCGACGGCGCTGGAGCTGATGGAGCAGCTGTTCACCCAGGCACACGGCTACGGCACGTTCCAGCTCGACGGCGTCTTCGTGAAGCACGGGTATTCGGTGGACCTGGTCGTGCAGAAGTCCACTGAGGCCGCTCGGATCGTCATCGCGGGCCGGACTGTCGGTGGTACGCGCTAGCTTGGGCGCATGGGGATCATCGACTCACACGAAGCCCTGCGGGAAGTCGTCGGCGAGGTCGCCGAGCGGACGCAGAAGAAGATCATCGACCGGATCGACGAGCACGCGCGCACCCTGATCGAGCACTCGCCGTTCGTGCTGCTGGCGACGTCGTCCCCGGACGGCCGCTGCGACGTCTCCCCGCGTGGCGACCCGGCGGGCTCGGTCCTGGTGCTCGACGAGAAGACGCTGGTGCTCGCCGACCGCCCGGGCAACAAGCTGGTCGACAGCTTCCGCAACATCGTCGACAACCCGCACGCCGGTCTGCTGTTCCTGGTGCCGGGGATGAACGAGACGCTCCGGGTCAACGGCCGCGCGAAGCTGGTGTCGGACGCACCTTTCTTCGACGACCTCGTCGTGCAGGGGAAGCGGCCGAAGCTCGCGGTGGTCGTCGAGGTCGAAGAGCTGTATATGCACTGCGCGAAGGCGTTCCTGCGGTCGTCGCTGTGGGATCCGGCGACCTGGCCGGAGCGTTCGGCACTGCCTTCGCTCGGCACGATCCTGCGCGATCAGATGGCGCTCCCGATCTCGGCGGACGAGCTGGACGCGGACCTCAACGAACGGGCGCTGACCCAGCAGTACTGATCCCGGCGACGACGTCGAGCAGGCCGGGGAACCGCGCGTCGAACTCGTCCCGGCGCAGCCGCACGAACGTGCCGTTGCCCGCGTCGCGCTGGCGGACCAGGCCGGCTTCGCGCAGCACGCGCCAGTGGTGCGTCCGGGTCGACTTGGCGATCGGCAGCGGGAACGACGAGCACGCGCGCTCGACGCCGTCCCCGGCCACGAGTTCCAGCACCACCGCGCGGCGGTGCGGGTCGGCGAGGGCGGACAGGACCGCGCCGAGGTCGACGTCGGCCATCTCCGGGATCGGCAGTTCACCGGGCATGCTGGACATGGTACGACAGCTGTCGTACCTTCGACGAGGTACGACAACCTTCGAACCTCCGGAGCCCGCATGCTGTGCGTCTTCGACGTCAACGAGACCCTGCTCGACCTGTCGGCGATCGACGCCACCATCGGCGGCCCCGAGCTGCGCCGCGAGTGGTTCGGGCTGGCCATCCACACCGTCCTGACCGTGACGGCGACCGGTGGCTACCAGGACTTCGCGGGCATCGCGGGGGCGGCCGCCGTCGAGGTCGCGGCCCGGCATGGACGCGAAGTGGACCTCGCGAAGGTCGCCGCGGGCCTGCGGTCGCTGCCGGCCCACCCGGACGTCGAGCCCGGCCTGGCGAAGCTGCGCGAAAACGGCCACACGCTCGTCGCCCTGACGAACTCGCCGCTCGCCACCGCCGAGGCGCAGCTGCAGAACGCCGGGCTGGCGCCACTGCTCGACCGGATCTTCTCGGCCGAGCAGGTCGGCAGGCTCAAGCCGGCGCCCGAGCCGTACCGCCAGGTCGTGGCCGCCTACCCCGGGGAACGGGCGCTGATGATCGCGGCGCACGACTGGGACATCGCGGGCGCCCAGGCGGCGGGCCTCGAGACGGCGTTGCTCACCCGTCCCGGCGTCCACCCGCTGCCCGGTTCGCCCGCGCCCACCTACACCGCGTCGACCCTGCCGGAGCTGGCCAAACTGCTCTAGTCGGCGATGCGGACCAGCATCTTGCCGGTGTTGGCCCCGGACAGCAGGCCGAGGAACGCCTCGGGCGCGTTGCGGATGCCGTCCACGAAAGTCTCCGAGTACTTGATCTGCCCGGACTGGACCAGCGGCGCGACCTCGCTGACGAACTGCTGCTGCAGGCCCCAGTGGTCGAGCACCAGCAGGCCGCGGATGGTGATCCGCTTGGCGATGATCTGCGCGAGGTTGCGCGGCGCCGGGGTCGCCTCGGTGGCGTTGTACTGGGAGATCATCCCGCAGACGGCGATCCGGCCGTGCAGGTTGATCGCGTCGATCGCGGCTTCGAGGTGCTCGCCGCCGACGTTGTCGAAGTAGACGTCGATGCCCTCGGGCGCCGCGGCGTGCAGCTGCTCGGCGACCGGGCCGTCCTTGTAGTTGAAGGCCGCGTCGAAGCCGAGGTCGTCGATCAGGTGGCGGACCTTCTCCGCCGAACCCGCCGAGCCGATGACCCGCTTGGCGCCCTTCAGCTTCGCGAGCTGCCCGACGAGCGAGCCGACCGCGCCGGCCGCGCCGGAGACGAACACCGTGTCGCCCGGCTTGAACTCGGCCGACTCCAGCAGGCCCGCGTACGCGGTGAGACCCGGCATGCCGAGCACGCCGAGGTAGGTCGACAGCGGCGCGGCGTCGCCGTCCACCTTGACGAAGCGCTTGGCGTCAAGGACGGCGTGCGTGCGCCAGCCGGCCTGGTGCAGCACGTGGTCACCCGGCTTGACGTCGTCGACGTTCGACTCGACGACCTCGCCGACCGCGCCGCCGGACATGACCTCGCCGACCTCGAACGGCGGCGCGTAGGACTTCACGTCCCGCATGCGGCCGCGCATGGCCGGGTCGACGCTCATGACCAGGTTGCGCACCAGGATCTGACCCTCGCCCGCCGTGGGGATCTCGGTGTCCACGATCTCGAAGTTGTCCTGCGTGGGGACACCGTGCGGGCGGGACGCGAGCCGGATTTCGGTCGCCTGGGTGGGTGCGTTCACCGTCGAACTCCTCAAGTCGGTCGAAGCGGGGCAGGCGCCCCGGATTCCACCCGGATCAACGAGCTAACCGGGGCGAGCATTCCGTCTGTGACTGGTCACACGATCTCGGCAAGCTTTCCCAGCACCCCGTCGTAAATCTTCTTCAGGCCGCCGGGCGCGAAGGTCTTCTCGAAGAAGCCGCCGATACCCCCGGCACCGTCCCACGAAGTCTCGATCCGGACCACGCTGCGCTCACCCGCTTCGGTGACCGTCCAAGTGGTGACCATGCTCGAGTTCGCGTCGGTCTCGACGAGCGTGCCCGGCTTCGGCTCGGTGACCGTGGCCTTGACGTCCCGCACGCGCTTGGACGTCGCCTGCAGCTTCCAGCCGGCCTTGGTCCCGGCACCGACACCGCCTTCGGTGACCTCGTAGTCGCGGTAGTGCTCGGTGAGCAGCTTCGGGCGCGTTTCGGCGTAGTCGGCGACGAGCGCGCGCACCTTGTCGGCCGGAGCGTCGATCGTGCGCTCCGCGGTGGCCGTGACCTTTCCCATTTCACTCCTTAGCCCGAGATATCGATCGTGACCACAGTAGGCTGACCCCCATGAGTGCCACTCCGGACGCCACCGGTCGGCGGCGCGCCACCGTGGCGCTCAAGGAGTCGCTGCGCGAGCTGCGCAACCAGCTTTCCCTGCTGAACCACCAGGTCAGCGCCCACTTGGCACTGAAGGACGTCGACCTGGACTGCCTCGAGCTGATCGCCCGCCACGGCCCGCTGAGCCCGAGCGCGCTGGCTCGCCGGGCGGGGCTGCACCCGGCGACGATGACCGGCATCCTCGACCGCCTGCAGAAGGGCGGCTGGATCGTCCGCGACCGCGACCCGGAGGCGGCCGACCGGCGCGCGGTGGCGGTCCGCGCGATCCGCGGCCGCAACGGCGAGCTGTTCCGGCTCTACGCGGGCATGAACACGGCGATGGACGAGCTGTGCGCGGACTACAGCGAAGAGGAACTGGCGTTGATCGCCGGGTTCCTGCGGCGGGCGACGTCGGCCGGTCACACGGCGACGGGTGATCTCGCTAACGGCTGACCAGCGGTTTTTGTGCTGTACTTCAGCGCATGTGGCAGTCAGGCGACGCGTACGAGGCCTACATCGGACGGTGGAGCCGCCGGATCGCGGAGACGTTCGTCCGGCAGCTCGACGTCCCGGCGAGCCGGCGCTGGCTCGACGTCGGCTGCGGCACCGGCGCCCTGACCTCGGCGGTCCTGACCGCGGCCGACCCGGCGGAGGTCGCGGGAGTCGACCCGTCCGAGGGCTTCCTCAAGACGGCTCGCGAGTCGGTGACGGATCCGCGGGCGTCATTCGAGGTCGCCGACGCCCGCGAGCTCCCGTTCCCCGACGACCGCTTCGACGTGGTCGTGTCGGGGCTGGTCCTGAACTTCGTCCCGGAGCCGGCCCGCGCGGCGGCGGAGATCGCCCGGGTGACGGCGCCGGGCGGGCTGGCGGCGGCGTACCTGTGGGATCTCGCCGAGGGCATGGAGCTGATCCGGCTCTTCTGGGACACCGCGGCCGAACTGGACCCGGCGATCGCCGAGGAGCACGAAGGCCGCCGGTTCCCGCTGTGCCGCCCGGAACCGCTCGGTCGCTTGTGGACGGAAGCGGGCTTCGCGGCGGTGTCCGTGGGAGAGATCAAGATCCCCACGGTGTTCCGGGACTTCGACGACTACTGGCAGCCGTTCCTCGGCGCGCAGGGCCCGGCCCCGGCGTACCTCGCGACACTCCCCGAGGCCCGCCGGGACCAGATCCGTGAACTCCTGCGCAGCCGCCTGCCCACGAACCCGGACGGGTCGATCCCGCTCTCGGCGAGCGCCTGGGTCGTGCGCGGTACCGCTTAGAGACCGGCCTGCGCCAGCCAGTCCTTCGCGACGTCTTCGGCCTTTTCGCCATCGGAGTCGACGCGCTTGTTCAGGTCCCGCATGACGTCGGTGGTCAGCTTCGCGCTCACCGCGTTGACGGCGTTCGCGAAGTCGGCGCCGCGCTCGTCGAGCACCTTCTTGTTCACCGCCGGCACGACGTTCTCGGTCGGGACGATGTTCAGGTCGTCCTTGAGCACCGTGTAGTTCGAGTCGCCGGTCAGCGGGCTGACCGAGTCGACCGGGATGACCGTGACGGCACCGGACTTGAGCTGCTCGACCCGCGGCCCGGCTTCCTGGATGGTCTGGAAGGTCGCGTTCGTGAGCTTGTACGTCTCCTTGAAGCCGAGGAAGCACGGGAGGCGCTTCTCGCACTCCGGCGGGCCCGCCATGACGACCTTGTCGAGCTTCTTCAGGTCGCTGATGGACGCGATGCCCTTTTCCTTGGCCAGGTCCGACTTGACGATGTAGGTGTTCTTGTCCTCGGCGGCGGCGAAGTTCAGCAGCCCGACCCCGCTGGGCTCGAACAGCTTGGCCAGCTGGTCGTGCTCCTCCTGCGCGGTCTTGCCCGCCTCCTTGCCGAAGCCGGTGGTGATCGCCGCGCCCTGGTACTCCGGGACGAACTGGAGTTCGCCGGACTTCAGGGACGGGTAGATCAGCTCCCGCGAGCCCAGGTTCAGCTTCTTCGTCACCGGGTAGCCCTTCGCCTCCAGCGCCTGGGCGTAGATCTCGGCGAGGATCTGGCTGTCGGTGAAGTTGAAGGAGGCGACGACGATCGGCGCCCCGCCCTTGCTCTGCGCGGCGGGCTTGTCACCGCTGTCGCCGCCACCACCACAGGCGGCCAAGCCGAGCGTCGCCGCGACGGCCACCGCCACCACGGACGCGTTCCGGAACCAGCGCACGAATCCCCACTCCCTCGTCACTCGAACAGACGAAAGGACCCTAGCGCCGCCCACCGACAACTATCCACATGTTGGGAGAAGACCGCCCGATTTCCCAGCGTTCGGAATTCGAGCGGCCCGATCGGGGTAAGGTCGCCGGGTGCACTCGAGCGCGGTGACGCCGCTGGCCGCCGACAGCGGACCGCCGATCTTCCAGTGGAAGTGGGTCGACCGCAACGCCGACGACATCGTCCAGCGCCTGGTCGAACACATCTCGCTGACCGGCGTCGCGCTCGGCGCCGGTCTGGTGGTCTCGATCGGGCTGGCCCTGTTGTCCTTGCGCTTCCGCTGGTCCTACGGCTTCATCCTGAGCGCGGCGGGCGCGTTGTACGTGATCCCGAGCCTGGGCGCCTTCGCCGTGCTGGTGCCGTTCTTCGGGCTGTCGTTCGTGTCGGCGGTGATCCCGCTGGCGACGTACACGCTGCTGATCCTCGTCCGCAACATCGTCACCGGCGTCGACCAGGTACCGAACGAAGTCCGCGAAGCCGCGATCGGCATGGGGTACACGCGCGGCAGGCTGCTGTGGCAGATCGAGCTGCCGCTCGCGCTGCCGGTGGTGATCGCCGGCCTGCGGGTCGCGGCGGTGACGACCATCGGCCTGGTCACGGTGACGTCGATGCTCGGCCTCGGCGGCCTGGGCTACTTCATCCGCCACGGCATCCAGACGGCGACGCCCAACCCGACGGAGATCATCGTCGGCGTGGGGCTGTCGGTGGTGCTGGCGGTGGTCGTGGACCTCCTGCTGTGGCTCAGCGAGCGGGTGCTGGCGCCCTGGACCCGGAAGGCGCGATGAGCTTCTTCGACCAGCTGAACGCCTGGCTCGCGGACCCGAACCGCTGGAGCTGGACGGACAAGGCGGGCGTCCCGTACCGGACGGTGGAGCACCTGAGGTTTTCCCTGCTGGCACTGGCGATCGCGGCGCTGCTGACGATCCCGCTGGCGCTGTGGCTGGCCCACTACCGCCGTGGCGCGTTCCTGGCGAGCAGCGCGGTCAACATCGGGCGCGCGATCCCGAGCTTCGGGCTGATCATCCTGTTCTGGTTCCTGGCGAGCCGCTGGGAGCTGGACACGACGTTCTGGCCGCTCCTGCTGGCGCTGGTGGCGCTGGCGATGCCGCCGCTGTTCACCAACACGTACGCGGGCGTGGTGTCCCTGGAGCAGGAGACGGTCGACGCCGCCCGCGGCACGGGCTACCGCGAGTGGCAGATCATGCTCCGCCTGGAGCTCCCCCTGGCGTCCCCGGTGATCCTGGCGGGCGCCCGGGTCTCGTTCCTCCAGCTGATCGCGACGGTGGCGATCGGCGCGATCGTCAACGACGGCGGCGGCCTCGGCCGCTACATCGTCGACGGCTTCGCACTGGGCGCCCAGGGCTACGGCCAGATCTTCGCGGGCGGCCTCGCCGCGGTGCTGCTGGCCCTGCTGTGCGACGGCGCGTTCGCGCTGATCACGCGCCTGGCGACGCCCCGCGGTCTCGCGCTGCAGAACGCCCGCCGCTAGAAGACCCCGGCGAGGATCAGCACCCCGAGCCCGACGAGCACCACGGGCAGCACGACGTGCCCGTAGCGGGCGAGAACCGGCGCGACGGCGGGCCGGGTCGCGAGGAACCGCCCGGCCACGCACCAGACCGCGACACCGGCGAGGAAGACGACGACGTACCCGGCCAGGCTCCCGCTCGCGGCGAAGGCGGGAACGTAGACGCCGACGTTGTCACCGCCGTTCGCGAAGCACACGAGGGCGATCCCGAGCACCCCGGCGGCCGGCGCGGGTTCGTCGTCGTCGGCTTGGAACGCCTGCCAAGCCGCGCGCAGGCCGAGCAGGATCGGGAGCACGCCGAGCCACCGGACGGCACCACCGGGCAGCAGCCCGGCCCCGAGCGCCCCGGCAACCGAGACGGCGAGGATCCCGGCGAACCCGAGGAACTGCCCGGCGACGACCTCGAGCCGGCTCCGGCGTCCGGCGGCTCGGCCGAAGAAGACGGCGAGGAGCACGAGGTCGTCGATGTTGGTGGCGGCGAACATGGCAGCCGCGCTCCCGATCAGGCCGAGGTCCACGCACGTCCTTGCCGGAGTCGCCCTCTCACCACGCCGACCACACTAGCAGCGTCTGTTGCAGCATCGATCAGCGTTTGTAGCACCCGAGGTGCGACATTCGCTGCATCATTGAGCTATGGTTTCCCCATGAAGATGCGACCAGCGCTGGAACTGGTCAGCGGGTTCACCGCCGACCAGTGGGGCATGGTCACGTCTCGCCAGGCCGCCGTCGCCGGGGTGGACCGTTCCACGCTGCACCGGCT
This sequence comes from Amycolatopsis lexingtonensis, assembly GCF_014873755.1. Lineage (NCBI taxonomy): Bacteria > Bacillati > Actinomycetota > Actinomycetes > Pseudonocardiales > Pseudonocardiaceae > Amycolatopsis > Amycolatopsis lexingtonensis. Next base: position 6,873,814 of record NZ_JADBEG010000001.1, read on the forward strand.
GGAAACCGCCGGTTACCTCGACCGGGTCCGCCGCGGCGTCTACGCCGCCACCACCGCGACGGTCACCGCGGCCCGCGACGAGCAAGCCGCGTGGCTCGCCCTCAATCCCGGGGTCGCCGCCTGGGAGCGTCCACCGCTCGACCCCGGCGGAGGCGTGCTGTCCCACCAGTCCGCCGCTCGCCTGCACGGCCTCGGCGAGCTCGTCGACGACCGGATCACCTTCACCACACCCCGGCGCCGCACCAGCCGTGACCCGGACCTGTGGTTCAAGACGGCCGAGCTCGCCGAAGAAGACGTCACCGCCGTCGACGGCCTGCCGGTCACCACCGCGGCGCGGACGATCTGCGATTTGCTCGACCAGCACATCGACGGCAGTCACATCGCCACGATCATCCGCGAAGCCGTCCTGGCCAACCTCGTCCGGCTCGACGCACTGGCCGCACGGATCGGCTCCTACGCCCTGCGTTACGGCGTCCGCAGTCCCGGCGACGGGGAAGCACTGCTCGATCAGCTGCTCGCCGGGATCGGCACGAGCACGCTCGAACTGGCACACCGGCCCGCCCCGCCCCGCGCCGCCGCCAAATTGATCGCGGCGATGGCGAAAGCCCCACCGACCGGTGACGTCCATGGCTGAACCGAAGCGGCCGGCGAGCCCCCGGGCATACATCAGCTCGCAGAAGAGCCGGGCGGACAACGCGGCAAAGCTGACGGGCGGCACGGCGAGCGAGCTGCTGGACCTGCACTTCCACCGCAGGCTGATCGCGAGGGTCTTCGACGGCGACGACGCCGCGAATTGGGTGCTCAAAGGCGGGCAGGCGATGCTAGTGCGCTGGCCGGCCGCGCGGTACTCCACGGACGTCGACCTCTTGAGCACCGAAGACAGCACCGACGCCGCCGTCGAGGCGCTGAAGGCCGCCGCGGCAGACCCACGTCGACCGCCCGACCCGCAAGGTCAAGTTCATGGCGATGTTCGGCAACGCGCCGCTCAGCCGTCGCGTCAGCGTCGACGTCGTGTTGTCCGGGCACCTGCCCCACGGCGGACCCACGTCTTTCCGTTCGAGGACCACGTCGCCGAGAAAATCTGCGCGACGTAGAGCGTTACCGGTCAAGCGGCAACCCGTCGACGCGCTACAAAGACCTCGTCAATCTGATCCTCTTCGCCCTCAAGGTGTCCCTGCCCGGCGTCGAGGTCGCCCGCCGACGGGAGCGCGGCATGGTGCTCGAACTACCCGAGCGCTTCCGGTTGCCGGACGAGAAGACCTGGCCGAGCGGCTACGCGAAGATCGCCGAGAGAGTCGTCGAGCTGCCGGAACAGTTGCGGCACATGAAGGACGCCCGGGGCCTCGCCGACGACTTCCTCACGCCGCTGTTGCACCCCACCCCGCCGGCCGGTCGTTGGCACCCGGACCAGCGCGCCTGGCGCTGACCTCACCCCAGTGCGTCCGGCAGTTCCTCGATCAGCCGCCGAACCTCCGCCCCCAGCGCCCGATCCTCTTCCACCACCGGCACCACCGACCGCACCCACTCGTAAGCCTCACCCAGCCCCGCGACCCCGTCCGCCGCCAGCCACCTCGCCTGCGACGCCGTGACCAGCTCACAAGCCGTGATCGCATAAAGGTGCGAAGCCGCCGACCGCAGTTGCTCCCCCGCCGCCCACGCGAACGCCTGCACGTCCTCCTGCCCGGCCGACGTGTCCACCGAACCGAGCGTCGCCGGTGAAGCCAGCCGCCGCAGCGCGTGCAGTTCTCCCACCGCCCGCTTGTGCAGCGGGACCAGCCCCGCCTGCGGACCCGGATCCGTCGTCAGCTGCGGCGGGAGCCCGCTGAAGCGCTCGTCCAGCAGCCGGTGCTGGCGCTGCACCGAAACCTCGCCGAGGTGGACCAGCGCCGCCGTCACCGCGTCCATCCGCAGGCCCAGGTCCGCCGCGTGGTAACCCGTTCCCGGGATGAAGGAGCCGTCGACGAACGACGGGGAATCCCCCGGCATCGTCGCCCAGCGGCGGAACGCCGACTCCAGCTCGGCGTTGACGCGCGAAGCGTGGGCCAGCGCCCGCGGCGCGACCCGCACCGACAGCGGCGCCTGCACCACCCCCGCGCGCACCGGACCGTCGCCCGCCAGCCCGCCCAGGGAAAGCAGCACGGACCGCAGGTGGTCGTCGCTGCCCGCCATGACCGGGGAGAACACCTCGCGCGGGGCGCCCAGGACGTCGATCGCCATCGCCTCGGTGAGCGTCTGCAGGCGGATGAGCTGCCGCGCGTCGGCCCAGCCGCGCTGCGCGTGCACCACCGCCAGCGGAGAACCCTGAAGCAGCGAAGCACCTTCCTTCGGCCCGAGCACGTACGGCGCAGCACCGCGCGAAGCGAGTGCCACCGCAGCCGGGACCTCGACGCCGTCTTCGAGAACCGTGCCGATGCCGAGGAACGTCTGGAACGCGTGCGCCAGCGGGATGATCTCGCCCGAGCTGCCGAGCCCGGACCGCGGCACGGCGGGCGTGAACCCGTCGTTGAGCCGGTCCACGAGGAACTGCACCAGTTCCGCGCTGACGCCCGACCACGGTTGCAGGAAATCCCGCAGCCGCACCACGAGCAGCGCGCGCACGTCCGCGGGCGGCAGCCACGGCGGGCCGCCGACCGCCCGGCCGATCAGCAGGTTGCGCTGGTGCTCGGCCTGCTGCCGCGCGTCGAGCGCGACACCCGCCAGCCGGCCCATGCCGGTGGTGACGCCGTAGACCGGCGACCCCGTGCGGAGCGCCGTCAAAGCCTCTTCCCGGCGCCGCCGCAGCTCGCTGACCAGCGGTTTGTCCAGAACCAACCGTTCACCGTCGGCGAAACCGCTGTCCGTGATGATCATCGGTACGGCAGCATGGTGCCGACGCCGGAAGCCTCGGCACGGGTGAGGATCAGGTCCGCCACCGCGACGTCCGTTGTGGACAGTCCGCGGTGCCAGAACAGGATCCGCTCGGCGTCGTGCTCGCGGCCCGGCTTCTTCCCGGCCACGACGTCGCCGATCTCGGCGTGGACCCCGTCCGCGGTGAGGAGGCCGGCGTTGAGCTGCGGGCGCAGGGCGCCGAACCGCGGGTTGCCGGACTGCGATTCGCGCCAGTCGTCGACGACGACCTTGTCGATGTCGTCGAGCAGCGTGAGCTCCAGTGCGCTGATCGTGCCGTAGGGCACCAGGAAGGTGCCCGGCCGGAGGAACTCGCGGCGCACCAGCGCTTCGGGCTCGACCAGCCGGGAGGCCTCGACCTGGATGTCCGCGCCGTCCAGGGTCTCCTCGGCCGTGGCGCAGACGCGGACGTCCTTGCCGAGCCGTTCCGACAGCCGGCGGCCGAAGTCCTCACGGGACTCCGGGCGCTTGCTGGTCACGCGGATCTCTGCGAAGTCGAACAACGAGTCGAGGAGGACGACGTTCCACCAGGCGGTACCGCGGGCGCCGATGTGCCCGAGCACCCGGGAATCCGGGCGCGCCAGGTACTTCGCGCCGACGGCGGTCATCGCACCAGTGCGGGCCTCGGTGATCATCGTGCCGTCGACGATGGCCCGCGGCATGCCCGTGTCCGGGTCCAGCAGCAGGATCAACGCCATTTCGGAAGGGAGGCCCCGTTCGAAGTTCCCCACGAAGTCACCGACGACCTTGACGCCGCTGACCTGCTTCGACGACAGGTGGCCGCGGAGGATGTTGAAGTGGCCCTTGCCGCCGTTGTCCGGCACGAGGTGCGTGCGCGGCTCGAAGACGACCTGGCCGCGGCCGTGGTCGGCGAGCACGTCCTCGACCGCGCCGACGATGTCCGCGTCCGTGATGCCGAGCGAGTCGATGTCGGCACCGGTCAGGTACCGGAGCCAGACGGACGTCACTTGGCGAGGTCCTCGATGACCTCGGCCCCGGGCAGCGCGGCCAGCGCGGCGCCGGAGATCAGCAGCTTGCTGCCGCGGATCCCGCTGCCGATGACGAGCTCGGGCGCGTCCGCGACGCGCTGGTCGAGCAGGATCGGCCATTCGGCGGGCAGGCCGACGGGCGTGATGCCGCCGTACTCCATCCCGGTCAGGGCGACGGCTTCGTCCATCGGCGCGAACGACGCCTTGCGGACGTCCAGGCGGCGCTTGATCACGCCGTTGACGTCGGCGCGGGTCGTCGCGAGCACGAGCGCGGCCGCGAACCGGACTTCGCCCGCGCGCTTGCCGGCGACGACGACGCAGTTCGCGGACGCCTCGAGCGGCGAGCCGTAGGCCTCGCAGAAGGCGGCGGTGTCGGCCAGTGCGGGGTCGATCTCCGTGACGCCGACGGCGTCCGGTTCGGCGAGCGCGGCCAGTGCCTTGGCCACGGGCTCGGCGAGCAGGTCGGTACGGGTGGGTGCGGGAACGACGGTGAGGCTCCCGGCGATCGTCCAGGTCACCCCGCCACCCTAGCTACCAGCTCGAGCCACCGCGCTGGACCTCGATCAGCTTCGGGCGGACGTCCACGATGTAGACCAGGACGGCGGCCATCGCGGGCACCCAGAAGATCATGCCCGGGCCCATCACGTCGAACAGCGCCATGGCGAGCGTCGCCGCGCCCGTGATCAGCATCCAGATCGGCTTGGTCTTGCGGTCGGCCGCGGAGTAGGCGTCGGCGCGCTGGAGCAGCGCGTGCACGAAGGCGAAGAGGCCGACCAGCGCGCTGCCCCAGTGGACGACTTGGAGGATCCAGATGGCGACTAGCACAGCCACAGCTTACGGCAAACCGCCCGAACGACCCCGGCCCCGCCACCGGTGGACCGGGGGCGGGGCCGGGTGTTCACGACGTCTTTACTTGTCGGTCTTCGGCGCGGCCGGCTTCTTCGCGGCGGCGCTCGTGGTGGTGCGGCGGGCCGGGGCGGCCGTCTTCGGGGCCGTCTTGTTCGCGACCTTGCGGCTCGCGGAACGGGTCTCGTGGGCGACGTCGTCACCCAGCTCCTCGATGGCGTCGGCGGCCTCGCCGGCGACCTCGGTCACCTTGCGGGCGGTCTTCTCGCCCACCGAGCGGGTGCGCTTGGTGAAGGTGCCCAGCACGCCGTCGACGCGCTCGCGGACCTCGCTGGTGACGCCTTCGACCTGGCCCTGCGCGGTGGCCACGGCCTCCTCGAGCTGCTCGATGGCCTTCTTGACCTGCGGCTGCGCGGCGAACTTGTCCCACGCCTGCTCGCCCGACTCGGCCAGCTTGTTGTACAGCTTGAGCGCGGCCTCGGTGTACTCGTCGATGACCTTGCGCAGCTCGGCCGGGTCCAGCTTCTCGCGGAGGCTCTCGACGTCGGTCGGCAGCTCCTGCAGGTTCTTGCGGGCGGTCTCGCTGCCCTTGGTCACGTTCTCCTTGGCCTTCGCGACGGCGTCGGTGACGGCGTGCGTGGCCAGGTTGCCGGCGCCGAGCGCGGCGAGCAGCGGGGTGCGGACCTGGTCGAGGGCGGTGTTGACGGCCTTCTTGACGTCTTCGGTCTTGGGCGTGGTCATGCTGACTCCTTGGTGTCTGCGGCTGGAGTGATGTCTGGGGTGTCTGTGGTGGGAGCGGACTCGGCGGCCGGCCGTGCCGCGGCGTTCTCCCGGCGGAAGGACTCGTAGACGTCGAGCAGGACCTGCTTCTGCCGTTCGGTCAGCTCGGCGTCGGCGCGAATCGCGTCGCCCACCGGACCACCCGTCGGCAGATCGAGGATCCCGGCCTGCACGTACAGCGCTTCCGCCGAAATGCGCAGGCCCTTGGCGATCTGCTGCAGGATCTCCGCGCTGGGTTTGCGGACCCCGCGCTCGATCTGGCTCAGGTACGGGTTGGACACGCCGGCGAGCTTCGACAGCTGGCGCAACGAAATCTTCGCGGTGTTGCGCTGCTGGCGGATGTACTCGCCGATGTCGGAAGCGATGTCCGCGACCTTCTCCATGGGACTGCCGGATCCGGGCTGGGTCCCACTGGTTTCTGCCATCCGGTCACCTCCTCGCGACACCTTCGACGGTACGCCCGAGTGCTAGCTATTGCAAGCACTCTGCTTGCAACCATCGGGTGTGACGTGCACCGCTACCGTGGTCCCATGACGCGCTCGGCCCGGCTGCGGCGGCGCCTCGTCGAGCACCTGCTCGACGAGGACGTCCTGCACGCCCCGGAGTGGGTCGCCGCCTTCCGCGCGGTGCCCCGCCACGTCTTCCTGCCCCGGTTCTTCGCACCCGCGGGCGGCCTGTGGGCGGCGGTCGACCACACCGACCCAGGCTGGCTGGAGACCGTCTACTCGCGCGACGTGCTGGTCACGCAGCTGGACGACGACCCGGACCACTGGGCCCGTGCCCGCCGCGACGGCCCGGTGGCCGGCACGCCGACGAGCTCGTCGAGCATGCCCTCGATCATGGCGATCATGTTGGAGGAGCTGCGGGTGCGGGACGGCGACCGCGTGCTCGAGATCGGCACCGGCACCGGCTACAACGCGGCGCTGCTGAGCCACCGCTGCGGCGCCGGCCAGGTGTCCACAGTGGACATCGACCCGGTGATCGTCGAGGAAGCGCGCCGCCACCTGGCCGCGGCGGGCTACCACCCGGCGTGCGCGGTGGGCGACGGCGCGCTCGGCTTCCCGGCCGGCGTGCTCTTCGACCGCGTGCTGTGCACGGCGTCGGTGTCCTCGATCCCGCTCCCGTGGCTGGCGCAGACGAAACCGGGCGGCCTGGTCGTGACGACGCTGAACCGCCCGATCGGCGCCGGGCTGATCCGGCTCGTGGCGGGAGAGGACGGCACGGCCCGTGGCCGCGTCCTGGCGCGAGACGGCCGGTTCATGCCGCTGCGCGCGCACCGGCTGCCCCACGCCGATCCGCTCCCGATGCCGTCGCGCGACGACTGGGAGCAGACGCGCCTGCCGATGTCGGCGGTCCTGCAGCCCCGCCGGCAGTTCGAGTTCTTCGCCGGCCTCGCGCTCCCGGGCGTCCGGCCGGTTCGCGACGGCGGCGACGAGGAAGCCCCGAGCGTGGCGTTGGTCCACCCGGACGGCTCGTGGGTCCGCCACCGCAAGCGCGCCGGCGCGGACGAGGTCGCCCAGGGCGGCCCGCGCGCGCTGTGGGAACTCGCCGAGGCGGCCTACGTCGACTGGTGCGAGCTCGACAAGCCCGACCGCGAACGCTTCGGCGTGACGGTGACCGAGGCACGCCAGGAGTTCTGGCTCGACGAACCCGGCGGCCGCACCTGGCCACTCGGCTGACACGCCCCCACCCGTCCCGGGGGGCTGCCCAAGCCCAGTCTACCGGTCCCCACCTGCGAAAACCGGCCGCTCGGCGATCTGTGGACAACTGCCGCCCTGTGGATGGCCGGCTTGACAAATCACGGCAACCGGGCCCGGATCCACTTCTCCACGTGGTCGGCCGCCGCCTCCGCAGAGACCTCCGTCGTGTCGAGGAGCTCCGCCCCCAGCTCCTCCGCCGACTCCTGGAGCCAGGCGGTGAACTCCAGCATCTCCTCGATCCGCGGCTCGTCCCACTCCCGCCACGCCGGGCGCGCCCGCAGCCGGGCCCGCAGCGACGAAGGCGACCCGACCAACGCCAGGTAGTGGATGTCGCTGAAGAACGCGCGCTCCGGCAACGGCTCGAACTCCGGGGGCGCGACGGTGCCGCAGAGCACGACCGGGCGGCCGTTCTGGTGCAGCATCGCCGCCATCCGGAGCCAGGCCGCGCGGAACGCCGGGACGTCGTCACGCAGAGCTCCCGTCCAGAGGACGTCCTGCTCCAGCACGACGACGTCGCCGGCGAACCGGGACGCCAGCAGCGGCCCGAGCGTCGACTTGCCCGCGCCGCTCGGGCCGGTCAGCGCGAACAGCGGCAGTTTCCGGAACGGCCACGTGTGCCCGCAGCGCGCGCACTCCAGCGTCGTGCCGGAGACGACCGGGCGCTCGGCCCGGTCGCCGCACGCCGGGCAGATCCGCAGGTCGAGCCCCACCTCAGTCGAAGAGGTTCTCGAGGAAGCTGCGCTTGCGGTGACCGTGCCCGTACGGGCGCGGCGAGTCCGAGTAACCACCGCGGTGCGGCCGCGGGGAGTCGGAGTAGCCCCCGCGGTGCGGCCGCGGCGAGTCCGAGTAGCCGCCCCGGTACGCCTTGGGCGAATCCGGGTGGCCACCGCGGTACGGGCGCGGCGAGTCGGGACGGCCGTAGTGCGCCGTCGGACCGGACTGGTACTGCGGCGGCTGCTGGCCGTAGAACGAGCTCTCCGCACCGACGATCGCCTCGAGCTCACCGCGGTCCAGGAAGATCCCGCGGCAGCCGTCGCACTGGTCGATGTGGATGCCGTTCTTGTCGACGGTCCGCATCTGGTTCTGACACTTCGGACAAATCACACATCAGAGCCTACGCATGTTCGGCCCCGCTGTCCCTCAGCACGCGCAGAGGCAGAACGGGTGCCCGGCCGGATCGGCGTAGACGCGGAACGTCTTCGGCCCGTCGTCCAGCAGTTTCGCGCCGAGCCCCAGCACGCGCTCGTGCGCGGCTTCCAGGTCGGTGACGTTCAGGTCGAGGTGCAGCTGCTGCGGGTTCTCCGCCGACGGCCACGACGGCGGCCGGTGGTCGGGCACCCGCTGAAACGCGATCCCCGCGCCCCCGAGCGGGTTCGCCAGCGTCACCCAGTGCCCGTCTTCGGCGACTTCGGGCGCGTCCCACTCCAGCACCGATCGGTAGAACTCGGCCAGCGCGACCGGGTCGGGGCAGTCGATGGCCACCACGCCCAGGGTCGGTACCGCACTCATGCGCACTCCCTTCAAGTAACCGTCGTCAGCATTATGTGGGTTATCCGGGGCAGGGGCAACCACCGGCCGCCGTACACTCGGTGCGTGCACACCGACACCTCCCTCGTGGTGGAGTTCCTCAACACGGTCAACGTCGAAGAGGGCACTGACCTGCTCGAAGATCCCGGGCAGTGGCGCGAGTGGGCAGCCGGGCACGCGCTGCGGGCGAACCCGGCCCCCGAGGCGCGCGCGGCACGCGACGCCCTGCGCGCGGCGATCGGCGACCCGCGTCTCCCCGGCGGCGGCCTCGACGTCGGCACGAGGATTTCCCTGACCGACGACGGTCCAGCTCTGGTCGCGGAGGACGCGGTCGGCGCGGTGTTCGCGGCCTGCGCCCGTTTGGTGGTCCGCGGTGATTGGATCCGGCTGAAGATCTGCCCGGCGGACACCTGCTTGTGGGCGTTCTACGACGAGTCGCGCAACCGCTCGCGCACGTGGTGCTCGATGCGGGTGTGCGGGAACCGCGAGAAGGCCCGGGGCTGGCGGGCCCGCACCGCCGCGGCCGGCTGAGCCCGCCCGCCTCGCCCCGCGCTCATCCGGGACGTCAGGGTTCCGGCAGAGTCGTGGCCGTGCGGTCTGCCTGGCGTCGCGGGATGTCATGAAAGGGTCGTTCATGTCGTCTGGCGAGGTGAACGACCCGTTCATGACATCGCCGAGCCGCCTCGCCCGCCCATGCGACTGCCGCTCCGCCGTGCCACATCCGGCACCCCCGCGCGCCGGCCAAACGCCTTGAATGAGTCATTCAGGTCGTCGGAGGTCCTGAATGACTCATTCAAGACCTCCGGCCCAAGCTCTCATCCGAGCGGCGGACCCACAGAAGGCTGTGGACAACTCAGCCCCACGGCACCACATATCCACGCCCCGGCCACCCCAGCCCCCACACGTTGTGGACAGCCATTAGGCCATCACCGTGAAAACCTGTGGATAACCCGGGGGATAACTCAGCTTCCTGTGGACAACTGGTCTGAAGCTCCCCCAGGTGTGGTATAGACCCGCGCCGTCAGAACAGCAGCTCCGCGACGGCGTAGATGACCAGCCCGGCCAGCGCGCCCACCACCGTGCCGTTGATCCGGATGAACTGCAGGTCGCGGCCCACCTGGAGCTCGATCTTGCGCGAAGTCTCCTCGGCGTCCCACCGCTCGACCGTGTCGGTGATGATCGTCGTGATCTCGCGCGAGTAGTTCTTCACCAGGTACGCCGCGGCGCCCTCGACCCAGCCGTCGGCCTTCGCGCGCAGCTGGTCGTCCGAGACCAGGCGGGAACCGAGGGACATCAGGCCGAGGCGGACGCGGCGGCGCAGCTCGCTCGACGGGTCCTCGGCCGCCGTCAGGAGCATCTCCTTCGCCGTGCTCCACGCCGAGCCGATCAGGCGCTGGACCTCCTCGTGGTGCACGATCTGGCCCTTGACCTGCTCGGCGCGCGCCATCACCTCGGGGTCGGTCTGCAGGTCCTGGGCGAACTCGCCGAGGAACTTGTCCAGCGCCAGCCGCATCGGGTGGTTGACGTCGGTCTTCACCGCCCACGCGAACGACAGCACCTCGCCGTAGACCTTGTCCGCGAGCATCTCGTCGACGAACTTCGGCGACCAGCTCGGCGCCCGGTCCGACACCACGCGCAGCATCGTCGTGTGGTTGTCGCGGACCCACTCGTACGCGCGGTCGCACATCAGGTCCACCAGCTTGTGGTGCGCGCCGTCGGCGAAGACGCCCTGGAGGATCTTGCCCAGCGGCGGGCCCCACGGCTTGTCGATGATCCGCCGCGCGACCGCCTGCTCCATGATCGCCTGGACGTCTTCGTCGCGGAGCACGCGGACCGCCGCCCGGACCACCGTGGCCAGCTCGGACGTCACGCGCTCGGCGTTGTCCTCCTGGGCCAGCCAGCCGCCGAGGCGCCGCGCGAGCTCGACGCGCTTGAGCTTGTCGCGCACGACCTCCTCGGACAGGAAGTTCGAGCCGACGAAGTCGCCGAGGCTGTTGCCCAGCGCGTCCTTCTTGTTCGGGATGATCGCCGTGTGCGGGATCTTCAGCCCGAGCGGGTGCCGGAACAGCGCCGTGACGGCGAACCAGTCGGCCAGCGCGCCGACCATGCCGGCTTCGGCGGCCGCGCGCACGTAGCCGACCCAGCCCGGCCAGCCCGCGGACTGCGCCCAGCTGGTCAGCAGGAACACGACGGTGGCGCCGAGCAGGAACGACAGCGCGACCAGCTTCATCTTGCGCAGCGCGCGCCGCTTTTCCTCTTCGCCGGCGGCGCCGCCCGGCGGGTCGGCGGGCGTCACCTTGGCGGGGGTCAGTTGCTCCACATCGCCATTGTCCGTGAGGATGGCTGATCGTGCGCGAACCTGCTCTCGTCCCCCGCCTCCGGCCGTTCACCTCGACCATCTTCGCCGAGATGACCGCGCTGGCCGTCCGGCACGACGCCGTCAACCTCGGCCAGGGTTTCCCGGACACCGACGGCCCCGCCGGCATGCTCGACGCCGCCAAGAACGCGCTGTTCGGCGGCGCGAACCAGTACCCGCCGGGCCCGGGGCGCCCGGAGCTGCGGGCGGCGATCGCGCGGCACCGGCTGCGCTACGGCACCGAGTACGACCCGGACACGGAGATCCTGGTCACCGCGGGCGCGACCGAGGCCATCACGGCGACGCTGCTCGCGCTGACCGAGGCCGGCGACGAGGTCATCGTCATCGAGCCGTACTACGACTCCTACGCCGCCGCGGTCGCGATGGCGGGCGCCGAACGCCGAGTCGTCGGGCTGGTCGAGGGCGAGGACGGCCGCTTCGGCCTCGACGTCGACGGGCTGCGCGCCGCCGTCACGCCGCGGACCAGGGCGGTCCTGGTGAACTCGCCGCACAACCCGACCGGCACGGTGTTCACCCGCGCCGAGCTGGAAGCGCTGGCGGCGGTGTGCGTCGAGCACGACCTGATCGCGATCTGCGACGAGGTCTACGAGCACCTGGTGTTCGACGACGCCGAGCACATCCCGCTGGTCACGCTGCCCGGCATGCGGCCGCGGACGGTGAGCATCTCCAGCGCCGGCAAGACGTTCAACTGCACCGGCTGGAAGATCGGCTGGGTCTGCTCGACCCCGGAGCTGGTCGCGGCGGTGAAGGCGGCGAAGCAGTTCATCACGTTCGTCTCCGGCGGCCCGCTGCAGCCGGCGGTGGCGCACGCGCTCGACCACGAACTCCCCTGGGTCGACGGCCTGCGCGATTCCCTGTCGGAGAAGCGCGACCGGCTGTCGGCGGGCCTCGCGGACGCCGGTTTCGCGGTCCGCCCGACGGCGGGCACGTACTTCGTGTGCGTCGACGTCCGGCCGCTGGGCTTCACCGACGCCGCCGATCTGGCGTGGGAACTGCCGGGCCGTGTCGGCGTCGCCGCCGTCCCCGTGAAGGTGTTCACCGATCACCCGGAAGAGTGGAAACACCTCCTTCGCTTCGCGTTCTGCAAGCGCAACGAAGTCATCGACGAAGCCATCACCCGATTGCGCAAACTGGTCTGACGACTTGAGGTGTGTCCCACATCGCGGAAGACGCCTGGCTCGGGCACGCACCGTTTCCGAAGTGATACCGAAGGCGAGCCCATTCGCGGAAACATCAGGTCAGCGGCCGGACGCGCAAATTGCAGCACTCCTCCGAATGGCCGCACGAGAACACCCGAACGGCACTGAGAGTGATCAACTTGTCGGCCGCAGATACCTTGCCCGGTAGGGCCGTTCCGCCTTACGGGCTGGATCGAACGCGGGAGAGATGAAAGACTCCCGAGCGGTGCTAGAAAGAGTGCAGCCCCGGGGGAACTGCGACCTGGCCGGAGAAAGACCCCAGCGAGAACAGACTTCAGGCGCGGACGGTGGTGGTGGCGGTGAGCAGCACGGCGAACTCGCGCCGCAGCGCCCCGGGCCAAGCCGCGTTCACAGCGGGTGAAGAGCGCCGGGCCGGCCTCGCGGGAGCCACGCTCATCGCGGGCCGCACGGAATCCCCTCGCGCGCGCGGGCGTGCGCCGCGGCCGTGGACGGCTTCACTGCAGCGGCCCGCCGCCAAGATCCTCGTCGCCGGGGGCCTGACGCTCGCCGGGTGGCTGCTCACCGCGGCTCTCTCCGGGAGCACCGCCGGCGCCGCCGAGCAAGTGACCTGCCCGCAGGCTCCCGTCGCTTCCACTGTGGACCACCCCGGCAAGTCCTTCCTGCACGGCAAGCACCACCGCAAGAGCCACCGCGAAACCGGCGCCGCCACCTGCGCGCAGCAGACCGGCGAAACCCCGGCCGCCGACACGCAGCCCGGCAGCGAACCGACCGAGACCACCCCGGTCGACGCCACCGCAGCCGAGACCACGCCGACCGACACCGCGGCAAGCGAGCCAAAGCCGACCGAGACAAAGCCGGTCGAGACCGAGCCCGCCGCGAAGACCCAGCCGGCCGAAGAGACCACCGCCGCCGAGCAGCCCGCGGCGGAAACCCAGAACACCCTGAGCACCCAGACCACCGAAAAGCCCCAAGCCGGCCTCCTCGGCGGCCTGGTCGGCGGCGTCCTCAACGTGGTCGGCGGCACCCTCACCACGGTCACGAGCACGGTCGGCGTCGTCACGGACACGCTCTCCCACACCGTCCTCGCCCCGCTCACCCAGCCGCCCGCGAACCACCCCGACGCGCCCGTCCTGCTGCCGCTCGACGACGTTCTCGGCCCGATCCTCAACGGCGGTTCGAACTCGGGCGGCGTGACCGCCACCGTCCCGGCGGGCACCACCGTCGTCGCGACGGTGACGTCCGAGGTACCGGCCGCCACCGTCGTCGAGGCCGCTCCCGCCGAGGCCGCTCCGCAGAGCGCCGGCCGTGGTGCGGCGCACTTCGTCGTCGTCCGGCACGAGCTGCCGCAGCAGGTCAAGCAGGAGCAGCCGCGCGACTCCGGCGTGCACGCCCGTGACGGTGGCGGCGACACCACCCCCGGCCTGCCCGGCGGCACCACCGCCCCGAGCGCGCCGGCTCCGACCGCGACGCCCGGCCACGACGGTCCTGGTGGGGCGCGCCACGCGTTCGCCGTCCACACCGACGACGTCACCACCACCCAGCTGAAGCTCATCGGCACCAGCCGCGACCACGACGTCGACGGCGCGGGCAGGGAAGCCGCCCTGCCCACCACCTCCCCCGACTGACCCCGCACCGGGCAGCCGGGGACACCTGCGTCCAGATCAAGATCAACTCGACGCACGTCCACGCCGTTGACGCGTGACGAATCCCCTGCTCCAGTACGCAATCCGTGACTCTTTCACGTCTCGCGGCGCGCACTCGCGCCCGACGTACCCCAGGGGCACAAAACGATGCGAAACCACAGTCTTTCCGACCGGCCGACCGCGCCCGGCCGGGTCGGATCCCGGTCCCGGCGCCGCGCTGCCCCCGCGGCGCCGGGACCCACACCGGACGCGCTCCGGGAGCCCTTGCTCACCGCGCCGAGCGAGGACTCGCAGTACCGAGAGCACGTCTGAGCCGCGGGCTTCCCGGCACGTCGAGGGGCTGTGCCGGGAAGCCAGCGGTTACCCGCGAGCGGGGTCACGTCCGCGAGCGGGGGTGTGAAACCGCGAACCGGTGCGCTGGATGCACATGAACGCCGCCCATCCCTGGGAGCAGGCTCGCATCCAGCGCACCGGTTCGTCGTTTCAGGCGATCGGCGCGGCCAGCGACTCCGGAGTGCCGCGAACCGATGCTTCGGCCGTGCGCAGGCGGCGGACGGCCTGCTCCATCGTTTCCGGCGGCAGGGAGAACGGCAGCCGGATCCAGCGCTCCAGGCCACCGTGGACCCCGAAGCGCGAGCCGGGCGCCACCTGGACGCCGTGGCTCGCCGCCGCGACCGCGAGGCGCGAGCTCACTGGCTCCGGCATCCGGCACCACAGCGACAAACCGCCCTTCGGCAGCGCGAACGTCCAGTCCGGGAGGTGCTCGCGCACCGCGCCGGCCAGCGCGTCGCGGTAGCCGCGCAGTTCCTCGCGGCGGCGGGTCAGCGCGCTCTCGTCGTCGAGCAGCTCGGTCAGCACGAGCTGCTCGAACACCGGTGAGCCCAGGTCGACCGCGTAGCGCGCGGAAACCAGCCGGCCGAGCAGGTCCTCCGACGCGCGGATCCAGCCGAGCCGCAGCCCGCCCCAGTGCGTCTTCGACGCCGACCCCACGCAGATCGCCAGGTCACCGGCGAACGCGGCCAGCGGCGGCGGCCCCTCCAGCGGATCCCCTTCGAGGTCCAGCTCGACGAGCGTTTCGTCCACGACGACGGGCGTCCGCGCGCGGCTCAGCACCGCGCCGAGCCGTTCGCGGCCGCCGGTGTCCAGGCGCAGGCCGGTCGGGTTCTGGAAGTCGACGACGAGGTAGGCGAACCGCGGCGATGCCTGCCGCAGCGCCGCGTCGACGCCGGCGATGTCCCAGCCGCGCTCGCCGCTCGGGTCGAGCGCGACCGGCACCGGGATGGCGTGCGCGGCGCGGATCGCCTCCAGGGCGTTCGGGTACGTCGGCTGCTCCACCAGCACCCGGTCGCCCGGGCCCGCGAGCATGCGCAGGACCAGCACGAACGCATGGTGCGCGCCGTTGGTGACCATGACCTGCGCGGGGGTCGTCGGCAGCCCGCGTTCGGTGTAGCGGCGGGCGATCCGCTCCCGCAGGCCGAGCAGGCCGCGCTCCTGGTAGCCGTGGTCACCGAGGTGGTCGGCGAGCCGGACGCGGGCGGCGTCGACCGCCGCGGCCGTGCCCGCGATGGCCGGCGAGGACGCGTGGGTGAAGTCGATCGAGCCGCCGCCGGCCGGCGCGAGCGGGCCGCGACGCCGCCGCCCCGGCGCGGCGACCCACGACCCCGCGCCGCGCCGGCTCGCGACGAACCCGTTCTCCCGCAACCGGTCCAGTGCCGCGCCGATCAGCGTCCGGCTGGCGCCGAGCGCGTCGGCGAGCTCCCGTTCGGCGGGCAGCCGGGTGCCGAGCGGGAGCTGACCGTCGAGCACCTGCAGCTCGATGGCCGCGGCCAGGTCGGCCGCGCCCTGCCGGGAGCCCTGCCGCCAGGAGCCCAGCATGACGGCCAATCGCGGCCCGGAGATGCGTCCACCCAGTGGGACTGCGGCTTCCATAAGGCCAATATCCTGGAATTGGCTATGGTTTACAAGACCACTTGCGGCGGATAGTGCGGGTGTGGCTCAGATCGACCTCCGGCCCGTCCGGATCACCCGTGACCCCGCCCGCCGCAGCGTGCAGCTGCTCGCGGGCCTCGCCCTCTACGGCACCAGCGTCGCCCTCGTCACCCGGGCCGGCCTCGGCCTCGAGCCGTGGAGCGTGCTGGCCGAAGGCGTCCTGAAGCACACCGGCCTGAGTTTCGGCACGGTGACCGGCCTGATCTCGGTGGTCGTGCTCCTGCTGTGGATCCCGCTGCGCCAGCGGCCCGGCATCGGCACCATCGCGAACGTCGTCGTCATCTCGGTGATGGTCGACGCCGTCCGCGCGGTGGTCCCCGACCAGCACGACCTGGCCTGGCAGATCGCGCTGCTGGCCGGCGGCATCGCGCTGAACGGCGTCGCGACCGCCACCTACGTCGGAGCCCGGCTCGGCCCCGGCCCCCGCGACGGCCTGATGACCGGCCTCGCGGGCCGCACCGGCTGGTCGGTCCGGCTGGTGCGCACCGGCATCGAGGTCACCGTGGTCGTCGTCGGCTTCTTCCTCGGCGGGACGGTCGGGGTCGGCACCGTGCTCTACGCGCTGGCGATCGGCCCGCTCACCCAGGCGCTGCTGCCGTACGTGGTGTGGCGCGAGCGCGCCGCCTAACCGGCCTTGCGCTGTTCGACGACCCGGCGCAGCGTCGCGTAGTCGGCGCCGCGCCGGGCGAGGACGTCGTCGGTGCCGCGCTGCTGGGCCAGCGCGAGCAGGATGTGCTCCTGCCCCAGGTGCTTGTCGCCCAGCCGGACGGCTTCCTTGACGCTCAGCTCGAGCGTCTTCTTCGACTGTGCGGTGAAGGGGATGTGCCCGCGCTTCGCCGGGCCCAGCCGGCCGGCCAGCGCCCCCTCGCCGTGGGTCTGCTCGACGCGCTCGACGATCTGCTCGACGTCGATGCCGAACTCGGTGAGGGCCTCGGCGTCGGCGTCGCTGACCCCGCCCCGGCGCCGGGTCCGCGCCAGCTCCTCGACGATGTCGTCGGTGGCGACCCCCAGCTCGGCGAGCAGCGGGACCTCGCCCTTGACCAGCCCGGCGAGCAGGTGCGCGGGCCCGATCTCCACCGAACCGGACTGGCGCGCCACGATCTGCGCTTCGACCACCGCCTGGCGGGCGTCGGCCGTGAACCGTTCGAACATCAGTGCCTCCCGTACTTCTTGTGCACGGCCTGCCGGCTGACCCCCAGCTCGGCGGCGATTTCCTGCCACGACCAGCCGTGCACCCGCGCGCTGCGCACCTGCACGGCCTCCAGTTGTTCCAGCAGCCGCCGGAGCGCGGCGACCGCGCGCAGCCCCACCCGGGGATCGCGATCACCGGCCCTGGCCGCCAAATCCGTCGCTTCCGTCATGCTGTCAACCTACGTTGACATCGGCGCCCTGTCAACCGAAGTTGACACTCTCATCGCGAACCCCGTGCGGGCCCGACGTAGAGTCGGGTGATGCCCGAGATCGCGATCGCCGAGCGGGCCGGGGTGGGCGCCGACGGCCACCCACGCCCCACCGAGGACCACGTCGTCGTCCTGGACAACGCGGTGCTGGTCCTCGACGGCGCCACTTCGTCGGACCCGTCCCAGCCGCCCGGCGGCTGGTACGCCGAGCGCCTCGCGCGGCACCTCGGCGACGCACTCCGCGCCGCGCCCGAAGCCGATCTGGCCGAAGCGCTCACCGGCGCGATCGGCGAGGTCAGTGCGGAAAACCGGCTGCGACCCCGGCAGTCGCCGTCCAGCACGGTCGCGGCCGTGCGCTGGCTCGGCGACCGGGTCGACGCGCTGGTGCTGGCCGACAGCCCGGTGGTCGGGTTCGGCGGCTTCGGCGTCGACGTCGTCTCCGACGACCGCCTCGCCCGGCTGCGGCGGCGCGGGCTGCTCCAGACCGGCGCCGACGTCCGCCGCCGCCGCAACGCCCACGACGGGTTCTGGGTGGCCGAAGCCGAACCGGGCGCCGCCGCGCACGCCGTCCGCCGCAGCTGGCCGCGGGCCGACGTCGAAGCCGTGCTGCTGGCCAGCGACGGCGTGTCCATCGGCGTCGACCAGTACGAACTGTTCGACTGGCGCGAGGTCCTCGCGATCACCCGCACCGACGGTCCGGACGCCGTCATCGACGCCGTCCGGACCGCGGAGAAGCAGGATCCGGACGGCGAGCGCTGGCCGCGCCCGAAGCGCCACGACGACCAGGCGCTCGTCCTGGTCGACTTCACCTCCGGGGGAATTCAGGGTCTTCCCTGATCACGCGCGGTGCCGTTCTCCGAGAACCTGGACGGCATGGGGACGGAACAGGGGAAACGCACCAGACCGTGGCGGCTCGTCGCCCTGGGCGCGATCGGGTGGGGGCTCTTCACCGCCGTGGTGCTGCACATCATCAGCTCGCACGACCCGGTGTACGACACGCTCTCGAGCTACACGGTGACCGACCGCGGGGAGGGCATGCTCGCCGCGAGCGTGCTGTCGCTGGCCATCGGGTCGCTCGCGGTGCTCGGCGCGCTGCAGGTCGCCGGGGTTCCGCTGTCGCGGACGACCCGGCTGCTGCTCGCGTTGTGGGCGCTGGGCATGGCCGCGGCCGCGATCTTCCCGGCCAGCTACCCCGAAGCGCCGGACCCGGTGAGCGGTGAAATCCACCTGTACGCGTGCCTGGTCGCGTTCTGCAGCCTGCCGGGCGCCGCGATTTCGCTGCTGGAACCGCTGAAGGGCCACCCGGAACGCGCCGCGCTGGTCCGGGCGATCCGGGTGACCGCCGCGGCCTTCGCGCTCTTCGCGCTGAGCTTCGTCTTCGTGCGGCTGAGCGAGGCCGGCGTCGAGCCGTTCGGCGTGGTCTCCGACGTCCTCCCGATCGGCGTCACGCAGCGGTTGCTGCTGCTCGCCGACGTCGCCCTGCTGCTGACGCTGCTGCGGCTGGCGACCCGGCTCGAATCAGCCTTCGACGACCGCGGCGAATTCGGGCGCGTAGCCGTACAGGCCGGGCATGCCGCCGGTGTGCAGGAACACCACGTGGTCGTCCGGGGCGAAGTGGCCCGCCCATTCGACCAGCGCGGCGGCCACCTTGCCGGTGTAGACCGGATCGAGCACGACCCCCTCGGTGCGGCCGAACAGCCGTAGCGCGTCCCAGACGGCGTCGGTCGGGATGCCGTAGCCGGGGCCGAGCGTGGTGTCGCCCAGCCGGACGTGGTCGAGCGACGGCGGTTCGACGCCGAGCAGCCCGGCCGCGCCGGCGGTGAGTTCGCGCAGGTTCTCGGTGGCCTCGTCGAGCGGGTGGCTGACGCAGGCGGCGCCGACGCCGAGGTGGCCCAGCAGCGCGGCGCCGAGCGCGACCCCGGCCGCGGTGCCGCCGCTGGCGTGCGGGACGACGAGGTGGGCGCGGTCGATCCCGCGGTCCGCCAGCTGGTGGGCCAGTTCGAGGGTGGCGCGGACGTAGCCGAGCGCGCCGAGGTCGTTGGAGCCGCCGACCGGGATCGTGGCGACCTTCCGGCCCTCGGCGGCGGCTTCGGCGACCAGGCGGTCGTAGACGCGGCCGGTTTCCTCGCCGTCGGCGCAGACGTGGACGGTCGCGCCGAAGAGCTTGTCGAGCGGGAGGTTGCCGCCGCGTTCGTAGGCGTCGCCGTCGCGCGGGACCTTCGCGGTGAGCACGAGTTCGCAGCGCAGCCCGAGCTTCGCGCACGCGGCCGCGGTCTGACGGCCGTGATTGGTCTGCAGCGCGCCGAACGTGATCACGGTGTCCGCGCCCGCCTCGCGCGCGGCGCCGAGGTGGTATTCGAGCTTGCGGAGCTTGTTGCCGCCGGCGCCGAGCGGGTGGACGTCGTCGCGCTTGAGCCAGAGGTTCCGCAGGCCGAGGGCTTCGCCCAGCCGGGGTGCTTCGTGCAGCGGCGTCGGCCAGCCCCCGAGGTCGACCCGCGGGATCGCGTCGAGTGCGGCGGCGGGGAATCCGGCGAAGTCGAAGGTCATCTGCCCACCCTAAAGCGGGAGTAGCCGGAAACCGCCGGTATCCGGTAACGTTCGTTCGAACGAACGAGAGCGCCCGGGAGGTGCCATGACCGCGATGAGCCTGGACTTCACGGGTCTCGCCGCGCAGGCCGCGCGGCTCGCCACCGGGGACGTCACCTCGGCCGAACTGACCGCGACCGCGCTCGGGCGCGCGCACGCCAGCCAGCCGACGCTCAACGCCTTCCGGCACCTGCGCGACGACGAAGCCCACGCCGAAGCCGCCGAGGCGGACCGGCGCTTGCGGGCCGGCGACCGCGCGCCGCTGCTCGGCGTGCCGATCGCGATCAAGGACGACGTCGACCTCACCGGCCTGCCCACGTCGTTCGGCTGCGCCGGCGAATTCCCGTGCGCCACCACCGACGCGCCCGCCGTCGCACTGCTGCGCGAGGCCGGCGCCGTCATCATCGGCAAGACCAACACCCCCGAGCTGGGCCAGTGGCCGTTCACCGAGGGCCCGGCCTTCGGCGCGACGCGCAACCCGTGGCACCCCGGCCACACCCCAGGGGGTTCTTCAGGCGGGAGCGCGGCCGCGGTGGCGTCGGGGGCCATCGCGGCCGCGCTCGGTTCCGACGGCGCCGGGTCGGTGCGCATCCCGGCCGCGTGGACCGGGCTCGTCGGCATCAAGACCCAGCGCGGCCGGATCCCGACCGACGGCGAGCTGTTCCACGGCCTGACCGTGCTCGGCCCGCTCGCCCGGACCGTCGAGGACGCCGCCCTGCTCCTGGACGCGGCGGCCGGCACCGGCACCACCTTCCGGACCGCCGCGGCCCGCGAACCCGGCCGGCTGCGGATCGGGCTGTCGACGCGGATCCCGTTCACCGCCACCAAGACCCGGCTCGACCCGGTCGTCGAGGCCGCGGTCCGGCGGCTGGCCGAGTCGCTGGCCGGGCTGGGCCACGAGATCGTCGAGGTCGAACCGGACTACGGGCTCATCGGCCTGACGTTCCTCCCCCGCTCGCTCACCGGCGTCCGCGACTGGACGTTGCGGGTGCCCGACCGCGCCGGGCTCGACCCGCGCACCCGCAGCAACGCCGGGCACGGCCGGCTGCTGGCCGGCCCCGCGCTGCGGCTCGCCCGCGCGCTCGAGCCGGGGCTGCACCGCCGGATCGGCTCGGTGTTCGGCCGCGTCGACGTGCTGCTGACGCCGACGACCGCGACCCCGCCGCCGCCGATCGGGACGTTCGACGGGCTGTCCGGCTGGGAGACCGACCAGGCCATGATCGCCGCCTGCCCGTACGCTTGGCCGTGGAACGTGCTGGGCTGGCCGGGGGTCAACGTCCCGGCCGGGCTGACGGACGGCGGACTGCCGCTGGGCGCGCAGCTGCTCGGCCCCTCGCACGCCGAGGAGCGGCTGATCTCGCTCGCCGCGCAACTGGAAGAGGTCGAACGGTGGCCGGAGCGGCATCCCGAGACAAGCTGGTAAGCACCCGGGAAGCCATCCTGCGCGGCGCGCTGACGGTCGTCGGCGAGTACGGGGTCGGCGGGCTGACGAACCGCCGGATCGTGGCCGCCGCCGGCGTCTCGCTCGGCACGCTCACCTACCACTTCCCGAGCCAGACGGCGTTGCTGCGCGAGGCGATGCTGCTGTTCGTCGAGGAAGAGACGGCGAAGCTCGGCGCGATCGTCGACGGCTACCGCGCGGCCGGGCTGAGCGTGGAGCAGGCGGCGTCGGTGGTCGAGCACGTGATCGCGCAGCTGCCGTTCGGCACCGACGAACTCGGCGCGCACGAGCTGTACCTCCAGTCCGCCCGCGATCCCGGCCTGCACGAAGCCTCTTCGCGCTGCTTCGCGGCGTACGACGAACTGGCCGTGACGATCCTGGAGGCACTGGGCGTGCCGGATCCGCGCCGGCTGGCCGGTCCGGTGGTGGCGCTGATCGCCGGGCTCCAGCTGCGCCGCCTGGCGACGGGCGAGACGGACACCCCGGTTGCCGAACCCTTGATGATGCTGCTCCGCGGCGCTTGATGGCTCCCCCGATCGTCCGCGGCACGGCGGCGTGGAAGTACTTCGGCGACTTCCGCGACGCGCTCCTGGCGGGTCAGGTGCTGGTGCTGCAGGTGGCACACCCGGTCGTCGCGGCGGGGGTGCGCGACCACTCGGACTACACGTCGGACCCGTGGACACGGCTGATGCGGACGGGGGCGTCGCTGTCGATTTACGTCTACGGCGGGGTTTCCGGGGCGCGGGTGGAGGCCGCGCGGCTGCGTTCCCTGCATCGGACTTTCGTGGGGTCCCTTTCGGACGGTCGCCGGTACAGCGCGCTGGATCCGCTGGCGTACGCCTGGGTGCACGCGACCCTGGTGATGGTTCCGGTTGACGCGCAACGGTTTTTCGGCCGCCCACTGTCCACTTCGGAGCTTGACGAGTACTACGCGCAGATGTGCGACATCGGCCGGTTGCTGGGGGTGCGGGAGCGCGATCTGCCGCCGGATTGGGCGGCTTTCTCGCGCTACTACGACTCGATGGTGGCGGGGTTCGAGGGGAACTCGGCGATCGATCAGCTCTTCGCGACGATCGAGACGGTGCGCAAGCCGGTCGGGTGGCTGCCGGACCGGTGGTGGCTCCCCCTGCGGCGGGCTCAGGCGCGGGGACAGATGTTCTTGATCCGAGCCACGCTGCCGCCGGTGCTCCGGGAGCGGCTCGGGCTGTCGTGGAGTATTCGCGACCAGCGGCGCTTCGACCGCTTCGCGCGGGTGGTGCGGCTTCTCGCGGCTCCGCTTCCGCCCGGCTTGCGGACGGCGCACATGCGCTGGATCGGGCGGCTCAACGTCTGGTTCCGCGCCCACCCGAAGGCCTACCGCCTCCTGATCCGCGGCACCGGCCCCGGCTCGCGCCCCTGACGCACTTTCACAGGGAAAGTTCCGCGTCGCGCGGCCAGGCCACCCCGCCGCCGGTGACCCGCTCGCCCCACGTCTTGAATGACTCATTCAGGTCTTCGGAGGTCCTGAATGAGTCATTCAAGACGCCGGCGCAACGCTGCGGACCGCACCGACCCGACTTTGCCGGGCCCTGGACCGGAAGCCATGAGGGTGCCCCTCATGGCCACCCGCGCGGCACTTTCATAGGGGAAGTTCCGCTCAGTCCTCGCGGCCACTCACCCGCGCGTAGTGGGCGCGGGCCTTCGCGCGGTTCCCGCACCGGGACATCGAGCACCACTGCCGGTTCCGCCGCGGCGAGGCGTCGCAGAACCGCAGCCCGCAGTCGTCCGCCGCGCACACCCGCACCGAAGCGTCGCCGGCCGCCAAGTCGATCGCGTCCGCCGCCAGCGCCGCGAACGCCGCCGCCACCGGGTCCTTCGGTGCCGGGACCTCCCGTCGCAGCACCCCACCCGCCAGCACCAGGCGTGGCGGCGGCGAAGGCGCCGAAGCCGCCGCGTTGTTCACCAGCTCGATGTCCATCTCCGCCGGCACCCCGGAGGGCAGGAGCACCCGGTCGATCGCCTCCCGCAGCGCCTTCGCGGCCAGCACGTTCCCGGCCGTCACCGGGACCGGCCCGGCCGTGAAACCCGCGAGCGACAGCCACTCCGCCAGTGCGTCGGGCCCCGTCAGCAGCTCCACCCCCGTCGAGTGCCGGCTGCGCAGCGTGTTGACGAGGTCGAGGCACGGCCGTCCGCCGTCGAAGACCCATTCCATGCCGCCGATTCTAACCCTTGAAGACAGTTAGAAGCAGCGCTACCGTCTAACCCCATGAACCGGTTAGAAAACATCAACGGGCTGAAGATGCACTACCTTCACGCCGGCGACGGCCCGCCGCTGTTCCTCCTCCACGGCTGGCCGCAGACGTCGCACTGCTGGCGGAAGGTCATCGAACCGCTCGCCGAGACGCACACCGTCATCGCGCCCGACCTCCGCGGCTACGGCCGCACCGACAAGCCGAGGACCGGCTTCGACAAGCGCACCATGGCCGCCGACGTCGCCGCGCTCGCGACGCACCTCGGCTTCGAGCGGGTCGCCGTCGCCGGGCACGACCGCGGCGGCCGCGTCGCCCACCGCTGGGCGCTGGACCGTCCGGACCAGGTCGAGCGGATCGCCGTCCTGGACATCGCCCCGACCCGCGCGATGTGGCAGCGCCTCGACACCGGCGTTGCCAAGGCCTACTGGCACTGGCTCTTCCACCTCCAGCCCGACCTGCCCGAGCTCCTCGCCGGCCGGGACATCGCCGGCTACCTCGGCTACTTCTTCGAACGCTGGACCCACCAGCGCCACGCGCTCGACGCCGACGCGCAGGCCGAGTACGTCCGCGCCTTCTCCCAGCCCGGCGCGCTCCGGGCCGGCTTCGACGACTACCGCGCCTCCTTCCCGGACGACGCCGAGCTCGACGACGCCGACTTCGCCGCCGGAAAGCGCGTCACCCAGCCACTCCTCGCGCTGTGGGGCGCGAACGGCCTGCTCGGCACCCTGCCCACCCTCGAGATCTGGCGGGAGTACGCCCCTGGCGCCACCGGCACCGCGCTCGCCGACTGCGGCCACTTCCTCCCCGAGGAACAACCCGGCGAAGTGGTCGCCCACCTGCGCCAATTCCTCGACCCCTGAGACCACCGGGGGTACCGGTCCCCCGCACTGGGGACCGGGATTCCCTCGCCGCCGTGACGCCCGCCACCCGCCGCGCTGGCTAGGTTCGGACCACGATGGGGAGCAAATCGAAAGCGGCACTGCTGATGCTGCTGGCCGTACTGGGGATCGCGGCCGGCGGCGGGACCGCGCACGCCGACGGCGCGCCGAGCGGCACCGACGTCCAAGTCGCGCAGACGCTCGGCGCGCGCGAACTCACCGTGATCATCCGCCGGGTCGACACGACACCGTCGCCGCTGCGGGTCGACGTCGTGACGCACCAGGGCACCGCGCCCGGCACGCTGCACCTCGGCGTCGCGGCCGACGGGATCACCGGCGCGCGCACCGACGTCGTCCTCGGCGCCGAACCCGGGGTGTACGCGGGCGATCTCCGCGTCGACAAGCCGGGGCCGTGGGTGCTGTCGCTGAGCGACGGCACCGGCCCGCCCGCGACCATCCCGTTCATCGTGCCGGCCCGCGTCGTGCCGCCCTGGGAGCAGGCGACCTACGGCGGGTTCGTCGCCGCGGGGGCGTTCCTGCTGCTCGCCCTGATCGTCGGCGTCCGGGCGAAACGCACGGCCTACGCGCTCATCCCGGCGGGCGGCGTGGTCGCCGCGATCGCCGTGGCCGTCACCGGCGCGCTGCTGTCGGCGAACACGCCCCCGCCGCCCGCGCCCGGCAGCCAGCTGGACCCGACGTTCGACAACGTCACGAACCCGTACGCCAACGCGCAGTCGTCCACAGTGGACTATTCGCGGCCGCCGGTGAACCTCGCTGTGGAGGCCCTCCGCGACGAGCTGAAGCTGCGGCTCACCGACGGCGCCACCGGCCGCCCGGTGGACGACCTGCTGGTGCACGACAACGCGCTCGTGCACCTGGTGCTCGTCTCGCCGTCCGGTCGGCTGAGCCACCTGCACCCGGTGCGCGTCGGCCCCGGCGACTACCGCGTCCGCGTCGCCGATCCCGAAGCGGGCACGTACGCCGTCGCCGCGGAACTCGCCCGGCGCGGCGGTGGCGTCCAGCTCGTCCGGTCCACTGTGGACATGAAGGGCACCGCCGCCCCCGCGCCCGAACCCCCGGGGCCCGGACCGCGCACGGTCGACGGCACGCCGGTCGAACTCACCGTCAGCCCGGGGACACCGACCACGATCACCGCGCGCTTCCCCGCCCAGGACCTCCAGCCATGGCTGGGCATGCTCGGCCACCTGATCGTCACCGGGCCGTTCACCGGGCCCGCCGGGGAAGGCGCCGCGAAGGCACCGACGTGGGCGCACGTCCACGCGATGATCCCGCCCGTCGCCGGCCAGCTCGACCGCCCCGACGAAACCGTCGCGGCGTACGGCCCGGACGTCAGCTTCACCTACACCTTCGCCGAGCCCGGCCGGTACCGGATCTGGCTGCAGGCCGAGCGCGGCTACCGCGTGCTGACCGTCCCCGCCGTGGTGGACGTCCCGACGACAGGAGCCGGCCGATGAGACGCCCGACCACGCTGATCGTCGCCGTCGCCCTCGTCGCCGCGGGCCTGCTCACGTGGCTGCTCTGGCCGGGCGGTGGCGCGAAACCCACCACGCAGCAAGCGGTTTCCGGGCCCTACACCGTCCAGTTCTCCGCGGACCGGCCGCGCATCGGCGGCAACACGTTCGCGGTGGCGGTGACCGGGCCGGCGCCGGACGCCGTCACGATCGCGCCAGTGATGGCGCAGATGGGGCACGCGCTCGCGCCGGTGCCCGCCGGGCCGGACGGGCCCGGCCGCTTCCGCGCCGCGGACGTCGGGCTGCCGATGGCCGGGCAGTGGGAGATCACCGTCTCGCTGCGGGGGCCGGGCGGGGCCGCGCAAGTCGTCTTTCCGTTGCTCGTCAACTAAAGGAGGGTCGGGGGAAATGGATCTCACCGCATCCGGCGTCCGCACGGCGTCGGTCGCGAAACCGGCGCGAACGGGGTTGCTGCCGGCGAACGTCGTGCTCGGCGGGTCGTTGCTGTCGCTGGTCGGGCTGACCTGGGACATCCAGTGGCACAGCGACGTCGGGCCGGACACGTTCTTCACGCTGCCGCACCTGTTCCTGTACGCGGGCAGCGCGGTCGTCGGCCTGGCAAGCCTCGCCGTCGTGCTGCTGACGACGGCGGCGCGCCGCGCGGGCCGCCCGGTCGACCCGCGGATCGGCGGGCGCGTGGTCAACGTGTTCGGCCGGACGTTCGCCGCGCCGCTCGGCTACCTCGTCTCGGGCGTCGGCGCGGCCACGTTCCTGCTGTACGGCCTGTGGGACCAGTGGTGGCACGGGCTCTACGGCTTCGACGCGGTCATCGACTCACCGCCGCACATCGGGCTGCTGCTGTCGATCACGGTGTCGCTGATCGGCACGACCGCGGTGTTCGCCGCGGCGCGGGAGCACCGCTGGGGCCGGCTCGGCACGCTGGGGTCGCTGACCGTGCTGCTGACGTTCGCGCCGGTGCTGGCGCTCGGGCTGCAGCAGGTGCCGGACGACTACGCCGACGCCGTGTCGATCGGCCAGTCGACGATGGCGGTGCTGCTGGTCGCGGTCGGCGCGGGGTTCTTCCGCCGTCCCGGCGGGGCGGTCGGCACCGCGGCGATGGTCGCGGCCGTGCAGGCGGTCTTCTGGTGGTTCTCGCCGTGGGCGGCGCAGGCGTACGCCGAAATGGTCGGGCTGCCGATGCGGGACGCGATCTCCGGGGTGCCGGAGATGCCGTCGCTGACGCCGATGGCCCTGCTGCCGGTGGCCGCACTGATGGAGCTGGGCTACCTGGCCGGCCGGCGCCGCGGGTGGCGCCCCGGCCGCGTTTCCGTGGCCGTCGGCGGGTTCGCCGGTCTGCTGCTCGGGCTGAGCCTGCCGCTGCAGCGGGTCATGCTCTACACCGGCGCGCACCTGCCGCCGGCCTGGTACTTGACGACGACCGCCGTGCTCAGCGCGGCGCTGGGGCTGCTCGGCGGGTTCGCCGGGTGGCGGTTCGGCGGGATGCTGTGCCTGCTGGCGCCCGCCGAGAAGGGGGAAACCGCTGATGCGTAAGACGTTGCTCGCACTGGCCGCCGTCGCGGGCCTGCTGTTCGCGACCGCGGCGCCGGCGAACGCCTACGAGCCGGTCAACATCGTGCACACCGAGCGGGTGCAGGCCGGGCCGTACGGGCTGACGGTCGGGTTCAGCACCTGGCCGCTGAAGGCCATGCAGTCACTGGACTTCACCTTCGTCCCCGACGGCGGGATCGAAGGGAAGTCCGGCACGCT
Organism: Amycolatopsis lexingtonensis; assembly: GCF_014873755.1. Classification (NCBI taxonomy): domain Bacteria; kingdom Bacillati; phylum Actinomycetota; class Actinomycetes; order Pseudonocardiales; family Pseudonocardiaceae; genus Amycolatopsis; species Amycolatopsis lexingtonensis. Next base: position 6,901,486 of record NZ_JADBEG010000001.1, read on the forward strand.
CACGATGGTCAACCCGGAGGGCGGGCAGAACCGGAAGCAGCCACTGGTCCGGCACCCGCGCAAGCTCGAGGTCTGGGGCCTGGACGTCCGGTCGATGCCGCGCCCGGGCGCGTGGACGTTCCGCTTCACCGTCAACGGTCCCGCCGGAACCGGCACCGGCGAGCTGCGCGCGCTGCCGGTCCTGGAACAGCCGGGGCCGCCGATGGGACTGAGCTGGGCGATCAGCACGCTGCCGCTGATCGGGCTGGTGGCGCTGGTCGTCGTGGCCTGGCGGCGGACCCGGAGCCGGTTGCGGGGCGGGGAGCTTCCGGCAACCGGGTGAGATTTCGCCCACATTCCGCGGTCGCGCGTATCCGGGCCGCCGCGAAGGCCTCCTTCACCGCAGAGGACGGGGAAGGGGGCCTTCGCCATTCGAGCACTCAGGCGGGTGATCATGATCACCCGAGCAGGGGAGGTATCAGGCCGGCAGGTCGAACTGCCCGGCCTTGACGGCGACCAAGAACGCTTCCCACTCGGCGGTGTCGAACACGAAAACGGGGCTGGTCGGGAGCTTGGTGTCCCGGACACCGATCAGGCCCTCGCGGCCCAGGTTGACCTCGACGCAGCTGCCACCGTTGGGCTCGCTCGCGAAGGACTTCTCCCACGCGGCCTCTTCGAACAGGGACACGGCCGTGTTCGGATCGTAATCCGCGAACGACGGATAATCCGCCATGGGTCGTACCTCCGAGGATCGATGGGGGGTGCGGCCGCGACCTGGTCGAAAGCACCCGTTCCCGGCTACTCAGTGTCTCAATGGCCTAGACCGCAGGGCCAAGCGGGTGATCAACTAGCTTCGGCCTCGACATGAAGATTATTCCAGGAGTAGGATTAATCGCATCGGCCGGGGCGTCGGCGTCGGTGAATGACTGCCTGCGCGCGGCGGGCGGTCCCCGAGCGACGCCGAAGCGGCCGAAACCGAAGAACCAAGCCACCGCAGGAACCTCATGGGGGAGGATCAGCGTGATCGTCGAGGACAGCGCGCCACCGGGCGTGCTCGTCGTGGGCAGGCTCGCCAAGGGCACCGCCGGCGAAGCCCGCCGGGTGGTGCACGTCTTCGGCCTGGACGCCGCCGCGACCGACACCGAGCTGATCCGAACCCGATGTGGGGAAGCGCTTTCCCGTCAAGACGTCGAATGGCTGGTCCCCGGGGCCGGCATGCCGTGTGAACCCTGTCTCGGACTGACCGGCGGCGAGCCCGCCCGGGCACCGCGACGAGAGCTGGGGGTGTAGACGATGGCCGTCCGAATGAACTCGCTCTTCCGCCGCGAAGACGAAGAACACCGTGGCCGCCGCGGGATCGGCGACGAACTGCGGAACCGCTTCGGCTTCAGCCTGATCCAGGCACCACTGCGCAAGACCACGACGTGGGCGACCGACCAGGACCTCCCGCTGCGCCGCTACTCCGACGGGGTCCGCACCACCCGGCCGATGGAGACGTCGATCGACCTGACGCCGCTGCTGCGCGGCCGCATCGGCTCCCGCGCCTGACTGCCGCACCACCACCGGAGCCCCGGTTCCCCGAAGGGACCGGGGCTCTCGCGCGTGCGGGCTACGGTTTCCGCAGCAGCAGCCGGGCTTGGCGGAAGGGGCGCTCGTCGCCGGTGTGCTCGCGGTGCATCCGCCCGACCTCGGCGAGGCCCGCCGTCGCACCCAGCGCGGCCAAGGCGTCCACCGGCCAGCGGTACGCCGTGGTGACCTTGTGGTCGAACGTCGTCACCTCGCCGCCGTCGGCCTCGAAGCAGCCGAGCAGCAGGACCCCGCCCGGCGCCAGCGTCCGCGCGAACTCGGCGAAGTAGCCCGGCAGCTCCGCCGGCGGCGTGTGGATCACCGAGTACCACGACAGGATCCCGGCGAGCGAGCCGTCGGCGATGTCCAGCGCCGCCATCGAACCCACGGCGAACCGCAGGTCCGGGTGCGCGGCACGGGCCAGCTCCACCATCGCCGGGGACAGGTCGACGCCGGACGCGTCGAGGCCAAGCGAACGCAGGTGCGCCGTGAGGTGGCCCGGCCCGCAGCCCAGGTCGGCGACCGGGCCGCGGCCGCGCGCGTAGTCCGCGAACGCCGTCCACGCCGCCCGGTCCAGCGGGTCGCCGTCCCAGATCGGGCCGACGAACTCCGCGTACTGGACGGCGACCGCGTCGTAGGGCGTGACCGTCACGGCTTGCGGCCGAGGCCGCAGAGGTGGCCGACGAACGCCGGGTCGTTCGCGAGCTTCTTGGTGGCCTTGGACTCGATCTCCTCCGGGTGCCACTCCGGCAGGTAGACGATGCCCGGCTCGACCAGTTCGAGGCCGTCGAAGAACGACGTGAACTCTTCGCGCGTCCGCAGGTGCAGCGGCGTGCTGGACCGGTTGTACTGCTTCATGATCGACTCGCGGCTGTCGGAGTCGGCCATCTGCTCGAGACCGTCGCTCGTCAGGTGCGAGGACAGGAAGTACGAGCCGGACGGCAGCAGCGACTGGTACTTCCGGATGGTCTGGGCCACCGGCTCGTCCGGGCCGAGGAAGTACAGGACGCCGACGATGATCAGGCCGATCGGGCGGTTCGGGTCGAGGACGCCGGTGTCGAGCGCGCGCTTCCAGATGTCGGCCGGGTCGCGCAGGTCGCCCTGCAGCACCGCGTGCCGGTCCGCCACGCCCTCCTTCTCCAGCAGGACCTGGGAGTGGGCCACCGCGACCGGCTCGTTGTCGACGTACACGCAGCGCGCGTTCGGGTTGACCTCCGCCGCGACCTCGTGGACGTTGCCGACCGTCGGGACGCCGGAGCCGAGGTCGAGGAACTGGTCGATGCCGTTGCGCGCCAGGTACCGGACGCCGCGGCCGAGGAAGTCGCGGCCGGCGCGGGCGACGGTCTTGATCATCGGGAACGTCTTGACGGCCTGCTCGCCGAACTGCCGGTCGATGGCCCAGTTGGCGGTGCCGCCGAGGAACCAGTCGTAGATGCGGGCCGCGTTCGGCCGCTCGAGGTCGACGCCTTCGGGGGCCTCGGGATCCTGCGTCGTCATGCGAACCGTCCTTCACGCTTGCGGCCGACACCGCCGACCACGCTCGCGAGGGGGACCGTGGCGGCGCCGGGCTCGGGGCGCCACTCTCCCACAGGCACGATCCCGGGCTCGACGACGTCGAAGTTACCGAAGAACGCGGCGATCTCGTCGAGCGACCGGGAAACCGCCGGCGAGCTCGACTTCTCGGACAGCTTCACGAGCCGCCGGATCTGCGCCAGCTCCTCGCCTTCGACCCCGGACTCGGTCGCGTGCGAAAGCACGTACGCCGACCCGGGCGCCAGCAGCCTCCGGTAGTCGCGGATGGCTTCGCGGACCCCGGTGACGTCCGGCAGGAAGTGCAGCACCGCCACGCTCAGCAGGCACATCGGCCGGTCCGGGTCGAGCACGCCGGTCGCCAGCGCGGCTTCCCACACCTCCCGGGCGTCGCGCAGGTCGGCGTGCAGCACGGCGTGGCGGCCGGGGTCGCCGGTCTCCTCCAGCAGGATCCGCCCGTGCGCCACGGCGACGGGCTCGTTGTCGACGTAGACGCACCGGCTGTCGTCGGCGTGGTCGTCGGCCACCTCGTGCACGTTGCCCGCCGTGGGGATGCCGGAGCCGAGGTCGAGGAACTGCGTGATGCCTTCGGCGAGGCAGTAGCGGACGGCGCGGCCGAGGAAGTCGCGGTTGCTCCGCGCGAGGGCTTTGGCCAGCGGGAACGCCTGCACCGCCTGCTCGCCGTACTGCCGGTCGATCGCCCAGTTCGCGGTGCCGCCGAGCGCCCAGTCGTAGATCCTCGCCACGTTCGGCCGGTCGAGGTCGACGGCGTCGGGGAGGAAGTCGGGGTCCACGGTGTCCACTTCCGGCGGATTCCAGCGCAACAGAAGGACTCTACCGAAAGTTGTTCACCGGACGGGATAGCTGAGGCGTCCGTTCGCCCTATTGGATCTGCTGCATCTGGGCGCGGTAACCCTCCGCGAGCTCCTTGAGGAACTGCCGGGTCTCCTGCCGCTCCAGCGCGGCGCCGCGCAGCCGGTCCCACGAGTCGACGAAGATGTTGAAGTCCTTGACGTCGTCGAGGTACAGACCACCGGCCGAGTGCTCGATGTAGACGAAGTCCCGGGTGCGGTCCGGGAAGCGCATGATCGTGAAGTCGTTGGGCACCGCGGCCAGCCGCGCGCCGAACGGCAGCACGTGCACGTAGACCCGCGGGTGCTTCTCGAGCGAGAGCAGGTGCTCGACCTGGTCCAGCATCACGGCGGGCGCGTACCCGCCGGGCGCCCGGCGCAGCGCGCCTTCGCTGATGATGAACCGGTAGTACGGCGGCTGCTGCTGTTCGAACACGGCCTTGCGGTCGAGGCGGTTGCGCACCAGCGACGTGACGTCGGTGGCGCCGGCCTCGGTGAACTGCTTGAGCATGTAGTGCTCGGACTGCAGCGGACCGGGGATGCGCTCGCCGTGCCAGGTGAGGATCTCCGCGGCCGCGGGTTCCAGGTCGGTGAAGGTGCGGAACCAGTGCGGCACCACCGAGCGGTAGCCGGACCAGTGGCCGCGCTGCCCGGCGGCGGCCCGGGCCAGGTTCATCAGCGTGTCGGCTTCTTCGCCGTTGATCCCGAACGCGTTCAGCATGGATCGCACATCCCCGAGCTTCACCCCGACGGCACCGGACTCGATCTTGTTGACCTTGCCCTGGGTGCAGCCGAGGACCTCGGCGACCTGCTGCTGTGTCATCCGCGCCGCGGTGCGGGCATGCCGGAGCTCGTTCCCGAGCTGCTTCCGGCGCGAGGTGACGGTGCTGGCCATCGCCCTGCTCTCCCGGACCACTACCAAGCGACGGCGGCCTCCCGGTCGCCGTCGCACGCGAACTATCGAACCCACCCAGGCTAGTGCTTCACCTTGCGGATCTCGATGATGACATCGCGCAGCGTTCCAGGAAACGCCGTGGAATGCCAGTCACCTGCGCTATCACTCGCCTGGACCAGTGAAATTCCTAATTATTCGGCCAACCGGCGGAGCCCCGGCTCGGGCATAGTGAGCGCCGTGACCGATCGTTCGCCCTCCGCCGCCGCCGTCACCCGCCTGGCCGACGACGTCCACGGCTACGTCCAGCCGGACGGCTCCTGGTACATCAACAACTGCGGGTTCGTCGACGCCGGCGACCACACCGTCCTCATCGACACCTGCTCGACCGAGCGCCGCACGCGCGCGCTGCTCGACGCCGTCGGCGCCACCACCGGCAGCCCGGTGACGACGCTGGTCAACACCCACCACCACGGCGACCACACCAACGGCAACTACCTCGTGGAGACCGCGACCGTGGTCGGCCACCGCAAGACCCGCGAGCTGCTGGTCGCCGAGGGCATCCAGACGTACGACGGCGTCTTCGTCGGCAACGACTGGGGCGAGCTGCGCTCGCGGCCGCCGGAGGTCGTGTTCGACGACCGGCTGACCGTGCACGCCGGTGACACGACCCTCGAGCTGATCCACCCGGGCCACGCCGCCCACACCACCAACGACGTCCTGGTCTGGCTGCCGGATCAGCGCGTGCTCTACGCCGGTGACCTGGTGTTCAACGGCGGCAGCCCGTTCGCGCTGATGGGTTCGGTGGCCGGCTGGCGCAAGGCGCTGGACGTGGTCCGAGACCTCGAGCCGCACGTGATCCTGCCTGGTCACGGCGGGCCGTGCGGGCTGGATGTCGTGGACAAAGTGGACGCGTACCTGGAGTTCGTCCAGCGGACGGCCGAGCGCGGGAAGGCCGCCGGGCTGTCCCCGCTGGAAGTGGCGAAGGACACCGACCTGGGTGATTTCGCGGCGCTGAGCGAGCAGGAGCGGCTGCCGGGCAACCTGCACCGGGCGTACGCCGAGCTGGAGGGCGCCGAATGGGGTGCTCAGATCGATCTCGCGGCCGCGGTCATGGACATGGTGGCGATCAACCGGGGCCCGATCCGCTGCTTCTCCTGAACTGCGTGAGCCGCGGCGCCGTACCTCCCATGAGGCGTCGATCGGACTAGGGTCTGAATCGAGAGAGTCTTCGAGAGGATTCGGATGAGCAAGAAGGCGAGCATCGGGGTCACCGGCCTGGCGGTCATGGGCCGCAACCTGGCCCGCAACCTGGCCCGGCACGGGCACACGGTGGCCCTGCACAACCGGTCCGAGGAGCGGACCCGCGCACTGGTGGAGCAGTTCGGCGACGAGGGCGACTTCATCCCGGCGTACTCCGCCCAGCAGTTCGTCGACGCGCTGGAGCGGCCCCGCCAGGTCGTGATCATGGTCAAGGCGGGCGCCCCGACGGACGCCGTCATCGAGGAGTTCGCGCCGCTGCTCGAAGAGGGCGACGTGATCATCGACGCCGGCAACGCGCACTTCGCCGACACGCGCCGCCGCGAGAAGGCGCTGCGCGAGCGCGGGCTGCACTTCGTCGGCAGCGGCGTCTCCGGTGGCGAGGAAGGCGCGCTGCACGGGCCGAGCATCATGCCCGGCGGCTCGAAGGAGTCGTACGAGTCGCTCGGCCCGCTGTTCGAGGACATCTCGGCCAAGGTCGACGGCCAGCCGTGCTGCACGCACATCGGTGCGGACGGCGCCGGCCACTTCGTGAAGATGGTGCACAACGGCATCGAGTACGCCGACATGCAGCTGATCGCGGAGTCGTTCGACCTGCTGCGCCACGCGGGTGGCTACTCCCCCGCCGAGATCGCCGACGTCTTCCGCACGTGGAACACCGGGCGGCTCGACTCGTACCTGATCGAGATCACCGCCGAGGTGCTGGCGCACGTCGACAAGACGTCCGGCAAGCCGTTCGTCGACATCGTCGAGGACGCCGCCGAGCAGAAGGGCACCGGCCGCTGGACGGTCCAGATCGGCCTCGACCTCGGGGTCCCGATCTCGGGCATCGCCGAAGCCGTCTTCGCGCGTTCGCTGTCCGGGTCGAAGCCGCTGCGCGCGGCCGCCCGCGGGCTCGGCGGCCCGTCGGCGTCGCCGCTGACCGGTTCTTCGCTGGAGCGCTTCGCCGACGACGTCGAGCAGGCGCTGTACGCGTCGAAGGTGGTCGCGTACGCCCAGGGCTTCAACCAGATCCAGGCCGGCGCGACCGAGTACGGCTGGGACATCGACCTCGGCAAGGTCGCCTCGATCTGGCGCGGCGGCTGCATCATCCGCGCGAAGTTCCTGAACGACATCACCTCGGCCTACGCCGAAGAGCCCGCGCTGCCGACGCTGCTCACCTCGGGCGGCTTCCGCAAGGCGGTCGAGGACGCGCAGGACTCGTGGCGTTCGGTGATCTCGACGGCGGTCCGGCTCGGCATCCCGACGCCGGGCTTCTCGACCGCGCTGGCGTACTACGACGGCCTCCGCGCCGACCGCCTCCCGGCGGCGCTCGTCCAGGGCCAGCGGGACTTCTTCGGCGCCCACACCTACCGCCGCGTGGACCGCGAAGGCTCGTTCCACACGGCTTGGGCCGCCGACGGCCGCCCGGAGTCCGACGCCTGACGAAGTCCGTGAAGGCCTCCTTACCGGCTTTTTTGCCCGGCAAGGAGGCCTTCACGGCTTTCCGGGTGAGCCCCCTCGACCCACCCGGGGTCTCACTGCCCGCGGGCGGCGAGGATCTCCGCCAGCACCTCCAGGATCTTCGCTTCGGCCTTGTCTTTCTTGACGCCGAGGCCGTCGAGCACCTCGAACCCGGCGCCCTCCCGCTGTTCCAGCAGCGCCAGGAGCATGTGCTCGGTGCCGATGTAGTTGTGGCCCAGCCGCAGGCCCTCGCGCATGGTCAGTTCGAGGGCCTTCTTGGCGCCGCCCGAGAACGGCACCGGGTTCGGCACGGGCTCGACCCGCTCGGGCAGCCGCGCTTCGGCGGCTTCGCGGACGGCGTCGAGCTGGACGCCCTGGGCGAGGATCGCGCCCGCCGCGAGTGCCGCGGGTTCGGCGAGCAGGCCCAGCACGATGTGCACGGTGTCGATCTCGGGACTGCCGTTGTCCACGGCCGACTTCTGGGCCTCGACGATCACGTGCCGCGCCCGGTCGGTGTAGCGGCCGTAGACGCGTTCGATCGCGCCGGAGGGGTCGCCGCCGGGGTCCACCTTCGGCACGAACCGCTTCTGGGCGGCCTGCTTGGTGACGCCCATGCTCTTGCCGATCTCGGTCCACGACGCCCCGGAGCGCCGGGCCTGGTCGACGAAGTGGCCGATCAGGTGGTCGGCCACCTCGCCGAGGTGTTCGCCCACGTAGACGGCGTCGGACAGCTGGGCGAGGGCGTCCTTGTCGTTGTTGCTCTTGATCGCGCTGATGAGGTCGTCGAGTTTGACGTTGGCAGGAAGGTCCATGCCGTCAACTGTAGGTTGACGATCTTCTGTCGTCAACCGCGAGTTGACGCCGCCTTCAGATGCTCCTTGAGGTTGAACTCGCTCACCTCGAGGTCCGCGTACCGCGGGTGCGGATCGGCGGTGAAGAGCCGCCGCGCGGCGATGTGGTCGGCCGGCCGGTTCACCGACTCCACCGCGATCAGGACGTCGTCGCGGAAGGACAGCACCGAGAACTTGCCCGCGTCGCGGTCGCCGGCGACCACCGTGCGATCGGCGCCGGACAGGATGCCCGCGATCTGCAGCTTCGCGCCCGACTGGTCGGTCCAGAACCACGGCAGGCTCGCGTACGGCTCGGGGGTGCCGGTGATCGCCGCGGCCACGCTGCGGGCCTGGTCGACGGCGTTCTGCACGGACTCCAGCCGGGTCGCCGCGCCGGCCTGCACGCACGGGAAGTTCGCGCAGTCGCCGATGGCGAAGATCTTCTCGTCCGACGTCCGCAGGTGCGCGTCGACGACCACGCCGTTGTCCACCGGCAGCCCGGCCTCGGCGGCGAGCGTCGTCTCCGGCACCACACCGACGGCGACGACGACCAGGTCGGCGGGCAGCCGGGTGCCGTCGGACAGCTCGACCTCGCGCACCCGCTCGTCCCCGTGCAGCGCGGAAACGCCTTGGCCGAGCAACACCGTGTGCCCGGCTTCGCGGTGCAGCTCGGCGAAGTAGGCGGAGATCTCCGGCGTCGCGACCCGGTTGAGCAGCCGGTCCTGCGCCTCGACGACCGTCACCGGACGGCCGGCGTGCGAGGCGAACTCGAGCCCGATGAAGCCGCCGCCGACCACGACGACGTTTTCCGCGTGCGCCAGCGATTCGCGGAGGCGGTCGGCGTCATCGCGGGTACGCAGGGTCAGCACGCCCGGCAGGTCCGCGCCGGGCACGGGCAGCGTCCGGTTGCGCGCGCCGGTGGCCATCACCAGGTGGTCGTAGCCCAGCTCGCGGCCGTCTTCGAGCCGTACCAGCGAAGCCTCGCGGTCGATCGCGGCGACCCGCCCGGCGACCAGTTCGATGTCCTTCTCCGCGAAGAAGTCCTCACCGCGCAGGTGCAGCTGTTCGAGCCCGGCGGTCCCGGCCAGGTAGGCCTTCGACAGCGGCGGCCGCTGGTACGGCACGCCCGGCTCGTCCCCGACGAGCACGACCCGGCCGTCGAAGCCCCGGTCCCGCAGCGACGCGACGGCCTGGAACCCGCTTTGCCCGGCCCCCACGACGAGAACCGTGTTCTGTGCACCCATGCCCGCCATCCGATCACAAGAGGCTCAAGCCGTCGAGGAGCCGCCGCTCGACCGCAGCGCGCGCGGCGCCCCGAGCACCCGCGAGATGCCCCGCGCCGCGGCCCGCACGGCCGGGACCAGCGTCCGCGGGTCCGTCCCCTCCGCCGGGACGACGATGGAGATCGCCGCCACCACCTCGTCGGTGGCGTCGTATACCGGGGCCGCCACGGACAACGAGATCAGCTCGATCTGGCCGTCGCTGATCGCGTAGCCGTCGCGGCGGACGTCGGCGAACACGCGCCGCAGCTGCGCGGGCGAACCGATCGTCTTGGGCGTGAACGTCTTGAGCGGCCGGGACAGGACCTCTTCCTGCGCCTCCGCGGGCGCGTGCGCGAGCAGCACCTGCCCGACGCCGGTGGCGTGCGCGGGCAGGCGGCCGCCCACCCGCGTCAGGACGTTGACCGCGCCGCGGCCGGAGATCCGCTCGACGTAGACGACTTCGGCGCCGTCGAGCACGGCGAGCTGCACGTTCTGGTGGGTGGCCTCGTAGAGGTCCTCCAGGAACGGCATCGCGCTTTCCCGCAGCTCGGCGCCGTGCGGTGCCAGCGACGCGACTTCCCACAGCCAGAGCCCGACGCGGTACACGCCCGCTTCGTCGCGGACGAGCGCCCCGCGCCGGGTCAGCTCGCCGGCCAGCCGGTGCGTGGTCGACAGCGGCAGCCCGACGCGACGGCTGAGCTCGGACAGCGTGAGCCGCGGCCGCTCGGCCGTGAACGCGCCCAGCAGGTCGAGAACGCGGTCCACGACCGACGTCGGCCGCCGCGCGCCGTGCCGCACCGGATCAGTCTTCGTCGTCGCCCGGCAGCAGCGGGCGCATGAACGTCCGCCGGTACCGGAGCACGCAGCCGCTTTCCTCGCGGATCTTGTCGGCCTCGATGAAGTCCGGGTCGGCGCCGAACAGCGTCCGGTAGCGCTCGTACGCGGCGAGGCTCTCGAAGCTGAACAGCGCCCGGGCTTCGTCGCTCGCCCCTTCCGACGGCAGGAAGTAGCCGTGGTGGACGCCGCCTTCCCGCTGCACCAGCCGCATCCACGCGGCGGCGAAGCGTTCGAAGTCGGCGAGCTTCGCGGGGTCGATGACGTAGTCGACGACGCAGGTGATCACCGGCCGCCCCAAACGCGGTCGGCCGTGGCCACGATCAGCTCCAGCTTCCGCAGCTGGTCGTCCGCGGTCAGGTCGTTGCCCTCCTCGGTCGAGGAGAACCCGCACTGCGGCGACAGGCACAGCTGGTCGATGTCGACGTACTGGGACGCCTCCTCGATCCGCCGCACGAGGACGTCGGCGTCCTCCAGCTCCGGCCGCTTGGTCGTGACCAGGCCGAGGACGACCTTCTTGTTCTTCGGGACGAACCGCAGCGGTTCGAAGCCGCCCGAGCGTTCGTCGTCGAACTCCAGGAAGAACCCGTCGACGGCGAGGTCGCCGAAGAGCGCTTCCGCGACGAACTCGTAGCTGCCGGACGCGACCCACGAGGACCGGAAGTTGCCGCGGCACAGGTGGGTCGTCACGGTGAGGTCCTCGGGCCGGTCGGCCAGCGCCGCGTTCATCGTCGCGATGTTGCGCAGGTGCTGGGTGTCCGGGTCGCCGCCCATCCGCGCGACGAGCTCCCGCTGCGCCGGGTCGTTGAGGTAGGCGAGGCTGGTGTCGTCGAGCTGGAGGTACCGGCAGCCGAGGCCGTGCACCGCGGAGACCTGCGCCGCATACGCGGAGCTCAGGTCCGCGAAGAACTCTTCGAGGTCCGGGTAAACGCTCTCACTGACCGCCGCCCGGCCGCCGCGGTAGTAGACCATGCTCGGCGACGGGATGGTCAGCTTCGGCGTCACCCCGGCGTCCACATGGGACTTGAGGAACTCGAAGTGCGCGGCGAAGATCGGCTCGTCGAGCCGGACCTTCCCGTCGACCTGCAGGCCCGGCGGGCTGAACTCGAGGTCCCCGGCCAGGTTGTGGAACTTGACGTGCAGCCGCTCGTCGCTCTTCGAGACGCCGCCGAGGGCGTAGATGAAGTCCATGTGCCACGAGGCACGCCGGAATTCGCCGTCGGTGGCCGAACTCAGCCCGGCCGCCTTCTGCATCTTGATCACGTCGCGGATCGCGTCGTCTTCGACCGCGCGGAGCTGCTCCGCGCCGATCTCACCGGATTCGTGCCGCCGCCGCGCGTCACGCAAGACCGGGGGCCGCAGCAGGCTCCCGACGTGATCGGCGCGAAACGGCGGGCCCACCTGGGGAATGCCGCCCGAAGTCATGCACCGATGGTCACACATCCGGGACCGTTCCGCCGCCCCCGGAAACAAGATCATGACTCGCGAGACTTGCCAGCGTCACGCGCGGCGCGTTGGCTGTCCCCGGTGAAAGGGGCCTGTGCATGACGAAACACCCGGTCGACGAAGTCCTGCCCGCCGGACGGCTGGCGCTGCTCGGGCTGCAGCACATGTCGATCATGTACGCTGGCGCGGTCGCGGTGCCGCTGATCGTCGGCAGCGCGCTCAAGCTGGACCCGGCGACGATCGGGCTGCTGGTCAACGCCGATCTGCTGGTGGCGGGCATCGCGACGCTGATCCAGGCGGTCGGCATCGGCAAGCTGCTGGGCATCCGGCTGCCGGTGGTGGCGGGCGCGACGTTCAGCGTCGTCAACCCGATGATCCTCATCGCCTCGCAGTACGGCCTGCCCGCCGTCTACGGCGCGATGCTGGCCTCCGGTGTCTTCGGGCTGCTCATCGCGAAGCCGTTCGCGAAGCTGATCCGGTTCTTCCCGCCGCTGGTCACCGGGACGCTGCTGCTCGTCATCGGCGTCTCGCTGCTCGGCCCGGGCGCGGGACTGATCGCGGGCAACGACACCAGCGCGCCGGACTACGCGGCCCTGTCGCACCTCCTGCTCGCGTTCGGCGTCTTGGCGCTGCTCGTGCTGTTCACGCGGGTGCTGCGCGGGTTCGCCAACCAGATCGGGCCGCTGCTGGCGCTGGCGATCGGGCTGGTGGCCGCGATCCCGATGGGACTGGTGCACTGGGACGGCCTCGGCGCGGCGAGCTGGTTCGGGCTCGCGTCGCCGTTCCACTTCGGGGCGCCGACGTTCCCGGTCGCCGCGGTCCTGTCGATGTGCGTGGTCATGCTGGTGACGTTCACCGAGTCGACCGCGGACATGATCGCCGTCGGCGAGATCACCGGGCGGCCGCCGACCGACTCCGACCTCGCGCGAGGCCTGGCCACCGACGGCTTCTCGGCCGTGCTCGGCGGCGTGCTGAACTCCTTCCCCGACACGGCGTTCGCGCAGAACGTCGGCCTGGTGCGGATGACCGGCGTCCGCAGCCGCTGGGTGGTCGCGGTGACCGGCGGGATCCTGGTGCTGATGGGCCTGGTCCCGAAGATCGGCGCGTTCATCGCGGCGATCCCGCAGCCGGTGGTCGGCGGGGTCGCGGTCGTCATGTTCGCGATGGTCGCCGCGGTGGGCGCGCAGAACCTGAAGAAGGTCGAGTTTTCCGGCAACCACAACACTTTCATCGTCGCGGTCGCGCTCGGCGTCGGGCTGCTGCCGGCGTTCGCGCCGAAGATCTTCCAGCACTTCCCCGCGTGGCTGCAGACGATCTGCGGCAGCTCGATCACGGTGGCGGCGGTGCTGGCGTTCGTGCTGAACCTGCTGTTCAACCACCTCGGCCGGCGCACGGAGCCGGATCTGCTGGAAGCGCCGTGAGCAGCCGCTCGACGAGCCGGGCCCCGGTGCCCGGCTCGACCGGGCGGCGGAACAGCACGCGCAGGTAGAGCGGGGCCAGCACGAAGTCGAGCACTTCGTCGACCGACGGCACCGGCTCACCCCGCGCTTCAGCCTTGTCCAGCGCGTCTTGGAGGTCGGCGCCGCGGTCCTGCAGGTATTCGAGCGGTTCCTTCTCCGGCCCGAGGGTCGCGACGAGCGCGCGAAGCAGGATCTGGCCGCGCGGGTCGCGCATCGCGCGTTCGACGCCCTCGGCCCAGCCGAGCAGGTCGCCGCGCAGCGAACCGGTGTCCGGGATCGGCGACGTCGCGCGCAGGCGCGTCACGGCCGCGTCGAGGAGCAGGTTGTCGCGCCCGCCCCAGCGCCGGTAGATGCTGGTCGGGTTCACCCCGGCCCGTTCGGCGATCTTCGGGACGGTCGCGTCGATCTCCCCGGCCGCGAGGAGCTCGATCACGGCTTCGTGGACGGCATCGCGGACACGGGCGCTGCGGCCGCCGGGTCGGGTCATCCACCCATCTTAAAGCAAACAAGCTTGCTTTAGCCGTCGCCCCGTGGCTATCGTTAAAGCAAACAACTTGGCTTTAGGGAGACCGAAGTGGCCCGCAAGATGACCCGGGAAGAGCGCGAAGCCTTCCTCGCCGAACCGCGCGTCGGCGTGCTGAGCGTCGCCGGCGAACCCGGCCGCGCCCCGCTGACCACGCCGATCTGGTACCGCTACGAGCCGGGCGGCGACATCCTCGTGATGACCTCCCCCGGCCTGCGCAAGACCCGGCTGATCGAGGCGGCCGGCCGGTTCGCGCTGTGCGTCCAGGAGCAGAACGGCGTCTACAAGTACGTCTCGGTCGAGGGACCGGTGGTGAAGACGTGGCCGATGACCAAGGCGGAGCGCCACGCGGTCGCCGCGCGCTACCTGCCGCCGGGTGTGAGCGACGCCTACACGGACGCGACCGACGGCACGCACGGGAGCAACATCGCGATCGTGATGCGCCCGGAGCGGTGGAACACCTCGGACTTCAGCGACCTCGCGGAGCAGCTGGCGTGATCACCAGCAGATGATCAGCAGGCACGTCGTCGGCTTCGGCGGCGCCGGGGGCGCCGGCCGAGTCGGCTGCTGGCCGCCCGTCGTCGCCGGCGTCGTCGTGACCGAGCCGGACGGGTCACCGCTGGTCGGCGTGGTCGTCGGCGTCGTGGAGTCGGCGCTGCTCTCGGTCGTCGTGGGCTTGCCGGGCACCTCGGTGACGGTCTCCCGTGGCACGCCACTGCCCGGGACGACGTCGCCGCCGCCGGTGCCACCCTCCGGGGGCGAGTCCGTGGCCTGGTCGGCGCCGCCGAGGCCGGTGGTGCGCTGCGGGAACGGGATCACCTGGATCTGGTCGACCGCCGACGCGTCCGGCGTGCCCTTGCCGCCGAGCCCGACCAGCACCGCGGCGGCCCCGCAGCCGATGACGACGGCGAGCATCACCGCGAGCACCCGCCACCGCGACTGCCCCGGCCCCGCCCGTTCACCCCAGCCCTCGCGCACGAGCAGCTCGGCGACCGATACCTCGTCGTTCACCCCGACAGACCTTCCCGAGAGGCCTTTCGGCCGACATCGTGGCCGTATTTTTACCGCACAAGCCACCCAAACGGGTGAGCAACTGGTAAAAATCTCTTCCCCGTCGCAAGAGTTTGACAGTGAGTGACAAGCACAGCGTTTTCTAAGCTGGCACTCGTGATACTCCCAGCATGACCGGCGAAGCTCAGCCCATGCTGCTGAAAGCCGGACGGCCGGTCCCCGTGATCGCCGTCCCCCGTCGCTTGAGCGCACGGCAGCTCGTCCGTTTCATCCCGAATCCGAAGGCGACACCGTTCACCTTCGGCTATCTGGTCCTCTTGCTCGGCACGACGCTCGTCCTCAAGTTCGCCGACCCCGCGGTGACCGAGCGGCTGCTCCGGCTGTCCAGCACCGACGCCCACAACCTCTGGCGGCGGCCGCTGACCTCGCTGCTGACCAGCGCCCTCTGGCTCTCCGACGAAGGCTGGCTCGCCTACGTCGTGATCTTCGCGATCGCGGTCGCCCCGCTGGAACGCCGGTTCGGCGCCCGCCGCACGCTCACCGTGTTCTTCTCCGGGCACGTGCTGGCCACGCTCGTCACCGAGCTGCCGGTGATGGCGCTGATCAACGCGCACGTCCTGCCGGCCTCCGCCGGGCACTGGCTCGACATCGGCGTCAGCTACGGCTTCTTCACCACGGCCGGCACGCTCGTGTTCCTGCTGCGCGGCCGGGCCCGGCTGTTCGCACTGGCCGCGATGGAGGCGTTCATCGCGGTGATCTGGATCAGCGACGACCCGGTGGCCCTCGATGCGGTCGTCACGCTGCTCGGCCACGCGTTCGCCGCGCACTTCGGGCTGCTGTTCTGGGGTCCGTGGCTGCGTGCCGCGACGGGTAGGCAGGTGGCGGCGTCGGTGGTGTAATCGACGGGCCACGGCCGCGCAGCACGGGGGACGGACGCTCATGGAGGCTGACTCGCTCACCGAGCTGGTCGAGCTGAGTCCGGACGCGATCTGCGTCCACGAGCACGGCGTCCTCACCTACGCCAACCGGGCCGCGCTCGAGACGTTCGCCGCGCGCGGCACCGCCGAGGTCGTCGGGCGCCGGTTCGCCGATTTCGTCGCCGAGGATTCACAGGCCGAGCTGGCCGGGAAGCTCGAAGGGCTGACCAGGCCGGGGCAGGCGAGCGAGCCCGTCGAAGCGCTGATGTCCCGGCTCGACGGGAGCAAGTTCGCCGTCGAGACGGTCGTGGTGCGCCTCCGGGGCGCGGCCGCGTACCAGGTCGTCATGCGGGACATCACGGCGAAGAAGGCGGCCGCGGACGCCCTCCGCTACCAGGCCGCGCTGGTGTCGCACGTCAGCGACGCCTTGATCGCGACCACCGGCGACGGCGTCGTGACCAGCTGGAACCCGGCCGCCGAAGCGGTGTACGGCTGGACTGCGGCCGAGGCCGTCGGGCGGCGCGCGAGCGAACTGGTCGGCGCGTCGCTGGACCTGGCGGCGATCCGGCGCGGCGGCGGGGTCGCCGAGGCGGTGCACCGGCGGCGCGACGGCGCTCCCCTCGCGGTCCGGGTTTCGGCAGCTGAGATGAACGACGGTTACGTGCTCGTCTGCGCCGACGAAACCGCGCGGCGGCGGGCCGAGCAGAACTACCGCACGGTCGTCGCGTCGCTCGACGAAGGCGTGCTGGTGATGGGCCCGACCGGGCTGATCGAAGCGGCGAACCCGGCGGCGTGCCGGATCCTCGGCGTGCCCGAGCCCGACCTGATCGGCGTCCCGTGCCACACGCTGGTGCTGTTCACCGAGTCCGGGCACTGGATCCCGCCGGACGAGATGCCGTCGGTGCAGTCCCGGCGGACCGGCGTCACGCACAACGGCCTGGTCGTGCGCCTGCGGCGGCCGGACGGGCGGGACGTCTGGGTGTCGCTGACCTCGCGGCTGCTCGACCCGGACGACCCGACGACGCGGGCCGTCGTCACCACGTTCACCGACATCACCGAGACCCGCGCGATCAGCGCGCGGCTGGCCCACGACGCCACCCACGACCCGCTCACCCGGCTGGCCAACCGGACCCTGCTCCTCGACCGGCTCGACGTCCGCGAGCGCGGGGCGCTCACGGTGCTGTTCCTCGACCTGGACAAGTTCAAGGTCATCAACGACTCGCTCGGGCACTCGGTCGGCGACCAGGTGCTGCGGATCGTCGGCGAGCGCCTGCGCCGCAGCTCCGGGCGCGAGGACCTGGTCGGCAGGCTCGGCGGCGACGAGTTCGTCGTCGTCACCGGCGAAGTCACCGAGCCCGCCGAAGTCCGGGCGCTGGCCGAGCACCTCCGGGCCGCGCTGGCCGAGCCGATCGGCGTGCTCGGCAGGCAGCTGCACCTCGACGCCAGCATCGGCGTCGTCCTCGTCGACGGCGCCGACGACCGCAGCGCGGAGGACCTGCTGCGCGACGCGGACGTCGCGATGTACCAGGCGAAGACGCTCGGCCGGGGCCGCCACCACTTCTTCGACGTCGGCCTGCGCGAGCGCATGCAGCGGCGGCTGCGGATGGAACAGGACCTGCGCGACGCGGTCCACGACGGCCAGCTGTGGCCCGCGTACCAGCCGGTCGTCGACCTGCGGACCGGCGAAATGGTCGCGGTCGAGGCGCTGCTGCGCTGGACGCACCCGCGGCAGGGCGCGATCTCGCCGTCGGAGTTCATCCCGCTCGCCGAGGAGAGCGACCTGATCAACGTGATCGGCAAGGCGATGCTGCGCGCGACGACCCGCGAACTCGCCGCGCGGCGCACCGGAGGTCTGGACCTGACGCTGAAGGTCAACCTGTCGGCCCGCCAGCTCGACGACCCGCACCTGGTGCCCGCGGTCCAGGACGCGCTGGCGAGCACCGGGCTCCCGGCCGCCGCGCTGTGCCTGGAGGTCACCGAAAGCGCGTTGATGCGCGACCAGGAAGCGGCCGCGGAAGTGCTGGCGTCCCTGCGATCCCTGGGCGTGCTGCTGGCGATCGACGACTTCGGCACCGGCTATTCGTCGCTCGCCCAGCTGCGCCGGCTGACGCTGGACACGCTCAAGATCGACCGCTCGTTCATCACCGGCATCGCCGAATCCCGCGACGCGGCGGCGATCGTCACGAGCATCATCGCGATGGCCCACGCCGTGGACCTGACGGTGATCGCCGAGGGCGTCGAGTCCGCCGAGCAGGTGGACCTGCTCCGGTCGCTGGGGTGCGACCAGGCGCAGGGCTACCACCTCGGCCGCCCGGTCGCGGCGGCCGAATTGTTCGGTCAGTAAACGGTTTTGAGCCGCTCGAGCTCGTCCGCGGTCAGCTCGATGCCGAGGTCTTTGAGGGTGGCGTCGAGTTCCCCGGGCGCGATGGTGGTGGTTTCGCTGTGCCCACCGGGTTTTTCGACGGTGAGCTCGCGGCCGAGGAGCCGCCGGCTGACGCCCGGTTCGAGCGTCATGACCACGAGCCGTCCGGTGAACGGCGACTTCGGGTGCGTCGACGTGTAGTGGTGGTAGACCTCGTAGTCGATGGGGTGCATCCCGTTGAGCCGGAACTCGAGGATGTCCTCACCGTCCTTTTGCAACGTCCACCAGCCGTCTTGGTGCTTCAGCCGCTGCGGCCAGCCTGCCTGGTCGACCTCCGCGCCGTCCACGAGCGGCATGGGCTCGAGGATCCCGGCCCCGTACCCGACGTCGGCGAGAAAGCTGCGGCCGTCCACGTCGACGACGAGGGTCATGTGCGTGTACGGCCCCGGCCGCCGCGGCTGCACGCGCGCGGAAAGCCGGTGCACGGTGTAGCCGAGCCGCTCGAGGACGGCGGCGAAGAGGCCACTCTGTTCGTAGCAGTAGCCGCCCCGCCGCCGCCCGACGAGCTTGGCGTTCACGACGTCGAGCGAAATCCCTTGGTGCTGCCCGAGAACGACGTCGACGTTCTCGAACGGGATGGCCCCGACGTGCCCCCGCATGAGCTCCCGCAGCGCGGCTTCGGACGGCGGGCGGCGCTGTTGCCCGGTGCGCGCCAGGTAGGCGTCGAGATCGACGGCATCGATGCCCCATTCATCGGTCATGGACCCACCCTGCACCCTCGACCTCGATCGAGGTCAACCCTCGTGCACGACCTTCCGCACCTCGACGGCGGTGTACTGGGCGTCGGGGATCTTCGCGGCCAGCTCGACCGCGCGCGCCTCGCTCTCGACGTCGACGACGTAGTAGCCGCAGAGGAAGGCTTCGGCCTCGACGAACCCGCCGTCCCGGGTGTGCGCCACGCCGTCCTTGACGGTGATGGTCTTGGTCTCGGCGGGTTCGGCGAGGGCTTTGGTCTCGACCATCTCGCCGGAGCCGGTGATGAGCTTGATGAACTCGCCGTGTCCTTCGTAGACGCCGTTCTTCTGGTCGTCGGTGAGGGTGGCCCAGATGGTCGGGTTCATGTGAAGGGTCAGGAGGTAGCGCATGTCGTCTCCCCGGTTCGGGCGGCGGCCCCTGGTGGGCTGCCTTTCGCCGGTGGGTCGGTGCTGTTCCGGCGGTCCGGACATGCGGCTTGGCGGTTCGCTCGTTCGGCCTAACGCCTCGTCCGGTTACGCGAGCCCCAGCGCGGCCAGCACCTTCCGCACCGCCTCCACGACCGGAGCACCGACCTCACCCGCGAAGGTGGCCACCCCGAGGATCTTCTTGGCCGCGCGCTTGAGGAGCCCCGGCTCGCTCTTCCCGTCGACGATCACCGCGTGCGCTTCGTCGACCTCCGCGACTTCGTCCGCGTCGAGCCGGGGTTTCATCAGCTCGATCGCCTCGGCGAGTTCGCGGAGTGCTTCTTCCTTCCCGCCGACCGTCCAGGTGTTGCCTTCGACCTTGTTGTCCCGGCCGATCACGCTGTTCGACACCGGGGCACTGATCTCGTACTTGTCGTTGCTGCTCATGTCGATGACCCTCTTGTCGACGTAGGTGATCCTGATGTGGTTCCTGGTCGTGCTTTCCGGCAGCCGCGCGGTTCGTTCGAGCAGCAGGTCCAGGCTTTTGAGGATGCCTTTGCTCTGCCCCAACAGTTCCGACCGCAGGCCGCGGAGAACAGCGGGCGAGGCCAGTTCTTCGCAGTTTTCGGCGAAGGCGAGTGCGGAAGACTGGTCGAACCCGCCCCGATCCTTCGGCACCAGGATTTTCAGCTGTGCGGCGAGGTAGCTCTTCAGCTTTTCTTCCGAGAAGACTTCCGGCGCGCTGTTCCAGGCGCGGATGACCCCGCGCAGGGATTCCCGTTCGGCGTGCAGCCGCCAGAGGTTCCCGCGGACCTGCCGGGCTCTCGCCCGGTCCGCGGCGACGTCGGTGACCACCGACCAGACGGGGATGATCTTCGCACCGAACTCCACCTGGTACCCGTTGATGGACGTGCTGTCGAATCGGCTCGCCGGATCCCCGTGGAGGCGTGCCGAGGGTTCCACCAGCACCGCAGGGAGGCCACCGGCCACCAGATCACCCGTAGCGGCCCCGAAGGATCTGGCCGTCGACACCTCGAGGAAGCGCCGGGCCAGGGGTTTCCCGCTGTCGCCCAGCGCCCGACCGGCCCCCGCGCGCACCTTCACCGAGAGGCAGTCCCGCGCGATGTCCCGCAGGGCTCCCACGGTCAGCGGGGCGCGACGGCGATCGTCGATTTGGAACCCGAAGTCGAGCCGAGCGGAGACACCGGACGAATAGAGCCGGCGGAACACCGGGGTGATCCGCGTGCCGTCCCGCAACGACGGCGGCTCCGCGTCGACGAACCGGACGAAGTTCTTCGCGTCGCAGAAGGCTCGTTCCCCGGACCAGTCGGAAATGCCCCCGCGCCGCCGATCCCGGATCGGGCCGGCGTCGCGCACGAACTCGTCGTCGCTGACCGGATCGGGCCAATGCGGAGAAGCCAGCCGCCCGGTGGGAAATGAAGCCAGCAACCGGAGATCGACCAGCGGCAGTTGCACGACGACGAGCATGAACCCGTTTCCCCGGCGGAAATTGTCCCCGACGGGCCGAGTTTAGGGCAGAACGATCCCCTCGTCGAACGTAATGGGGATCGCCGCCCAGGATCAGCCGAGAGGGCAGACCCCCGGGTTCCCCGGGCTCCGCCCTGCCACGCCTTCCACCGGCACCAACCGGCTCGGGCCACAGCCGATCCTGTGACCGACCCACGCATGAGGGCCCTCCGCCCCCACGCACACGGTCAGGTTCCTCGAGCAGCTCGCGGCCCCCGAGGATCTCGTCGCACGCAACGAGGCCACCCAGCCTAACCGGCCGTCGAGGGGTAGGAAAGCCACATGGCCTACGTCAGGTTCCAAAGCGCCGAGCCCACCGCCGAAGGGCGCCACCCCGGGTTCTTCGGCTTGATCAACAACTTGAGCAGGGCGGGTCGGCTCACAGCGGAGCAGGAAGAGTTCCGCCGGACCAACCACGCGTGGTACGAGTCCCACTACACGAATCCGGCCACGATCGATCCGGCCGTCTACGACCACGCGGTCAACCCGGGCGCGACCGCCTGGTTCAAAGACTCGGCCGAGGAGCTCGTCGGCCGTGCCGCCGGCTACCTCGAAATCCTCGACGCCCACGACGTCCGGTGGAACAAGCTGGTCTCCGACCAGGCGCCCGGGCGAATCATCTACGAGGACGACGACCAGATCGTCGTCGTCCCGTTCAGCTCCGGCTGACGAGCAGGTACCGCTCGTCCTCGATCGGGCCGCCCCACAGCGCGGGGTCGTCGAGCCGGATCACCGTCGCGGTTTCGCGGTGCGCGAGGACCAGGCGTTCGCACTCGGCGGCCGTGATCCCCGCCCCGGTGGACCACCGGCCTTCGACGAGCACCAGCCGCCCGTCCGGCTTGAGCAACCGCACCCAGGCTTCCAGCGCGGCGGACGGGTCGGGCATGGCCCAGAGCACGTGCCGCACGAGGACGACGTCGTAGGCACCGGGCGCGCAGGGCGGATCGGCGGCGTCCCCGGCGCGGAAGTCCACGGACACGCGCGCGGTAAGCGTTTTCCGCCGGGCCACTTCGAGCATCCGCCGCGAGCGGTCGACGCCGAGCACGGCGTGGCCCGCCTGCGCCAGCAGGACGGCGAGACTGCCGGTCCCGCACCCGAGGTCGACGACATCGGCGGGAGCCGGCGGCAGCACCGGCAGGAGGAGGTCGGCCCACGCGGCCCGCACGGCGGGGTCCCGCAGTCCGTGGTCGGGCTGCTCGTCGAAGGTGTCGGCTTCGGCGTCCCAGATGTCCGTCACACACAAGAAAGCCGCCTTGACCGGAGTCAAGACGGCTTCTTCGAACGGTGGCCAGGGCCGGGGTCGAACCGGCGACCTTCCGCTTTTCAGGCGGACGCTCGTACCAACTGAGCTACCTGGCCGGGAACGCCGGCAAGGAGCCGAACGATCTTGCGACCCTGACGGGACTCGAACCCGCGACCTTCGCCGTGACAGGGCGACGCGCTAACCAACTGCGCCACAGGGCCTTGCGTTACTACTGTACTGCGTACTCCCAACGGGATTCGAACCCGCGTTGCCGCCTTGAAAGGGCGGAGTCCTAGGCCGCTGAACGATGGGAGCCCGGCCGGTTTCGGGTGACCGACCGACCGCGCTCTCAGGTTCCCCTGGGAGCGATTACAAGCATAGGGCACGCTGCCACCGCTTTACACCGGGGGTTCCTTAAGCCCCCGACGGCGCCGGGACCTGCGCAAACGCCGCGAGTTCGGCCTGCCGCCGCTCGAGCTCGGCCAGCTCCCCTTCGGACAGCGCCGACGCCAGGAGTTCGTCGATCCGCGCGTCGGTGATCGACTCGGCCTCGCGCCAGCGCTCGCGGAGGTCCGGCTTGCGCTCCGCCGCGGCGACGAGCGCGTCGGCCGCGTCCTCCGGCCACGCGGTGCGCAGCAGCCGCTCGCGCCCGCCCTCGGGATCGGCGACCACCGCCTCGGGCACTGTGACGCCGAGCGCCCGCAGCGCGGCGAAGTGCAAGCCGCCGCGCAGCTCGCGGAAGACCATCAACGCGAAGCCGAGGCGTTCGGCGTCCCCTTCGGGCCGCTCGGCGTTCTTCCACCCGGCGAAGAGCGCCAGCCCGCTCGCGTCCGCGGCGCCCACCACGCGGAACAGCAGCTCGGCCAGGCGGCCGGGTTCCGGTACGGCCGAAAGGTTGACGCGCGACCACCGAGCCGATGACTCCGAGTAGGCGCGCACGGCGGCGGGCGCGTCGATGGCCGCCGCCGCCGCCGGCAGGACGAAGTCGAACAGCCAGTGCGGGAAGATCCCGAACAGCTCCGCGGCCACCTTCGGCGACACGTCCCCGAGCACCGCCGACCGCCCCCGCAGGCACAGCGACCGCGGCGGCAGGCCCACCTCCGCCTCGACCTCGGCCAGCTCCGGCGAAGTCATGAACTTGCCTCCCAGCACCTGCACCACCGACCGGATCCGGTTCGCCGTCGTCATGTCCGTTCCCCTTTCGACCCGACAACCGTAACACTGTTACGAAACCCGCGCCAAAGAGCGGTGCGCGACCTGCCAATTACTCCCCAGAAAGACCTTCAACCTGCGAGAACATCACGGGAAGGGTCCGGCACCGACACCGGACCCACCGGCTCACCGCTGAACCGGCGCCTGCCCGTCGTCATCCAGGTTCAGCCCCAGCATCTCCAGCAGCTGAACACAGTCCTCGACCCCCAACGCCCCGGCCGCGACCGCCAGCCGAGCCCGCCGAACCTGATCGTCGGACACCCGCTGCGCATCCCCGGCCCCACTGCGCTGCGCCGGCAACGCCCCGGCAAACGGAGCACTCCCCCCATCGGCACCTTCGTACCGAAGGAGGAACTGCCGCACTTCAACAGACCCGCTCATAGCTCCTCCACACGGCTCACAACAGCTTGGCCGCGAGGCTAACCAGCGCCGGCCGCCACACACAGCCCCCCGGAGAGTGAACCTGAGGCCACGCTCCGCTCAACGCAGCGCAATCAGCAGGGCAGGAGAAGAGCACCACCCGAACGAACGTCACCCACCGCGAAGTGACACCACACGCGGAAATTTCCCGCTCTCCACTCGCCCTGTCCAGCAACTCGTGCAACAATCGAAGTGCTGACACACCCCCGGTCAGCGCCTGTGGAGATCCCCTCCGACCCCCGCGTTCCTCCCCCTGGCGCGGGGGTCCTCCATTTTCTGGGCCTGCTCGGGCTTCACCCTTCGCTTCGGCCCATTCATTCCGGCGTATTGCCCGAGGGCCGAGTCCCCGGAGCCCCCACGGTGCCTTCGGTTCGGCTTGGCGGGATGGGGCGCGCAACCGGCCGCTCAGTCCGGTCAGCCCGCTCGCCTCGCACCCGTCCGCCCACCTGCCCGGTCAGGTCGCCCCGTACCCCTTGCGGCCGCGCTCGGCCGCCGCCACCCGGCTGATCGATTCCGCGCCCGTCCGACTCCCCACCCTCACAGCCGCGTCCGGCCCGCAAGTCCGCTCCGGAAGCTGTCTCGGCGACCTCGGCAATTCGGGGGGCGTTCTTGATCGATTCGCTCGGTTATTGAGGTGTTGCCCTCTGTTCAAAATCACCCCTACCCCATTGGGCTGATTGGGGGGTGGTTGCTCTGATTGGGGATATTCAAGGGCGTGTCGTGGCTCACAGTGGTTTGTGTGGTGAGACCTAACCGTTATCGTGGCTGGCGTGCCTCTTCCCTCCCTTGGCCGCTTGAGCAGCCGCACGAACCTCAAAGCCGCGTCCTCCGGGCGCCATCGTGGTGCCGCGAAGCCTGCGGACGACGGTGTCGTCGAGGACAAGGAACTCACCTCCTACCTCGCCGCGCTGGCGCCCGATGCCGACAACGAGAGCACCGGGACCGGCAAGCGCTTCGGCGAGGCGCAGGTCATCCAGCTCCGGATGAGCCTCATCGCCAACCAGCAGCTGAAGGACATCGCCGCCGAGCGGGACATCTCGCCCCAGGCGCTCGCCCAGGAATGGATCCTCGAGCGGCTCAACTGGGAAGGCCAGGCCTCCTCGCTGCAGGACCAGCGCCAGCAGACCGGTGACCTCACCGACCTCACCGACGAGTTCCACTTCCCCGCCGACGCCTTCGAAGCGCCGGCCCTCGGACGGCGCTGAACACCCCGGAAACCACATGAGAAAGGGCCCCCGGCGACGAATCGCCGGGGGCCCTTCACTCAGGCCTTAAGAAACGCAGAGGGCCTGTTGTCAGATCGCGCGGACCTTCTGGGCCTGCGGGCCCTTCTGACCCTGGCCGACCTCGAACTCCACCCGCTGGTTCTCCTCGAGGGTGCGGAAGCCGCGGCCCTCGATCTCCGAGTAGTGAACGAACACGTCGCCTTCGCCGCCGTCCTGCGCGATGAAGCCGAAGCCCTTCTCCGCGTTGAACCACTTCACAGTGCCTTGCGCCACCGCTGTACTCCTCGTTACACAGATCCGCTTCGAATGCCACCGAAGCGGCACCCCGACCGTCCCGGGCGGTTCCAACGAGACGAGTCAAGAGCGGTTCGGCTCCATGGCTCGCGTCAGAAGTTCCGCGAGTGTGAAGCCACGAACACGCAAAACGACGGCCTGAGAGCAGACTACCGGGATCTGGCCAAAGTTGAACCCCGTGATCGAGGCGAAAACCGGCTCTGCGCACCAAGGTCACCGGAACGTCGTAGGGCTCCCGCCCGGTTCTGTCGGACCCACCGGCTAGTCTGGCGCAGCACAGCGACACCGTGATCACCGGATACGGCTCGGAGTCGCCCGTGCCCCCTCCGTGAAAGCCCGCCGCGATCATTGTGACCTTCGTCACGCGACTCTTGCTCAACGTCGATGGTCCACGAGGCGTCTCGAAGGGGGAGGCACCAAATGGGGCAAAGGGGAATGGGTGTGACGGTGAGGACTTCCACGCGGCGCCGGGGCGCGGCAGTGGTACTGGGCTTGGTCGCGGTGCTCGCGCTGGGGGCGTGCAGCAGCGAACCGACGGTCTCGGCGAGCGGCTCTTCGGGCGGGGGCCCGACGGCTCCTCCGTCGCCCAGCGCGCAGCCCGCGAAGCTGACGGTGACGCCGGCCGGCGGCGCGCAGGACGTGGCGCCCGGCGAACCGGTGGGGGTCCAGGTCGCCGACGGCACGATCCTCTCGGTCACGCTGACGAACCCGGACGGCAAGCAGGTCCAGGGCCAGGCGTCGGCCGACAAGAAGAGCTGGAGCACCACCGAGCAGCTCGGCTACGGCAAGACCTACACCTGGTCCGGCCAGGCGCAAGGTTCCGACGGCAAGAACGTCGCCATCGGGGGCGCGTTCACCACCGTCAAGCCGAAGCGCCAGATGTCGGCGAGCCTGAACGTCGGGGACGGCCAGACGTACGGCATCGCGATGCCGATCGCGCTGACCTTCCCGAGCCGCGTCACCGACAAGGCCTCCGTCGAGAAGGCGCTGTCGGTCGAGACGACGCCGAAGACCGAGGGCTCGTGGGCCTGGCTGAACGGCGACACGTCGGTGCACTGGCGGCCGAAGGAGTACTTCAAGCCCGGCACGCAGGTCAAGGTCAACGCCAAGATCTACGGCGTCAAGATCGGCGAAGGCACGTACGGCAAGCAGGACGTCTCGGCGACCTTCGCGATCGGCCGCTCGCAGATCGTCAAGGGCAACACCACGCAGCACACCATGCAGGTGATCCGCGACGGCCAGCAGATCGCCGACTACCCGGTGAGCTACGGCCTCGACTCCGACCCGGGCCGCGTGACGCACAGCGGCGTGCACGTCGTGATGGGCAAGCAGGCCACGTACGCGATGAGCAACCCGAAGTACCACTACGAGAACGTCGTGGTGCCGTGGGCGGTCCGGATCTCCAACAACGGCGAGTTCATCCACGGGCTGGCGGCGTCGGTCTGGGCGCAGGGCAAGAAGAACATCTCGCACGGCTGCCTGAACCTCTCGCCGGCGCGGGCGAAGGAGTACTACGACGGCGTCCTGACCGGTGACCCGGTCGAGATCACCGGCAGCACGCAGACGCTGACCGCCAAGGACGGCGACTACAGCGACTGGACCTACGACTGGGCGAGCTGGCAGAAGCTGTCGGCCCTCGCCGGCTGAAGCCACTGAGGAGGACCGGGCGGCCGGGAAGTCCACCACGGACTTCCCGGCCGTTCGTGTTTTCCCGGCGACTCGCGAAATCCGGTGCAACCCCGGCGAAGCCCCACCGCATGACTACGGGCAGAGGCGCGACGATCCCGGTCGCGCCCGCCAGAAGAGGAGCTGTCTTGCGTATCCGCATCGCCCTGACCCTCGGCGCGCTCGTGCTCGCCGGTGGCGCCCTGTCCGGTGGCGTCGCGCTGGCCGCCCAGGCGCAGCCGGCCCCGCCGACCAGCGTCCGGCCCACCCAGGCGCCGTCCGACGTCCCGACGGCCACCCGCGCTCCCCAGCCGCCGTCCGCCGTGCCCGCGCCGCGCGAGACGACCCGCGCCCCGCGCACGGGCCCGGCTCCGCGCGTTCCGCGTGCCGTGCCCGCCGGCCCGACCGGTGACCTGCACCTGCCGGCCGTCGAGGTCGCCCGGTAGCCAGGTGATCTCCCGCTCCCGTCCGTCGACCGGGCCGGGCTCGCCGTGGGACGGCGAGTTCGCCCGGTACTTCGGCGAGCGCGCGCACAGCCTGCGCTCGACCGCCTTCCTGCTCTGCGGGGACTGGCACCAGGCCGAGGACCTCACGCAGGCCGCGCTGCTCAAGCTGTACCTCGCCTGGCCGAGGCTGTCGCGCCACGACGCCTTGGACGCCTACGCCCGCAAGGTCGTGCTCCGCACGTTCCTCGCCGAGCACCGGCGCAGCAGGTGGAAGCGGGAGCGGCTCACCGACACCCCGCCGGAGCTCCCGGCGGAACCGGCCGCGGGCGACCAGGACGGACTCGTCCGGCAGGCTCTGGCCGTACTGGCTCCGAAGCAGCGCGCCGTGCTGGTGCTGCGGTACTTCGAGGACCTGAGCGTCGAGGAGACGGCGAAGGCCCTCGGCTGCAGCACCGGCACGGTGAAGAGCCAGGCCTCCCGCGGCCTGGCGACGCTGCGCAACCGGCTCGGCCCGCACTACGCGCTGACCTTCAGCGCGACCACGGAGGGGAGGTGACGAACATGGACCCCGAAGACGACGTCCGCGCGTACCTGACGAGCGCGGCGGGTGGCGCGCAGCCGCCGATGCGCCTCGAAGCCGCCGATGTGATCGAGCGCGGCGGCCGGGTCCGGCGGCGGCGCAAGCGGCTCGCCGTGGCCGGCACCTCGGCCGCGACGGCGGTCGTCCTGGCGGTGGCCGGTTTCCTGGCCGGTCACCGTGCCGGGCCGCCGGAGCCGGTGCAACCCGCCGGCCCGGGGCTGTCCACGATTGGCACCAGCTCCCCCGCGCCGGCGCCGCAGGTCGCACCGCCGACGTCGATCGCGCCGCCGACCGCCCAGCCGGAACGCACGCCGACCGCGCGGGCCACGCGGGCTCCGCAGCCGCCGTCGGCCGGCCGCCCGACGCAGCGGGCGGAACCGAGCACCACCCGCGCCACCACCGGCCCGACGGACAGCGTGCCGTCACCCCCGGTCTCGAGCACGACCCGCTAGCGTTTCCGCAGCTCAGGACCTGTGCCGCAGATCACCGCCCACAGGTGGGTTTCCGACGAAATACCCGGCCCGCCCGTGGCGATATGCCGTGTGGTGTTCCGCTCGGACACCGGAGGAACTGCTCAGCCGGACGCTTCGCCGCCGGCCCGAGAAACCGAGGAGGAAGCACATGGTGTTCGCCGCACTCATCGTCGAAACCGGAATCGCTGTCGTCGTAGCGGGCGCGCTCGCCGCTTGGTCCCGCAAGCGCTTCACTCCTCGGAGCGAAGCGAACTGACCCCAGCGCGCACGTGTGCCCCGCCCGGTGATCCGGACGGGGCACACGTCTATCCGGCGGTCGCTCAGCGCTGGGCGGCTGCGGAGGCCAGCTTGCCGCCGCTGTCCTCGGTGTCGATCTGTTCCATCGGCACCTGCGACGTCTCCGGGATCTTGATGATCGGCAGGATCGCGATCAGCGCCGCCGCCATCAGGTAGTACGCCGGCCAGTCCTCGTTGCCGGTGCTCTTGATCAGCGCCGTCACGACGACACCGCAGGTACCACCGAACAGCGACGTCGAGATGTTGTAGCCGATCGCGAACGAGCCGTAGCGCACCCGCGTCGGGAACATCGCCGGGAACGTCGAGCCGATCACGGCGAGCATGAACACCAGCAGGATCGCCACGATCAGGAACCCGACGAACAGCCACAGGATGCTGCCGGACTGCATCAGCTTGAGGCAGGGCCAGCTCAGCACCAGGAACCCGATGGCCGCGGTGAGCAGCAGCGGTTTCCGGCCGATCCGGTCGGACAGCGCCCCGAGCGGGATGATGATCGCCATCTGGATGACTTCGACGGCGATGATGATCAACGTCGACGTGTTGTCGTTGATCTTCAGCGTGTCCGTGAAGTACGTCGGCATCGTCGTCAGCAGCAGGTAGTCCGCGACGTTCAGCAGCAGGACGATGCCGATCAGGTTGAGGATCATCCGCCAGTTGCGGACGAAGATCTCCTTGAGCGGCGCCTTCTTCGGTGCCTCGCCCGCGGCCTCCATCCGGCGGAACTCGGGGGTGTCCTCGAGTTTGTTCCGCAGGTAGAGACCGATCAGGCCGAGCGGCAGCGCGACGAAGAACGGGATCCGCCAGCCCCACGCGTCGACCTGCTCGGCCGACAGGGACAGCGTCACCGACAGCACCACGAGGTTGCCGAGGACGTAGCCGCCCAACGTGCCGAGTTCGAGGAAGCTGCCGAAGAAGCCACGGCGTTTCGTCGGCGAGTACTCGGCGATGAACGTCGCCGCTCCGCCGTACTCACCACCGGTCGAGAAGCCCTGGATGATCCGGAGCAGCAGGATCGCGATCGGCGCCGCGATGCCCATGCTGTAGCCGCCGGAGTACGTCGGCAGGACGCCGACCAGGAACGTGCAGCCGGACATCAGCAGGATCGTGATGGCGAGGACCCGCTTGCGGCCGAGCTTGTCGCCGAGCGGGCCGAAGAACGCCCCGCCGAACGGCCGCACGATGAACCCGACCGCGAGCAGCGCCAGCGACTTCAGGACCGCGTTGCCTTCTCCTGGGAAGAACAGCGTGCCGATGCTGGTCGCGATCGCGCCCGAGGTGAAGACGCCGTAGTCGTACCACTCGGTCGCGTTGCCCATGGCCGAAGCCCAGACAGCGCGTTTGACGGTTCTCTCGTCAGCTGCGGGTTTACCCGTGGTTGCTGCTGGTTCGCTCATGCCGGCGACGACCTCCTCCGCGCAGTGCCCATTGGGCCGTTCGAGCTCATCAACCCAGTCTTGACCGGTCGTCGCAGGTCGGCAGTCTGAGCCGCGAAACTTCTACGGTGGGGAACTTTCCGGCTACTGAGAGATGTAGCCCGCGGGTACCCGGCCCGGGCCGGACGCGGGCCCGGTTTACCCGCCGGTTAACGTCAGCGCATGAGTCGTGTTTCTCAACCGTGGCCGCCGGTGGCGGTGGAGCCCGCGGTCCCGCACCCGAAGGCGCCGGCGCCGGGCACCGAGCTCGGCGTGCACTTCGCGGAGTGCTTCGGGTGCGGTGACGAGGCCGACGCCGGGCTGCACCTGCGCTCGACCGTCGGCGAGGGCCAGGTCGTGCGCTCGCGGTTCACCGTCACCGCGGCCCACCAGGGCGCACCCGGGCTCGCCCACGGCGGCCTGCTGGCCTGCGCGTTCGACGAGGCGCTCGGCTCGGCCGTCGGCAACCTGATGCGCCGCCCGGCGGTGACCGGCAAGCTCGAGACGGACTTCCGCCGTCCGGTGCCGGTCGGGACGACGCTGTTCATCGAGACCCGGCTGGACGGCGTCGCCGGCCGCAAGATCTACGTCAGCGCGGACGGCCGCCTCGACGCCGAGGACGGCCAGATCGCGGTCAGCGCCCGCGCGCTGTTCGTCGTCGTCGGCTTCGAGCACTTCAGCACGCACGGCGACCCGGAAGCGCTGGAGAAGCTGGCCGCGCAGCACGAGAAGAACCAGCGTGAGCGCGCGGAACGCGACTGGGAGATCAACCCCTGACCGTAGCTTTCACGTGAAAGCTACGGTCAGGTGAGGGTCCGCGGCCGGATGGCGTTGGCCCGGTCGACCAGCTCGACGCGCTGTTCGACCGTGCCCGCCAGTCGCGCCAGCGCCCGGTAGCACCGCTCGAGGCCGAACCGCAGCTCACGCTCCTCGAACGCGCACCCCAGCACCCGCGCGCCCGGCGTCGGCCGCCCCTGCTTGAGCCACTCGTGCGCGGCTTCGAGCACGTTCGCGGTGAGCCGGGTGCGGCGCTCGATGTCCAGGCGGAGCCGTTCGAGCCGGGCCGACGCGTCGAGCAGGTCGTGCTCGGTCACCGGGGTCTCGCGGCCCTTGGCCTTGGTCACCGTGGTCTTGATCTTGATCGCCGCGACCTGTGCGTCGACGTAGTGGGTGGACGACGGCGGCACGGTCTCGAGCACCTCGACCGCGCTGGAGCGCGCCCCCTGCGCCAGGTACACGCGGGCGAGGCCGAAGGCGGCGCTGACGTAGGTGCGGTCGGTCCGCCAGACCAGCTCGTAGAACCGCGCGGCGGCGAAGTAGTCCCCGACGCCTTCGGCGCTGACGCCGAGCGCGAGCTTCGGCGCGACCTCGCCGGGCAGGTCGTCGTACACCGCTTCGAAGGCGACGTGCGCGACCCGCGACCGGCCGCCGGCCAGCTCGATCAGGCCGCGGTACCAGTCGATGCGCCAGTCGTGCGGGAACCCGTTCTTGATCGCCAGGTACTGCGCGGCCTGCAGCTGCCGCTGCGCCTCCGCCAGCTCGCCCAGCTCGATCCGGGCCCGCACGATCCGCAGCCGGACCTCGATCGACTCCCGCGGCGCGCCGGAGAGGGCCTCGATGGCGCCGCGCGGTTCGAGCGTGGTCGTCGTGGCGAGCACGCCGGCGGCCGGGTCG
This sequence comes from Amycolatopsis lexingtonensis, assembly GCF_014873755.1. Classification (NCBI taxonomy): domain Bacteria; kingdom Bacillati; phylum Actinomycetota; class Actinomycetes; order Pseudonocardiales; family Pseudonocardiaceae; genus Amycolatopsis; species Amycolatopsis lexingtonensis. Next base: position 6,933,281 of record NZ_JADBEG010000001.1, read on the forward strand.
TCCGTGTCGACCTGCGGGATCGGCAGGCCGGCGACGAACTCGTCGGCCCCGGGCAGCGGCACGCTGGCGCCGGCCTCCGGCACCACCAGCTGCACGCCGAACGTGCGGATCTCCGGGCCGAACACGGTGGACGCGCCGGGCCGCGGCTTGCCGGTGCCGAGCGCCATGATCTCGCGCAACACCCCGGTGAGCTGGTCGGCCATCTCCTCGGCGGAGAGGAACCGCCGGTCCGGGTCGGCGTGCGTCGCGCGCCGCAGGAACCGGTAGTAGGAACCGAAGAGCGCGAACAGCGGGACCGCGTCGGGGCCGGGCAGCGTCGTCTTGAACTTGGTGGTGTAGCCGGTGAACTCGAAGCTCAGCACGGCGAGCGTGCGCCCGACGGTGAACAGGTCCGACGCGATCGACGCGCCCTGCGTCGGCAGTTCCGGTGCACTGTAACCGGTCGTGAAGAACAGCGGGCTTTCATAGTCGTCGGTGCGGCGGACCGCGCCCAGGTCGATCAGCTTCAGCTGCTCGTTGGTCTGGATGACGTTGTCCGGCTTGAGGTCGCAGTAGAGCAGGCCCTGGCTGTGCAGGTAACCCATGGCGGGCAGGATCTCCAGCCCGTACGCGATGACCTGACCGATCGGCAGCGGCTCCGGGCGGCGGCTTTCCCGGTGGTGCGCCAGCGCGAGCTGCCGCAGCGACTGGCCGCCGACGTACTCCATGACGATGTAGCCGGTGGTCGTGCCGCTGTGCGCGTCCGGGTGCTGCACGAAGTTGTGGATCTTGACGATGTTCGGGTGCTCGACCTCGGCGAGGAACCGCTGCTCGTTGGCCGCGGCCGCCATCGCCGTCGCGTCACCGGTGTCGATCAGTCCTTTGAGGACGACCCAGCGGTCGCTGACGTTGTGGTCCTGCGCCAGGTAGATCCAGCCCAGCCCGCCGTAGGCGATCGCGCCGAGCACTTCGTACTGGCCGCCGACGAGCTCGTGCGGCTGCAGCTTCGGGAGGAACGAGAACGGCGTCGCGCAGTTCTCGCACTTCCCTTCCGGGGAACCGGGTTTGCCGTCCTTGCCGCGGCCGACCTTCGCGGCGCAGTTGCCGCAGAAGCGCTTTTCCTCCGACACCACCGGGTTCGTCAGCACCGCCGAAGCGGGGTCGCGCGCGGGCACCGGCGGGACTTCGACCAGCCCGGCGCCGAGCCGGCCGCGGCGCGAGCGCGACGTCCGCGAAGACGTCCGCCGCGAGGTACCGGGGAACGAGCCGGACCGGGAGTCCGAGCCGCTGCCGGTTCCCGTGCCCGTACCGGTGCCGGTGTGCCGTCCTTCGCTGGTGCGCTCGGGCAGCACGCTTTCGGTGCCCGGGTCCGGCAGCGGGGTGCCGGGGCCGGTGTCGGGCCGCGGCACCGGCGGCATGATGCTCTGGGTTTCCGGCGCCGGCGACGCGAGCACGCTCGTCAGCTGCGGTTCGTCGGGCTGCGGCGGGCGGACTGCCTGCGTCGGCACCGGCTGGACCGGCGGCAGCACGGGGTTCATGCTGCCCGGCGGCTTGGTCGGGTCGTCCGCGCCCGGGATCGGCGCGCCACGCGGCGGCGTCGGCGGGCGGCGCACGGGCGCGTGGAAGACGGTCTCCTCGCCGCGGGCGGGCTCACCGCGGGACGGCTCGCCGTCGTCGAGGCGGCCCGAGATCGACGGCTCCGGCGTCTCCCACCGCACCGGTGGTGGCGGCTGCCAGCTGCTGCCCGGCGTGGCCACCTGCTTCTCGTCGTCCGGCGCGGCGTGCCGAGGACGGCGCGGTTCCTCCGACACTGCTACCTCCCAGATCCCCGCCGACGTGCGGGAACCGATCCTAGTCGCGATCCGCTCACTGGTACTGCGCCTGCGGCGGCGAGGCCGGCCCCAGCGACGACTCGACCCAGTGGCGGTAGCTGTTCTGCCAGGCGCCGCTGTTGCGGATGTTCTCGAGCACGGCGTTGACGAACTTGACCATGTCCTCGTTGTCCTTCGGCACGCCGATGCCGTAGTTCTCCTGCGTGAACTGGTCGCCGACGACCTGCAGCGTCGGGTCCTGCGCGGCCATCCCGGCGAGGATCGTGTCGTCGGTCGAAACCGCGTCGACCTGGCCCTGCTGGAGCATCACCAGGCAGTCCGACCAGTTGTCGACCGAGATCGCCTGCGGCTTGGCCGGGTCCGTCGCGATCTTCGCCAGCGACGTCGACTTCTTCGCCGCGCACACCTTCTTGCCGCTCAGGTCGGCCAGCTTGGTCGCCTTCGACTCCTTCGTCACCAGCAGCCGCTGCCCGGCGACGTAGTACACGGAGGAGAACTGGACGTCCTTCTTGCGCGCGCAGGTGATGCTGTAGGTCCGCACGACGATGTCGACCTGGTGCTGCATCAGGACGTCCTGGCGCTGCGACGACGTGATCGCGCGGAACTGGACGCGGCCTTCGGGCGCGCCGAAGATCGAGCGGGCGATCTCGTTGACGAGGTCGATGTCGAAGCCCTCGAGGTTGCCCGAGGTCGGGTTGCGGAAGCCGAACAGGTAGGTGGTCTGGTCGACGCCGGCGATGAGCTTGCCGCGTTCCTTGATCTTCGCCATGGTCGAGCCGTCGGGGATCGCCGTGCCCTTGTCCGGCTGCAGGCTGGCCAGGGGGTTGCAGCTGGTGTCGCTGCCCCCGCCGGCGGCCGCGTCCGGCCCGCCCACGTGCGCGGGCTGGGGCCAGGCGGCGTTGCCGACCGGGGCCGGGTCGACCGGCTTCCCGGGACTGCCGCAGGACGCCACCAGCAGCGCGACGACCGCCAGCACGCCCGCCCGGACCGTGTTCCCCCGCCTGCTCACCGGTACTCCCTCAGTCGCTCCCGGATCCCCATGGTGACACCCGCCGCGGCGACGACCGCGAGCACGGCCAGGCCGGGGGCCAGCAGCGTCAGCGCGCGGTCGCCGTTGTGGGTGTCGTCGAGGAATTCCTGCCTGCCGACATCGATGGCCGCCTGGAGGCTGTCGTCGAGCCGCCGGAACGCCGGGGCCGAGCCGTCGGTCTTGTCCTCCAGCACGGCGAAGTCGACGGCTTCCTGGTACTGGCCGGCGTCGTCCTGGGAACGGACTTCCTTGTGCGCCTTCAGCCAGTCGTTCGCGGCCTTCACCGCGTCGGCGACCTTCGTGGCGCCTTCGCCGTCCTGGATGAGGCCGCGGGCTTCGCCGAGCAGGCCGCCCTGTCCGTCCGGGCCGACCAGCTGGGCCGCGTTGGTGCCGAAGTCCTTCTCGTACGCGGCGCCGTCACCGCGCGCGACCAGCGTGAGCGTCTCGTCGGCGCGGGCCTGCAGCGCGGCGATGCGCGCGCGGACCAGCACGTCGACGCGGTGCGAGCCGTCGTCCTGGCCGCTGCCGACCAGGCTGCCCTGCACGATCAGCGCGACCGCGCCCCACAGCAGCGAGACCACGACGGCGGCCGTCGCGACGACGAGCCCGACGTTGAGCAGCCGGTTGGTGCGCTTGGTCAGGTAGACCTGGGCGGCGATCAGCGCGGCCAGCAGCGCGACGACCAGGATCGTGGCGAGCCACGGGAATCCGGTGGCACTGTCCTGCTCGTCGATCAGCCGCTCGGTGTCGACGCGGTAGAGGTCCTGTGCGGCGGGCAGGATCTTCGCCCGCATCAGCTCGGAGGCCTCGCGGAGGTAGGACGCGCCGACCGGGTAGCCGAGGCGGTTGTTCGCCCGGGCCGTCTCGACGAGCCCGGTGTAGACGGGCAGCGACTGGTTGAGGACGTCGACCGGGGCGGCCGCGTCGGCGACGTCGGAAGCGTCGGAGGCGGCCTTCGCGAGCGCGGCGCCGGCTTCGGCGATGTCGCGCTCGTAGCGCTGGCGGAGCTCCGGCGGCTCGGTGCCGATGGAGAGGAACGCGCTCGCGGCGGTCGCGTCGGCGTCCGAGAGCGAGCGGTAGACCTGCTGCGCGGCGGCGGCGAGCGGCTCGCGGTGGTCGATGACGCCGCTGATGGTGTCGTCGCGGTTCTGCACCGAGAGCGTCGCGACCAGCCCGGCGAGGAGGGACAGGAGCACCAGGCCGACGGCGATGACGGTGAGGCGGCCGGGGGTCGTCGCGGCGGACCGGATGATCGCGCGGACGCCCTGTCCCGGCAGGTCCAGCAGCCCCAGCAGACCGCTGCGACCCCCGCTTTCCGGTGGCGGCGGCGGGGGTCCCGGCGCGGGCGCCGTCGGACCCGGGGCCGTCGCAGTGCTGGTCATCCCCGATTCCTCCCCAAAAGCGGTACCCGCAGAAGGTAGCCGGTCCGCCGTCCGAGCGGGCACCGGCACCGCCCGCTGTCATCAGCACGTGATCTCACGCCCGCACCTCGGCCAGGACGCGCCACTGACCGCCGTCGGGACCGGCGTCCAGGGTGCCACCGGCCAGCGCGAGCCGCTCCCGCATCCCCGCCAACCCGAAACCTTCACCTGTTCGAGTGACACCGAGGGTATTGCGGACGTCGAGCCGGACGGTCTCGGGCGCGTAGCTCAGCCGCACCTCGACGTCCGCCCCCGGTGCGTGCTTGCCCGCGTTCGTCAGCGCTTCCCGCGCGGTGCCGGCGAGCGCGACGACCACCGCGGACGGCAGCGGCCGCGGCTCGCCACCGGCGTCGAAGGTGACGGACACGCCGTGGTCGCGGGCGTGCGCGGCGGCGGCCGCGGCGAGGACGTCGGCCAAGGGCGGGATGTCCCGCCGGAGCGCGGCGACGGCGTCACGCGCTTCGGCGAGCCCGTCGGCGGCAAGCCGGCGCGACCGCTTGACCGACCGCAGCGCACCGTCCACATCGGACTTTTCCGCGAGCAGCGCCTCGGCCAGTTCGAGCTGGACCCCCAGTGCCCCCAGCGAATGCGCCAGGACGTCGTGGAGTTCGCGGGCGATCCGGGTGCGTTCGTCGAGCGCGGCGGCGCGCGCGTGTTCGGCCTGCGCGAGCCGTGTCTGTTCGAGCAGCGCTTCGGCCTGTTTCGCCTGCACCTCGTACTGGCGGCGGTTGAGCCCGACGAGGACGAGCAGCAGCAGGACCGCCGCGTCGACGACGCTCTGCCCACCGAGGAAGTGCGACGTCACCGCGAGGGCGATGTCCAGTAGGCCGATGCCGAGGATCACGCCGACGCCGACCGCGGTGAGCGTCGCGAGCCTGCCGAGCGCGATGGCGGACAGGATGATCGCCGAGGAGTCCCCGGCCTGGCCGACGAGCGCGGCCGGCAGCGCGCTCGCGACGGCGAGCAGCGCGGCGGCCGTCTTCGGCAGCCGCGGCGAGAGGACGACGAAGCCGAGCCAGCAGGCGCTCGCGACGCCGTAGGCGGCCCAGACCCGCGGGTCCGGCTCGCGTGCGGTGAGCAGCGTCACGGCGAAGAAGAGCGTGCCGAGCAGCTGCACCACGAGCCAGCTCGGCGCGATGGTGTCCGGCAGCAGGGGACGTTTCGGCACGCCCCTCATCTTTCCCGGATCAGCCTCGGATCGCCGGAGCCAGGGAATGCGGGAGCACGGCTTCGGGGTCCGGCGGCCGCCGGACCAGCACCTCGACGTCGTCGGCGAAGCGGTACGGCTTCGCGTCGAGGATGCCGCCGAAGTGGCGGCGCAGCCGGGACATCTCGGCGCGGACGGTGACCGTGCGGCCGGCGTCGCCGAACAGGTCGGCCGACAGCTCGGAGGCCGACCGGCCGTCGCGGTGGCTGGCCAGCACGTACAGCATTTCGGCGTGGCGCGGGCTGAGCCGGTGCGTCCAGGTGCCGGTGGCGCCGGCCACGGTCAGCTCGGGCTCGCGCGGCGACCGGACGTCGAGCACGACGCGGGTGGGCGGCGCGGCGTCGTCCTCGGCCGGCCGGATCAGCCAGCCGCCGGGAACGGGCTCGACGGCGCAGTTGCCGTACGCGGGCAGCCAGACGCGGCCGGGCTTGAGGCCGGTGGGCAGCGCGATCCGGTCGACCGGCGCGAGGCCGGCGGCCGCGGCGACCCAGCCGTGCTCGTCGGCCACCACGGCCGGCCCGCCGACCTTGCCGAGCACGGGCGCGGCGAAGCCCCGCAGCCGCTCGAGCTCGGTGAGATGCGCGGTGCGCAGCTGCGCCTGCGCGAGCCGCGTCACGGCGTCGACCAGCGCCAACGTCGTCGCGTGGACGGTCGGGGCCGGACCGGAGAGGTCGACGACGCCGAGGAGCTTGCCGTCCCGCGGATCGTGCAGCGGCGCGGCGGCGCACGTCCAGGAGTGCTGGGCGCGGACGTAGTGCTCGGCGGAGTAGACCTGGACCGGGCGGCGCGCGACCAGCGCGGTGCCGATCGCGTTGGTGCCGACGGACTCTTCCCGCCAGTCGACGCCTTCGACGAACCCGAGCCCGTCGGCGCGGCGGCGGACCGCGGCGCTGCCGTCGCGCCAGAGCACCTGGCCGCCCGCGTCGACGATCACCATGATGTGCGCGGCCTGCTCGGCGAGGGTGAGCAGGCCACCGCGCAGCGTCGGCAGGGCTTCGGCCAGCCCGCTCGTGCGGCGGCGGCTCTCCAGCTCTTCGGCAGTCAGGATTGGCGCGGGCGCGCGGCCTTCGGGGTCCACGCCGAGCCGGCGCATCCGTTGCCAGGACGCGCCGATGACCGCCCGCGGGCGGCTGGGCAGGGCTTTCCCGGCCAGGGCCGCTTCGTGCACCTGCGCGAGGACACGGGCGTGCCGCCGGGGGTCCACCCCGGCCGGCAACGCTGCCTCGAGGTCTCGCTGACCCAACCGCCACTCCTTGCGCTCTGCCGCCTCAGTCTGCCTTTTCGATCCGGTGATCGGAAGGTGGCGACAATCTCGCTGAGCGTCAGCGCCGGTACGCCACGACCGCCTTCGCGGCGTTGAGGACCTTCTGCGCGTCCGGGATGTAGAGGTCTTCGAGCGCGTCGGAGAACGGCACCGGCGTGTGCGGCGGCGTCACCATCTCGATCGGCGCCCGCAGCGAGCCGAACGCCGCCTTCGCGACGAGCGCCGAGATGTCCGTGGCCAGGTTGCATCGCGGCGGCGCTTCGTCGACGACGACCAGCCGTCCGGTCTTCCGGACGCTCTCCAGGATCGTCCCGGTGTCGAGCGGGCTGGTGGTGCGCGGGTCGATGATCTCGGCTTCGACGCCGGCGGCCTCGAGTTCGGTCGCGGCTCCTTCGGCCATGGCGACCATGCGGCCGATCGCGACGATGGTGACGTCGCCGCCGTCGCGGACGACGTTCGCCTGGCCGAACGGGATCGTGTAGCTCTCCTGCGGGACGTCGCCGCTGGTGTCGTACAACGCCTTGTGCTCGCAGAAGATCACCGGGTCGTCGTCCCGGATCGACTGGACGAGCAGGCCTTTCGCCTCGTACGGGCTCGACGGGACGACGACCTTCAGCCCCGGGATGTGCGTGAAGATCGGGTACAGGCACTGCGAATGCTGCGCGGCGGCCCGCAACCCGGCGCCGTACACCGTGCGGATGACGACCGGTGTGCGGGCGTTGCCGCCGAACACGTACCGGAACTTGGCGGCCTGGTTGAAGATCTGGTCGAAGCCGACGCCCATGGAGCCGAGTTCCGCGACCGGCCGCTGCCCGCGCGTCGCGGCGCCGATCGCCGCGCCCACGAACGCCGATTCGGAGCTCGGCGTGTCGAGCACCCGGCCGGGGAACCGGTGGGAGAGGCCCTGGGTGACGCCGAGCACCAGCACCGATTCGTCCCGGGCCAGCTCCTGCGCGAGCGCCTCGTCGATCGCCTCGCGGTAGCTGATCGTCCTGGCCACGGCGTGCGCTCCTCAGTACGTCACGTAGACGTCGGTCTCGAGGTCTTCCCTCGTGGGTTTCGGCGCGGCCTTCGCCGCCGAGACGGCGTCCTCGATCAGCTTCGCGACTTCGGCGTCGATGTCGTCCAGGACCGGTTCGCCCAGCTCACCGCGGTCGGTGACGCGGGCCCGGAACCGTTCGAGGCAGTCGAGGCCCGCGAAGCAGCGGGTGAACTTGACCTCGATCAGCGTCGGCCCGCCGCCTTCGCGGGCGCGTTCGACGGCCTCACCGGCGGCTTCGTGGACGGCGAAGAAGTCGAACCCGTCGACGATCACGCCCGGCACGCCGAACCCGGCGGCCCGGTCGGCGATGTTGTCCGACGCGACGCACCAGGCACTCGACGTCGCTTCCGCGTAGCCGTTGTTCTCGGCGACGAAGATCGCGGGAAGGTTCCAGGCGGCCGCGAGGTTCAGCGCCTCCAGCGTCGCACCCTGGTTGCCGGCGCCGTCGCCGAAGAACGCGACGCCGACACCGCCAGTGTTCTGCTGTTTCGCGGCGAGCGCGGTGCCGCAGATGAGCGGCGGGCCACCGCCGACGATGCCGTTCACCCCGAACATGCCCTTGGCGAGGTCGGCGATGTGCGTCGAGCCGCCCTTGCCGTGGCAGGCCCCGGTCTTGCGGCCGTAGATCTCGGCCATCATGGCGTGGACGTCGACGCCCTTGGCGATGCAGTGGCCGAGACCCCGGTGGGTGCCGGCGATCGCGTCACGGTCGTCGAGGTGGAGGCACACCCCGGTGGCCGAGGCCTCCTCACCGGCGTAGACGTGCACGAACCCGGGGATTTCGCCGCTCACGCACTCCTGGCGCACCCGCTCTTCGAAGGCCCGGATGGTGCGCATCACGCGGTACGCCTCCCGCAGGGTGTCCGTCATCTGCGACGTTCCTTCCTGTGCTCGGTTTCCGCGCGCAACAGCCCTTTCCGCGCCGCTTCCGCCATCGCCGCCCGGACGTCGACGCACCACGGCCCGTCCGGTTTGAGCTCGACGAACGCGCTCTCGCCCGGCTTCAGCTCGAGTTCGCGCTCACCGTCGAGCGCGATGACCCCGCCGGCCGCGGCCAGGTCGACGCGCACGCCGGGCCGCAGGACGCCCCACCCCCGCACCCCGACGGGCCGCACGAGCCCGGGCGCGATCGGCGCCTGCACGACGTACGGCGTCTCCCCGACCGGCCCGAGCTGCAGCGCGACGCCGTCCGGGCTGGATCGCGGGCTGGGACAGAGCTGGCCTGGAACGCTCGAGAGGCCGATGCCGTCCGGCTCGGCGAAGGTGCAGTACAGCTCGGTGAGCGTCGCCGGGTCCCACAGCGCCCGCGCTCCGATGTGCTTGCTCAGCGACACGCAGACGTCGACGAGCGCGATCTCGCGACGTGCTTTCGTGACGACTTCCAGCACGCTGACCCGGTGCGTGACGAGGTCGGGGTCGATCTGCCCGGTCGCGATCAGCCCGGCGGCCAGGCCGGCGACGGTCGCCTCCCGCATCTGCGGGAACGCGTTGTTGGTCCCGGTCGAAAGCGCGATGATCGGCACGTCTTCGCAGGCCGCGGCGGCGACGCGGGCAGTCCCGTCCCCGCCGAGGACGACGATGACCCCGGCCCCGGCTTCGACCATCCGCCGCACGGCGTTGGTCGTGTCGGCCGCGGTGCCGGTGAGCGGGTCGTCCTCGCAGAAGTCGACGACGGGCCAGGTCCCGCCCCGGCCGAGCGCCCGCAGGACCGCGGCGGAGATCCCGCCGAGGTCGGTCGAGACGAGGGCCCGGTCGAGCCCGGTGACGGCGAACGCCGCCAGCAGCCGCTGGACCATGTTCGCCTTCTCCGCGGTGGGGAACACCGAAGCTTGCGCGACCAGCCGGCGGATGTCCCGTCCCGAAGCCGGATTCGCGACGATCCCCGCCACCGTTTCACCCACCTGACCTCCTGATACTTCACCGGAGAACAGGAGACTCCGCGGGCGGCGCGGAAGGAAGGGTTGCAGGCCGTTGCAGTGCCGAGCGGTGCTCACGAAGCGTCGAACGTCACCCGGGTGATCTCCAGTGGACAGTCCAACCTGGAGAAAAACCAACCGGGCGCAGCCTGCGGCGGAAAGCTACGGGACGAGGCTGACGGCACCCTGGTAGGTGTAACCGGCCTCTTCGACCGCGCTCCGGACGTCGTCTTCGGCCAGCGCGGCCCCGGCGCGCACGACAACCCGGCCGGTCGGGACGTCGACGTCCACTTCGGTCACTCCGGGCAGCGCCGTGAGTTCTTCGGTGACCGACTGCGCGCAGTGGCCGCAGCTCATCCCGGAGACGGTGTAGCCGTGCTCGATCATGGTGCGCAGCATACGAAAAGGGCCGCCACCCCGAACGGGTGACGGCCCTTCCCCAAGATCAAAGTCAGATCACGGTGACCGACGTGGCCTGCGGGCCCTTCTGGCCCTGGCCGATCTCGAACTCGACGCGAGCGTTCTCCTCGAGGCTCTTGAAGCCGCTACCCTGGATCTCGCTGTAGTGAACGAAGACGTCGCCGCCACCGTTGTCGGGGGTGATGAAGCCGAACCCCTTCTCGGAGTTGAACCACTTCACAGTGCCCTGAGTCATTAAAAATCTCCATGTGTAACACCAAAACAGGAAGCCACTTCGGCGACCCGGGTCAGCACCCGGACGGTTTGCTTCCTCGGCGAGGAGACACTACGCCCGCTGAGTTCTGCGAGCGTGACTCAACACGAACACAAAAATCGAGACCTTCAGCAGTAAAGCACACCTTGACCAGGCCGGACAAGCGCTCTTCACCCGTGCGGGGTGAGCTATTCGCCACTCGCCGGGCGCAGCCCCTCCGCGGAGAACGGCGAACGCCAGGCCGTGTCGTGCTCGGCGGCGACCACGGCGTCGTCGTGCGCCTCGGCGGAGGCGCTGAACAGCACCGGTACGACGCCGGAGGACTTCCGCGCTGGTTCGGATGCGTGCTGGTGATCGGTCACGTCGAAACTCCCCTCGTTCCCTGCCCGCTTCGGCGCGGGTCATGACCGTGATGGTGCCATGCGGCACCGACAGAAACCGGTTGTCTCCCGCCGGGACCCGGCCGGGAAGGTTCAGCGGCGAACCACCACCGGAACACCGTCAGGCTACCTGAGCCTTCGTCGTGCTACCACACAACTTTCCCGGCGTTTCCCGTTTTGAAACCGAGTGAAATCGTTACTGGGCGGGAGGTTGCGGACGTGCCTGCCCGAGCAGCGCCGAAAGCCGGACGTCCGGGGTCACCACATCGGGGTCCGTCCGCACGTCGATGACGCACGGCCGCTGCCGCACCAGCGCACTGGCGATGATCGGCTCCAGCTCTTCCCGATCGTCCACGGTGTATCCGGCCGCGCCCAGCCCACGCGCCCACGAAGCGAAGTCGGTCAGCGGGATGGACACCCCGGACAGCCGCCCGTGCGTCCGCGCCTGGTGCATGGCGAGCGCGCCGTGCACGCCGTTCTGGAAGACGACGACCATCACCGGCGCCCGGTACCGCACGGCGGTTTCGATCTCCTGCCCCGTCATCAGCGTCCCGGCGTCCCCCACCATGGCCACGACCGTCCGCCGCGGCTCGGTGAGCTTCGCCGCGACGGCGGCCGGCACGGCGTACCCCATCGCGGCGTTGCTCGGACCGAGCTGGCTGCGCGGCGCGGTGAAGCACCAGTAGCGGTGCATGAACTGCGCGAAGTTGCCGGCGTCGCTGGTCACGATGGTGTCTTCGGGCGCCAGCTTCCGCAACGCCCGGACGACGTCCACCGGGTGCACCCGCGTGTTCCCGCTCGTGTCGGGCGGGGTCATGAACGTGTGCACGGCCGCGTTCGCCGCCGAAGCGCGCCTGGTCCGCGGCGACGCCACCGCGCGCAGTTCCCGCAGGAACGGCTCGACCTCGGAGTCGACGCGGAACGTGAGTCCCCGCCGTTTGGGGCTGACGTCGATCCCGGTCCCGACCATCACCAGCGTCTGCTGCGGCGTCGGGTAGCGGTACGCCTGCGTGGTCACCTCGTCGAGCTGGGTGCCGAGCGCGACCACGAGGTCGGCCCGCTCGAGCGCGTCGAGCTGCCGGGCCGGGATGCCGAGCCCGAGGTGCCCGGCGTAGCGAGCGTGGTTCTCGGGGAAGGCGTCCTGCCGCCGGAAGGCGTTGTAGACGGGCAGCGCGAGCTCGTCGGCCACGGCGATCAGCTCGTCCCGCGCCGATCGCGCCCGCCCGCCGACGATCACCACGGGGTATTTCGCCTCGTCCACCAGCTGCGCGACGGCATCCGCCGAACGGCCCAGCGTCCCAGAGGCCGGTGGTCGCACCCGCGCCATCGGCTTCGCCGCGTCGTAGGGCATGCCCCAGACGTCGCAGGGCACACCCAGTACGACCGGTCCCGGCCGCCCCTCCTGCGACGTGGTCAGCGCGTGCGCCAGCAGCCCGGGCAGGCTGTCCGGGTCCGTCACCCGCAACGTCGACTTGGCGATCGACTCGAACATCGCCGTCAGGTCCGACGTCGGCAGCTCCCCGGACGACGAGGGCACCGGTTCGGTCGCCGGCGTCTCCAGCAGCACGACCATCGGGGTCTCGTCCTGGTACGCCGTCTGGACGCCGATCGCCAGGCTCGCCGCGCTCGGCCCCCGGCTGGCGAGCAGCACGGCGGGACGCTCGGTGAGCTTGCCCTCCGCCTCCGCCATGAACGCCGCACCCGCGTCGTGGCGCGCCGAGACCAGCGTGATCTCCCGCTCGCGTTGCAGTGCGTCGAGCAGTTCCAGGAAGGACTCACCGACCACCGCGTAAACGCGGCGGACACGCGCCTCGGTCAGGATCCGCACGGCCGTCTGGGCGACGGTCGCTCCCAGTTGGTATCTAATGAGGAGAGCTTAGGCGGGCACCGTTCAGTGCAGTCAAGTGATCTTCGCCGAAACCCGGCAAGGATAGGCCGAATGTCCGCTTTGACCGACTGTTAGCCGATCAAGGGAGCGAGGACCGCAGTCTTGGCCGCAACCGAACATGAAACCGTTTTTACTTATGGCGCACCGGCGTTGAAGTACGGAACCGGCGCCAGCGACGAGATCGGCTACGACCTGACGCAGTACGGCGCCCACCGAGTGCTCGTTCTGACCGACCCGCAAGTGGCCGCGACCGGCTGGCCGCGCCGCATCGCCGACGGCATCACCGGCTACGGCATCGAGACCGAGATCTTCGACGGCGTACACGTCGAGCCCACCGATGTCAGCATGCAGAAGGCGGTTGACTTCGCCCGCGGAACCGGCCCGTACGACGCCTTCGTCGCCGTCGGCGGTGGCTCCGCCATCGACACCGCCAAGGCGGCGAACCTCCTCACCAGCAACGACGGCGACCTGATGGACTACGTCAACGCCCCCGTCGGCGGCGGCCGCGCACCGGACCGCCCGCTGAGGCCGCTGGTCGCGGTACCGACCACGACCGGCACGGGCTCCGAGAGCACGACGGTCTGCGTCCTCGACGTGTTGTCCCTGCGCGTCAAGAGCGGCATCAGCCACCTGCGCCTGCGCCCGACCCTCGCCGTCGTCGACCCGCGGCTGACGGTCAGCCAGCCTCCCGGCGTGACCGCCGCCAGCGGCATGGACATCCTCTGCCACGCCGCGGAGAGCTACACCGCGAAGCCGTACACCGAGTTCGAGCGCAAACGCCCGGAACAGCGGGTTCCGTACTGCGGCTCCAACCCCCTGGCCGACATGTTCGCCGAGCAATCCCTCCGGCTGCTGTCCTGGGCCCTGCCCGCGGCCGTACGCGACGGTTCCGACCTCAAGGCCCGCGAAGCCATGGCCTTGGCCGCGACGTTCGCCGGACTCGGGTTCGGCAACGCCGGCGTCCACATCCCGCACGCGAACGCGTACCCGATCGCCGGCCAGGTCAGGAACTTCCACCCGGACGGTTACCCGGGCGAAGAACCCATGGTGCCGCACGGCATGGCCGTGTCGTTGACCGCGCCCGCCGCGTTCCGCTTCACCTTCGACGCGGCCCCGGACCGCCACCTCCGTGTCGCGCGCCTGCTGGCGCCCGACTTCGAGTGGCCCGGCGACTTCGCCGACCACCTGCCCGCGGTGCTGATCGACCTGATGCGCCGCATCGGCATCCCGGACGGCATCGGCGCCGTCGGCTACACGGAGTCCGATGTGGACTCCCTCGTCGAGGGAACGCTGAAGCAGCAACGCCTGCTGGCCACCGCTCCTCGCGAGGCTTCCGAGGAAGACCTGTCGGACATCCTGCGCGAGTCGGTGTCGCTGTGGTGAACGGGTACCCCCACTGGCAGACGGTTCCGCTGCGCTGGAAGGACAACGACGTCTACGGACACGTCAACAACGTCGTCCACTACTCGCTGATGGACACCGTGATCAACACCTGGCTGATCGAGCAGGGTGGTCTCGACATCGAGACCGGGGAGGTGATCGGGCTGTGCGTCGAGTCGCACTGCGGTTATCACTCATCGGTTTCCTTTCCTGGTTCGCTGCGGGTCGGTTTGCGGGTGGCGCACCTCGGGAAGTCCAGCGTGCGCTACGAGATCGGGATGTACGCCGCCGACGAGACCCTGGTCGCGGAAGGGCACTTCGTGCACGTCTTCGTGGACCGTGAGTCACGTCGGCCGACACCGCTCTCGGGCAAGCTGCGTGAGGCACTGGAAGCACTGCAACCCGGCTGACGCGCACCGCCTTGTTCTTCTGGTACCTCCGATCATGCCCGAAGGCACCGACAGAACCGGCGATTCGACTCGAGTTGTCCACAGGCCCCCCGAAAACCGTCGAGTTGTCCACAGATTGAAATCAAGGGCTTCCCCGGCCTCCCGACGGAGATAAGCTCAAGGAGCACAGAGATAAGTCCACAGTGGACGAGCTCTCGGCTGACACGTGCGGCTCGCGACACGGATGGCGACCTAGGCGTCGATCCGGTGGCACCGGGAATCGTGTCCGGCTGACAGCCCCACGGTGGCCGCAGAACCGCCGCCGGCAGGCGCCCCGCCGGTGGTCGCGGCTCCATCGTCCACGGAGGGACTCAGTGTGGTGTGGCCGTTGCCGGAAGGCGCCCCGCCAACGGCCGCACCACCGCCCACGGGCGAACCGGTCGAGGTACCCGCCGGTTCACCACCTGCGTCAGCAGTCGGGCGGGCACCGGTGGCCGCATGGTCGGGCACCGGTGTCGCCCAAGCCTGCATGAGCTGCGCGTACCGCGCCGACCTGGCCACCAGTTCGGCATGGCTGCCCACCGCGGTTTCGCGCCCGTCCACGACGAGCACGCGATCCGCGCGCAACGCCGAAGAAAGCCGGTGCGCGATCACCACCAGAACACCACCCCGCGCGGCGAAGGCCCGCTCCGCGCGGGCTTCCGCCACCGGGTCGAGATGGGAGGTCGCTTCATCGAGGATCACCACTTGCGCCGCACTGGCGTACACCCTGGCCAACGCGAGCAGCTGCGCTTCGCCCGCGGAGACACCTTCGCCGCCGTGACCGATTTCGGCGTCGAGGCCGCCCAAGCGCCGCAGTAGCGCGCCCGCGCCCACCGCGTCGGCCGCGGACGACAGGTCGTCGTCCGAAGCTGACGGGGCGAACAGGCTCACGTTGTCCCGCACCGTTCCCGCGAAGACATACGCCTCCTGCGGGATCAGCGCCACCAGTTCGTGGCGCAAAGCGGCAGGCACGTCCCGCACCGGGACGCCGCCCAGCAGCACGCGGCCCTCCTGCGGCGCGAGCATCCCGGTGAGCAAGCCGGCCAATGTCGACTTGCCGATGCCACTCGGCCCGACGACGGCGAGGTGCTCCCCCGGCCGCAGTCCCAGGTCCAGACCACGGACCACGGGTTCAGCCGACGCACCCCAGCTGAACGTCAGGCCATGCACCCGGACGTCGATGCCGCGCGGAATCGCCGTGCCGTCGACGACATCGGGCAGTTCGGCCGTCTCCGCCAACCGGCGAAGGGCGACGAGCAGGCGCAGGACGACGGTGCCGGCTGTGGCCGCCAGGCCGCGAAGGGCCGGCTGCATCGTCGTGGCCAGGTAGACGAGCGCGCCCAGGGCCGCGCCGGCGGTCAGCTCTCCGCTAACTACCAACCCCGGTGCCAGGGCGAGCGCGAGAAGCAGCGGAACGAACCCACCGAGCGAGATCACCAGTGCCCGGAGCGCGCTCGAGCGAGCCACGCGGATTGCCGCGTCAGCCTGAGCGTCGACCGCGTCGTACATCGCCAGTGCGGCGACCGGTTGCGCACCGCAGGCCACGATGTCGCGCATGCCGGACAGCGACGCGCCCGCCGTCGCTGCCGTGTGCTCGTCGGCCAGCGCCAGCGCGCGCTGGCGGCGAGCCAGCGACGGCAGGAGGCAGACGAAGGCAGCCAACGCAACGATCACCGGCAGCGCGACCGGCGCCACGAGCGCGCCAGCGACGGTCATGAGGCCGGCGAGCGCGGACGTCGTCGTCACCAGCATGCCGCGGGCCTGTACGAGCAGACCGGCGGTCGCGTCGCGCACGACCTCGACGTGCTGGGTGATCCGGGCGACGCCGCTGGAGTCCGGTCGGTTGCGCGGTGGGGAGTCGTCGTGCAGCACGCCGCGGACGACGGCCGTCACGAGAGCGTCGCGCAGGGGTTCGACGACCTTGCCGAGCTGGTGCCAGACCATCCGCGCACCGAACGCGCCGAGCAAGGCGGCCAAGCCGAACAACGTCAGCCAGCCGAGGCCTGCCGCCGGGTCGCCGACCGCGAAGCCGCGGTCGACGGACAGCTCGACCAGTCGTCCCGAAAAGAAAGCCGGTACGCCTTCGAGCAGCGAACAAACCAGCAGCACGACACCGCCGCGCCATTGCCCGGCGAGGGCGGCCCAGTACAGCCTGCGCAGGCTCACTCGTCGTCCTCCGTGAAGACACCCCGGTAGCCCGGCTCTCCCCAAAGGACGGCGTGCGGGGCGACCGCGCGGATCCGACCTTCCTCGAGCCAGACCACCAGGTCTGCGCGGGCAGCAGTGGCGGCCCGATGGGTCACGACGACGCGTGTGCGTCCGGGGAGCACCTCAGCCAACGCGCGCTCGACCGCCGCCTCGGTGACCGTGTCGAGGCTGGCCGTGGCGTCGTCGAAGATCAAGACGCGCGGGTTGTGCACGATCGCCCGGGCCAGCCCGAGCCGCTGGGCCTCGCCGCCGGAGAGGGGCGTTTCGGTCAGCGGCGTTCGGTAGCCCGAGGGCAGGCGGACGACCACTTCGTCGACCTGCGCAGTCCGGCAGGCGGCCCGGATAGCGGACTCGCCGGCCCACGAGCCGTAGCCGACCGCGTCGGCGACCGTGGTGCCGAGCAGGACGGGCCGCTCGAACGCGTAGCCCACGACCGCGCGCAGTTCCTCGGGACGGATGCGCTCGAGCGGGCGGCCGTCGAGGACGACCTGGCCCTCGTTGGGCGCGATCAGCCCACCGACCACCCCGGCCAGCACCGACTTGCCCGAGCCCGAGCGGCCGACGAACGCGACGTAGGTGCCGCCGTCGATGCGCAGGTCGATCTCGGCGAGCGCGGCCGTGACGCCGACCTGACAGAGCTCCACCGTGCCGTCGCCGGGCAGGAGCGGGAGCTTGCCGGGCACGGGTTCGGGCTCGTCGAGGACCTCGACGAGCCGTTCGGCGCAGCCGCGCGCCCGCGACAACGTCGTGAGCAGCGGGATCTGGGTGATCAGGCCGAGAGCGAGGGCGACGTAGCCGAGCGTGGCCACGACGTCGCCGACGCTGAGCCGGCCGTCGAGCACGCCGAAGCCGGCGGCGGCCAGCACGGACAACTCGACCGCCGGGGTCAGCAGGCCGGCGCGCCAGACCATCCGGGCCTGGGTGCGCCACAGGCCCTGTCCGGCGAGCGTCAGCTTCGGGAGCGGGCGTAGGACGCGCTCCGCCTCACGATCGGCTGTGCCGGACGCGGCGATGGTGCGGAGGCCGGCGACAGCGTCGACCATGCGGGCCGCGAGTTCGCCGGACACCTGCTGATAGGTGAGAACGTCGTCGGCGGTGCGGCGCAAATGACTCCGCGCGAGCAGCAAAGCGAACGGGATGCTGCCCAGGAAGACCAGCGCCAGCCGCCAGTCCAGCAGGGCGAGCAGGACGACCGCGCCGGACGAGATGATCAGCGTCGAGCCGCACTGGACGACGATCCTCACGATGCCGCCCGCGCCCGTGCAGTCGCCGGTGAGGCGGCTGATCGCGTCGCCCTCCGCGAAGCGGGAACGGGCGCCCAGCGCGAACAGCTTGTCCGACAAAGTTCGCCGGAGCCAGGCGGACGCCGTCGCGGTCAGGCGGGTCGTCAGGATTCCGCCGACGACGTCGGCCGTGATCTCCGCTCCGCCGACCAGCAGCAGCCACGAGACTTCGCGCCCGCTCGGGCGGCCCGCGACCACCGCGTCCACTGCGGCCGCGAGCGCGCCGGGCAGGAGGAGGCCGGCCGCGGTGGCGACCAGCGCGGTGACCACGACGGCGGCCAAGCGGAAGCGGTCGAGGCCGGCCACCTTGACCAGCAGCCGATCGGCGGGGCCGCGCATCTCACTCCTTCGGACAGGTACCGCCGGGGCGGTGCCGGAGCGCAGAATGAACGTGCGGGAGCGGCGCACTTGGCCTGTGCCGCTCCCGCACCGTTCACCTCGGCACTACTCGCCGGCGGACCGCCAGGTCAGTGGTAGCAGGTCAGCAGGCTGATGGAGCTGTGGGCGCAGGCGGCGAGCAAGCTCAGGTTCGACGCGCCGCCGTGACCGCCACCGTGGCCGCCGTCGAGCACCTCGGGGGTCTCCATTGCCTGCAGCTCCAGAACGAGTTCCATCGGTGTTCCTTCCTTCGGTTTCCTCGGCTCCGCCGGTCAGCGACCGGAGGTCTGGGGGGACGGCGTGCCGCCCAGGAGGGGCAGCACCTCCTTGCCGTCCAGGAGGGCGGCAAGTGCCAGGAGGATTCCCGCGCCGCCGGTCTTGACGTCCATCGACAGGCGCAGCAGCTGGTTGCCGGGGAACGCGAGGCCGCCCTTGAACGGGACCGCGTACCAGGACAGCCGCGCCAGGTGCAGGTCGATCGCCGCGCGGATCGGCGGCGACGGGTTCGGGTCCATGCCCAGCGCGACCGCCAGTCCGCACCGGCCGAGGAGGAGGCCCGGGTGGATCACGAACTCGCCGCGGCACGATTCGCGCAGTGCGGGGAGGCTCTCGCAGGCGTTGGCGTCCGGGCAGTGCCGCGCCAGCTGCTCGGCGACCAGGAGGATGCCGGCGCTGCCGACACCGGCGTAAGGCAGCGTGCGAGCCGCGCCGTCGCGAACCTGCAGTGAGCCGTCGTCGGTCTCGACGCACTCCTCGAGGTCGCGGGTCAACGCTTGGTCGGCGAAGGACAGCCAGGCGGGCTCGCCGGTCCGCTCGAAGAGCCGGGTGAACAGCAGAGCGGGCCCGGACCAGCCGGACAGCAGGCCGGCGCGGGCGAAGTTGCCGGGCGGCGGCGCCGTCTCCAGCGCCTCGGCCAGCCGGACCGCCGTGGCCAGCGCCTGGCGGCCGAACTCGTTGTCCTGGCGGACCGTCGCGAAGTGCAGCATCGCGAGCCCGATACCGGCGAGACCGCCTTCGAGGCCGTGGTCGGTCGTCTGCTCGACCAGCCGCGCGGACGACGCCAGCAGCCGGGTGGCCTCGCCGTGGTGACCGAAGTTCTCCAGCACGTAGGCGATGCCGTAGCTGCCGTCGTAGAAACCGGGCCGCGTCGGCGGGTCGCGGCGGATCGAATCGATCAGCCAGCGCTCGTGCTCGGGGAACCGGCCGGCGCCGCTGACGTCGAGGGCGTGCAGCACGCCCGCGGCACCGACGCCGAAGCAGGCGCCGCCGACGCTGAACTGCTCGATGTCGCCGGGGAACAGCCGGTCCTCACGCTCGGGGGTCGCACTCGCCAGGATCGCCTCGGCGATCTGCTTGCGGACCAGCGGCCAGTCCGGTTTCTCCTGGTCGAGCTCGGTGTGGACCGGCACCGACCGCGCAGGAGCCGTACGCGAGGCCAGCACCGCGACCGCGGCGTCGGCGTAGCCCGCGGGGAGCGCGAACCGGCGTTCGACGAACTCCGCGATGCCGGGCAGCTTGGCCGGGGCGAGCTCCATCAGCTGGGACAGCGGCAGGAACAGCCACAGCCGCAACGCCGCGAGCGCGTGCTCGTCGATCTCGAAGCCGGTGCGGTCGGCCGGGGCGCGGAACCCGGGCGCGCCCAGCGCCGGGCGGTCGCCGGACTCGACGTCGAAGGCCATTTCGAAGTCGATCAGGGAGATCCGGCCGTCGTCGTCGATCAGGATGTTCAGCGGGTGCAGGTCGCCGAAGACGACACCGCGGGCGTGGATGGCCTCGATCGTCTTCTCGACGCCGTCGATGACGTCGAGCGCGCGCCGGGCGTAGTCGGCGAGGTCGGCGGCCGTCGTCCCGCGCCTGGTCAGCGGGTAGTTGTAGGCCAGCCAGCTGCCCAGCGAGCGGCCGGGCAGGTACTCCATCGCCAGGTAGTGGTGCTCCCAGACCGTGAACCGCTCGAGGACCTTCGGCACCCCGGGGACGCCGGCCAGCCGGTCGAGGACGTCGTGCTCGCGGCGGAGCCGTTCGACGGCGTCGACCCCTGCCTTGTCGAGGCCGGCGTGCGGGCGGGCCTCCTTGAGGACGACCTCGTCGCCGCCCTCCTTGGGCTCCGCGACGTAGACGCCGCCCCCGTTCGAGAAATGCAGGGACCTCATCACCCGGTAGCGGAATTGACTCGGGTCGCCCGCTTTACGCGCGGCGACACTACTCCGCAAACATGCCGGAATTTTCACCCAATCGGGGACGGAGAACGTCGGCTCCCGCTTGTCGGGGACGAGCCGGCCGTCCGGCTTGCGGATCGCGAGGACGCGGTTGCCGTCGTGTTCGACCCACTGCTCGGTGAATCCTCCGTAACGCACGTAGAGGGGTCCGTCACCGTATCGGAGGTCGCTCAGGATATAGGCGCCGTGCTCACCCTCGAGCCGAGTCGAGAGGTCTTCGAGAACCCGCTCGAGCTGCCGGTCGTCCGGCGGGTAAATCGTCACCAGCTTGGCGCTGCCGTCCCGCGGCGCGTATTTCGAATTCCGGGCGAGCAGGGTCAGCATCGAGCGGAGGTGCTTGTACGGGATGCGGTGCTCGAGGCAGTACTCGTGGACCTGCTCGAGTACGCGCCGAGCGTTGTCCAGACCGGCGGAAACGTGGATCTTCCAGCCCTGACCGGGGAGAACCTGACCGCGGGGGTGCAGCATGCGCCAGACTCCGCGGTCGGCGGTGACCCAGCCGGACGGCGCCGGCAGCGCCGAAGCGAATTCGTCGACCGGCGTGCCGATTTCCGCTTGTTCGTCGTAGAACAACGGGTCGGCGAAGCAATATGCTTCGTAGCGCAGGTCCATCCGGGATACCCCTCCGTGCGATCCCCCCGGGCACCGCGACCCCGGGACAAGGAATATTCCCCCATGCCGAACAGCCCTGGGCCAATCCGCCAACCCGGGGGTTCAACTGGGCTATCCGAGGTAGGCAAAAAGGTCAGTTGTCCGTCGACAGCTGAACCGAGGGTGATTTTTACCGGACAGCCCACCACTCCATAGTGGTGTAACACGAAGATTTTTACGCCATTCCCGCAGGTCCACACAAGGGCCGAACGGAATAACCCGCCGAATTGGCAGAATGCCATCAAGGCGGCACGGTGATCATTTCACCCGGTAGCCGCCGGTCACGTGATCCCGGAATCGTCCACAGTGGAGCATGACGTGGCCCGCGCCACGCCGCGGCACCTCGGCGGACGGCCCCGCCGGTACCACGGAGTAAGTTGGCGCCCGGCGAGCGGAAGGAGGAACGGGTGATCTTCGGATTCGCCGTGACGGTCGCTGTGGCCGCCGCGCTCGTCGCGCTGTGGAGCTTCATCCAGTCGGCGCGCAACCGGCTGCCGGACAACCCCCTCCTGATCGCGCTCGCGGTCCTGGAACTGCTGCTGGTCGCGCAGCTGGTGATCGGCATCGTGCTGCTCGCCGGCGGTGCACACCCCGGCAGCCTGGCGACCTATCTGGCCTACCTGATCGGCAGCCTCGTCGTGCTGCCGGTCGGCGCCGCCTGGGCGCTGGCCGAGCGGAGCCGCTCGAGCACGGCGGTGCTGGGCATCGCGTGCCTGGCCATCCCGGTGATGGTGCTGCGACTGAACGAGGTGTGGAGTGGAGCAACAGCGTAGGACGGCCTCCGGCCCCGGACGCGTGCTCGTCGCCGTGTACGCGATCTTCGCGCTGGCCGCGACGTCGCGGGCCGGCGTCCAGATCGGCACGAAGTTCCACGAAGCCCCGCTGGCCTACCTGCTCTCGGCGTTCGCCGCGGTCGTCTACATCGTCGCGACGATCGCGCTGGCCCGCCGCGGTGACGGCTGGTGGCGCGTGGCCCTCGTGGCCTGCTCGATCGAGCTGCTGGGCGTGCTGACCATCGGCACGCTGAGCCTGGTCGACGCGGCCGCCTTCCGCCACCCGACCGTCTGGTCGGTCTACGGCGAGGGCTACCTGTTCATCCCGCTCGTCCTGCCCGTCATCGGGCTGTACTGGCTGCGCAAGTCCTCGCCGGCCAAGATCGCGGCCTAACAGTACGGGAACTGCACGTAGGCCCCGCGAGGACAATAAATACGGATTCGACCGGCGACTTTCGTCGGTTCCGGACATTCCCCCAAAACTCGGACACTCTTGTCGTTCGGTCCCCACCGGCTTTCCCCCCACGCGGTTCTCCCCCGCGTGAAAGGAGTGAGCGTGAAATTCGGCAAGTTCGTCCTGCTGGCCGCGAGCACCGCACTGGCCGTCGTCGGCCTCGGCGGCCCCGCGTCCGCCGACAGCACCCCGCAGGCCCAGCCGTCGATCATCGGCGGCAGTACCGCAACGAGCGGCCCCTGGGCGGCCCGGCTGTTCGTGAACGGCCAGCAGAACTGCACCGCGACGATCATCGCGCCGCAGTACATCCTCACCGCCAAGCACTGCGTCAGCAGCTCCGGCACCTACACGTTCCGGATCGGCAGCCTGGACCAGACCAGCGGCGGCACGATGGCCACCGGCTCCACCATCACGCGCTACCCGGGCGCCGCCGACCTGGCGATCGTCAAGCTCACGACCTCGGTCAGCGCGACGTACTCGCCGCTCGGCAGCGTCGGTGACGTCGCGGTCGGGCAGAACGTCTCGGTCTACGGCTGGGGCGCGACCAGCCAGTGCGGCTCCGAGATCAACTGCCAGTCGCGGTACCTGAAGGTCGCGACGGTCCGGGTCAACTCGATCGGCTGCAGCGACTACACCGGCGGGGTCGCGGTCTGCGCGAACCGCGTCGACGGCATCACCGCCGGCGGCGACTCGGGCGGTCCGATGTTCGCCTCCGGGCGCCAGGTCGGCGTCGCGTCGACCAGCGACCGGGTGAACAACACCGCATACACGAACATCACGCGCTATCGCAGCTGGATTTCGCAGGTGGCCGGAGTCTGATTCCTGACGGCAAAAGGGGCCCGGTCGCGTGTGAACTGACCCCTGGAAGTTGGACTGGCTAGGTAAAGCTAGGGCTTGAGGGCCTGGGCTCGGTATTCGGCCGGGCTCAGGCCTTCAAGCGTGGTCGAGATGCGGATCGTGTTGTACCAGTCGATGTACTCGTCCAGCTCGGCGGTGAACTCCTCGACGGTGTCGAAGCTGTTGTGGTGGAACAGTTCTTCCTTCAAATGACCGAAGAAGTTCTCGGCCATGGAGTTGTCCAGGCAGTTCGCTCGCCGGGACATCGACTGGGCCAGGCCCGCGTCCTCGATCAACCTCCGCCAGGAGACGTGCTGGTACTGGAACCCCTGGTCGGAGTGCACCAACGGCCTGGCGGCGCCGTCGAGGGTCGCGATCGCCGCGCGCAGCGACGAGTTCGTCAGTTCCAAACTCGGGGACGGGCCATGGCTGTAGGCGATCACGGATCGGTCGAACAAGTCGATCACCGGGGACAGGTAGACCTTGCGGTCGCCGATACGGAACTCGGTCACGTCGGTGACCCATTTCGTGTCCGGAGCCGCCGCGGTGAACTGGCGATCCAGCACGTTGGCCGCGACCGTGCCGATCTGCCCGAGCCAGGACCGATAGCGGCGCGGCCGCCGGACCTGGCAGAACAGGCCCAGCATGTTCATCAGCTTCAACACCGTCTTCTTAGCTACCCGCCAGCCCCCGCGGCGCAGCATCGCGTGCACACGCCGATGCCCGTAGCGGCCGCGGGCGGCCTCGAACTGCTCGGTGACCGCCGCCTTCAGCTCGACCTGCGGGTCGGGCCGGGTCAGCCGGGCCTGGTGGTAGAAGAACGTCGAGCGTGCCAGCCCGGCGGCCGCCAGCAGCACCGCCAGCGGATACTCGGCCTTGAGGGTGGCGATGACCTGGGTTTTCACCCTCGCCCCTGCTCCTTCAAGGCCCGCAATTTTTCCAGCAACGCCACCTTCGCCGACAACTCCAGGTTCTCCTGCCGCAGGCGATCCAGCTCGCTGAGCCCGGCTGGGTCAACCGGCTTGCCCGGCCGGCCTTTCGGCTTGGGCCGCAACGCGTCCTCGCCCTCACGCCGGTACACCCTGACCCAGTTTTCCACCAGCTTCGGCGACGACAGATCATGCTCACGCGCCAGCTCCATCGCCGACGCCTCACCATCGACGAACCGGCGCACGACCTCACGCTTGAACTCGAAGGTGAACGACCGCTTACCCGGCTCCCTCATCAGCGCTCCCGCGCTCCGCAACCTCCAACGATCACGCAAGCGTCGCACCGCCATCGGCGACACGCCCAACCGGGTCGCGACCACCTTCGCGCCATACCCGGCCTCGAACAACGCAACAGCGGACTCCCGCTGCTGCTCAGACAACGAACTTCCTGGATACACCAAACCGCTCCCCGGAAAGTCGGAACTGGATTCCCAGTCCAACTTCCGGGGAGCGGTTCACGTGACCGGGCCCCTTTTCTCCGGGATGTTCAGGCGTCGCGAGGCCGGAAGAAAGCGACGAGTTCGGCAGTGGCGAGTGCGTCCCAGGGATCGGTGGTCTCGAGCACGGCGGCGGCACCGGTCGGGAACTTGACCTGGACGTCGCGGGTGTCGTCGCCGTGCCCGGCCAGGTGCAGGGTCAGGTCACTGACCCCGGGCTCGTGCCCGACGAGGGCGACGGTGGTGACTTCGGGTGGCGTCTGGCTCGCGGCGTTCAGCAGTTCGGGGACGTCGGCGCCGTAGAGGTCTTCGTCGAACGTCACAGGCGGTGCGGCGGGGAGTTCTCCGGCGACGTGCTGCCAGGTCTCGCGCGTACGGCGAGCGGTGGAGCAGAAGACGAGCTCGGGGACGTAGCCGGCGTCGACGAGCCAGCGGCCGAGCTTCGGCGCAGCCCGGAGCCCGCGGGGCGCCAGGGGACGATCGTGGTCGGGGAGGCCGTCCGACCAGTCCGACTTGGCGTGGCGGACGACGATGAGCCGTCGGGGCGCGTCCATCAGCTGAGCCTAACGAGCCCGTGGCCGAGACGACCACGGGCTTGCGGGTCACCAGTTGGTGCGGCGCCCGGACGGGTCGTGTCCCCGCGTGCCGGACCGGCGTTGCGGCCCGGGTTCGATCGCCTCTTCGGAACGCGGTTCCGGGGCGTACACCGGCTGGCGGAACAGACCTCCGTACCGCTCACCCTGGGGTGCGGTGACCGCTCCGGGCCGGGGCTCCTCGGTGACGGGGTGGCTGAACAGCGAACTGTCCATTGTGGAGTGAGTGATCGTGGATCCTTTCGTGGACGCCACGGGAGTGGCGTGTGTCAGGCGGGCAGCGGTACGCCACCCTCGGTCGGCTCCGCGGCGCGCGTGAGAACGCTCTGCGCGGCGTCGGGGCCGGTTTCCGGCGGGATGACCTGCACCGTCAGCCGATGCCGGTCCCAGCCGATCACCGTCAGGCTTCCGGGCTCCTGTGACCGGAATCCTTCGAGCCGGACGACGTTGCCGCCGACGACGATCCGCCGCTGCGAGGCCGGCCAGTCCGCGAGGTGGTAGGTCACGCGGTCGATCCGACCCAGCCGATCGGCCACCGCTGCGAGCAGCGCGGGCAGTTCGGCGGCCAGGTCACGGCTGCGGGGCCACCACGCGCCGTCGACGTGTCCGGTGGCCGGCGCCGCCGGCTTCAGCGACAGGCGTGAAGTGGATGGATTGTTCGAGCCCGACGGCATGTCGGCGCTCCCGTCTCCGGCTGTCGACATCGACCGGATTGGGGCCGAGGACGGCGCAGGCTCGACCGCTCGCGCACGAAATGCTCTCGGACACCACTCAGCGTACACGACGATCTCGCGGAGTGTGTTAAGACTGGGTTCTAGCAAAGGGGCCACCGTGCACCAGCTCAGTCTCGGCGTCATCGCGCGTTCACGGAAAGAGAACGAACGGCGACGGCCGATCCACCCACGCCACTTCGAACGGATCGACGCCGGTCTCCGGGAGAGCATCTACCTCGAACTCGGCTACGGCGAACCCTTCGGCGTGCCCGACGAGCACCTGGCGGGCCTCGTCGCGGGCCTGCGCACCCGCGAGCAGCTCATCGCCGAGTGCGACGTCGTGCTGCTGGCCAAGCCGCTTCGCGAGGACGTCGCCGAGCTGCGGCCCGGCCAGGTGCTGTGGGGCTGGCCGCACTGCGTGCAGGACGTCGAGCTGACCCAGCTGGCCATCGACCGGAAGCTGACGGTGATCGCCTTCGAGGCGATGAACCACTGGCGGCGCGACGGTTCGTTCGGCCTGCACGTCTTCCACAAGAACAACGAGCTGGCCGGCTACTGCTCGGTGCTGCACGCGCTGCAGCTGATCGGCTCGACCGGCGACTACGGCCGCCGCCTGCGAGCCGTGGTGATCGGCTTCGGCGCGACCGCGCGCGGCTCGGTGACAGCGCTGAACGCCCACGGGATCCACGACGTCGACGTCCTCACCGCCCGCGGCCTCAGCGCGGTCGGCTCACCGATTCATTCCGCGACGATGGTGCACATCGACCACGACGCGACCAACCCGGGCGATCTCCGCCGCAGCCACGCGATCACCGCCCGCGGCCGGGTGCCGCTGGCCGGGTTCCTCGCCGAGCACGACATCGTGGTCAACTGCGTGCTGCAGGACACCGCGGCACCGCTGACTTTTCTCATCGAGGAGGATCTCGCCGAGTTCGGCTCGGGAAGCCTCATCATCGATGTCTCGTGCGATGAAGGCATGGGTTTCAGTTGGGCTCGGCCCACGACGTTCACCCAGCCGACGTTCCCGGTCGGTGACGGGGTGATTTACTACGCCGTGGACCACAGCCCGTCCTACTTATGGGACTCGGCTACCTGGGAGATCAGCGAGGCCTTGCTGCCGCATTTGCCGGCGGTCTTGGCCGGGCACACCGCTTGGGACGAGCACGAAACCGTTCGGCGGGCTGTGGAAATCCGGGATGGGATGGTTCGCAACCCGGCGATCTTGTCGTTTCAGCAGCGCTCAGGGGACTACCCGCATCAGCGCGATGCCGCTGAGCAGGGAGTTTGAGTGGGCCGCCTGGGGCTCGAACCCAGAACCTACGGATTAAAAGTCCGCAGCTCTACCAATTGAGCTAACGGCCCGCGCCCCCAGTTTAGCCAGGCCCTGGTCCGGCACCTCCACACCGGGGTGCGGCTGAGGCCCCTCGTAAGGTCAAGACTGGTTCTCGGCCGGTGGACCGCCCATGATGCGGGGATGCTTGGTTCCCTGCTGATCCTCACCGGGCCGCCCGGTGCCGGGAAGTCGACCGTGGCCCGTCTTGTCACCGAGGATGCGCCGCGGGCCACCGTGCACCTGCACACCGACAGCTTCTACGTCTGGATCCGGACCGGGTTCGTGGCGCCGTACCTGCCCGAGGCCGCCCGGCAGAACGAGGTCGTGCTCGGGGTGATCGCCGAGGCCGCCTGTGGGTACGCGCGCGGTGGTTACGACGTGGTTCTCGACGGTGTGGTCGGGCCGTGGGCGCTGGAGCCGTTCCGCGCTGCCGCGAAGCGGGGCGGTTTGGACCTCTTCTACGTCGTCCTGCGGCCGGACCTCGAGGTCACCCTCGCGCGCGGGACCGCGCGCAGTGCCCCGGAGCTGACCGACGTCGAGCCTCTCAAGGCCATGCACGCCGCGTTCTCCGCGCTGGGTGAGCTCGAACGGAACGTCATGGACACGACCGACCAGACAATTGAAGAGACCGCCGAAGCGGTGCGGCAACGCGCCCGCTCGGCGGCCTTCAGGTTGTGACGCTCCTCAGTGGACGAACGTCAGCACTGCACGAACAGACCGGTGTAGGCCGTGCACTTCTTCGACGCCTTGTCGTTGGCCGCGGCCGGGTCGGCCGGGGCGCTCGCCGCTCGCTCGGCCGTGGCCGTGAACGCGCCCCAGGCGAAGAAGCCGCCCTCGGAGCTGAACTTCGCCGTAGCCGTCGCGCCCGGGGCGACGTTGCCGATCGCGCAGGTCAGGGCCGTGCCCGAGCGGGTGCAGCCGGTCAGTGACGTGACCGTGCGGCCTGAACCCGCGTTGGCCGTCACGCGGACGCCGGTCGCGGTCGCCGGGCCGGTGTTCGACACCGTGATCACGTAGTCGACGCGGGCGACCAGGCCGGGGCGCGCGGTGCCGGTCAGCGCGACCTTGACGTCGGCCTCGTCCGGCGCGGCGATCGTGAGGGCCGGGCCGTCCTCGACGCCGAACGCGTAGTTGTCGCCGGCGAACTGGTGCTGCAGCGTGAACTGGCCGGGCTCGGCGTCCTCCTTCACCCGGAAGGTGAACGTCACCGTCTTGCTTTCGCCGGCACCCAGGTCGCCGACGCCGCCGCGGAAGCTGCTGAGGTACGGCGAGCACGCGATCGCGCCGGTGCAGGAGACCAGGTTCAGCAGGTCGACGACCGGCTTCTCCTTGGCGTAGAGCGCGGCCTTCGCGCCGGTGACCGTGAAGTCCGTCGGGTTGTACAGCTGCTCGGTGACCGTGAGCGTGTCGCCCGCGTGCACGGTGGTCGCGCTGACGTCGATCGAGCTGGGCGAGGGCGCCGCGGACGCGACGGCGGGGGCCGCGATCAGGGCCGCGGTCGTCAGCGCGGCCAGCACTGCGGTTCTTCGTCCGGTTCGCTGCATGTCTTGATCTCCTGGTTCCGAACCGAGGGGTACCGCTGGAGACCGTGGGGAACCGGTGTGCGCAGCGGGGGTGACGAAGATCAGATCGGCCGCCCCCGAAATTCGTTACCTGGTTCTCGAAACCGTGTCTGAACTGGGGTTTCCGGGGCGTTGCCCGATCACCGGACACCCCGGCGCCCCGAAAATTGTCGGACCCCCGTGGCACGCTCCGCACATGACCGAACACAGCACCCCGGTCGCGGCGCCGGCCCGCTTGACCGGCCCCCGCGAAGACCCGACACCGCTCGCCGACGAGCGGCAGGCCCTCACCGAGAGCCTCGACTACTACCGGCGCACTTTCGAGCTCAAGTGCGCCGGTCTGGACCCCGGACAGCTGGCCGAACGCTCGGTTCCACCGTCGACGCTGACCCTGCACGGGCTGCTGCGGCACCTCACCGGCGTCGAACGCTGGTGGTTCCGGATCCAGTTCGCCGGCGAGGACCTCCCGAACCTGTACTACTCCGACGACGACCCGGGGCAGGACTTCACCTCGCTCGACGGCGACGTGGACGAGGCCTTCTCCCTGTGGCAGGCCGAGTGCGCGCGCTCACGGGAGATCGTCGCGGCGAGCTCGCTGGACCAGACCGGCATCCGCCGCAGCACGGGCCAACCGTTCGCCCTGCGCTGGCTGATGCTGCGCATGATCGGCGAATACGCGCGGCACTGCGGTCAGGCCGACCTGGTCCGCGAGCGGATCGACGGCGTGACGGGCGAATAGCGGCTCAGGCGGCGGCCGCGCGGCGGCGGAGCCGGACGAGGAGGTTGACCACGAGCGGAACGACGATCCAGCACGCGTAGGCCCAGTGCGTGAAGAAGGCGACCGGGATCGAGACGGCGAAGGCGGCGGCCATCGTGCCGACCCCGCGGTACACCTTGCCGAAGAGCTCAGGTGGGGTGTCCGCGCGGTAGTGGTGGTTCCGCTGGATGCGCCGGGCCATGAAGAGGAACAGCGTCAGCGCGACCACCTGCACGAGCGCGTAGAAGACGAAGCGGAACTCGAACCCGGCGTCTTCGGCGATCACCTTGGTCGCGAACGGCATGACCACCTGCGTCAGCAGCCAGCCGAAGCTGAGGCGGATGAGCAGGCTGTCGAGGGTGGTGACGTGGTCGAACAGCCGGTGGTGGGCGCGCCAGTGGCCGCCGATCACGACGAAACTGATCAGGAAGGAGACGTATTCGGACTGGTGATGGCCGAGTGAACGCAGCAGTTCGGCGCTGGTGGCGCCCTCCGGCAGCGGCAGCTCGAGCGCGAGCAGCGTGATCGCGATGGCGACGACGGCGTCCGAGAAGAAGGTCAGCCGTTCGGCGGCGAAGCCCCGGGGTTCGGCGTCGGCGGTGCCTGCGGTGTCCTCGGTGTCCTTGGTGGACGGAGCACTGCTCATGGGCGATGAGCGTGCCAGACGCGGCCGCGTGACATTCGCCGAGGCCGGGCGCGTGCGATGCTGACGCCATGAGCGGCGACCCCGATTCCGGACTTCTGTCCCCGGTACGGGCCGGTACGCCGGCCGAAGCGTCGACCGGCGACGAGGCTTGGCTGCGCGCGATGCTCGACGCCGAGGCGGCGCTGGCGAGGGCGCAGGCGCGGCTCGGGACGGTACCGCCCGAGGCCGCGGACGCGATCACGGCGGCGGCGGGCAGCGCGCGGATCGACGTCGTCGAGCTGGCGCGGGGGTCGCGGGCGACCGCGAACCCGGTCGTCGGCCTGGTGAAGGCGCTGACGTCGGCGGTCGGCGGGAGCGCGGCGGAGTACGTGCACCGCGGCTCGACGAGCCAGGACATCTTCGACACCGCGATGATGCTGGTCGCCGACCGGACGCTGCGGCCGCTCGCCGCCGACCTCGACGCCACCGCCGAGGCGCTGGCCGAGCTGGCGCGCACGCACCGGGACACGATCATGGCCGGGCGCACGCTGACGGCGCACGCGGTGCCGACGACGTTCGGGCTGAAGGCGGCGGGCTGGCGGCAGCTGGTGCTGGACGCGGCCGTCCGGATCCGCCGGCTGCTCGACGGCGGCCTGCCGGTCTCGCTCGGCGGGGCAGCGGGGACGCTGGCGGCGTACGTGGAGTACGCCCGCCTGGCCGAGGGCGCGGGGATGGGGCAAGCGGGGCGGGGTGGGGCGGGGGGCGGGGGCCTGGAAGTCGGCACCGTCGACCAGCCTCACGCTGCGCCGTCACCCGCCGCACCCGCCGGAGACTATGCCGAACGGCTCGTCGACGCGTTCGCCGAGGAGACCGGGCTGGCCGTGCCCGTCCTGCCGTGGCACTCGCTGCGGACGCCGGTCGCCGACCTCGCCGGTGCGCTCGCCTTCACCGCCGGGGCGCTGGGGAAGCTGGCCGTCGACGTCGCGACACTTACGCGGACCGAGCTGGGTGAGGTCGTCGAACCGGCCGCTGATGGGCGGGGTGGGTCGTCGGCGATGCCGCACAAGCGGAATCCCGTGCTCGCGACACTCATCCGTTCCGCCGCGTTACAGGTGCCGGTGCTGGCCGCGGGGGTCACGCAGTCGATGCTGACCGAGGACGAACGGTCGGCCGGGGTGTGGCACGCCGAGTGGCAGCTGGTCCGGGAGTGCCTGCGGCTGACCGGTGGGGCCGCGCACACCGCCGTCGAGCTGGCGCGTGGGCTCAGCGCTCAGCCGGAACGAATGGCGGCGAACCTGGCGTCGACGCACGGGCTGATCGTCTCGGAGCGGCTCTCCGCCGTGCTCGCGCCGCTGCTCGGAAAAACCAAGGCCAAGGAGCTGCTGGGGGCGGCGTCGCAGCGGGCGGTGCGGGAAGACCGGCCGCTGCGGGAGGTGCTGGACGAGCTGCCCGCCGTCACCGCTGTGCTGACTCCGGCCGCGCTGGACGCGCTGCTCGATCCCGCCGGGTACACCGGGGCCGCCGGTGAGCTGGTCGACCGCGCGCTGGAGGGGGCGTGGGAACCGGGGTCGAAAAAACTTTGAACCGCCTCCGACGGGTGTCCGTGTAGTGGGTATCAGGCCGCACCGAGCGGCGGGAAAACCCAACGGACACAAGGAGAACTTCCATGCTTCGCACGCGCATCGCCGTCTCCGTCGCCGCGGCGGCAGCCGGGCTGGCAGTGCTCACCGCTTGCTCGGGTGCCGAAACTGCTCAGCCGGTCATCGCCCCCGCAGCGGCCGGGGGCACCGGTGGCGGTCAGCTCGCCAACGGCCAGGTCGGCAACGCCGCTCCGGCGTCGAACGAGTCGAAACTCGTCGTCGCGGACGTCGCCAACGTCGGACAGGTGCTCACCGACCAGAACGGGATGACGCTCTACCGGTTCGACAAGGACACGGCGAAGCCGCCGAAGTCCAATTGCGACGGTGACTGCGCCAAGGCCTGGCCGCCGTTGCTGTCGACCGGGGACGTCGAAGTGCAGGGCGTCGACAAGAGCCTCGTCGGCAAGGTGACGCGGTCCGACGGCACCGAGCAGATCACCGTCGGCGGGTGGGCGCTCTACCGCTACGCCAAGGACACCAAGGCCGGGGAGGCGACCGGGCAGGGCGTCGGTGGCGCCTGGTACGCCGCGAACGCCAAGGGCGGGAAGGCCGGGCAGGCCGCGGCCGAAGCCGGCGCCGTCAAGCTGAGCGCGAGCAAGATCGACGGGCTCGGGGACGCGATCGTCGACCAGAACGGGATGACGCTCTACCTGTTCACGAAGGACACCAAGAAGGCCAAGACGTCCGCCTGCAACGGCGACTGCGCCAAGACGTGGCCCGCGGTCCTGTCGAACAACGGCAAGGTCGAACTGCAGGGCATCGACTCGAAGCTGCTCGGCAGCATCAAGCGCGCGGACGGCACCGAGCAGGTCACCATCGGCGGCTGGCCCGTCTACACCTTCTCGAAGGACCTGAAGCCGGGCGACGCGAACGGCATGGGCGTCAACGGCACCTGGTTCGTCATCGAGCCCAACGGGTGCAAGGTCGGGACCACTCCCAGCTCCGCCACCAACCAGGCTCCGGCTGACAGCGGCGCTGGGAGCAGCAACTCCGGCGCCGGTGGCACCACCTACTGAGCCACCCCGAAACTGCTAGTGGGCGAGGCCCGGCGGACGCTCTTCACGAGCGGCCTCCGGGCCTCGCTCGTCGTGGTGGCGGCGCAGGAACGACCGGCGGCGCGGGGTGGCGTCGTCGGTGCGCTCGACGCGGTCGCGGTCGATGACCTCGGTGTGCTGCTCGGCGACCGCGGGCTCGCCGACCGTCTCGTCCTCGGGCAGCAGGATGGTGCGGCGGGCCGGCAGGACCGCGATCAGCAGGCCGAGCGCGGCGACGCCGAGGTGCAGCCACGTGTCGGCGGGACCCATGTCCAGCGGGTTGCCGGCGGTGGCGAAGGGGTTGTTCGAGATGAGGCCGTCGATCATCAGGCCCCACACGAACAGCAGGCCGTAACCGATGAACAGCAGCCAGCCGAACGTCCGGGCGCGGCCCGAACCGAACGCCAGCAGCAGGCCGATGACGCCGGTGCCGATGCGGACGAGGCTCATGAGCGGGTTGGCGGAGAACCGCCAGAAGCCCGCGTCGTGGTGGCCGGCGAAGTTGCCGAAGCCCGTCCTGGTCAATCCGATGATGCCGACGACGAGGAACGCGATCCCGGCCAGTCCGGCCAGCACCTGCGCCGGCTGCAGGCCGCGAACCCGGATGCGTGCGCCTTTCGCGTGAGTCATGACTCCAGTCCTTCCCAGCGGGTGGTGACGACCGTCACCGCCCTCAGGTACCCCGCGAACACGGTGAGCGAAACGACGGTGCTTGCCCGCGGGCCACCTGCGCGTTCCCGGTTTCGGCCCCTGGCGAGAGCTATCCCACAAATTCACCCCAATCAGCGAACAGCGCGCCGCGCTCCCGGCAATCCGGAGCATGCGCAAGCTGAGCGGGATCTTCCTGGTGGGACTGTGCCTGGGGGCGGTCGGCGCGGTGGTGGTCACCGCGCGTCACGGCGTCCCCGCGGCACCCGCGCCCCTCGCGGTGGCGGAATCGCTGACAACGATGTCGGAAACGCCGGTGAGCACGCCGACGACCCCCACTCCGACGCCAACGCCGTCGCCGAGCAAGAGCGCCACGCCCAAGAGCGCGCCGAAGGTGGACGCCGCCGAGCTGGACCGGCTGATGCCGAGCGGGACCGCCAGCGCCGTGGTGTTCGACCGGCAGAGCGGAGCCACGACCGTCTCCGTGCGGGCGGACCGCGGGTACACGTCGGCTTCGCTGGTGAAGCTGCTGATCGCGCTCACCGTGCTCGAGCGGGGTGGGCCGACGGCATCCGTGCAGAAGATGTTGTCCCGCAGCGACGACGAGCTCGCGAGCCAGTTCTGGTCGGCCTACGGCGGGCCGGCGATCGTCACGCGCTGGGCCACGAAGCTCGGGCTCACCGGGACGCGGGCGCCGCAGGATCCCGGGCGCTGGGGCGACACGCGGATCACGGCGCGGGACGTCGTGCGGATCCACCAGTACGTGCTGGAGCACGCGCCGGGCGCGATCATGGCCGCGTTGCGGGGTGCGACCGAGCGGGGGTCCGACGGCTTCCGGCAGTACTTCGGCATCCCGGACGCGGCCGACGGGCGACCGTGGGCCGTCAAGCAGGGCTGGTCGTGCTGCGGGCCGACGCGGATGCTGCACACCTCGGGCGTCGTCGGCGACGGGGACCGCTACATCGTGGTGGTGCTGAGCGAGCACCCCGCTTCGGTCGACTACGCGACCGGTTCGAAGCGGGTGACGGCGATCGTCTCCGCGCTGCTCGGCTGAGGACTACTGGTCGGTGTCCGCCAGCGCCCCGTGCGCGCCGGACTTCGGCAGCGGCCACGGCAGGACGCCGCCCGTCGTCTCCGCCTGGCGGCCGGGCGGGGCCGGACTCGTTGTGTGCGAACCGATCCACGCCAGGACGTCGGGGATCTGGGACTTGAAGGTGTTCATGTTGTGGCCCGCGTCCCGGATGCGCCACGACGTGAACTGCACCGGCGGCCTCGCCGCGGCGCGGATCTGGTCGATCGCGTAGCTCTCGTAGTTCTCCTTCTCGCCGGAGATGGCGAGGATCTGGACCGGGGACGGGTGGAGGCGGACGTTGACCCGGACGTTGTTGGCGTCGTTGATGTCCTGGCGGCCGTGGAACAGGTCCTCGGTCTCGGCGTCGACCTGTGCCTTGTCGTAGCCGCTGACGCTGACCGCCTGGCCGTACCACTGCGGGTGGCGGGTCACCAGGTTCATCGCGCAGTACCCGCCGGACGACCAGCCCGCGATCGTCCACGCCTGGCGGTTCGGGGCGACGCCCAGTTTCTGCAGGGCCCAGTCGCGCAGGTCGGCCGTCAGATACGTGTCGTTCGCCGTTCCGTTGACCTCGTCGACGCATTCGGTGTCGTGGCCGACCTTCGGCACGCCCGTCGGGTCCGGGACGATCACGACCGTCGGCGGCAGGACCTTCTTCGCGATCGCGGCGTCGAGCTGCTCCGGCATGTGGTAGCCGCTCGTGAAGACCTCGGGGCCGGACGGGTAGTTCGGGATCCACTCGATCGCCGGGAAGCGGAGTTCCTTGTACGCCGCGTCGAAGTACTGCGGGGGCAGGTACACCGTGACGTCGCGGGTCAGCTTGGTGCGGCGGCCGGTCACCTTCATGTGGACGACCGTGCCCTTGCCCTCGCGGGCGTGCGCGACGCCCGTGTCGCGCAGCTTCTCGAGGTCCTCGCCGTTCTGCGATGCCTCGGCGTCGGTGCCCTGGCCGGCGTACCCGCCGGTGCCGAACAACGAGCCGACCGTCGGGAAGAATCCGCCGATCATGTTGCCCGCCATGCCGGTGGTCAGGACCAGCAGGACGACCGCGAGCAGGATCGTGGCGCTGCGCCACAGGCGCTTGCGCTTCCAGCGGTCCCAGAACCACGGGACCGCGATGATCGCGAGCAGCGTCAGCACGACCACCACGATCATGTTGACCGGCGAATCCAGCCGGATGCTGCTCAAGTTCATGGGTCGGTCCTTCCGGGCGGGCAGTGAATGCGCACCCGGACCCCCCGGGACTCGCGTATATATCACGTTTGAGCCCACGGACAAGTTGCGGCCCTGTGACTTCTGTCATAGGGCCGCAACGCGCGCCGAACTCAGCGTTTTCTCAGTTATTTCCCCAAAGCGCGGGTCAGCACGGTGATGGCCTGGGTGATCGCGGCCTCGGCGGCGTGGGTCTCGCGGAGCGCGTTGACCATCACGAAGTCGTGGATGATCCCCTGGTATCGGACCGCCGTGACGGGCACGCCGGCCTGACGCAGCTTCGCCGCGTACGCCTCGCCTTCGTCGCGCAGGACGTCGGCCTCGCCGGTGATCACGAGGGCCGGGGGCAGGCCGGCGAGCTCCTCGAGCGACGCGCGCAGCGGGGACGCGGTGATCTCCGCGCGCTGGGCGGGGTCGGTCGTGTACTGGTCCCAGAACCACTTCATGCCTTCGCGGCCGAGGAAGTAGCCCTCGGCGAACTTCAGGTACGACTCGGTGTCGAAGTTCGCGTCGGTGACCGGGTAGAAGAGCACCTGCTGCTTGAAGGTCACGTCGCCGCGCTGCTTCGCGAGCAGGGTCAGCGCCGCGGTCATGTTCCCGCCGACGGAGTCGCCCGCGATCGCGATGCGCGAAGTATCGAGGCCGTGCTCGGAACCGTGCGAAGCAACCCACTTCGCCACGGCGTAGCTCTGCTCGATGGCGACCGGGTAGCGCGCCTCCGGCGAGCGGTCGTACTCCGGGAAGACGACGGCGGCACCGACACCGGCCGCGAGTTCGCGCACCAGCCGCTGGTGGGTGTGGAAGTCGCCGAACACCCAGCCGGCGCCGTGGATGTAGACGATCACCGGCAGCGGGCCCTCGACGCCCTCGGGGCGGACGATCCGGGTCTCGACCTCGCCGGTCGGGCCGCCGGGCACCTGGACGACCTCGATCGACGCGGGGGCCATGGCGACGTCGCCGTCCTGGACGCCGTCGACGGCCTTGCGTCCCTCCGCGGGCGGCAGCTGGAACAGGTACGGCGGCTGGTCGGTGGCCTCGGCGAACGCCTGCGCGGCCGGTTCGAGGGCCAGGTTGTGCGGGTTGGCGGTCATGTCGTCCTCCTCGAAGTGAAGCAAGCTGATGTCATCAAGGTAGCTCTCAACTGAGTTGTGCACAACTAAATGACGTCCAATGAGATGCAGGGCACTTAAGTTGCCGCGCAGTCCGAAGTCGGGGAGCATGGAGAGTTACGAGAGAGGAGGACGCCATGGCATCGCTGCGGCTGGACGACCAGCTCTGCTTCGGGCTGTACTCGGCGTCGCGCGCGGTGACGTCGCTGTACCGGGTCGTCCTGGACGACCTCGACCTGACCTACCCCCAGTACCTGGTCATGCTGGCGCTCTGGGAACAGGACCACCGCCTGGTGAAGGAACTCGGCGCCGAGCTGAACCTCGACTCGGGCACGCTCTCGCCGCTGCTCAAGCGGCTGCAGACGGCGGGGCTGGTGGTCCGG
Source organism: Amycolatopsis lexingtonensis (assembly GCF_014873755.1). Classification (NCBI taxonomy): domain Bacteria; kingdom Bacillati; phylum Actinomycetota; class Actinomycetes; order Pseudonocardiales; family Pseudonocardiaceae; genus Amycolatopsis; species Amycolatopsis lexingtonensis. The sequence continues at coordinate 6,970,631 of NZ_JADBEG010000001.1, forward strand.
AACCGGCAGGCCGACGACGAGCGGTCGGTCCGCGTCAGCCTGAGCGAGACCGGGAAAGCGTTGCGCGAGAAGGCTCAGGGCATCCCCGACGTGATCGGCACGGCGATGAGCCTGGACGACGCCGGGGTGGCCCGGCTGCGCGCCGAGCTGGACCGCCTGACAGAGTCGGTGAACGCCTATCGGGAGGCTCTGGCACCGGCATGATCAACCACGATGACGCGCTGAAGGCCGTCGAGAGCAGCCTGGACCGCCCCTCGGCGGCCCGGATCTACGACTACTTCATCGGCGGGCACACGCACTACGCGATCGACCGCGACTTCGCGGAGAAGGTCCGCGCCCGGCTGCCGCTCATGGGCGAGTACTGCCTGACGAGCCGGCAGTTCCTCGGCCGCGCGGTCCGCCAGTGCGTCCGCAAGGGCATCCGGCAGTTCGTCGACATCGGCTCGGGCCTGCCGACCGCGGGCAACGTCCACGAGGTCGCCGACGAAGAACGCGAAGAACTCGACACGCGCGTGCTCTACATCGACAACGAGCCGATCGCGCTCGCGCACTCGACGTTGCTGCTCGCCGACACCGCCGACCCGGAGCGCCACCACGCCATCGCCGCGGACTTCCTGCAGCCGGAGGACCTCTGGGACCGGGTGACCGCGTCCGACGTCATCGACGTGCGGGAGCCGATGGCCCTGGTGATCAACGCCGTCATGCACTTCGTCAAGGACGAGCAGAACCCGGACTACCTGCTCAAGTTCTACCGGGAGCGGCTGCCGTCCGGCTCGCTGCTGGTGCTGTCGCAGATGACCAACGAGAACCCGGTCAACGAGGACGAGCGCCAGGCGCTGCTCGACCTGCTCGAGTACTACGAGACCACGACGAACCCCGGTTTCCTGCGGCCGATGGCCGAGTTCGAACGCTTCTTCGGCGGCTGGCCGATGCTGGCGCCCGGGCTCGTCTACGCGCCGGCGTGGCACCCCGACGAGCGGACCGTGTTCGCCGGGTCGCCGTCGGAGTCGCGGGTGATCGGCGGCGTCGCCCGCAAGCCTTAGGACGCTTCCCGGAGTCCTTCGAGGAGGTCGAGGACGGCGCTCTTACCCAGCTCCACGGCCTTGCGCAGCACTTCGGGGTCGCGCTCGACCACGCCGACGTCCGGCGATCCCGCCGGCGGCCTGATGCTCAGGATCCGCGGGTCCGACGCCAGGACCTCCTCGTCCTCGACGTCGCGGCGGTAGGTGTCACGCCACGCGGGGATCGTGCCCGGGGCCTGGCGGCGCAGGAACCGCGGCACCACGACGTCGTAGGCGCGTGGTGGCGGCACCGGGAGCTCATCGGCGCGGCGGGTGCGCAGCACGAGGACGTCGGTCGCGTCCTGGGCCAGCGCCGTCCGGTACGGGATCGGCTCGGCGACGCCCGCGTCCACGAACCGGCGGCCCGCCATCGGGATCGGCGGCCCGGCCAGCACCGGCATGCAGGAGGACGCCGCGAGCGCGACCTTGATCGCGTCGACGTCGTCGAGAAAGGGGTGCAGGTCGGTCGACTCCCCCGTGTCGGCGTCGGTGGCCAGCGGGTGGAACGTCACCGGGTTGGCCAGGATCGCCGGGAAGTCCATCGGCTCGAGCACCGAATAAACCTGGTGGACGAGGTATTCGAGGTCGATCACCGCGCGGCCGCGCAGGGTGTGCAGCGGGTTGATGATCCGGCGCATGACGACCGGGTTCCACCAGGTCCGCACGCCCGTCGACGACCGGCCGCTGAGCAGCCAGGCGCCGTTGAGCGCGCCGGCCGACGAGCCGTAGACGGCGTCGAAGACCGGGACGGCGCCGAGTTCGTCGAGCGCCAGTGCCATGCCGCTGGAGTACGTGCCGCGGCTGCTGCCGCCTTCGACGGCGAGCGCGAGGCGCCTGCCGTCGGTGCGCTCGCCCGGGACGCTGCCCGTCGCCAGCCGTTCGGAGATCAGTTCGAGTACCGGGTGCACTCCTCCCATCCTGGTCTTTTCTTCCCGTTCGTCGACCCGATTTGCCTCACTCAGGGGGGTGAAGTGATGCGCGCCTCGTTGCACTGCAACTCGTTGCATAGGACGCTCGGGCCATGGCACTGGAGCACGCGATCCTCGTCTCGCTGTCCGAGCGCGCCGGCTCGGGCTACGAGCTCACGCGCCGCTTCGAGAAGTCGATCGGGCTCTTCTGGAGCGCCACCCACCAGCAGATCTACCGCGTCCTGAAGCGGATGGAAGAGGCCGGCTGGGTGGCCGTCGACGTCGTCGCGCAGTCGGGGCGGCCGGACAAGAAGGTCTACACGGTCAGCGACGGCGGCCGCGCCGAACTCGTCCGCTGGCTGGCCGAGCCCGATCCGGGCGCCGGACCGGTCGAACTGGCCGTGAAGATCCGCGGCGCCACCTTCGGCGATCCGGCGAAGGTGGCCGAAGAGATCGTCCGGCACCGCTCGGCCCACGCCGAACGCCTCGACGTCTACCGCCAGATCGAAAAGCGCGACTTCCCCTCGCCCGCCGGCCTCCACGGCCAGCACCTGCACCAGTACCTGGTCCTGCGCGGCGGCATCCGCGTCGAAGAGGGCCAGGTCGAGTGGTTCGACGAAGTCCTCGCCGCCCTCCACCACACCAAGGACGCCTGATGACCCCGTACCCGAACTTGCTGTCGCCGCTCGACCTCGGCTTCACGACGCTGCGCAACCGCGTCCTGATGGGGTCGATGCACACCGGCCTCGAAGACAAGGCGTCGCACTTCCCCGAGCTGGCCGAGTACTACGCCGAACGCGCTCGCGGCGGGGTCGGCCTGATCGTCACCGGCGGGTTCGCGCCGAACAAGACCGGCTGGCTGCTGCCGCTCGCGTCGAAGCTGACGACGTCCGCCGAAGCGAAGCAGCACCGGCAGCTCACCGCGCCGGTGCACGAGGCCGGCGGCAAGATCGCGCTGCAGGTGCTGCACGCGGGCCGGTACGCCTACCACCCGCTGAGCGTGTCCGCGTCGAGCATCAAGGCGCCGATCAACCCGTTCCGGCCGCGCGCGCTCACCGGCTACGGCGTCCGCAAGCAGATCGACGCCTTCGCGAACTGCGCCGCCCTCGCGCGCGAAGCGGGCTACGACGGCGTCGAGATCATGGGCTCCGAGGGCTATCTCATCAACCAGTTCCTGGCCGAGCGCACCAACAAGCGCACCGACGCCTGGGGCGGCACGCCGGAGAAGCGGCGCCGGTTCGCCGTCGAGATCGTCAAGCGCACGCGCGAAAAGGTCGGCGCCGACTTCATCATCATCTACCGGCTTTCGATGCTCGACCTCGTCGACGGCGGCCAGCGCTGGGAAGACGTCGTCGCGCTCGCCCAGGAGGTCGAGGCCGCCGGGGCGACGATCATCAACACCGGGATCGGCTGGCACGAGGCCCGGGTGCCGACGATCGTCACGTCGGTGCCGCGCGCCGCGTTCACCTGGGTGACCGGGAAGCTCAAGCCGCACGTCGGCATCCCGGTCGTCACGTCGAACCGGATCAACATGCCGCAGGTCGCCGAAGAAGCCTTGAGCCGCGGCGACGCCGATCTCGTGTCGATGGCGCGGCCGTTCCTCGCCGACCCCGAGTGGATCCGCAAGGCCGAGACCGGCCGCGAGGACGAGATCAACACGTGCATCGCCTGCAACCAGGCCTGCCTCGACCACGCCTTCAAGCGCAAGCTCGTGTCCTGCATGGTCAACCCGCGCGCGGGCCACGAAACCACGCTGACGCTGGCGCCGACGCGGCGGCAGAAGCACGTCGCCGTCGTCGGGGCCGGGCCCGCGGGGCTGTCCGCCGCGACCGCGCTCGCCGAGCGCGGGCACCGCGTCGAGCTGTTCGAAGCCGACGACGAGATCGGCGGCCAGTTCGGCATCGCGCGGAGAATCCCCGGCAAGGAGGAGTTCGCCGAGACGATCCGCTACTACCAGCGGCGCCTCGAGGTCACCGGCGTGAAGCTGCACCTCGGGACGCGCGCGAAAGCCGCCGATCTCGCCGGCTTCGACGAGGTCGTGCTCGCCACCGGCGTCGCGCCGCGCGTGCCGTCGCTGCCCGGGATCGACCACCCGAAGGTGCTGTCCTACGTCGACGTCGTGAAGCACGGCAAGCCGGTCGGCGCGCGGGTCGCGGTGATCGGGGCCGGCGGCATCGGCGTCGACGTCAGCGAATTCCTCACGCACACGGACTCGCCCGCGCTCGACCTCGACGCGTGGATGGCCGAGTGGGGTGTCACCGATCCGGAGACCGCGCCGGGCGGCCTCACCGAACGGAAGCCCGAGCCGTCGCCGCGGCAGGTTTACCTGCTGCAGCGCAAGAAGACCGGGATCGGTTCCGGGCTCGGCAAGACGTCGGGCTGGGTGCACCGGGCCGCGCTCAAGGCCAAGCGCGTCGAGCAACTGCCCGGCGTCAGCTACGAACGGGTCGACGACGAGGGCCTGCACATCACCGTCGACGGCATCCCGCGGTTGCTGGAAGTCGACACGGTCGTCGTCTGCGCCGGTCAGGAGCCCGTGCGGGACCTCGCGGACGAACTGCGCGCCGCCGGGCTCCCGGTGCACCTCATCGGCGGGGCCGACGTCGCCGCGGAACTCGACGCGAAACGCGCGATCGACCAGGGAACGAGGCTCGCCGCATCGCTGTAGCCCCAGATGCGTCCGGCACTGGCAGGATGGGGCCCGTGCGAGACGTATGCGTGATCGGGCTCGGGCTGATCGGCGGTTCGCTGCTGCGCGCGGCGGCCGCCAGCGGCCGCACGGCGTTCGGCGCCGCGGTTTCCGAAGGGGACGCCGACGCGGCCAGCAGAGCGGGTTACGACGTCACGACGGACGTCGAAGCCGCGCTGCACCGGGCCGCCGCCGACGACGCGCTGGTCGTGCTCGCGGTGCCGCTCCCGGCCGTCGAAGACCTGCTGCGGCTGGTCAACCAGCACGCGTCGCATTGCCTGCTCACCGACGTGACCAGCGTGAAAGCGCCGGTCTTGGACGCGGTCCGCCGCCGCGTGCCGTACACGCGGTACGTCGGCGGGCACCCGATGGCGGGGACGTCGAACTCGGGCTGGCTGGCCGGGGACGCGACCCTGTTCCAGGGCGCGGCCTGGGTCGTCGCCGTCGAAGAGGACACCGACCTCGAGGCCTGGGCCGAAGTGGCCGCGCTCGTGCTCGACGTCGGCGCGCACGTCGTCCCGCTGCCGGCGGAGTCGCACGACGAGGCCGTGGCCCGGATTTCGCACCTGCCGCACCTGTTCGCGGCCATCCTGGCCACGATCGGCGCCGAGGGCGGCCCGCTCGCGATGTCGCTGGCGGCCGGGTCCTACCGGGACGGCACGCGGGTCGCGGGCTCGAACCCGCACCTCGTGCGCGCGATGACCGAGGGCAACCGGGACGCGCTGCTGCCGATCGTCGACGAAGCACTCGGGCGGCTCGGTGCCGCGCGCGGTTCGCTCGCGTCGACCGGTGGGCTGGCGGCCACGATCAACGCGGGTTACGAAGGCGCGCAAGCACTCGCCGCCAACCTGGACGCCGAGCGCGCGGGCGTCCGGATCAGCCTGGCGGCGCCGGACGCCCGGCAGGGCCTGATCGCGCTCGGCGAGCGCGGCGGCCGGATCACCGGGCTGTCCGACGGGATCGCGACCGGCGAGGTCCAGTAGTCACCGCGCCGGCGGGGTGTCCGGGGTGTCGTCGAACTTGTTGAGGAAGTCCTTGGCCTTCTCGACGCCGCCGTCGATCTGCGAGTCGTGGCCCGCGAACTTGGACTTCGCGAAGTCCGCCGCCTTGTCCAGGCCCTCCTCGATCTTGTCGTTGTGCTCGCGCAGGGCCTCTTCGGCCTTGCCCTTCAACGCTTCGAAGTCGATTCCCATGGCGCAATTGAACAGCACCGGCGTCACGTGCGCCTGTGGTAGGGCAGGAACCGCCGGACGAGCCGCAGCGGGGTGCGTTCCACCAGGTCGGGGCCGCGGACGGCGTCGAACGCCGACTCCAGCTGGTCGACGACGCCGGCGAGCTGCTCGCGGTCCGGCAGCGGTACCGACCGCGGTTCGCGCTGCTCGCGGATGGCGGTCGCCAGTTCGTCCAGCGCGGCCGTGAGCAGCTCGACGTCGGCCGGGTCCGGTGGCGGCACTCCGCGCCCGATCGTCACGCCGACTTCGGTGACCGCGTCCGCGACGCGTTCCTGCGCGGCGATCACCGGCCACCACGCCACCGCCTGGCGGCCGTTCGCCGACGGCTCGACGACGACCTGCTGGAACGCCGTCCGCAGGTCCGCCAGTGCCCGGTAGGCGCCGCGCCGGGCCCGCGACCGCGCCAGCCTCGCCTCCCCCGAAGACGCCTCGACCAGCGCGCACGAGACGTACTTCGCGACGGCGTCCAGCCCGTCGGCCAGCCGGCCGCCGACCTGGGGACGGCGGCTGCCCGGCCACAGCAGGTAGCCGAAGACCAGCACGATCACGCAGCCGAGCGCGGTGTCGACCAGCCGCGCCACCACGACGTTCCAGCTGCCGGTGTTGGCCAGGTCCATCTGCAGGATGATCAGCGGCGTCACGAACGCGCTGAGGATGCCGTAGTTGCGCACCTTCCCGACCGCGACGCCGCCGGCGAAGATCGCGATCAGGGCAACCAGGATCCAGCCGCGGCCGCCGGCGGCGAGCACCACGGCCCCGATCCCGACGCCCACGAGCGTGCCGATCCCGCGCAGCACCGCGCGGCCGAAGACCGAACCGAAGTCGGGCTTGAGCACGATGCCGACGGTCAGCGTGATCCAGTAGGACCGCTCGAACGGCACCAGCAGGCCGACGACCTCGGCGATCGCGACGCAGAGGGTCAGCCGCAGCGCGGCGATCCAGGTCAGCGGGCCGGACGCGAGCGAGCCGGCCCACGCGCGCAGGCGCCGGTACCAGGGCGTCGGCTCGCGGCGCTTGCGGTCGTCGCCCTTGCCGATCCGGACCAGGCCCGCGTATAGGGCGGCGAGCCGCGGGTCGGTTTCGTCCACCGGCGCCGGCGGCGGTTCCGGGAGCGGCTGGCTGGCCAGCACCGACGCCGAGAGCGCGACGAAGTGGTCGATGACCTCCCGCGGCGGACGGCGGCCGGCGTGGACCAGCGCCACCGACGCCTCGACCGCCGGGGTCGTCGCCGACAGGAGGTTGAGCAGCTGGCGGTAGGCGGCGTCGCGGCCGGACAACCACGAGCGCGCGGTGAGCAGCTGGTCGTAGGCGGTGTTCATCGCCGTGGTCAGCCGGTGGCGGGCCACCCGCGAGACGGCTTCGTCGGTCGCGGACAGCATCGCGGCCAGCTCGACGTAGACGTGCGCGACGGCGGTGCGCTCGGGGCTGGTCGCCCGGAAGGTCCAGCTGACCAGCGCGACCAGGAAGCTCCAGGCGGCGCCGAGGCAGAAGAAGCCGAAGAGGAGTTCGACGCGCACGCCGGTCGCGTGCTGGCCGGTGCCGAGCACGCAGAACACGAACATCTGCAAACCGGCGACGGAGGCGTTGCTGCCGGCCGCGCTGATCAGCGCGGACACCGCGGCGACCAGGATCACCGCGGGCACCGACAGCGCCGGGACGCCGCCGGTGAGCAGCCCGACGAGGTACCCGGCGGTCGCGGCGAGCGTCGCGCCGCCCAGGCGTCGCGCGCGGTAGCGGTAGGGCCCGGCCGATTCCGACAGCACGGCGGGCAGCGCGCCGGTCGAGATGAGCGCGCCGACGGCGATGTCGCCCGCCGCGTACGCCACCGCGAGCGGGATGGCCAGCGCGACGACGGCGCGGGCGACCATGTTCCACGGCACCGGGACCGGCTTGCTGCGCAGGAGCTGGGTCAGCCAGTGCGGCGCGGCGAGATCGGGACGCGGCGTGCTCACGCCCCCATCTTGACCTACGCTCCCCGGGACGCTTAATTATCAATCTGTCAACAACGCGGGAGGTTCCGGTGGGCCGCAAGTTCTCCTTCGAGGTCAACCGCACGAGCACGGCTCCGCCGGAGGCGCTGTTCGCGCGTGAGGCCGAGGGCCCGCGCTGGGCGGAGTGGGGAAAGCCACTCATCGTGCAGGCCCGCTGGAAGCGGCCGGGTCCCGGCGTCGGCGCCGTCCGCGAGGTCGGGCTGTGGCCGGTGCTCATCCGCGAAGAAACGGTCGAGTACGAGCCCGGCCGCAAGCACGTCTACACGTTCTTCGGCGCCAACCCGATCAAGGACTACCGCGCCGAGGTGCTGCTCACCCCCACCGCCGACGGCGGCACGCACCTGCGGTGGACCGGGTCGTTCACCGAGCCGGTCAAGGGCAGCGGCCCGGCACTGGCCGCCGGCTTGCGCGCGGTGATCCGGCTGTTCTCGGGCAAGCTCGTCAAGGCGGCCGAAACCGGGCGCTGACCCGGGTGCGCCAGGCCACACCAAGATCGCCCGGCGCAACGTTCCGCGGCTCTCCCACGTCACTCTTTCGGGTGGTCTTTTCGGCCACCGGGGAGGGGACGCGGGATGAAGCGAATGGCGGCGATCGTCGTCGCGGCGGCACTGGCGCTGACGGCGTGCTCGGCGGACGAGCCGGACCAGCGGGAGTTCGGCACCAGCCAGCCGAACCCGGCGCCGGGTGGCGGCCCGGGCGCGACGACACCGGGCCCGTACCCGTTCGGCACGGTCCAGCAGAAGGCACCCGCGGTCGAGAACGGCCAGGTGCCGGTCGTCCGGCGGATCACCACCGACAAGCCGTACGTCTTCCTCACCATGGACGACGGCGCCGTGAAGGACCCGGCCGCGCTGAAGCTGATGCAGCAGAACGGCACCCACCCGGTGCTGTTCCTGAACCAGAAGTACGTGAAGGGCCACGAGGCCTACTTCAAGCAGATCCTCGACGCCACCGGCGCGACGCTCGGCGACCACACGGTCGACCACCCGAACCTCAAGGGCAAGCCGTACGAGTTCCAGCGCAAGGAGATCTGCGACGACGCCGACGACTTCCAGGCGTCGCTCGGCGTCCGGCCGTCGCTGTTCCGGCCGCCGTTCGGTAACTACGACCAGAACACGCTGCGCGCGGCGGCCGCGTGCGGGATGCGCGCCGCCGTGCTGTGGACGGCCGCGGTCAACGACGGGCACGTCCAGTTCCAGGCCGGCGACAAGCTCAAGCCGGGCGACATCGTGCTGATGCACTTCCGGAAGACGTTCACCGAGGACTACACGGCGTTCGTCGAGCAGGCGAAGAAGGACGGGCTGACCCCCGTCCCCCTGGCCGACTTCCTCGGTTAGAGCACCACGGTCGGCGTCACGACCGTCCGGCGGCACGAGACGTCCCCGAGGTGCACGAGGATCTGCGTCGTCCCGCGCGGCACGTTGTCGAGCACGAACCGCCCGCCTTCGTCGGCGGTCGTCGACGACGTGCCGTGCTCGGCGACGCGCACCTCGACCCCGTACTGCCCGGCCGGTACCAGCCAGCCGTCGATGCGGTGCAGCTTGCCGATCTTCGTCAGGTTGATCATCACCGTCAGGTCGCTGACGGTGAACGTGATCGTGCCCGTGCCGCCGCCGCGCACGCCGGCGAGGTCGTCGAGCCGCTCCCACCGGGCGACCTCGACGTCGAGGTCTTCGAGCGCGAGCGCGAATTGGACCCGCTGCACCAGGTCTCCCGGTGGCGGGTCGAACTCGTCGAGGAAGCTGCCGATCCCGGCCAGGATCAGGTCATCGGAAAAGGCCTCACCCGGCGCCCCGAGGTCGTTCATCGGCTTCCCCCTTCACTGGCGAGGAGATCGCGCATCTGGTCGAGGCAGCGTCCTCGGGTCGGTCCGACGCTGCCACGTGGCATGCGCAGCGCCTCGGCGACGAGCTGGTACTCCGCGCGACCCGCGAGCACGGTCAGCCGGAGCAGTTCCTGACAGCGGTGGGGCAGCCGGACGAAGGCGCGCCAGACCCGGCGGTCGCGGTCGGCGCGGACGGCTTCGTCTTCGGGTGCCGGTTGGGTGCTCGGCATGGCCTCGGCGACTTCGTCGCTCAGGGGCACGGGCTGGATGCGGCGGCCGAACGGGTGGGTGGCCTCGCGGCGGGTGGTGGTGATCAACCAGGCGGCGAGCGCCTTGGGATCGCGGAGCTTCCCGAGCTGGCTGAAGAGGGCGAGCCAGACGGTTTGGACCACGTCTTCGGCGACCGAGCGGTCGAGGCCGTTGGCGCGGGCGACGTGCCACACGAGCGGGGTGAGCTCGGCGACCAGGCGATCCATCGCCCGGCGGTCACCGTCCCGCGCGGCCTGCATGCACGCGGCGTGCAGCTCGGCGCCGGTCAGACCCTCCCAAGGCGGGTCCACCTCTGTGGTTTGCACGTCGGTCACGGTATCTGCCCCTCTTCGGAAGAGTCTTCGAGTCGGCAATGGCAGTATCGCGGGTCCTTCGGGGGGAAGGAGCGTGCAGGTGGATCTCGGATACATCAAGTCACTTACTTCTGCGGTGGCGGGCAATGGTCGGCTGCGGGAGGCACCGGCCGGCGCGGATGCGCCCGCACCGGCCGGTGCTCCCCTCCCTCAAGGACCCGCTCCCCAACGGGCCCCGCCAGGTGTCCCCTCCCCCGAAGAGCACCCGGCCGAACGGTGTCCGGAAGCCCCCTCGGCTCCCGGGCACCGCGTTTTCCGTCGAACGCGACACCCCCTGTCGTGTTCTTCCGTCCTCGGCTGCTCCACAGGACGCAGTGGCGGGGCGGCCAGATACACGAACCGCCGAAGTTTTTTCGAGATCGACGTTCCGGCGCCAGGAGATCACCGAATGTGATCAGCAAGCGTTTGCGCCCACCGCGCGTAGCCCGCCGGCCCGGGGTGGAAGCGGTCCGAAGCGAAGGCCGCGGGGTCGAGCAGCGCGGGATCCATCGGGAGGTGGGTGACGCCGGGGACGCGGGCGAGGGCGGCGGCCGACGCGTCGAGCGCCGTCGACCGCGCCGACAGGACGTCACGCAGGGGCCGCGGCAGCGCCGGGAAGCGGGACATCGGCGGCACGCCGGCCAGGACGACGCGGACCGGGCCGAGCCGCCGCCGGACCTCGACGACGAGGGCCAGGAGGTCGCGACGGTAGGCCGGGGCCGTCCGGAGCTCGATGGTGTCGTTGACGCCGAGCGCGACCACGACCAGGTCGGCCGGGCGCAGGAGCGGGACGAGTTCGGCGCGGACGGTCCGGGCATTGGCGCCCGTCCGGCCGACCGCCTGCCAGCGCACCGCCCGGCCGTCGCGGGCCAGCTCGCGGGCGAGGCAGCCGGTGAGCGCTTCCTCGTGGTCCGCCGCGCCGACGCCGTCCACTGTGGATTCGCCGAGGACGGCGAGGCGGAACGGTTCACCTTCGCCGGGGACGAGCCCTTCGGTGGGCCCCGCGGCGCCGGGGAGCCGCGGGGTCGTCCGCTTGACGTAAACGGCTTGAGCGATGAGCACCATGCCGCCGACGCTAGCCGTGGGCGATCGAAACCTTGCGCCTGATCAGCGTGGGGTCCGCCACGGCGTCGAGCAGGTACGCGGCGACGTCGGCGCGGCGGATCGTGTAGCTGCCGCGCACGTTGCCGTCGAGGCGGCTCTTCACGACGCCGGTACGCGGGCCGTTCAGCAGCATCGGCGGGCGGACCACCGTCCAGTCCGCGTCGCTGGCCATGACCAGGTCCTCCATCGCGCGCATGTCCGCGTAGCCGTGCTTGAGGACCGCGTTGAGCAGCGGCTTCACGAGCGTGCGGGTGAAGACGCCGTCGCCGTCGGCGTCCAGGCCGCTGGCGCTGACCACGAGCAGCCGCTTGGCCCCGGCCGCGAGCGCCGCGCGGGCGCCGTCGGTGCAGACGGTCGTCGGCTGACGGTCGCGTGAACCCAGCGCGGAGAGAACGGCATCGCAGCCTTCGATCGCGGCGGTGAGCTTCTCGTGCTCGTGCAGGCCGGCGACGACGACCTCGGCCGGCAGCTCCAGCTTGGCGGGGTCGCGCACCACGGCCGTGACGTGCCAGCCGCGGTCCAGTGCCTGCTTGACGACTTCGCGGCCGACGCCGCCGGTGGCGCCCAGAACGGTGATCCGCATGGTGTCTCCTCCTCGGTTAGTGAACACTCACCAGGTAGGGTGAGTGTTCACTAACCAGACTGAGAACGCACTCAGGGAGCCACCATGGGAAGCCGTGAGGAGATCGTCGCCGCGGCCGCGAAGGTGATGCGCGAGCAGGGCTACGCCCACGCGACGACGAAGGCCATCGCGCGGACCGCGGGGTACTCGGAGGCGATGCTCTACAAGCACTTCCGCGACAAGACCGACCTGTTCCTCAGCGTCATGGGCGAGGAGCTGCCCGCACTGGGCGCGGTGCTGGGCGAGCTGACCGCGGATCCTGGGCAGGCGTCGCTGCGGGACAACCTCGCCCGGGTGGCAGGGCTCGGCCTGGCTTTCTACCTCGAGGGGTTCCCGATCGCGGTGTCGGTGTTCTCGTCGCGCGAGCTGCTGCGGTCGCACCGGGAACGGCTGGGCGAGCACGGGCCGCGGGTGCTGCTCGACGGCGTCGCGAATTACCTGCGGGCCGAGGTTTCCCTGGGCCGGGTCAAGGCCGGGACCGACGTCGAGGCGGCCGCGGCCCTGCTGCTCGGCGCGTGTTTCCAGCGGGCGTTCCTGGCGACGTTCGAGGAGCGCGAGCCGGCCGATCTCGCCGGGCGGCTCGCGGACACGCTGCTCGCCGCGCTCTGAGGCACTAGTCGTTCCACAACTCGGCCGCTGCCTCGGGGTGCGTCACCTGCAGTCGCTCGACGAGCCGGGCATGGTGGGCCGCCGCGGCACTTCCACTGCCGTGCCCCAGCTCCTCCGCGACTTCGTCCCAGCTCAGACCTCGCCCACGGGCATGCCTGATGAACGCGTCTTCCGACTGGTCCAGCACTCGCCGTTGCCGGACGATGAGGCGCCGCCAGGCGCGCACCACCTCGGCCGGCATCTCCGAATCCGGCCGGCGCCCGGCAAGCAAGGAAAGGGCCGTCAGGGGCGACGACGCGAACGAGGATCCGCCGGCCTCCCCGAGCTGCGTACTGAGCCAATCGCGAACAACCGGATCCACATCGAGCTGGTCGCCCACATCCCCCACCGTTCTGCCGCCGCCTCAAGCGGAGGCGTTCTTCTCCTCGCGCAGCTTGTGCCAGCGCTCGTACATCCCGTTGAGTTCTTCCAGCATGAACGACAGGAAGTCCCGCATCTCCGCGAGCCGCTTGCCGGCCGGTGAGTCCTCGCCCAGGGCGTCGATGCCGTTGTCGGCCGCGTCGCGCCACATGATGATCATGCGGTCGCGCTTGAGGAAGGTCGCGTACCAGAGGTCGTCGAAGAGGCGGTAGTGGTCGCGGCGCTCGCCGGGCTCGCGTTCCTTGGCGACCAGGCCGATCTGCTCGAGGAAGCGCACCGCGCCCGAGATCGCGGCCGGGCTGACCGACAGCTGCGAGGCCAGGTCGGCGGCGGTCAGGCGGCCTTCGTCGGTGGTCATCAGCGCGGCGAACACCCGCGCGGCCATGCGCTGCATCCCGATCTGCGAGAGCACCAGCGCCAGGCTCTCGACGTACCGGCGGACGGCGTCTTCATCTCGCTTCGTGTCAGGCGTCGTCATCGGCCCATCCTCCCGTACCCGTCCCCCAAGATCACTCTCTCTATACATTTTCTTAACTTCACAACTTTGTGAAACCAGTGTAGCTTCCGAAGCATGGAAAACGCCATCGCGATCTCCGGCCTGCACAAGTCGTTCGGCCGGACGAAGGCCCTCGACGGCCTCGATCTGCAGGTACCTACTGGGGAAGTACACGGTTTCCTGGGCCCGAACGGCGCCGGGAAGTCGACCACCGTCCGGGTTCTGCTCGGCCTGCTCCACGCGGACTCCGGGGACGTCCGGCTGCTCGGCGGCGACCCGTGGAAGGACGCCGCGAGCCTGCACCGCCGCCTGGCCTACGTGCCCGGCGACGTCAACCTCTGGCCCAACCTCTCCGGCGGCGAGGTGATCGACCTGCTCGGCCGCCTGCGCGGCGGGCTCGACGAGAAGCGCCGCGCCGACCTGATCGAGCGGTTCGACCTCGACCCGAAGAAGAAGGGGCGGACGTACTCGAAGGGCAACCGGCAGAAGGTCGCCATCGTCGCCGCGCTCGCGTCGCGGGTCGACCTGCTGATCCTCGACGAGCCGACGTCCGGCCTCGACCCGCTGATGGAGGCGACGTTCCAGTACGCCATCCAGGAGGAGCGCGAACAGGGGCGGACCGTGCTGCTCTCCAGCCACATCCTCGCCGAGGTCGAGGCGCTGTGCGACAAGGTCAGCATCATCCGCAACGGCCGCACGGTCGAGTCCGGGACGCTCGCCGAACTGCGCCACCTGACCCGGACGTCGATCACCGCCGAGCTGGCCGGCCCGCCGAACGGGCTGACGAAGCTGGCCAACATCCACGACCTCAAGGTCGAGGGCAACCGCGTCCGCTTCGACGTCGAGACGCGCTCGCTCGACGAAGCCCTGCGGCAGCTCACCGAAGTCGGCGTGCGCAGCCTGGTCAGCCAGCCGCCCACGCTCGAAGAGCTGTTCCTGCGGCACTACACGACCGAAGCGAGCGCGAAATGACCGCGACCCTCTCCCGCGCCGAAGCCGAGGTCGCGCCCGCGCACGAACTCGCGGGCACCTGGCACCTCACCCGGCTCGCGCTGCGCCGCGACCGCGTGGTGCTGCCCATCTGGATCGTGCTGCTCAGCATCGTGCCGGCGAGCACGGTCAACACGTTCACGCAGTTCTACCCGACGGTGGCCGACCGGCTCGCGCTGCAGGCGGGCGCCAACGCCAACCCGTCGTACGCGCTGCTCTACGGGCCGCCGTTCAACCTGACCACCGCCGGCGGGTTCATCGCCTGGCGCATGTGCGGGTTCCTGGCGCTGCTCACCGGGCTGATGGTGGTCTTCACCGTCACCCGCCACACCCGCGCCGAGGAGGACACCGGCCGCGCGGAGCTGCTCGCGTCCGCGGTCGTCGGCCGGTACGCGGCGCTGACGTCGGCGCTCTTCGTGGCCGGTGGGGCGAGTGTCCTGATCGGGCTGGTCCAGACGGTCAGCCTGATCGGCGCCGGGCTGCCGGCGGCCGGCTCGATCGCCTTCGGCGCGGCGGAAGCCTTGGCGGGACTGGGGTTCACCGCCGTCGCGGCAGTCGCCGTCCAGCTCGCCGAGTACTCGCGCACCGCCAACGGGATCGGCACCGCCGTCGTCGGCGCCGCCTTCCTGGTGCGCGGAGCCGGTGATTCCACTGTGGACGCCCGCTGGCTGTCGTGGCTGTCGCCGATCGGCTGGGTGCAGCAGGTCCGGGCGTTCGCCGTCGAACGCTGGTGGGTGCTCCTGCTGCCGGCGGCCTTCGCGCTCGTCGTGGGCGCGATCGGGTACTGGCTGCTCCCCCGCCGCGACGTCGGCGTCGGCATCCTGCCGCCGCGGCCGGGTCCGGCGCGCGCGGCAGCGAGCCTGCGGTCGCCGTTCGCGCTCGCCTGGCGGCTGCACCGCGGTCCGCTGACCGGCTGGCTCGTCGGCGTGGCCGTGGTCGGCGCGGTGTTCGGGTCGATCGCCAGCGGCATCGGCGACCTCGTCGGGTCGAGCCCGCAGGCGCAGCAGATCTTCGAACGGCTCGGCGGCAGCCACGCGCTGACGCAGGCGTTCCTCGCCGCGATGGCCGGGATGTTCGCCATGGTCGCGTCGCTCTACGGCGTCCAGGCGGCGCTGCGGATGCGCGGCGAGGAGACCGCGATCCGGCTCGAACCGGTGCTGGCCACCAGCGTCGGCAAGCTGCGCTGGGCGGGCGGCCACCTGGTGTTCGCGTTCTTCGGCACGGCGGCGCTGCTGCTGGTCGGCGGCCTGTTCATGGGCCTGGCCAACGGCCTGCGCACCGGCGACGTCGGCGGTTCGATCGGCGACACCCTCGCCGGGATGCTCGTCCAGCTGCCCGCGGCCTGGGTGGTGGTCGCGCTCGCGGTGGCGATCTTCGGCCTGGTGCCCGCGTACTCGGCCGCGGCGTGGGCGGTGGGCGCGCTGGCGCTGCTGCTCAGCCTGTTCGGCCCGGTGGTGAACCTGCCGCAGGCGGTGCTGGACGTCTCGCCGTTCCAGCACCCGCCGAAGCTCCCGGGCCAGGAGTTCACCGCGACGCCGGTCGTCTGGCTGCTCGTGGTCGCGGTCGTGGCGCTGGGGGCCGGCCTGGCCGGCTGGAAGCGCCGGGACGTCGGTTAGCGCGGACGCAGCTCGCCGCCCGCGCCCACCAGGAGCTGGGCTTGCGGCCCCGCCTTTCCGCAGGCGGGGCCGTTCGGCTCGCTGAACGCCGGTGTCACCTCGACGCCGTGGGGCTTGCCGTCGTCGAACCGGACGGTGACCCGCACCGGCTCCGCGGGCAGGCCGGGGACGTCGGCGAAGCCCTGGAGGCCGCCGGTGGGGACCATCGACACACCGCACGCGCCGTCCGAGCACGTCGTCGCGCCCGCCGCGGTCTCGGGGAAGAGGGCGACCTGGCGGGTGACGCACCGGCCGTCCCAGCAGGCGTCGAGCGTGGCGCGGGTGATGCCGGCCGGGTCGGGGACCGACAGGCCGATGCCGACCGGGGTGCCGATGTCCGTGCAGGCCACCTCGTCCGTCCCGCACCCGGCCGCGCCGAGCAGGAGCACGGCCAGGGTTCCGGCAAAGTCACGCCGGCGCGGTCCGGAGCGTTCCGCCAACGTCTTGAATGAGTCATTCAGGACCTCCGAAGACCTGAATGAGTCATTCAAGACGTCGGGCGAGCCGATCACCGGCGGCGGAGTGGCCGAGCCGCGCGACTTTGCCCGGCCCCTGAGGGCCGCGGCGATCCACGGAATCCTTCGCATGACAGCCAGACGGGACCGGCGGCCTGCCGGTTGCACGGTCAGTCGCGCCAGCCGCTGGTCAGCGGCAACGTTGTCGACGTCAGGGTGGGCGTGGCCGAGGTCGGCGTCGAAGTCACGGTGACCTCCACCCGGCTCGTCGTGGTCGTCGGCGCAGGCGTGTCGACCGAGATGACGGTGGAGGGCGGCGCCGACGCGGTCACGGTGACCGGCACGGCGGGCACGGTGCTGGTCGGCGGCGTGCTGACTTCGGCGGGCCGGGGCGTCGGGCGCCCGGCGACGAGCAGGGCGGCGACGAGCAGCCCGGTGGCGAATCCCGCCAGCCCGGTGACCGCGGCGGAACCCCAGGTAGGTCGGCCACTCATCCGGGCACCCCCTCGCCACGCGCAGCGCAGGTACGAGGACTAACTCGCGTCGATCTTACTTCTCGTTACCCGATGTGCCACCTTGGAATCCCGGCTGTGGCTCGCCGGCCTCCTCAGCCAGTTCGGCAGCCGGATCGACGTGCTGGCGGTGCCGCTGCTGATCGCCGCCGACATCGGACGCGCGGCGCTGATCGCGACGGTCCCGGTCGCCGCCCTGTTCGGCGTGCTCGGCCTGCCCCAGCTGCTGTTCGTGGTCCTCGAGGTCGGGCTCCTCGGCGTGTTCTTCGACATCGCGCACCAGACGTACGTCCCCCGGCTGATGCCGTGCGAGCAGTTGCCGGACGCGCCTGTGGCCGGCGCTGTGGCTGCGCCGCATCGAAACCCCGGACGTGCGTCCCGATCCGCGGCCTCGGCGGCTGCTCCGCGAGATCGGCGAAGGGCTGCGAGTGGTGCGCGGCAACCGCATCCTGCTGGCGATCAGCGCGCACGGCGCGGTGTCGAGCCTCTTCCAGTCGGCCCACCTGGCGATCGTGATCGTCTTCCTGTTCCGGGACGTCGGGCTCCCGGCCTGGGCGATAGGGCTGCTCGGCACCGCGTCGCTGACCGGTGCCCTCACCGCCGGGCTCACCGCTCGGCTGCTACGTCGCCGCCGGTTCTTCGCGAGCTACGGCGTCATCGTGCTGAACGTGTTCGGGATGAGCTTCCAGCAGGCGGTCGCGGCGCCTGCGCTGCTGGACGGGGCCCTCGCGACCGCGTTCGGGACGCGGGCGACGCTGCAGATCGCCGCTGCGGAAGCTGCGTGACCTGAACGAGGTCTCAGCGGGACGGCCCTAGTTTCGGGGCATGGACGAAAGCGCGCGGGCGCACCGGCTCTGCGAGGCGGCCCACTCGGCGTGGAAGGCCGGTGATCCGGCGCGGGCCCGGCGGCTGCTGGACGTCATGACCCGGACGGTCCGCGAGCCCGTCGCGCGGCCGCTGACCGGGCGGCTGCGCGGGCTGATCGAGCTGTACAGCGGGAACCTCGCCGCCGCGCAGGACCACCTGACGCGGCTCGCGGACCGGGTCGAACCCGGGCGGGCCGCGAGGCTGCTGTTCCTGGCGATCGACGCCGCGCACCACCGCGACCGGTGGGACGACGTCGTCGCGCTGACGCGGCGGATCACCGCGCTGGACTGCGAGCCCGGGTACCACGTCCTGGCCGGGCTGTTCGCCGGCGGCGAGGTCCCCGATCCGTGGCAGCTCCTCGACGCGGTGCCGGCGTCGCTCACCGAACGGCACGCGCACCGCTGGCTCGTCCCGATGGCGATCAGCCGCCGCGGGCCGCACCGGCAGGCGACGCGGGAGTTCGGGCTCGTCGCCGCGGAACGGTTGCGCGCCAACGGGCTTCTCGCGCTGTACGCGGTTCTGCTGACGTGGCTGGCCGAAGTGGAGCTGGACCTGGGCCGCTGGGGCGACGCGCGGGCGCACGCGGAGGAAGCGCTGCGGACCGCCGCCGAGCAGCGCGTGACGTCGGTGGACGCGCACGCCGTGCTGGCCCGGCTCGCCGCCCTGCGCGGTGACGCGGAGGCGTGCCGGGAGCACGCGGCGCTCGTGCTGGGGGAAGCACCGGCCCAGGACAACGCCTTGGCCGCGGCGCAGGCCCGGTGGGCGCTGGGCTCACTGCACCTCTCGCGCGGTGAGTACGAACCGGCCGTGGAACGGCTCACCTCGCCGGGGCACCGGGACGTCGCCGCCGCGGCCGCCCGCGACCGCGCCGAAGCGGCGTCCGGCGGGCTTTCCCTTGTCCCACCCGACGACCGGCCCTTCGAGCGGGCGCGCGGCAGTCTCCGGCGCGGCCAATCGCTGCGGCGCGACCGCCGCGTCACCGAAGCGAAAGTGGCGCTGCGGACCGCGCTGGAGCTGTTCGAAAGCCTCGGCGCGGCGGAGTGGGCGGCGACGGCTCGCCGTGAGCTGCGGGCGGCGGGGTCGGCCGCGCCCACCGCCGGGCCGTTGACCGCCCAGGAGCGTCAGGTGGCGGAGCTGGCCGCGGCGGGGTTGTCCAACCGCGAGATCGGCGCGCGGCTGTTCCTCAGCCCGCGCACCGTCGGCTACCACCTGTACAAGGTGTTCCCGAAGCTCGGCATCGCCAGCCGGGCGCAGCTACGCGACATCGCCCTGACCGGCTGACGCCCGCAGCCCGTCGACGACGACGCGGACGAGGTGCGCGCTGCCCGGCGTGTACCGCTCGACCGCGAGGCAGCCGACGATGAGCGCGCGCAGGTCGTCCCCGTCGATGTCCCGCCGGACGGCCCCGGCCGCCTGCGCCCGCTCGAGGAGCCGCGCGAAGCCCGCGCGGAAGTCGTCACCCGCGCCGGCTTTGAAGGCGTGCCCACTGGATTCGGCGAGGGCGTCGCAGATGGCCCGGTTGAGGGACGCCTGGTGGATGACGCGGACGAAGTAGTCGAAGAAGACCTCGCCGGGCTCGTCGGCTTCGGCGAGGGCGCGGGCTTCGTCGGCGAACTGCTGGATGCGCTCGAGGACGACGGCCTGGAACAGCGCTTCCTTGCTGGGAAAATGCCGGTAGACGGTGCCGGCCCCGACGCCGGCCAGCCGCGCGATGTCGTCGAGCGGCACCGCCAGCCCGTCGACGGCGAACGCCTCTTCCGCGGCGGCCAGGACCTTGGCCCGGTTGCGCCGGGCGTCCGCGCGCATCTTCTCCATCAAGCTTCTCCTCGTTGACAACCGGAGCGATCGCTCCGTATCGTCCTAAGCGGGTTCACCGTTCCGATTCAACGTCCAGTCTTCCAGGAGAATTCCGATGCCTCGCACCGTGCCCGAAATCGCCCGGCTGGTCCGGCTTGGTATGTCCACTGTCGACACCGAACCGTTCGCGGACGTCTTCGCCGCCGACGCGGTGTACGAGCGGCCGTTCCTCGGCCTGCGCACCGAAGGCCGGGACGCCCTCGTCGCCGAGCTCCGCGCGGCCGGCGCCCGGGCGCACGCACTGGGCGTGCGGGAAGCCCAGGTCGCGCTGGAGCTGACGGAGACCGGGTTCGTCGTGGAGCTGGCGGTGGCCGGCCACCCTTCGTCGGTCGGGGTGGTGACGGTGACCGGCGGGGAGATCACGGCCTATCGCGACTACCCGAACACCGCCCTCGCCTCGCTCGGCACGCGCGAGATCTTCGACCGCTTCCTCGCCGCCTCGGTCGAGAACCGCTGGGACGACCTCGCCGACCTCTACGCCGAAGACGTCACGCTGGAAATGCCCTTCACCCTCCCCGGCGTGCCCCGCGTGACGAAGGGCCGGGAAGAACTCCGGCGCCGCTTCCGCGCGGCCGCCGGACTCCGGCGGATCACCGGAGCCGCCAACGTCGTCGTGCACGAGACGACGGACCCGCGGCGGCTCGTGGCGGAGTTCGACCTGCACCAGGAGGTGCGCGGCGAGGCCTTCGCCGTCTCCTACGTCATGGTCATGACCGTCGAGGACGGGGTGATCACGCACACCCGCGACTACACCGACACCGCCGCGGCCGCGGAACGGCTCAAGGCGTGGTCGCCTGCTGGGACGCCGGCGGGATGAACAGCCGCTCGACCGTGCTGACCGACCAGTCCCACACCCCGGGCACCAGCAGCACGCCGAGCACCACGAACACCGGGAAGACCAGCCGCTTCTCGACCTTCTTCCCGGTCTTGAACCGGAGGGCCTTCGGCGGCCCCAGCTCGTACCAGGTCTCGCCCGCGATCGGGATCGGGAAGAGGAACGGGCAGCCGGACTCGGTGAGCGCGTCGCCCAGGCAGTGGGTCAGGCAGCCCGCCGCGACCGCGATGCCGAGCCAGCCCGAGATCGAGGCCAGCTCGCCCGCGCGGTCCGGCGGGGCGGTGAAGAACCACCACGCCACCGCGGCACCGCTCACCGGGAGCAGCCAGTCGCCCAGCGCGCCTTCGGCCAGCATCAGCCCGAAGATCACCACGCCGACGACCGCCCACGGGCCGCCGGTGGCCGTGCCCCACGACGTCAGCGCGCCCAGGCCGGCCGCGAACAGGACCGTGTGCGAGAGGTGGCGGTGCTGGCCGGTGACCTTCTCGTCACGCGGGCCCTTGGTCAGCGCGTAGAACGCCGCCGACACGCGCCGCAGCAGCCACGACAGGGCGCCGGTCAGCCAGCCGAGGAGGCGGGACGCGCTCGCGCCGGGGTGATCGAGGTCGGGCAGCAGTGCGAAGCCCGCCGTGGTGGCCGCGAAGACCACCGCCTGGTGCACCGAACCCACCCCGACCGCGGGCGCCAGGGCCAAGCCCGCGCACCAGCCGGTCAGGGCGTGCGTCCGCCCCATCATCGTGCCGCCCCCAAGGTCCACGCACTAAAACAAGTCCGCGGAACCGTAGCGGGCGGTCAGGCTTGGGGGTCCTCCGACACGCTCAGGTGTTCGGCCACGCCGGTGAGCTCGATCACCCGGCTCACCGCGGGGCTCGGCACGACCTCGAGTTCGACGTCCTGCTCGCCGGCCTGGCGTTGTGCGCGGAGCACCACGTTCAGCGCGGAGGAATCGAAGAAGGTCACCCCGGTCAGATCGGCCACGACCCGCTGCGCCCGCTTGTCCGCGATCAGCCCGGCCAGGGCCTCTTGCAGCTGCGGGCTGGTGAGCAGATCGAGCTCGCCGGTGACCACCACCCGGGGCTCCGTCGCGTCGGTGTCCAGCGTGATGCCGAACCCGGGCGGGGTGGCGTTCTGGTCGGCTGCGGGCATGCAGTTTCTCCTCGTCAGGCGCTGCTCCTGCGCCGGGTACGCGCCTGCTGTCTCAAGCGGCAACCGTGTCACCGTGCCTTCCAGAGCCCGGGGCAGAACCCCGTGCCGGGCACGGTCAAGGCAACTCCGGGGCCAACCCTAACCCAGGAAGCGGCCGAGCCCGCCACGGCCGCCGCCCTTTCGCGTGAGCTGTTCACCTGCACCTGAATCGTGCCTGGTCAGTGCGCGCTCACGGTCTTCCGCTCGGCCCTCCGCTGGCGGAGGAACAGCTGCCGCCGTTCGATCTCGCCGAGGCCGCCCCAGATGCCGTACGGCTCCTGCACGGTCATCGCGTGCCGGCGGCACTGCGCCAGGACCGGGCAGGTCTGGCAGATGGCCTTGGCCCGCGACTCGCGCCGCTCGCGCGCGGAACCCCGCTCGTTGTCCGTGTGGAAGAACAGACTGCTGTCGGCACCGCGGCACGAGCCGTTCAGCTGCCATTCCCACTCTTCAGCAACCACGTTGGGCAGCCGGCTCACGTCAGCCATGTCGTCCCCGCCTTTCCCAGGATCAGCATGTCGACGGCTACATGCCCGCCGGTGGAGCGGATCAAACCCGGGTTTGGTTTGCTCACCCCACGGGCATCTCGCTGACCGGGCGTGAGAGGACACCGCCGACCCCCCGCAGCGCGAGCCGGAGAAAGGAACAAACGTGGAGGACAACGCCCCGCTCGTCCCGGAAGGCGCGCAGGTCATCGAGGTGCGGACGGCTGCGATCCCGCACGTCGTGCCCACGCTGCGGACCATCGTGGCCGACATCGCGATGCGCCAGGACTTCGACCTCGACGCCGTCGAGGACCTCCGGATGGCGGTGGACGAAGCCTGCTCGCTGCTGCTCCCCGCCAGCGCCGACGGGAAGCTGACGTGCGTCTTCTCGTGGAACGGGCCGCGCATCGAGGTCTCGGTCTCGGTCTTTTCGGACAGCCCGGACCACGAGGACGACACCGGGCTCTCCTGGCAGCTGCTGACCGCGCTCGCCACGACGGCCGAGCGCACCATCACGCCGGAAGACGGCCGCTACCTGTCCCGGGTGGACCTGGTCCGGGAAAGCCAGGTGGCGGACTCGTGAGCGGTCCCGCCGAGAGCAGCGGCGGCGAACCGGACGTCGGCGCGCTGTTCGCCCAGCTCGCCGGGCTGCCGGCGGATTCGCCGGAACGCGAGCGCATCCGCGACACCCTCGTGCGCGCCCACCTGGAACTCGCACGCAACCTGGCCCGGAAGTTCCGCAACCGCGACGAGGCGATGGAGGACCTGGTCCAGATCGCCACGGTCGGGCTCATCCACGCCGTCGACCGGTTCGACCCCGATCAGGGGACGGACTTCCTGGCGTTCGCGGTGCCCACCATCTCCGGGGAGCTGCGCCACCACTTCCGGGACAACAGCTGGTCGGTGCGGGTGCCGCGGCGGCTCAAGGAGCTGAACGCGAACATCTCGGCCGCGCGCGAAGAGCTCACCGTGCAGCTCTCCCGCGCCCCCAAGCCGAGTGAGATCGCGGCCCGCCTCGGCGTGCCCATCGAAGACGTCTACGAGGGGCTTCGCGCCGGTCAGGGGCGCTACGGCGCTTCGCTGGACCACCTGCTGGAGAACGCGGCGCACACCCGGTTCGGGGCGCCCGACGCCGAGCTGGGGCAGGCCGAGCTGCGGGAGGCGCTGCGCCCGATGCTGGAGAGCCTGCCGGACCGGGAGCGCAAGATCGTCGCGCTGCGGTTCGGCTCCGGGATGAGCCAATCGGACATCGCGCGCCGCGTCGGGGTGTCCCAGATGCAGGTGTCGCGGTTGCTGGCTGCGACGCTGAAGAAACTGCGTTCGGGCCTGGACGAATCCGAGCTGGCCGAAGGCACCTGATTAGCCGCTCACCCGCTTGGGTACTTCGCGGGCGGTACCGAACTCACTGGGAGGGGGACCGGATGACGACGTCGAAGATGCCGCAGCAGACCGCCGCGGCTGCCGCCCCGCTGAGGGTGCCCCTCCCGGCCGATGTCACCGCCCCGGCACTGGCCCGGCACGAGGTCCGGACGGCGCTGCTCGGCTACGGCGTGGACGAGCGCGGGCTGGCCGACGTCCTGCTGGCCACGTCGGAACTGGTCACGAACGCCTTCGAGCACGGCGAGCGGCCGAAGCGGCTGGAGCTGGAGTACGCCGGCGGGTACCTGACCCTGCGCGTGTACGACACCGGCGCGCTGCTGCCCGAGCTGCGGGCGCCGTCCCCGGCGCAGGCGCGCAGCCGCGGGCTGGTGCTGGTCCAGGCGCTGTCGGTGGACTGGGGCTTCGAACGCTGTGCCGGCGGCAAGTTCGTCTGGGCGGTCTTCCGGGTTTCGGACGACTGATCAGCGCAGCTCGCGCGCGGCTTCGGTCTCCCCGATCCGCTCCCGGAACGGCTTCCGGTCGAGGGCCTCGACGATCGCGTCCAGCAGCGCGCGCAGCGAGTACGGCAGCTCGGCTTCCAGCGCTTCCGACGCCTCGGTCGTCGCCGCCCACTCCGCTTCGATCAACGGCAGCAGGCCGCGCGCCTTCGCGGTGAGCGACACGATCCGCTGCCGGGCGTCGGCGCCCGGTTCGAGCGCGACCAGCCCGGCCCGGTTCATCTGCGCGACGGTCTGGCTGGCCGCCGAGTGCGTCACGCGCATCTCGGCGGCGAGGTCGCGGATGGCCAGCGGGCCGCGGGCCAGCAGCGCCCGCACCACCGGCGAGTAGCGCGGCCGGTAGCTCTCGAGGCCGATGTCGGCCAGGAACCGCGCGACGTCGCCGTCGAGGAGTTCGAGGACGTGCCGCAGCCGGGTCCCCAGCCCGTCCGGACCCGAAGTCATGGCCATGACCGGCGATCATAGGCGCCGGCCGTGTGCTTGGATCGCGGTATGGAGAACCGGAAGATCGCCCGGCTGGGCCGCGAGGTGTCCGTCGTCGGGCTCGGCTGCTGGCAGCTCGGCGCCGACTGGGGCGAGGTCGACGAGAACGAGGCGCTGGGCGTGCTGCACGCGGCCGCCGACAACGGTGTCACCTTCTTCGACACCGCCGACGTCTACGGCGACGGCCGCAGCGAGCGGCTGGTCGGCCGGTTCCTCGCCGACCGCGGCGACGTCTTCGTGGCGACCAAGATGGGCCGCCGGGTCGAGCAGGTGCCGGAGAACTACGTCGCCGCGAACTTCCGCGAGTGGAACGACCGGTCGCGCCGCAACCTCGGCGTAGACACGCTCGACCTGGTGCAGCTGCACTGCCCGCCGACGCCGGTGTACTCCTCGGACGCGGTGTACGACGCGCTGGACGCGATGGTCGACGAGGGCCGGATCAAGGCGTACGGCGTCAGCGTCGAGACGTGCGAAGAGGCCTTGACCGCGTTGGCGCGGCCGCACGTGGCTTCCGTCCAGATCATCCTGAACTGCCTGCGCCTCAAGCCCCTGGAGCGCGTGCTGCCGGTCGCCGCGGAGGCGGGCGCCGGCATCATCGCGCGGGTGCCGCTGGCGTCGGGCCTGCTGTCCGGCCGGTACACGGCGGACACGACGTTCGCCGAGAACGACCACCGGAACTTCAACCGCCACGGCGAGGCGTTCGACGTCGGCGAGACGTTCTCCGGCGTGCCGTACGAGGCCGGGCTGGCGGCCGTCGAGCGGCTGCGCGGGCTGGTGCCCGAGGGCCAGGCGCTGGCGCAGTTCGCGTTGCGCTGGATCATCGACCAGCCGGGCGTGAGCACGGTGATCCCGGGCGCGCGCAACGCGGCGCAGGCCACGGCGAACACCGCGGCGGCGGCGCTGCCCGCGTTGTCCCCCGAGGCGCTGGCGGGCGTCCGCGAAACGTACGACGAGCTGATCCGGCCGCTGGTGCACGATCGCTGGTGAGCCCGGCATGATGGGCCGATGATGACGCCCGAAGAGCTCCTGACCACCACCAGGACCGTGCGCAAGCGGCTCGACCTGGACCGCCCTGTGCCGCTGGACCTGGTGAAGCACTGCGTGCAGGTGGCGTTGCAGGCGCCGAGCGGCTCGAACACGCAGCGGTGGCAGTGGCTGATCGTCACCGACGACGAGCAGCGGGCCGCCCTCGGCCGGATCTACAGCCGCGCGTGCCACGAGTACCTGGCGTCGCCGAACGCGGCGGGCAAGCAGTTCGCCGACGACCCTTCGCGGGCCCCGGTGCAGCAGCGCGTCGGCGACAGCGTCGCGTACCTGGCCGACCGGATGGGTGACGTCCCGGTGCTCGTGGTCCCGTGCCTGGAGACGGCGTCCGCGGAGCTGCCGCCGGGCAACCAGGCCGGCCTGTGGGCGTCGCTGCTGCCGGCGGTGTGGAGTTACATGCTGGCGGCGCGTTCGGTGACGCTGGGCACGGCGTGGACGACGCTGCACCTGAAGTACGAGCAGGAGGCGGCCGAAGTGCTGGAGCTGCCGAAGAACGTGCACCAGGCGGCCTTGATCCCGACGGCGTTCTACACGGGCGACACCTTCAAGCCCGCGGCGCGGCAGCCGCTGGAAGAGGTCCTGCACCTCGACCGCTGGTGAGCTTGACCTTCCCCCTGGGGCCGGGCGCACCGTGAGTGGTGACCGGGCGCCCGCCCGGGGCGAGGGGGACCACGTGCTCACCATCGGCGCGTTCGCGAGGCTGGCGCGGCTTTCGCCCAAAGCCTTGCGGCTCTACGACGAATCGGGCCTGCTGCCGCCGGCGCGGGTCGCCCCGGACACCGGGTACCGCTGGTACTCCCCGGACCAGCTCGCCCGGGCCCGCCGGATCGCGCACCTGCGGCGGCTCGACCTGCCGCCGGCCCGGATCAGGACGGTCCTCGACCTCCCCGCCGCCGCGGCCGCCGAGCACCTCGCCGCCTACGTCGAAGAGCAGCGGCAGCTCTGGCGGGCCAAGCGGGAACTGGCCGGCTTTGTTCGGCGGGCCTGCCATCCCGCGTCCGGCAGGCGAAGCGGGCCGGCCGTTCCTGCGCTACCACGGCGAACTCGACGTCGACAGCGACGGGCTCGTGGAGTTCTGCTGCCCCATCGCCGACACCGGCGTGGCCGACCGGTTCCCCGACATGACGCTGAGCACCGAACCGGCGGGCCGGGAGGCGTACGTCAGCGTGACCAAGGCGAACATGGGGACCGCGCTCGGGCTGGAGTCGCTCCACCGGTGGCTCGCCGACCACGACGAGCACACCGACTGGAAGCCGCGGCAGATCTTCCTGGCCGACCCCGCGGCGGCCGGTTCCGACGATCCCGTCTACGAACTGGCCGTTCGCCTGGACTGAAGCCGGGTTCAGCGGACGGTCAAGGTGAGCCGCTGGATGCCCCAGGCGTCGGCCTGGGAGCCGGGCAGCCAGACGTCGACGATGTCGTCCTTGATCCAGCTGCCGATGTCGGCCGCGTAGCACTCGCCGTAGCCGGGGACCGAAAACCGGGTGCCCCACGGGATGATCCGGGCGTCGACGGCGCAGAAGCCCGGGCCCGCGTTGTAGCCCAGCGCGGTCTGGGCGACGTCGTTGTAGGACGTGACGCGGTAGTTCAGCGTGGTGCCGGCGGGGATCCGGTAGGGCGCGAGCCGGTCGCCGGTGCCGAGGCGGTAGGCCGTCGAGATCTGGCCGAGCGAGCCGGGCGAGTTGTCCTCCGCCGTCATCGCGTAGAGCTGGTAGTTCGCGTCCTGGCACGGGCTCGCGTCGGTGACGGTGAGCGTCGGCTGGCCCCAGTCGCTGATCCACTGCAGGGCCTGGCCGTTGCGGAACGCGCGGTACGCCTTCGCGCCGGAGACGCGGGCGAAGGTGAAGGTGACCTTGCCGTCGGCGCCGAGCCCGCCGCTGACCGAACCGGGCGCGGGCAGCCGGTTAGTCACGTCGACGGCGCCGACGAGCGTGCCGGGCCCCTGCCCGCCGGTGACCGGGCGGTCCGGGATGGTGCCCTGGTAGAAGTGCTGGCAGGCGGGCAAAGCGGCGGCCGACGCGGGTGCGGCGGGAGCGAGCAGACCGCCGGCGGCGAAGGCCGCCAGCGCGAGGACCCTGACTGAGCGCACGACGGGAAACCTCCATGGGTGGGGACCGGGGTGGAGGCGGGTTCACCGCTGAAAACGACGCTAAGTGGCCTGGACCACACAGTCAATAGGTCTAGACCTTTAAGGTTTTCCGGTACCCGATCGGCGCAGCGGCCTGGCAATGCCGCGCCGGGGTGGGCCTGCGATGTCCTGAATGAGTCATTCAGGACATCCGAAGACCTGAATGACTCATTCAAGACGCCGGTGAAGCCGTCGCCGAGCGAGCCGCTCAGCGCGTCCGGCGCAGCGGCCATGGACTACAGGTAGCCCACCAGGCGGTCGGCCAGCTCGGCCGGGTGGCTCAGGGTGACGCAGTGCGGGCCGTCGATCTCGTCCGGCGTGACGCCGAGGCGTTCGCGGGCGACGCGGCGCTGGAAGTCCGGGGTGAAGAACCGGTCGTCGCGGCAGAGCAGCACCCGCGTCGAGACGTCCGGGTGGGCGGCCAGCGGCCACGGCTCGTCCCACTCCTTGCTGACCTGCTCGCGGCCGTGCGCCTGGCACTGCTCGGCCAGCTCGGCCGGGACGCCGTTGAAGAACTGCTCGGCCTCGGACAGCCCGGCCGGCGCGGCGAAGCCGGTGTTGCCCCACCACTGCCCCGGCGGCTCGGCGGGCGCCGGGATCATCCCGGCCAGGTAGACAAGCACCCGCGCCCGCACCTTCGCCGCGACCAGCGGTGCCGTGAACCCGCCGTACGAATGCCCGACGACGGCGACGTCCGACGCGTCCCCCAGGGCCGCCAGCACCGTGCCGGTGAAGTCGGAAAGCCCGGCCGCCCGGTCGGTGATCGGCAGGTCCGGCGCGACGAAGTCGTGGCCGCGAGCGACCAGCTCCGGGCCGAGGAGGTGGAAGTCCCAGCCGCTGCCACCGCCCCCGTGGATCAGCGCGAAAGTCGTCATGGCGGGCAGCTCAGCAGCGGCGCAACATGTCCGTCAAGGCCGTTTTCTCCCCCTGCGTGATCGTCAGGGCGTAGTAGTGCTTCACCACGATCCAGTCGGTCGCGTAGGTGCACCAGAACGACACCAGCGGCGGTTTCCACTGGTCGGGCGCCTTGTCGCTCTTCTGCTGGTTCACGTTGTCGGTGACGGCGAACAGCTGCGGCCGGGTCAGGTCGTTGGCGAACTGCTCGCGCTTCTCGGCCGTCCACGTCTTCGCGCCGCTCACCCACGCCTGGCCGAGCGGGACCATGTGGTCGATGTCGACGTCGGTCGGCTTCGTCCACGTGTCGCCGTCGTAGATGCTGGTCCACGTCCCGGCCGTCGCCTTGCAGTCCTTGTCGGTCTTGACGTCCTTGCCGTCGCGCTTGAGCACGACCTCGCGGGTGTCGCAGCCGGCGCCCTGGCTGTCCCAGTGCTTGAACTTCTCGCGCGAGTAGCCGTCCATCGACGTCCGCGCGGCGATCGTCAGCTCGTCGAGCTGCTTCTGCGCGTCGGCGGCGCTGACCGGCACCGGGCCCGCGGTGGACGGCGGGGTCGCACCCGCCCCTCTGCTCGTCACCCAGTACCCGAACAGGGCGACCGCGAGGATCGCGACTACCAGCAGGATCCGTTGCGTCACGCTGAGCCGAAAACTGCGGGCCGCCAAGATTTTCTCCTCTCACCTGCGCGGGGGCGCGGCGTAGTCTCACCCGTGCCGACGTGGGACAACCGCGCCGACACGACGACCTGGCGCGAATGTGATCTCGCCCACTCTCAGCGATGTCACACCGGGCCCATGAACTGCGACTACCGGAGCAGGACCCATCCGGAGGGAGCAGCCGATGCCCGGTCGGCTCAAGAAGTTCGACGAGTTCTTCCAGCGCAAAGCCGCGGAAGGCGGAAACGTCGTCGCCATGGCCAGGATGGGCTCCGCCATGCGCGAGCGCGGGGAGCTGGCCGAGGCCGAGACCTGGTTCCGCAAGGCCGCCATGGGCGGCGACCGCGTCTCGATGACGTCGCTGGCCCACCTGCTGGCCGAGCGCGGCGCCCGGGAAGAGGCCGAGCGCTGGTACCACGAAGCGGCGCTGGCCGGCGACCCGCACGGGATGCTGAACCTGGCCCGCGCGTACGAGCGGCAGGGCAAGCGCGACGAGGCCCAGCACTGGTACGGCGAGGCGGCCCGCACCGGTGACCTGCCCTCGATCGCCGCGCTCGGGCACCTGCTGCGCGAGCAGGGCAAGGGCGAGGAGGCCGAGTCGTGGCTGCGGCAGGCCGCCGACGCCGGCACCACGAGCGCGATGATCGACCTGGGCATCGTGCTGCGCGACCGCGGGCAGACCGCGGAAGCCGCCCGCTGGTGGCGCTCGGCCGCGCAGGCCGGCGACCTCGCCGCCACCTGCCAGCTCGGCAGGCAGGCCGAACGGCTCGGCAGGCCGGGTGACGCCGAGTCGTGGTACCGCCAGGGCGCGACCGGCGGGAACAGCGAGGCGATCGTCCGGCTGGGCCTGCTCCTGCACCGCCGCGGCGACCTCGAGGAGGCGGAAAGCTGGTACCTCGACGCCGCCGAGCGCGGCGACCCGGCGGCGATGACGAACCTCGGCGTGCTGGCCCGCAACCGCGGCGACGAGGGCGAAGCCGCCGCCTGGTACCGCAAGGCCGCCGAGCACGGCAGCGTCCCGGCGCTCACCAACCTCGGCCACCTCGCCGAGCACCGCGAGGACTTCGCGGAGGCCGAGCAGTGGTTCCGCCGCGCCGCCCGGACCGGGGACGTCCAGGGCATGCTGAGCCTGGCGCGGATGCTGCGCTCGCGCGGCGCCGCCCAGGAGGCGGAACAGTGGCTGGCCCGGGCGGAGCACGTCCAGGACGACCGCGAGCACCACTTTTGACCGGCCGTCCGCGCGGTCGCGTGACGCTCCGCGGCCTGGCACGGCCCCCCTTCGATCTATTGTGTGGTCCACCTCACAGCTCTAGCCTGAATGGGCTCCCACCACCGAGCAGCTGCCTCCGAGGAAGTACCGCGATGTCGTGGTCACCGAATCACCCGGACTCCGTCGATACCCTCTTCGAGCGCCGGAAGGCCCCGGTGCTCGCCCTGGCCGACGACGCCGGGACGGTCGCGGCGGCGTGCCTCGGCATGGCCCGGCGCTTCCACCGCGGTGGCAAGCTCGTGGTCTTCGGCAACGGCGGCCCCAGCACCGACGCCCAGCACGTCGCGGTGGAGTTCGTCCACCCGGTGATCGTCGGCAAGCGCGCGCTGCCCGCGCTCTCGCTGACCGCGGACGTCGCGACGGTCACCGGCGTCGCCAGCCGCGCCGGCCTCGACGACATCTTCGCCCACCAGCTGCGGATCATCGGCGACCCGGCCGACATCGCGCTCGGCATCTCCACCGACGGCGCGTGCGCGAACGTCCGGCGTGCCCTCGAGACCGCCCGGGACCTCGGCATGCTCACCGTCGCGCTGACCGGCGGCGACGGCGGGGCGATCGCCGCGACACCCGGTCTCGACCACGTCCTCGTCGCCCGCTCGACCGACCCGCGCGTAGTCAAGGAGGTCCACGTGACCACGTACCACGTCCTGTGGGAACTGGTGCACGTCTTCTTCGAGCAACCCGGTCTGCTGGAGGTGGCGTCGTGAACGCCGATGGCGCCGACAGACCGGCCGGCCCCGTCTGCCACGACGGGGTGTGCATCACCTGCTCCGACACCGCGGTCGAGGTGACCGTGGTCGAGCTCCTCGAAGACGAGCTCGCTGTCGTGGACACCGGTTCCACGCGGGAAGAGGTCAGTGTGGCGCTGGTCGAGGCCGGCGTCGGCGACCGCATCCTCGTGCACGCCGGAGAAGCCATCGCACGCTTGGAAAAGCGCTAGCCGCGGGAGAGCCGGCATGACGCGGGAACACCCCGTCCCCGACGGCCTCGAGGCGCTGTACCCGTTCCTGTACTCGGGTGCGAGCGACCTCGACGCCGTCCTCCGCCAGGTCGAACAGTCCACTGTGGACAAGGTGCGCGAGATCGTCGCCCTCCGCGATGAGGTGCTCGCCGCCGACCGCGACCGGCTGTTCGCGTGCGCCCAGGACCTGGCGCGCGCGTTCCGCGGCGGCGGCCGGCTGCTCGCCTTCGGCAACGGCGGGAGCTCGACCGACGCCCAGGACCTCGCCAGCCTCTTCCTCAGCCCGGCCGGCGACGCGCGGCCGTTGCCCGCCTTCGGGCTGACGAACGACATCGCGGTGGTGACGGCCCTGTCCAACGACATCGGGTTCGACGTCGTGTTCGCCCGGCAGATCGGCGCGTTCGGCCGGCCCGGCGACATCGCGGTGGGCCTGTCCACCAGCGGGAACTCCGCGAACCTGGTGCGCGCCTTCGATGAAGCCGCCCGGCACGGCATGGTGACCGTCGGCATCGCCGGCTACGACGGGGGCAAGATGGCCGAGCTGGACAGCATCGACCACCTCTTCGTCGTCCCGTCCCCTTCCGTGCACCGCATCCAGGAAGCCCAGACGACCCTCTACCACGCGCTGTGGGAGCTGACCCTCGGCGCGCTCGACGACCCCGGGGGTGCACACCCGTGACGCACGCGCAGCAAGAAGAGCAGCCCATCCACATCCTCTGGATCAACGCCGGCCTGTCCTGCGACGGCGACTCCGTCGCACTGACCGCCGCCACGCAACCGAGCATCGAGGAAATCGTCCTCGGTGCCTTGCCCGGCCTGCCCAAGATCGCGGTCCACTGGCCGTTGATCGACTTCGAATGCGGCCCCGACAAGGGGGCCGACACGTTCATCGAGTGGTTCCACAAAGCCGACCGCGGCGAGCTGGAGCCGTTCGTGCTGGTCGTCGAGGGCTCGATCCCCAACGAGTCGATCAAAGAGGAGGGCTACTGGTGCGGGTTCGGGAACAACCCCGAAACCGGCCAGCCGATGACGACCAGCGAGTGGCTGGACCGCCTGGCGCCCAAAGCGCTGGCCGTGCTCGCCGCCGGAACCTGCGCCACCTACGGCGGCATCCACGCGATGCAGGGCAACCCGACCGGCGCCATGGGCGTGCCCGACTACCTGGGCTGGAACTGGAAGTCCGGGGCCGGCATCCCGATCGTCTGCGTGCCCGGCTGCCCGACCCACCCGGACAACCTGTCCGAGACCATCACCTACCTGCTCTACCAGGCCGCCGGGCAGGCGCCGATGATCCCGCTCGACGACCACCTGCGGCCGCAGTGGCTCTTCGGCGCGACCGTGCACGAGGGCTGCGACCGCGGCGGCTACTACGAGCAGGGCCAGTTCGCCACGGAGTACGGCTCCCCGAAGTGCCTGGTGAAGCTGGGCTGCTGGGGCCCGGTCGTGAAGTGCAACGTGCCCAAGCGCGGCTGGATCAACGGCGTCGGCGGCTGCCCGAACGTCGGCGGCATCTGCATCGGCTGCACCATGCCGGGCTTCCCGGACAAGTTCATGCCGTTCATGGACGAGCCACCCGGTGCGCAGGTGTCCTCCTTCGCCGCCAGCACGTACGGGTCGGTGATCCGCCGCCTGCGGAAGATCACCGAACGCAAGGCCGACAAAGAGCCCAAGTGGCGGCACAAGGGCGGCAAGCTCGACACCGGCTACCAGGCAGGGACGCGGTCATGACGGAGATGAAGGACAAGACCGGCCTCGTCGAGATGGCGTGGGACCCGATCACCCGGATCGTCGGCAGCCTCGGGATCTACACGAAGATCGACTGGGCGCAGAAGAAGGTCGTGGAGTGCCACAGCACGTCGTCGGTCTTCCGCGGCTACAGCATCTTCATGAAGGGCAAGGACCCGCGCGACGCGCACTTCATCACCAGCCGGATCTGCGGGATCTGCGGCGACAACCACGCGACTTGCTCGGTGTACGCGCAGAACATGGCCTACGGCGTCCGCCCGCCGCACCTCGGAGAGTGGATCCTCAACCTCGGCGAGGCCGCCGAGTACATGTTCGACCACAACATCTTCCAGGAGAACCTGGTCGGGGTCGACTACTGCGAGAAGATGGTCGCCGAGACCAACCCCGGTGTCCTGGAGCTGGCCAACCGCACCGAAGCACCGCACGCGCGCGACCACGGGTACCGGACCATCGGCGACATCATGCGCTCGCTCAACCCGCTCGAGGGCGAGTTCTACCGCGAGGCCCTGCAGGTCTCCCGGAGCACGCGCGAGATGTTCTGCCTGATGGAGGGCAGGCACGTCCACCCGTCCACGTTGTACCCCGGCGGCGTCGGCACGGTCGCCACCGTGCAGCTGTTCACCGACTACCTGACCCGGCTGATGCGCTACGTCGAGTTCATGAAGCGCTGCCTGCCGATGCACGACGACCTCTTCGACTTCTTCTACGAGGCCCTGCCCGGCTACGAAGAGGTCGGGCGGCGCCGGATCCTGCTCGGCTGCTGGGGCAGCCTCAACGACCCCGAGCACTGCGACTTCAGCTACGAGAACATGGAGTCCTGGGGCCGCAAGATGTTCGTGACGCCGGGCATCGTCGTCGACGGCAAGCTCGTCACCACCAGCCTGCTCGACATCAACCTCGGCATCCGGATCCTGCTCGGCAGCTCGTTCTACGAGGACTGGGCCGACCAGCCGATGTTCGTCACGCACGACCCGCTCGGCAACCCGGTCGACCAGCGCCACCCCTGGAACCAGCACACGATCCCGCGGCCGGCGAAGCGCGACTTCGACGGCAAGTACTCGTGGACGATGTCGCCGCGCTGGTTCGACGGCAAGGACCACCTGGCCCTCGACACCGGCGGCGGCCCGATCGCCCGGCTGTGGGTGACCGCGCTGGCCGGCCTCGTCGACACGCCGTACGTGAAGTCGACCGGGCACAGCGTGACGATCACCCTGCCGCGCACGGCGACCAAGCCCGAGGTCGGCTTCGAGTGGAAGATCCCGCAGTGGAGCAACGCGCTCGAACGCAACCGCGCGCGGACGTACTTCCAGGCGTACGCGGCCGCGATGGCGCTGCACTTCGCCGAGCAGGCCCTCGGTGAGGTCCGCCAGGGCAACACGAAGACGTGGGAGCCCTTCAAGGTTCCCGAGGAGGGCGTGAGCTGCGGCTTCACCGAAGCGGTGCGCGGCGTGCTGTCGCACCACATGGTGATCAAGGGCGGCAAGATCGCGAACTACCACCCGTACCCGCCGACGCCGTGGAACGGCAGCGTGCGCGACAGCTTCGGCACGCCGGGGCCGTACGAGGACGCCGTGCAGAACACGCCGATCTTCGAGGAGAACACGCAGGAGAACTTCAAGGGCATCGACATCATGCGCGCGGTCCGCAGCTTCGACCCGTGCCTGCCCTGCGGCGTCCACATGTACACCGGCAAGGGCAAGGTCCTGGAACGGCTGCACACCCCGCACGCGTTCGGCGGGGAGCTCGGCTGATGACCGAAGTCGACCGGGTCGGCGAGCGCATCGAGCAGCTGCTGGGCGAGTTCTCCGGCCCGGAGGCCGAGCTCGCCGAGGAACTCGTCCACACGCTGCTCGAGTTCTACGGCGCCGGGCTGGCCCGGATCGTCGAAGCCGTCGACCGGCCGTTGCTCGACCGCCTCCTCGAGGACGACCACGTCCGCGGCCTGCTCGTGCTGCACGACCTGCACCCCCGATCGACGCACGAGCGGGTCGCCGAAGCGCTCGACGAGGTGCGGCCGTACCTGGGTTCGCACGCCGGCGACGTCGAGTTCGTCGGGATCGACGACGGCGTCCTCCGGCTGCGGCTGCAGGGGAGCTGTGACGGCTGCCCGTCCTCGACGGTCACCGCGAAGTACGCCATCGAGCGCGTGGTCCGGGCGGCGGCACCGGAGATCTCCGACGTCGTCGTCGAAGGGGTGGCCGAAGAAGCCGGTCCGGGCGGCCGTCCCCTGCTGCCCCTGTGTCCCGTGGAGGTCCCGTGACCGGCGGCCTGCGCAGGTTCCGCACCCGCGCCCCGCGCGCCGCGCCCGGCGAGAAGTGCGAGCTGTGCGCGGAACCGATCGGTGCCGAGCACGGGCACGTCATCGACCTCGAGTCCCGGACGATCCTGTGCGCCTGCCGGGGCTGCTACCTGCTCTTCACCCACCGCGGCGCGGGCGGCAAGCGGCACCGCGCGGTGCCGGACCGCGTCCGGCACCTCCCGCGCTTCGAGCCGGGCGCCGCGCTGTGGGCGTCGGCCGGCATCCCGGTCCGGACGGCGTTCTTGTTCCGGAACTCGGTGCAGGACCGCGTCGTCGCGTTCTACCCGAGTCCGGCGGGTGCGACGGAGTCCCTGCTGCCGCTGGGCACGGGCGACGACCTGCTCGCCGACGTCGCCGACGACGTCGAAGCACTCCTGGTCAACCAGCTCGACGACGACTTCGAGGGGTTCCTGGTGCCGATCGACGTCTGCTACGAGCTGGTCGGGCTCGTCCGGACGACCTGGCGCGGCTTCGACGGCGGCACCGAAGCCCATGAGGCCATCGACGGGTTCTTCGCTCGGTTGCGGGAGCGCGGCGATGGCTGAGCTGACCTTCGACTGCATCGACGTCCGGCCGCTGAAGTACGCCGCCTCCCCCACACTCGCGTTCAAACTGCGGATCTCCGAGCTGAGCGGGCAGCCCGTGCACGCGATGGTGCTGCGCGTCCAGATCCGCATCGAGCCGCAGCGCCGCCGGTACGCCGACGACGAGTCGGAGCTGCTCACCCACCTCTTCGGCGACCGGTCCCGGTGGGGCGAGACGCTGAAGCCGTTCCAGTTCACGACCGTGTCGGTGACCGTGCCGGGGTTCACCGGTGCCACCGAGGTCGACGCCGAAGTGCCGTGCACCTACGACCTCGAAGTCGCGGCGGGCAAGTACTTCCACGCGCTGTCCGAGGGCGTCGTGCCGATGGTGCTGCTGTTCAGCGGGACCGTGTTCGGCAAGGGCGGGCCGGGGTTCTGGGTCGAGCAGGTGCCGTGGCACACGCAGGCCGAGTGCCGGATGCCGGTGGCCGTCTGGGACGAGCTGATGACCCGCTACTTCCCGAACGCCGCGTGGATCAAGCTGCCGCGCGAGACGGTCGACGCGCTGCTCAAGTACAAGGCGCGGCACGCGATCCCGACCTGGGAAGCCGCGATCGACAAGCTGCTGGCCGGTGAACCGTGAACGTTCTCGAGCAGGCCCGCGCGGTCGGTGACGCCGTGCTCTACGAGGGCTACCTCCTCTACCCGTACCGGGCGTCGGCGCCGAAGAACCGCGTGCGCTGGCAGTGGGGCGTGCTGATGCCGCCGTCGTACGCGTCGGCGGAGATCGGCGAGCACGCGTCGGCACGCGTCGAGTGCGTCGTCGAGCCGCTGGAACGCACGATCCTGCGCGTCAAGCTGCGGTTCCTGCGGGCCGAGGCACGCGCCACGGCGGACGAAGGCGTCGAGCACGAGATCGACTTCGAGCTGCCGCTTTCGGAACTGCCCGCCGAGAAGCCGTTCGACGTGCACGAACTGTCCGGCGTCCTGACCGCCCGGGTCGACCCGCTCGACGGGCCGTTCGGCGGCGCCCGGCTGCGCGTCGAGGTGCACAACACGACGTCGTGGCACTCGGACGGCGTCCGCGAGCACGCCCTGCGGCACGCGCTGCTCGCCGCCCACCTCGTGCTCAGCGTCGACACCGGGCACTTCCTGTCCATGCTGGACCCGCCGGAGTGGGCGAAACCGGCGGTCGAGGCCTGCCGGCAGGAGCGGCTCTGGCCGGTGCTGATCGGCGACACCTCGCGCAGCACGGTAGTGCTCGCGTCCCCGATCATCCTCTACGACGACCCGGCGATCGCCCCGGAAAGCCCGGGCGACCTCTTCGACGGCACCGAAATCGACGAGATCCTCACCTTGCGCACGATGACGCTGACCGACGAGGAGAAGCGCGAGGCCCGGGCCACCGACCCGCGCGCGGCGGCGATCGTGGACCGCGTCGACGCGATGCCGCCGGAGCTGCTGGAGCGGCTGCACGGCGCGGTCCGGTCCGTCCGGCCGGTCGAGCCTTCGGTGGTCGTCGCCGGTGTCCGCGTGGCCGAGGGGTCCCGCGTGCGCCTGCGGCCGAACCTGCGCGGCACCGACGCGCAGGACATGTTCCTCACCGGCCGGACCGCCACCGTGCGCACGGTGCTGTCCGATGTGGACGGCGGCACGCACGTCGCGGTCACCCTCGACGACGACCCCGGCGCCGACCTGCAGCACGCGCAGGGCCGGTACCGGTACTTCTCCCCCGACGAGATCGAACCCTTGGAGGTCGCGGAATGAGGCCACGAGTACTGGTCGCCGGCATCGGCAACATCTTCCTGGGCGACGACGGTTTCGGCGTCGAAGTCATCAAGGAGCTGGAGCAGGCCGATCTGCCGCCCTGGGTGCAGATCGCCGACTACGGCATCGCCGGCATGCACCTCGCCTACGACCTGATGGGCGGCTACGACACGACGATCCTGCTCGACGCGACCCCGCACGGCCGCCCGCCCGGCACGCTCTCGCTGATCGAAGCCGACACCGAGGACCTGGCGGCGTCGGCGTCGATCGACGCGCACGGCATGCGGCCGGACGCGGTGTTCCGGCTGCTCAGGTTGCTCGGCGGCGACGCCGGGCGCGTGCTGCTCGTCGGCTGCGAACCGGCGTGCCTCGACGAAGGGATCGGGTTGTCGCCCGAAGTGACCGCGGCCGTCCCGGCGGCCGTCCGTGCGGTCACCGAACTCGCCTGGGGAACCAGTCCGCAGCTGCAAACCACGGAGGTCTGAACCGTGTGCCTCGGCATTCCCGGTGAAGTCATCGAGATCAGCGAAGAGCGTCCCGACCTCGCGAAGGTGTCCGTGAGCGGAGTCAAACGCACCATCAACATCGGCCTGCTCGAAGACGATCCGCCGAAGCCCGGCGAGTGGGTCCTCATCCACGTCGGCTTCGCACTGTCCAAAATAGACGAAGCCGAGGCCGCGGCCGCCCTCGAATTCCTCGAAAGCATCGGCAAGGCGTACGAGGACGAAATGGCCGCGCTGCTGGAATCCCGGATCGAGTAGGAGTGCTCATGCGTTTCGTCGACGAGTTCCGCGACGCGGACAAGGCGCGGGCACTGTCCGCGAAGATCACGTCGTTGTGCGAGCCGGGCCGGCAGTACAAGTTCATGGAGGTCTGCGGCGGCCACACGCACACCATCTACAAGCACGGCCTCGAGGACTACCTGCCCGAGAGCGTCACGCTGGTGCACGGGCCGGGCTGTCCGGTGTGCGTGATCCCGATGGGCCGCATCGACGACGCCATCCACATCGCCCGGCAGCCCGGCGTGCTCATGACGTCGTTCGGCGACATGATGCGCGTCCCCGGCTCCGGCGGGAACTTCTTCGACTCCAACGCCGAGGGCACGAACATCCGGATGGTCTACTCGCCGCTCGACTCGCTGAAGATCGCGCGGCAGCACCCGGACCTGCGCGTGGTGTTCATGGCGATCGGGTTCGAGACGACCACGCCGTCCACCGCGATGACGCTGCTGCGCGCGGCCGCCGAAGGCATCGAGAACTTCTCCGTGTTCGGCAACCACGTCACGATCATCCCGGCCATCAAGGCCATCCTCGACTCCCCCGACCTGCGGCTCGACGGCTTCATCGGCCCGGGCCACGTGTCCACGGTGATCGGCTGCCGGCCGTACGAGTTCATCGCCCGCGACTACGGCAAGCCCGTGGTGGTCGCCGGGTTCGAGCCGCTGGACATCCTGCAGTCGATCTACATGTTGATGCTGCAGCTCTCCGAGAAGCGGTCCGAGGTCGAGAACCAGTACTCGCGGGTCGTGCCCTGGAACGGCAACCTCGTCGCGCTGAAGGCGATCAACGAGGTGATGGAGCTGCGGCCGTACTTCGAGTGGCGCGGCCTGGGGTTCATCACGCACTCGGCGATGGCGATCCGCGAGAAGTACGCGAAGTTCGACGCCGAGCGGATCTTCGAGATCCCCGGCTTGCGCGTCGCCGACCCGAAGGCGTGCCAGTGCGGCGAAGTGCTCAAGGGCGTGCTGAAGCCGTGGGAGTGCAAGGTGTTCGGCACCGCGTGCACCCCGGAAACGCCGATCGGGACGTGCATGGTCTCGCCCGAGGGCGCCTGCGCGGCGTACTACAACTTCGGCCGGTTCAGCCGGCAGCGCGTCCGGGAGGCGAGCCGCACATGACCACCACCGAGCGCGAGCAGCAGGTCCTCGACCGCATCGAGCGGGCCCGACGCCGGCGCGCGAAGGTCCGCGAAGAGCGCATCACGCTGTCCCACGGCGCGGGCGGCAAGTCGACGCACACGCTGATCGAGGCGGTGTTCCTCGACGCGTTCCGCAACCCACTGCTGGAACCCCTCGAAGACGCGGCGACGCTGACCATCGGGGACGCCCGCCTGGCACTGACCACGGACTCCTACGTCGTCTCACCGCTGTTCTTCCCCGGCGGCAACATCGGCGACCTGGCCGTGAACGGCACGGTGAACGACCTCGCGGTGTCCGGCGCGCGGCCGCTGTACCTGACCGCGGGGTTCATCCTCGAGGAAGGCTTCCCGGTCGAGGACCTGCTCAAGATCGTCGACTCGATGAGGTCCGCGGCCCTCGCGGCCGGCGTGCAGATCGTCACCGGCGACACCAAGGTCGTCGAGCGCGGCAAGGCCGACGGCGTGTACGTCAACACCGCCGGGGTCGGCGTGCTCACGCGCACCGGCCTGGGCGTGGCCACCGTGAAGCCCGGAGACGCCGTCCTCGTTTCCGGGCCGATCGGCGACCACGGCGTCACGATCATGCTGGCCCGCGGCGAGCTCGACATCGACGCCGACCTGGTGTCCGACACCGCACCGGTGCACGAGCTGGTCGCCGGGCTGCTGGCCGCGGCGCCCGGCGTGCGCGCGATGCGGGACGCGACCCGCGGCGGCGTCGCGACGATCCTCAACGAGATCGCGAAGGCCGCCGAGGTCGCCGTGGTCGTCGACGAGAAGGCCGTCCCGGTGCGCGAACAGGTCCGCGGCGCGTCGGAGCTGCTGGGCATCGACCCGCTGTACGTCGCGTGCGAAGGCCGGATCGTGGTCGTCGTGGACGGCGCCCAGGCCGGCGACGCGCTGGCCGCGTTGCGGGCCCACCCGCTCGGCGCGGACGCCGCCGTGATCGGACGGATCGCGGACGACCCGCCGGGGATCGTGCTGCTGAACACCGCGTTCGGCGGCACGCGGATCGTGGACCTGCTGGTCGGGGACCCGCTGCCGAGGATCTGCTGAATGCACGAGATGGCGATCACGCAGTCGGTGGTCGACGCGATCGTCGCCAAGCTGGGCGACGCGACGGTGACGAGCGTGCAGCTGGAGATCGGGCGGCTGTCCGGCGTGGTGCCCGACAGCGTCCGCTTCTGCTTCGACGTCCTCTGTGCCGGAACCTCCCTGGCAGGGGCCCGGCTCGACATCGCCGAGCCCGCGGGCCGGGCGCGCTGCCGCGACTGCGGCGAAGAGTTCGGCCTCGACGACTTCATCCTGCTGTGCCCCTGCGGCAGCGCCGACGTCTCGGTGCTCGCCGGACGCGAACTGCGCATCACTTCAGTGGAGGTCAGCGATGTGTGACACGTGCGGCTGCTCCGATTCGGAGGTCCGGATCACCGACCACGCCCACACGGTGGTGCTGGAGCAGGACATCCTGGCGAAGAACGACGAACTCGCGGCGCACAACCGCGCGCACCTGAGCGAGTCCGGCGTCTTCGCGATCAACCTGATGAGCTCGCCCGGCGCCGGGAAGACGACACTGCTGGAACGGACGATCCGGGCTTCGGACACGCCGTGCGCGGTGATCGAAGGCGACCAGGAGACCTTGCTCGACGCCGAGCGCATCAAGGCGACCGGCGCGCCGGTGGTGCAGATCAACACCGGCGCGGGCTGTCACCTGGACGCGTCGATGCTGCACCGGGCACTGCATTCGCTGAGTCTCTCGCCCGGCTCGACGTTGTTCATCGAGAACGTCGGCAACCTGGTCTGCCCGGCGCTGTTCGACCTCGGCGAGGCGGCCCGCGTGGTGATCCTCTCGGTGACCGAGGGGCCGGGGAAGCCGTTGAAGTACCCGCACATGTTCGCCGCCACGGACTTGGTGCTGCTCAACAAGGTCGACCTGCTGCCCTACGTCGACTTCGACGTCGCCGAGTTCGAGCGGGACGTCCGCCGGGTGAACCCGTCGGCGGGGCTGGTGCAGGTCAGCGCGACCCGCGGCGACGGCCTCACCGAGTGGTACGACTGGCTACGGCGACCTGTCCGAAGCTGATCCCGCCGTCGTTGCACGGGACGTCCCGGTGGGTCAGGACGCGGAAACCCTCTCGTTCCAGGGATTCCACGGTCCGGTCCAGCAGGAGGACGTTCTGGAAGACGCCACCGGAGAGCGCGACCGTCGTGCTGTGGTCGCGGAAGCGGTCGCAGGTCCGCGCGATCGCGTCGGCGACGCCGTTGTGGAACCGGGCGGCTCTCGTCGCGTTGCGGCTTCGGTCGTCCAAGAGAGCGGCGATGAGGTCCTCGCCGTGGACGACGTCGTCGATCCGCGCGCGGTAGGCGGTGGTTTCGCCCGGGTCGGCCAGCTGTTCCAGCTCGATGGCGGCCTGGCCTTCGTAGGTAATGGCGTCCCGGACGCCGAGCAGCGCGGCCGCGGCGTCGAAAAGGCGCCCGGCACTGGAGGTCAGGGGTGAGTTGAGGCCGCTGCGCTTCAGCTTGACGATGTCTTCCCGCGCCGGCCGGCCCAGTTCGTCCACATAGGACGCCGCCATCCGCCACGGCTGCTTGATCGCCATCACGCCGCCCGGCATGGCGACCGGCCGCAGGTGGCTCAGCCGCTGGTAGCCGGTGAGGTCGGCGAGCAGGAACTCGCCGCCCCAGATCGTGCCGTCGGGCCCGAAGCCGGTGCCGTCGAAGGCGACGCCGAGCACCGGGCCGTCCTCGCCGTTGTCGGCCAGGCACGCGGCGATGTGCGCGTGGTGGTGCTGCACGCCGAGCAGGTCGACGTCGAGGTCGAGCGCGTACTTCGTGGACAGGTACTCGGGATGCAGGTCGTGCGCGACGAGCACCGGGTCGATGGCGAAGAGGCGCTTGAAGTGCTCGATGCCTTCGGTGAAGGACTTGAGCGTTTCGTAGTTCTCCAGGTCGCCGATGTGGTGCGAGAGGAAGGCGTGCCGTCCCTTGGCGAGGCAGAAGGTGTTCTTGAGTTCGGCGCCGCAGCCGAGCAGGTGCTGCTTCGTCTCGAGCTGGACCGGCTCGGGCGCGTAGCCGCGTGAACGCCGCTGGACCTGCGGTCCACCGCGCGTGATCCGCACGACGGAGTCGTCGGTCCTGGTGTGGATCGGCCGGTCGTGGCCGAGGAAGGCATCGGCGATGTCCTTGAGGCGGTCCAGGTCTTCGTCGCGGTACACGATCGGCTCGTCGGAGACGTTCGCGCTGGTCAGCACGATCGGCCCGGTGTGCTCCAGCAGGAGGTGGTGCAGCGGGGTGTAGGGCAGCATGACCCCGATCCGCCGGTTCCCCGGCGCGACGGCCCGGGCGAGTTCGGCTTTCTTCGGCAGCAGCACGATGGGCCGCCGCCGGCTCGTGAGCGCTTCTTCGGCCGCTGTGTCCACTTCGGCCAGTTCCCGGGCCTGCGCCAGATCGGCGACCATGACGGCGAACGGCTTGTCCTCACGGTGTTTTCTCGTGCGCAGGCGCTCGGCCGCTTCCTCGCTTCGCGCGTCGACGGCGAGGTGGTAACCGCCGAGCCCCTTGATCGCGACCACCTGTCCCCCGCGCAGGGCTTCGACGGCCGCCGCGATCGGGTCTCCGCCACCGGGCCGGAACTCGAGCGACGGCCCACACGCCGGGCAGCAGACGGGCTGGGCGTGGAACCGCCGGTCTTCGGGGTCTTCGTACTCTTGCTTGCACTCGGCGCACATCGCGAAGCCGGCCATGGTGGTGAGCGGCCGGTCGTAGGGCACGCCCCGGACGATGGTGAACCGCGGCCCGCAGTTCGTGCAGTTGACGAAGGGGTACCGGAACCGCCGGTCCGCGGGGTCGCGCAGCTCACGCAGGCAGTCGTCGCAGGTGGCGGAGTCGGCCGAGACGAGCGTGTCGGCGGCGCCACCGGACGGGCTGGCGACGATGACGAACCCGGTGCCGCCGGCCGCCGGGATCTCCCGCGCCTCGACCCGGTCGACGACCGCCAGCGGCGGCGCTTCGGCCGTCAACGCTTCGACGAAGGCCGCCACCCGCGACGGCGGTCCTTCGGCCTCGGCGAAGACGCCGTGCCCGTCGTTCCCGACGAACCCGGCGAGCCCCAGCCGCACCGCCAGCCGGTGGGCGAACGGCCGGAACCCGACGCCCTGCACCACTCCGGCGACGCTGATCGCGACACGCATCCGGTCAGTCTGCGCCCCCGCCGGCCCAGGCGGCCAGCCCCGGCAGATCGGGTGGCTGCCGGAGCGCGTCGAGCACGACGTTCACCCCCGCGCGCAACGGTGTTCCCCGGCGGACCACCGCCGTGATCGTGCGGGTCACCGGGGTCGACAGCTCGCGCGTCGCGACCCGGTAGCGGCGGTCGACCGCCAGGCCCGGCAGGAGCGCGATCGACAGCCCGGCCTCGACGTGCTGCAGCGTCATCAGGTAGTTGCTGAAGCGGCACACCACCCGCGGCTCGAAACCCGACTCGCGGCACAGGCGCAGCGTCAGGTTCGCCATGTACGACTGCGGCACGTCCAGCGCCCACCGCGCGTCCGCGTAGGCCGACAGGACCGCCGGGCCGCGGGGTGCGTCCGGCGGGGTGACCAGCACGATCGGGTCCGTCGCCAGC
Source organism: Amycolatopsis lexingtonensis (assembly GCF_014873755.1). NCBI lineage: Bacteria > Bacillati > Actinomycetota > Actinomycetes > Pseudonocardiales > Pseudonocardiaceae > Amycolatopsis > Amycolatopsis lexingtonensis. Next base: position 7,015,213 of record NZ_JADBEG010000001.1, read on the forward strand.
GGGACGATGTCGAGGTCCGGGCCCAGCGGCTGCTCGACGAAGTCGGTCGTGGTGATGATGACGTCGGCGTCGCCGCCGCGCAGGGCCGGGATGCTCTCGTGCGGCTCCAGCTCCAGCAGCTGGACCTCGAGGTGCGGGTGCGCCAGCCGGGTCACCGCCGGCACGGCGAGGGTGTGGATCGCGCTCTGGAACGCGCCGAGCCGGACCAGGCCGGCCGGTTCGCCGCCGAGGCTGCGCAGCTCCGCCTCGACGGTGTCCATGTGGTCGAGGATCGCCCGCGCGCGGCGGGCCAGCACCAGCCCGGCCGGGGTCAGCCGGACCCGTCGGCCGGTGCGTTCCAGCAGCTGGGTGCGGGTTTCCGCTTCGAGCACCGCGAGCTGCTGCGACACGCTGGACGCGCTCAGGTTGGCGTCCTGCGCCACCGCGCGGACCGTGCCCAGGGTGTCGAGCCGGCTCAGCAGCCGCAGGCGCCACGGGTTCAGCATGCCGTCATTGTTGTCCGGCAAAACCGAACAAGAAAGCCGGAATTGTGAGATGGACGTGGCGCTCGGCGCGGATTTACCGTCGAAGCCATGGCCGCAACCTTCTGGGACGACGTCGACCGGCACCTCGTGCGGTACGGCGGTGCGTTCACCCGCGAAATCATCGACCGCGCCGAGGGCAGTTTCGTCTTCACCGAAGACGGCCGCCGCATCCTCGACTTCACCTCCGGCCAGATGAGCGCGATCCTCGGGCACTCGCACCCGGAGATCGTCGAGACCGTCCGGCGGCAGGCCGCGAAGCTGGACCACCTCTTCAGCGGCATGCTGAGCCGCCCGGTCGTCGACCTCGCGCGGCGCCTGGCCGAGACGCTGCCGGCCCCGCTGGAGAAGGCCTTGCTGCTGACCACCGGCGCCGAGTCGAACGAGGCCGCCGTCCGGCTGGCCAAGCTCGTCACCGGCAAGCACGAGATCGTCTCGTTCGCCCGCTCGTGGCACGGCATGACCCAGGCCGCGGCGAGCGCGACGTACAGCGCCGGCCGCAAGGGCTACGGCCCCGCCGCGCCCGGCAACTTCGCCATCCCGGTGCCCAACGCCTACCGGCCCGATTTCACCGACGCTTCCGGCGAGCTGGATTGGCGGCGACAACTCGACTTCGGGTTCGAGCTGATCGACGCGCAGTCGGTCGGCAGCCTGGCCGCGTGCCTCGTCGAGCCGATCCTGAGTTCCGGCGGCGTCATCGAGCCGCCACCCGGCTACTTCGCAGCGCTGGCCGAGAAGTGCCGTGAGCGTGGCATGCTGCTGATCCTCGACGAAGCCCAGACCGGCCTCTGCCGCACCGGCACCTGGTACGCGTTCGAGCGCGACGGCGTCGTCCCCGACATCCTGACGCTGTCCAAGACGCTCGGCGCGGGCCTGCCCCTGGCCGCGGTGCTGACGAGCGCGGAGATCGAGCAGGAGGCGCACGACCGCGGCTTCCTGTTCTTCACCACGCACGTCTCGGACCCGCTCCCGGCCGCGGTCGGCAACACGGTGCTGGACGTGCTGGCCCGCGACCGCCTCGACGCGCGGGCGGTCGAGCTGGGCGCGCTGCTCCGGCGGGGCCTGGAGGACCTCGCTTCCCGGCACGAAGTGGTCGGCGACATCCGCGGCCGCGGCCTGCTGGCCGGGCTGGAACTGGTGGTGGACCGCGAAACCCGGCGCAGTTCGGACGAGCTGGGCGCCCGCGTCACCCGGCGGTGCCTCGAGCTCGGGCTGCACATGAACATCGTGCAGCTGCCGGGGATGGGCGGGGTGTTCCGGATCGCGCCGCCGCTGACGGCGTCCGAAGAGGAGATTACGCTGGGCGTGTCGATCCTCGACCAGGCGATCGGCGACGCCGTCAAGACGCTCTGAACGTGGAATCCCCGGGCCTGGCGCGACGTTTTCCACGAAAACTGTGTCGCGAAGGAGCTACGTCATGGCTCTCGGCTTCCGCAGTCACCCGCTCACCGTCGACCTGCCGGTCGTCGCGCTGACCCTCGCGGCGATCGCGCACTGGATCCGCGGCGCGCCCGCGGACGCGCTGATCTTCCTGGTGGTCACGCTGGTCCTCCTGATCACCGAACGGCCGCGCGCGGAGACCGCGGTCCTCGGGGAGCCGTTCCGGGTGCCGGGGTTCGCCGTGGTCGCCGCCGGGCTGCTGGTGCTGGCGTTCGGCCGCGACAGCCTCCCGGTGGCGGTCGCCATCTCGGCGATCGGCCTGGTGGCGCTGTTCGCGGAGTGGCGCGACCCGTCATTCCCGGCGGACCGCCCGGTCCCGCGCCGGGCGTGGCTGTGGTCGGCGGTGGCCCTCTCGTGGTGCGGCTGGGAGCTGCTCTCGTTCGTCTACGAGCAGGCGGCGGGCGGGCTGTCGGAGACCCACCCGACGATGAGCGACCTGGTCGACCCGCTGCTGACCAGCCGCTGGGTCCAGGCACTGGCGATCACCGGCTGGCTGGCGGCGGGCCTCGCGATGCTCCGCGCGGCGGCGCTGGCGAGGCGGTCATGAGCACCCGGATCGTCACCGAGCTGGGCTTCGGGCTGATCGTCCTGGCCGCGATCGGCCTGGGCGTGGCCAGTCACCTGGCCCCGAAGCGGGTGCCGAAGCTGACGAGCGTCCTGGCCGTGGTGATGCGGCGCCGGAGCGCGCGGATCGCGTTCGTGCTGGCCTGGTGGTGGGTCGGCTGGCACTTCTTCGTCGGGCGTTGAGAAGGCCTCGTTGCCGGCCCGGGGAGCCGGCAACGAGGCCTCTTTCACGACGACGTCAGAAGCCCGCCGTCACCTTGGTGAAGTCCCAGTCGTTCTGGGCGATGCCGCTGCACGCCGACTGGACGCCGCCACCGGGGCAACCCCGGTCGCGGTTGACCGACCAGAACGCCAGGCGGGCGATCTTGTTCGTCTTGGCCCAGTTGGTGATCTGGGTCCAGGTCGACAAGTCCGTCAGCTCCTGCTGGTCGGACAGGCCGTTCATGCCCGAGATGCCGAGGTGGGCGTACGCCGTGGCGTCGGACCACCCGAACGTCGACTTGAGCTTGTCGCGCAAGCCGTTCGCCGCGCTCACCGTGCTGTTGTACATGTTCGCGCCGCCGCCGAAGTCGAACGGCATGATCGTGAACACGTCCACGTTCGCACCCAAGGCCTTCGACTGGTCGATGAGCCGGTTCCCGTAGTAATTGGGGCCGGTCGTCGACGTGCCGAACGTCAGGATCGTCTGGATCCCCGGGTTGTTCTGCTTGACGATCTTGAGCGCGCCCAGGATGCGGTCCTGCACGGCCTCGTTCTCGAACTCGTCGGAGTTCTCGATGTCGATGTCGATCGCCTTCAGCCCGTACGCGTTGATCACCTGCTGGTACGCACCGGCCAGCGCGGCCGGCGTCGAGCAGTTCGGGCCCAGCTTGTTCCCGCTCCAGCCGCCGAACGACGGGACGACCTGGCCGCCCGCCGCCTTGATCTGCGAGATCGCGGTGGCGTCGGCGCTGCCGGAAAGCGGACGGCTGCTGTCCCACGCCGGGTTGCAGCCACCGGAGGCGTTGATGAACGCCATGGTGAACCACTTGACCCCGGTCGCGTTCATCACCGTCTGCGGGTTCGGCGGGCTGCCCCAGCCCATGTACAGGTAGGGCGCACCGCGACCACCCGGCGGGGGCGGTGTGGTCGTCGTCGGCGGGGTCGTCGTCGTAGGAGGCGTCGTGGTCGTGGGGGGTGTACCCCCGGCGTCGCACGAACCTCCGTTCAGCTTGCAGTTCGACGGCGCCGTGTACGAACCCGAGTACGCCACGTTGAAGCCGAAGCTCGCGCTACCGCCGTTGGCGACGTTGCCGTTCCACGTGTTCTTCACCGTGACGTGCTGCCCGGACGCGGTGTAGCTGCCGTCCCACAGCGAGGAGATCTTCGCCCCGCTCGGCAGGTCGAATTCGACGGTCCAGCTCGGCAGCGTCGACCCCGAACCGTTGTTGATCGTGTACTTGCCTTCGTACCCGGTGCCCCAGTCGGAGCCCTTGGTGAAGGTCGCGGACACCCCGCCCGCCGCGTTCGCCGGAGCGATCACGAACATCGCGCCGATCGTCGCGGCCGCGGCCGCCAGCCCGAGCGCGGGCAACCACCGGCGCGTCACGACAGGCCGTTCTTCATCGCGGTGATGAGCTCGCCGCCGGTGGTGTCACCGGTCAGCTCCCAGAAGAAGGCGCCGCCGAGACCCTGCTGCTTGGCGTAGGACATCTTCCCGCCGATGGTCGCCGGGGTGTCGTAGCTCCACCAGTTGCTGCCGCACTTGGCGTACGCGGTGCCGGCGAAGGTGCCGGTCGACGGGCAGGTGTTCTTCAGGACCTTGTAGTCCTCGATGCCCTGCTCGTACGTGCCGGGCGCGGGACCGGTCGCGGTGCCGCCCGGCGCGTCCTGCGTGACGCCGGTCCAGCCGCGGCCGTAGAACCCGATGCCCAGCAGCAGCTTGCTCGACGGGACACCCTTGCTCTTCAGCTTCTGGATCGCCGCGTCGGAGTAGAAGCCCGGCGTCGGGATGCCGGTGAAGTTGGTCAGCGGCGAGTGCGGAGCCGTCGGACCCTGCGCCGCCCACGCACCGAAGTAGTCGTAGGTCATCACGTTGTACCAGTCGACGTACTGCGCGGCGCCGCCGTAGTCGGCGACGTCGAGCTTGCCGCCGTTGCTGCCGTCGGCCGTGATCGCCGAGGTGATCAGGAACGACGAGCCGAACTTCGAGCGCAGCGCGCCCATCAGGTTCTTGTAGGCCGCGGCACCGCTGGTGTCACAGGAGAGGCCGCACGCGTTGGGGTACTCCCAGTCGATGTCGATGCCGTCCCAGATGTCCGCCCAGCGCGGGTCCTTGAGCAGGTTGTAGCAGGACTGCGCGAACGCGGCCGCGTTCTGCGAGGCCTGGCCGAAGCCGCCGGAGTAGGTCCAGCCGCCGAACGACCAGATGACCTTGAGGCCCGGGTGCAGCTTCTTCAGCTTGCGCAGCTGGTTGAAGTTGCCGGCCACCGGCTGGTCCCAGGTGTCGGCGACGCCGTCCACGCTGCCCGCGGCGTCGTAGGTCTTCTGGTAGTCGGCGTACGGGTCGTCGTTCGCGGTGCACTGCCCGTTCGTGACGTTGCCGAACGCGTAGTTGATGTGGGTCAGCTTGCTCGCCGAACCCGAGGTCTCGATGTTCTTGACGTGGTAGTTGCGCCCGTAGACGCCCCACTGCACGAAGTAACCGACGTTCTTCAGCCCACCCGGCGGCGGCGGCGTGGTGGTCGTCGGCGGCGTGGTCGGGGTGGTGGGCGTGGTCGGGGTGGTGGTCGGCTGCGTCGGCGTCGTCGGGGTGGTGGTCGGGGTGCCACCGCCGGCGTCGCAGGAACCGCCGTTCAGCTTGCAGTTCGCGGGCGCCGAATAGGTGCCGGAGTAGGCGACGTTGAAGCCGAAGCTGGCGCTCGCGCCGTTGGCGACGTTGCCGTTCCAGCTGTTCTTGACGGTGACGTGCTGCCCGGACGCGGTGTAGCTGCCGTCCCACAGGGACGAGATCTTCGCGCCGGACGGGAGGTCGAACTCGACCGTCCAGCTCGGCAGCGTCGCGCCGGAGCCGTTGTTGATCGTGTACTTGCCTTCGTACCCGGTGCCCCAATCGGAGCCCTTGGTGAAGCTGGCGCCGACACCACCGGCGGCGCTCGCCGGCACGGTGACGAGACCGACCGCGATCGCGCCGACCGCGGTGAACAGACCGAGGAGGTGCCATCTCTTTCTGGACATTGCTCTCCCTTGAGCCAGGTGCGGGACGGCGGACACCACCACCGGCGGCGGGGACCAGGCCGGTGTTTTGCGCCGTATGCGAAGACGGTACGTGGTCCAGACCAATGATGGAAGCACTACCACGGAGAGTGCTCAACGGTGGGTGACCGGTTGAGACATTGGCGTGTTCAGTGGTCCAGTCCAGTTACGGAAAGTGGACTTCGGTCCGCCGGGGAAGGATTTTTCCCGCAATGGCGAGAGTTCGCCAGAAACCGACAAGCGGGTCGGCCGTCTCGGCCGTGGGCGGCACGCGTCGCCGCTGCAACAGCCACGCGCACCGCCTGGATCCGGTTGCTCGCCTAGGCCAGACGCCGTCCCGGGGACGACCCGCGGCGCAGCCGTCCGCACGGACGATCTTCACCGCCTACTGGGTCAAGCACCACTATCGGCCAAAACCCCAGCTCAGGGCAAGGATGTGCACACGTTGTGCATCTCACCCCGACGACGGTGCACCTGCTCCCGGCGCCAGAACCGCAGGCTGAGCGAGCCAGGGGCGCGGCCTCGGCGCCTTGTGCAACCACGGCCGCCGGGGCGCGACGACGCCCTGTGCACCCGGCTCCCGAGGGTGGAAACTGCACATTCGTGCACGACCACGGCCGCCGTCGGCGCGGCCGGAAACCACGTGGATCAAGCCGGTGCACAATGTGGCACCGTCGAATTGCTCCCGTCGGCGCTCACGACGTCATAGAGTGACCGCATTCCGCTTCGGCCGGCTTTTCCCAGTGGCTGCAACCACGCGTTGGGCATCGACGGCCGAAGCGGTTCTCATTGCTCGCCTAGGCCACGCCGAAAGGAAGCTTGATGCTCTTCACCCACCCCTCGACCCTCGACTTGCTGCCGCGCGAAGGCGTGCCTGCCACAGCGAGGATCTGGCCGGGCGCCCTCTTCATGGTGCTGTTGATGGTGTTCAGCGTCGTGATGACGATGCTGGGCAACTCCGGTGCCACGAGCGTGGGCTACGCGGTCTTGCTCGGCACGACCGCGGCCCGCCTCACCAAGTGAGCAGGCCGATGGACGAACTCGACACGACGACCGATTTCCCCGACGAAGAGGAATTCGGCACTGCGAAAACCGAAGCCGAGTACATGCAGGTCCTGCGAAAACTGCAGATCCACGCGGGTCTCAACCACAATCAGACAGCGCAGAACTGGGCCAAGCGCTACCCCAAGACCGCCGTTTCCCGCACCCGCGCCTACCAGCTGCTGCGCGGGGAGAAACTGCCGAAGGTCAACCAGCTCAAGGAGCTGCTGACGGTCATCGTCAGCGCCTACGAGAAGCGGACCGGCGCCGTGCAGCGCGCGGTGGCGCTCTACCACGAGCCGGGGGTCCGGCTCCTGCAACAGCGAGAACAGCAGCGCGCCGAGGAGCGGCAGCGGAAGCAACGGGCCCTCGAACCGCCCGCTCCCGCCGATGAAGGGGACCGGCCCTTCGCCGGTCCCTCCCCGCGCGTGCGCGGCGACGCCGTGCCCGAGCTGCTGAAGGGGTTCGGCCCGATCCGGACGCCGGGCGAGGACACGCCGACGGTCATCGATGCCGACGGCGTCTTCCGGACCGCGTCCTGGATCGACGAGTTCCCGCTTTTCCCCGACGACCGGACCGACGACGCGGAGAACCTCGAGCCCGGTGGCCGCGCCGCACGCGCCGAACCCGAACGAGCCGAGGAGCTGGAACGCCCCCGCCGTCACCCCCGGTGGCGCTTCGTCCTCCCGGGACTCGCCCTGGCCGTGTGCGTCGCGGTCGCCGCGATCTTGCTCGTCGACGCCGGCGGCGGGACCGGCCGGTCGTTGAAGACGGTGACCGGCAGCCCGGTGACCGAATACTGCGCGGTCACGACGGCGTGCTGGGCCGGGCAGCACTCCGGGTGGACGTGGAGCGCGCTGGGCCCGAACGCCGACGTCACCACGACGTTCACCGGCGAATCCCTGGGCGGCCACCTGCTCGGCAAGAAGCTCACCCGCAGTCCGGGGTGCCCGGGCGCGATCGTGTCCTGGTCGGTGGTGGCCGCGAGCACCGTCGTCACCCGCGGCTACCTCGACTCGACCGCCACGAGCTCGACGTTCGGCATCCAGCTCGACCGCGCCGTCACCCAGGTCGCCATCAAGCTCACCCGCGTCGACGCCGGGAACGGGTGCGCGGTCGACGTCACGTGGGAGGACAGCATCACCGACCAGTGAACCGGGGCAGTCCTCACAAGCCGCGCGCGGTGATGTCGCCGACCGCGGTGGTCGCGTGGATCGTCAGCTCGGCCGCGCCCCCGCTGTTCTTCAGCGAGTTGCTGATCCGGCCGTGGGCGGTGCCGGCGTCGAGGGCGGCCGACGCCGCGGTCGCGATCTCGATGTCGCCCGCCTCCGTGCGCAGCACCACCGTGCCGGGGCCCGCTTCGACGATCCGGAGGTCGCCCTTGCTCGTGCGGAGCTCCGCGTCGCCGGTCAGGCGGCCGACCGAGACGTCGCCGGCGCGGGTGGTGAGGTGGGCGGTCGTGGCTTCGTCGACGTCGATCGAGCCGTGCTCGGTCTCGACGGCCACGGCGCCCAGGCGCCCGACGGACAGGAATTCGACGTCCGCCGCCGTCAGCTCGACGCGGGAGCCGGTGGGCAGGCCGACCGTCACGTCGATGACGCCGGACGGGCCGAAGTACTGGTTCTTCGCCGGGGCCGCGATCCGCAGGACGCCGTCGGCGTGGTCGACAGTGGTCTGCTCCGCTGCCTTCGCGTCGCGGGTCTTGGCCGCGTCCGCGGGGCGGATCTCGACCGTGGTGTCGGTCCGGTCGGTGGCCACGAACCGGACGCGGGCCGCGGGGACGGTCACGACGGCGGAGATCGGGGCGGGAGTGGGGAACGTGGTCATGGCGGTGTTTCCTGTTCTCTTCGGTGTGAGGAGAACGATCGCCGGGGCCGCTGACACGGCGTGGCCACCGCGCTGACGCGGGTCAGTCAGCGGGCCGCGCTTCGGTGAGGGCCGTGGCGACGAGGGCGACCGTCGGGTCGTCGTCGCCGGCCAGCCGGCGCAGGAGGTCACGCGGGCCGGGCCCCGGCAGCTCGGCGAGGGCCTGCGCCAAGCGGATCCGCACGGCGGTGTCCGCGGTGAGTTCGCCGGCGAGCGCGGCCAGGATCCGCTCGCCGCGGGCGGGGTCGGCCGACAGCGTCCCGAGCACTTCGGATGCCTCGACGTCGTTCGTGCCCTCGGTCACCATGCCGACGAGGACCGGCACGGCGGCCGTCACGCCCCGGCGTCCCGCCGCCAAAGCCGCGCGCCGGCGCACCTCCGGGTCCGGGTCGTCGAGCGCGCCGGTGAGCACCTCGGTCGCTTCGTCACCGGGCAGCGAAGCGACCGCCAGCACCGCGCGGCGCCGGACGTCGGCGTCGGCCGACCGGATCCCGGCCGCCACCCCCGCCAAGCCGTCGCCGCCCGTCCGCGCCAGCGCCCACCGCAGGGCGCCGGCGACGTACGGGTCGCGTTCGGCCAGGACGGCCTTGGCCAGCAGCTCGGCGGGCAGCGGCACGTCGTCGGCCGGCGCCAGGACGGCCTGCTGGCGGCTCGAGGGGATGGGCGAATCCAGGCCGTGCAGAAGTTCGACGACGCGCAGGACGCCCTCCCAGCCGAAGGGCGCCGAAGCGTCGATCGTCCGGAGCCGGTCGAGCAGTTCCCGTTCCCGCTTCAGCCGTTCTTCGGTCCGCCGGATCAGGTCACCGACCAAAGTGGACGGTGTGAACGCGGGATCCGCCAGCGCGCGCCCGACCTGCCGCAGCGACAACCCCAGCGAACGCAGGCCTTCCACGTGGAAGATCCGGCGGATGTCCGCTTCGGAGTATTCGCGGTAGCCGCCGACCGTGCGCCCGGTCGGCCGCACCAGCCCGAGGGAGTCGTAATGCCGCAGCATCCGCGTACTCACCCCGGACCGGCGGGCCACCTCACCGATCAGCACGCCGTTCCCCCGGCGCGTTCCGGGCCGAGCGCGACGACCCGCTTCGCCTCGTCGACGCCCAGGTCGAACCCGGCGTCCGGGTCGCGCAGCAGCCGCCGCGTGGCGCGGGCGTGCGCCCGCACCACCGGATCGAGGCTCGCCAGCCCGGTCCGCAGGGCGTCCTCGGCGACGTCCCCGAGCGCGACGAGCGCCCGGCTGAGACTCAGCCGCACGGCCCGGTCCCCGCGCCCGAGCTGCGCGGCCAGGTCCGCGGCCAAGCCGTCCCGCGCGTCTTCGGGCACGAGGACGACGGCGGCGCGCCACGCACTTCGCGCGACCTCCTCGTCGGCGTCGTGCAGCAACGACCGCGTGATCGCGGGCCACACCGACCGGTCGCCGATCTTGGACAGCGTGTGCAGCGCCTGGCTCCGGGCCTGCGGCAGCTCGGACCGCAGTTCCACGACCAGCTTCGGCAGGGTGACGTCCGCGGGGAGCCTGGTCAGCGCCCAGGTGAGCATGTCGCGCACGAAGAAGTCCGGCTCGACGGCGCACCGGGCGATGAGCGCGTCCACGTCGGCCGGGTCGGCGCGCGTCCCCACCGCCAGCGCGGCTCGCAGCCGCGCCGACGAATTGGCGGCGTCCAGTTGTGTCGGGTCCATGGTGACCACCTCCTCCCCGCAGTGAAGAGGTTGTCACAGTGTGAAGGTCAAGCAAGTTCGCGCGGCCGGGATCGATTTCCGGGGAAGCGGCGGGCGAACCGGCCCCTGGCCGAGCGATCTCCCAGGGTTTTCCCAGAACTTCCCAGGAGCCGGCTAGGCGGCCGGGCCAGGCTCGCCGCCATGACCACCATCGAAGTGCGCGGGCTGACCAAGCGGTACGGCCCCGACACCGTCGTGGACGACCTGTCGTTCACCGTCGAACCCGGGCAGGTGACCGGGTTCCTCGGGCCGAACGGCGCGGGCAAGTCCACGACCATGAAGCTGATCCTGGGCCTCGCCGCGCCGACGCGCGGGTCCGTCACCGTCGGCGGGCGCCGCTACCGCGACCTCCCCGTCCCGCTGACCGAGGTCGGCGCGCTGCTCGACGCGGGCGCCGTCCACGGTGGCCGGAAGGCCTACGACCACCTGCTGGCCCTCGCGGTGAGCAACGGCCTCCCGCGGCGCCGGGTCGGCGAGGTGCTCGCCCGGACCGGGCTGGAAAGCGTGGCGGGCAAGCGGGCCGGCGGGTTCTCCCTCGGCATGCGGCAGCGCCTCGGCATCGCGGCGGCGCTGCTCGGCGACCCGCGCGTGCTGATCTTCGACGAGCCGGTCAACGGGCTCGACCCCGAAGGCATCCGGTGGATCCGCGACTTCATGCGCTCCCTGGCCGGCGAGGGCCGGGCCGTGCTCGTGTCCAGCCACCTGATGAGCGAAATGGCGCAGACCGCCGATCACCTGGTCGTGATCGGCCGCGGCCGGCTCGTCGCCGACACCGCCGTGAGCGAGCTCGTGCGCGGTGAGGGCACGGTGCTCGTCCGCACGCCCGACGCCGGCTTCGCCCGGCTGCTCGCCACCGCCGGGGCCGTCGTGCGCGAAGGCGCCGAAGCCTCGCTCGTCGTCTCCGGCATGACGAGCGGGGAGATCGGCAAGCTCGCGGCCTACCACGGCGTCGCGCTCGCCGAACTCACCCCGCAGCGCGTCTCGCTCGAAGACGCCTTCATGGACCTGACCCGCGACAGCGTCGAGTACGAGGGAGCGAGCGCGTGACCTTCCCCCAGTCCGTCCACGCCGAGTGGATCAAGCTCCGCAGCCTGCGCTCGACCTGGTACACCGTGGGCTGCCTGTTCGCGGCCGGCCTCGGCATCACGGGCCTCGCGATGAACGCCGCGGGCAAGGCGTACGCCGAGGACCCGCAGGCCTGGGACCCGACCAACCGCAGCCTGACCTCGTACATCGTCGCGCAGCTGATCATCGGGGTGCTGGGCATCCTGGTCGTCACCGGCGAGCACGCGACCGGGCTGATGCAGACGTCCCTGATCGCCACGCCCCGGCGGCACCGGCTGCTGGCGGCCAAGGTCGTGGTGGCCGTCGCCGTCGCCGTGGTGGCGGGCCAGGTGCTGATGTTCGCCGCCTTCTTGCTCGGCCAGGCCGTGCTGGGTGCGCAGGACCTGCCGCGGGCGTCGCTCGGCGACCCCGGCGTGCTGTCCGCCGTGACGGGCGGCGGGTTCTACCTAGCGGCGATCGCCCTGCTGGCGGTCGGGCTCGGCACGTTGATGCGGGCGACGGCGGGCGCGCTCGCGACGCTCGTCGGGATCGTCTTCCTGGTCCCCGCGCTCGCGGGCCTGTTCCCGGCGTGGGTGCGCGGGATGTTCGCCTACTGGCCGACGCTCGGGGCGTCCGCGGTCCTGAAGACGGTGCCCGACCCGGACTTCCCGCACCCGTGGCTGAACCTGGGCGGGATGTGCCTCGGGGTCGCCGCGGTGCTGGCGGTCGCGTTCGGGGTCTTCCGGCGCCGGGACGTCTGATGCGGGAGGTGGTCCGCGGTCTCGCTGCGGCCGCCGCCGCGGTCCTCGCGATGGCGGGCGTCGCGGCGGCGGGATTGCTGCTGCTGGGCGGGGAACAGGCGGGGTCGGCGACGGGGGCGGTGGTCGCGGTGGCCGTGGGTGGGTCGGTCGACCTCCAGGCGGCTGCCGCCGGTGGTCTTCCGGTCGGCTTGAGTGGTGACCTGCACGGGATGCCGCTCGGGGTCTCCCTTGCGGGGGCGCTGGTTCTGGGGTGGCTGTTGCTGCGGCGCCGGGAGGGGTTGCTCGTGCGCGGTGGGGTGGCGGTGGTGGCGTTCACCGGCGCGGTGGGCGCGGTCGCGGTTTGGGCCGCGGGAAAGGTGAGCCTGCCGGGTGGTGCGGGCGCGCCCCGGGGCTGCGGTCCGGCTCGGCTGCCGGGCACCGGACTTTCCGCGAGGGTGGGTCAGGCTCTGCCGGGCAAGCTCGGCGGGCCGTTCGCCGGAGCGGGCGGACTCGGCACCGGCCCCTCGGCACCCGCCGGGTCGCCCACCCACCTGGAGGCCGCGTTCTCCGTGGCCCTCGGACCCACCCTCGCCGCCGCCTTGGTCTGGGGGCTCGTGGTCGTCGGCGCCTGCTGGCTGATCGCGCGTTTCCCCACCATCGCGACCACCCTCCGCACCCTGCGGTGGCCACTCGCCGCGTTCACCGTGGTGTGCCTCGCCGCCGCCGGGGTGCTCGGCGGCGGCGCCGCGGCCGGGGCCGTTCTGCTGCTGCTCCCCCAGTTGCTACCCGCCGTCGTCCTCACCGGACTCGGTGTCCCGTGGCAGCTCGGCACCACCGGCCTGCTCTCCTGCGCCCCGGACACCACCTTCCCGGCCACGCACTGGATCGCCGGCGTGGTGCTGCTCGGCCTCGGCATCGCGGTCGCCCTGCGCCGGCGCCGCCCACCCCTGCGTCAAGCCGCCGAACTCGCCGCGGTGGTGGGTGGCGTCCTGGCCGGCACGGCACTCCTTTCACGGTTCGCCGTCGACCTCTCGGTGACCGCGTTCGGCTTCTCGGTCCCCGTCCTCGGCGCGGACCTGGCGGCGAACCCGCTCCTGGCCTTGGCCGCCGGGGTCGCGGGCGGCGCCGTCGCGGGGTTCGCGGGCAGCCTGCTCGTCCGCGGGATCTCCGTATTCTCGCGGGCATGGACGCGATGAACCGGCTGCTGGTGGTGGACGACGAGCCCACCGTCCGCGAGCTGCTCTCCGCCGCGCTCCGGTTCGCCGGCTTCCGCGTGACGTCCGTGGCGACGGCGCGCGAAGCCGTCGCCGCGGCCACCGCGGAACCGCCCGATCTGGTGTTGCTGGACGTCATGCTGCCGGACCTCGACGGCTTCGAGGTCGTCCGCCGGCTGCGTGAGCAGCACCGGCCGGTGCCCGTCCTCTTCCTCACCGCGCGGGACGGGCAGGCCGACAAGGTCACCGGCCTGTCCCTCGGCGCCGACGACTACGTGACCAAGCCCTTCGACCTGGCGGAGCTGATCGCGCGGATCCGCGCGATCCTCCGCCGCACCGCCGGGCACCCGGCCGCCGTGCTGACCGTCGGCACCCTCGCCCTCGACGCCGAAGGCCACCAGGTGACGCGCGCGGGACAGCCCATTCGCGTGTCCGCCACCGAGTTCCGGCTGCTGCGCTACCTGATGGAGAACGCCGGGCGGGTCGTGTCCAAAGCGCAGATCCTCGACCGCGTGTGGCGCGAGGACTTCGGCGGCGACGCCAGCATCGTCGACACCTACATCTCCTACCTGCGGCGCAAAGTCGACACCGAGGAGCCCCGGCTCATCCACACGGTGCACGGCGTCGGCTACGTGCTGCGGGAGCCCCGGCGATGAGGCGGCTGTCGCTGCGGGCACGGCTGCTGCTGCTCACCGCCGGTCTCCTGCTGGCCGGGCTGACCCTCGCCAGCGCGCTCGTCTCCGATCGGCTGGAGCGCTTCCAGCTCGACCGCCTCGACGGCCAGCTGCGCTCGATGACCGAGCTGATCGCCCGCGCGGCGGGCCCGCCCCCGGCCGAAACCCCGGCCGTGCGGCCGGATCTGCTCGACCCCGCGCTCGGCCTGTTCGGCACCCCGTACGTCGTCTACCTGGACGCCGGCGGCGCGGTGGCGGGCGGCCTGCATTCGTCGCGGGTGGACGGTGCGGCGCTGCCGCCCCTCGACGCCCTGCGCACGGTCCCCGCCGACGGGACGGCCGTCGACCTCCAGGCCGCCGACGGGTCGCAGCGCTGGCGGGCAGTCGCCCACCCGGCCCTCAGCTGGGGCGGCACCGTGGTTTCGGCCGCGCCGCTCGCCGAAGCCGACGCCACGATCGCCCAGCTGCGGGTCAGCAGCCTCGTCACCGGCGCCGGGCTGCTCGTGGTGCTGACCGCGGCCGGCTGGTTCGCCCTCGGCCGGGGCCTGCGGCCACTGCGCCGGATCGAGCACACGGCCGCCGCGATCGCCGGCGGCGACCTCACCCGCCGCGTCCCGGTCCTGGCGCCGCCCGGCACCGAGATCGGGCACCTCGCGGCGTCGCTCAACACCATGCTCGGCCAGCTGGAAGGCGCCTTCGCCGACCGGGCGGCGTCGGAGGCGCGGATGCGCACCTTCGTCGCGGACGTCAGCCACGAGCTGCGCACCCCGCTGTTCGGCATCAAGGGGTCCACCGAGCTCTACCGGATGGGCGCGCTGCCCGGACCGTCCGATGTGGACGAAACGATGCGCCGCATCGACCGGGAAGCCACCCGGCTCACCGCGCTCACCGAAGACCTGCTGCTGCTCGCCCAGCTCGACGAGGCACCCGAGGAACAGCTGGACCGGGCGCCGATGGACCTGCGCACCCTGGCCGGCGACGCCCGGCACGACCTGCGCGCGCTCGACCCGTCGCGCCCCGTCGAGCTCACCGGGCCGGGCGGGTCCGGACCGCCGGGCCCGGCCCCGGTCGACGCGGACGAAGCCCGGCTGCGGCAGGTGGTGACGAACCTGGTGGGCAACGCGGCCGCCCACACGCCGCCGGGCACGCGCGTGCGCATCGGCGTCGGCACGGCAGCGGGCCGCGCGGTCCTGGAGGTGGCCGACGACGGCCCTGGGATGACGGCCGAACAGGCGGGCCGGGTGTTCAACCGCTTCTACCGCGCGGACCGGTCCCGCACCCGCACGGCCGGCGCGGACGCCGGGCTGGGGTTGTCGATCGCCCGTTCCCTGGCCCGCGCCCACGGCGGCGACGTCGAACTGGAGACCGCGGCCGGTGCGGGCGCCTGTTTCCGGCTGGTGCTCCCGCTGGCGGACTGAGACTCCCTATGACAGCAAGCAGGGCCTCGTTTCCTAACCGGAAACGAGGCCCTGCTCGGTACTGCTGTCTCAACCAGACGTGCGCCCGAAGGGATTCGAACCCCTGACCTTCTGATCCGTAGTCAGATGCTCTATCCAGCTGAGCTACGGGCGCGTGTTCAGTTGTTCTCTAACCTAGCATCCGGCGAACCGGGTGCCAGCGGAGGCTCCGGGATTTGAACCCGGGAGGGGGGTTACCCCCAACCGCATTAGCAGTGCGGCGCCATAGACCAGACTAGGCGAAGCCTCCTGGGCCCAACGACCACTGCTCAGATAGGTTACACACCCCCCGATCACCCCTGAAAGGCACCCCCCTCACGCCCTCCGCAACAGTCTGAGCAGGCGCGGAGAGCGGCCGCCCAGGCCTTCCGCCTCGAACGTCGCGATGCCGACGCGGGGCAGTTCGCGGACGCCCGGGTAGACCAAATACCGCGGGACCCAGCGCGGCTGGAACTTCGCGTTGAAGCGGTACAGCGTTTCGATCTGGATCCAGCGCGAGAAGAAGTGCAGGACCTTCGCCGCCGTCTTCGCGACCGGGCCCGCGCCGATGCGCTGGCCCTGTTCCATCAGGGCGCGGAACGCCGCGAAGTTCAGGGAAACCTGGGAAATGCCGTGGCGGCCGGCGGCCAGCAGGAGTTCCGAGATCATCAGCTCGTTGACGCCGTTGTCGGCCGTGCGGTCGCGGCGCATGACGTCCAGTGACAGGCCCGTCGCGCCCCAAGGGACGAACTGGAGCACACCGCGGACGCGACCGCCCTGCTCGGCCGTCACCAGGACCGAGGCCGGGTCGCCCATGCGGCCCAGCGCCATCGAAAAACCGCGCTCGGTGTCCGTGCCGCGCCAGTTCGCGGCCAGCGCCGTCAGCTCGTCCAGTTCGCCGAAGCGCAGGTCCTCGGCGCGCCGGACCAGCACCTTGTAGCCCGCGCGCTTCGTGCGGGCCGCCGCTTGGCGGACGCCGCGCATGGTGCGGCCTTCGAGGGTGAAGCCGTCGACGTCGACGACCGCTTCGTCGCCGATCTCCAGGACCTCCAGGCCAAAGCGGGCCCAGACCGTCGCGCCCAGCTCCGAGACGCCCATCGCCGCCGGCACCCAGCCGTTGCGGCGGCAGACCTCCAGGTACTCCTCGATCGCGCCCGGCCAGGCTTCGTGATCGCCCAGCGGGTCCGCCGAGCACAGCGCCACGCCCGCGATCACGCGGTAGGTGACCGCGGCCTTGCCCGTGCGGGAGAACACCGCGAACTTGTCGCGCCGCAACGCGAAGTAGCCGAGGGAATCCCGCTCGCCGTGCTCGTCCAGCAGCTTGCGGAGGCGGGCGACTTCGTCGTCGCTCAGCCGCGGCGCCGGCTCGGCCGAGCGCAGCAGGAAGTACGCCGAGACCAGGACCGCGGCCAGGCCGAACAGCAGGCCGACGGCGGCGGTCATGTCCTCCAGCCACATCTGGTGGAACACCGCGGGGCCGCTGGCGCCGACCAGCGCGAGCGCGGACTCCGCCAGGCGGTCCCCGAAGTCCATCGGCTCCAGCACCGCGCGCGAAGCCACCGACAGCAGGATGAGGTTGATCACGAACCCGGCCAGCGCCAGCTGCAGGAACACCCGCACCGCGCGCCAGCGCCCGACCACTGGGTCCGGCTTAGCGACGAAGTAGCGCCGGCTCGCGATCAGGCCCACCAGCAGCACCACCGACACCATCCCGGCGCCGAAGACGTGCCGCAGCCCGATGTGCGACACCGTGAGCAGCACGGTCGCGCCGACCGCGAGCTGCCAGGCCCGGCGCTTGCGCCGCCGCAGTCCCGCGGCCAGCAGCACCAGCAGCACGCCCGTGACCAACGCCACGGTCGCCGCCGCGACCGTCGCCTCCTGCGGCAGCTCCAGCCACTCCGACAGGTACCCGCGCAGGTTCCGGCGCCCGGCGGGCACCAGGACCGACACGAGCGTCATCAGTCCGGCCAGCCGGGTCACCCAGGTGATCACCCCCACCGTGGTGGCCCCCGCCACCCGCCAGGTGGTCTCCGCGCGTGTTCCCGTCACCACCTGTGCAACCCGTTGTGGACGATCATGCTTCCCCCATCTAACCCCCGGCGAGCTCCACGAACGGCGTCAGCGCCGCCGGGTTGGCCAGCGCGTCGCGGCTGACGGCCCGGTCGGGAGCCACACCGGCGAGGATCTTCTTCACCGGTACCTCACACTTCTTACCGTTCAAGGTACGAGGAATCTCGGAAACCACCACGAACCGATCGGGTACATGGCGTGGTGACAGAGCGCTGCGAAGCTCCTTCTTCAGCCGCGGCTCGACCGCTTCGAGCTCGACGCCGTCGGCCAGCACGAGGAAGCAGATCAGCTGCCCGTCCTCGTTCCCGGCCGCCGAAGTGTCCACGACCAGGGAATCCGCGACCTCGTCATAGCCCTCGACGACCCGGTAGAACTCCGCCGTGCCCATCCGGACGCCGCCGCGGTTGAGCGTCGAGTCGCTGCGGCCGTAGATGACCGCCGAGCCGCGGTTCGTGATCCGGATCCAGTCGCCGTGGCGCCACAAGCCCGGGTACATCTCGAAGTACGCCTCACGCAGGCGCGCGCCGTCCGGGTCGTTCCAGAAGAACACCGGCATCGACGGCATCGGCTTGGTGATGACGAGCTCGCCGACCTCCTCGACGACGGCGTTGCCGGCCTCGTCGAACGCGTTGACCGCGGCGCCCAGGGCCGGGCAGGACAGTTCGCCGAGCCAGACCGGGACGTCGGGGGCGGACGCGACGAACGCCGCGCACAGGTCGGTGCCGCCGGAGACCGAGCAGATCTGGACCTTCCGCCCGACCTCGTTGACGATCCACCGGAAGCCTTCGGCGCTCAGCGGCGCGCCGGTGGAGCCGAGCGCGCGCAACGCCGTCAGGTCGTAGCGCTCGGCCGGCTTGATACCCGCCTTGAGGCAGCTCTGGATGAACGGCGCCGACGTGCCGAAGTAGGTGACGCGGTGCTGCTCGGCCAGGTGCCAGAGCGCGTTCAGGTCCGGGTACCCCGGGCTGCCGTCGTAGAGCACGATCGTCGTGCCGACCAGCAGGCCGGAGATGAGGAAGTTCCACATCATCCAGCCGGTGGTGCTGAACCAGAAGAACCGGTCGCCCGGCCCGAGGTCCGTCTGCAGCGCGAGGGCCTTGAGGTGCTCGAGGGTGATGCCGCCGTGGCCGTGCACGATGCCCTTCGGCAGGCCCGTGGTGCCCGAGGAGTAGAGCACCCACAGCGGGTGCGCGAACTCGACCGGCTCGAACAGCAGCGGCGAGCCTTCGTGCTTCGCGAGCAGCCCGGCCCAGTCGTGCGTGCCCTCCAGCCGGCCTTCCCCGACGTACTCGACGAGCACGGTCGCGGCCAGCGAAGGCAGCTTCTCCCGCAGGTCGGCGACGGTCGGCCGGATGTCGAACTGCCGGCCGTTGTACGCGTAGGCGTTGACGGCGAAGAACAGCTTCGGCTCGATCTGCACGAACCGGTCCGCGACCGCGCGGACGCCGAAGTCGGGCGAGCACGACGACCAGATCGCGCCGATGCTCGCCGCGGCGAGGAACGCGACCAGCGTCTGCGGGCAGTTCGGGGCCAGCGCGACGACCCGGTCGCCCTTGCCGACGCCGAGCTCGAGGAACGCCGCCCGGGCCGCCCCGACCTGCGCGCGCAGCTCGCCGTACGTCAGCTGGCTCGCGAAGCCGTCTTCACGGTGGAAGATCACCGCCGTCTCGTCGTCGCCCTTGGCCGCGCCCGCGACCCCGGGCGTGAGCGCGTGCTCGGCGTAGTTCAGCGTGCCGCCGTCGAACCAGACGGCGTCCGGCATCCCGCCCGCGAGCACCTCGCCGGGCCGATCGTGCCAGCGCACGCCGAGGAAGTCCGCGACCGCGGCCCAGAAGTCCGGGACGTGCTCGACGGAGAACTCGTGCAGCGAGCGGTAGTCGTCCACCTCGACGCCGCGCTCGGTGCGCAGCCACTGGCGGAAGGCTTCGATCTTGGTGTCGGCAACGTGGCCCGGCTCGGGGCGCCACAGGACCTCGGGAGCGTCGGCGGTGTGCGTCACGTCACGAGGGTAATCCCGCTCACCGCAGGTGCGCGTCGAACCAATTCAGCGTTCGCTGCCACGCCTCGGCCGCCGCGCCCGGGTCGGCGTCGAAGCGGTGGTTCGCGCCCGGGTAGTGGACGACGTTCGTGGCGACCTTCGCCGACGCGGCGGCGTCGCGCAGCCGCTCGACCTCGGCGCCGCCCGCTTCGTCGCCGGCGTCGCCGTACATGCCGAGCCACGGGCTGGTGAGCTTCCCGGCGATCTCGACCAGCGCGGGCAGTTCGGCGGACTGCTGCCCGCCGACGCTGACGGCCGCGCCCAGCTTCCGGTGCGAGGCGACGACCAGGGCCGCGGTGCCGCCGAGGTCGAAGCCCATCACGCCGAGGAGGTCGCCCTGGACGCCGCGTTCGACCAGCCAGGCGAGGGTCAGGTCGGTCGCGTCGAGCAGGTCCTGCTGGGTGAGGCGGTCGTTCTCCAGGTGCGGGGTGACGGTCAGCCACCCCTCCGTGGCCAGGCTGGCCAGCAGCAGCTTCACGCCGTCGGTGACGCCGTCCGCTTCGTGCAGCACCACCAGGCCGCCGCGTAGCGACCCCTCGGGCTCCGAGAAGGTCAGGCGGAGGGTGGGGCCGTCGGTGCGCTGGTAGTCCACGGTGCTGGTCGACGTCATTGCGTCACTCAATCACTTCGAGGTGAACGGGAGGAACCCAGTGTGGCAGGAGAGCACGCAGCCGACCGTCTGAAGGGACTCGCGGGGCGGCGGGCGAAAAAGATACGGTGACCGGATCGTCCCGTCGAATTCCAGGAGCGCCGAAGATGCCGTCCGTGTCCCCGCGTGCCGATCTCGAATCGTTGCCGAAATACGTCCCCGGCCGGACGATCGAAGGCGCGATCAAGCTGGCGAGCAACGAGGTGCCCGGCGGCGCGCTGCCGAGCGTCGCGCAGGCGATCGCCGAGGCCGCGGCCGGCATCAACCGCTACCCGGACACCGGGTCGCAGGCGCTGCGCGAGCGGCTGGCCCGCGACCTGGACGTCCCGGTGGAGCGGGTCGCGATCGGCTGCGGCTCGGTGTCGCTGTGCCAGCAGACGATCCAGGCCGTGTGCGCGCCCGGCGAAGAGGTCATCTTCGCCTGGCGTTCCTTCGAGGCGTACCCGATCGTCACGCAGGTCGCGAACGCCGTCTCGGTCAAGGTGCCGATCACCGAAGGCCAGGAGCTCGACCTGGACGCGATGCTCGCGGCGATCACGGACAAGACGCGGGTCGTCTTCGTCTGCAACCCGAACAACCCGACCGGCACGGCGCTGCGCCGCGCCGAGCTCGAGCGGTTCATCGACGCCGTCCCGGAGCACGTGCTGATCGTGCTCGACGAGGCGTACAAGGAGTTCGTCACCGACCCCGAGGTGCCGGACGGCGTCGAATACACGCGGACGCGCTCGAACGTCATGGTGCTGCGCACGTTCTCGAAGGCGTACGGCCTCGCGGGACTGCGCGTGGGTTACGCGGTCGCGCCGGAGCCGATCGCGGACGCGCTTCGCCAGGTGTACGTCGCCTTCTCGGTGAACATGCTCGCCCAGGTCGCGGCGCTGGCGTCGCTGGACGCGGCCGACGAGCTGCTGGCGCGCTGCCAGGAGATCGTCGCCGAACGCGGGCGGGTCCGGGACGCGCTGCTCGAGGCCGGCTACCAGGTGCCCGAGACGCAGGCGAACTTCGTCTGGCTGCCCCTCGGCGACCAGGCGGTGCCGTTCGCCGAGCACGCGCTGGACCGCAAGCTCGTGGTGCGCCCGTTCGCCGGCGACGGCGTGCGCGTGACCATCGGGACCCGCGACGAGAACGACCTCTTCCTGGCCGCGGCCCGGGAGTTCACTTCGCGAACTGCTTGACCACCAGCTGGACGACGGCGGCGACCCCGATCACGACGATCACGCCGCGCAGCACCGCCGGCGGCAGCTTCCGGCCGATCTTCGCGCCGAGGAAGCCGCCGGCGGTCGACCCGACCGCCAGCCACAGCACGACGGCCCAGCTGACGGGCGCGACGAACGCGTAGATCACCCCGGCGACGACGTTGACGACGGCGGCGAGCACGTTCTTGACGCCGTTGAGCTTCTGCAGCGGTTCGGACAGCAGCATCCCCATGACCGCCATCAGCATCACGCCCTGCGCGGCGGTGAAGTACCCGCCGTAGATGCCGATGAGGAAGATGAAGAACATCAGCAGCGGACCGGCTTTGTGCTCTTCGCCGTTGCCTTCGCGGCGCTTCGCCACCCACTTGGACACCTTCGGCTGCACGATCACGAGGACCACGGCCAGGCCGACCAGCACGGGCACGACGGCTTCGAAGGCGTCCTTCGGCAGCGAAAGCAGCAGGATCGTGCCGCCGATGGCCCCGAGGAACGACGCGGCGGCGAACTTCGCGGTCTGCCGCCAGTAGCCCTTGAGCTCGTGCCGGTACCCCCAGGCCCCGCTGAGCGTCCCGGGCGCGAGCCCGATGGCGTTCGACGTCGTCGCCGTCACCGGCGGGTAGCCGAGCGCGACGAGCACGGGGAAGGTCACGAGCGTCCCCGACCCGACGACGGCGTTGATGGTGCCGGCCCAGATCCCGGCGACCACGATGATCGCCGCGTGCCACCACGTCATGAAGCATTCACGTGCGGAGCCTAAGCATCGTGGCGCGAGGCCGCGACGCGCACGGGGTCAGATGTGGCAGGCCAGACACTCAGCGCGGGGTGAAGACGCAGAACTCGTTGCCCTCCGGGTCGGCCAGCAGGTCCCAGTCCACATCACCTCCCCGCTCGCGGATCAAGGTCGCGCCCAGCGCCAGCAGCTCGGCCGTCTCGCCGAAGACGTCCAGGTGCATGCGGTTCTTCACCGACTTCGCCTCCGGGACCGGGTTGAGCCAGATCAGCGGGCCCTCGCCCGCCGGGTCGACGATCGGGACCGGCCAGTCGTCCGGGCGCTCGTCGCCCGTCAGCGAGTCGCGGCGGACGTAGCCCAGCGCCGAGCACCACCAGTCCGCCAGCGCCTGGTGGTCGTTCGCGTCCAGCGCGAGGTCCTTGAACTTCGCCGTCATGCCGCTCCTTCCGGGACGTGCGCGGGCACCAGCTCCGACGCCACCTGCCAGCCGAGCGAGCCGTACAGGCCACGGCCCGCTTCCGTCGCCAGCAACGCGCCGGTCTTCGCCCCGGCCGCCGCGGCCAGCCGGTGCATCACCACCCGGCCGAGGCCCCGGCGGCGGTGCTCCGGCTCCGTTTCGATCTGGTCGAACACCGCGACGCCGGACGCCACCGCGACCCGACCCCGGGCTGCCAGAACACCGTCGAAGGACACCGCCACGTCCCACCGCGGATCAGAACCCGTCACCGTCACCGCGTAGCCCGGCGGGGCGGCGGCGATGGGCACCGGTCCCTCGAACGTCATCAAGTACTCCGTCTCCCCCACCTCCCACTCGGCCGTCAACCCCGCCAAAACCGCAGGCCGCGAGCCGCACGTCTTCAGCCACGTCCCGGGCGAAGCCACCGTGCGGGCCCGCGCCGCCACCGTCGACGGCGAGCGCAGCAGGTAACGCACCCGGTGGCCGGGCAGGCCGACGTCGACGCGGTGCCCGTCCGGCTCCTCGACCGGGGCCGGCACCGCCCGCGACACCGCCCAGCCCCTCGCCCATGCCCCCAAGATCTCCACGTCCGCGATCATGACAGCCACCCCCGACAATTCCCGGAGCTGAGAGGATGGGCGGCGTGGACACCGAGCAGGTCTGGAGCGCGACCGTGGACCGGCTGCGGTCGCGGATCGACGCCGGCGACCTGCCGCCGGGATCGCGGCTGCCCGCCGAGCGTGTGCTGTGCGAAGAGCTCGGCATCAGCCGCGGGTCGCTGCGGCAGGCGCTGCGCGTGCTCGCCTCCATCGGCTACGTGCAGATCCGCGCCGGCTCCGGCACCTACGTGCGTGAGCAGCAGGAACAGCCGCTGCGCACGTGGTTCACCGAGCACGACCAGCTCGTCGAAAAGCTCTTCGACCTGCGCGCGACCGTCGAACCCACGCTCGCCGAACGGCTGGCGCGGCACGCCACCGCGAAGACCGTGAGCCGCCTCGAGGACAACGTCGCCGAGATGGCACGGGCCGCCGAAGACGGGGACATGCTGCGCGTGATCGCCACCGACGCCGAGTTCCACCGGGTGATCGCGCAGAACGCGGGCAACGACGACGTCGCCGGGCTGCTGCGCTCGGTCCTCGCGCTGGTCGGCGAGGAGCGGCGGGCGGCGCTGCGGCTGCCCGGCCAGATCCGCAAGGCCGTCGACGACCACCGCGCCATCCTCGACGCCGTCCGCCGGTCCGATCCCGCCGCGGCTCGCGAGCTGACCCTCAAGCACCTGCTCGACGCCAAGACCTACGCCCACGACTTCGCCGCTGAGGAGCGCTGATGGAGAAGGTGCACTTCACCGAGGAAAAGGCCACCATGCTGGCCACCCTCTACGGCCGTGCGCTCGACAGCCGCGAGGCCGACCCGGTGCTCGGCGACCGGGCCGCCGACGAGGCCGTCCGGCAGATCGACTACGACTTCGCGAAGCTCGGCATCACCCGCGACAGCGCCGTGAGCATCGTCCTGCGCGCGAAGCCGATCGACGGCTGGGCTTCCGACTACCTGAGCCGGCACCCGGACGCGGTCGTGCTGCACCTCGGCTGCGGGATGGACACCCGGTTCCAGCGCCTCGCCCCGCCGGAGACAGTCCACTGGTACGACGTCGACTACCCCGAGGTCGTCGAGCTGCGCGAAAAGCTCTACGCGCCGGCGCCGAACCACACGAACATCGGCACTTCGGTGACCGACTTCGGCTGGCTCGACCAGGTACCGGCGGACCGGCCCGCGTTGATCGTCGCCGAGGGCCTGACCATGTACCTGACCCCCGAGGACGGCACCGAGCTGATCCGCCGGCTGGTCGCGAAGTTCCCCTCCGGCGAACTCGTCTGCGACCTCTTCAGCAAGCTCGGCATCAAGGCGCAGAAGCTCAACACCCCGGTCCGGCGGGCGAAAGCGACCCTGCGCTGGGGCGTCGACGACCCGCACGAGCTGGAGCGCTACGGCCTGACGTTGGTGTCCTCTTTGGACGCGGCGCACTGGTCCACCCCGGACGTCATGGCCCGGCTCCGGCCGTTCACGCGGTTCCAGCTGCGGACGCTGAAGTACTTCCCGCCGCTGGCGCGGATGGCGCACCTCGTGCGATACCGCTTCTAGCTTGAGTTTTAACGTTTGCGTGGCTGGGTGAGACCCTGGTTGATCATGAGTGAAGCCCTTGGTCGATCATTCCTCTTGCGACAGATGGAAGATCGAACCAAAGGCTTCAGTTGATCAGTGTGCACCATGCTGGGGACGTCGATGCGGCCGGGGAGCTGTCGGCGTTGCGGCAGGAGTTCTACCGTTGTCTGCCCCGGCGGGCGGACGCGTTGTTCGAGCTGACCGACGCGGTGTTGTGCGTGGACGGCCCGGTCCGCTCGGTCGCGGAGTTGTCACTGACCGGTGAGCATCGCCGCGGGCATGGCAGCGGTTATGCCGCGCTGGCCCAGGGCCGGGTCGACTTCCACCGGTTACGCACCGCCCTGACCACGGTGTCGCTGCCTCGTGCCGCGGACGGGCGGCTGGTGCTGGCGGTGGACGTCACCTGCTGGCTGCGCCCGGAAGCACACACGAGCCCGCAACGGATCCTGTGTCACACCTATGGCCGGGGCAAGGACCAGCACATCATGGTGCCGGGCTGGCCCTACTCGATCGTCGCCGCTCTGGAGAGCGGGCGGCACTCGTGGACCGCGCCGCTGGACGCGGTCCGACTCGCGCCCGGAGACGACACCGCGAGCGTGACCGCCCGCCAGATCCGCGACGTCGTGGACCGGCTGATCACCGCCGGACACTGGTCACCAGGGGATCCGGAAATCCTGCTCGTGGCCGACGCCGGCTACGACGGACCCCGGCTCGCGCACGTGCTGGCCGATCTCCCGGTCGTCGTGCTGGTGCGGATGCGGTCGGACCGGGTGCTGCGCCGTCCCGCGCCGCCGTTGCGGCCCGGCCCCAGCCCCGGCCGCCCCGCCCGCCACGGCGCCGAGTTCGCCTTCGGCGACCCGGCCACCTGGGGCGAGCCGGATATCACCATCGAGACCACGACCCGGCTCTACGGCCCAGCACTGATCCGGGCCTGGGACCGGCTGCACCCCAAGCTCACCTCCCGCACCGCCTGGACCGGCCACACCGGAGACCTGCCCATCCTCGACGGCACCGTCATCCTTCTGCAGGTCCAGCGGCTGCCTTCCGGCGCGATCCCGAAACCCGTGTGGCTCTGGCATTCCCGCACCGGCCTCGAGGTCGCCGAGGTCGATCTGGCCTGGCAGGCTTTCCTGCGCCGGTTCGACATCGAGCACACCTTCCGCATGCTCAAGCAAACCCTCGGCTGGACCACCCCGAAACTGCGCTCAGCCGACGCCGCCGACCGCTGGACCTGGCTTCTTCTGATCGCCTACACCCAGCTCCGCCTCGCCCGCGACCTCACCGAGGATCTGCGCCGCCCCTGGGAGAAACCCCGCCCCGCCCAGCGACTCAGCCCGGCACGGATCCGACGGGGGTTTCGCAACCTGCGTCCACAACTGGCCTGTCCCGCCCGTGTCCCGAAACCTTCCCGGCCCGGCCCCGGACGACCCGCGGGACTGCCCAACCAGCAGCCCGCCACACGCCACGACGTCCACACCGTCACCGGCACGAACAAGCAAAAACCCAAACACGGCAAGAAAACCAAGTCCAGCAACCCACGACCCCGCCAAACAGGTTAAAACTCAAGCTAGCGGGACTCCAGCACCCGCGCCACGAACTTGTGCAGCTTCTCCTCGAGCCGCGCGATGCGCTCCTCCGGCGTCAGCGTCTCGAACGGCTGCGGCACGTCGGACTTCAGCTCGCCGCGGACGTACTGGCAGCAGCCGAGGTTCCCGCACGCGTAGATGCCCAGCGTGTTGCCGTCGCGGCCGGCCTTGCCGGCGCGCTTGCCGGAGAACAGCGTGATGTCGGACAGCCCGTGGGTCGTGGTGCAGAAGCCGCAGATGTTGCTGCGCAGGCGGGACTTCGGCGCGGGCGCCGCGCGCAGCGCGAGCCCGACCACCTCGCCGCCGTAGGGCAGCACGAGGTAGGCGCGCGCCGGTGCCTTGGGGTCGCGCCAGCCGAGGAATTCCCGCTTGTCCCAGGGGATTTCTTCGGGCCGGGCGGGCAGCGTCACGCCCTTGGCTTCACCGCGGGTGCAGTTGACGAACGAGGCCCGGATCTCGTCCTGGCCGAGTGGATCCATGCCCGGCACGGTAACCAGCGGCCACCGGCGGTGGCCACGCATTTTCGGCCGTACGATCGACGCCGTGCGCAAGATCGCCGTGAGGAACTTCCGGGTGGTGTTGCGCACCAGCCTGGGCTTCGCCGGTCTGGGCGTCGGCTCCAGTGTGGCCGGATCCGGGGTCGTCGCCCTGCTGCTGGTGCTGCAGGGCCTGCCCAGCGACGTCGGCGAGCACGGGTGGGTGCTCGGCATGACCGCCGCCCTCATCGTCGCGGCGGCGCTGCTCGCCGGTACCGCGTGGACGGCGTGGCTGCAGCGGCGCACCGCGATCTGGTTCGTGCTCGGCCGCCCGCCGTCGGAGAGCGAAGCCAAGCGCGCGCTGCGGCTGCCGGTGGACATGGCCGTGGTCAGCGGCACGCTCTGGCTGATCGGCACCGTCGTCCTCACCACGCTCGCCGGCGTGCTCGGCTCGGCCGACGACGCGGTCGGCATGGCGACGGTGATCGGGCTCGGCGGCCTGACCACGGTCGGCCTGACCTACCTCGCGGCGGAGTGGGTGGCGCGGCCGGTGATGACGATCGCGCTGGGCGTCCTGCCGCCGCGCGGTTCGCTGCCGGTCACCGTGCTCACCCGGCTGGTCGTCACCTGGGCGCTGGCCAGCGGCGTCCCGTTCGTGGGCGTGCTGCTCGTCGCCACCCCGCCGGACCTCGGCTCGGGCGACCCCACCGCGAGCCTGGTCCTGCTGTCGGTGATCGGCCTCGGCGTCGGCGCGATCGGCACCGCGCTGCTGGCCAGGGCGGTCGCGGCGCCGCTGCACCGGCTGCGCGTGGCGCTCGACGGGATCGCGCACGGCGACACGAACGTCGCGGTCGACGTCGACGACTCCAGCGAGATCGGCCTGCTCCAGACGTCGGTGAACCAGCTCGCCGCCGGCCTGCGCGAGCAGGCGCGGATGCGGGACCTCTTCGGCAGGCACGTCGGCGCCGACGTCGCCCGGCACGCGCTCGAGTACGGCGCCTCGCTCTCCGGGGACGTCCGGGAGGTGACGGCGCTGTTCGTCGACGTCGTCGACTCGACCGCGCTGGCCTACCGGACGCCGCCGGAGGAGCTGGTCGGGAAGCTGAACCGGCTGTTCGCGGCCGTCGTCTCCGCGGTCGGCGCGCGCGGCGGGCTGGTCAACAAGTTCCAGGGCGACGCCGCGCTGTGCATCTTCGGCGCCCCGACGCGGCTCGCGGACGCGCCGACCGCCGCGCTCGCCGCGGCCCGCGCGATCCGGGACGCCGTCCACGAGGCCGGGGAGCTCGACCTCGGCATCGGCGTCTCGAGTGGCCCGGTGTTCGCCGGACAGCTCGGCACCAGCAGCCGCCTCGAATACACCGTGATCGGCGACGCGGTCAACGAGGCCGCACGGCTGACCGAGCTGGCCAAGACGACGCCGTCACGCATCCTCGCCAGCGACGCCGTCGTCTCGGCGGCCCTGCCGAGCGAAGCGGCCTACTGGACGAAGCACGGTGAGCTCGAGCTGCGCGGCCGTGAGGAAGCGACGCCGACCTGGACCACGCGTCAGGACAGCTGACCCAGATCCGGCCAGCGCAGCACGGTCGACCCCCAGGTCAGGCCCGCGCCGAACGCGCTGAGCAGGACGCGGTGGCCGGGCGCGAGGGTGCCGTCGGCGCGAGCGTCGGCCAGCGCGAGCGGGATGGACGCGGCGCTGGTGTTGCCGACCCGGTCGATGTTGGCCACGACGGCGTCCACCGGCATGCCCAGCTGCTTCGCCGTCGCCTGGAGGATCCGGATGTTCGCCTGGTGCCCGACGAAGCGGTCGACGTCGCCGACCACCCAGCCCGCGCGCTCCAGCACGGTGCGCGAGGACTCCGCCATCCGCGCGCAGGCGTGCCGGAAGACCGCGGTGCCCTGCATGGCGAGGAACCGGTCGGCCGGGGTGTCCGAAAGCCGCTTCCGGGCGCCGCCGGCTTCGACCCACAGCAGGTCGGCGAGCTCGCCCTCGCTGTGCAGGTCGAACGGCCCGAACGCGCCCGGCTCGTCGGCGTCGCCGGCCCGCAGCAGGACCGCCCCGGCGCCGTCACCGAAGATCGGCACGGTGGTGCGGTCGTTCGGGTCGATGAGCGTGGTGAAGGTGTCGGCGCCGATCACGAGCACGCGCTCGGCGAGCCCGCCCGCGATGAATCCGGCCGCGGTGGCGAGCGCGTAGACGAAGCCGCTACAGACGGCGTTGACGTCGAACGCCGCGGCCGTGCCGAGCCCGAGCCGGGCGGCGACCTGCGGCGCGCTGGCCGGGCACGGCTGGTCGGGTGTGGAGGTGGCGAGCACGACCATGTCGGCGCTCCCGCCGCCCAGCGCTTCGCGGCCCGCGCCGACCGCGAGGTCCACAGTGGACTCGTCCGGCCCGGAGACGCGGCGCTCGCGGATCCCGGTACGGGTCCGGATCCACTCGTCCGAGGTGTCGAGCCGGGCGGCGATCTCGTGGTTGTCCAGGACTTTCGTCGGCAACCACGAGCCGAGGCCGGTCAGCACGGCGGCAGGTGCGGGCACGGGAGAGCCTCCCCACGCCGGTGGGTTGGCGGGTGACCGGCTGGTCTTCCACTTGTATGGGCTACCCCCTGGTAGACCCGTGAGTTGTGTTCCAGGTCACTCAAAAAGTTGTTTCATCTTCGCCTCGTTCGGAGTAGTGAGCGACGTCACGGAGGAGTGAGCGCCGAAGTAACTCCAGGCGGATTGTCGGGGGTGCCGGTTAGCCTGCTTGAGTGCAGACACCCGACCTCGACCAGCTGGACACCGCCATCCTCGCCTGCCTCCAGGCGGACGCCCGCACCATCGCGGAGACCATCGGAGCGAAGGTCGGCCTCTCGGCCGCGGCGGTCCAGCGGCGGATCAAGCGGCTGCGCGAGGCGGGCGTCATCGAGCGCGAGGTGGCGGTGCTCTCGCCGGAGGCGCTCGGGCTGAACATGACGTTCGTGGTGATGGTCGAGATGGAGCGGGAGAACCTCGCGGTCCTCGACGCGTTCCGCCGCCAGGTGCTCACCGACGACTGCGTCCAGCAGTGCTACTACGTCACCGGCAACGCGGACTTCGTGCTGATCGTGACGTGCCCGGACATGGCGGGCTTCGAGGCGTTCACGCGGCGGATGTTCTTCGAGAACCCGAACGTGCGGCACTTCACGACGAGCGTGGCGATGGACCGGGTGAAGGTGGGGCTGGACCTGCCGCTGGGGCCTTAGGCGGCGCGAGTCTTCGCAGGCCGGTTGCTTCGTTCAGAGCGCGAACGCCGTGACGACGTAGCCGCCGACCTGTGCGATGTAAGTCAGCTTCACCACGTCCCCACCGGACGTCATCTTGACGGCCAGCACCTGGGTGGGATCGGCCTTCGGGTTCGGCGGGAGCGTGAACCGGATGTCGAGGGCGTCACCGTCGCCGACCCGACCGCACCGGTCGGCTTGCGCACGGACGGCCGCGACGTCGACGGTCCCGCGCGCGGTCGTCCCGGGATCACGTGCGCCTGGTCTTCGAAGGTGTGTGTGTGTGTCGAGCGCGAACCGCGTGCCGACGTACAGCTGGCCGTCCGGGTTGCTGGTGGCTGTGCAATCCGCGGGCCGGGGACGAGCAGGGCGATCTCCGCGAGGATGAATACCCGGTGCGCGAGGCCGTTATTGCGGGTCAGGTGCGACTGGAACCCGGCGGGGTCGGGCGGGAGCGAGACGAGGTCCGTTGCCGCCTTCGCCGGAGCGGGCCCGGCCGTTCCGGCGCTCTGCCCCGCGCTGCCCGCGGCGCACATCGCCAGTAGAACCGGCACCAGCCGCCATCCGGGCCTCATGACGTCCCCTGACCGCGGCCGGTGGCCGGCGGAAATCGGTGGGACAGCCACCGGGCCACCGATATCCTGGTCCGCTGTCCACCTGGGGGAAGGACTCCGCAGCATGCTCCGGGACCGCCGGCTCTTCCTCGCCGCCACCCTGATCGACGCGCTCGGCAGCGGGCTGTGGGTGCCCTTCGCGCTCCTCTTCCTCGTGCACGGCCAAGGCCTCGGACTGGTCGACGCCGGGACGTCGCTGAGCACCGGGGCGCTGCTCGCGCTCGTCACCGGGCCGGCCACCGGGGCGGCCATGGACCGGTTCGAGCCGCGGGCGCTGCTCGTGGCCGGGAACCTCGTGCGGGTCGGGGCCTTCTGCGCCTACCCCTTCGTGCACAGCAACTGGCAGGTGATCGTCGTCTCGACCGTGGCCGGGGTCGGGGACCGGCTGTTCTGGACGTGCAACGCGCCGATGGCAGCGCAGCTCGCCGGGGGACGGGACACCGATCGGGTGCTCGCGACGCAGACGGCGGGACGGTTCGCCGGGGCGGGTGTCGGCGCCGCCGCGATGGCCGTGCTGCCGACCATCACCAGTCCGTGGGCCTTCCACCTGCTCGCGTACGTGAACGCGGCGAGCTTCGCCGTCGCGGCGGTCCTGATCCGCCTGCTCCCCCGTGCCGAAGCCCGCGCCGGCCGCCCGGCGGGGAGCTGGCGAGCCGTGCTCGGAGACCGGCCCTTCACCGGTTTCTGCTTCACCCACCTGGCTTTCACGCTCGCCAGCGCCAGCAAGTTCGCCGTACTGCCGCTCGTCGTGCGGGATCTGCTGCACGGTCCACAGTGGATCGCCGGGACCGCCATCACGCTCGGGACCGTGGTCGTCGTCACGACGCAGCGGCCGGTCGTCGCGGTGCTGGCCCGGCGCAGCCGGACGGCCGGGCTGATCGGGGCCGCCGTGCTGTTCGCCGCCTGCTTCGCGCTGCTGATCCCGCTGGAAGCCGTTCCGCTGGGCGTCGCCACCGGGCTGATCCTCGTGGCCAGCGTCGGGTTCTCGGTCGCGGAGGCGATGTTCGGCCCGACCGCCACCGCGGCGGCCGCCGAAGCCGCGCCGCGCGGGGCCGAAGGGCGGGCCAGCTCGATCTTCCAGCTCTCCTGGGGGCTGCCCGTCGCGCTCGCGCCCGGCCTGCTGGCCCTGCTGCTCACCGCGGGCAACGCCCTGACCTGGTCGGTGCTGGCGCTGACCTGCGCGGCCGCCGTCCCGGCGCTGCTCGCGCTGCGGAAACGGCTGCCGGCCGCACTGCGCGAGCCGTCACCACCCGTGCCCGCCTGAGCGCAAGGGGTATGTGCCCGGTGTTACACCACAATGGACGGATGCAACCGATCAAGTGAACGTGAAGCATTCTCCGTCATGACCGTCGGCCCTGGTCATCTCCTTGCCGAACAGTTCGCGCCGCGCGAACCGACCGCGAGACTCCAGGAGGGGCCGTGCACACCGACGCCGTACACCAGAGCCAGTTCGTGCTGCTGAACGAGAGCACCACGCCCGTCCTGTCCCGCCTCTCCTACCACGTGCACGAGCCGTTCGCGGTGACCGTGGCCTTCCGGACCGAGCGCGGCCGGTGGATCGAGTGGACCTTCGCGCGTGACCTCCTCGTGTCCGGGCTCGACGAGCCCACCGGTCTCGGCGACGTCCGGATCCGCCCGGACCTGTCCGAGGACGAAGACTTCCTCACCCTGGAAATCGAGTCACCGGACGGCTATGCGTCGTTCGAGCTGGAGCGCGAAGACATCCGGACGTTCCTCGAAGCGTCCTACGAGCTGGTGCCGCTCGGCGAAGAGAGCGCGCACTTCGACGTCGACGGGCTGATCGAGGAGATCAGCAACGTCTGACCCCTGAACCTCCCAATCCCGCGGCGAGGAACGAAGGGCGGGGTTTCGAGTGCGCTGGAGGCACTCGAAACCCCGCCCTTTCGCGTAACCGGGATCAGCTGGTCTTGAGGGTGGTGCCGGTGCCCGACAGCGCGCCGGCGATCGGGTAGAAGTACGTCACGCTCGTGTTGCCGCCGGACAGGACGCCCTGCGCGTAGTTGCCGGCGATGAAGCCGCCGCCGGAGTCGCCGGCCGCCGAGCGGACGTTGGTCGCGGTCATGCCGTTGACCGTGCCCTCGGCGTAGCGGACGCTCTGGTTCTTGGCGCCGATGGTGCCGCAGGTCCAGCCGGTGGTCGAGCCGGCCTTGCAGACCGACGAGCCGGTCGCCGCGTTCGACGAGCCGCGCACCGCGGTGCCGTTGTTCATCTGCGCGAGCGGGGTCCAGCTGCTGTTGGTCCGGACCGCCGCGTAGTCGACGCCCGGGAAGCGGTAGGTGATCCAGCTGCCGAGCGCCGCGCCGTTCGACCCGGTCAGCGAGCCGCCGCCGGTGAGCGCGCCGCAGTGGCCGGCGGTGACGAAGCCGGTCGTGGTGGCGAAGCCGACCGAGCAGCGCGACGAGCCGCCGATGTAGTAGGCGTCACCACCGCGGATGTTCGCGTGCAGCGTCGGTTTCGCGGCCGCGTCGAGGATCGTCACCGACGACTTGTCCACACCGGACTGCGTCAGGAAGGTTTCGGCCGCGGCGCGCTGGCCCTGCAGAACCGACACCGTCACGCGGTTGGTCGTGGAGTCCACGCCCCAGCCGGTGATCGCGTACGGCGCCGAGGCGTCCCGCGCGTTCAGGGTGTCCACAGTGGAGTCGAGCTGGCGGGCGCTGAACTTCACGACCTCCGCTTCGGCCCCGGATTCGCGGATCTTGGCGACCGACGCGGCGTCGGTCGTCTGGATGTGCGCCTTGCCGGTGGCCGCGTTGTAGGTCGCGCCACCGAACGCGTCGCCGAGCGTCGCGCTGACGGCCTCGGTGACCTTGGTCGCGACTTCCTCGCTCTTCAGCCGCGTCAGCACCTGGTCGTGGGTCAGGCCGAGGTCGCGCTGCATCGCGGGCACGATGTCCGGGTTCAGCAGGTCCTGGCCCGACGCGGGAACGGCGGTCGCGGCCAGCGCGCCCGTCGCCATCACCGCGGTGGCAGCGGCACCGAGAAGTCTCGCGATCTTCATGCTTCTCCCTAGTTGATTACGCGCGGCTCCGCACCGGCCACGCAGTGGTACTCACCCGGCTGAGCGTCCCCGCAGTGGGCGTTACGGTGCAATCCGGGCGCCCGGCGAATGGGTATACGCATTCACCCCGGACGTATCCCCTGCTCCAAGCGGTTCCGGACGCGGCACGTCACCCGGTCGGACAGGTCCTTAAGTAGGGTTTCCGTGAACTACTTTCAGTAGCAGAAGCACCTACCTGATCAAGCTAAGCGCCCCCGGAACGCGGGAATCACCGAGGTTTCGCACGCACGGTGCACCGAAAGCCCTCGATCCCGCGGCAAACCGGTGACAGCGGGTAGGCGGACGTGTGACGGCGGTACCGGCCACCTATTCGGTTAATGGTTTACGAGCGGATCGGCGCTGCTTAGGCTCCGCGCACAGTGCCGGAGCGCCGAGGAGGTCATATGTGGTTGACCGCTCCCCGCCCCACCTCCGTCTCGATCCGGTCCGGACCGGCGCGCCTGACCGGCCGCGACGCCGAGCTCGACGCCATCGTCGACGTGCTCCAGCACCGCCCCGCGGCGGTGCTGATCGAGGGTGAACCCGGCATGGGCCGGACCCGGCTGCTCGCGGAGATCGCGCGGCGCAAGGAGTTCGCGGGCTGCCGCGTGCTCACCGGCGCGTGCCAGCCGCTGCGGGAACCGTTTCCCTACGGGCCCGTCCTGGAAGCGCTTCGCGCGTGCGGCGACGCACCCCTCGGCCCGCTCAGCCCGGTCGCCGGCGTGCTGCGGCCGTTGCTGCCGGAGCTCGCGGAAGCGCTTCCCCCGCGGCCCGAGCCGCTGGCCGACCCGGTCGCCGAGCGCCACCGCGTGTTCCGCGCGGTGCGGGAACTCCTGGCCGCCTGCGGGCCGGCGCTCGTGCTGATCGACGACCTCCAGTGGGCCGACGAGGACACCCGCGACCTGATGCGGTTCCTCGCCGGCGCGATGCCGTCCGACCTGGCCGTGGTCGCCACCTACCGGTCGGCCACCGACGTGCGGCCCGGTCCGCTGGGTGCCCCGTTCCGGACCGACCCGGCCGTGCACTCCGCCCGCGTGGCGCTGGGCGCGCTCGACGTCGCCGCGGTGCGCGGGCTCGCGGTCGAAATCCTCGAACTGCCCCGGGTCACCGACGAGTTCGCGGCGAAGCTGCACGAGTGCACCGCCGGGATCCCTTTCGTAGTCGAGGAAACGCTGCGGGCGCTCAAGGAAGCGGCCGACCGCCTGCCGGTCGGCGAAGTGCTTTCCGACCGCTTGCTGGAGAACCTCGAAGTGCCGGTGCTGCTGCGGGAAGCCGTCACTGAACGGCTTTCCGCGCTGCCCGACCCGGCGGTGCGGCTGGCCGGGGCGGCCGCCGTGCTCGGCGTCGCCGCCGAAGCCGCGGTGCTCGGCGAGCTGGCCGGGCTCGCCGACGACGTCCTGCGCACCGCGCTGCTGGCCGCGTTGTCGGGCGGCGTGCTCGGCGAAGTCGGCGACGGCAAGTACGGCTTCCGGCACCCGCTGGCGCGCAAGGCGGTCTACGACACGGTGAGCGGGCCCGAGCGGGCCTTGCTGCACGCGCAAGCGATCCGCGTGCTCGCCGCCCAGCCGTCCCCGCCGCTCACGCTGCTGGCCCGCCACTCCCGCGCGGCGGGCCGCGTCGACCAGTGGCGGCACTACGCGGAAGCGGCCGCCGACGAGGCGATCGCCCGCGGCGAGACGTCCCGGGCGATCGACCTGCTGCAGTCGGTGCTCGCCGAACCCGGGCCGGCGCAGGCGGACGCCGGGCGCGTGGCGGGCAAGCTGAGCCAGGTCGCGCTGCGGGGCTTCCGGCCCGACGTGATCGGCACGCTCGAGCGCGTCCTCGAAGAAGTGGCGCTGCCGCCGTCGGTCCGCGGCTCGATCCGGCTGAGCCTCGGCATGCTGCTGGTCCGGACCATCGGCGGGCTCGGCCGCGGCCGCCTCGAAGTCGAGCGCGCGATCGGCGAGCTGACCGACCGGCCGGACCTCGCCGCGCGCGGGATCACGCTGCTCGCCCAGCCGATCGACGGGCTGACGCCGTTGTCGTGGCACGAATCCTGGCGCGCCCGCGCGGGTGAGGTGTACGAACGGCTCGACGACCCCGAACTGCGGCTGGCGCTGACCGCCGACCGCATCGCGGCCGCGTCGCACGTCGGCGACGGCTCGGCGTGGGCGGAGTTCGAAGCGCTGTCGGACACCGTCGGCACGGTCGCCGAGCGCGTCCAGCTGGCCCGGCTGTGGTGCAACCTCGCCGACGGCCAGTCGTGGGCCGGGCACCTCGACCGCGCGGACCGGCTGGTCACCGAGGGCGTCCGGCGCGCGACCGACGCCGGCGCGCTGTACGCGATCGGGCTGATCCAGGGCACCCGCGTCCGGCTGGACTGGGTGCGCGGGCGCTGGACCGGCCTCGCCGAAGCCGCCGAGCAGCTGCGCGACAGCTACCCGGAGCTCGGCCCGATCGTCATGGAGTCGTCACTGGTGCTCGGCGGGCTCGCGGCCGTGCGCGGGGAGTTCGCCGCGGCGCAACGGCACCTGAGGGCGGCGAGCGTGCACGCCCCGGACCGCGGGCCGATCCCGGTGGTGCTCTCGGCCGCCGGCGTGCTGATCTCGGTCCTGCTGGCGACCGACGACGTCGACGGCGCCTGCGCGGCGGCCGACACCGCGGTGGCGGCGGCCGGGCGCAAGGGCGTCTGGATCTGGGCCGCGGCACTGGTCCCGGCGGCGGCGCAGGCGTACGCGCGAGCCGGGCGCTGGCCGGAGGCGGACAGCGTGGTCGAGGCGTTCGCCCGCGGCATCGAGGACCGCGACGCCCCGGTGGCCGCGGCCGCGCTGGTGGCCGGGCGCGCGGTGCTGCTGGAGGCTCGGGGCAAGCACCTGGCCGCGGCGACGCTGTTCGACGAAGCCGCGGCGGGCTACACGGCGCTGCCGATGCCGTACCCGGCGACGGGGATGCGGGAGCGGGCCGCGATGTGCCGGCTGGCGGCGGGCAACCGCGAGGCCGTCGAGGAGCTGACCGCGGCCGCGGAGGCGTACGAGCAGCTGGGCGCGACGCGGGATGCCGGACGCTGCCGTCACCAGCTGCGCGAGCACGGGGCCTGGGCGCCTTCGCAACGCGGGCGGCGGGGGTACGGGAGCGAGTTGTCGCCGCGGGAACGCGAGGTCGCGCGGATGCTGGCGGAGGGACGGACGAACCGCGAGATCGCCGACGGGCTGTTCCTGTCGCCGCGGACGGTCGAACAGCACGTGGCGAAGGTGCTCCGGAAGCTCGGCGCGCGCTCACGCACGGACGTGGCCCGCAAACTCCCCGGCGACTTCGCCACCGCCCCCGCCGGCTGACCCGACGCGGCACTTTCACGTGAAAGTGCCGACCTGGGGGCGGAGCTTTCACGTGAAAGTGCCGGGGTTGGCCTAGCGTGGGCCGGTGACAGAAGAGGCACTTCCCGCGTGGCGTCGGCGGACCTCCGGCGAAACCCGGTGGCCCGCGATGGGCGTCGTCGTGGCCACGCTCGTGCTGCAGGTCGCCCTGCCCGACGACATGGCGCTGCACCCGCAGTGGCTGCTGCCCGCGGTGTCGGCGCTGCTCGTCGTGGCGCTGCTGCTGGTCAACCCGGGACGGATGTCGCAGTTCAGCGCGGTCGAGCGGGTGATCTCGCTGCTGCTGGTCGCCGCCGTGACCGCGGTGAACGCCGGCTCCGCGGTGACGCTCGTCTACCGCATCGCGGCCGGCACGATCGGCGACCACGCGGGTGCCGTGCTGGTCACCGGCGGGATCGTCTACTGGACGAACATCGTCGCCTTTTCGCTCTGGTACTGGGAGTTCGACCGCGGCGGCCCGGGACGGCGGGCTGCAGGCCGGGCGGAGTTCCCCGACCTGCAGTTCCCGCAGATGGCCGACCCGGACCTGGCGCACCGGGACTGGGAACCGTCCTACTTGGACTACCTGTACTTCTCGTTCACCAACGCGGCCGCCTTCAGCCCGACGGACGTCATGCCGCTGCGGATCTGGGCGAAGCTGACGATGATGCTGCAGGCCGTCATCTCGCTGATCCTCGCGGTGATGGTGGTCGCCTGGGCCATCAACAACCTCAAATGACTCAGTGGCGGGAAATGTTGAAGCTCTGGCCGTCCGAACCGATCGCGCCCGGGATCCACGTGTAGCTGCCGCGGTCGTCGGCGTTCAGGGCGGACGGGTTGGTCGAGGCCAGGTTCGTCCCGTTGAACTTGACGCCGGTGAACGTGATGCCGCCGGAGATCGACGGGTAGGAGTCCGTCGGCGACTCGATGATCGCCTCCGCCGACGCGTGCTCGGACGTCAGCGACTTCGTGGTGGACTTGGACCAGCCCTTGGTGGTGTCGGACAGGTCCAGCCGGTAGGTGTTCGTGGCGGTGCGCGTCACCGTCGCGGTGATGTGGTCGCCCGCGCTGACCGACACGTTGTAGTACACCGGGGCGGCCGGGTACATCTCGTACCAGGCGGAGTAAACCGGACGTCCGCTCGAGCAGTCCGTTTCGACGCCGGTCTGCTCCACTGTGGACGATCCGTCACCGTCGATGCCGACCCACGGGGCGAAGAGGTCGTTGGTGGAGTTGCAGCTCACCGACGGTTCGGTCCAGCTCGCCGTGGCCGTGGTGAAGCTGCCGAAGCTGACGTAACCGCCCCAGTTACCGCCGGAGAACTGGTGGCCGTGGAAGTGCGAACCGTACTCGACGGCCGCGTGGGCGGTGCCCGAGACAGCGAGGCCGGCGGCGGCCGCGGCGACCGCCGTGAGGACACGGGCAGCGCGCGACGCAAGGATTCTGGACATGCGGGGACTCCGTTCACCGATGGGGACCGGGAAAACCGTGTCCCCAAGTGTTGGATCCGCGCCCGCGAGAAGGTAGCTACTTTCGAAGGGTCTTCACATTCCGGGAAATAGTCACCAGTTTGCCGGAATTGCACGGGAATGAACGAAAAGACCCGTGAAGGCCTCCACGGGGGAAGAGGCCTTCACGGGTCCATGACGCTCACCTACCGCCCGGACAGGTGAGCGGGGCTCAGCCTTGTTTCGCGGCCGCGTCGACGAACTCGGTCGTGTACGTCTTCGACAGGTCGATCGAGTCCTTCTTCGGCTGCACGTTCTTCGAAAAGCTCGAAAGCACCTCGAGCACGTTCTTCGCGCCGGCGGCGTCCATCTTGCCGTCGCCGTTGAACATCCCGATGCTGTCCTTGATGGACTTGATGTAGAGCGCCTTGTCGCCACCGCTGTAGGACGGCGGCATCTTCGCCGCGATCTCCTCCGGGCTGTGCTGCCCGATCCACTTCAGCGTGGCCACGAACGCGTTGGCCAGCTTCTGCACGGCGTCCTTGTTCCGGTCGACGAAGTCGCAGCTCATGTACAGCGACGACGCGGGGTACAGCCCGCCCAGCGCGGCCTTCGTGCTCTCGGCCGTCCGCAGGTCGTACAGCACCTTCGCCTTGCCCGTGTTGGTCAGCTGCGCGATCGTCGGGTCGGTCGTCATGCCGCCTTCGATACCGCCGTTGTCCAGGCTCGCGATGAAGGTCTGCCCGGCGCCGACCTTGACCGGCGTGTACTGGTCGGCACCCACGTTCGCCTTGGCCGCCAGCGCCTTCGTGAGGAAGTCGGTGGACGACCCGAGCGAGGTCACGCCCATCTTCTTGCCCTTGAAGTCGGCCGAGCTCTTGATCTGGTCGACGTGGGCGGTGCCGACGACCAGTGCCTCACCGGGGATGTTGGCCAGCTGCACCACGCTCTTGATGCACTGGTCCTTGGCCTGCAGGTCGATCGTGTGGTCGTAGAACCCGACCACGCCCTGCACCTGCCCGGCGACGAGCGCGGTCTCGGCGTTGGCGCCCGACTGCTCGCTCTGCAGCTCGACGTCGATGCCCTGCGCGGCGAAGTTGCCGAGCTGCTGGGTGAGCATGGCGGGCAGGTAGATGACCTTTTCCAGGCCACCGACCATGATCGTGACCTTCGGCTTGCCCCCCTCGCCCGTCGCGGCGGTGCGGGAGTCCTGGCAGGCGGTGGTCAGCCCCGCCACCACGGTCAGCGCGGTGACCGCGACGGCGATCCGGCGAATCCTCATCGATTCGGTCCTTTCAGATGACGGTCTGGCTGGAGGTGGACATCGAGGGCCGCCACCGCAGCAGCCGGTTCTCGAGGTTTCCGATGCCCCACTCGGCGACCAGTGCGACGACGGTGATGATGATCATGGCGGCGTAGATGCCCGCCGAATCGAAGGTGCCCTGCGCGTTCGAGATGAGGAAGCCGATGCCCGCCTTGGACCCGGCGTACTCGCCGACGACCGCGCCGATCAGCGCGAAGCCGAACGCGGTGTGCAGCGACGAGAGGATCCAGGACGTCGCGCTCGGCAGCACGATCGCCTTGATCACCTGCATCCGGCCCGCGCCGAGGATGCGTGCGTTGTCGATCAGGTTGCGGTCCACTTCGCGGGCGCCGGTGAAGGCGTTGAAGAACACCACGAAGAAGACCAGCACGACGACGGTCGCGACCTTCGACGCGAGCCCCAGCCCGAACCAGATCACGAACAGCGAAGCGAGCACGATGCGCGGCACCGCGTTGGCGGCCTTGATGAACGGCGCGAGCACGTCGGCCAGGTACCGGCTGCGGCCCAGGATGACACCGAAGATCACGCCCGCGACGGCACCGATCGCGAAGCCGACCAGCGCCTCTTCGACGGTGACCCACAGCTGGTACCAGAGCGAGCCGAAGTCAGTGCCGCTGGTGACCCACTCGACCAGCCGCTGCCAGATGCGCGACGGCTTCGAATAGAAGAACGGGTCGATCCAGTAGGTCGCGGTCAGCTCCCAGCTGCCGAGCCAGACGACGACCAGGGCCAGCCGCAGCAGCCACGTGTTGCGCTTGCGCCGCGACGACGCCCGCTTCGCCCGCGTGAGGATGTCCTGCTCGGTTTCCAGCACCGGCAGGGAGGCAGCCGGAGCCGCGGAGGTCTCAAGCGACATTTGCCGCTCCCTTCTCGCGGGCCTTGTCGACCTCGCTGCGCAGTGATTCCCAGATGTCCGCGTAGAGCTTGCGGAACTCGTCGGTGAGCCGGAGGTCCTCGACCTTCCGCGGCCGCTCCAGCGGGATCTCGAAGACGTCCTTGACGGTGGCCGGCGACGTCGTCAGCACGACGACCTTGTCCGCCAAGGCGATCGCCTCGTCGAGGTCGTGCGTCACGAAGATGACCGCCGCACCGGACCCCGACCACAGCCGCAGCAGCTCGTCCTGCATCAGCGCCCGCGTCTGGACGTCCAGCGCCGAGAACGGCTCGTCCATCAGCATGATCTTCGGCTTGGTGACCAGCGTCTGGGCCAGCGCGACGCGCTTGCGCATACCGCCGGAGAGCTGGTGCGGGTAGTACTTCTCGAACCCGGCGAGCCCGACGCGGGCGATCCAGTCGACGGCCTGCGCGCGGGCCTCGGCCTTCGGCACGCCGCGGAAGCGCGGGCCGGAGGCGACGTTGTCGAGCACCGAGCGCCACGGCATCACGGCGTCGGTCTGGAACATGTAGCCGACCCCGTCCGGGATGGACTTCACGTCCTCGCCGTTCACCCGCACCCGGCCGGCGGACGGCGGCTGCAGCCCGGAAACCAGCGAGAGCGTCGTCGACTTGCCGCAGCCCGTCGGGCCGACCACGGCGACGAACTCGCCGGGCTGCACGGACATGGTCAGATCGCGGACGGCCGTGTGCACGGAACCGGACCCGCTCGGGAACCGTTTCGTGGCTCCGGTGAGTTCGATCAGTGGGGGAACCATGGGGAGGTGACTCCTTCGTCACGTGGTGGGGCTCACGTTGGGAAGGGACGTTAAGTACGGGTGGCGCCCGCGTGAAGCTTGTCGACGTTCTCCGCGCGAGCTGTGCGTTCTGAATGTTTTGCTCATTTAGCGCACAGCGCTGACCAGGGGGTATGGTCCCTAGCCATGCCAAAGAGGGCGCTCTTCCCGCGCATGCGGTTCAGCAGGCAGGTGCTGCTGCTGCAGATCGGCGTGGTGCTCCTCGTCGTCGGGATCGGCGTCGCGCTGGTCAGCGTGCTGCTGAGCCACACGCTGACCGACCAGTACGGCCGCCGTGCGCTGGCCATCGCGAAGTCCGTCGCCGCGGACCCGGTCGTCGTCGCGAACGCGGCCGCGAAGCTCCCCGGCGGCCCGCTCGAGGAACGCGTCCTCGCCGTCACGAAGGCCAACGACGCCTTGTTCGTCGTGATCACCGACGACCAGGGCATCCGGCTCGCGCACCCGACGGCGAGCCTGATCGGCCAGCGGGTGAGCACCCCACCGGACGTCGCCCTCGCCGGCGGCGACGAAGTCAGCGCGGTGCAGAGCGGCACGCTCGGGCTCTCGGTGCGCAGCAAGACGCCGATCTGGCAGGGGCCGCGGGTGGTCGGCGAGGTCAGCGTCGGCTTCGAGGTCGGCGACCCGACCGGCGACTTCAACCGGTTGCTGACGATCACGCTGCTGTTCGCCGGCGGCGCGCTGCTGCTCGGCGCGGGCGCGTCCGCGCTGCTGAACCGGCGGCTGCGGCGCGTCACGCACGGCCTCGAACCGCACGAACTGACCGAGCTGCTCTACGAACGCGAAGCGGTGCTGCACGGGATCGGCGAGGGCGTCCTCGCGGTCGACGAGGCGAACCGCGTCTCGGTCCGCAACGACGAGGCCGAGCGCCTGCTCGGCACCGAGCTCCCGATCGGCGCGGCGCTGGCGGAACTCGAGCTCAGCCCGCGGCTGCACAAAGCCGTCGGCGAAGGCCTGCCGGTCGACAACCTCCTGGCCGTGGCCGGGAACCGCGTGCTGGTCGTCAATTCGCGCGCGGTCCGGCTGGACGACCGGCCGATCGGCACGGTGCTGACCTTCCGCGACCGCACCGACCTCGACGCGCTCACCCGCGAGCTCGACGGCATCCGCGCGCTGTCCGACGGCCTGCGCGCCCAGCGGCACGAGTTCGCGAACCGGCTGCACACGCTCCACGGGCTGCTCCAGCTCGGCCACCACACCGAGGCCGTCGAGTACCTGCAGACGCTGACGGATTCGCCGTCGGCGCGGCCGAGCGAGCTGGGCGACGCCGTCGCCGACCCGTACCTGCAGGCGCTGCTCGTCGCGAAAACCGAGCAGGCGCAGGAAAAGGGCCTCACGCTCAAGCTCGCCGACGACACCTGGGTGCCGACGACCGTGACCGACCCGATCGCCGCGAACACTGTGATCGGCAACCTCGTCGACAACGCCCTGCACGCGGCCCGGATGGGCCCGCGGCGGCCCGCGACGGTGGAAATCGGCCTGCTGGCTGAGGGCGACACCCTGCACGTGTCCGTTGTGGACAGTGGTCCGGGCGTACCCGAAGACCTGCGGCGCACGTTGTTCGACGAAGGCGTCTCGACGAAGATCGCGCCCGGTCACGGCCTCGGGCTGGCGCTCGCCCGGCAGGCCGCGCGCGCCCACGGCGGCGACGTCTGGCTGGCCGACCCCGGCGCGGGCGAGACGGGTGCCCTGTTCGTCGCCAAGCTGCCCGGAACGCTGACGGAGGACCGATGATCCGCACGCTCATCGTCGACGACGACTTCCGGGTCGCCGGCGTGCACGCCGGGTTCGTCGAGGAGGTCGACGGGTTCGCGGTGGTCGGCACCGCGCACACCGCCGCCGAGGCGCGCGCCCGCGTCCGCGAGCTGTCGCCGGACCTGGTCCTGCTCGACGTCTACCTGCCCGACGAGTCCGGCCTCGCCGTGCTCCCGGAGCTGCAGACCGACACGATCGTGCTGTCCGCGGCGACCGACAGCGCGTCGGTGGCCGCGGCGATCCGGGCCGGCGCGCTGAACTACCTGATCAAGCCGTTCACCACCCGCCAGCTCGCGGAGCGGCTGACGTCGTACGCGCGCTTCCGCGGCCTGCTCGCCGAGGACCGGGCCTTCGCGCAGGACGACGTCGACCGCGCGTACCGGGTGCTGCACGACCAGGACCGGACGTCCGCGCCGAAGGGCCAGTCGACGGCGACGTCCCGCCTGGTTTCCGAGCAGCTGCGGCGCGCGGGCCGTCCGCTGTCCGCGGCCGAAGTCGCCGGCGAGCTGGGCATGGCGCGAGCGACGGCGCAGCGGTACCTGACCGCGCTGGCGGAGTCGGGGACGGTCCAGATGCGGCTGCGCTACGGCGCCACCGGGCGCC
This sequence comes from Amycolatopsis lexingtonensis, assembly GCF_014873755.1. Lineage (NCBI taxonomy): Bacteria > Bacillati > Actinomycetota > Actinomycetes > Pseudonocardiales > Pseudonocardiaceae > Amycolatopsis > Amycolatopsis lexingtonensis. The sequence continues at coordinate 7,059,126 of NZ_JADBEG010000001.1, forward strand.
CCGAGCACGAATACCGCTGGAGCGGCGCCTGAGTCAGCGCCCGCCCGTCTGACCGCCGTAGTGCTTCACCATGCTTTCGGCGACGTCGACCCAGGCCTGGACCGGGTTCGTGGTCGACGTCGGCGTGGTGGACGACGGCAGGTCGACCCGCGCCTCGTCCTCGGTCGAGGGCTTCTTGGGCTGCGGTTTCGCCTGGGCCTGGACCTGCCTCGGCGCGGGCTTCGCGGGCACCGGCACGAACACCGTCTTCGGCGGCGGCGCGACCACTGGCACCTGCGGGGCGGGCGGCTGGGGCGCGGGGGCCGCCGCGACCGCCGGGCGCGAATCGACCTGGGCCACCTCGTCGGCGGCCGGCGAGAACAGCCCGCCGGTGAACAGCCCGCCGCCCAGCCAGCCGGCCGCGACGAGCAGCACCGCGGCGCCGCTGCCCAGCCACGTGCGGGCGCGGCGCCGGATCACCACGGACTTCGGCCGCAGGTCCTGGTCGCACACCGGCGGCCGGGTGAAGATCGGCTCGCTCGCTTCGACGTCGTCGTCGGTGCGGCGGCGCCGGGGCAGGCTCGCCGCCAGGATGCCGGTGCGATCCAGCAGTTCGACCGCGGTGCGGTCGCTGGACGGACGGGTCGCACTGCGCGGTGCGGTGCGAAGCATCGGGACCTCCGGTGCGGGGGGCTCGCGGACCCCACGCATTCTGGACCATTTCTGACGATGCTGTCAGAAACGCAACCCCAATGAGTGAAGGTCAGCTCTCCATCTGCTTGAGCCCGAGCCGGGCCAAGACCGCCAGCGGGCGCTGGTAGGCCGAGCCGAGGACACGCGGGATGGCGTCGATGACGTAGGCGTCCGGCCCGATCAGGATCCGCGCGGACTTCCGTTCCACCCCACGCAGGATCGTCTCCGCCGCCTTCTCCGGCGTGGTGTGCGCGATCCGCTCGAAGCCCCGCGCGGCCTTCTCCTGGTCGCCGGCGTCGCTGCGCGCGTTGCGCACGATGTTGGTCTTGATCCCGCCGGGGTGCACGCAGCTCACCGCGACCGGGTGCCGCGCGATCAGCATTTCTTCGCGCAGCGCCTCGGTGAATCCGCGGACGGCGAACTTCGCCGCGTTGTACGCGCTCTGCGTCGGCACGCCGACGAACCCGAACACGCTGGAAATGTTGACGACGTGCCCTTCGCCGGAAGCGATCAGGTGCGGCAGGAACGCCTTCGTGCCGTTCACGACGCCGCCGAGGTTGACGCCCATGAGCCAGTCGTAGTCCTCGAAGGACATTTCCTCGACGGTCGCGCCGAGCGCCACGCCCGCGTTGTTCACGATGACGTTCGCGCCACCGAAGTCGCTGACGACCTCCTCGGCGTGGGCGAGCACGGCGGCCCGGTCGGCGACGTCGAGGGTGTACGCGCGGGCGTTGTCGCCGGCCAGCTTCGCCGTCTCCGCCGCGTTGTCGGCGTTGACATCGGAAAGGGCGACGCGCGCACCCCGCCGGGAGAACTCCAGCGCCAGCGCGCGGCCGATCCCCGAGCCCGCCCCGGTGATCACCACGACCTTGTCCCCGAACCGCTTCATGGTCCCTCCCTGGGTGTTACTCGTGAGTTACGGATACTAGCGGCTGTGAGCTTCCTGTGGGTGCGCTGATTGTGTCGGTGCGACGCCTTATGGTGATCTGGTCGGAGCGCCGGGACGAACGGACGAGGAGGCGATGCGCGTGCGGCGGACGGCCGTCCTGCTCAGCGTGGCCGCGATCCTGCTGCTCGGCGCGGCCTTCGTGATCTTCGTGGACCACCAGCCGCGGTCCGCGGACGCCACGACGTCCGCCACCGTCGAGGCCGCGCCCGCGTCGACGCCCGACCTGCCCGCGGTGTCGAGCCCCGCGGTCGGCGCGCTGTTCGTCGAGGGCATGCACTACTGCACGGCCAGCGTCGTGCACAGCGACCAGGGCGACGTGCTGCTGACCGCGGCCCACTGCATCCACGACGGCGAGGGCGGCGGCTACCTCACCGGCGTCACCTTCGCGCCCGCCTACCACGACGGCGTCGCGCCGTTCGGCTTCTGGACGGTGTCCGACGAGCTTGTCGCGCCCGGCTGGAGCACGTCGTCGGACCCGGACCTCGACGTCGGCTTCGCGACCGCGCACCAGGCGGGCACGACGAAGACCCTGGAAAGCCTGGTCGGCGCGAACACCCTCGCCACCGGCACCGGGTTCGAGCAGACCATCACGCTCACCGGCTACCCGGACGACTCCGAGGTGCCCGCGGTCTGCCAGAACACGACCAGCCAGCAGGACACCTACCAGCTGAAAGTGGACTGCAGCGGCTTCCCGACCGGCACCAGCGGCGGCCCGTGGGTCACCGGCCAGGACCCGAAGACCCGGCTCGGCACGGTCATCGGCGTCATCGGCGGCTACGAGTTCGGCGGCGACGACCCGGACACGTCGTACTCGAGCTACTTCGACACGGACGTCCAGGCCCTCTACCGGCAGACGACCGCCCGGGCATGATGCGGGTATGAGCGATCCCGTCGACGTACCCATCACCGGAGAGCCGATCCGGCTCGGCCAGTTCCTCAAGCTGGCCGGCCTCGCCGAGGACGGTTCCCACGCCAAGGACCTGATCGACGCGGAGGAGGTCACCGTCAACGGCGAGGTGGAGACCCGCCGCGGCCGCCAGCTGACCGACGGCGACGTCGTGGCCGTGGGCCCCGACCGCGGCAAGGTCATCCTGGTGCACTAGCCGACGCTGGTCAGCGGCGGCAGGCCGAGCGAAGCGGCGAGGGTGTCCAGCTCCCGGCGCACGGGACCGGCCAGCGGGACGCCGAGCGCGCGGCACTGCTCCAGGTGCTGGGCCTCGCGCCAGCCCGGGTAGCGGATCGGCGCGCCGCCCTCCCAGCCGAGCATGCTGCCGAACAACGCGCTCGCGGCGCGGTAGAAGCCGTCCGCGCTGCGCAACGTCGTCGGCGCGATGGCCAGCACCAGCACGCCGGTGTCGTGCTCGTGGTCGGCCACGCCGGAGAGCACCCCGGCGAGCACCTCGACCAGCAGCGTCAGCCCGGCGGCTTCGGAACCCGGCTCGTCCATGTCGAAGACGAACTCGGGGTACGCGCCGCCGGGCGCGGCCATGCCGAGCGGGTTCATCGGCCGCCCCGGTTCGCCGCCGGCGGCGAGCACCAGGCCGATCATCGCGTGCGGCAGCGCCCGCGCGGCGTGGTGCCCGGCCCGGCCGAACGGCCCGATCCCGCGCAGCGAAACCAGCCCGACGCCGAACCTCCCGGCCCGGGTGACCGCGCGGTCCATCGCGTCACCGACGGCCCACAGCCCGGACGCGCGGCGGTAGTCGATCAGCGCGGCGGCCCCGCGGTCGGCGATCATCAGCGGCTGGGCGTGGGGCACGACGTCCCCGGTTTCCAGCAGGGGCAGGTGGACGCGGGTCAGGTCGGCGACGCCGGTGTCCGGCGAGCCGGTCAGGTCGCCGTGGCAGAGCGCCTCCGCCGCGATGCGCGCACGGGCTTCGGGGAAGCCGTGGGCGGCGAAGACGTGCGCGACGAGGGTGACGAGCTCGTCAGCCCGCACGCGGGGCCAGGCCTGTTCCGGGATCGGGGTTTCCGGCGGCTCGGCTTCGAGGACCGGGGGTTCGGGGCGGGCGGAGCGGAACGGTCTGAGGGGCACTGCTCCGACCTTGCCCAAGCGGCGGTTCGGGCGTCAACGAGCTGGGGCCGGGCCTACCCGACCGTGTGATCGAGGCGTCCGAAGAGTCGTACCCTGGGCGGCATGTGCCGAAACATCACCACCCTCCGGGGGCTCCAGCCGGCCGCGACGGGCGAGGAGATCGAGGCCGCGGCCCGCCAGTACGTCCGCAAGGTGACCGGCGTGCAGTCGCTTTCGGACGCCACGCGCGAGCCCTTCGAAGCCGCGGTCGCCGAGATCACCGCGATCACCACGCGGCTGCTGGAGCAGCTGCCCGAACGCCGTCAGCCACCGGCGACCGTGCCGCCGTTGCGGCGCCCCGAGGTCCAGGCCCGGATCGCGGCGAAAGCCTTGCGCCAGGCCTGATCCGGCGCCGATAGGGTGTCGGCATGGGCGGACAGGCGTTGGTGCTGGGCGGCGGCGGGGTCGCCGGGATCGCGTGGACGACGGGGCTGCTGACCGGGCTCGCCGAGCACGGGCAGGACCTCACCGGCGCCGATCTCATCGTCGGGACGTCGGCGGGGTCGGCGGTCGCCGCGCAGGTGACCAGCGGGCTCCCGCCGGCCGAGCTGTTCGCCCGCCAGGCCGACCCGGCGCTGCAGGCGCCGGAGATCCCGGCCGACATCGACTTCGAGAAGTTCGCGGCCGACTTCGGCGGCGCGGTCACCGGCACGACGGACCCCGCCGAGATCCGGCGCGCGGTCGGGCGGCTGGCGCTGGCGGCCGAAACGGTGCCCGAAGCCGACCGGCGCGCGGTGATCGAAGCGCGGCTGCCGGTGCACGAGTGGCCGGCGCAGCGCCTGGTGATCGTGGCGGTGGACGCGGAAACCGGCGAACCCCGCCGCTTCGACCGCGCGTCCGGCGTGCCCCTGGTCGACGCGGTGGCGGCGAGCTGCGCGGTCCCGGGCGTCTGGCCGGCGGTGACGATCGACGGCCGCCACTACGTCGACGGCGGCGTCCGGTCCGGCGAGAACGCCGACTACGCGACGGGCTTCACCCGCGTCACGGTGATTTCGCCGATGGGCCCGGATTCGCCGCTGCCGATGGAGAAACCGCTGCCCGCGGTGCTGGACGAGCTGCGCGCGGCGGGCGCGGAGGTCGCGCTGATCACGCCGGACGAAGCCTCGGTCGCGGCGATGGGCGAGAACCCCTTGGACCCGTCGACGCGGACGCCGGCCGCCGAAGCGGGCCGTGCGCAGGGCGCGGCGCTCACGCTGAGCTGGGCTTAGCCCGCCGGATCGCCAGCCGCAGCCCGACGTTGCCGGCCAGGAACCCCGCCGCGCAGACCCCGAAGATCCACGGGCCGGGGATGCGCAGCTCGCCCGTGGTCTCGGCCGCGGGCTCCTCGTCGTGGGGCCGGTAGCGGACCTCGATGCGCGCGCCGTGCGGGTAGGCCCGGCTGATCTGCACGTCCCGGTACCGGGGACCGCCCGGTTCGTCGACGCGCGCGACCGCCGTGGTCCGGTCGACGACCCGCTCCACGGTCGCGGTGGCCACCAGCGAGCCGGACCGGTCCTTGAGCGTGCCGCCGATGATCATGGCCGCGAGCAGGGAGCCCAGCATGACCGCCAGCGAGGCTGCCGCGACCGCGCCCCGGAGCACGCCCGGTGTTGTCATGCGATGAGCACGCCGGCGCGGCCGCCGCGGTTGCCCTGACGAGGCGGCGGACTCCGTCGGCTACCCTCGTGGGCAGGGGTAGCGTGTCCGAGCGGCCGAAGGAACATGTCTTGAAAACATGCGAGGGGGCAACCTCTCCGTGGGTTCGAATCCCACCGCTACCGCACTGAGAGCCCGGGCGCCGGCCGCGCCCGGGCTCAGCTTTCGGTTTCCTTCAGGTGGTCCAGCACGCGCTCGAACGACGCCGCGAACGTGGCCTGCTCGTGCGGGCTCAGCAGGTCGATCAGGTGCTCGCGGACGCCTTCCACGTGGGTCGGCGCGGCCGTCTTCAGCAGGGCCATGCCGTCTTCGGTCAGCTCCGTGATGACGCCGCGCTTGTCCTCCGGGTCGCGTGCCCGCCGGACCAGGCCGGTCTCCTCGAGGCGACCGATCTGGTGGGACAGCCGGCTCTTCGTCGACCCCAGCTCCGACGCCAGTTCCGACATGCGCATCCGGTGCTCGGGCTGCACTTCGAGGCAGACGAGCACCTCGTAGTCGGTCAGCGACACCTCGTGCCGGTCGGTCAGTTCGCGGTGCAGCCGCTGCCGCAGCCGCAGCGTCGCGACGATGTAGGAGCGCCACGCCGCCATCTCGGCCTCGTCCAACCACCGCACAGGTCGCTCCTCGGTCATAAGGCAGCGTAGAACGCTGATCAAGGATCCGCGCCCGCCGAGTCCGATCCGTCCGCCGGTGAATACGCCACCGCAACATCGCCCGAAGGTGGGGTTACGAAAAGGTTGAGACTCGGCCCGAAAAGGCGCATTCTGCTTGTCGGCGGACGGTTGACCAGGTATGCGGCGCGACGACGGCGACGTGCCGGCCCGGGGCCCCGCCAGGAGAGGTCAGGTGGTTGCGTGACGGGTGATCCTCGCGGTTGACCGCTTGCTGCGTCCCCGCGATCGGAACGGACTTCTGCCGGGTCGGTCGCGATTGCGGAGCAGCACGAGCGCGGGCTTCTACGGTGCGTTCACGCATTCGGCGTCGATCGGGCCTGTTTCCGGTCACGGCCTCGGAAGTCGTGACGGCAGCGCCTGAACGCCGGCCCCGGATGCGGCCAACCGCCCGACGAAACAGAACCTCGGTACAACGCCTGGGTGCGGCCGTCAGCGCGACGGCCGCACCCAGGCTCGTTAATATCTGCGGGTGAGGTTCGACGACGACGCCGGCCTGGACGCTTCCGAAGTCCAGGACCTGCGCGGTAGCGGCGGTGGTGGCGGCGGAGGGATCGGCGGCCGCGTGGCACTGGGCGGTGGCGGGCTCGGCGTGGTGGGCCTGATCATCTACTTCGTGCTCTCCCAGCTCGGCGGGGTCAGCCTCGGCGGCGGCAGTGGGAGCGGCTTGAGCGGCGGGCTCGGTAGCGTCGGGTCCGGCCAGCAGGTCGACAACACGAAGCTGGCGAGCGAGTGCAAGACCGGCGCCGACGCCAACAAGAACCACGACTGCGCCATCGTGGCGATCGTGAACTCCGTCCAGGACTACTGGACCCAGCAGTTCGCGCGGTCGGGCTCGACGTACCAGAAGGCGCCGACCAAGTTCTTCAACGGCGGCGTGCGCACCGGCTGCGGCAGCGCCACCTCCGACACCGGGCCGTTCTACTGCCCGGCGGACTCCGACGTCTACATCGACCTCTCGTTCTTCGACGAGCTGAAGACGCGCTTCGGCGCGCAGGGCGGCCTGTTCACCGAGGCGTACGTGCTGGCCCACGAGTACGGCCACCACGTGCAGAACCTGCTCGGGACGTCGAAGAAGGGCACCGGCACCGGCCCGACGTCCGGTTCGGTGCGGCTCGAACTGCAGGCCGACTGCTACGCCGGCGTCTGGGCCAACCACGCCTCGACGACGCCGACCGAGAGCGGCAAGCCGCTGATCACCGACGTCACCCAGGACGACATCGCCTCGGCGCTGGACACCGCGTCCCGCATCGGCGACGACTACATCCAGGAGAAGCTCGGCGGCGGCCAGGTCGACCGCTCGAAGTTCACCCACGGCACGTCCGCGCAGCGCAAGAAGTGGTTCTCCACCGGCTTCCAGACCGGCGAACCCGCCCGCTGCGACACCTTCGGGACGAACAACCTGGGCTAAGGACACGAAGAAGGGGCCGTCCCAGCGCTGGGACGGCCCCTTTTTCGTCGTTACGCCGTCAGCGCGTGCGGGTCGCCGGCCACGGCGCGGGCGGAGAAGTTCCGCTGCGCGCCGCGTTCGGCGGCCTTCTGCTTGGCCGTCTTGCTCGTGCCCGGCTTGACGCCGTTGATGCTCTCGGTGCTCGTCGCGTAGACGCCGAGGGCCCACGCGACACCGTCCGCGTTGCGGTCCAGCGCGACCCGGTCGATGTTGCCCAGGTTGTCGCAGGCCTGGTGGTAGCACGGGTCGAACGCGATGCCGGCCGTGCCGCCCCACTTCGCCGCCTGCGCCGGGGTCTTCAGGACCTCGGCGCCGGTGTCCAGGCCGCCCGCCGGGATGCCGACGGCGATGAACTCGCCGTAGTCCGAGCGGCCGGTGAAGTCGGTGCCCTCGAGGGACACGCCCCGCGCGGCCTGCATGAAGTCGACGAAGGTCTTCTCGATCTGCGCCGAGCCGTACGGGCCGGCACCCGCGCCGACGCCGTCGGAGTTGTCGCCGTCGTAGGCGAAGTACCCGGCGTTCGGCGAGCCGATCATGTCGAAGTTCAGGTACAGCGCGATGTCGAGCTGCTGCTCGAAGCTCAGCTGGTCGACGTAGTAGGTGGAGCCGATCAGGCCGAACTCCTCCGCGCTCCAGAAGCCGAAGCGGACCGCGTTGTTGACCTTCGGGCTGCTCCCCAGCTGCAGCGCCGTCTCGAGCAGGGCCGCCGAGCCGGTGCCGTTGTCGTTGATGCCCGGGCCAGCCGGGACGCTGTCGAGGTGCGACCCCAGCATCACGACGTTGTCCTTGCGGCCGGTCTTGGTCTCGGCGATGACGTTGTAGCTGGTCCGCGCCTCCTGGAAGGCCCGCAGCTCCAGAGTCACCGGCTGCCCGGCGAGCGTCGCCAGCTGCGCGCCCGCGGCGGCCGTCACGCCGCCGGTCGGGATCTTCGCGTTCTCCGGGCCGCCGAGCGTCCCGTTCAGCGCGCCGTCGGTGTTGTTGTAGACGATGGCGCCGACCGCCCCCGCGGCCGCGGCGGTCTGCTGCTTCTGCGCGAACGAGCAGCCACCGCGCTTGATCAGCGCGATCTTGCCCGCGACGTCCGCGGTGTAGTCGGTGGCCTCGCAGCCGCTGGTGTCGTCGACCGCGACCACGGCGAGCGGCGCGGTGATGCCGCCGACCGGCGTCGAAACGGTGTACTCCATGGCGATGACCGGGACGTCGGCGCCGCCCGCGGTCAGCTTCTCGGCCAGGGTCTCCGAGTAGGTGAACGGGAACTCCTGGCGGGTCACCTGGAAGCCGGCCGCCTCGAGCTTGGTGGCGATGTACTCGGCGGACTTCTGGTGGCCGGCGGTGCTCGCCGCCCGCGTACCGCCGTTGGTGTCGGCGATGCGCTGCAGGGCGATCAGGTGCCGGTTGACGCCGTTGACGTCGACCTTCTTGACGAGCTGCTTCGCCAGGGCGGGGCCTTCGGGGACCGCGTTCGCGGCGGCGGCCGGGGTGAGGCCGAGCACCAGCGTCGCACCGGCGGCGATCGCCACCGGAGGAAGGAATCTCTTTCGGAAGAGTGACATGGTTGCTCACCTTTGTGCGATATGCGAAGTACGTCAATGCGTCATTCGGCGGGAGCTTCGCGCACCGGGATACAGTCGACACATGTACGCGATCACCATCCGTGAACCAGGTGACCCGGACGTTCTCGAGTGGACGGAGGTCGCGGACCCGCGTCCCGGCCCCGGCGAAGTGCTGCTGGAAGTGGCCGCGAGTGCGGTGAACCGCGCCGACCTGCTGCAGCGCCAGGGCCACTACCCGCCGCCGCCCGGAGCCAGCGAAACCCTCGGTCTCGAGTGCTCCGGAACCGTCGCGGAGCTCGGCGAAGGCGTCGAAGGCTGGACCGTCGGCGACGAGGTCTGCGCGCTGCTCTCCGGCGGCGGCTACGCGGAGAAGGTCGTCGTCCCGGCCGGTCAGCTGCTGCCGGTGCCCGGCGAGGTCGACCTGCTCGCCGCGGCCGGGCTGCCCGAGGTGGCCTGCACGGTGTGGGCGAACGTCGTCATGCACGCGAAGCTCACCGAGGGCGAGGTGCTGCTGGTCCACGGCGGCGCCGGCGGCATCGGCACGCACGCCATCCAGGTCGGCAAGGCGCTGGGCGCGACCGTCGCCGTCACCGCGGGGTCGGCCGAGCGGCTCGAGAGCTGCCGCCAGCTCGGCGCCGACATCACGATCAACTACAAGGAAGCCGACTTCGTCGAGGTCCTCAAGAAGGAGACGGGCGGCGCGAACGTCATCCTCGACAACATGGGCGCGTCCTACCTCGGCCGCAACGTCGACGCGCTGGCCGCCGACGGCCGCCTGGTGATCATCGGCATGCAGGGCGGGGTCAAGGGCGAGCTGAACGTCGGCGCGCTGCTCGGCAAGCGGGCTTCGGTGTTCGCGGCGGGCCTGCGGTTCCGGCCGCTGGAGCAGAAGGCGGCGATCGTCGCCGACGTCCGCGAACGGCTGTGGCCCCTGGTTTCCGACGGTGCCGTGAAGCCGATCGTCGGCCAGGTCGTGCCGATGGCCGAAGCCGCGTCCGCGCACCGCGCCCTGGAAGAGGGCAGCGTGTTCGGCAAGGTGCTGCTGGCGGCGAAGTCTTAACGGAGTTCTTCGAGGACCCGCACGAGCTGGTTGATTTCGAAGACGTTGGAGTAGTGGGCGAGCCCGATCCGCACGGCGCCGCCCACTTCCCCGACGCCCAGTGACGCGAAGACGCCGGCCGTGCCGTCGTCGGCGAAGGCGCACAGCCCCTGCGAAGCCAGGTACTCGGCGACCTCGGGCGCCTTCTTGCCGGCGACGGCGAAGGCGAGCGCGGGGATCCGGCGCATGGCGTTGCCGATGACCATGATGTGCCGCAGCGACAGCAGTTCCGTGGACAGCTGCTGGAGCAGCCCGGCGTGGTAGGACTTCGCCGAGCCGAGCGAGGTGACCAGGCGCTCGCGGCGCGACCCGGTGGCGGCGTCGTCGAGGCCCGCGAGGTAGTCGATCGACGCGATCAGCCCGGCCAGCAGCGGGTAGGCGTGCGGGCCGAGTTCGAGGCGGGCGGCGCCGCGCGCCATGGGGTCGAGCGAGACGGACGGGATCCGCTCGATGAGTTCGGGGTCGCGGAAGACGAGCGCGCCCACCGACGGCCCGCCCCACGCCTGCGCGGACACGACCATGACGTCGGCGCCGAGCGCGTTGATGTCCAGCGGCAGGAACGGCGCGGCGTAGGTGGCGTCGACGACGACCAGCGCGCCGACCCGCTTGGCGAACTCGATGATCGTCGGCACGTCCGGCCGCGTCCCGACGGACCCGGAGGCGAGCGTGACCGCGACGGCCTTGGTGCGCGCGGACACGAGCTGCTCGTACTGCCACGCGGGCAGCTCGCACGTTTCGATGTCGATCTCGCCCCAGCGCACGACGGCGCCGACGCGCTTCGCGGCGCGCTGCCACGGCGCGAGGTTGGCTTGTTCGTCGAGCCTCGACACGACGACCTCGTCGCCGATCGTCCAGCGCTCGGCGAGCGAATCGCAGAGCCGGCGCAGCATCACCGGCGCGCTCGGCCCGAGCACGACGGCGGCCGGGTCGGCCCCGACCAGGTCGGCCACGGCCCGGCGGGCCGCGGTCACGATGCTTTCCGCGCGTTGTGAGGCCGGAAACGCTCCGCCCGGCCCCGACACCGGGGCGCGCATCGCCGTGGAAACGGCCGAAGCGACCTGTTCCGGTACCAGCATTCCGGCGGCGCCGTCGAAGTGAATCCAGCCGTCACCCAGCGCGGGAAAGAGCCCACGGATACGAGCGACGTCGAACGCCATGTGGACACCGTACGGACGTGCGGTTTCGCCGTGCGCCCGGGGTTGGGTGGAGAGCCACCGGGAACACCCGGAGCGGCTACGCTCGGAGACGGACACCCCGTGGGTGTCGCGGAGCGTGTCGAAGGCAAGCCAGGATGGAGCACATGACCGAGCCGAACTTCACAGCCGGTGACGCTGGCCAGGAACATTCACCCCACGTGGTGGTCGTGGGCCCGGACGGCACCCCGGTGGGCGCGGACGAGCACCCCGAGTCGGTCGGCGACCTCGTCGAAGAGCCGGCGAAGGTGATGCGGATCGGCACGATGATCAAGCAGCTCCTCGAGGAGGTCCGCGCGGCCCCGCTGGACGACGCTTCCCGCAACCGCGTGCGCGAGATCCACGAGACGTCGGTGAAGGAACTGGCGGCCTCGCTGGCCCCGGAGCTGCAGGACGAGCTGGAGCGGCTGGTGCGGCCGTTCACCGACGACTCGACGCCTTCGGACGCGGAGCTGCGGATCGCGCAGGCTCAGCTGGTCGGGTGGCTCGAGGGGTTGTTCAGCGGGATACAGACCGCGCTGTTCGCCCAGCAGATGGCGGCCCGGGTCCAGCTGGAGCAGATGCGGCGGGGGCTGCCTGCCGGTCCTTCGGCGGGTGGACCTGGGGCCGGGCCGGGGCACGAGGGGCACGGGCCGGGGATCTCGGGGACGGGTCAGTACCTCTGACGTCTGCGGTGAGGTTGTCCACAGACCGGAGGGCCTGTGGACAACCCCTGTGGACAACTCGCTCGGGCGGGTTTTGCCACCGGCTCGGAGGTCTTGAATGAGTCATTCAGGACCTCCGAAGACCTGAATGAGTCATTCAGGACGCCACCGCAGCCGCCGGCTTCACAGCACCGGACCGGCGCCGGCCGTCAGCGCAACGAGCTGAAGAACTCCCGCAGGTCGCCGATCAGCGCGTCCGGCTCCTCCAAACCAGCGAAGTGGCCGCCGCGCGGGAACTCCGTCCAGCGGACGATCTCGTCCGTTCGCTCCGCCAGCTCCCTGATCGGCAGCCCGATGTCGTCCGGGAACACCGCCACCGCCGTCGGGACCGGGTTCCGCGGCGGCGGCGCGCCCCAGCCCGCGGTCAGCGCCGCGTACAGCCGGGCCGATGAGTTCGCCGTCTCGGTGAACCAGTAGATCGACACGTCCGCCAGCAGGTCGTCGCGGTCGATCAGGTCCTCCGTCGTGTTCGAGAACGAGCGGAACTTCTCCGCGATCCACGCCAGCTGGCCCGCCGGGGAGTCGTGCAGGCCGTACGCCAGGGTCTGCGGCTTCGTCGCCTGGATCATCGCGTAGCCCGTGCCCGACGCCGAGAACGCTTGGCCCTTCTCCAGCGACCGTTTGCCCAGCTCCGGGTCCGAAAGCCCCTCGAGATCGGCCGGGGTGCGGACCACCGCGGACGCCAGCATCGTCACGTGGATGCCGAGCAGCCGCTCCGGAAACTGGACCGCTAGCTCGCGCGAGATGATCGCGCCCCAGTCACCGCCGTGGGCGCCGAAGCGCTCGTAGCCCAGCGACGTCATCAGCGAGGCGAACGCCCGCGCCACCCGGTCCGGGCCCCAGTCCGGGGTCGGCGTCGGGCCCGAGAAGCCGTAGCCCGGGATCGACGGGACCACCAGGGTCAGCGCGTCCGCCGGATCGCCGCCGTACGCGCGCGGGTCCGTGAGCGGACCGATCACGTCCAGGAACTCCACGATCGAGCCCGGCCAGCCGTGGGTCAGCAGCACCGGCGTCGCCGCCGGCTCCGGGGACACCACGTGCAGGAAATGCACGTTCGTCCCGTCGATCGTCGTCGTGAACTGCGGGAACGCGTTGAGCCGCGTCTCCTGCGCCCGCCAGTCGAAGCCCGTCCGCCAGTACTCCGCCAGCTCGCGCACGTAGTCGACCGGCGCCCCGAGCCGCCAGCCGGTGCCGGCGGGCTGGTCGGGCCAGCGGGTGTTCGCCAGGCGCGTGCGGAGGTCGTCGAGGGCGGCCTGGGGAACGTCGATGCGGAACGGGGTGATCGTCATGCTTCAACGATAGGAAGCATCGCGGACAGATCCGGTCCTCGATGCCAGGGAATCCAGGACCCGGTCGACCCCGAGACCGTCCACTGTGGACGACGCCGTGGCCGACAGCGACCGCCGCAGCGAGGCGTCGGTGAGCAGCGAACGCAGCACCGCGGTCACCTCGGGCAGCCGCGAAGCCAGGGACTCCGCGGGACCGAGCCCGGCCGCCAGGCCCAGCTCGAGCGCCGCCCGGTAGCCCGGCTCCTGGTTGTCGACCAGCCGGACCGCCGCCGTCGGGACGCCGAGGCAGCACAGCTCCACGAACGTCACCCCGGACGCGCTCACGGCGACGTCGGTCGTCGCCAGGATGTCCAGCAGCGCCGGGCTCGGCGGGGCCACCCGGATCGACTGCCCGGGAAGCAAAGAGGGGACCGAAGGCTCCCCGCGCACCAACGCGTCCACCACGAACGGCTGCTCGGTGTCGCGAAGGGCGCGAAGCAGCAACCCGACCGTCGCCGACCACTCGGCGCCGCCGCCCAGGACGACGGTGACGTGCAGCGGCGGCCCGGACGGTGCCCGGCGGGTCCCCCGCACGACATCCCGCAGCGGCGCGTACTCGATGCCGCGCAGCAGCACGTCCGAGCCGTCGTCGGGCCGGGGAGAAGGCGCGAAGCTCGAGTCGACGACGATGTCCGCGGGACGGCGGCCGAACACGTCGTCCTCGATCGACACCAGCACCGCGCCGGCCGCGTTGACCTCCGGCCGCACGTCGCCGAGGCCGTAGTGGTCGACGACGACCGCGTCGAACCCCGTCGCGTCGAAGGGCACCCGCGAGACGCCCAGCTCGTCGAAGCGCGAAGCGAGCCACTCGGCGTTGTCGGTGCGGCCCGCGAACGCGACCCGCCAGCCGCGCGCCACCGCCCGCTCGGCGTAGGCGACCATCCGCGCGATGTGGCCGGCGCCGATCGACGCCGACGCGTCCGCGCGCAGCAGCAGCCTCACGAACCGACCTTCTTCTGCTCGACGTGCGCGTTCAGCGCCACCAGGTCCGGCCGCGCGCGCAGCAGCGCGACCACGGCCCGCCAGTCGCCGACGCGGTCGCCCAGCTCGGCCACCAGCGCGGACAGCAGCTCCCAGTCCTCGGCGGTGTCGAGCGTCACGCGCAGGTCGTCGGCGGCCGGGCTCACCACGACGCCGCTGCACGCGTACCGCGTCGGCTGCGAGTAGATGCCCGACGTCACGTGCTCCCGGTCCGCGCCGGTGGCGGAAGCAACCTGCTCCAGGAGTACGTCGGCGCGCACCAGCTCGGCGTCGAAGCCACGCGGCAGCGTCCGGACCAGCGTCGTGCTCACGTAGTCGAGCGTCGGCTGGGCGCGCCAGAGCGTCGCGAGCTGGCCGATCAGCGCCGGGTCCAGCAGCGGGCAGTCCGCGGTGAGCCTGATCACGGCGTCGGCGGGGTGCTCCCGCAGCGCGAGCCCGAACCGCTCGAGGACGTCGTCGAGCGGACCCCGGACCACGGCGGCACCACAGCGAGCGGCTTCGAGAGCGACGTCGTCGTCGGAGGCGTCCGAGGAGGTCGCGACGACCACCTGGTCCACGCCGGGAGCGGCCGCGGCGGCCCGGACCACCCAGCCCAGCACGCTGCGGCCGGCCAGCGGGCGCAGCACCTTGCCGGGCAGCCTGGTCGAGCTCGACCGGGCCTGGATGACGGCGTTGACACCGGGCGCTCCACGCATGGGTGACATGATGGCCGACGGCAACCCACCCCAAACGCGGAGGTCAACGATGTCCGAGCTGGATGGCTCCAGCATCCTGCTCACCGGCGGGACCGGTTCCTTCGGCAAGGCGTTCATCGCGCACGCGCTCGCCGAACTGAACCCGAGCCGGCTGGTCGTGCTCTCCCGCGACGAGCTGAAGCAGTACGAGACCCGCCAGCTGTTCGGCGACGACCCGCGCCTGCGCTGGTTCATCGGCGACATCCGCGACCGCCGGCGGCTCGAGCGCGCCATGCACGGCGTCGACTACGTCGTGCACGCCGCCGCGCTCAAGCAGGTCGACACCGGTGAGTACAACCCGTTCGAGTTCGTCCAGACCAACGTCATGGGCTCGCAGAACGTGATCGAGGCCGCGATCGACACCGGCGTCAAGAAGGTCGTCGCGCTGTCGACCGACAAGGCGTCCAGCCCGATCAACCTCTACGGCGCCACCAAGCTGTGCGCCGACCGGATGTTCATCAGCGGCAACCACTACGCGGCCGCGCACGTGACGCGCTTCTCCGTGGTCCGCTACGGCAACGTCATGGGCTCGCGGGGCAGCGTCATCCCGTTCTTCCGGAAGCTGGCCGAAAAGGGCGAATCGCTGCCGATCACGCACAAGGAGATGACCCGCTTCTGGATCACGCTCCCGCAGGCCGTGCGGTTCGTCGTCGACTCGTTCGACCAGATGCACGGCGGCGAGCTGTACGTGCCGCGGATCCCGAGCATGCGGCTGGTCGACCTGGCCCAGGCGATCGCGCCGGGCAGCGAGATGCACGAGGTCGGCATCCGCCCGGGCGAGAAGCTGCACGAGGAGATGATCGCCCCCGACGACGCGCGCCGGACGGTCAAGCTCGAGGACCGCTACGTCGTCCAGCCGCACCTCGCGGGCTGGGGCTACCAGGAGCCCGAAGGCGGGACGCCGATGCCGGAGGGCTTCGCCTACCGCTCGGACACCAACGACCTCTGGCTGAACCCGGAGGAGCTGCGCGAGCTGGTCGAGCAGCATGGCTGAGTTCCTCCCCTACGGCCGCCAGTCGATCAGCGAAGAGGACATCCAGGCCGTCGTGGACGTGCTGCGTGGCGACTGGCTGACGACCGGGCCCGCCGTCCATCAGTTCGAAAACGACCTCGCTGGGTACACCGGCGGCACACCCGCGGTAGCCGTCACCTCGGGCACCGCCGCCCTGCACGTCGCCTACGCGGCCGCCGGGATCAGGGCGGGCGACGAGGTCGTCACCTCGCCGATGACGTTCGTCGCCACCGCCGCGACCGCCGCCCTGCACGGCGCGAAGGTGGTCTTCGCCGACGTCGAACCGGACACCGGCAACCTCGACGTCGAGGCCGCGAAGGCCGCGGTAACCGACCGCACCAAGGTCGTCGCCGCCGTCGACTACGCGGGCCACCCGGCCGAGCTGGACGCGCTCGCCAAGATCGCGCACAACGCGGGCGCGCTGCTGCTGGAGGACGCGGCGCACTCGGTCGGCGGGTCCTGGCAGGGCCGTCCGGTGGGCTCGATCGCCGACCTGACGACGTTCTCGTTCTTCCCGACCAAGAACCTCACCACGGCCGAAGGCGGCGCCGTCGTGACGCCCCGGGAAGACCTGCTGGACCGGGCGCGGAAGTTCCGCAACCACGGCCTGGTCCGCGACCGCGCCGAGCAGCGCTACCCGGACGAAGGCGGCTGGCACCAGGAAGTCCACGAGTTCGGGCTGAACTACCGCCTGCCGGACGTCCTCTGCGCGCTCGGGTCCAGCCAGCTCACGCGGCTCGCGGAGTTCAAGAAGCGCCGCGCCGAGATCCACGCCCGCTACACCGCCGCGCTGAGCGACGTCGACGGCGTGGCGACGCCGCCGAGCCGCCCGGGCGCCGACCCGGTGTGGCACCTCTACCCGCTGCGGGTCCTCGAAGGCCGCCGCAAGGCGCTGTTCGAGCACCTGCGCGGTACCGGCATCGGAGTCCAGGTCAACTACATCCCGGCGTACTGGCACCCCGTCTTCGAGGACCTGGGCTACCGCCGCGGCCTGTGCCCGAACGCCGAGGCGTACTACGAGCAGGAGCTGTCGCTGCCGCTGTTCCCGGCGCTGACGGACGCCGACGTCGACCGCGTCGTCGACGCCGTGCGCGCGTTCTTCTAGATCAGGTCCCAGGTCAGGGGCGTGCCCTTCGCGGCGTCGACGCGGAAGGTGCGCCCCACGACCTTGGTGATCTCGGCCGGGGCCAGGCCGCCCGCCGGCCGGATCGACCGGACGTTCGCCGCGGTGACCTCGTCGCCGGCGCGGACGTCCTCGACGACGTAGAGGGACCGGCGCAGCCGCAGCCCCTCCTTCTCGCTCTCCCGCGGGCCCAGCACGGGCTCGCCGAGGGCCTCCCACGCCCGGTGCGTCTCGGCGACCAGCGCGGCCAGCTCCGCCGGCTCCAGCGAGAACTCCGAGTCGACGCCGCCGTCCGCGCGGGCCAGCGTGACGTGCTTCTCGATCGCCACCGCGCCCAGCGCCACGGCGGCCACGGGCGCGCCGATGCCCGGCGTGTGGTCCGACAGCCCCACCAGCGTCTGCGTCAGGCCGGCCAGCAGCGGCAGGCCGCGCAGGTTGCTCTCGCGCGGCGACGCCGGGTAGCTCGCCGTGCAGCCGAGCACGATCAGCTGGTCGTTGCCCGCTTCCCGGGCGGTGCGGACCGCGGCGTCGATCTCGGCGACGTTAGCCATGCCGGTCGAGATGACCAGCGGCTTGCCCGTGCGGGCGCACAGCTCGATCAGCGGCAGGTCGACGATCTCCGACGACGCGATCTTGTACGCCGGCGCGTCCAGGGACTCCAGCAGCTCGACGACGGTCGGGTCGAACGGGCTGGAGAAGATTTCCAGGCCACGAGCACGGGCTCGTTCGAAGAGCGGCGCGTGCCATTCCCACGGCGTGTGGGCCTTTTCGTACAGTTTGTACAGGTTTTCCCCGCCCCACAGTTCGTGGGTCTCCCCGATCCGGAACGCCGGGGTGTCGACGTCGATGGTGATCGTGTCGGGGCGGTAGGTCTGCAGCTTGACCGCCTGCGCGCCGGTTTCCGCGATGGCGTCGATGATCTGCAGCGCCCGGTCGAGGTCGCCGTTGTGGTTGCCGGACATCTCGGCGATGACGAACGGCGCGTGGCCCGGACCGATCAGGTGCGCGCCGAACCGGATGTCGTGCATGGTGCCTCCCCGGGGTGGACTGCGGGTCAGCTCAGAGTCTTGCGCAGCTGCCGGAAGCCGCTGACGGCAGGCGCGGCTTCGGCGTACCCGGCGCGCTCGAAGAGCTTCGCCGAGGCGGTGTTGTCCAGATGCACGGCCGCCAGCACGGTCCGGACGCCGAGGCGGTCGCGGGCGGCCCGCTCGCCCTCGGCGAGCACGGCGCCGGACAAGCCTCGGCCGCGGCTCTCGGGGGCGAGCGTGATGCTGACCTCCCAGCCGTCGCCGTCGCGCCGGTCGAACCGGACGGTGCCGACCGGCGTCTCCTCGTGCTCGACGACGAGCAGCAGCCGTTGCGGGTCGGCCAGCACCCCGCGCAGCCACGCGAGGTGCTCGTCGAGGGCCACCACGGCCGTCGAGCGCGACGACTGGCGCGTGCGCGGGTCGTTGCGCCAGTCCAGCAGCAGCTCGGCGTCCGCTTCGGTGGCTTCCCGGGCGTCCAAGCTACTGGCTGACGGGCTCTTCGACCCGGTCCTCGAGCCGGCGCAGCCGGTCCTCGTAGCGGGAGATGCCCGCCAGCCGGACCCGGATCTGCGCGTGCTGCCGCTGGATCTCCTCGATCAGCGTGCGGGCCTCGGCGATCTGCGGCGCGTCGGCCTTCGGCACCAGCGACATCGACTCGCGCAGCGTCTCCAGGCGGCCCTCCTGGGCGGCCACGTGCGGGATCAGGCGGTCGAGCTCGGCGCGGGCCCAGCGCAGGTCGCCCCGTGCCTGCTCGAGGTTGTGCTCGGCGTTGTCGAGCCGGCGCCGATGGTCGGCGGTCGCGTGCTCGAGGTTGTTGACGCGGTCGGCGAGCGCGCGGGTGCGTTCGTCGACGCGGAAGTCGATCAGCCGGGCGATCCGGTCGACGAAGCCTCTGCCCAGTTTCTGCACAGCCATGGGTGGGTCCTTACGTGGAGGTGGGGACGCGCGTTCAGCGCAGGAGGGTGGTGTCGCCGGTCTTCGTCCAGGAGTCCAGCAGCCGCCCTTCGGCGGCGATCTGGTGTTCCGGGCCGACGATGCAGGAGTCGCCGGCGGCGTGCTCCCACGAGGTCTGGTCCGGGTTGTCGATGAACGAGAACCCGGTGAGCACGAGCTGCGCGGTCGGGAACGACGTCCGCGCGATCCAGGCCGCCAGCGTGCCGGTGGTCGACCACGTCGGCTCGTCGCGGGTCGGCAGGCCCAGCGCGTCCGACAGCGGCAGCACGACCTCGCGGTTCGACACCGGCACCGCGCCCAGGTCGGCGGGCCACCAGCCCGGCAGGTCCTCCGGCTCCCAGTGCATCCGGCCCGGCTCGACCAGCAGGTAGAGCCGCTTGCGGTAGTCCTGGAAGACGTACGGGGTGGCCCGGATCGCCCGGTTGAACACCACGACGTGCGTCCGGGAGCCGACGATCTCCTCGCCGGGCTTGTCGACGACGAAGCCGTTGACCCGGATGACCAGGTCACAGGCGTCGATCGCCTTCGCGCGCTGGGGGTCGGGCGGGAGCGGCTGGTTGCCGACCACGGCCACCGAGCGCGGGTCGGGCCGGTCGGCGTACGCCGCGAGCAGGTTGACCATCAAGCTCGCCGCGCCGAGAGCAGCAGTCATAAGCCGAGAAAGTACCAGCACAAAGGTCACCGGCCGCCGCGTATCGGCCACTCGGCTCTACCACAGCGGCGGGGTGGCCCGGACGCCGCTCATCCCATCGGTACCCTCGTCCACGTGCATGCCACCAGCACGGTTCAGGCCGCGAACTCCCCCGTAGCGACGCCGGCACCGCCGACGTCGGACAGCAAGACGTTCGCGCGCGCCTTCGCCGACATCAAGGCCGGTTTCCGCGCCCGCGAGCTGTGGGGACACCTCGGCTGGCAGGACATCAAGCAGCGCTACCGCCGCTCGGTGATCGGACCCTTCTGGATCACGATCAGCCAGGCCGTCATCGCGCTCGGGCTCGGGTTGCTGTACTCACAGCTGTTCAACACCCCGATCCAGGTGTTCCTGCCCTACCTGTCCACCGGCTTCATCCTCTGGGGCTTCATCAGCGGCTGCCTCGCCGAGGGCATGGAGACGTTCATCGCGAACGAGGGGCTGATCAAGCAGCTCCCCGCGCCGCTGAGCGTGTACATGCTGCGCACGGTGTGGCGGCAGTCGCTGCTCCTGGCGCACAACATGATCGTCTACGTCGCGGTGCTGGCGATCTTCTTCACCGCGCTGGACAACCAGTACTCGCTGGGGTCGAAGGACGGCCTCTGCGCGGCCGGCCTGTACTGCCACCCCGGCCTCAGCTGGACCGTGCTGCTGGCCATCCCGGGCTTCCTGCTGCTCGCGCTGAACGCGGGCTGGGTGACGCTGCTGCTGGGCATCATCTCGACCCGGTTCCGCGACATCCCGCAGGTCATCAACTCGCTGATCCAGCTGCTGTTCTACGCCACGCCGATCGTCTGGCCGGTGGACCAGCTGCTCGCGGGCGGTGCCCGCGCGAACGCCTCCTGGGCACTGCCGATCATCCAGCTCAACCCGCTGTACCACTTCATGCAGGTGGTCCGGGCGCCGCTGATCGGGCAGTCCTTCACGCCCGGCAACTGGATCGTCGTCGGCGCCATCACCATCGTCGGGTGGGCGCTCGCGCTCGTCGCGATGCGCAATTACCGTGCCCGCGTCTCCTACTGGGTGTGACACATGGTCTCCATTGACGTTCAGAACGCCTTCGTCGACTTCCCGATCTTCGACGCCAAGACCCGTTCGATGAAGAAGAAGGTCCTCGGCAAGGTCGGCGGCAAGATCGGCACCGACACCAAGGTGCCGATCATCGAAGCGCTGCACGACGTGACGCTTTCGCTGCGCGAAGGCGACCGGGTCGGCCTGGTCGGCCACAACGGCGCGGGCAAGTCCACGCTGCTGCGGCTGCTCGCCGGGATCTACGAGCCGACGCGCGGCTCCTCGCGGATCGAGGGCAAGATCGCCCCGGTCTTCGACCTCGGCGTCGGCATGGACCCCGAGATCTCCGGCGAGGAGAACATCATCATCCGCGGCCTCTTCCTCGGGATGACGGCCAAGGAGATGGAGAAGCGCGTCGACGACATCGCGGAGTTCACCGAGCTCGGCGACTACCTCCAGATGCCGCTGCGGACGTACTCGACGGGTATGCGCGTGCGGCTGGCGCTGGGCGTCGTCACGTCGATCGACCCCGAGATCCTGATCCTCGACGAGGGCATCGGCGCGGTCGACGCGGCGTTCCTCAACAAGGCCCGCGACCGGCTCAAGGACCTGGTGAAGCGCTCCGGGATCCTGGTCTTCGCCAGCCACTCGGACGAGTTCCTGTTCGAGCTCTGCGACTCGGCCATCTGGATGGACGAGGGTCACCTCAAGCAACAGGGTTCGCTGCGGGACGTCCTCACGTCGTACAAGGGGCGTGACCCCTTCGAGAACATGAGCCAGGAAACCTTGGAGCGCTTCGGCATCGAGCCGGTGGCGACGACGAACGGCGGCGAATGATGGCCAGCGAGACCCGGCAGCTGCCCGACGGCGCGGTCGTCGGCGTGGTCGTCACGCGGCACCGGCGCGAGCTGCTGGCGGACTCGCTGAAGGTCATCGCGGCCCAGACGCGGCCGGTCGACCACCTCGTGGTGGTCGACAACGGGCCGGACGACTCGGCCCGCGAAGTCGTCGAGAACTACCCGCTGCCGAGCACGTACCTGCCATCGCACCGCAACCTCGGCGGCGCCGGCGGGTTCGCGCTGGGCATGCTGCACGCGCTGTCGCTGGGCGCGGACTGGATCTGGCTGGCCGACGACGACGGGCGCCCGGCCGACGAGAACGTGCTCGCGATCCTGCTGGAGGAAGCGGAAAAGCGGGACCTGGCGGAGATTTCGCCCGTGGTGTCCAACATCGACGCCCCGGACAAGCTCGCGTTCCCGCTGCGCCGCGGCCTGACGTGGAAGCGGTCGCAGGCCGAGCTGGGCGTGGACTTCCTGCCCGGCATCGCGTCCCTGATGAACGGCGCGCTGTTCCGGGCGTCCACTTTGGACGTCGTCGGCGTGCCGGACCTGCGCCTGTTCTTCCGCGGCGACGAGGTCGAGCTGCACCGGCGGCTGGTGCGTTCGGGCCTGCCGTTCGGCACGTCGCTGAAGACGAAGTACCTGCACCCGGACGGCTCGGACGAGTTCAAGCCGATGCTGGGCGGCAAGTTCCACGCGCAGGACCCGGAAAACGAGGTCAAGCGGTACTACACGTACCGCAACCGCGGGTACTTGCTGTCGCAGCCGGGGATGCGGAAGATCGGCGCACTGGAGATCGTCCGGTTCGGACTGTACTTCGTCGGCGTGAAGCGGGACCCGAAGGCGTTCCTGCAGTGGCTGAAGCTGGTGCGGCAGGGCCGCGCGGAGAAGTTCTACCGCTACTGAAACTGTCCGTCGAGCGCCACCGGCACGGACACCGTCCGGACGTCGGTGAGCTCGGCGGCGGGCGGGAGCGTCAGTACTCTTCGGTCTTGAGGTGGTCGGAGCGCACTTCGCGCAGGTCGGTGACCATGTCCTTCGGGGCCACCGCGACGAACACCATCATTTCCGGCCGCTGGAAGTCCACCTCGGGGTAGGTCTCAGGCTCCGCCCAAACCCGGGCCGCCCACCGGCCGTCCCCGGTCGTCATGAAGAGGGAGTAGCGGCCGTCGCGCTCGTCCACCACCTCGAACTCGCGCTCGAGGAAGGTGCCGTAGGTGCGGACGGTGTACCACTCTTCCAGGTCCGCGATCGGCACCAGCTTCCAGGGCTCGCCTTCGCGGTAGAGTTGCACGCCGGCAGGCACCCGCTCGGCCGCGGGATGGCTTTCGCCCTGGTAGACCGCGTATTCCGCGGGCGAGATCCTACGAACTCCCGGCACTCGAGCCTCCTCCTCCGCCGTCGACGATTCCGTCCCGTCCGCGCGCACGAGTCCACAACCAGCCCAAACGAGAAACGGCCCCGGTTGCCCGGGACCGTTTCCGCGATGTCCGTTATTCGCCGATGACCGGCGGCGCGGTGCGCAGGTCGGTGCCGAAGACCTCGTCGGGGTCACCCTCGACCAGGTACGTCGGGCGCGAGTGCTCGGTGTCCTCGTCACCCTCGCCCTTCTGGCCGCGGCCCATGGCGCCGCCGCCCATCCCGCCACGGCCGGCTCCGCCCGAGCCGAGCCCGCCCATTCCGCGTCCGGCAGCCGCCTCGGCCGCGCCGATGCCGCCGGGCCGGGCCGCACCGGACGCGGCACCCGCGCCGGTCGCGTTGCCCGCGCCCGAACCGCCGGGCCCGAAGCCGCCGGCTCCGCGGCCGCCGCCTCCGCCGACCTTGGAGTTGTAGGCCTCGTCGCCGCCGAAGTTCATCCCGCCCATCGGCATCGGGCTCATCGGCGGCATGCCCCCGAACTGCTGGTTCGGGTTCGGGGTCGACCCACCGGGGAGCGAACCCGGCGTGAAGCCGGACGGCGTGGTCGTGCCGGCGGGGAGCAGTCCCGCGCCGGTGGTCGAGCCGGGCCCGGAGAACTGCGGCGTGCCGGTGGTGCCCGGGATGTTGCCGGTGGTGAAGTTGTTGTTGCCGCCACCCGGCATGTTCACCGAGTGCGACCCCGGCGTGTTCACGCCGGACGGGGTGTTGATGCCGTTCTTGTCCCCGGTGCCGTTGGGATCGCCGCTCCCCCCACCGGTGCTGAAGCTCGGCGGCGGCGCGAAGGCGGGCTGCTTCGACGCGGCCTCGTAGAGGTTCTTGTCGTAGGTCGCCATGACCCCGGCGGCCTGGTCGTGCGCCGCCTGGCTGTCCTTCTGCTTCTGGATGGACTTGTCGACGTTGTCCGCCAGGTTGAAGGGGTTCGAGGTCGCCCAGGAGGTGAACTCGTCCTTCCAGCTGAACGGAATCGGCGCCGGCATGGAGTTCTTGGCCGTCGACGCGGCCTGGCCCTGGTCGTAGATGGTCTCCGAGGCGAGCTTCGCGTTCTGCGAGTTGGCGTCGGACCACTTGCCGAGGCTGGTGAAGTACTGCTGGGCGTTCTCGGCCGCGGTGCCTTCCCAGGTGCCCTTGGAGGCGTTGACGGCGGTGTTCATCGACTGGGCGAACTTGTCGAAGACCTGGTGGACCTCGTGATAGGCGGTCGAAACGCTGGAGACCTGCTCGACGTCCAGGTTGCTCTGGAGGAACGCTTGCAGCTGTTCGTGGTCGCTGCCCTTGTAGTCCGCGTTGGGCGCCTGAAGGCCCTGGACGTACTCGACGTCGCGGCCTTCGGTGGCGGCCTCGACGTTCTTGTCGCCCATCTGCTGCGCTTGGTTCTTCGCCCTGGCTTGGGCCATCCACTGCTGGATCGGACCGAACAGCCAGCTGCTGGGGTCGACGCCCTCTTCCGCCTTCTGCTGCAGGTAGGCGTCGCGCTCGGCGGGCGCCATGTCCTGCACTTCTTGGGGAGTCTTGTCCGCGGTCTTCGGCGGCGGTCCCTGTCGCGTGCTCATCTGAACTCCCCTTACGCCTTGGGCAGTTTCGGCTCGACGATCTTCGTCGCAACCTCTTCGGCGACCTGGCAGGCCTTGTCGACCGTGTTGGTGGCGGTCACGTTGACGTCGACCCGCGCCTTGTCCCCGACACCGAGCGCGACCGTGCACCCGAGGGGCGCCTGGCTTGATGCCTGCTTCGCCTTGCGGCCGTTGACGTCCAGGTCCTTGATGCCACCGCCGGTGTCGACGACCGAGTCGAGGGGGGCATCGTCGCGGATGGCGACGCCGATGATGATGCCCTCTTCGCTGGCGTCGCTGAGGTGATGCTGGTAGGAGCAGACACGAGCGCCACCGAGCTTCTTCTCCTCCGCTTCGCCGAAAGAGGTCGCGTAAGGCGCCACATCAGCTGCGGTGAGCAGAGTGCACGGCTCGAGCGAGGTGGTCGAAGCGTTGCCCGGATCCGCCGAACTCGACTCTTGCGAAGACGGCGCACTCGACTCCGAGGCGGCGGGCGAAGCCGTCCCGTTCTTCGGGTCCGTGCAGCCGGCCAGCAAAAGAGCGCCCGCGATGACGGGCAGAGCAGCGCGTGCGAGGAGTTTCATCATTCCCTAGGGCTTGGTCTTCAGGCCGTCGAGAGCGGCGTTCTCGGATTCGTGGTAGAGACCCGCGGCGCGGGACAGCGCCTCGTTGGCCTGCTGCGCCACCTGCTTGAGCTGGGTAAGCACGACACCCGCGGACCCTTCGGCCTGGGCCGCGCCCTTCTGGTCGTGAGCCGCGATGGTGTGCCCGTAGGGGTGGTTGCCCAGCTGGGGCGACTGGTTGAGGATGTAGGTCGTTTCGCTCAGGCCGTTCAGGTCGTCGACCAACTGGGTCAGGGCGGTCTGGAGCGGCTTGACGCCCTCCGGGGTGATCTTGAAACCACCGCTCTTGGCCGCGTCGACCAGCTTCTGCGTCTCCGCCGTCACGCTCTGCACCGCGGCGCTCATGGCACCCGACGAGAGCGGGTTGACGATGTCCGCGAAGGAGCCGCCGCCTCCGCCGTCCGCTATCAGCATCGCAGTCCACCCCGAATTCGCTTCGCCCGTGCGTGTGCACCCGGGAGTCTACTAGCCGGGCACCCAGCGCAACCGCGCTTCACCGATCTTCGGTTCGGACGCACCCGGCGCCCGGGCGGTTCCCGAAGCTCAGAACTGGCCTTCGAGCTGGGCGTACAGCTGCTGGGCCAGGCGTGCGTTGTCGGCCGGGGCGTAGGTGAGCCAGCGCTGGCCGTCCGCGGCCGTCCTCGAGGACATCAGCCAGCGGCCGGCCGGGGTGTCGAACCAGGCCAGGGGCGGGTACGTGCCGCCGCGGGTCTGGGCCGTGAACTGGCCCACGCGCTTCTTCGGTTCCTGGAAGACCCGCTCGATCATGCGGACCTGGGGACCGCCGCCGCCACTCTGGCCGCGGGGGCCGCTGACGCCCGCGAACGGGTCGTACGCCTCGTCGCGCCGCTGGGTGCGGGGCTGCTGGACCGGGCGGGAGATGGTCACCGACTGGCCGGGGGCGGCCGGGGTGAGCGGGAGGAGGTCGACGATCGCCGGGACGATGCCGGTCGGGCGGACCTCCTCGAAGACGATGAGGTTCTCCTCCTGCTTGGCGAGCACCGCGAACTGGCCGTCGGAAGCGACGCGGGCGAACAGCTGCCGGTCGCCCAGCTCAGCGGCCGCGCTGATGGTCACGCTGCCGCGGACGAACGTCGACAGCGCCAGCTCGGCGTCGGCGTCGAGGCGGCCGCGGCTCCACAGCCCGCGGCCGGTCAGGTCGCGGACGACGGCGTCGCGGATCATCGCGCGCTGCTCGACCGTCGTGCCGACGTGCGGCACCTCGAACGGCGTCGGCGCGCGGCCCAGCCCGAGCTGCTCGAGCAGGATGTCCACCGCTGCCAGCGACAGCGAGAACGAGTGAGGCATCGCCTTTTCCCCCCGCGGGTTCTTCCGATCTCGGGAAACGGTACCGCCACCGGGTGCTCCGCCCTCAGCGAACCCGCTTGCCGCGCGAAGATCGCCGCTGGTCCGATGGACGCATGGCCGATCCGAAACCCGCACTCGTACTGCACCTCGCCACCGGCGGGCAACCGCTGCTGTTCGCGCTGACGACCGAGCAATCCGCCACGCTGGCGGGCAGGCTCGCCCAGCTCGTGAAGGAGGGCTCGGTCGAAGCGGTGACCACCAAGGACCACCCGGCGGTCGTGATCAACTTCGCCCACGTGGCCGCCGCGTACGTCGACGACCTCACCCGGAAGAGCACGGTCTTCGGCATCCACGCTTGAGGCCGCCCCACGGCTGAGCGTGGGACGGCCTCGGCGAACCCGTGGTCAGAGCTTGTACAGGCGCTTCCAGTTCTCGCGCGAGGTCAGCTCGGGCATGGCGCGCTTGTACTGCTCCTGCACCGCCGCGCCTTCCTTGCGCAGCCGCTGGACCACCTTCGCTCCACGCTTGGCCAGGTCGAACATCTTGACCTTGTCGTAGGACCGGACGCGGACGCCTTCCTGGTTCGCGTCCGTCACGACCGCCGTGTCGAACAGGGCGATGTGCCACCAGTTCGCCTCGTCGATCGGGACCGCGCCGAGGCCGAAGCGGCTGCGGCCGAGGACCCGGTCGAGCACGCGCTTGATCAGCACCAGGCGCTGCATGCTGGGCCGCGGCGCGCTGTTGATGATGCCGATGTCGTTGGACGCGATACCCGGGACGTCGGTCGCCTTGTGCCGCTTGGTCTCCGGGTAGGCGTCGCGGATCCGGCGGATCTCCTGCATCGCCTCGACCCCACCGTCACGCAGGATCTCCGGACCCTCGAGGAAGTCCTCGACGGCCTTGATCAGCGTCGCCGACAAGCCGTACTGCATGCCGAGCAGATAGCGCACCAGCTGCGCCAGCAGCACCCGCGAGAGCAGGTTCAGGTTGAACGGCGAGTGCAGCGCGGCGGTGATGATCGAGTTACGCAGGTTGAAGTACCGGTGCCACTCGTCCCAGTCCTTCATGTGGAAGTCCGCGTGCCACACGCCCGCGCCCGGCAGCGTCACGGTCGGGAAGCCGTGCGCGCGGGCCCGGTAGGAGTACTCCGCGTCGTCCCACTGGAAGAAGAACGGCAGCGGGTAGCCGGTCGCCTGCACGACCTCGTACGGGATCAGGCACGACCACCAGCCGTTGTAGCCGGCGTCGAGGCGGCGCTCCTGACGGTTCGGCTTGAGCGTCTCCTCGTCCACGCCGAGCAGGTCGGCCGTCGACAGCGAGTGCTCGACCGGCTGGCCGGGCTCGAGGGTGTTGAGCCGGGCGTACTCGGCGCCGACGTGCAGCTGGTTCGGGTGGAACAGGTTCAGCATCTGGCCGCCGACGATGATCGGGTTGGCGGCGCGGTTGGAGAACGCCGTCATCCGGATCACCAGGTCCGGCTCGAGCAGCACGTCGTCGTCCATGAACAGGACGTTCGCGTGCTCGGTCGCGGTGTGCCCGGCCACCTCGAACAGACCGCGGGTGAAACCACCGGCACCACCGAGGTTCGGCTGCTTGATGTAGTGCAGCTTGTCCGCGAGGTCCTTCGCGACCTGCTCGAACCCCTCACGCGACTCCACCAGGTCGGTGCCCTGGTCGGCGACGTAGATCGCGTCCAGGGTCTCCAGCGAGGAGACGTCCGCGGCGAGCGCCTGCAGGTTCTTCAGGCAGTCGTCGGCGCGGTTCATCGTGCAGATCGTCACCGCCGTCGGGCGGATCTTCTCCGGCGCCTCGACCGTCCAGCGGACCTGCTCCACCCGCAGCGTCTGGCCACCCTCGGTCTCCAGGTCCAGCCAGAGCGCGCCACCGTCGTAGAACTTGTCCAGCTTGCCGGTCAGCACGACCTTCAGCTGCGTGGCGTCGGCGACCTGCTCGGCGGCCACCACACGCGGCTCACCCTCGACGTCGGACGCACCCATCGACAGCAGGCCGGTGCCGGTCACGACGGCCTCGACCGAGACCTCTGACACGGTCGTCCAACGCTGCCAGTAGCTGGCCGGGAACCGGCCGAAGTACGTGTTGCCCGACACCTTGGAGGCGGGCTCCAGGGAGATCACCGCACGTTCCCGCACGGCCGAGCCCCACTCAAGCTCGGCGTACAGGTCCTTGCTGACGATCGGCGCCGGGCCGGCGTAGAGCCCACGCTGCGCCGTCAGGCGACCCTGCGGAGTGTGCTCGGTGAACCGCGTCTCGGCGGCCGCGCCGGCTTGGGTGGTCGGCGCCGGGGTGGCTGTTTTACCGGGCATTGAGTTCCTCAGTTCTCCTCGGTCGACGGCTCGCGGAAGACGACCCACTTGAGCATCACGAAATTGATCACCGTGGCCGTGGCCTGCGACACGGCCCAGCACAGTGTGTGCTGCCACGCCGATTCCGGCAGAACCTGCAGCATCAGCTGGTTCACCCCGACCGCGACGAAGAACGTCACGGTGTAGAGCAGGACGAACGAGCCGACCTGCGCCTTGCCGTCACGGCGCCCACCCGAGAAGGTGAACTTCCGGTTCAGGAAGAAGGCCGTGGTCGTGCCCACGATGAAAGAGATAGCGCGGGCGACGTCGACCCACGGTGAAGTGGCCATCCCGGCCACCTGGGTCAGCAGCGTGTACGTGCCCAGGTCGACCAGGGCGCAGAAGCCGCCGATCAGGGCGAAGCGAATGAGCTGCCCGAGCAGTCCGATGCTGGACGGCTGAGCAGCTGCGATGTCGGCTTGCGGATCGGTCGCCACCACTGCATTACCTCGTTGCCTGAGTCATGGTCACCCGCGCGGGCGCTTGTGCCTTGATGCGCAAAGTGTAGAAGCGAGCACTTCAGGGTCACGTTCCGGGCGTCGTTCGGCGTGGCTACCCTGGTCGGGTGACCCACGTACCCGAGACACAGCGACGCACGCTTTCCGGCTGGGGACGCACCGCTCCGACCGTCGCCGACGTCCTGACCACACCGGACGTCGAGACCATCGCGCGCGCCGTGCGCCAGGCCGGCGGGCGCGGCGTCATCGCTCGTGGCCTCGGCCGGTCCTACGGCGACCCGGCGCAGAACGCGGGCGGCCTGGTCGTCGACATGACCGCGCTCGACCGGATCCACTCGATCGACCCCGACTCGGGCCTGGTCGACCTGGACGCCGGCGTCAGCCTCGACAAGCTGATGCGCGAGGCGCTGCCGCACGGCCTGTGGGTCCCGGTGCTCCCGGGCACCCGGCAGGTGACGATCGGCGGCGCGATCGCCAACGACATCCACGGCAAGAACCACCACAGCGCGGGCAGCTTCGGCAACCACGTCGTGTCGATGGACCTGCTGACCGCGGACGGCCAGGTGCGCACGCTGACCCCGGAGGGCCCCGAGTCGGAGCTGTTCTGGGCGACCGTCGCCGGCATCGGCCTGACCGGGATCATCGTCCGGGCGACGGTCCGGATGAAGAAGACCGAGACCGCGTACTTCATCGTGGACGCCGACCGCACGTCGAACCTGGACGAGACGCTCGGCCTGTTCACCGACGGCTCGGACCTGACCTACGACTACTCGATGTCGGTGCCGGACCTGATCTCGTCGGACCACCGCCTCGGCCGGGCGACGTTCTCGCGCGGCTCGCTGGCGAAGCTCGACCAGCTGCCGCCGAAGCTGCGCGCCGAGCCGCTGAAGTTCGACGCGCCGCAGCTGGCGACCCTGCCGGACGTCTTCCCGAACGGCCTGGGCAACAAGCTCACGTTCGGGCTGATCAACGAGCTGTGGCAGAAGACCGTGCCCAAGAAGGGCGCGCGCGGCAAGATCCAGAACCTGACGCAGTTCTACCACCCGCTGGACATGCTGAGCGAGTGGAACCGCGCCTACGGCTCCAAGGGCTTCCTGCAGTACCAGTTCTCGGTGCCGTTCGGCGCGGAGGACCAGCTCAAGGCCATCTGCCGGCGGATCGCGACCTCGGGCCACTACTCGTTCCTCAACGTCTTCAAGCGCATGGGCGACGCCAACCCGGCGCCGATGTCGTGGCCGTCGCCGGGCTGGATGCTCAGCGTCGACTTCCCGATCAAGGACGGCCTGAGCCGGTTCTGCCTGGAGCTGGACGACGCCGTGCTCGCCGCGGGTGGCCGGCTGTACACCGCGAAGGACTCCCGGACGTCGGCGGAGACGTTCGCGAAGATGTACCCGCGGCTCGAAGAATGGCGCAAGATCCGCGCTTCCGTTGACCCCGAAGGCGTTTTCGCCTCTGACATGAGCCGGAGGCTCGAACTGTGATCGACGCGGTGGGCAACCCCCAATCCCTGCTCCTGCTCGGCGGCACGTCCGACATCGCGCTGGCGATCGCCGAGAAGTACCTGGCCGAGAAGCCGCTGCGGGTCGTGCTGGCCGCGCGCCCGTCGCCCCGCCTGGACGCGGCCGCGCAGCGCCTGAAGGACAAGGGCGCCGAGGTGTCCACTGTGGACTTCGACGCCAAGGACACGGCGTCGCACCCGGGCGTGCTGGACAAGGCGTTCGAGGGCGGCGACATCGACGTGGCAGTCGTGGCGTTCGGCCTGCTCGGCGACCCGGAAGAGGTCTGGCAGGACCACGCGAAGGCCGTCGAGCTGGCGACCGTGAACTACACGGCCGCGGTGTCGGTCGGCGTCGCGCTGTCGGAGAAGCTCAAGGCGCAGGGCCACGGCACGGTGATCGCGCTGTCGTCGGTGGCCGGCGAGCGCGTCCGGCGGTCCAACTTCGTCTACGGCTCCACGAAGGCCGGTTTCGACGGGTTCTACCTGGGCCTGGGCGAGGCGCTCGCGCCGTCCGGCGTGCAGGTGACGGTCGTCCGGCCGGGTCACGTCAAGACGAAGATGACCGAGGGCCTGAAGGACGCTCCCCTGGCGCAGACCGCCGAGCAGGTGGCGGAGACCGCCGTCACGGCCGCGCGAGCGGGCAAGGACCTCGTGTGGGCGCCGGCGCAGTTCCGCCTGGTGATGTCGGCACTGCGGCACGTGCCGCGGCCGATCTTCCGCAAGCTGCCGATCTGACGCGATCAGGCGGTTCCGTCGAAGGCCCGGACCGCGAAGGCCGGGTCTTCGACGAAGAGCTTCAGCACGCGGATCTTTTCCGTGCCGCCGAGCGGGCGGGTCGCGGCGACCGGCCGGTGCAGCCGGACGACGACGTTGGTCTCCATGTTCTGCGGCATGACCAGCTCCTCGGCACCCCAGACGAGGGTCCTCGCGCTCGCGTGGTTCTCCGTGCGCCGGGTGAAGCTCTCGACGTCCGCGCGCGGCAGCCGCAGGTCGAACTGCGCGAAGGCCCGCACGCGCAGCTCGTCCGCTGACACCACGTGCGGCCGGGTGGTCCCCGCCGCCAGCGTGCCGAGCAGCCACGCCGCGGTGTAGACCTCCGCCAGCAGCAGGAGCGCGTCCCCGACCGGACCGAAGTCGACGAGCAGGAACGCTCCGGTCTCGACGAGCGAGACGACGAGGAACACCACGATCATCGGCCGTTGCGGACCGGCGTACGGGAGCGCCACACCGCCGTCCGGGACATCTTTGCGCCCGCGCAGCAGCAACCAGATGCTCGAGAAGAGGACGGCCTCGTGCCGCACCGCCCGCCGGAATGCCCCCATCACCGGCCAGCCTAGCTAGCTCCCGGCGGCGTGGGCAGGCACCAGGTACAGGTTCTGGCTGCCCATCCACGGCGAGTCGATCCGCCAGCTCGCCAGTGCCGCCGGCGGGGGCGCGCGGCGGGTCGTCGCCAGGACCAGGTCCGGGCTGATCGGCGCGACGCTGTGGTCGAAGTTGTGGAAGTTGGCTTCCAGCAGCGCGCGGCCGATGTCGCCGCTGCGGCGCTTCGTCTCGGTGATCGCCGGGTCGACCGCGCCGCGGTCGGAGAACTCGTCGACCAGTTCGCAGTCGCACGCGTAGGCCAGCGCGCCGACCTCGCCCGCCGTCTCCACCTTGCGGCCGTGGGCGATCGCCGCCAGTTCCTGGCCGATCTCGCGGTACTCCGTCGTCGACGCGTGGTTGCTGGTGATCGGCGCGAACTGGCGCGGGAGGCCCGGCATCGCGTACACGGCGACGCTGGCGGCGACCACCGCGGCGGCGGCCGTCCACGTCCCGCGGCGCACCCGCTCGGGGACCGCCGAGGCGCCGGCGGCGAGGAAGACCGTCGCGCCGATGATGCTGGGCGCGTAGTACCAGTGGTACGGCGGCACGCCGAGGCGGCTGTAGGCGACGTAGTGCAGCGCACCCGCGACGGCCAGCGCGGCGAACGGCGTCAGGCGGCGGGCGGTTTCGGAACCGCGGCGGTACCGCTCGATCCAGACCACCCCGGCCGCGGCGGCGAGCACCAGCGGCAGGAACGACAGCGCGGCGGCGGTCGGGAAGTTGCGCCAATACAGCAGCGGGCCGTTCGTGAAGCTGAACGGTCCCCACGACTGCTGGCTGATCTTGATGACGAGCGTGTCCGGCACGGCCGAGCCGAGCACCAGCCAGCTGAAGCCGAACCACGGGAGCATCACGGCGAGCGCCGAGAACGCCGTCCGCCAGATGCCCACCCAGAACTCGCGGCGAGCCGCGAACAGCACCGCCGCGATCAGCAGGAGGTCGATCCGAACGAGCGCGAGCAGCCCGATCACGACCCCCAGCCGTCCCGCGTGGCGCTCGCCGGCGTGGACGAGCGTCCAGACGACGCCGGTGGCGCCGAGCGCGACCTCCAGCCCGATCGACGACAGCAGCAGCGGGTTGACCAGCAGCAGCGCGAACGTGAGCGGCGCGAACGCGGCCGGCAGCCCGCTGCGCTCGCCGAGCCGGCGCAGGCCCAGCACGAGCAGCACCTGCGCGACGACGAACACGATCCCGGCGGCGAGGACGGCGTCGCGGACGGCGAACGTGACCGCGCCGAGGGCCAGGACGTTCAGCGGGGACGTCGCGGTGTTCGCCGTCCCCTGCTCGATCAGGCCCCAGTGGGCGTGGAAGGCGAGGTTCTTCGCGTAGGACAGCGTGATGTAGGTGTCATCGATGAGATGGTGGCTGACCAGGGCGAACACGAGGGCGGAGGCCACCGCGGCACCCGCCGGGAGGACCCACGGACGGGTGACGGGCACGGCCGCCGGCAGCGCACCGGCGGCCTCGGGGAGTTCTGCGGAGGCGCTTCGCATCCCGGACACCGTACCCCGCCCGTGATGCTTCCGTGATCTGAGCGGGGGGCCGGTGGTGCAGACCACAGTCGCCCCGGTGGGTCAGCTGCCTTCGCCGCTGCCCTGGTTGTTGCCCTGGTTGTTGCCCTGGCCGCCGCGGAAGCCCGGGCCGCGGCCGTCGAAGCCCTGGGGGCCGCTGTACTGGCGGTGCATGCCGGGGCGGCCGTCGCGGGGGCCGTGGTGGCTCGCGGCGGCGATCCCGCCGACGATGCCGCCGCCGACCAGCAGGCCGAGGACCCCCACGGCGACGAGCTGGGTGGCGCGGTGGCCGACGAACCGCCGGAAGCCGCCGGACTGGCGTGGCGCGGCCGCGGGCGGGCCCCAGGCGCCGTAGGACTGGCCGGGGCCGGGCTGGGAGAGCTGAGGGGTGGGTGGCGCCTGCCCGCCACCGGCCGCCGGAGTGGCTGGCTGAGCGGGCGGTTGCTGGCCGAGGACCGCGGTCTGGTCGGCGGCCGGGGCGGCGGGCTCGCCCGGAGCAGCCGCCGCGGGCTGGGCGGGTGGTTGCTGAGCGGGCACCGCCGGGGTCTCGGCCGGGGTGGTCGGCTGCTCGACGGTGGGCTGGTCGGCTCCCTGCGGGGCCTTCTCCTCGCGCGGCTGGTCGTTCATAGTCGCTCCTGTGGTCACGGGGACGGGCGCAGTGCCCGCCCCCACCACCTCAGGGTGCGCCGTTCAGCTGTGTTTCACCTGAAACGAACCTGTCGATCCGCCATGAGAGGGTCACAGGTAGAACGACAGGAACAGCGTGACCACCCAGGTCGCGCCCAGCACCTGCAGGATGCGGTCCTTGAGCGCGATCTCCTCGGGCTCGCCCGCGATGCCGCCGTCGACGTCGACCGCGTAGCGCAGCACCGCCACCACGAACGGGACCATCGAGATGAGCGCCCACACCGAGTTGTGCTCGGTCTGGCGGATCTCGAACGCCCAGAGGCAGTACGACATGATCAGGATCGCCGCCGACGTCGCCCAGACGAACCGCAGGTAGCTGGCCGAATACTTCTTCAGCGACGAGCGGATCTTCGCGCCCGTCCGCTCGAACAGCATGATCTCCGCGTAGCGCTTGCCCGCCACCATGAACAGCGAGCCGAACGCCGTGACCAGCAGGAACCACTGGGACAGCGCGATGCCGCCCGCGACGCCACCGGCGATCGAGCGCATCAGGAAGCCCGAACCGACGATGGCCAGGTCGACCACCGGCTGGTGCTTGAGGCCGAAGCAGTAGCCGAGCTGGACGGCTTCGTAGACCGCCAGCACGACCGCCAGCTGCCAGCTGGCGATGAACGACACGCCGAGGCCGGCCAGGAAGAACACGACCGCGGCCCCGTACGCGACGGGGACCGGCACGATGCCGGCCGCGATCGGCCGGTTGCGCTTGGTCGGGTGCGCCTTGTCGGCCTCGACGTCGATGGCGTCGTTGATCAGGTAGACCGAGCTCGCCGTCAGGGAGAAGGCCACGAAGGCGATGATCGCGTCGATCAGGAGACCGGTGCGGTCGGTCGACTTCGAGAACGCGAAGAACGGGGCCGCGAAGACCAGGACGTTCTTCACCCACTGGCGCGGCCGCGCCGTCTTGATGACGCCGCCGACCAGGCCGAACCGGCCGCGTGACGCGGTGGGCTCCGTGGTCTCCGGAGCCTCGGAAGTCACGGCCGTTTCCTCACTGGGGCGCTGCTCGGTCGTTTCGCTCATGGATTCTTCTTCAGCTTCCGTCGTATCAGACCACCGACGAGCCCCCCGAGAGCTGCACCGGCCAAAACGTCTGTCGGATAGTGAACGCCGAGCACGAGCCTCGAGGCCAGCATCGGCGGTACCAGGGCGGGCACCAGGTTACGCCCGGTCAATCCGGAGTAGAGCACCGCCGCCGCCGTAGTGGACGTCGCGTGCGACGACGGGAAGCTCAGCTTGCTCGGCGTGCCGACCAGGACCTCGACGCTCGGGTGGTCCGGCCGGGGGCGCCTGACCACGCGTTTCACCGCGATGGACGCGGCGTGCGCGCCGACGACGCCCACCGAGGCGACCAGCCAGTCCTTGCGCCGCTTCTTGTCGACCGCGGCGCCGATCAGGCCGAGGGCGAACCACCCGGCGCTGTGCTCGCCGAAGTGGGAAAGGCCGCGCGCAGCCTTCACCGAAGCTTCACTCTTCAGAAAGCCCTGGGCCTTGGCCAGGACCGCCACCTCTCCGGTGGGCTGCCCCTTCTCAAGCATCGAGGGACCCGTCGAGCGGCGCGCCGTCGGTCAGGTGCGGGGCGATCTTGTTGTCGAACGCCGACAGCGCCGAGCCGATGGCCATGTGCATGTCGAGGTACTTGTACGTCCCCAGCCGGCCGCCGAACAGCACGTTCTTCTCGCGCGCCTCGACCTTGGCCAGCTCGCGGTAGGCCTCGAGCTTCTCGCGGTTCTCCGGCGTGTTGATCGGGTAGTACGGCTCGTCTTCCTCGGTCGCGAAGCGGGAGTACTCGCGGAAGATGACCGTCTTGTCCTTCGGGTAGTCCCGCTCCGGGTGGAAGTGGCGGAACTCGATGATCCGGGTGTACGGGACTTCCTGGTCGTTGTAGTTGACGACCGAGGTGCCCTGGAAGTCGCCGGTCTGGGCGACCTCGGACTCGAAGTCGACGGTGCGCCAGGTGAACCGGCCCGCCGAGTAGCCGAAGTAGCGGTCCAGCGGCCCGGTGTAGACGGTCGGGGTGCCCGCCGGGATGTGCTCGCGGACGTCGAAGTAGTCGACGTTCAGGCGGATCTCGATGTTCTCGTGCTCGGCCATCTTCTCGAGCCACGCGGTGTACCCGTTGACGGGCAGGCCCTCGTAGGTGTCGTTGAAGTACCGGTTGTCGAAGTTGTAGCGGACCGGCAGGCGCGTGATGATGTTCTCGCCCAGGTTCTTCGGGTCGTTCTCCCACTGCTTCGCGGTGTAACCGCGGATGAACGCCTCGTAGAGGGGACGGCCGACCAGCGAGATGGCCTTCTCCTCGAGGTTCTGGGCGGCGGAGGTCTCGAACTCGGACGACTGCTTGGCGATCAGCTCGCGGGCCTCGTCCGGGGTGTGCGACTTGCCGAAGAACTGGTTGATCAGGGCCAGGTTCATCGGGAACGAGTAGACCTGGTCCTTGACCCGCGCGAACACGCGGTGCTGGTAGTTCGTGAACTCGGTGAAGCGGTTCACGTACTCCCAGACGCGCTTGTTCGAGGTGTGGAACAGGTGCGCGCCGTACTTGTGCACCTCGATCCCGGTCTCCGGCTCGGCCTCGGAGTAGGCGTTGCCGCCGATGTGGCTGCGCCGCTCGAGGATGAGGACCTTCTTGCCCAGCTCGGCCGCGGCCCGTTCGGCGACGGTCAGGCCGAAGAAACCGGACCCGACGACGACGAGGTCGTAACCTGCGAAATCGTCTTCAGTAATCTGTGCGGGGTTCGTGTGCGCGCTCACGGGCGTCGAGGGTACGGGGGTCGCTGACCCGGCTCGCACCCGACTATCACATTTCGGCCTACGACACACCTGGAAAGCAGTGCCTGCACCCGAGGACTTCTGGAGCTACTTCACCGCCGTGGCCACGTATCTGGCCGTGCTGGCGGTGCCCGGCGGGGTCGTCGGGTGGGCCGCCGGCCTGCGCGGCTGGGCCCTGGCCGGGCTCGCGCCGCTGCTCAGCTACGCCATCACCGGCCTGGCCGGTCCGTGGCTCGCCATCGCGCACGTCCCGTACGGCCCGGCGAGCGTCGCCGCGTGCACCCTCCTGCTCGCCGCCGTGCTCTACGGCCTGCGCCGGCTGTTCGCCGCGCGCGGCTGGTCGACGCCGGGCGCCGAGGAGCCCGCGGTCCCGTGGACGCGCCGGGCGCACCTGGCCGTCGGCGCCTGCGTCGCGGTCGCCACCGCCGTCTCGATCGCCGTCGTGGTCTCCGGCCGGGGCGGGACGACCGCGGTGTTCCAGCGCTGGGACACCGTGTTCCACGCGAACGGCATCCGCTACATCGCCGAGACCGGCGACGGCTCGCTGACCGGCATGGGCACCATCAACTGGTACCCCGACGGCTCCTTCTACCCGAACGCGTACCACCTGGTCGGCGCGCTGGTCTACCAGCTGTCCGGGACGTCGATCCCGGTGACGCTCAACGCCGTGACGATGCCGATCGCCGGGCTGTTCGCGATCGCCATGGTCGCGCTGGTGCGCCAGCTCGGCGGCCGCGCGGTGTTCGCCGGCAGCGCCGCGCTGGTCGCGGGCGGCGCGACGACCGGGGCGTACGAGTCGGTGTCGAGCGGGCTGCTGCCGTTCGCGCTCGGCATCGTGCTGACGCCGCTGGCGGTGGTCGCGCTGCAGCGGTTCGTGGTGCGGCCGGGCATCGACACCGGCGCCGTGCTGGCGCTGAGCGCGACCGGGCTGCTCGCCGCGCACTCCAGCGCGCTGTTCGGGGCCCTCCTGTTCGCGTTCCCGCTGGTCGTGCAGCGCTGGTACCGGGCGCTGCGCGGCAAGCGCGTCGACGGCGTCCCCGAGGGCCGCGCGGCGTGGCGGGTCGTCGGCGGCGACGTGCTGCGGATGCTGCCGGTGATGGTCACGGCGGGCGTGCTGGCCGCGCCGATGATCCTCGGCGCGATCACCTTCACGTCCGGCTCGTACCCGTACCACGCCTGGGGCTCGCACATGCCGGTGTGGAAGGCGCTGGCCATGCTGGCGACGTTCAAGCAGGTGCTGCCGGTCCCGCAGATCTGGCTGACGGTGTTCCTCGCGATCGGCGTCTTCACGCTCGGCGCGCTGCGGCGGCTGCGCTGGCTGGTGCTCTCGGCGCTCGGGCTGTCCGCGCTGTTCGTGGTCGTCGCCTGCTTCGGCGGCGAAGACTGGGTGATCAGCCTGTCCCGGCCCTGGTGGAACGACCGCTTCCGGCTGATGGCGCTGGCCGCGATCCCGCTGTGCCTGCTCGCCGCGCACGGCATGAGCGAGGCCCAGCGGTGGCTGGCGAAGGCCGCCGGGAGCCGCGCGTGGGTGCGGGCGCGGCCGTGGCTGACCGGCCGGGTCGGGCTGGCGTCGGCGGTCCTGCTGGTCGTCGCGATGGGCGTGCTGACCGGCGGGTTCTACCGCGCGGCCAACGCCAAGACGGTGTCGCTGCTCTACTACAACGGCCTGCCCGGCGAGGTGGTCCCGCCGGTGAGCGCGGACGAGATCGAGGCGATGGACCGGCTGGGCACGCTCGGGATCCCGGCCGACCAGAAGGTGCTCAACGACCGGCTGGACGGCACGGCCTGGATGTACGCGCTGACCGGCGTGCACCCGGTGGCCGGCCACTACGACGCCGGCGTCGCGCCCAAGGACGCGGTCTACCTGGCCCAGCACTTCGCGGACTTCGACAGCGACCCGGAAGTGCGCGCGGCGGTGCGGCGGCTGAACATCCACTACGTGCTGGTGGGCAGCGGCACCATCCGCCGGGACACCCCGATCGCGCGGGGGCTGCAGCACCTGGACGGGCACGACTTCGTGAAGGCCGTGTACCGCAACCCGGGCGCCGTGATCTACCGGATCGTGAAGTAGTGCGCCCTCGTGGCCGCGGCGCCCCAGCCGCGGCCACGAGGGCCCCCGACCCCCCGGGGTGATCTCGGTCGTCTGTGAGGAAGGACGCCCGAGGAGCGGCAATCGGTTTCCCGCTCACCCCGATGTCACCCGGACGGCCTAGTGCAGCTCCGGCAGGACGTCGCTCGCCACCTGCTCCAGCACAGCCTCGCGGCCCTCGTACGGCGTCGACGAGCGCGGCCAGTGCGAGATCACGTCGGTGAAGCCCAGCTCGCCCGCCCGGCCCACGGCGTCGCGGAACGCCTCCACGCTGCTCAGCGAGAACACCGGGGACGAGTCCAGGTTGACGTACCGCTGGACGCTCGCCCGGTCGCGGCCCACTGCGTCCAGCCGCTGGTCGAAGACCTCGGTGAGCTGCTTGACGCCGGCCCACCACTCGTCGGCCGTCGCGCCGCCCTTGCCCGTCGTCACCCAGCCGGCGCCGAAGCGGGCGGCGAGCGTCATCGTGCGGGGGCCGTTGGCCGCGACGACGAACGGCAACCTGGGACGCTGCACCGGGCCGGGCAGGTTGCGGGCCTCGCGGGCCCGGTAGTACTCGCCGTCGAAGTCGAACTTGTCGGTCATCAGCAGCCCGTCGAGCGCCTCGACGAACTCGGTGAAACGGTCCACGCGCTGCTTCGCCGTCAGCTCGGGGGCGTCGAGGACCGCGCCGTCGTAGTGCAGGTGGTCGACGCCCGCGCCGACGCCGAGGACGAACCGGCCGTCGGAGACGTCGTCGAGGGTGATCAGTTCACGCGTGAACGGCACGGGGTGCCGGGCGACCGGCGACGCCACGAAGGTGCCCAGCCGGATGCGGGACGTCACCATCGCCGCCGCGGTGAGGGTCGGGACCGCGGAGAACCACGGGCCGTCGACCAGGTTGCGCCAGCCCAGGTGGTCGTACGTCCACGCGTGGTCGAAGCCGTACTCCTCGGCGGCGCGCCACTTCGGCTCGGCGGCCCACCAACGATCTTCCGGAAGAATGACGATGCCTACTCGCACAGGTCCGGACGCTAGCGGTAACCACCGACAGTCGCACGGACGGGGACGTGGCCACCCGAACGTGTCAGGGACAATGGCAGGGTGGAGAGACCCCAGTTGATCGCGTCCGATGTCGACGGCACCCTGCTCGGCCCCTCCGAAACCCTCACCGCCCGCACCATCGCGACCGTCCGGCGGGCGATCGACGCGGGGGTGCCGTTCGTGCTGGCCAGCGGCCGGCCGCCGCGGTGGATCGCCCCGGTCGCGAAGCCGCTCGAGCTGACCGGCTACGCCGTGTGCGCGAACGGCGCCGTGCTCTACGACTGCGGCCGCGAGGAGATCCTCGAGGTGCACGGCCTGCTCGCGCCCACGCTGCTGCACGACATCGCGCACGCCCTCGACAAGGCGCTGCCCGGCTGCCGGCTGGCCGCCGAGCGCGTCAGCACCGGCGCGGTCGACCACGACATGCGCAACTTCGTGATCGAGCCGGACTACCACAACCCCTGGGGCGACGGCGAAGGCCGGACCGCGCCGCGGGGCGAGGTGCTCGGGCACCCGGCGATCAAGCTGCTGGTCAGCCACCGCGGGATGTCGTCCGAGGAGATGGCCGACGGGGTCAACGCGCTGTTCGACCGCGAGGTGGACGTCACGTACTCGTCGTCGGGCGGCCTGGTGGAGCTGTCGGCGCACGGCATCACGAAGGCGACCGGCCTGGCCGACCTCGCGCGGCGCCTGGACGTCGACCCCGAGCGGGTGATCGCGTTCGGCGACATGCCCAACGACGTCGAGATGCTGCGCTGGGCCGGCCACGGCGTCGCGATGGAGAACGGGCACCCGCAGGTGCTCGCGGTGGCCGACGAAGTCACCGGCCCGGCCGGCGAGGACGGGGTCGCGCAGGTCCTTGAGCGCTGGTTCTAGCGGCGGTCGAGCTCGGCCGCTTCGGCCGGGGTCGGCGCCGTCCCGCCCAGGTGGGCGGGCAGCCACCAGCGTTCCTCGTCGGAGGCGGGCTGGTCCGGGTACTCGGCCTGGGCGCGGTCGAGCAGCGCGCTCATCCGGGTGCGCAGCTCCTTCGTCACGACGTCCCAGTCGTCGCCCTTCGCCGGGTGCATCGGCTCGCCGATGAGGATCGAGATCGGCACGTGCCGCCGGGTCAGGTCCTTGGGCCGGCCCTTCGTCCAGAGCCGCTGGGTGCCCCACAGCGCCATCGGCACGACCGGGACATCGGCCGCCGCGGCCATCCGGACGGCGCCCGACTTGATCCCCTTGACGGTGAACGACTGGCTGATCGTCGCTTCCGGGAACACGCCGACGACCTCACCGGCCTGCAGCTTTTCGAGCGCCTCGCGGTAGGAGGCCAGCCCGGCGGAGCGGTCGACGGAGATGTGGTGCATCCCGCGCATCAACGGTCCGGCGATCTTGTTGTCGAAGATCTCCTTCTTCGCCATGAACCGCGTCAGCCGCTTGGCCGGGCGCGCGCCGAGGCCGCAGAAGATGAAGTCCAG
This sequence comes from Amycolatopsis lexingtonensis, assembly GCF_014873755.1. Taxonomy (NCBI): domain Bacteria; kingdom Bacillati; phylum Actinomycetota; class Actinomycetes; order Pseudonocardiales; family Pseudonocardiaceae; genus Amycolatopsis; species Amycolatopsis lexingtonensis. The sequence continues at coordinate 7,100,947 of NZ_JADBEG010000001.1, forward strand.
GTAGCTGACGTGGTTGCACGCGATGACCGCGCCGCCGCGGCGCGGGATGTGCTCCGCGCCGTCGACCCGGATGCGGTTGTCGAGCACGCGGAACATCGTCCGGGCCGCGGCGATCACGGGCGGGTACACGAAGTCGGCCATCGCGCCAGGTTACGCGACCGTAGGTTTCGGGCGGCCGTTCAGCGGTGAAGGACACACGGCCAGCACCACGGCCAGCAGGAGCGTGAACAGCGCGACCGACTGGTGCTTGATGCCCTCGATGCCGTCGCCCAGCGCCGCGGTGCCGAACTGTGTCAGCGAGACGGCGAGCAGGAACGCCAGCACCACGCCCACTGCGGTGCGCCGCCGAAACCAGGCTCTGACCAGCACGAACAGCCAGATCGGCACCAGCGCGAACAGGCCGAGCGGGGCGAGCACGCCGGTCAGCCACGACACGACCGGCACCCGGTGCTCCTGCGCGTGCGGCGCGAAGCCGGCCTCCTGGTCGAAGCTGCCGAGGTAGTCCGGCCGTGCGGTGAGCTGGTCGGTCGCGGCCCGGTTCAGGACTTCGAGAGTCCGGCCGGGGTGCGTCGCGAAGTAGCCGACGACGTGCGGGCGGCTCATCAGCTCGCGGTAGCGCGGGTAGAGCGGGTCGATCCGGGCCGGGTGCGGGTGCCACCAGCCGTTGCCCGCGTACTGCGCGAACGACGGCGGCAGGCCGAGCGCGGCGAGGTCGGCCTGGGTGTCGTGCCTGCCGTCGACGATGTTCAGGAAGATCGAGTTGAACATGTTGATCTCGCGCGAGTCGTCCCCGGGGAACTCGGCGTACGTGCCGTCGGGGGCGAGCGCGGGTTCGACGCTCCGCTGCGCCGCCAGCGTGACCAGCCCGACGGCACCGATGACCAGCACCGCGGCCGCCCACCGCTTGACCCCGCGCAGCGTGCCCGGCCGGACCAGCAGCACCGCGAGCGCGAGGATCGGCAGGATGATCAGCGTCTGGACCTTGGCGTTGACCGCCAGGACGCCGCCGGCGAACGTCACCGCCATGCCCGCGTAGCTCCAGGCGCCCTCGCGCGCGGTCAGCAGCAGGCCGCCGACGGCGAGCAGCAGGCCGAGGAAGGCCGCGCCTTCGCCCAGGATCGCGGCGAAGTACCCGAAGAACGCCGAATCGGCGACGACCAGCAGCAGCCCGGCCGCCACCGCGAGCCGGACGCGCCGCGCGTACGGCAGGCCGAGCACGATCGCCGTGACGGCGGCCGCGGCGATGACGCTGCTCAGCAGGCCCAGCACGACCAGGCTCAGCGTGCCGGGGTGGCCGGCCGGCCCGCCGAGCCGGACGGCCAGGTCCGCGAGCCAGCTCTGCGTCAGCAGGTACGTCGGCCGGCACGGCGGCGTCCCCGGCGCGGGCGTGTAGGCGAGGTGGACGAACGCCTCGGGCAGGCCCTTCCAGGTGATCCCGGCGCCGCACAGCACGCGGCCGCCGTCGCCGTTGTTGGACATCGCGATCGGGCGCGGCACCAGGAACCGCACCACGAACAGGGCGAGCGACGCGCCGAACACCCCGATCCCGAGCCGCGTCTCGGCGGGCAGCCGCCGTGCCGGGGCCTCGAGCTTCACGTAGGACAGGGTACGTAGCGGAAGTCCGGCCCCTTGTCGAGGTCGGCGACCACGGCCTTCGCCTGTTCCGCGCGCGGGTACACCGCGACCCAGTACGGCGTGCCGACGCGGCGGAAGGTCGCGACCTCGTACTGGCCCGCGTAGACCGGGTCGATGGCGCAGTGCTGGCGGTCGGCGTAGCCGCCGTCGCCCGGCACGGCGACGGTCGGGCGCCGGCCGTTGACGACGTAGTCGTAGTCGGTCGAGACGCCGCCTTCGTGCCGCCCTTCGCGGGCGATGTGGTCGTCGGTGCGGCCGAGGACGTCGACGATGAGCAGCTGACCGCCGCGGGCGGCGAGCGCGCCGGGCGCGCTGCCGCTGACCACGGACCCGGGCGGCAGGTACTCGCCGAGCCAGCCGCCGATCTCGGCGAGCTGGGTGCCGTTCGCGCGCCAGTCGCGCACCCGGTCGAGCATCTCGGGGCTGAACACCGAGACGAGCACCGCGATCCCGGCCAGCCCGCAGGCGGTCACCGGCACCAGCCGCGTCGCGGTGGGCCACGACCGCGGCGACGGCGCCGGCCGGCCTTCGACGTCCGCGGTGAGCACGCCCCACACCGCGACGGAAGCGACGGCGAGCAGCGGCGGCACCGGGGCCAGCAGCCGCCACGCCGGGCCGGGGTCGCCGCCGATCAGCACCGCGGCGGCCGCGAGCCCGAGCGCCATCGCGAACAGCAGCCAGACCAGCGCCCGTGCCTCGCCCGCGCCACGGCGCAGCAGGAGCGCGACCGCGGCGACCAGCCCGAGCAGCAGGAAGCCCTGGTGCGCGAGCGCGAACCCGGACAGGTACGGCCAGCCGGTGGCGACCTGCGAGCCGAACGGGGCACCGAGCTTCGCGGCCAGCGGCGTGGGCAGGTAGTGCTGGTAGAACGTCATCCGCCAGGCCAGCCGCGGGATCAGGAACACCAGCGCGCCCAGCAGGTAGCCGGCCGGCGCCCACCAGCTGTGCTGCTTCTTCGCGGCGGCGCCGGTCAGCCACAGCCCGCCCAGCGCGGCCACGACGAGCCCTTCCGGGCTGGTCATGACGGCGAAGGCGACCAGCACCCCGGCGACGACCGGGCGGCGCGCCGCGAGCGAGTAGCCGACGGCGAGGACGAGCAGCACGAACAGCGGGACCTCGGAGCCGGACGGCCCGTAGACGGCCAGGCCGCCGGCGCTCGCCGTGAGCACCGCGGCGGCGACGCCGATCGCGGCACGCGGCTCGGCACCCTCGGGCGTGGCCGCGGCGACGATCCGGTTGACCAGGAAGTAGGCCAGCAGCACGCAGCCGAGCGTGGCGGCAACCCCGAACACGACGGCGGTGGTGTCGACCTCGGCGCCGAACGCGGCGCGCGGCAGGGCGATCAGCACCAGCCACAAGAAGTTCGTGTAGCCCTCGACGCGCTCTCCCGGGTTGAAGACGGGCCCGTTGCCGTCGGCGATGTTCTGCGCGTACCGGAAGGACACCAGGGCGTCCTCGGTGACGGTCGCGAACAGCAGCTGGTGGAGCAGCGAGAGGCCGAGGGTCAGCGTGAGGACCGTGCCGCGCCAGCCGCGTTCGGCGTCGAGGCGGGTCCAGGACAGGACGACGATCGCGGCGAGGACGAGCCACGCCACCACGACCGCGTAGACCACCCGTCCCCCTCACGTCGTCCCCCATCCGCCCGGCCGGGCGGCACCGCCAGGTTATCGGGCCCCGACGGTGGTGCGTTTCCTTCGGTTTACCCCGGGCGATCGAAAAAACCGAAGATCGCCTACTCCGCGTTAGTCAATCAAGGAAATTCACTCGTTAATATAACCCGATCGGGTGGCAAACTCGACGGTCGAAGTGACGTCACTGAATTGCCGCATCGGACTCCTCACCCCGCGACGCGAGGCCGATCTTCGTCGGCTTACTCTCCACCGTGCTTTCCGTCTGTACCGCCATTGTCGTCATCGCCGTCCCGGGACTGCTGCTCGGTCTCGCGGCCGGTTTGCGCGGCTGGGCCTTGGCCGGGCTGGCGCCGTTGTCGAGCTACGCGATCGGCGGGCTGACCGGACCGTGGACCGCGGCGCTGGGATTGCCCTTCAACGCGGTGACTTACGCCGTTTCCACGGTCGTTTTCGTCGCGGTCGCGTTCGGTGCCCGGAAACTGGCGGTGCGCCGCCGGCCGCCGGAGCCGGAGCCCGGCTTGTGGGCGCGGCGCGGGCACCTCGCGGTGGGGGCGTGCCTGCTCGTCGCGGCCGCCGCCGGCCTGTCCGCGGCCCTGCTCGGAATGGGCCGCCTCGGTGCGCTGCCGCAGGGCTTCGACGCGGTCTACCACGGCAACGCGGTCCGCTACATCGCCGACACCGGCGACGGCGGCCTGTTCGGCACCGGCCAGGTGAACTGGTACGGGGACGCGGCGCCGGTGTTCTACCCGAACGGGTACCACCTGCTGGCCTCGGTGACCTACCGGCTGAGCGGGGCGTCGATCCCGGAGACGCTGGACGCGAACACCGTGCTGCTGCCGGGCTTGCTCGCGTTGTCGCTGGTGACGCTGGTGCGCGAGTTCCGCGGCCGCGCGGTGCTGGCCGGCGCGGTGGCGCTGACGGCGGTGGCGCCGGTGATGGGCGTCTACGAGTCGATGGACCGCGGCCCGCTGCTGCCGTTCGCGCTGGGGGTGGCGCTGACGCCGCTGGGCGCGGTGGCCCTGCACCGGTACCTCGAGCGGGCGGCGCCGGACACCGGCCTGGTGCTGGTGCTGGCCGGTGTGGGCCTGCTGTGCGTCCACTCGTCGACGTTGTTCGGCGGCATCCTGTTCGCCGGGCCGCTGCTGGTGCAGCGCTGGCTCACGGGGTGGCGCCGGATCGGCCGCGACCTGCTCGCGCTGCTGCCGATCGCGGTGGCGTCGCTGGTGGTGGCGTGGCTGCAGCTGTCCGGCGCGCTGGGCCTGGCCACCGGCGCGGTGCCGTACTACGGCTGGCCTAGCGAGTACCGCGCGTCGACGGCGCTGGGGGCGCTGCTGGGGTTCCAGCACTTCGAGCCGCACCCGCAGGTATGGCTCTCGGTGGCGTTGTTCCTGGGCATCGTGTTCTTCGCGCGGGCGGGCGCGCTGCGCTGGATCGGCCTGACGGCGGCCGTGACGGGCCTGGCGTACATCGCGGTGGCGTCGTCGAACGCGCCGATCGTGATGGCGCTGTCCCGCCCGTGGTGGGACGACCCGTACCGCTTCTTCTCGATGGCGGCGATCCCGCTGTCCGTCCTGGCCGCGCACGGCCTGGCGTCGGCACAGGCCTGGCTGCGCGACCGCCTGCCCGCCCGGATCCCGGCGGTGGCCACCGCGGTGGTGGTGCTGCTGGGGTTCGTGGTGCTGTCGAACGGCCTGTACGTCCGCTCCAACGGCGCCCGCGTGTACACCGGCTACCAGGCGGCGGACCCGGCGAAGCTGCGCACGACGCCCGGCGAGATCGCCGCGATGGAGGAACTCGGCCGGCTCGCGCGCCCGGGCGAATGGGCGATGAACGACCGTTTCGACGGAACGGCGTGGACCTATGCTTTGTCGGGTATTCGCACGGTCGCCGGGCATTTCGACGAAACTTTGCCGCCGAAGGACGCGCTCTTGCTGGCGGAGCGGTTTCACGATTACGAGAGCGACCCCGCGGTGCGTGCCGCGGTGCGGCGGTTGAACGTGCATTGGGTGATTTTGGGCAAGCCGTCGACGGAGCCAGGAAAGCCTTATCAGCCGGGGTTGATCGGATTGGCGGGTGCGCCGTTCTTGAAGGAGGCTTTCCGCAACTCGGACGCGGTGATCTACCGGCTGGTGGCCTGACCCCGAGTTGTCCACATGTGCGTAAGCCCTGTGGACAACCTGTGGGTGACCCTGTGGACGGCGTCGGCGGAGTCGGATCGGCGCGCCGGTCGCGGGCCTGGCAGGGTCCGGTCACGCCCCTTCATGCCGGTGTCCCGGTGAGGTCGGGCGGCACCGGCGGCTTCTGCGGTGTCGCGAATGACTCATTCGCGACCTTGGTGTAGCCCTGACCTGGGACCCCGAACGCCACCGGGAGCCAGGCGGAGCTGGGTGAGGACTGGGCGGCGCCAGGGCTCGCAAGGTGGGCGAGGATGGAGCGGGCCGGCCACGCGCGCGGGCTGAGGGCCGAGCAGGTGCAGCGAGATAGCCGGACAGAGCCTCGTCGCCAAGCCGGACGGGTCTCGGCGGTGGGCAACTCCGGTCAGGCGGCGGTGGTCACCGGGCTGGTCGAGCGGGCCGCCACCGCGGCGATGCCCGCCGTCAGGAGGTCGGCCACCGTGAACATCACGCGGGAGGCCACCGCGAAGGCCGTGGCCTGGCCGACCGTCAGGCCGCTCGCCGTCAGGACCGCGACCTGGGCCACCTCGCGGACGCCGACGCCGCTGGGGAGGATGAACGCGAACGTGCCGACCGTCATCGCCACCGCCATCGCGCCCACGCAGAGCACGAAGCCGCTGAAGCCCGGGGTGCCGACCGAGTTGGCCAGCAGCCAGAGGTGGATGCCCTGCAGGCACCAGGCCGCCGTCGAGGCGCCGAAGACCTTGCCGACCACCTTCCAGCCCAGCGGGTGGGCCAGCGGCGGGCGGCGGAGGATGCGCAGCACCAGCGACGTTCCCCAGGTCAGGACCTTCGGGTGCAGCATGGCCAGGCCGACCGGGATGAGCACGAACAGCCACAGCGCGCGCGGGCTGTTGCTGAACACCCCCGGGGCCGCCAGGAGCGACACCACCAGCGCCGAGACCACGCCGACGCCCAGCTGGATCAGGGAGCCGGTGAAGATCCGGGCCCGGGCCAGGCCCGCCTTGCGGCCCAGCTCCATCTGCAGGAGGTACGCCCACACCGAGCCCGGCACGTACTTGCCGAGCGAGCCGACCAGGCAGATCTGGGCGCCGCGGGCGTAGCCGATCGGCTTGCCGAGGTCGTCGACCATCACCTGCCAGCCCCAGGTCGACACCATGATCGCCGCGACCAGGGCGAGCAGGCTCAGCAGCGACGACTGCCAGGCGACGTCGCGCAGGGTGTGCCAGAACTCGCCCCAGTTCGAGGCGAGCTGCTTGGCCGCGAAGCCGATGACCAGCAGGATCGCGACCCATCTGACGACGTCGAGGACTTTCGCCTTGGTGGACTTCGGCGGCTTGCCGGCAGCCGGCAAGTCCTCAACTGTCGTCATCGACGGGTCTCCTCAGGCCTGCACCGTGACCAGGCGGCTGAACTCGGAGAGCAGATCGTAACCGTCCCAGACCGCCGAGAACGTCAGGGCGCTGCCGAATGGCACGATCCGGTCGACTCCGCGGCCCGCCAGCTCGTGCGCGAACGCCGTCAGCTCCTCGGCGGTGAAGCCGAATTGGCTGACCGTCTGGTCCTTGCGGAGGACGATCGGCACCAGATCGGACAAAGTGGACACCTGCGCGTTCGCGAACGTGCCCGCGCCGAGCCACTCGCGGGGCAGCACCGCCGGGTCGGCCAGCTCGAGGGTCGCCAGGCCGTTGCCCTGGAACGCGATCTCCTTGACCAGGCCGTCGACCGCCGCGCCGTACGCCGACACGCGCTTCTGGACGGCCATCGCGGGCTCGGTGACGTGCTGCTTCGTCTCCAGGACCGCCGCCAGCAGGGTGCGGAACTCCTGGCCGGCCTCGCGCGCCCCGGCCTCGTCGCCGACCCAGAACACCGCGCGCGGCGACGAGCAAGCGGCCTGGTCGAACCAGTACGAGTCGTTGTAGAAGCCCTCGGCGGCCGCGCGGCGCTCCGCTTCGGAGGCCCGCTGCCAGCCCGCCACCGAGGCGACGGCGAAGGACGAGCGGTCCGGGAACGTCAGGTCACGGGCGTGCGGCGCCAGCGGGTACTTCCGGAGCGCCGCGACCGAGCCGTCGCCACCCCAGATGACGCGCAGGTCGGCGGCCAGGGACAGGGCGCCGCTCACCTCGTCGCTGCGGTCGTAGGTCACCATGCGCTGGGTCGCCGTGACGGCCTCCGCGACCGAAGCGTCCACTTCGGACAGTGCGGCGTTCAGCGCCTCCAGCACCGCCTCCGCGGCGCCCGCCGAGCGCGACGAGACCCGGACGACGTTGTGGTTGCCCGCCAGCGCGGACAGCGCCCAGGAGTAGACGAAGATCGTGTCGACGTTCGCCGGGGGCACGTGGAACACCAGGCCACGCGGGAACCGCAGCGCGCTACCCGAAGTGTCCAGAGTGGACAGCGCCTTGGCGATCTCGCCCTTGCGCAGGAAGAAGCCGAGCGACGCCAGCTCCGGGAACCGCCGGGCGGTGGCCGGGGCCAGCAGCTTGCGGGCGAACTTCGTGACGAACTCGACGATCCGCGGGTCGCCGACGCGCAGCCGGCCACCGGGCGGCTCGGCGCGCAGCTGCTCGACCAGGGAACCGACCTCGACCGGAGCCGACTCGGGGAAACGCTGGGTCAGGGAAGTCACGCCGCCGCTCCCGAGAAGGTGTCCGAACAGCCGCGGGCCTCGGCCTTGGGCAGCCGGCCGAGCACGGAGAAGTGCTTGCCCGGCCAGTCGCCGTCGTCGATGCCGTTGCAGACGCCGAGGTCTTCGGTCAGCAGCACGTGGCCCGGGTACGACGTCGGCAGCGTCGAGACGACCTCGATCACGCCCGGCTCGCCGACCGGCTGCTCTTCCCACGTCTCCGGGTTCCGGATCACGACGTCGGCGAAGTCCGGGCAGTACAGCGAGTTGCCGGACGGGCCCTCGACGAACACGGTGCCGATCTGCTCGATCATCCCGTAGTAGTTGTGGATCCGGGTGAGCCCGGTGTCTTCCTTGAAGCGCCGCCGGAACTCGGTGTTGTCGACCGCGCGGTCGATCAGCTTCTTCCAGCCACCGGAGTGGATCAGGATGCCGTTCGACAGGTCGAGGCCGTTGTCCCGCGCGACCTCGTAGAGGTACAGCCAGACCATGAAGGTGAAGCCGAAGATCAGGAAGGGCTTGTCGCCGTACTCGGCCAGGAACTTCTTGACGGCTTCGACGTCGGGCTTGTCGTTCTCGTCGAGCACGTACGTGTGCTTGCGGCCGAAGTTCGCCATGCCCAGCACGCCCGCGCCGCGCGCGGAGAACGAGCGGCGGTTCTTGATGATGCCGATGGTGTCGACCATCAGCATCGGCAGCCGCTCGCCGCCGAGGACCTCCTGCAGGGTCGCGCCGAGCTGCTTGGTCTGCGCGCCCGCCGCCTCCTTGTCCAGGTAGATCCGCGACGCGCCGGCCCCCGTCGTGCCCGACGACGTCAGCGTCTTGAAGACCTCGCTGTCCGGCACCGACTTCAGGTCGTGCGTCTTGAACATCCGCACCGGCAGCCACGGCAGGTCGGCGATCGAGCCGAAAGCCGCGTCCGGCGCGATTCCCAGCGACGACAGGATCCGGTCATAGCCTTCGGAGTTTGCCCGGTGGTGGGCCGTCAACGAGGCCAGTTCGGGCAGCAGCAAGGCCTCCCGGTCAGCCTGCGACCGAGTGAACACGCTCATACCTTCGCCTCCAGGGACCGGTAGTCGATCTTGCCGCTGGCCAGCAGCGGCACGGTGTCGATCGGGCGGACGTCGAACCCGCTGGCGTGCAGGTGCAGCCGCTCGGACAGCGCCCTCGACGCGTCCTTGCAGATCGCTTTGTCGACACCCTCCGCGAACAGCACGACCTTGTCGCCGGCGGGCACCGCCGCCACGACGTCGATCCCGACCGCCGCCGCGCGGGCCGCCTGCTCGAGGTCGTCGAGGCTGACGCGGTTGCCGAACACCTTGCCGATGCGCTTGAGCCGCCCGGTGATGAACAGGTACCCCTCTTCGTCGAGGTACCCGAGGTCACCGGTGGCGAGCACGCCGCCGTATTCGTCGCCCTTGGCCAGGCCGGACTCGTCGTCCGCGTAACCCAGCATCACATTGGGCCCACGGTAGACGACCTCACCGACAATTTTCGGGTGCGTGGTCTCCGACCCGTCGTCGCGACGGACCGAGAACTTCCCGCCCGGCAGCGCCGGCCCGGCGGAACCGAGCTTTTCGGCCAGCCGTTCGGCGGGCACGGTCGTCATCCGCGGCGCGGCCTCGGTCTGGCCGTACATGACGTACATCCGGCCGCCGACGGCCAGCATCTTGTCGTTGAACTCGGCGATCAGGTCGTCGCGCAGCTTCCCGCCGGCCTGCGTCAGCGTGCGCAGCGTCGGGTACTTCGCGGGGTCGAACTTGAGCCGCCGCAGCATTTCGTAGTGGTACGGGACGCCCGAAAGGGACGTGACGCCGTAGGTGTTCACCGCGTCCCAAAAGCCGCGGCCGAGCACGCCGGACGGCTCGATGACGATGGTCGCGTCCCGCACCAGGTGTGAGTTCAGCACCGACAGGCCGTAGCTGTAGTGCAGCGGCAGGCAGGTGGGCGCGACCTCGTCGGCGTCGATGTGCAGCACCTGCGCGATGGCGTCGGCGTTGGCCAGGATCGCCTGCCGCGAGAGCCGCACGAGCTTCGGGTTGCCGGTGGACCCGCTGGTCGGGAGCAGCACGGCCAGGTCGGGGTGCGGCTGGACGCCCTCTTCCGCGGAGCGGACCCAGTCGGAGCCCTGCACGCTGTACCCGTCGGGCGCGTCGCCCGAAGCCGACAGCACCGCCGCCGGGCGGAAGCGCGAGACCAGCCCGGCCAGCACGTCGGCGTCCAGCGCCGGGTCGATCAGCGCGATCGCCCGGCCGGATTCGAACGCGCCGAGGTAGGTCAGCACGCTCGGCAGGTCGACCGACATTCGCGCGAACACGACGCCGACCGGCAGCCCGGCCAGCTCTTCCATCCGCTTGCCGACCTCGGCCGACAGTTCCGCGCCCGCCAGCGTGCGGCCCCCGGCCACATCGACCAGCCGGGCTCCCGCACCCAACAGCGTCACAACACCAAGCCTCCGTCGACGCCCAGCACCTGACCGGTGATGAACGAAGCCTCATCACTCACCAGGAACCGGATCGCGTTCGCCACTTCTTCCGCGCGGCCGAGGCGCCCGAGGGGCGTCTTGCCGGCGTTCTCCGCCTTCGCGTCCTCGCTCAGGCCCGCGGTCAGGTCGGTTTCGATCACGCCCGGCGCGACCGCGTTGACGCGGATGCCGGACCGGCCGAGCTCCTTCGCCGCCGACTTCGCGATGTTCGCCACCGCTGCCTTCGACGCCGCGTACACCGTCTGACCGGCGCTCCCGTGCTCGCCGACGATCGAGGCGAGCACCACGATCGCGCCGGTCTTCTTCCGCATCATCGCCCGGGCCGCGGCCTGGACGGTGTGCAGCGTGCCGGCGACGTTCGTGCTCAGCGTCGTGTCGACGAGCTCCTCGCGGATCATCCCGAGGAGCGCGTCCTCCATGATCCCGGCGTTCGCCACGACGATGTCGAGCCTGCCGTGCTCCTTCGCGACGCCCCTGACCAGCGACGACACCGCTTTGGCGTCGGTGACGTCGAGGGCGAGCCCGGAGGCCGCGCCCACCGAAGCGGCCGCCTCCTTGGCCCGGGCTTCGTCCCGGCCGGTGAGCACCACCGTCGCGCCCGCCTCGGCGAGCGCGCGGGCGGTGGCCAGGCCGATCCCCCGCGTCCCGCCGGTGACGAGCGCGACGCGACCGGAAAGATCAGTCATTCTTCGACTGGAGCTCGGTGACCATGTCCACGGCGACCTTGAAGCTCGACATGTCGATGACCTGGTCGGTGTCGAACTCGACGTCGAACTCGTCCTCGATGGCCGCGACCAGCGCCATGTGGCCGACCGAGTCCCACGCCTCGAGGTCGCGGTACTTCAGGTTCTCGACGTCCACGTCGGCGTCGAGGTCCAGCGCCTCGACGAAGACCTCGCGCAGCTTGGGGGCGACATCCGCCATGGTGATTGCTCCTAGTGCTCTTCGCGCGGGCGGGCGTCCCACGCCTTTACCAAGGTAGAGAGGTCTTCGGGCAGCGTGACGTCCGGGAGACCTTCCTTGCCCTTCAGCCACGGCCCGAGCGCCTCGACGGTCGCCTCGTCGAGACCGCGGCGGGACAGGCCCACCACGTTGACGCCGGTCACGCGGGCCGGGTTGCCGACGGCGATGGTGAACGCGCCGATCTCGCGGCGCACCGCCGAGCCCATGCCGATCATCGCGCCGGGGCCGATCACGACCTTCTGGTGCAGGATCGCGCCCATGCCCAGGTTGGCGCCGTCCCAGATGTGGCAGTGGCCGCCCGTGACGGCGTTGGAAGCGATCGTCACGGCGTCGCCGACCAGGCAGTCGTGCGCGATGTGGGAGTTGCGGAGGTAGTAGCCGTCGCTGCCGACCGTCGTTGTCCGCCAGGTCCCTTGGTGGACACTCACGTACTCGCGCAGGCGGTTGCGGCTGCCGATGACCACGCCGTGGCCGTCGTGATCCGGGTCACCGACGGGGGCTTCATCCCAGGCCGCGGGGTGCGGGCGGCCGCGGTCCTCGCCGGGCGTGCCGATCGTCACGTGCGGGCCGATCCAGTTGCCGTCGCCGATGCGCGTGGGCCCGACGATCACCGCGAACGGCCCGATCACGTTGTCCTCGCCGAGTTCGACGCCTTCGCCGATGACGGCGGTCGGGTGGATGCGGTTGGCCACGGGTGGTCGTCCGTTCGTCGGCGGCTGGGTACTGGGCGTGCTACCGCGCCCGGTAACGTGTGGCCCGCGTTGTTGCAGGGCGGCCGGGCGCAGAACCGGCGGCTCACTGTACCGGACGCGCCGAAATCGCCTGCCGAGAGAGACTGCCCATGATCCCCATCACTGTGGTCGACGTCCGCGACGCGGAGGACCTCGTCGTCGAGGTGCTGCGCTCCGGCGCCATCGCACAGGGACCGATGGTCAAGCGCTTCGAAGACGCCTTCGCGGCCGTCTCCGGGACGAAGCACGCGATCGCGGTCAACAACGGGACCACCGCGCTGGTCGCCGCCCTCCAGGTCCTCGACCTGAAGCCGGGTGACGAGGTGATCACCTCGCCGTTCACCTTCGTCGCGACGCTCAACGCGATCCTCGAGGCCGGCGCGACCGTCCGGTTCGCCGACATCCGGCGCGACGACTTCGCGATCGACCCCGACGCCGTCGCGGCCGCGGTCACCGACCGCACGAAGGTGCTCATGCCGGTGCACCTCTACGGCCAGACCGCGGACATGGGCAAGCTCGGGCCGCTGGCCGCCGAGCACGGCCTCCAGGTGATCGAGGACTCGGCGCAGGCCGTCGGGGCGTCCTTCGAAGGCAAGCAGGCCGGCTCGTTCGGCATCGGCTGCTTCTCGCTGTACGCGACGAAGAACATCACCACCGCCGAGGGCGGCGTCATCACGACCGACGACGACGCGCTGGCCGACAAGCTGCGCGTGCTGCGCAACCAGGGCATGCGCGCCCGCTACCAGTACGAGGTCGCCGGGCACAACTACCGGATGACCGACCTGCACGCGGCGGTCGGCATCCCGCAGCTGGCGAAGCTCGACCAGCTGACCGCCGCCCGCCAGGCCAACGCGAAGCGGCTCTCGGAAGGCCTCGCGGGCACGCCGGGCCTCGACGTCCCGAAGGTGCTGCCGGGCCGCGAGCACGTGTGGCACCAGTACACCGTGCTGGTCGGCCCGCACGCGTTCCTCTCGCGCGACGAGCTGGCCGCGGCGCTCACCGAGCGCGGCATCGGCAACGGCATCTACTACCCCAAGATCGTCTTCGACTACGACTGCTACGCGGGTCACGACCTGATCCCGGGCGCGCGCGTCGAAGACTTCCCGGTCGCGAAGGCCGTTTCGGAGCAGGCGCTTTCGCTGCCGGTGCACCCGCACCTGACCGAGTCCGACCTGGACACCATCATCGAAACCGTTCGCGAGGTACTGGGCGCATGACGCATCGGATCGCTCTTGTCGGTACCGGGAACATGGGTTCCCTCCACGCTCGCGTGCTCGCCGGGAACGAGCGCGTCGACCTGGTCCGCGTGATCGATCCGCGCGAGGAAGCGGGCAAGGCCGTCGCCGACCGCTACGAAACCCGGTGGACACCGGAGATCGGCTCGCTGTCCGATGTGGACGCCGTCGTGCTGGCGTCGGCCACCGAAGCGCACTACGACCTGGCGCAGGAGATCCTCGGCCAGGGCAAGCCGATGCTGGTGGAAAAGCCGGTCTGCAACAGCTACGAGAAGTCCCAGGAGATCGTCGGGCTGTCGGCGAAGAAGGACGTCCCGCTGATGTGCGGGCTCCTCGAGCGCTACAACCCGGCGGTCATGACCGCGCGGGCGCTGGTGCAGGAGCCGGTGCACCTGATGGCCCGCCGCCACGGCCCGTACGCGCCGCGCATCAAGACCGGCGTCGCGTGGGACCTGCTGGTGCACGACGTCGACCTGGCGATCCAGTTCTTCGGCGGCGCGACCCCGGCCCGCGTGACGTCTGGCGCGGGGTACTTCCACCCGTCGTCGGTCGAGGGCGCGGAGGACACCATCGAAACGGTGCTGTCGTTCCCGACCGGCCTCGCCACGGTTTCGGCGTCGCGGCTGGGCCAGAAGAAGGTCCGCTCGCTGGTGGTGTCGGAGCTGGACCGGCTGATCGAGATCGACCTCCTGCGCCGCGACGTCACGATCTACCGGCACGTCTCGCACGACTCCGTCACCCCGGACGGCCTCGGCTACCGCCAGCAGACGGTGATCGAGATCCCGGAGCTGGTCACCGCCCGCGAGCCGCTGGCCACCCAGCTGGACCGCTTCTGCGACCTGCTGGAGGGCAAGGTCGACGCCGACACCGAGCGCGACCTGATCCTGCCTTCGCACCACGTCGTGGAGCAGGTGCTCACGCAGGCCGCCGCCTAGCTCACCGGCACCGGGAAGGCGGCCGGGCTCCGGCTGCCGTCGGGGCCCACCGCGCGGACGCCGAAGAAGACGTTGTCCTTGGACAGGTCGATCTTCGCCGTCCGCGCCGGGCCGACGTCGAGCGCGTGCGTCCAGTCCGGCGCCGTCGTCTCGCGCCAGAGGACCTCGTAGCCGGTGGCGCCCGGGGTGGCGTCCCAGAGCAGTTCGGAGTCGTTCGTCAGCGCGGCCGTCCGGATCTTCACGCCCTTCGGGGTGCCCGGCGCCGTCGCGAGGGACCACAGCGCGGCGCCGTTGACCCGCGCGACCCTGGCGATGAACGGGAAGTCGCAGAACTCCGGCAGATCGCCGTACTGGACGCCGTTTTCGACGCGGACGTCCTGGTGCTGGTGCGCGAAGTCCTCGTTCGGCTCGGTGAACCGCGCCGCCGGGTAGCCCTGCTCGAGGAAGCCGATGTGGTCGCCGCCGCGCAGGTAGCGGTCCCGGCGGTAGATCACGCGGACCGTCATGCCGGTCGCGTCGTTCTCCGCCACGGACTTCACGAACCGGGCCAGCTGCCGCGGCGGGGAGTCGTTCTCGCCGCCGATGCTGCGGCGCAGGTTCGCCTCGGCCGGCGTCTCCGCGGTCGGGACGCCCTCGGCGAAGAGCCGGATCGTGAACGGGTCGCGCGTGCCGTCGTCGGCCCGGCTGGCGCCGACGATGTCGTCGGTGAACATCGCCTGGACGTCGGTGCCGGCGGCCTTGAACTGCCGCGCCATGTACCGCGAGCCGTACAGGCCCTGCTCTTCGCCCGCGACAGCGGCGAAGACGATCGTGGCCGCCGGCTGCCGCGTCGAGAGCACCCGCGCCAGCTCCAGCGAAACCGCGACGCCCGAAGCGTCGTCGTCCGCGCCCGGCGCGTCCCCGGTGAAGTCCATGACGTCGGTGCGGCGCGAGTCGTAGTGCCCTGAAACGACGTACACGCGGCCCGGGTCGGTGGCGCCGTGCAGCGTCGCGACGACGTTGGTGATGGTGGTCGGCACCGGGATCCGGTCAGCGGGCGGCTGGACGTAGGACTGCAGCTCGACGGTCATCCGGCCACCGGACGCGGCCGCGATCTGCTGGTATTGCGCGAAGAGCCAGTCGCGCGCGGCGCCGATGCCGCGGACCGGGTCGTCCTGCGCGGACAGCGTGTGCCGCGTGCCGAACGCGGCCAGCCGCCGGACGGTCGCTTCGATCCGCCGTTCGTCGACCTGGCGGAGCAGGGCCCGCAGCTGGGGGCCGGGACGCTGCGGGCGGACCGGGACACCGGGCCCGCGATCGCCGGGTTCGGCGGCACCGGCCGGGGCCGCCGACGCCGCCAGTCCGAGTGCGGCCGTCGCGGTGAGGAACGCTCGTCGAGAGGTCACGGTGGGTTTCTTACGCCCGTGCCACCCTCGCGGGTACCGCCTACTTGGTGAGCCGCTTCCCGGCGGCGTCGTAGGCGATCAGCGGCGTCAGGACGGCGGAGTTCGGGACGGCGGCGGGGTCGAACCAGAAGATGACGACGTTCGGGTCCGCGGTCCACTTCGCGAGGTTCGCGTCGACGGTCTTGCCGTGCACGGTCGTCGTGATCCGCGCGACCTGGCCGGCGAAGTAGCCGAAGACGGGGATGACCTCGTCGCCGGAGAGCTCGCCGCCGTCGGTCGCGTGGAAGCCGAACGACCGGTCGGAGCCGCGGAACTCGTTGGTCATCAGCACGGACTCCAGGGTCTCCCCGGAGCGGAACCCGGCCACCAGCCCGAAGTGGGTGTCCGGCAGCTCGGGCAGGTCGACCGCCCGCGCGAAGAAGACGATCTCGCCGCGGGCGGTCTTGATCCCGGTCCCGATGACGTCTCCCACCGGCTGCTCCGCGGCGGTCGAGGGCGCCGGCGTCGGCGTCGTCACGACGGGAGCGGGCGGCTGCGCGACCGGTGCGGGCGCGGGCTGCCGCACCTGGATGGCGAAGCCGACGACGAGCACGACGACGGCCGCGGCGGCGATCCCGGCGGCGCTCGTGAGGACCCGACGGCGTCGCCGCAAGCGCGTCCCGCCGGCCATGATCGCGGCCAGATCCGGCTCGGCGAAGGGCTCGTCGGGCGGCTGCCGGAGCGCGGCGCGGAAGTCGTCGAGGTCGTTCACCGCCCACCTCCTCCGATCAGCGTGTCTTCGGTGCCCGCTTCGATCCGCAGCTTGGCCAGCGCCCGCGAATTCGTGCTCTTCACGGTACCCAGCGAAACCCCCAGCTCACGGGCCACGTCGGCTTCCGGTAGGTCGAAGAAGTGCCGGAGCACGACGACGGCGCGTTCCCGGTCGGTGAGCGTCTTGAGCACGGCGGTGAGCCAGGCCCGCTGGGTGACGGCCTTGTCGACGTCGAGGCGGTCCTGCCGTTCGGGCATCGCCTCGGTGGCGTACTCGCGGATCGGGCGCCGCCAGCCGTCGATGACGTGGTTCATCAGGACGGTGCGCGCGTAGCCGTAGGCGTCCTTGTGCCGCACCCGCGACCAGGCGGCGTAGGTGCGGGTGAACGCGGTCTGGGCGGCGTCCTCGGCCTGGTGGCGGTCGCCGGTGAGCAGGAACGCGGCGTGGGTGAGCCGGGCCGAAGACGCGCGGACGAACTCCGCGAACTCCTCGTCGCCGCGCGCCATGCTCACCCCCTGTTCCTCACCCTGCGACGGGCGGGCCGCGGAAAGGTTGCTCGTCGATCATTCGAGCGTACGCCCGGGTTAGATTGACCCCATGCGCTCACTGAGGGGGATCCTCGCCGCCGCGTGCCTGCTGACCTGCGTCGCAGCGTGTTCGGGCGGCTCCACGACCGCGGCCGCGCCCCCGCCGCCACCGCCGTCCACCTCGACGAGCAAGCCGAAGCCGACCACGCCGCCGACGCCGACCTTCACGCCGGCGGTGTCGCCGGCCAAGCTGACCGGCGCCTGTCCGCTTCTGGGCAACGTCGAGTTCGCGCAGATCCTCGGCGTCGCCTGGAACTCGCGGGAGCCGAGCGAGATGCCGCCCGAGCAGATCGGCCCCGGCAAGGCGTTCCGGTGCTCGTACCCGGTCGGCGAGCTGTACGTCCTCGCGATCCCGGGCGGCAAGTCGCCGGCCGCGATGGTCAAGCAGCTGGAGTCGGAGTGCTCGGACCCCGCGAAGCCGGTGACGGGCGCGGGTGAGCTGGCGAGCTATTGCTACGGGAAGGGCTACAGCTCGCTGGTCGTGGTGGCCAAGCACGCGCACGGCCAGCTGCGGGTCGCCGAGGTCGAAATGGGGCGCAGCCGGGCCGACGTCTGCGAATCCCTCGCGAAACTGCTCGGCGAGCGCCTTTAAACGTTGTGTAACCGATATCTCGCGCTCGGTCACAGGCGACTAGATTGTCGGACGTGCGCTTCCGTGCGCGAGCTTCGCCGCCGAGCGGACGCTGACCTGCTTCGGGGTCCGCGCGGGCGGTTTCACGACGGCGGCGCCGGCGGTCGGCGCCGGCGCTGCCGTCATCCAGCTACGGCCGCTGGGCCCGCCTGGTCGTGAGGGCATAGTCCCTTCGACCGACCGGAAGGTGAGCAGGCTGACCGGGGCGTCGAGGTCGACGATCCAGTACTACTCGATCCCGGCCTCGGGTACGCGCACCGTCAGCGGCGCCTCCGAGGGGACCAGCTCGACTCCGCTCAGCATGGAGCAGCCATCCGTCAGCCACTCGTCCACGAGGTAAGTCAGCCGGGCGGCAGCGCTCTGGTGGTGCAGCCCCGGACGCGGCCACTCCACGACACGTCAGCCTGCCGGGTCGCTACGCCGAGAAGTCCCCGGACGGCGCGCCCCAGCCGGTAGCGTCACCGCCGCGTTCTTCCGCGATCTCCCGGCGCCGCGCGTTTTCCGCCCGCACCCGGTCCACTTCGGACTGGATGTACTCCTCGTCGTACCGCTGGAACACCCGCGCCGGGTTGCCCGCCACCAGGGTGCGCGGCGGGACGTCCTTCGCCACCACCGAATTCGGCTGCACGGTCGCGAAGTCGCCGATCGTCACACCCGCCATGATGACCACCAGGCCGCCGATGAAGCAGCCCTTGCCGATCTTCACCGGTTTGCGCTCGATCAGGTCGCTGCCCGAATGGTTCTGCAGCGTCATGTTCGCCAGCCAGCTCGAGTGCGTGAAGATCAGCGTGTTCAGGCCGATGCTGGTGTGCTCGCCGATCTCCAGGCCGCCGCTCGCGTCGAGCGCCGCGCCTTCGCCGACCCAGCAGTGGTCGCCCATCTTGAGGTTCTCGGGGCTGATGATCTTCACGCGCTCGCGCACGCGGCACGTCGAGGGCAGCCCGTAGAACTGAGCGCGCTCGGCGTCGTTCATGTACTGCGAAACGAGCTCGGTCAGGATCTGCGGGCGCAGCCGGTGGCTGCGCTCGTCATCGAAGAACATCGGCTTCCGACACCAGCTTCTCAAAGGTACGAAGGTGTTCCTCCGCGACGACGTCGAGGCCGAAGTTCGACCGCACCATCTCGCTCTCGCGCTGGGCGATCTGGGCCCGGCGGTCCGGGTCGTCGAGCAGCTCGATCACCGTGCGCGCCACGGCTTCCGAATCGTCGGGACGCACCAGCAGCACGTTCTCGCCGTTGCGCAGCTCGATGCCCGGGTAGTTGTCCTCGGTGACCGACGCGATCGTCGCCGTGCCCGAGAGCATCGCCTCCAGGGACGCCGTGCCGCAGCCGCCGTTGAGGTCGTGGGTCACGATGTCCGCCGCCGCGAAGTACGCCGGGACATCCTCCTTCGGGACCGCGCCCGTGACGACCAGCGCGTCCGAGACGCCCAGTTCGGCCGCCCGCTTGAGGAACGCGTCGTGGTAGACGCGGCCGACGACGATCACCCGGACGCCGGGGTGCTTGTCCAAAATGGACGGCAGGGCTTCGATCAGCGGGAGCCGGTTGCGCAGCGGGATGACGTGGCCCAGCGAGACGATCAGCGGTGCGTCGCCGATTTCGTGCTCCGCGCGGACGTCCTTCGTCACCGGCTTCGCGAAGTGCCCGGTGTCGACCGCGATCGGGAAGTACTCCGAGTTCTCGTCGCTCGTGCCGTAGCGGTCGACGCAGTAGTCGACGCCCAGCTTGTCGAGGATGACGTACCGCGGCTTGATGTAGGCCAGCATCGGCCGCACGAGCACCGCGTCCAGCAGCCGGAACACGCCGCCGTACAGCTTGTTGTCGCTGATCAGGAGCGTGTGGATGGTCAGCAGCGTCGGGATGCCGTGCCGCCGCGCGTAGATGCCCGCGAGCCACGACAGGTCGAAGAACTGGCCGTGCAGGTGGATCGCGTCCGGCTTGAACTCGTCGAGCAGCTTCCACAGCCGTCGCCAGTTGCCAGGGCGCAGCGAGGCGAAGCTCATGTCGAAGTCGATCGACAGCCCGATCTGCGGCATCTTCACGGCCGGGAGGCGCACTACGCGATAGCCGTCGCGCTTCTCCTCGGCCGGGGCGTCGGCGTAGGCGGCCGTGATCGCCAGGACCTCGTGGCCGGCCTCGACGAACTGCGCCGCCAGCGACGCCGCCATGTGCGCGCTCCCGCCCACGCGGGGCGGGAAGAAGTTGTTCACCACCGCGATGCGCATCGCACGTCCTCGGGCCGGCCCCGCGGTGGCACTCACTCGGTTTCCTTGACCAAATCCCGCATCCCGTCTTCGACGGTGATCCGCGGCTCCCAGCCCAGCACCTCGCGGGCGCGGGTGATGTCGGCGGCGCGCCGCGAAACCAGCACGTCACGCTCGTTGAACAGCGGCTCGACGTCGACGCCGACGGCCTCGATGAGGATCTTGGCCAGCGCCGCGATCGACGTGTCGATGCCGGTGCCGATGTTGATCGGCAGGTTCGCCTGCTCCGACTCCAGCGCCGCGACGACGGCCCGCGCGAGGTCGTCGACGTGCACGAAGTCCATCGACTGGTCGCCGCGGCCGTCGATGATCGGCGGCTGGCCGGCGCGCAGGCGCTGGATGAAGTGGTTGATCACCGAGGTGTAGTAGGCCTCGATCTTCTGGCCGGGGCCGTACACGTTGAAGAACCGCAGCGCGTTCCAGGACAGGCCCTTGGTGCGCTCGTAGAAGCCGAGCATGTCCTCGCCCGCGCGCTTCGAGATGCAGTACGGCGTGAGCGGCTTGAGCTCGTCGTCCTCGTGCATCGGCAGCCGCTTCGGGTCGCCGTAGACCGACGCGGTCGAAGCGAACACCAGCCGCTCGACGCCTTCGTCCGCGGCCGCGGCGAAGACGTTGTGGTTGCCGATCATGTTGATGTCGATCGACTCGTGCGGGTCGGCGATCGACTTGTTGATCGACACCGTCGCGAAGTGGATGACGTGCGTGCAGCCGCGCATGGCCTCGCGCACCGCACCGCCGTAGCGGACGTCCTTTTCGACCAGTTCGACCTGGCCGGTGGCGACGAACTCGTTGACGCGGGCGCGGTCGCCGCGGGTCATGTTGTCGAAGATCCGGACCGTGTAGCCACCCTCGATCAGCAGCGGGATGACGTGCGCGGCGATGAACCCACCGCCCCCGGTGAAGAGCACCTTCTTGTCGGACACCAATTTCTCCTCGGTAGGGGCTTCAGGACAGGGACTGCACGGCTTCGCGCACGACCTCGCCGACGCGGGTGACCTCGGCGTCGGTGAGGTTGGCGTGCATCGGGATCGCGAGCTGACGCGCGAACGCGTCCGCCGAGACGGGCAGCGGCGCCTGGGGGCCGTAGATCGGCTGGAGGTGGGAGGCGTAGGTGCCGAAGTTGCACTGGACGCCCTGCTCGCGGATCCGCAGGGCCAGCGCGTCGCGGCTGAGTTCCGGCGCGACCGTGAGCAGGTAGGCCTGCCACGGGTGCTCCCGATCGGACAGTTCCACCGGGACGGTCAGCGCGTCGACGTCGTCGAAGGCCTCGTGGTAGCGCTTCGCGACCGAGCGGCGGGCGGCGAGGAGGTCGGGCAGCCGGTCGAGCTGGACGTTCATGATCGCGGCCTGGACGTCCGACAGCCGGAAGTTGTAGCCGAGCTCGTGGAACTCCGGGATCGGCAGCGTGGCCGAGCCCTCGCGGCTGATCGCCGGCTCGATGCCGTAGGTGTGCAGCTTGCGGGCGTGCGCGATGAGGTCCTCGCGGTCCGAGACGAGCGCGCCGCCCTCGCCGGCGGTGATGCCCTTGCGGCCGTGGAAGGAGAACGCGGCGAGGTCGGCGAGGCTGCCGGCGGGCCGCGTCTTGTACGTCGCGCCGGCGGCGCACGCGGCGTCCTCGAACAGCCAGAGGCCGTGCTTGTCGGCGATCGCGCGGTACTCGTCGAAGTCACCGGGCTGGCCGGCGACGTCGACGGCGAGGATGCCGACGGTCTTCGCGGTGATCAGCGACTCGACGTGGGCCGGGTCGGCGCTGAAGACGTCCGGGCGGATGTCGGCGAAGACCGGCTTCGCGCCCGCTTGGACGACGGCGTGGCCGGTCGCCGGGAACGTGTAGTCGCCGACGATCACCTCGTCGCCCGGCCGGACGCCGAGGACCTTGAGCCCCAGGAAGAGCGCCGAACCGCAGTTCGCGGTCGTCAAGGCGTGCGCGGTGCCGGTGACCTGGGCGAACCGCTCTTCGAAACGGCGGCACGCCGGACCGGCGCCGGCCAGCCAGCCGGATCGGAAGACCTCGGCGACGGCGGCGAGTTCTTCCTCGCCGACGGTCGGCTGACCTAGGGCAATGCTGTCGGACGGCATACCTCTCCCATTGCGTGGGGACCCGGCGAAGTGTATATACGCACGCTCAGCTGATTCACAGGCCCACGCCGTACTCCACTTTCGAGTGACACCCGCCGAGGCCCGATCGACGCCCTACGCTGGGCGCATGCGATTCGGGGTGCTGGGGGCCGTCGCCGCGTGGGCGCCGGACGGCACGCAGGTGGCGGTGGGCGGGCCGCGCTCGCGGACGCTGCTGGCGTTGCTGGCGCTGGACGCCGGGCGGTTCGTCCCGGCCGAGCGGCTGATCGACGGCATGTACGGCGAATACCCGCCGGACGGCGCCGCGAACGCGCTCCAGTCCCAAGTGTCGCGGCTGCGGACGGCGCTGAAGGAACTTGCCTCGGTCGAGTTCACCGCGGCCGGGTACCGGCTGGCCGTCGCACCGGACGAAGTGGACGTTCACGCTTTCGAACGCCTGGCGCGCGAAGGCCGTGCGCTGCTGAAGAACGGCGAAGCCACGCGGGCCGCGGAGCTGCTGGGCGACGCGCTGGCACTGTGGCGCGGCCCGGCGTTCAGCGACCTGGCGGACGCGCCGTTCGCCGCCGCCCAGGCCGCGCGGCTCGACGAGCTGCGGGCCGACGCGGCGGACGACCACGTCGAGGCCCGGCTGGCGCTGGGGCAGGCCGAAGACGTCCTGACCGGACTGCGGGAGACCGTCGCCGCGCGGCCGCTGCGGGAACGGCCGCGGGCCCAGCTCGTGCGGGCGCTGGCCGCGGCGGGCCGGCCCGCGGACGCGCTGGCCGCGTTCGAGGACGCCCGCCGCACGCTGGCCGACGAGCTGGGCGCCGATCCCGGCGCGGAACTCGCCGAAGCCCACCTCGCCGTGCTCCGCGGCGAGACCGAGAAGCCGGTGATCCCGGCGCTGCCCGCCCAGCTGACCAGCTTCGTCGGCCGTGACACCGAACTGCGGCAGGTCGCGGAGCTGCTGGCGCGCAGCCGGCTCGTGACGCTGACCGGGCCGGGCGGCACCGGCAAGACCCGGCTGGCCATCGAAGTCACGGCGGCCGAACCCGGGCCGGTCGCGTTCGTCGAGCTCGCCCCGCACGAAGGCGACGGCGTCGTCCACGCGGTGCTGACCGCGCTCGGCCTGCGGGACGGCTCGCGCGGCGGCCCGCAGGATCCGGTCGAGCGGCTGATCGGCGCGTTGCGCGACCGGACGACGCTGCTGGTGCTCGACAACTGCGAGCACGTCGTCGACGTCGCGGCCCGGCTGACCGCGCGGCTGCTCGGCGCGTGCCCGGGGCTGCGGGTGCTGGCGACCAGCCGGGAACCGCTCGGCATCACCGGCGAGCAGCTGGCCCCGGTGCCGCGGCTGGCCGTCCCGCCGCCCGGGACGCCCGCCGGGCAGGCGGGCGGGTTCGCCGCGATCCGGCTCTTCGCCGACCGCGCCGCCGCGAGCGATCCCGCGTTCGCGCTCGACGAGAGCACGATCGGCGACGTCCAGCACATCTGCGCGGCCCTCGACGGCCTGCCGCTGGCGCTGGAGCTGGCCGCGGCCCGGGTCCGGGCCCTGCCCGCCGGCGAGATCGCGGCCCGGCTCGACGACCGGTTCCGGCTGCTGGCCCGCGGCAGCCGGACGGCCGAGGCGCGGCACCGCTCGCTGCGCGGCGTCGTCGAGTGGAGCTGGGACCTGCTCGACGACGAGGAGCGCGAGCTGGCGCGGCGGCTCACGGTGTTCTCCGGCGGCGCGACCGCCGCGGCCGCCGCCGAGGTGTGCGGCGCCGACGTCGACCTGCTGCCGGAGCTGGCGGGCAAGTCCTTCGCCGAGGCGGTCGGCGGCCGGTTCCGGATGCTGGAGACGATCCGCGCGTTCGGCGCGGAGAAGCTCGCCGAAGCGGGCGAGACCGACCGGATCCACCGCGCGCACGCCGAGTACTTCCTGCGGTTCGCCGAGGAAGCCGACCCGATGCTGCGGACCGCGGCGCAGCTGGAGTGGCTCGACCGGATCGACGCCGAGTACGACAACGTCCTGGCCGCCCTGCGCTGGGCCACCGCGCACGACGTCGTGCTCGCGCTGCGGCTGGTGCCGCCGCTCGCGATGTACTGGTGGATGCGCGGCCGGCGGTTCGAGGGCGCCGGGTTGTCGCTGGAGGTCGTTTCGCGCTGTTCCCCGGAGGTCCAGGAGCAGTACCCCGAGGAGTTCCTGGTGTGCGTGCTCGGCGCGCTGGCCGGGCACCCCCACGAGACACTGGAGCAGTACCTCCCGCTGGTCCGCCGGTACGCGGTCGGCGGCGACTGGACGCCCCGGAACCCGATGCTGGTGATGCTGATGGGCGTCGTCGCCGGGCCGCCCGCCGACGACGAGCAGATGCTCGGCCGCGGCAAGGGACTGCTCACCCGCGGCGACGCGTGGGGCTGGGCGTTGCTGCCGATGGGCGTCGGCCTGCGCGCGATGATGACCGGCGAGCTGGCCGAGGCCGAGGACGGGCTGCGCGAGGGCGCGGCGCAGTTCCGCGCGCTCGGCGAGCGGTGGGGCCTGTCGATGGCGCTGGACCACCTGTCGCAGCTGCTGACGTGGCGGGGCGAGCACGAAGCCGCGCTGCCGCTGATGGACGAGGCACTGGGCCTGATGCACGAGATCGGCGCGACCGACGACGTCGCCGACCTGATCTGCCGCCGCGCGTGGACCCGGCTGCTCTCGGGCGACCGCGCGGGCGCCCAGGCCGACTACGACCTCGCGGCGGCGACCGCCCGGCGCGCGGGCATGCCGGAGTCCCGCGCGTCGGCGTACGTCGGCCTGGCGAACCTGGCGCGGTACGAAGGCGACCTGGCCGCGGCCCGGTCGCTGAACGAGCGCGCGCTGGCGGAGTGCCCCGGCGGGTCGTTCGCGGCGGAGACGGCCCGGGCGAGCGCGATGATCTCGCTGGGCTGGCTGGCGGTGGCGGAAGGACGTCCGGCGGAGGCGGCCCGGCTGCACCGGGAGGCGCTGCTGGCGGGGCACCGGTGGCACGCGGGGGACGTCGTCGCGTTCGCGCTGGAGGGCCTGGCCGGCGCCGCCCAGCCGGAACCGGCCGCGCTCCTGCTCGGCGCGGCCGCGGGGGTCCGGGGAACGGCGATCGCGGCCGACCCGGACGCCGGCGCGGTGCGGGCCCGGGTGCGGGAATCGCTGGGCGCGGAGGGCTTCGAACGGGCGTACGCGACCGGGGCGGGGATGAGCGCGCAGAAGGCGCTGACCGCGGCCGGTCTGGCGGGCTGACCGAAGACCCGCGCTCTCGCGTAGCCTGGTCGATCGTGCGCAACGTGGTGGTCGTCGGGGGCGGGATCGTCGGTCTGGCCGTGGCCTGGGAACTCACCAGGCGAGGGCTGGACGTCACCGTGCTGGAGAAGGAGTCCCGGTGGGCGGCCCACCAGACCGGGCACAACTCGAACGTCGTGCACGCGGGGCTCTACTACAAGCCCGGTTCGTTCAAGGCGCGGATGTCCGTCGCCGGCAACCGGTCCATCGTGGACTTCGCGCGCCAGTACGGCGTGCCGGTCGAGGTGTGCGGGAAGCTCGTCGTCGCCACCGACGAACGCGAGATCCCCGCGCTGAACACCCTCGCCGAGCGGGCCGAAGCCAACGGCGTCCCGGCCAAGAAGATCTCGCCAGCGGAAGCCCGCGAGTACGAGCCCGAGGTCTCGTGCGTCGCCGCGCTGCGGGTCGAGTCCACCGGGATCATCGACTTCCCCGCCGTCTGCCACGCGCTCGTCCGGCTGCTCGACGAAGCCGGCGTCGACCTGCGCCTCGACAGTCCCGCGCTGGCCATCCGGGCCGGCGCGAACGGCGGGGTCGAGGTCGCCACCGGCGGCGACGTCGTCGTCGCGGACGCCCTCGTCAACTGCGCCGGCCTGCACTCCGACCGCGTCGCGCGGATGGCCGGCATCACGCCGTCGGCGAAGATCGTGCCGTTCCGCGGCGAGTACTACGAGCTCAAGCCGGAGCGCCGCGGCCTGGTCAAGGGCCTGATCTACCCGGTGCCGGACCCGACGCTGCCGTTCCTCGGCGTGCACCTCACGCGGATGCTCGACGGCAGCGTGCACGCCGGCCCGAACGCCGTGCTCGCGCTGCGCCGCGAGGGCTACCGCTGGGGCGACTTCTCCGCGAAGGACGTCGCCGAGGTCGCGGCCTTCCCCGGCGTCTGGCGGCTCGCGAAGAAGTACGCGTTCCCGACCGGGCTCGACGAGGTCCGCCGCTCGTTCTCGAAGAAGCGCTTCGCCGCCAGCCTCGCCCGGCTCGTCCCGGCCGTCACCGAGGACGACATCGTCCGCCACGGCTCCGGCGTCCGCGCCCAGGCCATGCGCCGCGACGGCTCGCTCGTCGACGACTTCCTCATCGAGACCGCGCGCGACCAGGTGCACGTCCTGAACGCGCCGTCACCGGCCGCGACGAGCGCGCTGGAGATCGCGCGCCACATCGCCGACCAGGTGTCCGACGGCTAGCCCGGCAGGTTCGGCGTCACCAGCGGCAGGGCCTGCTTGACGATGTCGCAGGTCTTGGTGTCGTCCCCGATGAACCCGCTGACCACCTGGATCGACGACGTCTCGGTGACCGGCAGCGTCGCACCGCAGGTCGCCCGCAGGCCGCCCATGTTCGGGTACAGGCCCCACTTCTTGCCGCCGACGTCGATGGTCTCGGTCGGGTTGACGCCCTTCGCGCCGGGCCAGTCCGCCACCGGCGTGCTGGGGCCGAACCAGACTTCGAAGGCCTTCTGGCCCTCGTCGCCGTCGGTGTCGTCCCAGAGGCAGTAGGTCGAGTTCGGGATCACGGTCGAGTTGGTCTTCTCGCCGTCGGGCGAGATGTTCTTCAGCTGCGCCACCTGGTCCGGCTTGAGCGTCGCGCACGGGTCGGCCGACAGCAGCGGTCCGCCCGGCTCCGGCTTCGCCGAGGTCTGCGGCGTGATCGGCGGCGCGTCCTGCCCGCCGGGCAGGTGCGCCGCGGCCTGCGGGATCGCCAGCTTCACCAGTTCGCACGACTTCTCGAGCTTGCCCGTCGAGACGCCGACGAAGGCGAACGACTTGTCGCCGAGCGAGGCGTAGAACGTGCAGTCGTCGGGGAGGATCGAGCCGTACTGCGTCCAGGTGAGCCCGCCGATCTCCTGCGGCGAGGACTTCGGGACGGCGCCGGCGATGTACTCGTTGAAGTCCATGTCCGTCGCGAGACCGATGCTGAGCACGGCCGTCAGGTCGTCGTTGTCCTTCAAGCTCCAGAAGCACGTCGGCGGCTGGAGGCGGTCCTTGTCCTCCGGCACCGATTTGCCGGGCTGCTGGTAGCCGAGGGCGTCGACCTGGGCTTCGTCGAGCAGCTTGCAGGCGTCTACGGCCTTGACGACCGGGCCCTGGCCGGGCACCGGCGACGCCGAACCGCCGACCGCCACCGTGCACCCGGTCACCACGGTCGCCGCGGCCAGCGCCACCGCCACCTGCCACTTCATGCGCATGAATCCTCCCGTTCGGCCCGGACTGTACTGGGACGAACGGACGAGCACCGCGGATCCGCCCGATTCAGCGAGGGGTGAGGACTTCCTTGCCGCCGACGAACGGGCGCAGCGCCTCCGGCACGCGGACCGAGCCGTCCTCCTGCTGGTGGTTCTCGACGATCGCGACGATCCACCGGGTGGTGGCCAGCGTGCCGTTGAGTGTCGCGGCGATCTGCGGCTTGCCGTTCTCGTCGCGGTAGCGGACCGAGAGGCGGCGGGCCTGGAACGTCGTGCAGTTCGACGTCGAGGTCAGCTCGCGGTAGGTGTCCTGGGTCGGGATCCACGCCTCGCAGTCGAACTTGCGGTGCGCGGACGTGCCGAGGTCGCCGGTCGCGGTGTCGATCACCCGGTAGGGCACCTCGATCTTGGCGAGCATCTGCTCTTCCCAGCCGAGCAGCTTCGCGTGCTCCGCCTCGGCGTCGGCCGGCTTGGCGTAGACGAACATCTCGACCTTGTCGAACTGGTGCACGCGGATGATGCCGCGGGTGTCCTTGCCGTACGAGCCGGCCTCGCGGCGGTAGCAGGACGACCAGCCCGCGTACCGCTTCGAGCCCTCGTCGAGCTCGAGGATCTCGCCGGAGTGGAAGCCGGCGAGCGGCACCTCCGACGTCCCGACCAGGTACAGGTCGTCTTCCTCGAGGTGGTAGATCTCGCTCGAGTGCGAGCCGAGGAAGCCGGTGCCCGCCATGACCTCGGGGCGGACCAGCGACGGGGTGATCATCGGCGTGAAGCCGTTTTCGAGCGCCTGCGCGATGGCCATGTTGAGCAGGCCGAGCTGCAGCTGCGCGCCGACGCCGGTGAGGAAGTAGAACCGCGAGCCCGACACCTTCGCGCCGCGCTCCATGTCGACGCCGCCGAGGCCTTCGAGCAGCTCGAGGTGGTCCTTCGGGGCGAAGTCGAACTTCGTCGGCTCGCCGACGTGCTTGACCACGGCGAAGTCGTCCTCGCCGCCGACGGGCGCGTCCGGGTGCACCAGGTTCGGCACGGTCCGGAAGAGCTGGTCGAACTCCTCCGACGCGGTGTTCTGCTCCGCCTCGGCCGCCTTGACCTGCGCGGCGAGCTCCTTGGCCGTGGCCAGCAGCTGCTGCTTCTCCTCCGGCGGGGCCTTCGGGATCTGCTTGCCCAGGAGCTTCTGCTCGTTGCGCAGCTTGTCCGCGGCCGCGATCGAAGACCGGCGCCGGGTGTCGAGGGAGAGCAGCTTGTCGACCACTCCCTCGTCTTCACCACGAGCGCGCTGCGACGCGCGCACGGCTTCCGGGTCATCGCGCAGAGTCCTGGGGTCAATCACGAAGACAGAGGGTAGTCCGTACAGACTGTGCGGCCCTACTGGGTTATCCCGACAGTCTGATCGTTGAAGGGCTGTTCACGGGCTCCTCATACTCCAGGGAAACCCCGGAGGAGGCGCCCCGATGACCGACGAGCTGCTCGCCCGGCACCGCGCAGTCATGCCGTCCTGGATGTCCCTGCTCTACGAAGAGCCGATCGAGATCGTGCACGCGCACGACCGGCGCATGACGGATTCCCAGGGCCGCACCTACCTCGACTTCTTCGCCGGGGTGCTGACCAACTCGATGGGCTACGACGTCGCCGAGATCGGCGACGCGGTCCGCAAGCAGCTCGACACCGGCATCCTGCACACGTCGACGCTGTACCTGATCCGCTCGCAGGTGGAGCTGGCCGAGCGGATCGCGAAACTGTCGAACATCCCGGACGCGAAGGTGTTCTTCACCAACTCCGGCAGCGAGGCCAACGACACCGCGCTGATGCTCGCGACGCAGTTCCGGCGCAGCAACCAGGTGCTGGCCATGCGGAACTCCTACCACGGCCGGTCCTTCGGGACGGTCGCGATCACGGGCAACCGCGGCTGGTCGGCGTCGGCGCTGAGCCCGGTCAAGGTGAACTACGTCCACGGCGGGTACCGCTACCGCAGCCCGTTCCGGGATCTGTCCGACGCGGACTACATCAAGGCCTGCGTCGCGGACCTCGTAGACGTCCTCGACACCGCGACCGCGGGCGACGTGGCCTGCCTGATCGCCGAGCCCATCCAGGGCGTCGGCGGGTTCAGCCTCCCGCCGGACGGGCTGTTCCGGGCGATGAAGGAGGTCCTCGACGCCTACGGCGTGCTGTTCGTCTCCGACGAGGTCCAGACCGGCTGGGGCCGCACCGGCGAGCACTTCTGGGGCATCGACGCACACGGCGTGACCCCGGACATGATGACGTTCGCGAAGGGGCTGGGGAACGGCCTCGCGGTCGGCGGGGTCGTGGCCCGCGGGGACGTCTTGGACTGCTTCCAGGCCCAGTCGTTCTCGACGTTCGGCGGCAACCCCGTGTCGATGGCCGGGGCGACGGCGGTGCTGGACTACATCAAGGACCACGACCTCCAGGCGAACTGCGCGGCTCGCGGGGCGCAGCTGATTTCCGGACTGCGTGCTTCGGACAGCCCGATCGTGGCCGAAGTGCGGGGCAAGGGCCTGATGATCGGCGTCGAGCTGATCAAGCCGGGCACGACCGAACCGAACGTGCCGGCGGCGGCGCGGATGCTGGAGGAGACGAAGAAGCGCGGGCTGCTGATCGGCAAGGGCGGCCTGCACGGCAACGTGCTGCGCCTCGGCCCTCCGATGACGCTCACCGCCGACGAAGCCCAGGAGGGGCTGGACATCCTGCTCGACTCACTGGCGGCCACCCACGCGGCGCTCGCCTAGCAGCTCGGCGGTCGCTTCCCACAGCCGGCGCTCACGATCACGGTCGTGGGCGACCGGCTGGACCGCCGTCAGCTTGTCCTTGAGCACGAACGCGCCGTCGCGCAGGTGCGCCCACTTCTCGTCGACGGCCATCGCGGCGAGCAGCGGTCCCGAGCGCTCCGGCGTCGAGACACCCGGGATCCGGGCCAGGGCGCGGCTCATCGCCTGGAACGCCGCGGGAGCGCCGCGGCCCAGCGCGGTGCCGGGCATCCAGCCCGGTTCGAACACGGACACGTGGACGTCCGTGTGCCGCTGGAGTTCGTGGGCGTAGTACAGGATCGCCAGCTTGGCGTTGGAGTAGGCGACGCCGGAGGCTTCCATGCTCGGCTCGCCGGTGCCCGGGCGGGCCAGCTCGACGGGGTCCGCCCAGTCCGCCTCGGCGACGTGGAGGAGCTTGCGCCAGAAGTTGGCGTGGTAGGTGTTCGAGCCGAGCAGCACGACCCGCGCCGGGGTGGTGAACGAGCCGAGCAGGTCGCCGATCAGCTGGGCGTGGGCCAGGTAGTTGACGGCGAAGGTCAGCTCGTAGCCGTCGGCCGACGCCCGCCGGGTGTCGGCCGACATCACCCCGGCGTTGGCGATCAGCGCGCGCAGCGGACGGACGGCGCCGGTGTCGAGCAGTTCGCGCGCGGTGGCCGCGGCGGCCCGGACGTCGGCGAGGCTCGCCAGGTCGCAGCCGATCTCGCGGACCTTCGCGCCGAGCGCGCGGGCTTCGTCGGCGACGGCGGTCAGGTCGCGGCCCGCGCGGCCGACGAGCAGCAGGTCGGGACGCTGCTTCTCGGGACGGCGGGCGAGAGCCAGCACGGTGTGGCGGCCCAGGTTGCGGGTCGGGCCGGTGATGAGGACGGTTCCGGGTTCGGTCATGGCCCCAACCTGCGACGACGGGCGGGCCGCACCCAGTCGTCCGGTTTTCGTAGGACTGCCAGGGCCAGGACAACGGGCGCGGGCTCGTCGAGAATGGACGGTGTGGAGGCGTGGGAGTTCGGCCGGACGGTCCGCCGCTGGCGTGATCGCGTGGCCCCCGAGGCCGTCGGCGTCCCGGCAGGCCGGCGACGCCGGGCCAGTGGGTTGCGCCGCGAGGAGCTGGCCGCGCTCGCGGGCATCTCGGCCGACTACCTGACCCGCCTCGAACAGGGCCGCGCGACCGCGCCCTCGGCTCAGGTGGTGGAGTCGCTGGCCCGGGCGCTGCGCGTGTCCGACGTCGAACGCGACCTGCTCTACCGGCTGGCCGGGCACGCCGCACCCGGGCCGGACGTCGTGCCGTCGCGGGTCGCCCCGAGCGTCCAGCGGCTGCTCGACCGCCTGGCGCACACGCCGGTGGTCGTCTACGACGCGAGCTGGACCCTCGTGCTGGCCAACGCGCCCTACAACGCGCTGATGGGCGACACGACCGCGTGGCGCGGGCTGGAGCGCAACGCCGTCTGGCGCAACGTCACGCGCCTGCCGTCACGGGTCGTCCACAGCTCGAAGGAGCAGGCGGAACACGAGGCAAGGCTCGTGGCCGACCTGCGTTTGACGGCCTCGCGTTACCCCGCGGACCACGCCTTAAGGCGCTTGATCGCCGACCTGACCGCGGGCAGCCCGCGCTTCGCCGAGCTTTGGGACGCCGAGGCCCCGCCACCGCCGCCCGACCCGTCCCGGCGCAAGACGATCGACCACCCGGCGGTCGGCCCGCTCACCCTCGACTGCGACACGCTGCTCGTCGCCCAGGACGACTTGCGGATCAGCGTCTACACCGCCGAACCCGGTACCGAGGACGCCGACCGCCTGGAGCTCGCCACCGTCCTCGGTACCCAGTCGCTGGACGTCTGAGTCAGCCCCGCACGAACGTCACCACGTGCTGGGCCAGCTCCTCGCCCTTGTCCTCCTGCAGGAAGTGCCCCGCGTCCGCGATCACCGGGTGCTCCAGTCCCGCGGCGCCCTTCATCGAGCGCTGCAGGATCGGCGCCATCCCGCCGGTGATCGGGTCGCCGTCGGAAAACGCCACCAGGAACGGGATTTCCAGCTCGGTCAACGTCTTCCACGCCGCGCGGTTCGCTTCCGAGGCGGGGTCGTCCGGCCGGTAGGGCACCAGCCCCGGCATCGCCCGCGGCGCCGCCTTGTACATCTCGTTCGGGAAGGGCGCGTCGTAAGCCGCGCGCACCTCTTCCGGCAAGGAAGACTTGCAGCCCGACTGGACGAACCGGGCGACGTCCAGCACCGGGGCCTTCTGGACGGCCTCCCGGAACGAATGCCACACCGCCGGCATGTCGATGTCGCCCGTGGGCAGGCCGGTGTTGGCCGCGACCACCCGCGCGAACCGCGACGGGTTCTCCGCGACCAGGCGCAGCCCGATCAGGCCGCCCCAGTCCTGGCCGACCAGCGTCACGTCGTGCAGGTCGAGCGCGTCGAACGCGAACCCGCGCATCCACTCCACGTGGCGCGCGTACGTGTGGTCCGCCAGGTCGCCCGGCTTGTCGGAACGGCCGAAGCCGACCAGGTCCGGGGCGATCGCGCGCAGGCCCGCCGCCGCCAGGACCGGCAGCATCTTCCGGTACAGGTACGACCAGCTCGGTTCACCGTGCAGCAGGAGGACGACCGGGCCGTCGGCCGGGCCCGCCTCCACGTAGCCGACTCTGATCACGCCGCCGTGCGGGTCGTCGAGTTCGACGTAGCGAGGCTCGAAGGGGAAGTCGGGCAGGTCCGTGAACCGGTCGTCCGGTGTCCTCAGCAGGCGCACGAACCCCACGCTAGTGCGAACGGCCGATCGCGGCCACGATCAGGCCCGATCGGCCCACGCCGACCGGGCACGCGCCGTCAGGAGATACCGACCGCCACCACGAGGCCCAGGCCGATGTGCGCCGCCGCGACGACGATGCTCACCGGGGCGAACTTCTCGCTCTCGATGGTCGACGCCACGTCGATGCGGGTCGCCCACTCGAGCAGCCGGACCGCGATGACCTGGACGGCGATCCCGAGCAGGCCGTAGACCAGCGACGTGACCAGGCCCTCGGTCAGGTCGCTCGCCGAGTTGAAGATCGCCACGACGACGATGAACGACATCGCGAGCAGGCCGGACGCGGTCACGATCACCGCGTTCGGCAGGCCGGCGTGCACCAGCTTCGACAGCTTGCCGGGCGTGGTCCAGTCGATCGCGTAGAAGCCGGCGAACATCAGCAGCAGGCCGACGACGCCGTACAGCAGGATCGCGCCGATCCCCCGCACGAGGTCGGAGCCGAACGTGTCGGACAGCGCAAGGGTCGTGTTCACGAATTGTCTCCCAGGGGAAAAGAGCTGATCAGCGACGGTGTTCTATCACGACTCGACGATGCGATGTGGGACAAATGCCGCACCGTCGTCGGTGACCAGGCCGCCGGTCTCCCGGATGCCGAGGCCCGCGGAGCTGTCCCCGACGATCCACGCGCCGAGGGCCGGCCGGTAGCCGTCGAACTCGGGCAGCGGGTCGAACGCCTGGTAGACGAAGCCTTCGGCGCCGTAGACGCCGTCGGTCTGGGTCTCGTAGCCGGTCGCGACGATCTGGACGTTCGCGCCCTCGCGGCCCAGCTTCGGCTTGCGGACGTACTCGGTGAGCAGGCCGGGGTCGTCGGCGAACGCGGGCAGCAGGTTCGGGTGGCCCGGGTAGTTCTCCCACAGGATCGCCAGCAGCGTCTTGTTGGAGAGGATCATCTTCCAGAGCGGCTCGATCCACAGCGTCCGCGGCAGCGACTCGACGGCGTGGCGGCCGAACTCCTCGTCGACCACCCACTCCCACGGGTACAGCTTCAGCACGGTCGCCATCTGCTGCTCTTCGAGGTCGACGAACCGCTTGAGCACCGGGTCCCAGCCGATCTCCTCGATCGCCAGCCCCACCGTGTCGAGCCCGGCCTCGGCCGCGGTCTCCTGCAGGTACGCCGTGGTGACGTTGTCCTCGCCGCTCGGGTCCGCGGCCGACCAGGTGAAGTGCAGTTCGTTCGACGGCAGCTTGTCCTGCAGCTGCCCCCAGCGCTCGACGAGCTTCTCGTGGATCGAGTTCCACTGGTCGTCGTCCGGGAAGACGTCGGTCTTCCAGTGCCACTGCAGCAGCGACGCCTCGAGCAGTGTGGTCGGGGTGTCCGCGTTGTACTCCAGCAGCTTCGCCGGCGACTTGCCGTCGTAGCGCAGGTCGAACCGGCCGTAGACGTGCGGGTCCTGCCGCTTCCACGACTCGGCGATGTGCGGCCAGACCCACTCGGGGATGCCGAACCGCTGGTAGCCCTCGGTCGTCACGACGTTGTCGACGGCCTCGAGGCACATCGAGTGCAGCAGTTCGACGTCGGCTTCGAGCGAGAGGACCTCGTCCATTTCGAAGACGTAGTGCACGGACTCGTCCCAGTACGGCCGCATCCGGCCGCTGCTGTCGCGGGCCGGCGTGCCGTAGACGAGCCCCTGCTCCTCGACGATCCGCTGCCAGTCACGCCGCGGCTCGTGCCGGTCCCGATACACCTACGATCCCCCGCTCTTGCCGCTGCCGCCGGTGCTGCCGCTCTTGCCGCTGATGCCGAAGCCGCCCCGCTGGACGGACTTGCCGGACTTCGTGTTCACGCTGGTCCGCGACGACGGCGGGTCGTACGAGCCGCCGGAGACGTGCTGCCCGATCGTGCCGGTGCCGCCGTAGTTGTAGCGGTAGCTCTGGTAGCCGCCGGTGTTGATCGGCAGGAACAGGAAGCCGCCACTGTGGTAGCCGCCGTGGCTGGTGACGTAGTTGTCGTCGCAGTAGTCGTCGTTCTGGACGACGCCGTCCTTGTCGGTGCAGACCGCCGTGACGCTGCCGGTCGGCCTGGCGACCGTGTAGAACGTCGCGACCAGGCCGACGAGCCCGACCGTGACCCCGCTGCCGATGAGGATCTTGCGCCGGGTCGCGGCCTTGGCGTCGGCCTGGCGGGCCAGCTCCTGGTCGCGTTCCTCCTGCGCGAGCGCCTGCTGCCGCGCCCGCTGCTCGGCGACCGACGGCTGCCTCGGCTGCGTGTTCGAGTCCTGGAATCTCATCGAACCGCGCTTCGGCGGCTCGGGGGGCGGCTGGTCCCCAGTGTTGTTGTCCTGCGTCATGTGCGCTCCGTAATCCCGGCCACCACGAAACCGTGACCCACCCTAACCACCCAGGTCGCGCACGTCGCGCGCGGCGCGGGCATCATGGACTGCGATGTCTCCCAGCGCCGATCGGTTCCCCACCGCCA
This sequence comes from Amycolatopsis lexingtonensis, assembly GCF_014873755.1. Classification (NCBI taxonomy): domain Bacteria; kingdom Bacillati; phylum Actinomycetota; class Actinomycetes; order Pseudonocardiales; family Pseudonocardiaceae; genus Amycolatopsis; species Amycolatopsis lexingtonensis. Next base: position 7,136,427 of record NZ_JADBEG010000001.1, read on the forward strand.
CGCAGACGCTGCGCACCCGCGTCGTGATGGGCGGGATCTTCGCGGGCGCGCTCATCGCGCTCGCCCTCAGCGTCGTCTTCTCCTGGAGCGACGGCGTCGCCGGCGGCTCCGGCGGTGGCGCCGGCAAGTTGTCCGCGGCCGCGCAGGAGGCGTTCCACTCGCCGCCCGGCAGCTGCCTGACCTGGGACAACCCGGACGCGAGCGACGCGCGGAAGGTGGCCTGCACCGAACCGCACCTGTTCGAGGTGACCGCGCTGGCCGACATCGGCGCCCAGTTCCCCGAGGGCGCGCCGGTGCCCTCGCTGGACCAGTGGCAGCAGATCGCGCAGCAGAAGTGCACCTCGGACGTGAAGCCGTACCTCGGCCACAACCTCGATCCGTACGGGAAGCTGACGACGAACCTGCTGCGTCCCACTCCGTCGCAGTGGGACGACGGCGACCGCCAGCTGCGGTGCGGCCTGCAGTGGGCGGGCCCCGGCGGCAAGCTGCTGCCGACGACCGGGCCGGCCAAGCAGCAGGACCAGTCGCTGGTCTTCGAGCCCGGCACCTGCCTCGCGCTGCAGGGCAAGGCGCCCGGCGACCCGATCGACTGCGCCAAGCCGCACTCCTACGAGATCGTCGCGACCCTCGACCTCAAGACGAAGTTCAAGGACGGCTACCCGAAGCAGGACGACCAGAAGGCCTGGCTCGACACCGAGTGCAACAAGGCGGCCGCGGACTACACCGGCGGCGCCGACCTCGACGCGAAGAAGCTGATCCTGACCTGGGACCTGCGGGAGCAGGAGAGCTGGGACGCCGGGTCCGCCAAGGTCAACTGCAAGGTGGCGGCGCTCCTGCCGGACAAGAGCGGCCTGCAGGCGGTCACCGGCAGCGTCAAGGCCGCGCCCGCGGGTCCCGACGGCGGCCAGCCCCAGGACGGCGGCCCGCCGTCGGACGGCGGTGGCGGCCCGGCCACGTCGGCCTCGGCCCCGCCGTCGTCGAAGAAGAACGGCTGATGCCGGTCGAGATGAGCCGGGAGCGGTTCGAAGAACTGGTCTCGGAAGCGCTGGACGAGGTGCCGCCCGAGTTCGCGCGGGCGATGGACAACGTCGTCGTGCTCGTCGAGGAGTTCAACGACGAGGCCCCGGACATCCTCGGGCTCTACCACGGGGTCGCGCTGACCGAGCGGACGTCGTCGTACGGCGGGGTGCTGCCCGACCGGATCTCGATCTACCGGCAGCCGATCCTCTCGATGTGCGAGGACGAGGACGAGGTCGTCGAAGAAGTCCTGATCACCGTGGTGCACGAGCTGGGCCACCACTTCGGCATCGACGACGCCCGCCTGCACGAACTCGGCTGGGGCTGAGCCCGCACCGTGACCACCAACGGGTGACCGCGCGCTTATCCTGTTACTCGAAGTCATTGGGTGACTGCGATGAGTGCCGGGGGCCCCGATGGACAACGCGCGAAGACTCCCGTGGCTGCTGACGTCGAGCGCGGCTTCGCACCTCGGCGACGGCATCGGCAAGGTGGCCCTCCCCCTGCTGGCCACGACCCTCACCCACGACCCGGTGCTCATCGCCGGGCTGTCCGCCACCCAGTTCCTGCCGTGGCTGCTGTTCGCCGCCGTCGCCGGGGCGCTGGTCGACCGGATCGACCGGCGGCGCGCGATGGTCGTCGCGAACACCGTCCGCGCGGCCGCGGTCGGCGTGCTGGCGGTGCTGGTCGCCACCGGCGCGATGACGATCTGGCTGGTCTACCTCACCGCACTCGTCATCGGAACGGCCGAGACGATCGCCGACAGCGCGGCGAACGCGCTGGTCCCGGCGGTCGTCGGGGCCGGCTCGCTCGACGCGGCCAACAGCAAGCTGCAGGCGTGCGAAATCGTCGGCCAGACGTTCCTCGGCGGCCCGGTCGGCAGCCTGGCGTTCGCGCTCTTCGCCGCGTTCCCGTTCTTCCTCGGCTCCGCGGGATTCGCGATCGCGGCCGCGGTGCTGCTCGGGCTCACCGGCACCTACCGCGGGCGCGGCGAGGAGCAGCCGGCGCGGTTGCGCACCGAGCTGGCCGACGGCCTGCGCTGGCTGCGCGGGCGCCCGCTCCTGATGCGGCTGGTCGTCGTCGCCGGCCTGCTCAGCCTGGTCAGCGAGCTCGCGCAGGCGCAGCTGGTGCTCTACGCGCTCGACGACCTGCGCCTGTCGGACGCAGCCTTCGGGTTCTTCGCGTTCGCCGGCGGGATCGGCGGCCTGGTCGGCGCGGGCGTGGCACCGCGGCTGGTACGCGCGGCGGGCCGACGCGCGGTCGTCGTCGGCGGGGTCGTCTGCTGCGGAGCCGGCTTCGGCGGGATGGGCCTGGTGCGCTCGCCGGTCGCGGGGGCCGCGCTGTTCGGCCTGTTCGCGGCCGCGGTCGTCGTGGTGAACGTCGTGCTCGCGACCGCGCGCCACACGCTCGTGCCGGGCGAGCTGCTCGGCCGGGTGCTCGGCGTGTGGCGCACGGTCGTCTGGGGCGCGATCCCGCTCGGCGCCCTGCTCGGCGGGGTGCTGACCGGGGCGCTCGGGTCGGCCGCGCGGACGTTCGCCGTGTCCGGATTGGCCATGCTGGTGATCGCCGTGTTCGCGTTCGGCGCGCTGCGGCGTTTCCCGCTCGGTGACGAATCGGACTCAGCCACGGCGCTGATGCACCAGGATCCGTGAATGTGAGCTGAAATAGCTCCTCACCCAGGTGGTGGTGAGGAGGCGACCATGCGCACCGTGGACACCGGGACCGGCACCGACGCCGCGCCCGACTTCGAGGAGTCCCCGGCCGAGTCCGGCGAACCCACCGCACCACAGCCGTCACGCCGGCTGCTGGTGCTCTGCGCGGTCGCCGGGTTCGTGCTGGGCGGCAGCGTGCTCGGGCTGCTCTGGGGGCTGTCCGGGGTGCACGCCGGCGCGCTCGACGACGCCGTCGCGGCGTGCCAGGCACTCGACCGGGTGGGCGAGCTGCCCGACACGAGCCGGGACGCGCAGCCGTCGCTGACACCCGGCCTCAGCGCGGAACGGCTGCAGCGCATGACGGCGGCCCGCGCGCTTTCCGCGGCCGCCGCGCAGGTCAACGCCAACTACCAGCCGCTGGCCGACCACATCGACGGCGTCACCCGGATGGTGCTGAGCCTGCACTTCAACGACATCTCCGGGCAGCGGCACCTGGCCGAGGCCAAGGAGATCTGCGGCCGCATTTAGGCCGGGTGGACCGTTTTCACCGCGAGCTGGTTGCCGGGGATCTTCGTGCTCGCGCAGCCGGTGCCCTCGGACGGCAGGAAGTTCGACGCCGTCTCCTGCGGCAGGTAGATCCGCAGGCCCTTCACCGCCGTCGGCTGGCACGTGTTCGGGTCGAAGTTCTGCACGTTGACGAACTGGACGTCGGCGACCGCGGTCTGGCCCGGGTTCAGCTTGACCGCGTTGCCCTTGGTGCCTTCGCGGAAAGCGTCCTTGCCGACCTGGTGCCCGTCCGCGCCCGCCACGTAGGAAACGCCGGGGAACCCCTGGATGGTGCACGGCTTCGAGCTGGAGTTCGTGATGAGCAGCGGCCGGTACGTCGACCCGGCGCCGGCGTCACCCTGGCCGAGCGCGAGCTTGACGTCCCCCGCCTTGCAGAGCCCGTTGTCCGCGGGCTGGGCGACCGGCGCCGACGCCGGCGTCGAGCTGCTCGGGGCGGATGTGGCCGTGGTGACGGTGGCGGAGGTCGGCGACGCCGAGGTGGACGGCGTCGAGCTGCTCGCCGCGGGGGTGGCCCCACCGCCCCCGCAGGCGGAAAGCGCGAAAACGCCCGCCGAAGCCGCGACCACCGGGAACAACCGTGAAAGCTTCGTCCGAACCATGTCAATCGCCTCCCTGGTGTGGTGCTACTGGGTAGACGTACGGATCTCCGGCAGGTTGGTTCGCACCGTTAATTCCCCACCAAACGTTTCTCAAACGTGACGGGATCACACTTTCGTGGCGATTTACAGCGGGGTGTCGACCCAGGTCAGGCAGTGCCATTCCCCGTCCGGCCGGGTTTCCAGCTCGACCAGGCCGGTGTTCGGGATCAGCGCCGCGTTGGCGACGTCGGCGTGGACGTTCGGCGCCAGCCACTCGCCCGCCAGCCGGATCGCGCCGCCGTGGCAGACCAGCGCGACGACACCGTCCGGATCGGCCTGCTCGTGCTTGGCCCGCAGCGCGCCGACGGCGTCGAGCATCCGGGTGCGCACGCTGGTGCCGCTCTCGCCGCCGGGCAGCGACGGCTCCAGCTCGCCGAGCGTCCAGCGCCGGACCGTTTCCAGGTAGACCCGGATCGACGCGTGGTCGGTCGCGCCCTCCAGATCGCCCGCGACGACCTCGTGTACGCCGTCGACGACCTGCACGTCCAGCGAGAACCTGGCGGCCAGCGGCGCCGCGGTCTGCTGGGCGCGGGTCGCCTGCGACGCGTAGACCGCGACCAGCGGTTCTTTCTCGAGCCGCACGGCCAGCCGGTCCGCCTGCGACCGGCCGAGGTCGGTCAGCGGCGGCCCGGGCAGGGCGGTGTCGAGCGCGCCGCGGACGTTCCCTTCGGTCTGCCCGTGCCGGATGAGCAGCAGCCTCACGCGAGCTCCCCCTTGCGGACCGCGTCGGCCCACACCGCCGCTTCGACGAAGTCGTCGTTGCCGGCGCCGTCTTCGATCGTGGAGCGGATGCCGTCCGCGCGGGGGTGCGAGCCGAGGAACCGCAGGTTGCGGCAGTGCCGGCGCAGCGCGGTCAGCGCGTCGAGGATCCGCGGCTCGGCCACGTGGCCCTCGAAGTCGATGAAGAAGCGGTATTCGCCGAAGTTGTTGCGCGTCGGCCGGGCGTCGAGCCGGGTCAGGTTGATCCCGCGGTCGGCGAGCGCGGTGAGCAGCTCGGCGAGCGTCCCGGTGCGGTTGACGGCCGCGGCGACCACCGACGTCCGGTCCGCGCCCGTCGGCTCCGGCAGCTCGCCCGGCGGGCGGACCAGCAGGAACCGCGTCGCCGCGTCGCCGACGTCGGCGACCTCGGTGGCCAGCACCTCAAGGTCGTAGTGCTCGGCCGCGACCGGCGCGCAGACCGCGGCGTCGAACTCGCCGTCAAGCACGCCGACCGCGGCGGCGGACGTCGACGACGACGCCACCGGGTGCGCGCCCGGGAGGTTCGCTTCGAGCCACTCGCGGACCTGGCCCAGCGCGTGCGGGTGGCTCGCGACGGTCCGGATCTCGCCGCCGCCGCGCCGGGTCAGCACGCTGAAGTGGATCGGCAGGATGGCTTCGGCGACGGCGACCAGCGGGGTCGCCTCGCTGAGCGCGTCGAGCGTCGCGGGCACCACGCCCTCGACCGAGTTCTCGATCGGCACGCACGCGGCGTCCGCCCCGCCCTCCCGGACGGTCGTCAGCGCCTGCCGCACGGTCTCGACCGCGATCAGCTCTTCGCCGGGGGCGAGGACCCGCGCGGCCTGTTCGGTGAAGGTCCCCCGGGGGCCGAAGTATGCGATCCGTGACACAGCACCCAGGTTACGGGGCAAGGGGGTGGCGACTTTCACTCGGACAGCCGGTACGTGAACCGGTTACGCCGGGTGGCGTTTTTTGCGATGCTGGGGTGCGTGACCGCCGACTCCGGCACGCACACCGGCCGCGGGGACGCACACCCGCCGGTCTCCCCTCGGACCCCCGAGCTGGTGCTGTGCGCCGTCGATGAACCACTCGCCACCGCCTGGACCGCCGCCGTGGAAAAGCTGGCCGGCCAGGTCCGGGTGCACCGCGGGTCGGTGCTCGACGTCGTCGCGCAGGCCGTGGTCAGCCCGGCCAACTCCTACGGCTGGATGCGCGGCGGCATCGACGCGGTCTACGCGCGCGCGTTCCCCGACGTCGAGCAGCGCGTCCGCAGCGCTGTCCTGGCCTTCCACGGCGGCGAGCTGCCGATCGGCGAGGCCGTGGTCGTGCCGACCGGCGAGACCGAGCCGGCCTGGCTGATCAGCGCGCCGACCATGCGCGAGCCCGGCGAGCTGCTGCCCGCCGACACCGTCCACCCCTACCTCGCCGCCCGCGCGGTGTTCCTCCAGTGGCGCGACGGGCAGCTCGACGACGGCCCGGTGCGCGAGCACGTCGGCACCATCGCGATGCCGGGACTGGGCACCGGCGTGGGCGGCGTCGCCCCGGCGACGTGCGCCCGGCAGGTCGCGGCCGCGTGGGACGAGGTCTTCGGGAACCGTTACCCGCGGTAACCCCCTGAAAGTCAGGGGGTGGACTACATCACAGCGCGTTCACCCGCCGTAAGCCCTACCGTTAATCACGCAGGTGAAACGTGCGCCAGTGCAGGCGACGGCCGGAGGAGTGTGCGATGACCCGGGTCCGCGAACTCAGCCCGTATGTCGAGCTGCACCGGGAACAATGGAAAGAACTGCGGAGTTCGACGCCGCTGCCGCTGACCGCGGCCGAGCTGCTGCGGCTGCGCGGGCTCGGCGAGCAGGTCGACCTGGCCGAGGTCGCCGACGTCTACTTGCCGCTTTCCCGCCTGATCAACCTGCAGGTCGCCGCGCGCCAGCGGCTCTACGAAGCGACGACGACGTTCCTCGGTGACGACTCCCGCGGCACGAAGGTCCCGTTCGTGATCGGCATCGCGGGCAGCGTGGCGGTCGGCAAGTCGACCACCGCCCGCATCCTGCGCACGCTGCTCGCCCGCTGGCCGGACCACCCCCGCGTCGACCTGGTCACCACCGACGGCTTCCTGTACCCGCGCGCCGAGCTGATGCGGCGCGGGATCATGCACCGCAAGGGCTTTCCCGAGAGCTACGACCGCCGCGCGCTGCTGCGGTTCGTCACGGAGGTCAAGTCGGGCGCCGAGCGCGTCGCCGCGCCGGTGTACTCGCACCTGGCCTACGACATCCTGCCCGGTCAGGAGCAGGTGGTGCAGCAGCCGGACATCCTCATCGTCGAGGGCCTGAACGTGCTGCAGCCGGGGCCGCGGCTGATGGTGTCCGACCTCTTCGACTTCTCGATCTACGTCGACGCGCACACCGGCGACATCGAGCGCTGGTACATCGAGCGGTTCCTCGAGCTGCGGCACACGGCGTTCGCGGACCCGGCGTCGCACTTCCACCACTTCGCCGGCCTGCCGGACGACGAGGCCCGCGCCGAGGCGAAGCACCTGTGGCGGTCGATCAACGAGCCGAACCTGATGGAGAACATCAAGCCGACCCGGCCCCGGGCGACGCTGGTGCTGCGCAAGGACTGCGACCACGCGATCAACCGCGTCCGGCTCCGCAAGCTCTGAACCTCCGGTCACGCGGCCCGTCACCCACATGCCGCGCATTCCCACCCTGAGCGAGTGCGCGGCCACGATTTGTCGTGCTCTCGCGACTCTCCGCGCCGGATCCCGGCCGATCGGCCGAGGCGCGGCCTTCAGGCGTAACCGGTTGGCCGATACCGGGCGCCGGTTGCGAAAGCGACCCTGAAGGAGTCGGGAAAACGGCTCTGAGCTGGGAGGAGGCCCACGATGTTCGCCATGATCCTCACGTGGGTCGGTGCGGTGCTCGGTCTGGCGTTGCTGATCGCGATGGCCGCCGGAACGTTCGTCGTGGACTTCGACGACCGGCTGCAGGAGCGCCGCCGGAAGGCGAAGGCCGCCGAGCCCGCAGGCCCCCTCCCCTAGCCGTCAGAGTTCGCCGAGCGCCTCCAGGTAGGCGTCCGGGTCGTACTCCAGCGTTTCGCCGTCCACCAAGCTGCCTTCCAGCGCGTCGATCAGCTGCTCGAAGATCTCGTCGCGGTCGAGCTCGCCCTCACGCAGGCGCTCCACGGTCTGCCAGACCTCGGCGGGCTCGTCGTCCCACAGCTGGTCGACGATGGTCGCGCGCAGGATGAGCCGCTGCTCTTCCTCGTCTTCGTCGGCTTCGGCGATGACGAGCGCCCGGCGCTGCTCGGCGTCGGTCGGGTCGAGGTCGACCTCTTCGTCGTCGATCTCCGTGGTCAGCGACGGCACGGCGAACATCCGGCGCTCCAGCGCGTCGGCCAGTTCGCTCGGCGACAGGTCGCCGACACCGCCGAAGTAGCGCTCCAGCGGCGAGTCGTCCTCGTCGGCGTACTCGCTGAGGTAGTCGGCCACGGCCTCGTCGAGGGCGGCGACCGCGGTCTCGGTCAGCCCGGCCCGCTCCGCCGTCCACTGCACCCAGGCCAGCACGACCGGCTCGACGGCTTCCTCGTGGTCGGCGTCGAGCTCGTACTCCTCGCCCAGCAGGCCCTCGAGGAAGCGCGCGATCTTCTCCGGGCCGACGCGCAGCGGGTTCGCCGGGTCGGTGCGCAGCCCGTGCTCCAGCAGCAGGCGGCCGAGCGCGCGGGCGGCGTCGGCGTCTTCCCCGCTCGCCGCGACGAACTGCTCGACGACGGCGGCCCGCTCGGCTTCCGACCAGACGGCCACCTCGGGCACGAGCGCGGGCTCCGGCAGCGCGCGGCACCAGGTGAGCGCGACCGCGTGGAAGCGCGCGTAGTCCTCGCTGACGTCGGCGTCCTCGAGGTGGTCGGTCGCGGCGAGGCCGTCCGCGATCAGGCGGTGCGCCTCGGCCGGGGCGACCGCTTCGAAGACGACCAGCTCCGGGTCCGCTTCGGCCTGCTCGCGCATTTCGCCGAGGACGTCGGCGGGCTGCTCGATCACGACGAGGTCCCGCACCCGGCCGCCCTCGGTGAAGTCGAGGAGCGCGAGCAGGCCGTACGCCTGGCCATCGTGGGAAAAGACGCAGAGCAGCGAAGACTCGTCGCCGTAGACGTCGCCGGTCCGCCAGCACTCGCCGGCGGTCACGCGGCCCAGCTCGCCGGCCCAGGCCGGCGCGGGGATGCCCCGGCCGAGGACGACCTGCAGGCCGTCTTCGGCGGCCTTGCGCTCGACGTCGGTTTCGGCGACGACCTTGAGCGCGGCCAGCAGCGCGGCGGCGCCCGGGGTGATCTTGCGCTGCGCGAAGCCGATCAGCTCCAGGCCGAGCGGCTCTTCACCCGCCTCGACCGGCACGTCGCGGAACTGGCCGAGCACCTCGGAGGCGAGCAGCTCGACGTCGACCGGCGCGGGCTCGGCACCCAGCGCCGAGAAGTCGTTCAGGACGTCCTTGAACAGGCCGGTCACGCTGTGGGTGACGGGCTGCGGCTGCCTCTTGCGGGCACGACTCACCGGGCTCATGGACTCATGTTTTCACCTGCCCGCGAGCCGGTCGCGGTGGCCCTGGCGCGGGTCCCGGTCGCGTGCCCGGCGGGGAGGCGCCGAGCGGGGGCGACGGAACAGGGCCACCGCGACTGCATGGGCCAAGGCGTCGCCACCGAGGCGGGCTCGCGGTGTCCCGGTGCACGTGCACACCGGTTCATCCGGGTCAACGAGGTGCGCGGGGGGAGGTTACGGCTTTGGGCAGCGCGATTCTCGCGGCCCGGATTTCCGTGATCAGGCGGGATTTCCGGCGGTGGGTTTCCACCAGCGCGGCGAGGTAAGCGGTGAATTCGTCCGCGGTTCCGGCGCGTTTGTGCAAGCCGCGCAACAACTTCAGCCGGCGCGCGGCTTCCTGGTAGGCCTGCGGGTCCTTGCGCTCGATCAGCTCGTCGACGTGCTCGCGGAAAACCGGGATCGTCTCGGCCGGGTGCTCGGTCGCGCGCAGCTCGGCCAGTTCGAGCTTCAGCTCCGGCGACGCCCCGAACCGGACGCAGGCACGCCAGGCTTCGTCCGGACGGCCGTCGTCGAGCAGGACGCGGACGAGCTCGTCGGCCCCGCCCTCCGCGGCGCGTTCGCGCAGGCTCGCCAGCGCGTCCCGCCGCTGCGCCGTCCACTTGCCCGCGGCCTGCGCGGCTTCGCGCAACGCGGCATACGTCTCGCGGCCCGGCCGCGCGTCGAACTCCTTGCGGCGACGGGAGGTCTCGTCCTCGGGCTCCGGCGGCGACGGCGGCTGCTTGTCGTGGGTGAGCGCGCGGGCGGCGTGCGCGATGGCCTCGCTGTGCCGGCCCGCGGCCCGCAGCACCCGGACGATCTTGAGGCTGACGTCGACGCGCGGCGGCTTCGCCGACAGGATCGCGACCAGCTCGTCGACGTCGCCGCGCACCTCGGCCAGCTGTTCCCGCAGCCGTTCGGCCACGTCCCGGCGGTGACCGGGGCCGCTCGCTTCGAGGACGTCGTCGACGACCGACTTGATCAGCTTGAGCCCGCGTTCCCCCAGCGCGGACGCGAAGTCGGCGAGGTCGATCACCGGCCAGCCCGGGCCGTCGAACTCGACCTCGACGATCCAGCCGGCCAGCTTCTCCGGGTCCGGCGGCCGGGCGGCGCACGCGCGGGCGTACAGCTCGACGGCCCGGTCCAGCCGCTCGCCGAGGTCGCCGGTATGGTCGCCCGACTGCTCCAGCACTTCGCTGATGTCGTCGACCGTGCGCCGGGCCAGCGGGGCCAGGTCGGCGCGGCTGCCGGCGTCGAGCATCCGCTGCAGCGTGTCCAGTACCGCGCCGATCTTCGCGGTGTACTCCACGTTCCCGTCGGTCACGGCGGTGTCGAGCAGGCGGTGCGCCTCGCTGACGTCACCGGATTGGGTCGCGGCGCGCAGTTCGAGCGAATGCCGCAACTCAGGGTCACGCTCGGCCTGGGCGTGCAGCAGGTCCGCCAGCGTCTCCGCGTCCAAAGTGCGCAGGTAGGGGCGAAGATCCGAGTGGGGACTCACGCGCACCAGTCTGCCTGAGCCCGCCAAGCCGGCGTGTGGGCCAACCGCGTGCTCTTTTCGGAGTAACGCGTGACTCTCGGTGAGGCCCTCACTGGCGGCGCAAGTCGTCGAGCACGGCTTTCAGCGGCCACGGCTCGGGCGCCTTCGGCCGTCGTGACCGTGCGTGGCGGGGACGTGGGATGGCCGAGCGCACGGTGGGGACCATGATCGGGACGACCGGCACCGGCACCCGCGCCACGAGCCGCCGCACGACGACGAGCAGGAGCACCGCGCACAGCAGCAGCGCGGTCCCCGCGGACAGCGCGCCGGCGAGCGTGCGGCGGCCGTCGTCGAGCGTGAGCTGCACGGCGTACTGGCTCTGCTGGGTGTAGAGCCGGCCGAGCTGTTCGGAAACGGTGAAGGCGGCACTGCGCCACGTGGACTCGGGCACGGGCAGGGGTTCGGCGGCGGCGAACGCGTCTTCGACGGCGGCCAGCCTGCTCCAGTCGGCGCTGCGGGTGAGCGACTCGTACGCCGTCCGGCCACTGTCGGTGAGCTGCGGCGCGACCCGCGTCAGCCCGGCCCGGTACGCGGCGACGGCGGAGGCGTACGGCCGCCGCGTGACACCGTCGAGGCCGGCCAGCGCGAGGGAATCGGAGCGGTCCATGCCTTCGGCGACGGAAAGCAGCTCGACGGCGGTCGTCTGCTGGTAGGCCGATTCGGCGTCCGGCGCGCGGCGGACGTAGTCGCGCAGCCCGGCGATGGCGGTGTCGATCCGCTGGGTGTAGCTCGCGTACGCGGCGGTCCGCAGTTCCGGCGCGGCCATCGCCGCGCTCCGCTGCGCCTGCAACGCGACCACGGACCTGGCCGTCCGATCCGCCGCCGTCGCCGTCTCCACCGCGAGGTCGCGCGTGCGAACCGCTTGGTGGACCAGGAAAGCGGTGATGACGACCGCCACGACGACGAGGGCACTGCCGGGGATGAGCGCGATGCCCAGCATGCGGCCGCGGACGGATCGCAGGTACTTCAAGACGTTCCTTTCCCAGCCCTGGGCCCCGCAAGCATCCCCGACGAAGTGCAACCTATTGAGTGAGAGATTCACCGGTCAACGCCAATCCGCCATACGGCCGTTAGCGCACCGTGACGGCCGGGCACAATCGCCGGGTGACCTTCGACGACGTGACCCAGCGCCTGCGCGGCTTCGCGGCCGCCCGAGCCTGGGAGCCGTTCCACACGCCCAAAAACCTCGTGATGGCGCTGTCCGGCGAGGTGGGCGAACTGACCTCGCTGTTCCAGTGGCTGACGCCGGAGGAGTCCGACGCGTGGCGCGAAGACGCGGAGCTGGAGGCCAAGGTGCTCGACGAGATCGCCGACGTCACGCTGTACCTGCTGCAGCTGGCGGACCGCCTCGGCGTCGACCTGCCGGCCGCGGCGCACGCGAAGATCGACCGCAACGAGGTCCGCTTCCCGCCGCCCGCCTAGTCCCGCTCGCAGCGCCGTTCGATCTCGGCCAGCAACGGCGGCGGCGTGCTCGCCACGGGCGCGTCCGGGTGCGCCAGCCACTGCCCGTCCCGGTCGGCCCAGAACACCGACCAGATCCCGAATTCGTCGACACGCAGCTGCGCGATCTCCCGCTCGGTCCCGGCCCGCAGCTCGAAGATGGTGACGGCCCGCCCCCGCGTGCGGCACTCGACCCGCCGCTGGTCACGCAGGTGTTCGGGCACGCGCCGGGCACACCAGCGCTCGATCTGCCGCAGCGCGAATTCCGGGATGCCCGCCATGCCGACCAGTGAACCGGACCGCCTCACCGCCCGCGCAGGTGGGCGACGACGGCGTCGTAGGTCTCCTCGGGAGCCCGCCCGTCGGTCTCGACGACGACGCACCCGGGCCGCTGCGGCAGGTAGGCGGTGAGCTGGTCGTGGATCCGCTCGACCATGGCGGTGCCGCCCCGCGAGTTCACGACGTCGTCGACGCCCTTGGTCGCGGCGTCCCCACTGGCGGCCCGCGCGGCGAACCGCTCCGTCGCGACGGGCTTGCCGGCGGTGAGCAGGATTTCCCGGTACTCGGCCCCGCAGTCCGCGGCGACGCGCTCGAAGGCCTCGACGTCGACGACGCGGGTGGCGAGCTGCGGCATGACGACGTCGTGCCCGGTCTTCAGGTGCGTCTCGGCCATGGCCCGGGTGAGCAGCTGCGCGGCCCGGAAGGTTTCGAAGAAGGTCTCCCGCCAGCCCCCGATGAGGCAGACGACCCGGTCGGTGTCGAGGTTCAGCACCCCGGGATGCCGCTCGGCGTAGGCCTGCGCGATCGTGGACTTCCCGATCCCGGACGGCCCGTTCAAGTGGATCAGTCTCGGCACCTCCCCGACCCTAGCAGCGGGCGTCGAACCACCCGTTCGGCGTCATGATTCACCCCGACCGGGTGCTGAAACTGGACCGATGGACAGGGGACATCAGGATTCTTTCGGCGCGAAGGTCGGCCAAGAAGCATTGCAAGCACTCAGGACCAGGGGTATCACCCGGAAATTCGGGGAAAACGATCAGTTGTTCATGGAGAACGAGTGCTCGGGCAGCGTCTTCCTCGTCGAATCCGGGTTGATCAAGGTGTACGTGACAGCGGCCAACGGCAAGGAGCTGATCCTGGGCATCTACGGCCGCGGTGAGCTGCTCTGCGAGCTCAGCGCGATGGATCGGGCGCCACGTTCCGCGAGTGGCCGGGGCCGGACGAGCGGGACGATCACGGAAATCCCCGGCGCCGAGTTCCGCGCGTTCATCGGCCGCCACCCGGCCGCGATGCAACACGTGCTGAGGACCGTTCAAAATCGCCTCCACCACGCGGACCGGGAACGCCTGTCCTACCTTTCCGACGGAGTGCGGGTACGGGTCATCCGGAGGTTCCTGCACTGGGCCGATCAATACGGCCGGGAGGGCTGTGGCGGGATCGAGATCACGGGCTTCTCCCGACGCGATCTGGCGCAAAGCGTCGCCGCCTCGGAGAAGACAGTCGACGACGTGCTGACGGCGCTGACCGCCGAAGGCTCCATCGCCACCAACAAGAAGTGGTTCCTGCTGCGCGACATCGAGGGGCTGCGGCAGTCCGCCGAGGCCTGACTCCCGAGCACGCACGAAGCCGCGATCCTGTCTCCCGGATTCCCGGTGGTGACGCACCGTGCGCGTGTCGAAGACTGCCTCCACCGACGAGACGGGGTGGCTGGATGAGCGAGATGCCCACGACAAAAGCACTGTTCGGCTTCGATGTGATCGGTTCGTCCAGAAACGACGACGACCAGCTCGAAGAGGTCCGGCAGACGGCGAACGAACTGGTCGGAGAAGCGTTCGAGCGTTCCGGCGTCGACGTGGCCGGGAAGGTCAACCACTCGGGCACCGGGGACGGCTACTTGGCGGCCTTCCCCGAACCGAGCCTGCCGGCCCTGATCGACGCCGCCTACTTCCTGCACGGCCAGGTCTACCTCCGCAACCGCCGCTTCCTCCCCCAGATCGGGCTCCGCGTAGCCGTACACGCCGGACCGCTCGAAGTCGTGGCAGGCGACAGTTTCCAACGTCCGATGATCGAGCTTTCCCGCCTGCTGGAGGCCACCGTGGTCAAGGGCATCATCGGACGCCTCACCGGACGACGGCCGGTCACCGTGGTCGCTGTCCTTTCGGAGCAGGCCTACCGGGTGGCGGTCCGGGCCGGGCGCACGAACAGGTTGCTTCCCCACGACTTCAGCCCGGTCGCCATCAGCAACAAGGAGTTCGACGAGACCTCCTGGGTCTGGATTCCCGGGGTGGCCATCGACGACCTGCTCGCCGCCCCGATCCCGGAGACCCAGCCGCACCCCGAACCGGTCACGCCGACGGGTGGCCAGGTGATCAACGGCGGCGTGCAGGGCACCGGTTTCATCGGTAAGAACGAGGGCTCGATCGTCAACAACTACCTCGGCCGGAAGCGGCCATGACCGCCGCTGCCGAAGCAGAGCCGTCCGCCGCCGAAAAGCCGGATGAAGCAGCCGGGAACGATCCCGTCACCGACAAACTCACGGTTGTCACGAACAACGGCGTCCTCGCCCACCACCTCCACATGGACGGAAAACCGGACGAGGACACGGAGGTCAAAACCGGCCTGGTCTACGGGCCGGTGGCCGACTCCCTGGTTGACCAGGCGGTGACCGCGTTCTGCGTCCCGGGTGGCTACGGCCAGGCCGGCCGGATCCTGGCCGAACACCGGCTGGTGCTTCTCTGCGGCCGGTCGAGTGGCCGCAGCCTGGCCGGGGTCCGGCTGCTGATCGACGCGAACACGCACGACCTCAAGCGGCTGGACCCGACCAAGGACGCCCGGCAGCTCGTCGGACTACGACCGGGTGAAGACACCGTCGGCTACTTGTGGGACGACGTCGACGCGAAGGCCTGGTGCGGCGAACTCGACTACCACGTTCTCGGCCAGCTGGCCCACGCGCTCGTCGAAAGCGACGCCTACCTGGTGGTCACGTTCGCCAACGAGGACATCGACCTCGAACGCGCCCGGCCCTACGTGGCCGAGCTGACGCCCGCCGAGCCGGCCGAGATGATCCGCGCCCACCTGCGGGCCCGGGGGTACCGGATCGACCTGCTGACGACGTTGGACGAGGAGAACGACCTCAGGGACTGCGCCCCGAGGCGAGCTTCCGAGATAGCTCGCCTGCTCGGCGCCATGGAGGACGGCCGCTTTTCGGAAGAAGACATCAAGGCGGCCATCCGGCGCCGTGGCGACGAGGATGTAGCCGCGTGGTTCGCGGACAACGAGGACATCCCGGCGCGAGCGCTGGCGATCACCGTGGCCTTGATGGAAGGCAGTGCGTACAACCACGTCGCAGCTGCCGCGAAGAAGCTGGAGGACGTCCTCAGCAACCCCGAAAACGACGAGCTCTGGCCGTACTTGCCGCCTGACCTGTTCGAGGAGACCCGAGCCGAACGACTCCGCCGGGTTCGTGCCCGGCTCCGGGCTCCGGAGGCCTGGCAGCTCACCGACCCCGAACCCGTCGTGTTCGCCAGACCGGGCTGGGGCGCGAGACTGCTCGCTTACGTCTGGAAGGAGTACGAGCGCATCCGGCCGATCCTCCAGTCTTGGATGGGCGAGCTGAACAACGAGCTCCCCCGAATGTCCGAGCGGCACAACGAGGCCATGAGCCGCTTCGGCCGGATGCTCGCGAAGGCGGCTGAGCCGGATCCCTTCAGCTGGGTGCGCCCCTGGGTTGACGGCACGCGGTTCCAGCAGTCGATGGCCGCGCTGATCTTGAGCGGAATGTGTGAGAACACCGTCTACGTGCAGGGAACCAAGAACCGGGTCAACTCGTGGTCGCACCACTGGGTCGACGAGAAATTCCGGTTCACCGCGGTTCTGGTGTGCCGAAACACCTTCGGGCAGAACCACCCTGAATTCTCGTTGAGCCAGTTGAGGAAGCTGACGAGGAACAGCGACAAGTTCATCCAGCGCGAGATCGTGCGGTCGTTGAAGTCGATGCTGGACGAACCGAGCAACCGCAGCCTCGTGCTCAGCACGCTACCGGTTTGGATCCTCCACGGCGGCGCCACGCAACAGGACATCGCCACCCGGTGCGCCCTCTACGCGCTTCGCTTGGAGGGCGCCACCCCGTTGAAGTTCAGTGATCACGAATCCGTCGCCGTGCGGATCCTCTTCACAGTCCTGCTGGAGAACCCCCGCCGTCGCCAGGTGGTCATGTTCGGGCTTGCCTCGTGGGCTATACGTGCCGGCACGAGTGCCACACTGCGTCGAGACGTGAGTCGAGTGATCGAATTGTTGCTCACCGCGCCCGACGAGATTTTCGTGAAGCGGTTCGCCTTCTACCTCCGGAAGTCCTTCGACGAAGACCGCAAAACCACGGCCGCGCTCGCCACCCTTACCGCTGAAGTGCTCAAGGAGATCCGATGAGTGAAGAGATCGAGAACGTCTTGTGGCGAGGTGTGCGCCGCTGTCCCCGTCCAGCTCGAAGCATCCTGCGACACCAACTGCGGAAGCGGCGGACGACGGTGCTCATCGCCGAATGCGACGACGGCCACTGGGCCACGACCGACATCCGCCTGGGAGCGACCACCCAGGTGCAGAAACTCGGGCTGGGCTTGGCGAAGAGCGTCCGCCGTCTGTACGAAGTCGACGTGTCCGACAGCACGTCGACGTTCCGGACCGTGTTCGAGACAGACCAGGAAGGTGCCATCGTCGAAGGCGTCACCACCGTCCGGTGGCGGGTCACCGACCCGGTCGCCCTGATCAAGCAACCGAAAGCGGACCACGTCGACGCCATCAGGATCGAGATGGAGGACATCCTGCGTCCACTGGTTCGCAGAACGACTCTCGACGAGGTCGAGAACCTGGCGGACCGGGTGAACGAGAAGTTGAAGGCCATGCGCCCGCTGCCCGCGGGAACGATCTCGTGGGGTGAGGTCGACGCCCGTTTCCGGCTGACGGGCGAAGGTGCGCTCCACCGGTACTCCCTGGAAGAGATCAAACGCGCTCGCATAGTCGACCGGGAACGCCGGGACATGGACCGGGAGCGGATCAACTTCTACGCCGACGTGATCGACTCCGGCAAGGTCAGCCTGCTCGCGATGATGCTCAGCAACGACCGGGACGCGGTTCGAGACGTTCTGCAGCAGATCCACACCTTCGACATCCCGGTCGGCCGCTCCGTGCTCGACGCCAACGATCCGTTCCGGAACGCCGTCGGCCGGATGATGAGCGAGGCGGACGACTTCGACCTCCACGAGATGCGCCTGGCCTGGCTGTCCGGACTCACCAGCCGCAGCCGTGAGAGCGAGCTCAACAGGCTGCGGGACTCACTCGACGAAACACTCGGAGCCGATACGAGCAGTCTCAACAACGGGCACAAACCCTGACCGATCCCGCCCGGAGGCCGGCATCTAACCTGGTCCGATGACCACCGCCGAGGAGTTGCTCGGCAGGCTCGTGGGCCTGGACCGGGACGAGCTGGCGAAGGTGCTGGCCCACCGCCCGGACGTGCTGGCGGAGCCGTGGCCGCGGCGGCTCGACGTCGTCGCCGCGCGGCTCGCGTCGCTCGAATCCGTCGACGAGGCCCTGCTCGGGTTGTCCCTGCCGCAGGCGCAGGTGCTGCGCGCCGTCCAGCTGTGCGACGCGCTCCGGCAGGAGCCAGTGCCGCTCGACGACGTCCGCAGACTGCTCGGCGGCGCCGCCATCGAGTCCTTTGTGGACGAACTTGCCGAGCGCGCCCTGCTGTGGCGTGAGGCCGGCCGGGTCGTCGTGCCGGAAGTGCTGCAGCGCCACAGCTTCCGCGCCGAAGGGCTCGGCCGGCCGGTCGCCGACCTGCTCGCGGAGCTCACCACGATCCAGCGGGCGCGCCTGGCCCGCAACCTCGGCGTGCCGCCCGAGGACCTGATCCGGCACTTCCGCGACGGCGATCGCGTCCGGGAGCTGTTCGCCACCGCGCCCGAAGCGACGCGAAAGGTGTTGCGGGACATGGCCGACGGCGTCCCGGAGGTCGACGGCATGCCACCGCTCGGCTGGGCGCTCGACCACGGCTTCCTGTTCGGCACCTACTACGGCGGCACCGCGATGCCGATCGAGATCTCGCTCGCCCTGCGGGGTCCGGACCACCGGCTGCCGTTCACGCCCGCGGAGCCGGAGTACGCCGTCGCGCCCGTCGGGACCGAGCCGAGCGAGGCCACTTCGTCGGCCGCCGCGCTGCGGTTGCTGGACCGCGTTTCGGCGATCCTCGAGCTCGCCGCCGCGGAGCCGCTCCCGCTGCTCAAGGACGGCACGATCGGGGCCAGGCTGGTCAAGAAGGTCGCCAAGGACACCGGGGCGACGCCGGCGGAGGTCGAGCTGGCCATCGACCTCGCGGCGCAGGCGGGGCTGCTGCTCGCCGACGAGCCGCCGGTCCCGCGCCGCGGCCACAAGGCGCCGCCGCCCACGCTCGCGCCGGACCCCGACCTCGCCCGGCCCGCGCCGGCGTTGCTGTACCGCCTGCTGCTGACGACCTGGTGGAACCCGGTGCCGCCCGAGCACGGTACGGACGTCGACGCGTTCGTCCGGCGGCTGGTCGTGCGGCTGCTGGCGCGCCTCGAACCCGGTACGGCGATCACCGACGGGCTGACCCGCCTCGTCGAGTGGCACGCGCCGCTGCTGCCGGCCGACGACCTCGCCGGGCACGTCGAGACCGCGGTCGCCGAAGGCGAACTGCTCGGCGTCTTCGCGCACGGCGCGGTCACCGCCGCCGGGCGCGCGCTGCTGTCCGACGACGAGCTCGTCGAGGTCACCGACGCGCTCGTCGCCCGCGCGCGGACGACGGCGTTGTTCGGCACCGACCTGACGGCGATCGTGCCCGGCTCACCCGACGCCCGGCTGGCCGCGCTGCTCGACCGCGCCGCCGACCGCGAGGCCCAGGGCACCGCGACCAGCTGGCGGTTCTCCCCCGCGTCCGTCCGGCGCGCGTTCGACCAGGGCGCGACGGCCGCCGAGCTGCTCGACGACCTCGGCGCGATCGCCGCGGGCGAGCTGCCGCAGCCGCTGGTTTACCTGGTCAACGACGTCGCACGGCGGCACGGTGAGGCGCGGGTGATCGACGTCGCGAGCGTCGTCGTCGGGGAACCCGCCCTGCTGGCCGAACTCGCCGCGCACCGCAAGCTCGCCAAGCTCGGCCTGCGGTCCGTGGCGCCGACCGTGCTGACATCCACTGTGGACGCATCCGGCACGCTCGAAGCGTTGCGCGAAGCCGGTTACGCGCCGACCCGCCACGCCGCCGACGGCACCATCGTGCTGCCCGCCCGCGAACAACCCGAACCGAAGACCGTCCTCCGCGACGCCGGCCCGGATGACCGCGCGCCCGATGCCGCCGACCACGCCGAGCGCCTGCTGGCGGCCCCCGCGAGCGGCCCGGCCCTGCTGCGCGGCCAGCTCGCCCGCGCGATGAGCGACCGGTACGCGGGCCGGCTCACGCCGAAGCAGCAGCAACTCTGCTGGCAGCTCGAAGCCGGGATCCCGGTGGACGTCGTGTACCGCGCGGACGGCGCCGAGCCCGCGCGGCTGGTGATCGCGTACCCCGAGCTCGACGGCGACGTCCTCGACGTCTGGTCACTCGGCGACCGCGCCTACCGGCGGCTCGAGCTGGCGCGGATCGACCTGGCTCAGACCTCGACCGCGCTCAGCCGGGCGTAGACGACGACGTTGTCGAGGTAGTTGCCGCTCGCCCGGTCGAACGCCCCGCCGCAGGTGATGAGCCGCAGTTCGGGACCGGGCGTGTCGCCGTAGACCCGGTCGGTCGGGAACCCGGCTTTCGCGTAGCGGTCGACGCGGTAGACGGTGAAGACCGCGATCCGGCCGTCGGCGCGACCGACCCTGGCCTGCTCGCCGGGTTGCAGCTCCTTGAGCCGGGAGAAAGCGCCGGGCACGTGCTTGTAGTCGACGTGCGCGGCCAGCACCGCCGGGCCGGTCTCGCCGGGCGACGGCGCGCCGGTGAACCAGCCGACGGTCGTGGCGTCCGGCGGGACCTCGAGCGCGCCGTCCGCGGTCAGTCCGAGGTCCTCGATCCCGTCGGCCCGGACCCCGATCGCCGGGATGCTCAACGACGCCGGTTTCGCCGCCGGAAGTCCGCCGGCGGTCGCCGCTTCGGTGGCCGGACCGCCCGAGGTCCCCGTGGCGGCCGGGACCGCCGGGCTCGGCGGGGCGACCGGGTCCGGTGCCCGCGGCGACAGGAGGAGGACGAGGGCGACGGCCAGTACCACGCCGAGCGCCGCGGCGACCGCCGTGACCGCGGGCCACAGGCGCGGGTGCCTCAACTCGGGCGCCGGCGCAGGTAGAGCACCATGCCGCCGGACACCGCCGCGGCGACGAGGGCTCCGCTGAGCAGCAGGAAACCGGGGACTTCGGGGTCGGGTTCGCCGCCGCCGGTGGCCACGCCGCCGACCGGCTTGACCTTGACCTGGGTGCCCGTGGCGGGCTTCCGCGTGGTGGTCTTCGGGGCCGGCTGGGTCCGGGTCGCCGTGGTGGCGGGCCGCCCGGACGTCGGCGCGGGGGCCGTGGTGCCCTGCTGCGGGCGGTGCGGCAGGGAGTCGCAGGCGATGCCGTCGTGGTCGGCGTCGAGGTGGTTCGGATCGCCCGGCGTCGCGTCCAGGACGGCTTGCGCGTCTTCCTGGTACTGGAAATCGGGGCAGTCGACGTCGGCCGCGAGCGGGGTCGCGAGCTGCGCGGAGGCGAAGGGGACGGGACCGAGGATGGCGAGCCCGGCGACGGCGGCGGACGTCGTCAGGGCACGTCGGAACAAGGACAACGGAAGTCCTTTCGGAGGGAAACGGTGCGATTGCGTGGTTAGTATCGCGACCTCGCCGACGCTGTTACGGACCATTCCGGAATTCCCGGAATGGCAGCGATCCACCACTGCGCGGAATTCTCGTGATTATTTACCGGGTCGGCGCCGACCTGCGGATGTCCGCGCCGGAAATGCGGGCCGGGCGGAATGTTACGGCTCCCGCGGTCACACGTTGGACGTAATTCACGTGTGACGGTGCCGACCGGCCGCCGCCCGGCGTCCGGCAACCCCGTAACCTCGGGGTATGCCGATCCAGGTGCTGCTCGTCGACGACCACGAACTGGTCCGCCGCGGGCTCCGCGACCTCCTCGGCGACGAGCCCGACATCGAGGTCGTCGCCGAGGCGAGCAGCGTCGAAGAGGCACTGGCGGTGGCGATGCACGTCGAACCGGAGGTCGCGGTGGTCGACGTCCGCCTCGGCGACGGCGACGGCATCACGCTCTGCCGCGAACTGCGGTCGAAGCCGAACCCGCCGGCCTGCCTGATGCTCACGGCGTTCGACGACGAAGAGGCGATGGTCGGCGCCATCATGGCCGGTGCGGCGGGGTATCTGCTGAAGCAGGTGCGCGGGCAGGACGTCGTGCACGCGGTGCGCGAAGTCGCGGCCGGGCGCTCGCTGCTGGACCCGCTGAGCACCGCGCGGGTGCTGGACAAGATGCGGCACCCGCCGACGGACGAGCTGGCGACGCTGACCGAGCGCGAACGCGACGTGCTCGAGCTGATCGGCCAGGGCCTGTCGAACCGCGAGATCGCCGAGCGGCTCTTCCTCGCGGAGAAGACGGTCAAGAACTACGTCACTTCGGTGCTCGCGAAGCTCGGCATGCAGCGCCGGACGCAGGCCGCCGCCTGGATCGCCCGGCGCGAGAAGTAACACCTCGCGATCGGCGCGTCCGCAATCCGCCGTTCGCTGCCACATTTTTCAACCCTCGTCACGTTCCGCCACGCCGATCGACGTCGACGCGGTAAGAGATTCACTCGAACGTGAGTCGAATATATGTTCGACGAGCCGGTACGATCATTTCGAGGGCGTGGAAGGGAGGCTGGATGACCCGAGAAGGTTGAGTTCGCAGGAGAGCCGGTCAGTCAAGTGGGAGATCGAACGCGACGAGCGTGCCGAGACTGGGTGAGGAGTTCAGGAAGAACTTCCCGCCCGCGGCGTCCGCGCGTTCGGCGAGATGACGAAGACCGCGGGTGGCGACGCCTTGAGGAACACCGGAACCGTTGTCCCGGACGCGGAGTTTGACACCGTCGGAGTCCCTCGCCAGCGTCACGCGGGTTTCGCTGGCGCCGGAGTGTCTGACCACATTGGACAGTGCTTCGCGCAGCGCGGCTCGGATGTGGTCGGCGCGTTCCGCGGGGATGTCGGCGAATTCGCCGGACAGCTCCAGGGTCGGCGGGTAGCCGAGCAGCTCGCCGGCGATGCGGACCTCGCCGCGCGCCGACTCGGCGAGGTCGGTGGGCGTGCCGGTGTCGTGGCGAGGCTCCGGCGACCGCAGCGCGCGCACGGTGCCGCGGATTTCCTCGATGGTCTGGTCGAGCTGGTCGATCGCGTCCGAGAGGCGAGCCCCGTCGGCCTGGGCGAACCGCTTGCGCATGTTGCGCCGGACCCGGTCCAGCTGCATGCCGGCGCCGTAGAGCCGTTGGACGATGACGTCGTGGAGCTCGCGGGCGATGCGCTCCCGCTCCTCGTACAGCGCGACCCGGTGCCGCGCGTTGGCCCCCTCGGCGAGAGCAAGCACGACCCCGGCCTGCGCGGCGAAGGCGACGAGCATCTCGACGGTCCCGGCGGAGAAGGGCTCACGGCCCCGCTTCCGGTAGACGGTCAGCGCGCCCAGCACCCGCCCTCCTGACCCGAACGGCGCCGCCGCGAACGGCCCGTAGCCATGGAGTTCGGCGGGGACGTAGGGCGCGGTCCGCGGATCGACGGTGAAGTCATCGCTGGCCACGGGCTCCCCGCCCCGGGCAACGTGCCCGGCCGCGGAATCGGCGGGCAGGGCGAGACCTCGCAAGGACTCCCCTGCCGGGGCATCGAGCTGATCGGCCGACTCCGCGGGACTCACCGCGGGACCGCTGCCGCCGTCGGTCGGGTGCGCGGTCGCGTAGTGCGCCGCCTCGACCACCACGCGACCGTCGTCGGCGCTCACCATCGCGAGGCCGAGGTCGGCGTCGGCGAGTTCGGCCGCCCTGGCGACGACCGTGTCGAGCACCGCGCCCGGGTCGTCGCCGGACAGGGCGGTGCTCGTGATCTCGGTAGCGGCGGACAGTGCCCGCGCGGCAAGCGTCGGATCCATGAGTTCCGTCATTATCGCGCGGCGCAGCGGTGGTGCGATCACGGCACCGGTACCCGAGTCGTAACCCGGCCGTCGCGGACTTCGAGGACCACGTCCGCGTTGGCGGCCTCGTCGGCTCGGTGGGTCACGTGCAGCACCGTGCGACCGGCCAGGGCTTCGCGCAGGTGCGCGCGCACGGCCTGGGCTGTCGGCTCGTCGAGGTGCGCGGTCGGCTCGTCCAGCAGGACGAGCCCCGCCGCCGGCGCGGCGAGCAGGGCGCGTGCCAGCGCGACGCGCTGGGCCTGCCCGCCCGACAGCCCGCTGCCGCCGCTGCCGAGCAGCGTGGCCGGGTCGACGTCGTCGAGGGCGGCCTCGTGGAGCGCTTGGCGGAGGTCGGCCTCGGTCGCCGTGGGATGGGCGAGGCGGAGGTTCTCGGCGACCGTCGTGGCCGCGAGCATCGGCTCCTGCGGTGCCCACGCGACCGCGTCCGGGACGTCGACCACGCCGCCGCGCGGCTCGAGGAAGCCCAGCAGCGCGGCGACGAGCGTCGACTTGCCGGCGCCGCTCGGGCCGACGACCGCGGCGTACGTTCCCGGACGGAGGTGCACGTCGACGTCGTGGAGGACGACCGGGCCGTCCGGCCAGCCGAGGTCGGCTCCGCGCAGCTCGACGCCCGCTCCGGAGTGCCGGGGCGGCGGCGGAGGTACGTCGGCGAGCCGGCGGCGGGCGCGCTGCAGCGTGTCCCAGTGCTGCGCCACCGGCGGCAGCAGCGCGAGGACCTCCGCCAGCGCGAGCGGCACCAGCGCCAGCAGAGGCGCCAAGACCGGGTCGAGCTGCCCGGCCGTGACCGCCGAAGCGGCGAAGGCCGTGCTGACGACCGCGGCCGTTCCGCAGGCCAGCGTCACCAGCGCTTCCGCCGCGCCCGCGCCGAACGCCTGGCGGCGGGCCTGGGCGGCCAGGCGGGTATCGGCGTCCGCCAAGGCGCGGCGGTGGTCTCGGGCAGTGCCGAAGGCCAGGAGTTCGGCTGCCGCTTCGAACAGGACCAGCACTCGCGATGCCACGTCGCGGCGGCCCGCGGCCAACGCCGACGTCGCCCGACGTTCGGCGCGCAGCGCGACCCACGGCGCACACAGCCCGAGCGCCACCGCCGCCGCGAGCGTCAAGCCCGCCGCGGGCAGGACCCACGTCTGGACGGCGATCGCGCCGGCCGCGACCAGCGCCACCACCAGTGGCGGGGACACCACGCGCGGCAGGAGGTCGCGCACGGTGTCGACGTCGGCGACCAGGCGGCGCTGCCCCTCCCCCGCGCGCGGTCCGCGTGCGGGGCCGAGCCGGACCAGTGAATTCCAGAGCCGCACCCGCACCCGACCGGCGATGCGGAACGCGGCGTCGTGGGTGACCAGGCGTTCGACGTACCGCAGCCCGGCACGGCCCAGCCCGAACGCGCGGACGCCGACGACCGCGACCGTCAGGGTCAGGATCGGCGGCTGCTGCGACGCCTTGGCGATGAGCCAGCCCGACGTCGCGGTCAGTGCCACCCCGGCCAGCAGCGCCACCGCGCCCAGCACGGCGCCGCCGAACAGGCGGCCGTCGAGGAGCGCTCGCCAGCCGAGCGGCACGCCTGGAGAGTCCTTTGTGGACATCGAAGCGGCCGGGAGGGGGTCCGGAGCCAGGTCGACGGCGGCCGTGCGCTCGTGGGCCGCGATGACGGCCGCGGCGCCGTTGTCGACCGCGCGCTGCACCGCGTCGAGAACCAGGCGGGCGGTGGCCTGGTCGAGGTGTGCCGTCGGCTCGTCGAGCAGCAGCAGCCAGGCGCCGTGCCGGACGCGGGCCAGCGCACGGGCGACGGCGACGCGCTGACGCTGGCCCAGCGAAAGCTTCGCGACCGGGCGGTCGGCGAGCCCGGTCAGCCCGAGTTCGTCGAGCGGGGCATCGGAACCGGCTTCCTCGAGGACCGTGCCCCCGGCGAACACCGGCGACTGCGGCACCCACGCGACCTGCTCGCGCCACCGCTCGAGGTCGGCGTCGGCGAGGTTCACCGCGCCGACCGTGATGGCGCCGTCGTGCGCCGGGACGAAGCCGAGCAGGGCGGAGAGCGTCGTCGACTTGCCGCCGCCGCTCGGGGCGCGGAGCCAGACCGTCTCGCCCGGGCGGACCGTGAACGTCTCGCCGTCCGGGGCGAAGCCGTCGCGCCGGGCCACCCGGAGCGAAGACACCCGCAGCTCGCCGCGCTCCGGAACGGCAGTGCCGGTTAAAGGGACCGGCGTGGCCAGCAGGTCGGCGACGCGCCGGACCGCTTCGACGCCGTCCTCGCTGCTGTGGAACGCGGCGCCGACCGCGCGCAGCGGCTGGTAGCACTCCGGCGCGAGGATCAGCACGCCGAGCCCGATGGCCAGCGGCAGGTGGCCGCCGGCCAGCCGGACGCCGATGACGACCGCGACCAGCGCCACCGACAGCGTCGCGGCGAGCTCGAGGACGAACGCCGAGGAGAAGGCCACCTTCAACGTCTTGAGCGTCGCGCGGCGGTGGCGTTCGGACAGCCGGCGGACCGTCTCGGCCTGGGCGGCGGCGCGGCGGAACGCGGTCAGCACCGGGAGCACGCGCACGAGCTCCAGCAGGCGCTCGGACATCCGGTGCGTCGCGTCGGTGGCGCCGGCGACGCGGCCGGCCGTGTACTTGCCGACGAGGATCGCGAACATCGGGAGCAGCGGCACGGTCAGCGCGATGATGACGCCGGACGGCCAGTCGGCGAACAGGATCGCCGCACCGGCGCCGAGCGGGACGACGGCCGCCGTCACCAGAGCGGGCAGGTATTCGCGGAAGTACGCGTCGAGCACGTCGAGGCCGCGGGTGGTGAGCGCGGTCAGCTCGCCGTGGCCACGCCGGGCGATCCATTCGGGGCCGAGGCGCAGCGCGTGGTCGACGGCTCGGGCGCGCAGCTCGCGCTGGGCGGTCGCGGCGGCGCGGGCCGAGACCGTGCGCACCGCCCAGCCGGTCAGCGCGCGCGTCACGACGAGCGCGAGCAGCGCGGCCAGCTGGGCGGTGCGTCCCCCGGACCCTGCTCCGACGATCGCCGCGAGGACGTCGGCGAGCAGGAACGCCTGTGCCACCAGCGCGGCGGCGTTGAGGAACGCGAGGAACCCCACCAGGGCCAGCGCTCGGCGCACGGCAGGCACGAGGGCCGGCAATGCGCCGAGCGGGCCCTTTCCCGGCCGCGCCGAGTCCACTGTGGACTCCGAGGCGAGAAGGGTTGCGCGCCCGGGAAGCTTGCTCATGGTGCGTGGACCGCCGGGATGTGCTGAGTGCCGATGCGCTTGCGGAACACCCAGTACGTCCAGCCCTGGTAGATCAGCACCGCCGGGGCGCCGAACACGGCGACCCAGGTCATCACGGTCAGCGTGTACGGGCTCGACGCGGCGCCCTCGATGGTGAGGGTGTTGGCGGCGTCGAGGGTCGAGGGCAGGACGTTCGGGAACAGCGACCCGAACAGGACCACCGCGGCCGCCGCGATCATCACCCCGAGCGCCGCGAACGCCTGGCCGTCGCGGTCCGCGCGCAGCCGGAACCAGGCCACGACCGCGGCGACGGCGGCGACGCCGAACGCGAGCAGCGTCCACAGCGTGCCTTCGCGCCACTGGACGACCGTCAGGAAGGCGACGATCGGCACCATCGAGAGCGGCAGCGCGCGGATCGCCAGCTTGCGAGCGCGTTCCCGCAGGTCACCGCTGGTCTTCAGGGCAAGGAACGCGGCGCCGTGCGTGATCGAGAAGGCGGCGATGGCAACCGCGCCGAGCAGGGTGTCCCAGCGGAAGGCGGCGAACGCGGAGCCGACGCGGTTGCCGTGGGCGTCGAGCGGCAGGCCGAGCACGGTGGTCGCGAGGATGAGCCCGACGCCCAGCGGCGGGATCCACGAGCCGAGCACGATGACGCGGTCCCAGGTGCGGCGCCAGCGGTCGGAGTCGACCTTGCCGCGGTACTCGAAGGCCACGCCGCGGCCGATGAGGGCGAGCAGCAGGAGCAGCAGCGGCAGGTAGGCGGCCGAGAAGAGGCTGGCGTACCAGCCGGGGAAGGCCGCGAACATGGCCCCGCCGGCGACGATGAGCCAGACCTCGTTGCCATCCCAGACCGGTCCGATGGTGTTGACCATGACGCGGCGTTCGGTGTTGTCACGCGAGAGGACCGGCAGCAGCATGCCGACGCCGAAGTCGAAGCCTTCGAGGAACAGGTAGCCGAGCCAGAAGAAGGCGATGACGACGAACCAGACGATTTCGAGGCTCATCGGGCTCCTCCCACTCGGTTGCCGTGAGTTGTCCACAGCCTGCGGAGTTGTCCACAGGTAGGCTGTGGGTAACCCGCGAGGGTGATCACATCGGCACTCATCGTCAGCACCTCAGTAGGCGAAGGCGAGCGTGTCCTCGCCCGGTTTGTCGGAATCCTTCTTTTCCGGGGGCATCACCGCTTCGACGCCGCCGCGGATGTACTTGCGCATCAGGAACAGCTCCACCACGCCGAGGGCCGCGTACACCGTGGTCAGGGCGATCAGTGACGTCCAGACCTCGCCGGTCGTCAGCCGCGACACCGCCTGGGCCGTGAACATCCACACCCCGTCGACGCCCGACGGGTTCGGGACGACCACGAACGGCTGACGGCCCATCTCCGTGAAGATCCACCCCGCGCTGTTGCCGAGGAACGGCGTCGCGATGCCGCCCAGGACCAGCAGCGGGAACCAGCGGCCGCTCGGGATCCGGTCCTTCCGGGTCAGCCACAGGGCCAGGAGCCCGATCCCCGCCGAGACCGCGCCGAAGCCGATCATCATGCGGAAGCCCCAGTACGTCACCGGCAGGTTGGGCACGTAGTCGATCGGCTTGCCCGCGAGCGAACCCAGCTCCGGGTCGTCCGGGTAGTTCGTGCCGTACTTCGCCTGGTACTCGGTGATCAGGTCCTCGACGCCCTTGACCTCGGTCTTGAAGTCGTTGTGCGCCAGGAACGACAGCAGCGCCGGCACGTTGAACGTCTTGACGTCCTCGCAGTTCGACCCCGCGACGTCGCCGATCGCGATGATCGAGAAGCTCGCCGGCTGCTCCGTGTGGCACAGCGCTTCGGCCGACGCCATCTTCATCGGCTGCTGCTCGAACATCAGCTTGCCCTGCGCGTCGCCGGTGATCGCGAGGACCGCGAACGCCGCCACGCCGACCCAGCCGCCGAGGCGCAGCGAGGAGCGCCACACGTCCTGGTTCGACCGCCGCCGCCAGAGGTGCCAGCCCGCGACGCCGACCAGGAACGCCGCCGCCACCGAGAACGCGCCCGCGAGGGTGTGCGGGATCGCGGCCAGCGCCGTGTTGTTCGTCAGCACCGCCCAGATCGAGTTCATCGTCGGCCTGCCGTTCTCGAACGTCACGCCGACCGGGTGCTGCATCCACGAGTTCGCCGCGAGGATGAAGTACGCCGAGGCCATCGTGGCCAGCGAGAACGCCCAGGCGCACGCCAGGTGCACCTTCTTCGGCAGCCGGTCCCAGCCGAAGATCCACAGGCCGAGGAACGTCGACTCGACGAAGAAGGCGACCAGCCCCTCCATCGCGAGCGGCGCGCCGAAGACGTCGCCGACGAAGCGGGAGTACGCGCTCCAGTTCATCCCGAACTGGAACTCCTGCACGATGCCGGTCACGACGCCCATCGCGAAGTTGACCAGCAGCAGCTTGCCCCAGAACTTCGTCATCTTCAGGTGCCGCAGCTCGCCGGTGCGGACCCAGGCGGTCTGCATCGCCGCGACCAGGATCGACAGCCCGATGGTCAGCGGGACCATCAGGAAGTGGTAGACGGTGGTGATGCCGAACTGCCACCGCGCTAGCTCAAGGACCTCCACGTGGTCCAGCGTGCTCCGGCGCCGGGACGGCAGCCAGATCAACTGGTCCTGTCGAACGCAGGACCAACGTCCTGGGTGACTACAGCTGGTCGAGCGCCTCCCGCGCTTCTTCCGCCACCATCCGCCGCGCCCCGGCCGAACCCAGCTCGAGGACCTGCTTCAGCGCCAGCGCGTACGCCGTGTCGAACGCCTGCTCCGCCGCCACCGGGAGGTCCGGGCGGACGCCGACGCCTTCCCAGTTCTCCCCCGTCTCGGGGTGCAGCGAGCGCGCGATGGACACCGTCACGTCGAGGTAGGTGTCCACCTTGTACTGCTCACGCGGGTGGGCGCCGCCGCGGGTGGCCTCGCCGACCGTCTTCGCGCGGCCCTGCTGCTGGAGCGAGAACGCCAGGTCCTCGCCGCCGGAGAACGTGCGCGGGCCGGTCAGCACCCAGATCGGCTTCGTGCCGCCGAACCGCGGGCCCGGCACGTACGGCAGCGTCCACATCTGCGTCGTCTTGTCGCCCTCGCGCTCGTAGATGTCGAGGTAGTGCACCTGCTCGTCGACCAGGTAGGTCTGCAGCAGCGCGCTGGTGCCCGGGCTGCCGCCGCGGTTGCGGCGCACGTCCAGCAGCAGCGCGTCCGTCGTCGCGAGCAGCGTCATCGCGGCCGAGATCGCGGGACCGGCCAGCTCCGCCGGGTACAGCATCGTCGTGTCGAGGTAGCCGACGTTGCCGGGCAGCCGGCGGACCGCCGCGATGCCGAAGCCCTCCAGCTCGGCCTCGATCCGGAAGTCCGCGGAGTTCATCGCCGCGTCGCCGTCGTCGGCGACCGGGTCGGCGTGGTGGCGCAGCCGCAGGTGCGGGTCGCCGTTGACCGACTGCAGGTCGGCCGTGACGAGCGTCGCGAATCCGGCGTCGTCGACGTCCGCGTACGCCCCGCTTTCCAGACGTCCGCGGAGCACGTCCGCCAGCTTCGCGGCGACGGCCGGGAAGACGTAGTGCGCTTCCAGCCGGCGGATGACCTCGTTGACCTGCGCGACCCGCGCCTCTGACCCCATGGTCATCAACCTACCGCAGCCCACAAACGAAAATTCGGTGTGCCGAAAAAAATTGTGCGTCCGGGCTTGATGTCAAATTCATGGCCGCCGATCCGGTGATTTCGCGGTCGCCATCAGCTTGCGGTTCTCTGAATCGCCCCTTTATCGTTGCAGTGAAAGGGGCGAAGAAATCACATGACTTCCGCAATGGTGGCGTTGATCAGCGCGTTCGGCCTGGTCCTCGCCGTCGAGCTGCCGGACAAGACGCTGGTCGCGACCCTCGTCCTGACCACCCGTTTCCGCGGTGGCCCGGTATTCGCCGGGGTGTGCGCCGCGTTCGCCGTGCAAAGCGTCATCGCGGTCGCGTTCGGCAGCATCCTGACGCTGTTGCCGGACGTCGTCCTTTCCCTCGCCGTCGCCGCCATGTTCGGCCTCGGTTCTTTCATGCTCCTTCGCGAGGGATTCAGCGAAGCGGACGAAGCCGGTGAAGACGCTTCGCGCATCGGCCCGGCCCCGCTGTCCTTCCTGCGCTCCGCGATGACGTCGTTCGGCGTGCTCTTCGCCGCCGAGTGGGGTGACGCCTCCCAGCTCGCCACGGCCAGCCTCGCCGCCCGGATCGGCAACCCCGTCGCCGTCGGCGTCGGCGCGTTCGCCGCGCTCGTCGTCGTCGCCGGGCTGGCCGTGTTCATCGGCGGGAAGATCCGCAGCCGGATCAAGCCGAAGCTGATCCAGCGCTGCGCCGGGTTCGTGTTCGCCGGGTTCGCCGCTTTCGCCCTGCTCCAGCTGGCCTTCTGACCGCCGCCTCACAGGTTCACCGGGTAACCTTTCGGAAACGAAAGGGTGGAAGCCAGGTGAACAAGCCATTGACCGCGGTCTCGCCGTGGCACGGCCGGCTCGCGCTCGGTGGCATCGGCCTCGCCGTGGCCATCTCGGTCGGCCTGCACGTGCGGCTCTCCGCGCAGGTCAGCCCGGTCTGGCAGACGCTCTCGGAGTACGTCTACGGCAAGCTCGGCTCGACGTCGGCCGCGCCGGTGTTCAGCGTGATGTGCCTGGCCCTGTCGCTCGGCTCGGTCGCCCTGCTCGCCGGCATCGCGAAAGCGCACCGGCCGGGCACCACCACCGTCTGCGTGCTGCTCGGCGTGTGGTCGGCCGGGCTGCTCGTGTGCGGGCTCGTCCCCGTCGACCCCGACGGCCAGGCGCGCTCGCTGGCCGGGCAGGTCCACAACCTCGCCGCGCTCACCGCGTTCGTCGCCCTGCCCGCGGCCGCGTTCGTGCTGACGAAGAAGGGCCGCGAGCGCTGCCCGTGGGAGCCGCGCCGGACGACGATCCGGCGCCTGGCCACCGCGAGCTTCGCCAGCGTCGGCGTGGTGCTCGGCGGGTTCGTCCTCACGCTCGTCCTCGGCCCGGCGAACCAGGAAGTGACGCTGGGCCTGTTCGAGCGGCTGCTGTTCACCGTCGACGTCACGCTGCTGCTGACGATGGTCCGCCCGCTGCGCTAAGCCTTCAGGATGTCCGCCAGCCGCACGGCCGCCGCGACGACCTGCGGCCCCACCTCGGCGGCCTTCAGCGGCTCCATCGAGACGACCCCAACGCTCGCCTTCAGCCCCGGCACCCCGCGCACCGGCGCCGCGACCCCGGAGGCGCCCGCCTCCAGCTCACCGGTTGACGTCACCCAGCCGTCGCCGCCTGGCCGCAACGACATAGCTTTGCCCGCCGCGCCCGCGGTCAGCGAGTGCCGGCTCCCGACGCGGTAGGCGACGTGGAAGCTCGTCCAGGACGGCTCCACGACGGCCACCGCAAGCGCTTGCGTCCCCTGCGCGACCGACAGGTGCGCGGTCGCGCCGACCTTCTCGGCCAGCTCGCGCAGCACCGGCCCGGCCGCGTCCCGCAGCTGCGGGAGCACCTGCCCGGCCAGCCGCAGCAGCCCGACACCGAGCCGCACCTTGGTGCCGTCGCGCCAGACCAGCCCGCGCTCCGACAGCGGCACGAGCAGCCGGTAGACGGCCGCGCGGCTGGCCCCGATGGTGACCGCCAGCTCGGAGATGGTCGCCGCGTCGCCACCGGCGTCGGCCACTGCCTGCAGCAGCGCCAGCCCGCGGTCGAGCGTCAGCGACCCCTCCCGGCTGGTCACAGCAAGCCGAGTTCGCCCAGGTCGGCGACCGGCTCCTCGAACGACGCCGCCGCGTAGGACGCGAAGAGCGCCCGCACGGCCTTCGCGGCCGGCTCGGACAGCGCACGGGCCTCGTCGGCCAGCGCCTGGGCGTCGGTCGACTCCAGCGCGGCCCGGACGTCGCCGCCGGCGAGGCTGCGCGCGGACGCCACGAGCAGGTTCAGGAAGCCGTGGTGCACGAAGCCGGTTTCCGGGTCGGTGTGCCGGACCGCGCGGTGCAGGCTGTTCGTCGCCTTGAACGAGGCCCCGCTGGACCCCGAGACGACGGCGAGGAAGTCCGCGACCTCGTCGACGTTGGGGAAGTTCTCCCCCGCCTTGCCGCCGCAGCGGATCTTCGGCCAGCTGCCGTGCTCGATCACCTTGCGCACGCCGTCCAGCCAGCCGACGCCGCGCCGCGGCTCGACCACGCGGATGACGTCCTCGGGGACGAACTCCGAGACGCGCTCCAGCCAGACCTCGTCGACGTCCGAAGGCGCGGGCATCTCGACCATCCGCAGCGCCAGCAGCTCACTGCGCGACTCGACGATCGAGATGGCCTTCGGGACGCCGCCGAGGCCGGTGTCGATGATCAGCGACAGCGGCAGCGGCTGCTTCGGCTTGATCTTGATCAGCTCGGTGATCAGCTCCGGCAACCGGGAGGCTTGACAGAGAAAAACCCCCAGGACACCGGCGTGTTCGGACTCCCGGCTCGCGAAATGCGAACGCAGGGCTTCGGGCATGGCCGCATCGCCCGGAGGGAACAGCGCCGAGTCGTCGACGAGCCTCGCGAACAGGGGAGGAATCCCACGGGGGCCGGGGGGCGTGAGTTCCACAGCGCTTGACACGACTGACACGCTAGTAGCGTACGACATGAGGACAAAATCGTCCGCACAGCGGACACGTGAGAAGGGGGCGCCGATGCCTTACTACCGGCAAGTAGGCGAGATCCCGCACAAGCGGCACACCGCGTTCCGCAAGCCGGACGGCGGCCTCTACGCCGAGGAGCTGATGGGTGTCGAGGGCTTCTCCGCCGACTCCGCGCTGCTCTACCACCGCGGCCTGCCGACGGCGATCGTCGACGCCGTCGCGGTCGAGGAGGACCGCGGCCCGCTCACGCCGAACCTGCCGCTCAAGCCGCGGGCCTTCAAGACCCAGGACCTCAAGTTCGGCGGCGAGACCGACGCCGTGACCGACCGGCGCCGGCTGTTCGGCAACGCCGACGTCACCATCGGCTTCGTGACCGCGACCGCGCCCAGCCCGCTGTACCGCAACGCGGCCGGCGACGAGCTCTTCTACGTCCACGGCGGCTCCGCGACCGTCGAGACGATCTACGGCAGCATCGACATCGGCGACGGCGACTACCTCGTGCTCCCGACGTCGTGCACCTACCGGGTCGTCCCCCACGGCGAGGTCAACCTCTTCACGCTCGAGGCGCGCGGCCACATCGGGCCGCCGAAGCGGTACTTGTCGGCGAAGGGCCAGTTCCTGGAGCACGCGCCGTACTGCGAGCGCGACATCCGCGGGCCGTCGTCGCCGCTGGTGGTGGACGGCGAGGACGTCGAGGTGCTCGTGCGGCACCGCGCGGGCCTCACGCGCTACACGTACGCGACGCACCCCTTCGACGTCGTCGGCTGGGACGGCTGCCTCTACCCGTGGGCGTTCAACATCGACGACTTCGAGCCGATCACCGGCCGCGTGCACCAGCCGCCGCCGGTGCACCAGACGTTCGAGGGCCCGAACTTCGTCGTCTGCTCCTTCTGCCCGCGGAAGGTCGACTACCACGAGGACTCGATCCCGGTGCCGTACAACCACGCGAACGTCGACTCCGACGAGCTGATGTTCTACGTGCGCGGCAACTACGAGGCCCGCAAGGGCTCGGGCATCGGCGTCGGCTCGCTCTCGCTGCACCCGTCCGGGTTCACGCACGGCCCGCAGCCGGGCGCGGCGGAGGCGTCGATCGGCGCGGAGTTCTTCGACGAGACCGCGGTCATGGTCGACACCTTCGCGCCGCTGGAGCTCGGCGAGGCCGCCGACGCGTCGGAGGACCCGGGGTACGCGTGGACGTGGTCGCGTCGCGGCCCTAAGCAATAGTCAAAATACCGTCCTCTTCTCGTTCCGGTGCCGGATAATGGAATTTCCGGTGGCGGAACGGGGAGGGTTCGATGATCAATTCCCAACCAGCACGGCGAAAGAGAAAGATTCTCCCGTTCCTGGCCGCGATCGTCGTCGCCGCCGGGCTGATCATCGGGATCCGGGCCTGGACCAGCAGTTCGGGCGACGAGGCCGACGCGCCGAAGTGCACCGGCTCGGACGCCGTCGCGCTCACCGTCGCCTCGTCGCCGGAAAAGGCCGGCATCGTCCAGGAAGCCGCCAAGGCCTACTCCGGACGGACCGTCGCCGGCCATTGCGTCGACGTCGTCGTGAAATCGAAGTCGTCGGGCATCGCGATGCAGGCGCTGGCGAACGGCTGGAACGAGGCCACCGACGGGCCGCGCCCGGACGTCTGGACGCCGGCCGCGAGCGGCTGGGTCAACCTGCTGCGGGTCAACGCGAAGGGCGACTCGGCGTCGATCGTGCCGGACGGCGACCCGCAGTCGGTCGCGAACTCGCCGCTGACGGTCGCCATGCCGAAGCCGATGGCCGAGGCGCTGGGCTGGCCGGCCAAGCCGATCGGCTGGAAGGACCTCGCCACGCTGGCGACCGACCCGGCGGGCTGGGCGAAGTACGGCCACCCGGAGTGGGGCAAGTTCCGGCTCGGCAAGACGAACCCGAACATCTCCACGGCCGGGCTGAACGCCACCATCGGCGCCTACTACGCGGCCACCGGCACGTCGTCCGACCTCACCGCGGCCGCGCTCGAAAAGCCCGAGGCCAAGCAGTTCGTCTCGAACATCGAGCAGGCGATCGTGCACTACGGCGACAACACGCTGACGTTCCTGACCAACCTGCAGAAGGCCGACGACCGCGGCGCGGCGCTGTCCTACATCTCGGCGGTTACCGTCGAGGAGAACTCCCTGATCGGCTACAACCAGGGCAACCCGACGACCGATCCGGCGAAGGCGGGCCAGCACGCGCCCCCGAAGGTGCCGCTCGTGGGCATCTACCCGGCCGACGGGACGCTGAACTCCGACCACCCGTTCGTCACGCTGAACTGGGCCGACCAGACCCGCAAGCAGATCGCCGCCGACTTCCTCGGCTACCTGCGCGGGCCGGAGACGCAGCAGCGGTTCGCCGCGCTGGGCTTCCGCTCGTTCGACGGCAAGCCGGGTCCGCAGGCGACCACCGCGAACGGCGTTCAGCCGGACGCGAAGATCAACTTCATCCGGCCGCCGTCGCCGACCGTGCTCTCGAAGCTGCTGACCACCTGGACCGAGCTGCGCAAGAAGGCGAACGTGCTGCTCGTCGTGGACGTCTCGGGCTCGATGGGCGACGAGGTCAGGGGCACCGGCAAGAGCAAGATCGACCTGGCCAAGCAGGCCGCGATCGACGCGCTCGGCCAGTTCGTGCCGCGGGACCAGGTCGGGCTGTGGCAGTTCTCCACCCACCTCGACGGCGACAAGGACTACCAGGAGCTCGTCCCTCTGCGGGCGCTCGGCAACAGCGGCAAGGAGACCCTCGCCATGCGGCTGAGCGGACTGACGCCGCAGGCGGGCACCGGGCTCTACGACTCGTCGCAGGCCGCGTACGAGTACCTGAAGGCGCACCTCGACCCGGCGGCGATCAACGCGGTCGTGGTGCTGACCGACGGCCGCAACGAGGACCCCAACGGCGTCGACCTGGACCACCTGCTGCCACAGCTGCGCCCGGAAGGCAACGCGGAGACGGTCCGGCTGTTCACCATCGCCTACGGCTCGGACGCCGACCAGGACGTGCTCAAGCAGATCGCGGAAGCGACCGAAGGATCGGAGTACGACTCGTCCAAACCGGACTCGATCAACCAGGTCTTCACCTCCGTGATCTCGAATTTCTGAGATCCTCGCGGTCATGAAGTTCGCCCGTGAGCTCGCCGAACCGTGGGGGCTGCTGTTCGCCGCCACGTCGGCCGGCGTGGCGTGGGCCGTGCACCTGCCGGTCGTCGCCGCCGTCGGGGTCGGGGTGGCGGTGCTCGCCGCACGGGCGGGCGTCGCCGTCGCGACCCGCGAGAAGGAGCCGGAACGGCGTGCGGCGCGGGTGCTCGACGTCGCGTCCGGGTCGGCCGAGGAGAACTGGCTGCGCCGGGCCGAAAGCGCAGCCGAGGGCTTCGGCTCGCTCAGCGACTCCCTGGACGCGGGCCCGCTCGCCGACCGCGTCGCGGACATGGCCCCGGTGGTCCAGGAGACGCTGGTGACGCTGCGGCGCCTGGCCGGGCGCGCGTCGGCGACCGGAAAGGCCCTCTCCCGCGTGGACCTCGACGCCGTCGCGAAGGAGCGGCGCCGGCTGGAGCGCGAACTGCGGTCGGCGAGCGCGGAGGTGCACGGCGACCTCGAGCAGGCGCTGAACTCGGTGCAGGCCCAGGCCGACGTCCACACGAGGCTCTCCGGCGCGCGCGACAAGCTGCTGGCGCAGCTGCAGTCCGGCGCGCTCGGCCTGGACAGCCTGGTGGCGCGGGTCGCGGAGCTGACGGCCGCGACGACGGACGTCACCGTGGACACCGGCGCCGTACGGGAGCTGAGCGACCAGCTGGAAGGCATCCGACAAGGCGTGCTGGAAACCGAGCAGGCGACGCGGAAGTCGCTGGGTTAGGCGGCCACCGGCGTCCGGTCCCGCCGGGGCAGCAGCAGCGGTGTCGCGAGCACGAGGACCCCGGCGACCCCGATCGCGACCCGCGGGCCGGTGAAGCCGGCGAGCACACCCCACACGGCGGTCAGCGCGGCGATCGACACCTTGGTGCTGACCGACCACGCCGAGAGCGTGCGGGCGACGCGGTCCGACGGCAGCTGCTCGAGCCGGTAGGTCACCAGCACGGGGTTGAACACGCTGCAGCTGACGATCAGGCCCAGTTCGACGACCATGACGAAGACCAGCCCGCTCGTGCCGGCGGGCAGGAAGGCGAGCGCGAGGAGCCAGCACGCCCGGACCGCGCCCGACGTGAGCAGCACGGGGTGCCGCCCGAACCGGGCGACGAGCCGCGGGGTCAGCCGCGAACCGGCCAGCCCGCCGAGGCACGGCACCGCGAACGCGAGCCCGTACTGCCACGGCGTGAGCCCGAGCTCGCCCAGCATCAGCACCGCGAGCAGCGGCTCGGTCGCCATCACCAGTCCGTTGAAGACCATGGTGTTGAAGAGCAGGGGCCGCAGCCCGGGGTGGGCCAGCAGGAAGCGCCACCCGTCGGCCAGGTCCCGCGCACGCAGCCGCTCGGTGTTCCGCGGCCGCGGTTCGGCCCCGCCGATCGCCCGGATCCCGAGCGCGGAGAGCAGGAAACTGGCGGCGTTGGCGGCGACCGACGTCACCGGCCCGAACACGGCGAACGCGGCCCCGCCGAGCGGCGGCCCGAGCGCGGTGGCCGTCCAGTTCGTCGATTCGAACCGGCCGTTGGCCACGAGCAGGTCTTCCGGCGCGACGAGCCCCTTCAGGAAGGCACCGCTCGCCGAGGTGAAGGTGATGTCCGCCGCGGCGACGACCACCGAGACGGCGAGGAGCTGGCCGAAGCTCAGCAGCCCGAGGGCGTAGCAGGCGGGCACGCTGAGCAACGCGCCGAACCGGACGAGGTCCATGGCCACCATGACCGGCCGCTTCCGCCGCCGGTCGACCCACGGCCCCAGCGGCACGGCCACGAGCGCACCTACGGCGGGCCCGATCGCGGCGAGCGCCGACACCGCCGCCGGCCCGGCGTGCAGCACCAGGATCGCGAGCATGGGGAAGGCGCCGAAGCCGAGCCAGGTGCCGAACGCGCTGACCGCGTAAGCCGACCAAAGCCACCTGAACCGCCGCCCGAGCCGCCTCCGCATCACCGGGAGATCAAAGCGAGGAAGGTGCCGGCGAAGCAAACAACCGACGCCTCGGCGAGCCACAACGCGGGGTTGTGAATCTAGAGTCGGTCGCCGTGGACCTCGACGCAGTGCGCACCTTCGTGGCCGCCGTGGCGGCGGGCCGGTTCCAGGACGCCGCCACGGACCTGTCGATCACGCAGCAGGCGGTCTCGAAGCGCATCGCGGCATTGGAGAAGACCCTCGGCACCCGCTTGTTCACCCGCACCGCCCGCGGCGCGCGGCTGACCGCCGAGGGCGAGGCGTTCCTGCCGCACGCCAGGGAGCTGCTTTCGGCGGAGGCGCGAGCGCTGGCGTCGGTCCGCACCGGCCCGCTGCGCGTCGACGTCATCGGCCGACGGCTGTGCCCGGCGACGTTGCTGCGGGAGTTCCACGAGGCGCATCCGGAGGTCGCGCTGGAGGTGGTGACCCTCGTCGACACCGCGGTCGCCGCGCTCCGGAACGGCTCGATCGACGCGTCGTTCCGCGCGGTGGTGGAGCTTCCGCCAGACCTCGACGCGCGGTGGGTGTTCGACGAGCCCATCCAGCTGCTGTGCGGACCTCGGCATCCGTTGGCCGGAACGGCTTCGGTAGCACCGGATGAGCTGGCCGGGTTCCGGCTTTGGATGCCGGGCGTGGTGCCCGGGACCGAGTGGGGTGCGTATTACGGCGCGTTCGCGGCCGCGTTCGGGCTGTCGATCGACGTCGACGGGCCGAACTTCGGTACCGAGGTGGTGCTGGAGACGATCGCGAAGTCGGCGGAGGTGGCCACGCTGGTTCCCACGGGCGCGCGGGTGCTTTGGCCCGCGGAGTACGACCTGCGGCGAGTGAGGATCGAAGGGCCGGTGCCGGTGTACCCGCATTCGCTGGTCTGGCGCCGGGACAACGCGCACCCCGCGCTGGAGACGCTGATCGGTTACTTGCGCCCCGGCCGCGCCATCGCCGACGCGTGGCGGCCGGAGTGGGCGGATCAGCCCAGCCAGACCGTGCCCAGGACCGGGTAGCCCGGCAGGCCCGTGCGTGCCGCGCCCGGTCTCGGGACGCCCGCGATCCACAGGCGGCCCGTCGCCGCGATGTTCGCCGCCATCGAGGGGTCGGCCTTGGGCAGGCGGAAGGCGATCACCGTGCCGTCGGCCAGCATCGTGAGGCCGCTCAACCTCGCGGTGCCGCGGCGGCCCATGCGGACCGGGCCGTCCAGGACCGCGCGCAGTTCCGTCCAGTGGTCGGCCGGCAAGGGGCGGCCGTGGGCGATCGAGCGCAGGCCCGTCGCGAGCGCGCCCAGCAACGCGCCGGTCGCGAACGCCCCCGCGATCCAGCCCATGACCGGGAAGTCGAGCCGGACCCACAGCGCGAAACCGGCCAGTACCAGCAGGAACGCGGCCGTCGTGCGCAGTTCGCGGGCGAGCTGGCGGCGGTGCGCGGTGAGCACCGGGTCGAGCCGCGGCGAGCCCGAGCCGGCCGGGACCGGGACCGCGGCCGCACCCGGCGGCGGCGTCTCGTGGACCCGGGCGCGGCGGACCCGGACCAGCCCGGAGAAGCCGACGAAGACCTTCGGTCCCTTGCCCAGCAGCCAGACGCGCCGGTGCCCGGCCAGCAGGAGCCGGTGGGCCTCGTCGAGGCGGACGTGCAGCCAGCGGCCGTCCGGCAGGCGGACGCCGACCGTTCGCCCGGCCGCGACCAAGGCCGTGACGTCCACCTGCCGGAACGCTTCCCGCTTCAGCCGCGTTTCGGGCACGCGGGCGTGCGCGCGGTAGAGCCACCACGCCTCGACCGAGCCGGCCAGCGCGAGCGTGCCCACCGGCAGCGCGACGCCGGCGCCGGTGAAGAACTGGGCGACCCCGAACGCCAGGAAAACCCAGGACAGCAGCCGCTGGTCCGCGGTGCTCCGGCCGATGCGATCGAGGTATTCGCCGAAGATCGGTAGCGCCCCGGACGGCATCGCGGGGTCAAGTTCGAACGCCGGCACGCGCTCGGGAACCGGGACGATCTGCACGCTGGGCCCCCACCGTGTCGGCTTTGGTCACCGGCTTTTCGGTGAACCGGTCACCGGCGTTACCGGATACTCCGTTCAGCGGAACGCCGCACGTGACCCGGGTGACTACCCAGACCGTCGGATTCAGGTTAGGCTCACCTAAGTAGGAGGTGAGCCGTGACCCAGGCACCCGCATCCATCCGCCGCCCGCCGGCGCCGAACCCCGCCGAGCGGGCCAAGACGATCGCGACCCGCAACGGTCCCGCGTCCTTGCTGCCCACCTGCGAACGCGCGGGTCTCGACGGCGAGCGGGTCGTCCCGCTCCTGCACCACGTGCACCACAGCGGCAGCGTGAGCGTGCTGCTGGCCGACGACCACCCGATGGTCACCGCGGCGAAGCAGACCCAGCGCGGCGAGCTGGCCGTGATGGTCGAAATCGCCGACCAGGCGCCAGTCGCCCTGCGGGAACCGATCCGCGGGCTGCTGTGGATCACCGGCTGGCTGCGGCCGCTCTCGCCGGTGTCGGCCCGCGCGCGAGCGGTCGCGATCGCCGAGTCGCGGCCGGACGAGCGGCTGCTCGACGTCGGCCACGGCGTCACGCTGCTGCGGCTCACCCCGGCATCGCTGGTGCTCGCCGACGCCGAGGGCACGCACTCGCTGCGCCCGCACATGTTCAGCGCCGCGCCGCCGGACCCGTTCCACGACTACGAGGCCCATTGGCTGCGGCACCTGGAAAGCGACCACTCCGACGTCGTCGACCAACTGGCCAAGCACCTGCCGGCGGACCTGCGCGGCGGCCGGATCCGCCCGCTCGGCCTCGACCGGTTCGGGCTGCGGCTGCGCGTCGAGTCCGAGGCGGGCGACCACGACGTCCGGCTGGCGTTCTCGAAGTCCGTCGACAGCCCGCCGCAGCTCGCGATGGAGCTGCGGCGGCTGGTCGGCTGCCCGTTCCTGCGGGGCGCGTCAGGCTAGCTCGGCGGGGAATCCGCCCTTCGCGATCGGGCCCCAGCTCTCGATGGTGACCCGGATGATGCTCTTGCCCTGCTTGACCATGGCTTCGCGGTATTCGTCCCAGTCCGGGTGTTCGCCGGAAATGGCCCGGAAGTACTCGACGAGCGGCTCGACCGAATCCGGGATGTCCAGGACCTCGGCGGTGCCGTTGAGCTGCACCCACCGGTCGTTCCACTCGTCGGACAGGATGCAGGCGGAGACCTTCGGGTTGCGCTTGATGTTCACGATCTTCGCGCGCTTCGGGTAGGTCGAGATGACGAGCCTGCCCTCGGCGTCGACGCCGCACGTGACCGGCGAGAGCTGCGGCCCGCCGTCGGCCTTCGTGGTCAGCAGGATCGCGCGGTGGCGGGTGGACAGGAACTCGACCAGCTCGGCGCGGTCGACGGTTTCGTTGGTGGCGATGCTCCTCGGCATACCCCGAAGGTAGCGTGCGCACATGACGTTCACCGCGCGATCGTGGCTGGCCCCGGCCCGCCCCGAGTTCCCCGGGACGATCGAAGACCCGGCGGAGCGCCGCGCGATCAAGCTTGAGCTGCTGATCGTCTTCGGCATCACGCTCGGCCTGTCCGGCGTGCGCAGCCTGCTGTCCCTTGTGGACTCGCTGCTGCAGCCGACGCCGCTGGCCCAGCAGCAGGTCCAGCTCAACGTGCCCCAGGCCGCGGCGAGCCTGATCGACCTGCTCAAGCAGCTGCTCTCGGCCGCCCAGCTGGTCGGCTGGGGCGCGCTCGGGCTGTACTTCCTGTGGCGCGCCGGGGTCAAGATCGCGCAGGTCGGGCTGGACCGCCGCAGCCCCGGCCGCGATGCCCTGCTGACGCTCGCGCTCGCCGCGCTGATCGGGATTCCCGGCCTGGCGCTCTACTTCATCTCCTACCGCCTCGGGTTCAGCCTGGCGGTGCAACCGTCCACATTGAACGACACGTGGTGGCGCCCGGTCACGCTGACGCTGTCGGCGTTCGGCAACGCCTTCGCCGAGGAAGTCCTCGTCGTCGGCTACCTGCTGACCCGGCTGCGGCAGCTCGGCGTCCGCGAGAACAACGCCGTGTTCGGCGCCGCCGTGCTGCGCGGGTCGTACCACCTGTACCAGGGCTTCGGCGGGTTCGTCGGGAACCTCGTCATGGGCCTGGTGTTCGGCAGGCTGTGGCAGAAGACGAACCGGCTGTGGCCGCTCGTGGCGGCGCACACGCTCTTCGACTTCGTGTCTTTTGTCGGGTACTCGCTGCTCAAGGGGCACGTTTCCTGGCTTCCCTGACTAAGCTCGGCTGGTGATCGACGAAACGACACCTCCCCGGGTGGACAGCGAAGTCGGACCCCTGCGCGCGGTGCTGCTGCACCGGCCCGGCAACGAGCTCAAAAGGCTGACGCCCCGCAACAACGACCAGCTGCTGTTCGACTCGATCCCGTGGGTCGACCGGGCCCAGGCCGAGCACGACGCGTTCGCCGAAGTGCTGCGCAGCCGCGGCGTCGACGTCCTGCTGCTGGCCGACGCGCTCCGCACCGCGCTGGAGGACGACCGCGCCCACGCGGCGGGCGTCCACGCGGCCGTCGACGACCGGCGGCTCGGCGGCGACCTGGCCGATTCGCTGCGGTCGCACCTCTCGGGCGTCGGCGCCGCCGGGCTCGCCGAGGTGCTGATGGCCGGGATGACGTTCGAGGAGCTGCCGTCCGCGGAGGGCGCGTCGCTGGTGCGGATGATGAACCACCCGCACGACTTCGCCGTCGATCCGCTGCCGAACCTGCTCTTCACCCGCGACTCGTCGGCGTGGATCGCCGACCGGGTGGCGGTTTCGTCGTTGACCATGCCCGCGCGCCGGCGGGAAACCGCGGTGCTGGACCTGATCTACGCCTACCACCCGCACTTCCGGCACGCCGCGCGCGCGTACGGCGCGCATTCCGCGCCGATCGAAGGCGGCGACGTCATGCTGCTGGCCCCGGGCGTGCTGGCCATCGGCGTCGGCGAGCGGACGACGGCGGCCGGCGCCGAGTCCCTCGCTCGTTCGGTGTTCGCCGACGGCATCGCGCACACCGTGCTGGCGGTGCCGATCGAGCAGTCCCGCGCGACCATGCACCTGGACACGGTCTGCACGATGGTCGACGCCGACGCGGTCGTGATGTACCCGCTGGCGCGCGATTCCCTCACGGCGTTCACGCTGCGCCCGACCGGCGACGGCGGCGTGAAGGTGGCCGGCCCGGCCCCGTTCCTGGTGGCCGCGGCCGAAGCGATGGAGATCGACCGGCTGCGCGTCATCGACACCGGCCTCGACCCGGTGACCGCCGAGCGCGAGCAGTGGGACGACGGCAACAACACGCTCGCGCTGGCCCCGGGTGTCGTCGTGGGCTACGAACGGAACGTCGAGACGAACGAACGCCTGGAGGCGGCGGGCATCGAGGTGCTGCCGATCGCGGGCTCGGAGCTGGGCTCCGGCCGCGGCGGCCCGCGCTGCATGTCGTGCCCGATCCGCCGCGAACCGTTGCGATAAATGAAGTAAGCCTTCCCTAAATGCGCACAGCAATTTAGGGAAGGCTTACTTAAATTAGGTAGGTCTTCTTTAGGAATGGTAACCCTAATAGGGGGGAGATCACCAGTCCCGATTGGCATTTCCGCCAATCTTGATCTATTCTGGTCTGCATGGCCCTCACCAAGAAGAAAGAACCGCGCTCGAAGTTCTTCGAACTGCTGCAGGCGCAGATCCACAACGAGTTCAACGCGTCCCAGCAGTACATCGCGCTCGCGGTGTGGTTCGACGCCGAGGACCTGCCGCAGCTGGCGAAGCACTTCTACAAGCAGTCCGTCGAAGAGCGCAACCACGCGATGGCGCTCGTGCAGTACATGCTCGACCGCGACCACCACGTCGAAATCCCCGGCACCGGCGAGGTGCGCAACGACTTCTCGAGCGTCACCGAGCTCATCGAGCTGGCGCTGGAGCAGGAGAAGGAGGTCGCCGCCGACATCTCCGCGATGACGAAGGCGGCGCGGGCCGAAGAGGACTACATCAGCGAGCAGTTCACGCAGTGGTTCCTCAAGGAGCAGGTCGAAGAGATCTCCCAGATGAGCACGCTGCTGAACGTCGTCAAGCGCGCGAACGGCAACCTGTTCGAGGTCGAGAACCACCTCTACCGCGAGTCGGTCGGCGACGCCGGCGCCGACTCCCAGATGCCGCCCGTGGCCGGCGGCGCGCTCTAGGACTTGATAACGAAAGCCCGGGCCCTCCCCCTGTGGATGGCCCGGGCTTTCGCATGCGTCCGGCCGATCAGCCGGCGCAGTCCTGGTTGACGCTCATCAAGCTCGTCTGGGCGACCCCGGCAGCACCGAGCAGGAAGTGGTAGTCGGCCGTCGCGCTCGCCGGCGCGACGACGCCCCCGGTCTCGTCCTTGGCCGCGGGGTAGGCGGCGAGCACCTGCTCCTTGGTCGCTCCGGCGCCGATGCCCTCGGCGGTGTGCGCGACGACGTCCGGCGTGACGACGACCAGCCCGACCGCCTTCGAAATGACCACGCTCGCGGCGGCCGGGACGCCGCTGCCGGCCGCCTTGTAGACGGTGCAGCTCGGTCCGGCC
This sequence comes from Amycolatopsis lexingtonensis, assembly GCF_014873755.1. NCBI lineage: Bacteria > Bacillati > Actinomycetota > Actinomycetes > Pseudonocardiales > Pseudonocardiaceae > Amycolatopsis > Amycolatopsis lexingtonensis. The sequence continues at coordinate 7,181,169 of NZ_JADBEG010000001.1, forward strand.
TGCGCCTCGCTGAGCGTGATGTCCTGCGCGGCGACGTCGGCTTCGGTCATGCCGAGCTTGAGCCGGCCGAAGCCGTCCGCCGCCAGCAGCGGCCCGGTCGACACGCTCGGCAGCGCCGTCGGCGGGCGCGAAGACGGCGGCCGCGGCGGCTTCGGCGTCGTCGTACCCGGTGGTGCGGAAACCTCGATGCTCTGGGTGCCGGTCGGCACGGGCGGCGGCGGCTGCGGCGACCGCCCCTGCGTCAGGTTCTCGGGCGGTTTGACGGTGAGGTCGGTCCCGTCGGCGGACATCACCGCGGTGCCGTCCTCGGTGTGGATCCGGACCAGCGTCAGCCCGGCCGAAACGACGACCACGGCCGCGGCGACCCCGGTGACGGCCTGCAGGTTGCGGCGCCGGCGACGACGTCGCCCCGCGCCCGCGACGATGGCCGCGCCCGCTTCCGGTGGCGGCGGCAGGTCCAGCCGCTCATCGGCGAACATCGCGCGCAGGCGCTGCTCCAGCTCTTCCTCGGAGATGTTCAACCCACGTCACTCCCTTCGCCCTCGTTGCCGGTCGCCTTGAGCTTCATCCGCAGCGACGTGATCGCCTTGCTGGCCTGGCTCTTGACGGTGCCCTGCGTGACGCCGAGGGCCCCGGCGATCTCCGCTTCCGAGAGACCTTCGTAGTAACGCAGCACCATCACCGCGCGTTGCCTCGGCGGCAACGTCCGTAGCGCACGCCACAGCGGCTCGTGCTCGAACGGGTCGGCCGGCACGTGCGGCGTGGTGTCCGGCAGGTCGGCCACCAGGTTCTCGCGGCGCGTCCGGCGCCAGCGGCTGACGTGCGCGTTCGCCATCGACCGGCGGACGTAGGCCAGCGGGTCACCGGTCTTCTCGTGCACGTGGTGCCAGCGCGAGCCGATCTTCTCCAGCACGGTCTGCACCAGGTCGGCGGCGTCGTGCGGATTGCCGGTGAGCGCGTGCCCGTACCGCAACAGCCCGGGCAGGGTGGCCTGCACGAAGTCGCCGAAGTCGGTGAACTCGCCCGCCAACGTCGCGGCCCTCCCTCGGCCTGCGCTGGTCACCCACGTCTCTCCCCCGGTGAGGACTGGTGCCGCAGCGGTCACCGTATCGCCTCCCATCGGGGTCGGACAGCCAGAAGCCGAGTCGCTTTCTCCCCCAACACGCATCACAGCCCCCTCAGGTTGCCTGCGTTCCCGCCCGAATCCGGGCGGTTCGATCTGCCCACGTCAGCGGTGCGCGAGCGAGGACGGCAGCCGGAAACCGCCGCCGTCCACCTCGCCGAACTCGTGCACGCCGACAACGGCGGAGTGCGGCAGCGGGCCGTACACGTGGGGGAACCGGACGCCGGCCGGGTGCGGCGGCTCGCCGTCCTCCCAGCGGACCGGAACGCCGACCTTCCCCGGGTCGATCTCGAGCAGCACCAGGTCGGTGCGGCCCCGGTAGAGCGCGTTGGCCGGCAGGTGTGCCGTGCCGAAATCGGAGCAGTGGATGAACCCGACGTCGTCCAGCGACGGCGGCCGGTACTCCCCGCCCTCGCCCACTTCGGCCCAGTCGGCCGCCCCGCAGATGTGAAGTATCACGCCGAGAATCGTCCCACCGGCGCGGTCGGGCGGCGGTGTCTCGTGCGCCACAAAACCCCTGGTTGAACGCTCACCGAGTGGTCGCCCACTCGGTGAGCGCCGGTCAGCGCAGGGTGAGCTGACGGCCGATGAGGCCGTCGCGCGCACGACGCTCGGCGGCGTTCAGCGGCTCGTCGTCGAGTGACTTGAGCGCCGTCTCGAGCCGGGCGCCGAGGGCGTCCTTCGCCTCGGCCCACTCGCGGGCGTGAGCCTCGGGGTCGAGGTCCCACACCGGGACCAGCAGGCCGTGCGCCCGGAACGAGCCCGCGTACCGGGTGCCCTCGCCGAGCCCGAGCTCGCCGGCCGCGGACAGCCGTGCCAGCGCCTGGAGCAGCAGGTTCTCCGGTTCCGGACGCACCCAGCGCAGGTGCGCCTTCTCGCCGGCGAGGACCCAGTAGGCACCCGCGCCGAGCCGCTCGGTGGGCATGATCGCGGCGTTCGCGCGCTCGAGCGACACCGCGACGTCCCCGGTGGCGTCGGCGTCCTCGGGCAGCCACCACGCGAAGTCGGCGTGCAGCGTGACGTCGAGTTCGGCCCCCGGGCTCAGCAGGTCCTGCAACCGGGCGTGCTCGTCGGCGGCGGGCGGCGTGGTCGTGTCCGGCACGCCGAGGACGTCGCCTTCCTTGGCGTCGAGCAGCCACTTCAGCGACCGGCCGAGGTCACGGCTGATGTCGGAGGACCGCGTCTGGACCTGCAGCCCGAGGTAGCGCTCCCCGTCCGACCGCACGAACGCGGCGGCCGCCATCGGCAGCACCGTGCCGAGCGTGACGTCCCCGCCGTCGGCGAGGGTCAGCTTGGCCGTCGCGGACGGCACGAACTCGCGCAGCGCGATCAGCTCGGGCTCCGCCGCCAGCCCCTCGAACGGCTGACCGACGAAGACGTCGCGCACCTTCGGCTTGCGGTCCGACGCCTGCTTGGGACCCTTCTTGCGCGCGCCCTTGCCCACTGCTGCCTCCTCTGGCTCGGCCTGGAACGCTATCGAAGGGTTAGTCTCGCGACGTGTTCGACCCCCGCGATCCAGAGTTCCTCGAAAACCCGTACCCGGCCTTCGCCGCCCTCCGCGCCCAAGGCGACGTCCATTTCCACGAAGGCCTCGGCATGGCCATCGCGGTGTCGCACGCGGCGTCGTCGGCGGTGCTGCGCCACCGCGGGCTGGGCCGGATCTGGCAGGACGCCCAGCCGCTGGAGCGGTTCGCCTCGTTCAACCTGCTGCACCGCAACTCCCTGCTGGAGAACGAGCCCCCGGCGCACACCCGCCTCCGCCGCCTGATCGCGGGCGCCTTCGGCCGCGGCCACGTCCAGCGCCTGCGCCCGATGGTCGCTTCGCTGGCCGCCGACATGGTCGACGACCTGGCCGCCGCGATCGCCGCCGACGGCAGCGCGGACTTGCTCGAGCACCTCGCCCAGCCCCTGCCGGTCGCGGTGATCGCCGAGCTGCTCGGCGTGCCCGGGTCGGACGGGCCGCGGATGGTCGAGCTGTCCAACGCCATCGTGAAGATGTACGAGTTCGGCCGCCCGGAGTCGGACCGCGACGCCGCCGAGCAGGCTTCCGCCGAGTTCGTTTCGTACGTCCGCTCGGTGGCTTCGGCCCGCGCTTCGGCGCCGGGCGACGACATCATCAGCGACCTCCTGCGCAGCGAGCTGACGCCCGACGAGCTGGTGGCCACCGCGGTGCTGCTGCTGATGGCGGGCCACGAAGCGACGGTGAACGTGCTCGGCAACGGGATCACGGCGTTGCTGACGCACCGCGATCAGTGGGAGCGGCTGCTGGCCTCACCTTCCTTGCTGGATTCGTGCGTGGAGGAGCTGATCCGGTTCGACGCTCCGCTGCAGCTGTTCGAGCGGACGGCCACCGAGGACGTGTCGATTCGCGGGTATGTCGTTGCGGAGGGACAGAAGATCGGGGCGCTGCTGGGTGCCGCGGCGCGGGATCCGGAGGTGTTCGACGAGCCGGATCGGCTGGACATCGGGCGGACGCCGAACGCGCACCTGGGGTTCGGGCTGGGGATTCACTATTGCGTGGGGGCTCCTTTGGCTCGGGTGGAGATCGCTGCCGCGCTGAGTGCTTTGGCGGAGAAGCTGCCGGGGTTGCGGTTGGCGGAGGTGCCGCCGCGGCGGCCGGAGTTCGTTATTCGGGGGTTGAAGGAGCTGCGGGTCACGGTCTGAGCTGGGCTGGGCGGTGGCGGGCGGTTGGGCGTGCCGACCGGTCCACGCGAGACGGGGCAGGCACGCGGGACAGAAGCCGGCGGGACTGCGTCGGCGACGCGAGCCGAGGCCGGGGCACGTGTGGGCGGGCGGAGAGCGTTCGCGGCGGTGGGACGTGCCGCTCGAAGCGAGCCGGGGCTGGGCCGGGACGCGGTCGGATGTGCTGGTCATGGGGTGACTCCCGCGAAGAGGTCGTCTTCCAGGTCGGGGCCTGGGGCCGGGTGGGCCCGGTGGTAGTCCTCGTACGGCCAGGCCTGCCGCTCGATTTCGCGTGAGTGGGCGAAGAACGGGTGGGCCGGGTCGACCTGGGTGGTGTGGGACAGGAGGGCCTTGTCGCGGGTGGCGAAGTGGGCCTCGCAGCGGATTCGGGTGGTTACCGGGACGGGGTCCTCGGGTGGGAGTTCCGCCAGGACCTCGGTCATCGGGGACTCCAGACCGGCGGCCAGGGTGGCTTCGTGGAGGGCGAGGAACCACGCTCGGCTCAGGGTTGCCTGGTAGTACAGCTTCTGCGGCTGCCACGGGGCTCCCGTGCCCGGGTAGCGGGTGGGGTCGGCCGCCGCGGAGAAGGCTTCCTTCGTCACCTCGTGGGTGCGGATGTGGTCCGGGTGGGGGTAGCCGCCCGTCTCGTCGTACGTGATCAGTACGTGGGGGCGGAACTCGCGGATCAGCGCGACCAGCGGCGCCGCCGCCTCGGCCAGCGGAAGGGCCGCGAAACAACCGTCCGGCAAGGGCTCGCCCTCGGCGGGAAGGCCGGAGTCGGTCAGGCCGAGGAAGCGGTGGCGGACGCCGAGGATCTCGGCGGCGGCCGCCATCTCACGGCGCCGGATCGCGGGGAGGTTCGCGCGGTTCTCCGCTGTGTCGACGGCCGGGTTCAGGATGTCGCCGCGCTCGCCGCCGGTGCAGGTGGCCACCAGGACGTCGACGCCTTCGGCCGCGTAGCGGGCCAGGGTGGCCGCGCCCTTGCTGGATTCGTCGTCGGGGTGGGCGTGGACGCTCAGGAGGCGAAGCTTCATCGGGAACTCCTCAGGGGGAAGAAGGCTGCGGGGATCAGGGTCAGGACCGACAGCGCCAGCGCCCACGTGAACGTCGTGCCGAACGCCGCCGGGGGTGCCGACGCGGTCAGCGCGTGGTGCAGGATCGCGGCCAGCAAGGCCGTGCCCAGCGAACCGCCGATGCGGTTGACCACGTTGAACGCGCTTGCCGCGCGCGGGATGCGGGAACGCTCCAACGAGCCGTACAGCGTTGTCATGCCCGGGGTCGTCGCCGCGCCCAGGCCGGCGCCGCGGATCAGGAGGGACAGCGTCAGCACGAGGCCGCCGGGTTCGGAGCCGAGCTGGGTGAACGCGATCGTGCCCAGCACCGACAGCCCGAGGCCGGCCAGCATCATCCGGCGGGCGCCGAGGCGGGCCAAGAGGCGGCCGCCCGCGAGCATTACCGCCGCCGAGCCCAGGGCCTGGGGTGCCAGCAGCAGGCCGGCGCGCAACGCGCTCGCCTGCTCGACCTGCTGGTAGTACAGCGGGAGGAGCAGCATCGAGCTGTACAGCGACGCCCCGAGCAGGAACGTGCTCGCGCTCGCCACCGCGAACCCGCGGTTCCGGAACAGCGTGAGGTCCAGCACCGGCGACGGCGTCCGGGACGCGTGCACGCCGTACGCCAGCAGCAGCACCGCGCCCGCAACTGCGGCCACGAGGACGCCCTCGGACAAGCCGTAGACCAGCGCGCCGAGCCCCGGCGAGAGCAGCACGATGCCGACGACGTCGAGCGGGGCGCGGACACCGGCGGGTTCGGGGGCCGGGAGGAGGCGGCGGGCGAAGAGGAACGTCGCCACGCCCAGCGGGACGATGCCGAAGAACATCCAGCGCCAGCCGAAGTCCGCCACCAGCGCGCCGCCGAGCATCGGGCCCAGCACCGGGGCCACCGTCGCCGGCAGGGTGATCACGCCGATCATCCGGCCCAGCGCCGGGCCCGCCGCCTGTGCGAACACGGCCTGGCCGACCGGCTGCATCAGCCCGCCGCCCAGGCCGTGGAGCACCCGGAACGCGATCAGCGCCGGTGCCGACCAGGCGAAGCCGCACAGCAGCGTGCCCACCGTGAAGAGGGCCACCGCGGTCAGCCACACCGCGCGGCCGCCGAAGCGGTCGGTCAGCCAGCCCGACAGCGGGATCGCCACCGAGGCCGCCAGCAGGTACGCGCTCGCCACCCACTGCACCGTGGTCAGCGGACTGTCCAGGTCACGGGCGATCGAGTCGATCCCGACGGTCACGATCGTCGCGTCCAGGATCGACAGCACTGCGCCCATGATCAGGACGCCGCCGAGCCGCCACAGCGCCGCGTCGGGACGAGCCACCGCCGTCGTCACATCCACCCCCAGAAGATTAGGTCGAACCTCAGATTAGGTTCGACCCAGTCACTGGGTCAAGCACAATCTTGGGTCCGACCCAGTAGAGTGACACCCATGAGCGAGGGACTCCGTGCCCAGAAGAAGCACGAGACCAGGAAGACCATCTCGGACGTGGCCACGCGGCTGTTCATCCGCAACGGCTTCGACGACGTGACGATCGCCGAGATCGCCACCGAGGCGCGCGTGGCCAAGATGACCGTCACGAACCACTTCCCGCGCAAGGAAGACCTGGTCTTCGACATCCGCGCGGACTTCACGGCGTGGCCGGCTTCGCTGATCCGCGACAGCGTCTTCCACGACACCCGCGAGCTCTACTTCGAAGCACTGGGCGCCCGGCACGCACTGGTCGGCTTCTCCGGGCCGGGCTTCGTGCGGATGATCAAGGAGAGCCCGGTCCTGACGAACGCGCTGCACGAGATGCACCGCGAGCGCGAAGCGAACCTCGTCGACCTGCTGGTCCGGCGGCACCCCGACCAGGGCCTGCCCCCGGTGCTCGCCGCCGCGCACCTCACCACCGTGCTGCGAGTGCTCTTCGAGGAGGTGTTCGACCGGACGCTCGCGAACGAGGAAGCGATCGTCGACGAGCTGTGGCCGGTCGCGGAACAGGCCTTCGACCAGCTCGAACCGGCTTTCGGCGGCTACTAGCGCGCAGCTCCGGCCGGCCGCGCGTTCCGCAGCTCCGGCTCCGGCGCGCCGGACACCTTGAGCACGCGCATCGTGCGCACGGCCCGCGCGTCCGAGGGCGCCAGCAGGGCCGAGAACCGCCGGACCACCAGCGCGGTCACCACGGCGAGCGCGGCCGCGGCCAGGTCGGTCAGCGCGACCAGCACGACGCTGTCGGCCATCGACTGCACGTCGCCGCGGAAGCGCCAGACGATCGACACGCCGAGCAGCACCCAGTTCAGGAGCCAGGCGCCCCACCACACGACGACCTGGCGGGACGGCTTCGGGCGGACGTCACGCGGGCGGCTCAGCACCGCGTGCTCCAGCTCGCCGACGATCGAAAGCGCCATCGGCAGGTTCGCCACCGGCACGAGGACGCCGACGAGCACCTGCCACACCGGGCGCGGCGGGTCGTCGCCCGAGACGTCGGCCGCCGCCTGGCGCGCGACCAGCAGCCACCACAGCGACAGGCCGGCGGGCAGCAGCGCGAGGATCGAGGCCAGCAGGCCCGCGGTGAGCACGAACCCGTCGGAGAACGCCACCACCGAGCGGGACAGCGCGGCATCGCGGCCCAGCACGAGCAGCACGTACCGCCAGATCTCCGCGCCGGCGGCGACCACGGCGAGCGCGGCGAACCCGAACAGGACGGCGATCAGGCTGCGGCTGAGCACCGGCACGCGGTCGATCGGGCGGACCTCGTCGGACGCCGTGCCGGGCACCGACGTCGGGCGGCGCCAGACCAGGTTCGGGAAGCCCCAGCGCGGCGGGACCGGGTACGACGGCGGGCCGAGGTACCGCTCGGGCACGACCACGCGGCGCCGCGGCCACGCACCGGGCGGCGGGGTGGCCACCCAGCGCAGCTTCGGCCGGAGGACCGGGCGGCGGTGGTACGGGTACGGCTCCGGCTGGGCGGCCAGCGTCCGGCCCTGCAACTGCTGGGCGGACGGCGGCGGGGCCTGGCGAGGCCAGTACCCAGGCGGAGGCGGCGGACCCGGGTACAAGGGTTAGATCACTTCGGGATCGATGCCGGGGTGCTCGCCGACCATCGGCCGGCCTTCGCGCTGCCACGCGCCCATGCCGCCGGCGACGTTCACCGCGTCCCAGCCGCTTTGGTTGAGCCACGCGGCCGCGCGCGCGGACCGGCCGCCGCTGCGGCAGATCACGTGGATCGGCTGGTCGTCGGGCAGGTCGGTCAGCTCGCCGACGCGGGCGGGCAGCTCCCCCATCGGGATGTGCACGGCGCCGGGCGCGTGGCCGGCGGCCCACTCGTCGTCTTCGCGGACGTCGAGCAGCACGAGGCCGTCCTTGGGCAGGTCGCGGACCTCGGCGGTCGGCAGTTCAGCAGGGCTCACCACGATCTCCATGCTGCCATGCGGGGGCGTTGCCCGCGCGTGAGGTCAACGCCCCCGTGAAGCGGTCAGTGCGAGACGGCCTTCTCGGCACCCGCGCCGGTCAGCGCGCGCACCTCCATCTCCGCGTACTTCTTCGCGTTGCGCTCCTTCGACAGGACCGTTCCCAGCCAGCCGAGCAGGAACGCGGCCGGGATCGAGACGAGACCCGGGTTGTCGAGCGGGAACCAGTGGAAGTCGACGCCCTGGATCATCGACGCGCTCTTGCCCGTCTTGGCGTCCACCGGCTTGCCGGAGACCGCGGGCGAGAAGACGATCAGCACGATCGTGACGAGCAGGCCGCCGTAGATCGACCACAGCGCGCCCTGGGTGTTGAACCGCTTCCAGAACAGCGAATACAGGATCGTCGGCAGGTTCGCCGACGCCGCCACGGCGAACGCGAGCGCCACGAGGAACGCCACGTTCTGGCTCTTCGCGAGGATGCCGCCGGCGATGGCCAGCGCGCCGATCACCAGCGCGGTGATCCGGGCGACCTTCACCTCGCCGCCGGTGGAGACCTGGCCCTTCTTGATCACGTTGGCGTAGACGTCGTGCGCGAACGACGCCGACGCCGTGATCGTCAGGCCGGCGACCACCGCGAGGATCGTCGCGAACGCGACCGCGGAGATGAACCCGAGGAGCACCGGCCCGCCCAGTTCCAACGCGAGCAGTGGGGCCGCGGAGTTCGTCGTGCCGGGCGCCTTCGAGATCTTCTCCGGCCCGACGAGCGCGCCCGCGCCGTAGCCGAGCACCAGCGTGAACAGGTAGAACACGCCGATCAGCACGATCGCCCAGACCACCGAGCGACGGGCGTCGCGCGCGGTCGGCACCGTGTAGAAGCGCATCAGGACGTGCGGCAGGCCGGCCGTGCCGAGGACCAGCGCAATGCCCAGCGACAGGAAGTCGAGCTTCGTCGTGCCCGTCTTGCCGTACTGCTTGCCCGGGTCGAGCAACGCCGCGCCGCTCTTGCCGCCCTTGTCGACGGCGGCCTGGAACAGGTCGGACAGGTTGAAGCCGTACTTGCCGAGCACCCACAGCGTCATCGCGAAGGCACCGACGATCAGCAGCGCCGCCTTGATGATCTGCACCCAGGTGGTGCCCTTCATGCCGCCGATCAGCACGTACAGGATCATGATCACGCCGACGACGGCGATCACGACGTCCTGCCCCGCCTCGCCTTCGATGCCGAGCAGCAGGTTGACCAGGCCGCCGGCGCCGGCCATCTGCGCCAGCAGGTAGAAGAACGAAACCGCCAGCGTCGAAACGGCGGCCGCCGCGCGCACCGGCGTCTGCTTCATGCGGAACGCGAGCACGTCGCCCATCGTGAACTTGCCGGTGTTGCGCAGCAGTTCCGCGACCAGCAACAACGCGACGAGCCACGCGACCAGGAAGCCGATCGAATAGAGGAAGCCGTCGTAGCCGTTCACGGCGATCGCCCCCGCGATGCCGAGGAACGACGCCGCCGAAAGGTAGTCGCCGGAAATCGCGATGCCGTTCTGCGGACCGGTGAACGCGCGCCCGGCGGCGTAGTAGTCCGACGCGGTCTTCGTGTTCCGGCTGGCCCGGAACACGATCACCAGCGTGATCGCGACGAAGACCAGGAAGATGATGATGTTGAGGGTGGAGTTGCTGCCCTCCACGCCCGCCGCGAGTTTCATCGGCGCGGTTCCCCTTCGATTTCGGCGCGGATCCCGTCGGCGACCGGGTCGAGCTTCCGGTTGGCGTAGCGCACGTACAGCCCGGTGATGACGAACGTCGAGACGAACTGCAGCAGGCCGAAGACCAGGCCGACGGTGATGTTCCCGAACAGCTTGGTGCTCATGAAGCCGTGCGCGTAGTCCGCGAGGAGGACGTACAGCAGGTACCAGAGCAGGAACAGCGCGGTCATCGGGAACACGAACACCCGCAACCGGCGGCGCAGGTCCGTGAATTCGGGACTCCCCTGGATCTGCTCCCAGTCGGTCTGCGGCTCCGCGCCACCGACGTCTTGTTCGGTGCTGCTCACGGCGGATCTCCACCTTCCCGTTCTCGTACTGGCCGTACTGTTTGAAGCCAACGGACCGTAAAGAGTTAACGGCGTAGTTGGTAAGCCCCCAATCGGGCGCTTGACCTTGAGTAGAAATCGACCGAGGCATTCGCGTGCGATGTCCGGTTACCCAGTTGAAACTCACTCGATCAGGTAAGGAATTCCTGACCGGCAGTCAGCGGCTCACTTGCGGTGGCGTCCCCGGCCCGCGATCCGCGTCTTTTCCTCCGCCTGCCCGAACCGCGCGACCGCCCTGTCCCGCATGAAGCCCAGCGGATCGGGCGCGTGCAGCCGCAGCATGATGTCGTGGACGTGCTCGGGGCGGCCGTAGCCGGTCGCGCGGCTGACGACGTACGTCGTGGCGAACGCGACCGGGACCGTGATCAGCGCCGGCTGGTTGACGAACCAGGGCGCCCAGTCGCCGCTGTAGCCGCTCACGACGTTGACGACCAGCGCGGCCAGCACCAGCCCGCCGCCGACGAACATCCCGGCCAGCGCGCCGGGCCAGGACAGCTTGCGCCACCAGATGCCCAGCACCAGCAGCGGGCTGAACGTCGACGCCGCGAGCGCGAACGTCAGCCCGATCGACAGCGAGATGTCCTCCGGCCGCAGCGCGACCGCCAGCGCGATCGGGAACAGCGCGACCAGCCCGGTCGCCACGCGGAAGTCGCGCACCCGGCCGGGCAGCAGGTCGGTCGACACCACCCCGGCGACGCTCACCAGCAGTCCCGACGTGCTGGAGAGGAACGCGGCGAACGCGCCGGCCGCGGTGACCGCGCCGAGGATCTGCCCGCCGATGCCCGGCAGGATCGCCGAAGGCAGCCGCAGGATCGCCGCGTCGGTCTTGCCGGTGACGAGCAGCTCCGGGACGTACATCCGGGACAGCGCGCCCAGCAGCGTCGGGAACAGGTAGAACAGGCCCAGCAGCAGCAGGACGTGCACGGTGGTGCGGCGCGCGGCCTTGCCGTCGGGGTTGGTGTAGAAGCGGACCAGCACGTGCGGCAGGCCCATCGTCCCGAGGAACGTCGCGAACATCAGCGAGTACGTCTGGAGCAGGTCGGTGAGGCTGCCCGACCCCGGGTGCAGCCAGTTCGCGTTCTCGGCCACCGAATCGCTGACCACCGGCACCGGCGTGCCGGCCATGAACTTCAGCGTGGTGCCTTCGGCGACCGTGTGCGGGGCCAGCGGGGTCCAGTGCGTCGGTCCGGCGGCCGGGCCGTTGTCGGTGCGGCCGTAGGCGTACAGGAAGGTGTCCGAGGTGACGTGCAGCGTGACGTCGGTCTGCACGTCGACCGTGGTGTCGCTGGTGAACACCGGCGGCGCGGCCGCGCCGAGCGGGCGGAAGCCGTCCGGGCCGCCGCCGGCGAAGAAGACCATGCACAGCACGAACGCGGGCACGGCGATGGCGAACAGCTTCAGCCAGTACTGGAAGGCCTGGACGACGGTGATCGCGCGCATGCCGCCGGCGATCACGTTGAACGCCACCACGACCATCACCGCGATCGCGCCCGTCCAGACCGGCACCGGGAGGATCGTCGCCAGCGTCAGGCCGGCGCCCTGCAGCTGCGGGACCATGTAGAGGATCCCGATGAACACGACGAACGCCGTCGAGAACCGGCGCAGGCCCTTCGAGCCGAGCCGCATTTCGACGAAGTCCGGCAGCGTGTACGCGCCCGAGCGGCGCAGCGGCGCAGCGACGAAGAGCATCAGGGCGAGGTAGCCCGCGGTGAAGCCGATCGGGAACCACAGCGCGTCGGCGCCGTCCTTGAGCACGATCCCGGCGATGCCGAGGAACGAGGCCGCCGACAGGTACTCACCGGAGATCGCGGCGGCGTTGCGGCGGGACCGCACGGTGCGGCGGGCGACCAGGAAGTCGTGCGTGCTCGTGGCCGAACGCGCGGAGCGGTGACCGATGAAGAACGTCACCACGGCGACCAGCACGATGCCGGTCAAGGCCCACGGGTTCAGCTGCACGGGGGGAATCCTCGCACGACTCGGTGCGGAACTAGTTCTCGATCATGTCCACGAACGCGCGTTCGTTGCGTTCGGCCAGCCGGTTGTACCAGATTCCGACGCCGAACAAGAACGGGAACGGCAGCACGCCGAGGATCAGCCACGCCACCGGGATGCCGCCCAGGCTCGCCTTGGAGAACCCCGGAACCAGGTAGAACAGCACCGGCAGGGAGCCGAACACGACGACGACCAGCAGGGCGAGCAGGACCGCCGTCCGCAGCTGCACCTTCACCAGGTGGTCGCGGACGAGCAGCTTGCCCCAGCTGGTCTGCTCTTCCAGCTCGACGCGGGCGCGCAGGGTGCCGCCGGCCCGGCGCGGGTCGGCGAGGATCACCCGCTCCCGCTTGGGTTTCGCGTGGTGCTCCGGCTTCGGCGGTTTCTCCGGTTCCGGCGCGGGCGGCAGCGATTCGACGACGGCCCGGTCGGTGGGCTGCGGCAGCGGCCGCTGGCGGGCGCGCCTGCCGAGCGTCGGATCCGGTTCGCGGACGCCGTTCGCGCGGCGCTCGTAGAAGTCGTCGGTCATGACCGGGCCCGGGTCAGCCGTTCCGGCCCGAACCGACCAGCCGGTCCTTCAGCGCCCGGGTGTGCCGCCTGCTGACCGGCAGCACCTTCTCCTCGTTGCCGATCACGACCTGGTAGCCACCCTGGCCCATGCGCAGTTCGGTGATCAGCGGCAGCGCGACGAGGAACGACCGGTGGATCCGGACGAAGCCGGCCTTCTCCCAGCGTTCCTCGAGCTGCGCCAGCGGGATGCGGACCAGGTGGCTGCCTTCGGTGGTGAACAGCCGCGCGTAGTCGCCCTGCGCCTCGACCCAGCGGACCGACGAGCGCGGGATGAGCTTGGTGGTGCCGGCCAGCTCGACCGGGATGACCTCGTCGTCGTTCTTCACCGGCTCGCCGCCCAGCGCACCGGGCGGGGGCGCCGCGGCGGAGGCCAGCTTGTCGATCACGCGGGTGATCGCGCGGTCGAGGCGGTCCTGCTGGTACGGCTTGAGCACGTAGTCGAGCGCACCGAGGTCGAAGGCGTTGACCGCCTCTTCGGCGTGCCCGGTGACGAAGACCAACGCGGGCGACGGCCGGAGCGCGGCGAACACGCGCGACATCTCCATGCCGGACAGGCCGGGCATGTCGATGTCCGCGAAGACGGCGTCGACGATCGGCAGGCCGCGGTCCTTGCGCTCGCGCAGCCGCGGGTCGTCGGTGGACAGCAGCCGAAGCGCCTCGGAGGCGTCGATCGCCGGGAACACCTTCGCCACGTGCGGGCTGTTGCGCAGGCAGTGGACGAGTTCGTCAAGACCGTTCGGCTCGTCGTCCACAGCCAGGACCACGAGTTTCCGGGTGTCATCGTGAGCACTCACAGTGAAACGCATCCTGCCCATTGCCGAGTGCAATGTCCAGCCCCCGTCTGCCTGAAGTGCGGCGACCCGCGGACGGGGTTCCGCCGTCCGCGGGCCCTTCCTGTCTCAGTGCACGAACGTGAACCAGTTGAGGTTCACGAAATCCGCGGGCTGGCCGCTCGTGAACGTGAGGTACACGTTGTGCACGCCGGTCACCGCGCTGATGTTCGCCGGGACGGTCCGCCAGCTCTGCCAGCCGCCGGTGTTGCCCACGGCGAAGCTGCCGATCGGCGCGTTGGACCGGCTGTCGAGCCGCACTTCCACCAGCCCGCTGACCCCGTTCGCGGCGCCGGACGCCACCCGCGCCTGGAAGTTGGTCGCCGCGCTGCTGCCGAAGTCGACGTTCGGGTACAGGGCCCAGTCGCCGTTGGCCAGCGCGCCGATGTCCTGGCCGCCCCCGCTGTCCGTGGTGGCCTCGGTGATCAGCCCGGACTGCTGGCTGAAGGACTCGGCCTGGATGGTGCTGTACGCGCTGGTCCCACCGCCGGGCGGCGTGGTGGTCGGCGGGGTCGTCGTGCCGCCACCGCCGCCGCGGGTGGTGACGGTGACGTAGTCGACGACCATCGGGTGGCCGGGCACGATCCCCGGCCCCGGCGTGGTGGTGCCGGAGTTGTTGTTCGGGAACGCGCCGCCGATGGCGACGTTCAGCAACACGAAGTAGCCCTGGTGGGTGGTCATGTTCGCCCAGGTCGTGGCGTCGACCTGGTTCTGGCTCACCGAGTGGAACTGCTGGCCGTCGACGAACCAGCGGAACACCTGCGGGCTGGTGCTCGCGTCCCATTCGAAGCGGTAGGTGTGGAAGGCCGACTGGCAGCTGCTGCCCGGGCACGCCCGGTTGGCGGGCAGGCCGGTCGTTTCGTTGCACGGGCCGCCCGGGTTGACGCCGCAGTGCAGGACACCCCAGACGGAGTTGATCCCGTTGACGTTCTCCATGATGTCGAACTCGCCGATCGCGGGCCAGTTCCACCAGTTGCCGCGGTAGGGACCGCCGAGCGCCCAGAACGCGGGCCAGTACCCGAGCGCGGCCGAGCCGGTGACGTTCGGCATCTGGATCCGGCTTTCGATCCGCATGACCCCGCCCGCCGGCGGCTTGAAGTCCGCGCGCTGGGTTTCGATGCGCGCCGACGTCCAGTTGCCCGACCCGTCGCGCAGCGGCGTGATGCGGAGGTTGCCGCCGCCGTCGAGGGAGACGTTGCCGGAGTTGGCGGTGTAGTTCTGGATCTCGCCGGTGCCCCAGTTGGCGGGGCCGCCGGGGTAGCTGTGGCCGTTGTCGATGATCCAGTTCGCGCTCGCGGGGAGGGCGCCGGAGCCGCCGGTGAAGTCGTCGGCGAAAACCGTGGTCCAGCCCGAGTCGGGCGGCGGGATCGACGCCGCGGCGGGCATGGTCAGCGGGATGGCGATGAGCGCGGCGCCGAACGCGGCACCGATGGCGAGTCTTCGGGAGTGGGGCATCGGGTACGACCTCCTCGTCGTCCGGATTTGTTGCCGATCGCAACAAAGCCCGTCGACAAGGAGACCTGACACCCCACCCCGGATCCAGAGGCGTTACCGGGGAAGGGTGATGCAGGTCACAAAGTCTGCCCGGAAGTACTCAAACCGGACACCCGGGTTCAGAGGCCGAAGCGGGACCACGCCGCTTTCTGGGTCACCGCGTCCAGCACCGCCGAAGCCGCGGCCGGGGCCCCGATGCCGAGGCGGGCCAGGAGGGGGCGCTTGGGCTCGGCCACCGAGATTTCGGCGTCCGGGAAGCGCTCGGTGACGATCTGGCGGAGGCTGCCGAGGCCGTCGATCAGGCCGAGTTCGTGCGCCTTCGCGCCGAGCCAGACGTCGCCGGTGAAGAGATCCTCGGCGTCGGTCAGGCGGTCGCCGCGGCGTTCCTTGACCCAGCCGACGAACAGGTCGTGGAGCTGGGTGTGCATCTTCTTCAGCCACTCGACGTCTTCCGGCTTCTCCGGCGAGAAGGGGTCGAGGCGCGACTTGTTGGCGCCCGCCGTGTGCAGGCGGCGCTCGATGCCGAAGCGTTCCAGCAGGCCCGTGAAGCCGAAGCCGCCGCTGATCACGCCGATCGAGCCGACCATGGACGTGCGGTGGGCGTAGATCTCGTCGGCCGCGCAGGCCAGCCAGTAGCCGCCGGACGCGGCGACGTCTTCGCAGAACGCCAGCACCGGGACCTGCTTCTCGTCGGCCAGCTGCCGGATGCGCTCGGCGACCAGGCCGGACTGCGTCGGCGCGCCGCCGGGTGAGTTCACCAGCAGCGCGACCGCCTTCAGCCGGTCGTGGCCGAACGCCCTGGTCAGGGCCGATTCGACCGCGCTCAGGTTGATCGCGCCCCTGGCCAGCGGGGACGGCGACGGGGTGATCACGCCGTGCAGCTTCACCACGGCCACGACGTCCTTGCGCTCGACCCGGTCGGCGAGCGCCGGGATCCGCGAAGCCAGTTTGTTCGTCACGCTCATGCAGCCAGGCTAGCCGGGACTCAGCCCATGGGGAGGACGCCGGAGCGTGAGCCGTTCACCCCGCTGACGTCGGCGCCGTTCAGCTGGGCCCGACCGCTCTGCTGTGGGACGTCAGCCGGCGCGGTGTCGTTTTCGGAGCTGTAGTCCGGCATGTTCGGGCGGACGCCGGGGACGAACTTCGGCACCCGCAGCGTCACCTTCATGCCGGCGCCGGGCGCGGTCTCGACCATCACCGCGTAGTCGTTGCCGAAGACCTGCTGCATGCGCTGACTGATGTTGCCGAGCCCGACGTGCGCGCCGGTGCTGTGCGCGTTCTTGACGTCGTTGAGCCGCCGCGGGTCCATGCCGATGCCGTCGTCCTCGACGCTGATCAGCGCCTCGGTGCCGTGGTCCTGCGCGATGACCGTGACGCAGCCGCCGCTGGGCTTGCTGGCCAGGCCGTGCTTGACCGCGTTCTCCACCAGCGGCTGGATGATCAGGAACGGCACGACGACGCTGAGCACCTCGGGCGCGATCTTCATCCGCACCTCGAGCCGGCCGCCGAAGCGGGCGTTCTCGATGGTCAGGTAGCGGTCGATGTTGCGCAGCTCCTCGGCGAGCGAGGTGAACATGCCCGACGAGCGGAACGAGTAGCGCGTGAAGTCGGCGAAGTCCTGAAGCAGCTCTCGCGCCTCTTCGGGGTCCGTGCGGATCAGTGCGGAGATCGTGTTCAGCGCGTTGTAGACGAAGTGCGGCGAGATCTGCGCGCGCAGCGCCTTGATCTCGGCCTGCTGGAGCTGCTGCTTCGACTCGTCGAGCCGGGACAGCTCGAACTGCGTGCAGACGAACTGCGCGACCGCGTCGGCCATCTGCACCAGGCGCCCGCGGGTGCGGCCGACGACGATCAGCGCCGCCTCGGTCTCGCCCTCGACCAGCAGCGGCACGATGACCGCGGTCTTCATCCGGCAGGTGCCGCGGTGGTTGCACGGCATCCGGTCGTGCGCGACGACCTCGCGGCGGTGCTTGCGGATGGCGGCGCCGATGGCGTCGACGAGGTCGACGTAGTGCTCGTTCGCTTCGCCGTCCCAGGACAGCAGTGTGCCTTCGCTGTCGGTGATGCCGACGGCGACGCAGTCGAGCATCTGCAGCAGCTGCGTGGTGATCTTGTCGGCGGCGTCCTCGTCCAGGCCGGAGCGGAGGTTCGGGGCGGCCTTCGACATCCGGTGGACGGCCTGCAGCATCGCGTCTTCGACCACGCTGGCCGGCTTGCGCTGTTTCACGAGCAGCACGATCACCACGATGCCGAGCAGCACCGCGACACTCCACGGAACGATCTGCGCAAGCGGAAACCCGGACACGGCGTCCATGCTCTGCGCTCGACCAACCGGGTGCAAGGCCTGTTCCCACTTTCTGTCCAACTGTGATGACCGAGGGTTGAAGGGACCCTACCGAGAGTCGGATCCGGGCCCTCGCGGTCACTATGCGCAACACGCGGGAGGGGTCGCCTGTTCCACCCCTTCCGGCGAAAGCCGCAGGAAGGACGCGGTTTCGCTGCCGCCGGCCCCGCGCTCGGCGACGCCCGGCGCAGCACGTGCGGCCGAACGGGCGAATCTGCTACTTGAGGAGCCGCGACATGCGGCGGTCGGCGAGCGGCTTGCCGCCGGTCTGGCAGGTCGGGCAGTACTGGAACGACTTGTCGGCGAAGGAGATCTCGCGGATCGTGTCGCCGCAGACCGGGCACGGCAGGCCGGTCCGCGCGTGGACCCGCAGGCCCGAGCGCTTCTCGCCCTTCAGCCGCGCGGCCTTCTGGCCGACCGAGCGCTTGACGGCGTCGGACTCGATTTCGACGATCGCTTCGGCGAGGGTCTCCAGCGCGCCGTCGTCGAGCTTGCCGATCGTCGCGTACGGCGAGAGCTTCGCGCGGTGCATGATCTCGTCGGAGTAGGCGTTGCCGATCCCGGCGATGAGCGACTGGTCGGTGAGCGCCCACTTCAAGCGGGTGTTCTTGCCGGCGAACAGCTCACGCAGCTGCGTCGCGTCCAGGGAGAGGGCGTCCGGGCCGAGGCGGGCCACGCTCGCGATCTCCTGGGGGTCCTTGACGATCCACACCGCGAGGCCCTTCTTCGTGCCCGCTTCGGTGAGGTCGAACCCGGGCCCGGTCGCGGACTCGAGGTGCACGCGCAGCGAGATCGGACCCTTGCCCGGCTTCAGCGGCGCCGCGGCGAGGCCGTCGGACCAGCGCAGCCAGCCCGCGCGGGCGAGGTGCACGACGAGGTGCAGGTCGCCCGCGACGACGTCGAGGTGCTTCCCGTGGCGGGTCGCGCCGGTGATCTCGCGGCCGTGCATGTCGGTCCACGGCGGGGTCGCCGTCTTCAGCACGCTCAGCGATGCGACATCGATGCGGAAGATCGTCTGGCCGACCGCGTTCTCGCGCAGGTGGTGGGCCAGCGCTTCGACCTCGGGTAGCTCGGGCATGTCCCCAGTTTCACCCCTTCGGCCGAATTCCGGTACTGGCTATTCGACGGGGTGCAGCGGCCCGTCGAAGTCCGGCAGCGAGTGCCGCTGGATGGTCTTGGAGATCTTCTTGACCTCGCCCTGCACGGTGAACATGCCGCGGATGGTGCCGACCCAGCGCTCGGACGGCCGGTCGCCGGTGACGTCGCCCTCGGTCTCCGCGACCACCGTCCACGGCCGGCGCAGGATCCACCGCAGGGGGAAGAACAGGATGACGAGCAGCAGCGCGAGCAGCACCCACGCGGGGATGTTGACCTGGTCCGGCGTCCACACGACGAGGATGACGGCCAGCAGCGCGGTCACCACGATCATCGCGATGCCGGGGCCGTAGCTGCCCGCGACGTCGTGCTCGAAGTCGTCGGCCGTCGCCGGGGCACGCCATTCCATCTGGGCACGGACCACCCAGTCGCGGCCGTCTTCGCCGCGCACCAGCCGGTTCATTCAGTTGCCTCCAGGGCCGCCCGCAGGGTGAGCAGCACAACGGTACCGTGCGCGGCCGCGAACGCGCGAGGGAGGAATCGGACATCCCACCCGGCGAAGTGGATCACTGCTGTTCGGAGCCGGTCGACGTCGGTTCCGCGGATTCGCTCGAACCAGTGACTTCGGACGTGCTGCTCGGGCACGGTTTTCCGGACGTCGGCGTCACCGTCGTCGTCGGTTCGGCCGTGCCGGTCGTGCTGCTGTCCGTCGGCCTGCCCTTCGCCTCCGTCGATCCGTCGGTCGGCGACAGCTCGGGTGCGTCGGCGCTCTCCGGCGAGTCGCTCGACTCGGTGGTCATCGTCAGGTTCGGGGTCGTCGTCGTGTCGAGCCGCGGCGAAGTCGCCGGGTGGTCGGGCGAGCTGAAGGTCGAGGACGTGATGTCATCGCGCGGCGTCAGCCCGTCACCGCCGCCGCTGCCGCCCACTTCCCCGGCCGGGACGTCGCCCGCGGGCACGTACGGCACCTCGTTCGCGCCGAGCTGCCCGGCGCCGGCCCGCGGCCGGATCGGCACGGCCACCCCGGTGCCGCGGCCGTTGAGCACGCCGATGCCGATCCGGGGATCGGGCTGCGGCTGCGGCGGCGGCTGGTGGTGCGTCTCGGTCGGCGGCACCACCACGAGCTCAGGCGCGCCACCGGTCAGCCCGACGTCCTGGACCGGCGTCGACCCGAACAGCACCGGACCGGCCGCGACCCCGACCGCGCCCACGGCGGCGGTCGACGCCAGCGCGAGCCCGATCTTGACCTTCGAGCCGACCAGGACGCCCTTGATCGTCGTGCCGAGCCCGGCCAGCACCCCGCTGCCACCCACCGACGCGGCGGCGGGCACCAACAGCACCAGCACGCCGGCGTGCGCGCGCAGCGACGAACAGACGTCGCGGAGCTCGTCCTGGGTGGCGCGGCACGACGCGCAGCCGTGCAGGTGCGCCTTGATCCGCTCGGCCTCGGCGCCGGTGACGCTGCCCGCGGTGAACCCGCCGAGCTTTTCGACGACCGCGCGGCACGAGTCCGGCCCGCGGTTCACCGAAAGGTGGGCCTGCAGGTACGCCGCGCGCAGCCCCTGGCGCGCCCGGCGGGCGAGCGCCGCGGTGGCGTTCGCGCTCAGCCCGAAGTGCGGCGCGACCATGGCGGGCTGCTCGCCCTCGACCTCGGTCTGCCACAGCACCGTTCGCCAGCGCTCCGGGAGGCTGGTGAACGCGGTGGTGATCAGCGTGTGCTCCGCGGTGCGGGCGTGCGTGTCGGCGCCCGCCCCGGCGCGGAAGGTGAGTTCGTCGTCGGAGACCGGGACGTCCCGGCGGGCCCCGTGCCACTCCCACGAAACGCGGCGGGCGACAGTGAGCAGGTAGGCGCGGACGTAGTCGCGGGGACCGGCGCCGCGGCGGAGGGCCTGCAGCACGCGGAAGAACGTCTCCGCGGTGATGTCCTCGGCCTCGGACCGGTCGGCGGCCAGGCTCTGCGCGAGCCGGCGGACGGCGGCGGCGTGCAGCTCGAACAGCTCCCCGAACGCGGCGTCCTCGCCGTTGCGGAGCCGTTGCAGCAGTGCCTGCTCGTCGGATTCCGAGGCCGCTGGTGGCGGCACCGTGCCCAGCTCGGTCATCCGGCCCGGCACCTCCTCCCCGAAGGTCTCCCCATTCGGTCGAATGGGGACACCATACGGAGGGAATCAGCCGTCGTCACCCCTTGTACGCCAGCTGTGACACCGAAGCACCGGGTCAGGGCACGGGGGGACCCGGCGTTCGGCCCACCGAAGGGTGGGTATAGAGTCTTCCCATCAGCAAGGCAGTGCGGATGTAGCGCAGCTGGTAGCGCATCACCTTGCCAAGGTGAGGGTCGCGGGTTCGAATCCCGTCATCCGCTCAAGATCGAAGGCCGTCTCCCGGTTCGCCCGGGAGGCGGCCTTCAGTCTTTCGGGGGGCGTGATCGCTGTCACAGGCGTCCGTCGGGGTTCACACCGCGGGGGTTTTGTAGGGGTCGTGCTCGGCGAGGAGCTTGTCGAGCCGGGCCTGGTCGACGCGCGAGACCACGGAGGTCTCCTCCTGTCTGTCCCGGACGCACTTCGCCAGCGTGAACGTCGAGGTGACCAGGTAGAGCATGCCGAGGGCGAGGAAGCCGCGGACCCAGCCGTCGACCGGGAGGTACGCGATCCCGCCGGCGACCGCCGCCAGCGCCAGGCCGAAGGAGAGCGCCGCCTGGAGGTAGAAGGCCGTCGTGGTGGGGGACGTGGTGCCGGATTTGGTCATGTGACCACGGTCTCGTCCGGCGGCCGCGACGTCTTGAGCAGTACTACTCAGCCGCGGTTGCGATGCGGCTACAGCTCGTAGACGTCCAGGACCGTCGGGGCGACCGGGGTCAGGTGGGGGTCTTCGCGTTCGGTCACCTGGCCGCGGGCCATGCGGTAGACGCGGAACTCGTTGTCGTGCTCGGTGTCCTGGTCGTCCCAGACGTGGAGCAGGCCGTACGAGCCCGCGGCGAGTTCGCCGACCCGCGTGAAGAGGTCGAGGAGTTCCAGGCCGCGGCCGCCGTGCTTGTCGAAGCCCGCGATGTGGAGCATGGGCATGCCCGCGCTCCAGCGGAGGTCGATCAGGTCGAAGTCGCCCGCGTCGCGGATAGCGCGGTGAACGCGGTCGACCAGGCGCTCCAGGAGGGCCGCGTCGTCGTCGCCGCTCGCGGTCGCCTGGATGGTCACCCAGCCGTGGAATTCGAACACCCGGAGAACGGTAGCAAGAGCTCAGCGGGCCAGTGCGGACGGCTTTCCGTCGCGGCGCAGGACGTTGGTCAGCACGCCTTCGCCGTGGCGCTCGAACGCCGGCACCAGCTTCTCGCCGAAGACGCAGAGCGTGCGCTCCCACGGGTGGCCGAGCGTGCCGAACGAGAAGTCGGACGCCAGGAAAAGGTGGTAGTCCGCGCGCGGGAACACCGGCACCGGCCAGCGGGCGCCTTCGGTCATCAGGAGCGGGCGGACGCGGTAGGACTGGTGCTGCCAGTGCAGGGCCCACAGCCAGTCGTCCGGGCCGCAGACCTCGCGGAACGCGGCCAGTGCGATGGCGGCCACCTGGTGCTCCTCGACCGCGTACGGACCGAGGCGGAACTCGGCGGAGGCGCGGTCCAGGTCACCGGGTGAGAGGTCCCAGGTGCGGGACGGCGCCGGCTCGCGGAAGCCCGGCCAGGCGTGGGCGTAGGTGCTCGGCCAGAACGCCAGCTTGTCGTACACCCAGTACCAGGCGGGCTCGTCGGCGACGCGGGAGAGGGCTTCCCAGGCAGCATTCACTTTTACCAATCCGACCAAAAGTAGGCGGACACGGTCCGCAGCCAATCCGCGCGAGGCGACAGTTTCCGCCGTGACTGCCGTCGGACTGGTAAACCGACGGCACAGTACGACCTCGAAGTTGGCCAGGCACGGAAGAACACGCGAAAGCTTCGTGTTCGACTCTCGGTTTGTCCAGTCCGGGTCCGCCCGCCGCGAGCTGTGTCACTCGACCGGGTGGAGTCTGTCAGGTTGTCACCATGCGCATCGTCCGGGATGGCGCGTCGTGGTGCAGCGACTACGGACCGCCTGTCACCGTACGGTTTGCGCAGCTCAGCGGCCGTGCCGCCGAGGTGCGAGGCCGAGCCGCGGCCCGAACTCGTCGCCGAGGTGCTGCTTCAGAGGACCAGGTAGCCCATCAGGAACTCCTTCTTCTTGCCTTCGCAGCCGGCGTCGAGGGAGTCGAAGTGGCTCGCGCCCGCGTTGCAGCGGTAGAGCGCCCGCGAACTCGCACCGGACGGCGGGTCGGCGTAGATGTACCCCAGCAGGCCGAGGGCCTGCTGGCCTTCGCACTTGCCGCTCTGGTCGGGTGAGGTGAACCAGTCCTTCTGGTCCTTCACCTTGCAGGCGAAGAGCTTCCGCGTCCCCGGCTCGGCCGTCGCGACGAGGGAGCCGAAGACGCCCTCCTTGGTGAAGCCGGCCGGCGGGCCGACCTTCTTCGTGCCGCTGAAGTGGCCGCCATCGGGGTGGTGGAAGCGGATCAGCGGCACCTTCGCCGGGTCGGGCTTGCCCGCGGTGCTCGAGGTCGGCGGGGGTGTCGCGGACGCGCTCGTGGCCGGGGGCTTCTTGTGGCTGGGCGACGCGGTCTTCGTCGGCGCCGGCGTCGACGTCGGCGCCGCGGTCGCGCCCACCGCCACCGGCGTCGGCGTGCTTGGCTTGAGGAGGAAGATCGCGCCGAGCGCGGCGACCACGGCCGCCGCGACGCCGGCCAGCACCAGTGGGAGCCGCTTCTTGCGCGGGCGGTTCCAGTCCACTGTGGTCGGTGAGGGCGCGGCCACCTTCGCGGTCACCGGCTCGAAGACGACCGTCGGCAGCGCCGCCGGGTCGACCGCCTGCGTCGGCGAGTCGGTGATCGCCGTGCGCGCGGTTTCCAGCAGCCCACGCACACCCGACGCGGTCAGCCGGTCCGAAGTGGACTGGGTGAGCAGGCCGCGGACGGCGTCGGCGAGCGGGCCGCGGCAACGCTCCAGCACCGGCTGGTCGTACATGATCGCGTGCAGCGTCGCGGCCGTGGTGGTGCGCTGGAAGGGCGCGCGGCCTTCCGCGGCGTGGAACAGCGTCGCGCCGAGCGACCAGAGGTCCGACGCGGGCGCCGGGCCCGCACCCGCGAACAGCTCGGGCGCCATGTAGCCGGGCGACCCCATGACACCGCCGGTCTGGGTCAGGCCCGGGTCGTCCATCGCCCGCGCGATGCCGAAGTCGGCGAGCTTCACGCGGTCGCCGGGCAGCACCATGATGTTGCTGGGCTTGACGTCCCGGTGCACGATGCCGGCCCGGTGCGCGCTTTCGAGCGCGCTGAGCACCTGCAGGCCGAGTGCGGCGACGCGGTCGTTCGCCAGCGCCCCTTCGCGGCCCACGACGTCGGCGAGCGTGGGCGCGACGACGAGCTCCATCACGATGAACGTGGCGCCCTGCTCGCTGACGACGTCGTACACCGTGACGACGCCGGGGTCGTTGAGCCGCCCCGCCGTCCGGGCTTCCCGCATGACGCGGTCGAGGCTGGTGCCCGGCGGGGTGGCCAGTTCCTTCAGCGCGACCGGGCGCCCGAGCACCTGGTCTTCCGCGCGCCAGACCACGCCCATCCCGCCGCGGCCGAGCTCGGCCGAGATCGCGTACCGCCCCGCGACCAGTCTCATCGTCGCCCCCTGAAAGCTCGGGGGCCGATGCTAGGGGAGGCGCCGGGAAGCCCGGCGCCTCCCCTGGCTCAGGCGGCGTCCCAGAGGGTGAGGAACGCCGAGGCCTCGCTGCGCGCCCAGGGCTTCAGCCGCTCACGATCACGTGCGGACAACTGGTACTCCTTCGCTCGGCGGACGTCGATCACCAGCGCCTCGCCGCCCGGCAGGACGTCGGGCATCGCCTGCTCCAGCACCCACAGCGCGAGCTGTGCCGAGGACTTCGTCAACGGCTCCTCCTTGAAGTAGAGCCAGGTCGCGAACCGGCGGCCGTCGCTTTTGCGCAGCCCCATCTGCGGGCTGACGCCGATCTCCAGCTCGCCGATCCGGCAGCGGCCGCGGCCGACCTCCACCAGCTTCGGTGTCTTCCGGCCGAGGTACCGCAGCCAGCCGTCGGCTATCGCCGCGTAGTGCGGCTTCGTCCGGTCGTCGGCGGCGTTGACGAGCGCGCGCAGCGCCACCTCGTCCTGGTTCGCCGCCCGGCCGGACCGCACCGCGTTGGCCGCCCGCCGGTAGTAGTTGAACGCCGCTCGCGCCGGGTCTTCGTACTGCCTCCGCTGCCGCCGGACGAACGACGACCGCGACGGACCGGAACTCGCGCTGTAGCCCACGAACGTGGACAGGGTGATGTAGGCCATGGCCCTGCCTTCCTCCATCACGCCACCCGCGGACGCGGGCGGCATCTCCCCTGGACAACGCCAATTTTAGAACATATGTACGACAGTTTTCGGCCGCTCGACGGGTGACCCGGGAGGGGACTCCCGAAACCGGCCGACTTGCGCTACGTTGCCGATCAACCTCAAACCGCAACCTCGCAGGTCGGCAGCGCGTGCCAGACTGATGCCCCGAACGGTGGATGGGGGTCCTTGGATGAGCTGGCAGGAAGAGCTTCGCCGTCTCGACGCGGAGCTTGCCGAGGGTCGCATCGAGCCCGCTGACCACCGCAAACAGCGGGATGAGCTGCTCGCACAGGCCTCCGGTTCGACGGTGCCGTCACCGGTGCCTTCGCCGCTACGCCGTCCGGGTGAAACCTGGCGGAGCGCGAACCCCGCGAGCCACCCCACGCCCGTCCACCCGGTGCCGCCGCCGCAGCGCATGGAGTCGCCCCGGCCCGCGCCGTTGCCGCCCCCGCCGTGGCAGCGGACCGGGCTGCCGAAGACGGTCTCGACGAGCCACGTGCCCGCCATCCCCGACCACATGACGACCGCGCCGAGCCCGGCCGACATCACGCCGACCCGCTACCTGCGCGTCGACGGGCCGGCCGAGCAGGGGCCGGGCAGCCGGTTCCCGCCGATCACGCCGCCGGGCGGCGAAGCGCGCCCGCCGCAGCTCGAACCGGACGGCCCGGCGGGCAAGCACCGGTGGGACACCGACGGGCCGTCGTCGGGCCGGCCGACCTGGCCGTTCATCGCGCTGGGCGTGCTGGTGGTGGTCGGCATGGTCGTCGGCGCGACGCTGTGGCTCGGCAAGGAAGACCCGGCGCCCAGCGCCCTTTCGTCGTTCACGCCGTCCGTGACGCAGCCGCCCGCCGCCGCGACGCAGCCGCAGCTGGAGGACCAGGTGCCGCCGCTGCCCGGGATTCAGCACCCGGAGAGCTCGACGATGTCGCTGGCCCGCGGCCTCGACCTGAAGCTGTACCCCAAGGAAGCCGCCCAGGTCTTCTCGCAGCACGGCGTCACGCAGCTCGTGTACCGCGCTTCGTCGGCCGGCGACACCGGGTTCCTCGGTTACGCGATCCCGGCCGAGAACGCCGACGGTGCGAAGGCGATCGTCGGCTACCTGCGCCAGGCCGCCGCGGCCGGCGGGTTCGCCCCGATCGCCGCCGACCCGGCCGCCGTCACCGGCCGCAACGACGACCAGCGGCTGGACGGCACCTGGTACACCTCGGGCAAGGTCGCCATCGTGCTCTGGGCGTCGCAGCCGTTCGACAAGGACAAGAACGAGCTGAAGACCAGCCTCGACAACGCCGTCGCGGTGTTCAAGAAAGCGCTGCCGCCCAGCTGATCAGCCGCGCCGCTCGAGCACCCCGGTGAGCGTGCGGCGGGCGACGTCGGCGCCGAACAGGCGGTCCACCACCGTCTTGCCCTCTTCGGACAGCCGCTGCCACAGCTTGTCGTCCTCGAGCAGCGTGACGATCTCGTCGGCGAGCTCCTCTGCCGAAGCGCCGACGAGGACGTCCTGGCCGTGCGTCAGGTGCATGCCCTCGGCGGCCAGCGGGGTCGCGACCACGGGCACGCCGTAGCCGAGGCTCTCGCCCAGCTTCCCCTTCACCCCGGCGCCGAAGCGCAGCGGCGCGACGACGACCCGCGCCTCGCCGTAAGCGCTGTCGAGGTTCGGGACCCAGCCGCGGACGACGACGCCGTCGCGCTCCAGGTCGAACATCTCCTGCGGCGGGTTGCTGCCGACGATCTGCGCGACCGCGTCCGGACGGCGGCGGCGCACGAGCGGCATGATCTCCTCCGCCAGCCAGCGCGCCGCGTCCCGGTTGGGCAGGTGGTCGAAGCTGCCGACGAACAGCACGCCGGAGCGGCCTTCGGGGACCGCGACCGAGCCGTCGGCGTGGTGCACGTTGGACAGCACCTCGACGCGCGCCGACGGCACCAGCTCGCGCAGCAGCGCACGCTCCACATCGGACACGACGAAGGTGACGTCGGTGGCGCGGGTGAGGCCGAGTTCGGACTCCCGCAGCACTTCGGCGCGTCGCCGCAGCGTGAGCTCTTCGCGCGTTTCGCCGAGCTGCGCGGCCAGGTCGGCCTGCCGGTTGAGCCGGACGAAGTGCAGGTCGACCGTGTCGTAGGCGATGACGCAGTCGGGCGCGTGCTCGCGGACCTGCTCCAGCAGCTGCCAGGCCACGTGCGGGCGGGACAGCACGGCCAGGCTCAGGTCGGCCCCGGCGTCGCGCAGGAACTCGAGCTGTTCGCCGAGCCCGGCCACCACCGTGACGCCCGCGCGGTACAGCGCGTCGGCGTACGGCTCCGGCAGCGCGTTGTTCAGCGGCATGAACACGACACGCTGGCCGAGGCCGACGAGCAGTTCGAGGATGCGGAACATCCGGACCGAGCCGGAATCCTTGTCCGGCATCGGCACCTGGTGGTCGGCGACCAGCACGGTGCCGCCGCGGTGGCCGTCCTTCGTGCGCTGCCGCCCGGCCCAGACCGCGCGCGGGCTCGCCTCGGGGAAGTGGTCGCGCAGCTGGACGCTCCACTTGTCGACGAAGACGCCGCGGTTGAGCTCCTGGTGGCGCTTCACGCCGGAGGAGACGTCCGTGCCGTTGGTGATGCCTTCGTGGTGCACGACGACCGACGCGGGCTGGACCATCGTCCGGTACCCGGCCGCCCGCACGGCGAACGCGAGGTCGGTGTCTTCGTAGTACGCGGGCGCGAAGCGCTGGTCGAAGCCGCCGATGCGCTCGAACAGCTCGCGGCGGACGAGCAGCGCCGCGCCCGAGCAGTAGTCGACGTCGCGCAGTGCCTGGTACCAGGGGGCGTCCGGGTTCTGCAGCCTGCCGTAGTTCCAGCCGGTGCCGTCGGCCCAGATGATGCCGCCGCACTCCTGCAGGCGGCCGTCCGGGTAGACCAGCTTGGACCCGACGAGCCCGACGTCCGGCCGCGTCTCGACGACGGCGACCAGTTCGTCCAGCCAGCCCGCCTTGACCTCGGTGTCGTTGTTGAGGAAGAAGATGAAGTCGCCGCGCGCGTTCTCCGCGCCCAGGTTGCAGGCGCCGACGAAGCCCAGGTTCTTCGGCGCGCGGACCAGGCGGACCCCCGCGCAGCCGGCGACGCGGTCGGCGGAGTCGTCCGGCGACTTGTCGTCGACGACGATCACCTCGAACGGCGTCGCGGGCAGGTGCCGCTGGATCGAGTCGAGGCAGCCGCGGGTGTAGTTCCAGTTGCCGTAGACCGGGATGACGACGCTGACGATCGGCTGGTCGCTGGTGGTCACCGCGACCGGACCCGGGACGCCGGCGGGCTCGCCGGGCAGCACCCCGGCCGGGCGGCCGAGCGCCGTCTCGTAGAAGTCGCGGCGGCGGGTGCCGCGGGGCGCGTACTTCTCGATCGTGCCGCGGTACTTCCCGATCGCGCGCTGGACGAGCGCGGACGTCTCGGCGCGCAGCTTCTCGTTCTCCGCGGCGAGCCTGCCGATGGTCTCGCTCAGGCCGGTGTTGTTGCTGGCGAGCCACTCCAGGCGTTCTCGGTCGTAACCCGCCTTGCGCTGCAGGCGGTTCAGCTCGTCGGCGGCGCGCTGCCGGTCCTCGCGGGCGCGCTCGGCCTGCCGGAGCGCCTCGTCGCGCTCACGCGAAGCTCGCTGCTCGGCCGCGGTCACCTCGGCCAGCTCTCCGGTGAGCCGGGCGACGGACGCCGTCGCCTGGTCGCGCTCGGCTTCCGCGCGGCCCAGCCCGTCACGCAGGCGGCCCGCTTCGGCGGCGGCCCGCGCGACGAGGGTGAGCTTCGGGTCGATCAGCGCCGACGTCGAGGGCACGTCGAGCGGCTCGGCCGACGCGACGGAGACGAAGTACGTGTGGGGCGCGCCCGGTTCGATGACCCAGCCGTCGGCGTCGTCGGGCTGGAGCGCGAAGACCTCCGCGCCGGCACCCGCGCCGTTGTCGTGGATCAGCGACCCGACGGCGACGTTCTGCCGCAGCACGACGACGTGCTCGAAGCTGCCGGCCAGCAGCGAGCGGAACGCCGACTCGGTCAGCTCGTGCACGTGGTACGGGTTCTCGTTGCCGTGGTCGTGCGAGTAGACCTCGATGTCCGGGGTGCTGCAGAGGAACACCCCGCCCGGCGCGAGCCGGTTGCGGACCAGCGCCATCAGCCGGTCCTGCTCGTCGACGTGCTCGATCGCCTCGAAGCACGTGATGACGTCGAAGACCTCGCCGTCGAGCGCGGCCGGGTCGGTGATCGACCCGACCTCGAACCGGACGTGCGGGTAGCGGGCCCTGGCGTGCTCGACGGTCCGCGGGTCGATCTCGAGCCCGACGACCTCGGCGGCCGACCCGGCGACCAGCGCGGCGCCGTAGCCTTCGCCGCTGGCCAGGTCGAGGACGCGCTTGCCGGCGGTGAACCGGCTCGCGAACGCGTAGCGGTGGTAGTGCTCGTAGATCACCTGGAGGTCGTCGGTCCACGGCACGCACCGCTCGCCGGTCCACTCGATCAGGCGCTCACCGCTCGTCCCCTTGCCCATGGCGGGCAGATTAGCGGAGGCTCAGTCCGACCAGGACGTACGCCAGTGTGCGGCGGTCGCCGCCCAGGCCGGCGGTGATCGACCAGTCCGCGTCGAGCGAGAGCCGCACCTGCCGGTGGGCGTCCAGCCGGACCGGCAGCACCTGCTCGGTCAGCCCGGCCCCGACGTCGGCCTTCGCGACCGGGACGCCGTCCACGGACACCGTGACGCTGCCGTGCTCGGTGGCGTCTTCCGGCAGGTAGGTCTTGAGTTCGACGGCCTCGACCGCGGCGGTCGTGAGCAGCGGGAACTCGACCGACGGCGCCGCCCAGTCGTCGTGCGCGACGCCGTTCATCCGCCCGGTCACGAGTCCCGCGCCGCCCACCAGCCGTTCGCCGTTGGTGCCCCCGGGCCGGAACGAGACGCGGCCGGCGGGGTCGACGACGCGGGTGTCGCGCACCGACCGTTCGGGCGTCCGGTTGCCGTGCACCCGCAGCGGCTGCGGCGTGGGGTGGAACAGCGCGGTCAGCCGCGTGCCGGTGACCAGCCCGAGGTCGAGCAGGTTGTCGTCGAGCACGCCGATCTCGTCGATCAGGGCCACGTGCGCGGGGTTGTCCATGTCGAAGTTGTGGCCGTAGATGCGGTCGACGAACGGGTCGATCACGTTGCCGTAGGGCAGGAACAGGCTCGGGTGCAGGTGGTCGAGCAGCACCGGCAGGACGTCCTGGGCGCGGATGCCCTCGAACCCGTCGGCGGCGCAGTCGACGTCCTCGAACCGCTCGTCGGTCCGCCCGGTCAGCGAGTTGTGGCGCAGTTCGGGCGGCAGAGTCACCCAGATCCGGTCGACGACCTCGTGCGCTTCGGGCCACCGGCGGTGCCCGTTGCGGCCGATCATGTCGTGCACGACCAGGACGCCGTCCGCGGTCAGGCTGTGCTTGATCTGGCCGTAGAGGTGTTCGAGGTCCAGCACGTGGTGCAGGGCCTGGAACCCGACGACGACGTCGTGCTCGGCGTCGGCGCGCCAGGTGTTGAAGTCGGCGGTGATCAGCTCGACGCGGTCGGCAACGCCCTGCTCGCGGGCCGACGCCTCGGCGCGCGCCTGCATCTCGGGGTTCAGCTCCAGCAGCCGCAGCCGGACGTTGTCCAGGCCGGCGGCGGTCAGGCCGCGCAGCCAGCCGAGCTCCTGGTCGCCGTTGCCGCTGCCCAGCGACAGCACGACGGCGTCGCGGGAAAGCGCCTTCGCGCGTTCGGCGATCTGCCCGACGATCAGCTCGTCAAGGCCGGGCACGCCGAGCGCTTCGAGCTTCGGGCGCACGTGCCGGTTGGACCACCGGTGCGCCGACGGCGGCAGGTTGCCGTGGATCTCCTCCTGGCCGGCGAAGGTTTCGCGCTCCCTGGCCAGCCGCGCCTCGTAGCCCGGCCCTCGGCCACCGTTCATCGCACGTCCCCTCGGGTTCACCTGTTCCGAGCCGCCTGTCACCGGCCCGGCGCTAGGATACGGCCGTGTCCTCCCGTCCTCCGTCGCAGTTGCCCACGCCGCCACTGCTGCCCAGGACCCCGGAGTCGTTCCTGCCCAAGGAGCACAACCTCTACCGGCCCCGGCACAGCAAGCGCCAGCGCACCGCGCTGGCCTGCGCGGCCTTCTTCTTCGTCACGCCGCTGTTCCTCTCCGCGGTCGGCGTGCGGCCGGCCGCGTTCGAGAACCGGCCGCTGCGCGACTTCCCGAGCCTGTCCGACGGCTTCGGGTTCTTCACCGGCCTGTCCGGCTGGGCGACCGACCACCTGCCGCTGCGCCAGGCCGGCGTCCAGGCCGCCGACGCCGTCGGCACCGGCGTCTTCGGCGACCCGCCCGGGTCCGGCCAGGGCACCAGCCACGACGGCGGCACCGTCGGCGTCGACCAGGGGCACCCGAACACCGGCGACGTCCCGGGGTACGTCTACCCGACCGTGCTCCCGGGCAAGGACGGCTGGCTGTACCTCGGCGAGGACGTCAACGCGCGGTGCCGCCCGGTGATGGACACCGACCACGTCGTCGCCGCCCTGCGGAAGCTGCGGGGCGTGGTCGAGCGGTCCGGGCGGAAGTTCGAGCTGGTCATCGCGCCGGACAAGTACAGCGAAGAGCCGTCGCACCTGCCCGACACCTACGTCGGCAAGCCGTGCGCGCAGGCGCGGACCGCCGAGTTCTGGAACCGGGTGCCGCGCGAGACCGGCGCGATCGACCTGCGGCCCGCGCTCGCCGACGCCGAGAAGCGGGTCGGGCATTCGCTGTACGACCGCAACGACACGCACTGGTCGTTCGACGGCGGCCTGGTCATGACGTACGCGCTGGGCGCGGCCATCCAGCCCGGCAGCACGGCGAACTGGCAGGCGGCGCCGACCGGCGTCCGGCCGTGGCCCGCCGACCTGGCCCGGGTGCTCGGCAAGAACGAGCAGCGCTCGCTGACGACGTACAGCCTCGCCACCGACGGCGGCGCCGACCGGACCCGCTACATCGCGAGCGACTTCAAGACGCCGCTGCACCTGAGCCAGCCGGACGGCGCCAAGCCGAAGGGTTCGATAGCTCCGAACACGGCGGTCGTCGCCGACTCGTTCACCCAGTTCGCCAGCCCGTTCCTGGCCGCGACCTGCCAGGACGTCACCATCGTGCACGCCGAAACGGTCGCGCAGAGCAGCGCGCAGGAGATGGCCGGCCTGTTCGCCGACCGCGACATCGTGACCTTCGAACTGGTCGAACGGAGCGTCATCGGCGGGTCGTCCGCGCTGCTGCGCGACCAGACGATCGACCTGCTCGGTCAGGTGCTCGCCGCCCACCCTCGCTGACGCTGAACCACGCGGAGGTAACGACGGGGTGGTGGGCGACGAACAGGTGAGCACACCCGTGCACAATGACTCCGTGCGGACCTCCGGTTCGCACCAGCAGGCGATATACCCAAGGGGGTACCGGGGTGACCTGGCAGGAAGAGCTGCGCAGGCTTGACGAGGAGCTCGCGGCAGGCAACCTGACGGCCGACGAATACCGGGCCCGGCGCGACCGGGTGCTGTCCATGGCCGTCTCGACCGGCGAGAGCCAGTCGGCGGCCCCCGCCCAGCCCGCGCAGTCGCAGCCGGCCGGGAACGCCGCCGAGACCCAGATCATCCCGCCGGTGTCCCCGCCGCAGCCGCAGCCGCAGGAGAACTCCGCCGAGGCGACGCAGGTCGTCTCCGCGGCCGACGCCGGCGGTGGCGAGCGGACCCAGGTCGTCCCGCAGTGGCAGCAGCAGCACCCCCACTCGCCGTCGGGCGGGTTCCCGCAGCAGCAGCCGCCCCCGCAGTACAGCCAGCACTCCCCCGCCGGCGGGTTCGCCCAGCCGATGCAGCAGCAGAACCCGTGGGGTGCGCAGCAGCAGGACGTCAGCCCGCCGTGGGGCGGTTCGGAGTTCCCGCCGCTGGCGCCGTCGAACAACGCCGACTGGATCAGCCAGGGCCCGGAGAGCTTCCAGACCCAGCCGTCGTCCGGCAAGGGCAAGAAGATCGCGTTCGCGATCGTCGCAGTGCTCGTGGTGGCCGGCCTCGGCTTCGGCGTCTGGGCGCTGTTCATCAAGGACGGCGGTGGCCAGAACCCGCCGGTCGCGCAGAGCTCGAGCCAGCAGCAGCCGCCGCCCGCGCCGACCGTCAAGCCGCTCCCGGAGCCGCCCGCGGCCAAGCCGGAGCCGGCCGACAACTCCGCCGCGCTGGTCACCCCGGCGGGCACGACCCGCGCCGGTGGTGGCGAGTTCGACCTCGACAAGCTGCAGTCGGCCAAGTACCTGCCGACGACGGTCATCGAGAAGGCCAAGCAGAGCGGCATGACCGAAGGCCTGCTCAAGACGACCAAGGACGGCGACGTCACGCTGGGCCTGTTCGCGCTGGAGCTGCCGAACACGCAGGCCGCCGCCGCGGTGGCCGCCGAGTACGGCAACGCGGAGCAGGAAGGCGGCCTGACCGTCAACCGCAACCTGTCGCTGCACGGCGTCCAGGTGTTCTCGGCGGCGGACGCGAACCAGCAGGTCTACCGCGCGGTCTACGTGCTCTACAACCGCGTGATCATCATCGACTCGTTCGGCCCGTCCAAGGACGCGACGCTCAACTCGTTCAAGACGCTGCTGACCGCGCAGGTCCAGAAGGCTCCGCCGACGGAGCGCACCAACAACTGACACTGACCCGAACGGGTGAGTTCGGCCGTGTCGGTGAACGCGGTCCCCCTCCCGGACGCCTCTTGAGCAGAGAGTCGGCCGGGAGAGGAGGCGCCGTGATCTGGATCTGCTTGGTCTCGGTCCTCGCCGTGGTGTTCCTGGTGCGGGCCGTGCGGGTGGTGCGCCGGGTCAGGCGGGCCGACGCGGGCTGACCAGGCCCGACTCGTAGGCCAGCACCACCAGCTGGGCCCGGTCGCGCGCGCCGATCTTCGTCATGATGCGGCTGACGTGGGTGCGCGCGGTGGCCGTCGAGATCACCAGGTGGGCGGCGATTTCGTCGTTCGACATCCCGCCCGCGACGAGCGCGAGGACCTCGCGTTCGCGGTCGGTGATCTCGCGGACTGCGCTGGTGTCGACGCGCCGGTTCTCCGGGCGGCCGACGAACTCCTGGATCAGCCGCCGCGTGACGGTCGGCGCCAGCAGCGCCTCGCCGCTCGCGACCACCCGCAGCGCGCGCAGCAGCTCGACCGGCTCGGTGTCCTTCAGCAGGAACCCGCTCGCGCCGGCGCGCAGGGCTTCGTAGACGTACTCGTCGACGTCGAACGTGGTGAGCACCAGCACCTTCGTCCCGGCGAGATCGGGGTTCGCGGTGATCCGGCGGGTCGCTTCGAGGCCGTCGACGCCCGGCATCCGGACGTCCATCACGACGATGTCCGGGTGGTGCTCGATGGCGAGCGCGACGGCCTGGTCGCCGTCGCCCGCCTCCCCGCACACCTCGAAGCCGTCCTCGGTCTCCAGGAGCACGCGGAACCCGGCGCGGACCAGGACCTGGTCGTCGGCCAGCAGGACGCGGATCATGCTTCCCCCTCGATCGGTAGCTCGACGCACACTTCGAAACCGCCGTCGACCGGCCCGGCGGTGCACCGGCCGCCGAGCGCCGCGGCGCGTTCGCCCATGCCCCGCAGGCCGTGGCCGGGCGTCGGCCGGGCGGTGCCGCGGCCGTCGTCACGCACCTTCAGCGTGAAGGCGCCCGGTCGCCGGTCGAACCGGATGTCGACGCGGGACGGCTGGTCGGCGTGCCGGACGACGTTGGTCAGCGACTCCTGGAGGATCCGGTACGCGGCCGCGTCGACCGGCGCCGGGAGGTCGCCCGGCTCGCCGTGGACGTCGACCGCCAGCTCGGCGTCGCGGGCGTGGTCCAGCAGCTCACCGGCCTGGGCGAGGCTCGGCGCGGGTGCCTTGTCCTCGCCCGAGCGCAGCACGGCCAGGGTCGCGCGCAGGTCCTTGAGCGCGGACGCGCTGGCCGCCTTGATGTTCAGCAGCGCCTCCTTCGCCTGCTCCGGCCGCCGGTCGGCGACGTGCGCGGCGACGCCGGCCTGGACGTTGATCATGGCGAGGCTGTGCGCGACGACGTCGTGGACCTCGCGGGCGATGCGCAGCCGCTCCTGCTCGGCGAGCCGGTGGCGGTGCTCGTCGGCCTGCTCGCGGCGGGCGGCGAGCGCGTCGAGCTGGTACCGCACGGCGGTGCCGACCCCGATCACCGCGACCAGCCAGACGACGAGGAAGCCGGCGCCGAACTCCAGCGCGAACGACCCCGACGTCACGATGTGGACCAGGTAGAGCACGGTCAGCGCGGCGGACCCGGTGATGCCGGCGGTCAGCGGCCCGCGTTGCCGGGTGAGCAGGAAGAGCGCGACGGTCGGGACGAGGATGACCGGCCCGCCGGGCAGCCCGGAGGCGTAGTAGCCGAACGCCGACGCCGTCGTGACCAGGAAGATCATCAGCGGGAAGCGGTGGACGAGCAGCAGCGTCAGCCCGGTGGCGGCGAGCCACGCGGCCGCGGCCGGCGTCATCGGCGTAGCGCCGGGCTGCCAGCGCGACGCACCGCTCGTCGCCCCGAGCACGAACCCGGTCACGACGACGGTGCGCACCACGCGCCCCACCCACGGCGGCCATCTCATGCCGCGAAAACTACCGGTCGCGGAGCCGGGCCGCGTCCGCCTCGGAGCGACTCCTCGCGTACGCCGTACGCCGTAGTCAGAACACGAGCGGCAGCTTCGCCGCGGTCTCCTCGTCGGCCGGGGTGTAGGTCGACACGGTGATCTCCGAGCGGCGGCCGTAGTAGAGGTAGGTGAAGTTGAACCGCAGCAGCCCGACGTCCGGGTGCAGGTAGCGCTTGGTGCGGATCGGCTCCGAGTTGACGTCGTGGTGCGGCCAGAGCTCGGCGAACAGCGGTGACTCCGCCTTGAGCCGCTTGACCAGCTGCTTCCACGCGGGCTCGGCGACGTGGTCGGCCATCGCCGCGCGGAAGGAGGCGATCACGCGCGGGATGTTCGTCTCCCAGTCCAGCATCCGGGCGCGCCATTCGGGGTTGAGCAGGCACTGGACCAGGGTGTTGCGGTCGGCGAACGGGATCGAGTCGACGTCGCCCATCAGCCAGGTGTAGCCGCGGTTGTAGGCGAGCAGGTCGCAGCGCGCGTTGCGGACGGCGACCGGGTACGGCTCCAGCTTCTCGAGCATCAGCTCCATCGACGGCGTGATGACCTGGCAGTCCTTCTCGCCCTCGGGCTCGGGCGCGCCGGCCAGCCGGAAGAGGTGGGTGTGCTCGTGCGGGTCGAGCCGCAGCGTGCGGGCGATCGCCTGCAGCACCTGCTCGGACGCGTTGATGTCGCGGCCCTGCTCCAGCCACGTGTACCAGGTGACCCCGACGCCGGCGAGCTGCGCGACCTCTTCGCGGCGCAGCCCCGGCGTCCGGCGGCGGCCCAGGATCGGGAGCCCGACCTGCTCGGGCGTGATCCGCTCGCGCCGGCTGCGCAGGAACCTCGCCAGCTCCTGGCGGCGCAGTTCGGATTCGACGGCGGTGGTCATGGTGCCAGGATGGCACGCCCGCGAACCTGGTACCAGGTAGTGGCAGTACCAGGATGAACAGCAACTGGTACCAGTTTAAATCCGGGTCGATCGTAGTACCCATGACCACGACTGAACCCGCGCCGACCTCGGCCGGAGCCCAATTTCGGCCTGGGTTGACCCCCGCCGGCCTGGTCACGGTGCTACTGGGGGCGGCGCTGCCGATCATCGATTTCTTCATCGTCAACGTCGCGCTGCCGACCATTAACGCCGACCTGCACGCGTCCACCGCGACCCTGGAACTGGTGGTCGCCGCCTACGGCATCGCGTACGCGGTGCTGCTGGTGGTCGGCGGCCGCCTCGGCGACTCCTTCGGCAGGCGGCGGCTGTTCTTCTGGGGCCTCTGGCTGTTCACGCTGACGTCCCTGGCCTGCGGACTCGCGCCGACGGCCGGCACGCTGGTGATCGCCCGCGCCGCGCAGGGGGCGGCGTCGGCGTTGCTGCTGCCGCAGGTGCTCTCGATCATCCAGGCGACGACGTCCGGCGAAGAGCGGTCCCGCGCGCTGGGACTGTTCGGCGCCACCGGCGGCCTCTCGACGGTCGTCGGCCAGCTCCTCGGCGGCGGCCTGGTGGCCGCGGACCTGCTCGGCAGCGGCTGGCGGCCGATCTTCCTGGTGAACGTGCCCATCGGCCTGGTGGTACTGGTACTGGCCCGCCGCCTGCCGGAGAGCCGCGCGCACAACCCGCTGGGCGTCGACCGGCTCGGCACGCTGCTGCTGGCCGTGACGCTGCTGTCGTTGCTGGTCCCGCTGATGGAAGGCCGGGCGCTGGGCTGGCCGGCGTGGACGATCGCGTTGCTCGCCGTGTTCCCGTTCGCGGCCGCGGCGCTGGTGCACGTGGAACGCCGCCTGGAGCGGACCGGCGGCACGCCGCTGCTGCCGCCGTCGGTGCTGCGGCTGCCGAGCGTCCGGCGCGGGCTGATGGTGGCGATCCCGTTCTTCGCCGCGTTCGGTTCGTTCATGTTCGTCTACGCGATGACGCTGCAGGAAGGCCTGCACTTCGGGCCGCTCGGCGCCGGTGTCGCGCTGACGCCGCTGGCCGTCGCGTACTTCACGGTGTCGATGCTGAGCAGCCGCCTGGTGGCGCGCTACGGCCAGAAGGTCGTCCCGGTGGGCGGCGCGATCACGGCGATCGGCATGGTGGCGCTGCTGTGCACGACGCTGTCGACCTGGCCGCACGTGACCGTGCTCGACCTGGCGCCGTCGATGGTGGCGATCGGCGTCGGCAACGCGCTGGCGATGACGACGCTGTTCCGGATCGTCCTGTCGCACGTGCCGACGGACCTGGCCGGGGTCGGGTCGGGCGTGATGACGACCAACCAGCAGACGTCGCTGGCGCTCGGGGTGGCGACGTTGGGGAGCCTGTACGCGGCGCTTTCGGGCTCGCTGGGCAGCCGGGACGCCTTCGCGCTGGTGATCGGGGTGGTGGCGCTGCTGGCGGCGATCGTCGCGATCACCGGACGGCGGTTGCCGGACCCGCGAGTGTGAAACTCCGCCCGGCACACCGGCCCGGTGGCCCACCCCGCGAACGGGGTGAGCGCGCCGAACAATCCCCATTACCCCGGTAACCCGAAAGGGAGAAAGAGAATGCTGCGCCGCATAATCGCCGTGGCCGTCTCGGCGTTCTTCACAACAGCGTGAGCACCACCACTGGGGCGCTCACGACGTCGTTCAAGGACGCCGGTCTCGGCACCGGCACGACGAGCGTCCAGATCACGCTCACCGTCGACACCGCGACGGCGGTCTACCAGTGCTTCAACAACGGCGGCAACCACCCGAAGGCCGGGAACAAGGAGACCGTGTCGACGTCGCTGGTCGTCTCGGGCACCTTCCCGGTGCGCAACGGGCAGACGACCGGCAGCCTGAGTGCCGGCCCGCCGAGCCAGGGAAGCTTCTCCTGCCCGAGCGGCCAGACGCTGTTCCTGCAGTCCGTCACGTACGCCGGCACCAACGTCTCGGACGCGACGGGCAACACGTTCCACGCGACACCGGACCCGATTTCGACCGGTCCGATCCACGTGGCGCTCTGACCCCCCGCTCCACCCCGGCGTCGAAAAAAACTCCGGATCGACCCGTCGGAAAAGCCGCGCGCCGGACGACTATGAGGGTGTGACGGAACCTCGGGTACGACCGGACCCGGCCTTCGCGCTGCTCGGCCTCTACGAGACCGCGCTGCCGGAGGTCTACGGGTACCTGCTGTCCCGCTGCGGCGACCGCACGCTCGCCGAGGAGCTGACGTCCGAGACGTTCCTCGGCGCGGTCGCCGCCTGTCGCAAGGAGTACGCACCTCCAGTGAGCACCGGGTGGCTGATCGGCGTCGCCCGGCACAAGCTCGCCGACCACTGGCGGCGCAAAGAACGCGAGGAACGCGGCTTGCGGCTCGTGCACGACAGCGAGCCGGACGTCGAAGACCCGTGGGACGAGCAGCTCGACGCCCTGCGCGCGAGACAGGTGCTCGACTCGCTCGGCCCGCACCACCGGGCCGCGCTGACCCTCCGGTACGTCGACGGCCTCGGGGTGCCCGAGGTCGCCGGCCACCTGGGCCGGAGCGTGCACGCCACCGAGGCGTTGCTCGTGCGGGCCCGCGCCGCGTTCCGGCGCGCCTACGAAGAGAAGGAGGGTCGCGATGCCT
Source organism: Amycolatopsis lexingtonensis (assembly GCF_014873755.1). Taxonomy (NCBI): domain Bacteria; kingdom Bacillati; phylum Actinomycetota; class Actinomycetes; order Pseudonocardiales; family Pseudonocardiaceae; genus Amycolatopsis; species Amycolatopsis lexingtonensis. Next base: position 7,220,357 of record NZ_JADBEG010000001.1, read on the forward strand.
GAGCCGTTCGACGCGCTCCGCCGTCCCTCCGCACGGGTCGAACCCGACCCGGACTTCGCCGCCGAGCTGCGCGACAACCTGCGCCGCTCGATCTTGAACGGAGCCGACATGACCACGACCGAAGCCCCCGCCGTCGCGGCGGAACTGCGTTCGCTGACGCCGTACCTCGCGGTGTCCGACGCGCGCGCCGCCCTCGACTTCTACGTCGAGGTGTTCGGCGCCGTCCGCCGCGGCGACCCGATCCTGATGGACGACGGCCGCATCGGGCACGCCGAGCTGGCCATCGGCGACGCCGTGCTGATGCTCGCCGAGGAATACCCCGAGATCGGCCACGTCGCACCGCGCGAGGGCGGCGCGTCGGTGCGGGTCGAGGTGCCGGACCCGGACGTGTCGGTGGCCCGGGCGCTGGAGCGCGGGGCGACGCTGATCCGCGCGGTGAGCGATTCGCCGTACGGCCGGGGTGGCTCGTTCCGCGACCCGTTCGGCCAGCGCTGGCTGGTCTCGCAGGCCGCGTCCCCGGCGGCGGGCCCGAAGCCCGCGCGCCACGGCGAGGCCATGTACTTCACGTTCCAGGTCCCGGAAGCCGAGCCCGCGAAGTCGTTCTACGGCGCGGTGCTGGGCTGGCAGTTCACGCCGGGCTCGGTGTCCGACGCGTGGGGCTTCTCGGGGCCGGGCCTCGAGGGCGGGTTGTGGGCCGGCGACCGGCAGGTGGGCTGGAAGCTGATGTACGCGGTCGACAACCTCGAAGCGGCGTTGACGCGGGTGCGCGAGCAGGGCGGCCGGGCGGGCGAGGTGGAGAACCACCCCTACGGGACCACCGCGGACTGCGTCGACAACCAGGGCATCGAGTTCTGGCTGTGGGAAAAGCCCGGGAAGTGAGCAATCCCATCCGCCGGGCCGTGCGTTCGGGCGCACACTCGGAAGCATGGCCGGGCAATGGATGCCGCGTGACCACGACGAGCTGGCCGCCGGGTGGCGGTTGTGGCTCGAACTCGGGTCGGGCGCCTGGCCCCGGCCGGACTGGGACGGCAGCCCCGACGAAGCCGTGCGCGGCCTGTGCGAGCTGCTCGACGCCTGCGACCGGATCCTCACCGACTACCTGGCCTCGGGTGGCTCGGCCGACGCGGAGGTCGCCGGGCTGATCCGGTCGATGCACCTGTCCGCGAGCTGGATCCGCGAGCTGTGGGCCGGCGACACCACACCGCTCGACGACGAGCGGATGGCGTTGCTGCACGGTGACCTCGCCGGGTTCGCCGACCACGCCGCCGGCGTGCGCACGTTGCTCGCCGAAGGCGGCGGCTGGACCTCGTTGCGGCTTTGACATGGCCGGGCGATGGGTGCCGCGTGACCACGACGAGCTGACCGCCGGGTGGCGGTTGTGGCTCGAACTCGGGTCGAGCGCGTGGCCCCGTCCCGGCTGGGACGGCACCCCCGCCGAGGCGGTGCGGGGGCTGCGGGAGCTGATGGGCGCCTGCGAGGAGATCCTCGCCGGCTATCTGGCGGCCGGGGGTTCGCAGGCCGCCGAGGTCGCCGCGTTGCTGCGGTCGATGTACCTCGCCGCCGGCTGGACGTGGAAGCTGTGGCAGGGCGACACCCTGCCGCTCGACGACGAACGGGCCGAGCTGCTGCACCGGGATCTCGCCGGGTTCGCCGACCACGCCCAGGGCGTCCGTACTTTGCTCGCCGAGGGTGGCGGCTGGGCGTCGCTGCCTCTCTAGCGCCCGGCCGCGTAGCCCTGCATTCCCCGGGCGTTCGCCGCCGCCCGGAGGAGGCCGTCCGAGCGGGACACCGCCGACAACCGGCCCAGGGCCCAGTCGCCCGCGTCCACCACCTCGTGGCCGCGGGCGCGCAGGCCATCCAAAGTGGACTCGCCGAGGCGGGACTCCACCACCAGCTCGCGCGGGTTCCAGGAGCGCGGGTAGAACGAGCTCGGGAACGCCGTCGTGTGCCAGGCCGGCGCGTCGATCGACTCCTGGAGGTTCAGGCCGCCGTAGACGTGGGCGAGCCAGAAGCACAGCTGCCACTGGTCCTGCTGGTCGCCGCCCGGGGTGCCGAACGCCAGCGTGGGAACGCCGTCGCGCAGGGCAAGGGACGGCGACAGCGTGATCCGGGGGCGCTTGCGCGGGGCCAGCGAATTCGGGAGGCCCTGCTCCAGCCAGAACATCTGGCCGCGGGAGTCCAGGCAGAAGCCCAGCGACGGGATGGTCGGGCTGGACTGCAGCCAGCCGCCGGACGGGGTCAGGGACACCAGGTTGCCCGCCGCGTCGACGACGTCGAGGTGGACCGTGTCGCCGCGGGTCTGGCCCTGCGGGCCGACCGTCGGCTCGCCGGTCGCGCCGCCCTCGGCCCGCAGTCCTTGCAGCGAGTCCAGGATCGCCGGGAGGCGGGCGGGACCACGGGCGTCGCCCGGGCGGAGGGAAGCGGACGCCGTGTCGGTGATCAACGCCCGCCGCGAATCCGTGTACGACGCCGACAGCAGGACGTCGAGGGGGACGTCGGTGTCGCCGTACCACGCCTCGCGGTCGGCGAAGGCCAGCTTCGCCGCTTCGGTCGCGAGGTGCACCGTGCGCTCCGAGGCGACTCCGTCCACAAAGGACAGTTCGTCGCGGAAGCCGTGCAGGAGGAGCGCTTGCTGGAGCAGTGCGGGGCCCTGCGTCCAGCCGCCCATCTTGACCAGGCGCCAATCGTCGACGTCCACGAACGCCGGGTCTTCGTACGACGCCGACCACGACGCCAGGTCGTCGCCGGTCAGCAGGCCCGCGTGCTCGCGGCCGGAGTCGTCGCGGAAAGCCTGGCGGCTGAACGCGTCGATCTCCTCCGCGACGAACCCCTGCGACCAGGCCCGACGTCCCGCGTCGAGCTGCGCTTCGCGGCCCGAGACGGCTTCGGCTTCGCGCAGCAGCCGTTCCCAGGTGTCGGCCAGCGCCGGGTTCTTGTGCAGGCCCGAAGCCGGCTTGCCGCCGGGCAGCCACAGCGCCGCCGACGTCGGCCAGTGCTCGGTGAACAAGCCGGAGACCGCGCTGATCGTGTCCGAAACCCGCGACACCAGCGGGACGCCGTTGCGGGCGTACCCGATCGCGTAGGACAGCACCGTGCGAAGCGACTTCGTGCCGTAGTCGCGAAGTAGCAGCAACCAGCTGTCCCACGCGCCCGGGACGGTCGCCGGGAGCAGGCCGCTGCCGGGGATCAGGTCGAGCCCCAATTCGGCGAAATGTGAAGCGGTGGCCCCCGCGGGCGACGGGCCTTGACCGGCCAGCGCCCGCGGGGTCGGGTCGTCCGCTGTCACGAAGAGGCCGGGCACCTGGCCCGCCGGGCCGCAGAGGTGCGGCTCGGCGACCTGCAGGACGAACCCGGCGGCGACCGCCGCGTCGAACGCGTTGCCGCCGTCTTCCAGCACCGCCATCCCGGTGGCCGAGGCCAGCCAGTGCGTCGATGCCACCATCCCGAAGGTGCCGGCCAGCTCCGGCCGCGTCGTGAACATGCCCCCGATAGTACGCAACGCTAACGAATTACCAAGCCGTCGGACGTCGCCGTTCCGGCTCGTACGGCTGCGTGATGATCTCCATCCCGTTGCCGCCGGGATCGAGGAAGTACACGCCACGGCCGCCGTGGTTGTGGTTGATTTCGCCGACCTGCTTCCCCATCGGGTCGGCGTGGTAGGTCACGCCGGTTTCGACGAGCCGCGCGAAGACGGCGTCGAAGTCGTCCTCCGGGATCAGGAAGCAGTAGTGCTGCAGGCGAAGGTCCTCTTCGGGGACGGACGCGAAGTCCAGGCGGACCCCGTTGCGGGTCTCGACCGGGACGAACGGGCCCCATTCCTCCCCGACTTCGAGGCCGAGCAGGTTCGCCAGGAATTCGGCGGATTCCCGGTTGTTCCGGGACGGGACGATCAGATGGTTCAACTCAACGGAAACTGACACGGTTGAAATGCCTCCACGGGCACTCCCGCCACCTCCATGCCTCACCCAGCCGGTGACCGACACGCGATGCCGTGCTGATCACCTTAGCCAAGAGGGCGGCGTCAAGAAACCTTGATTCGCGCCGCCGCCCGTGGCCGCCCGACGCCCTGCCAGGCCAGCCCGGCCTCGACGAGCACCCGCGGGTCGAGCAGGTTGCGCGTGTCGACGACGTCGATGCCGTCCATGAGCTCGGCCATCGCGGCCCAGTCGAGGTGCTTGAACTCGGCCCATTCGGTCAGCACCACGACGACGTCCGCGTCCTTCGCGACCTGGTAGGCGTCGTCGACGACGGTCATCCCGTCGAGCCCGCCGTCGACCGCCGGGTCGTAGGCGGTCAGCTCCGCGCCGAGCGCGCCCAGCACCGAGGCCACGGCGAGCGCGGGCGAGTCGCGCAGGTCGTTGGTGCCCGCCTTGAACGCCAGGCCGAGCAGGCCGATCCGGGCGCCGGCCAGCGTGCCGCCGACCGCGCCGGCGATCTTCGCGACGATCCGGTCGCGCTGGGCGATGTTCTCGTCGATGGCCGAGGTCAGCATCTTGAAGTCGTAGTTCACCGACTCGGCCACCTTGACCAGCGCGATGGTGTCCTTCGGCAGGCACGAGCCGCCCCAGCCCGGGCCCGGCTTGAGGAACGTCCGGCCGATCCGCCGGTCGTAGCCCATGCCCTCGGTGACCAGCGTGATGTCCGCGCCGAGGCGTTCGCACAGCTCGGCGATCGAGTTGACGTAGGACAGCTTCAGCGCGAGGTAGCAGTTCGCGGCGTACTTCACGAGTTCGGCGCTCGCCGCGTCGGCGACGACGACCGGCGCGGCCAGCTCGGCGTACAGCTCGCCGACCCAGCGCGCGGCGGCGAGGTCGGCCGACCCGACGACGATCCGGTCCGGGCCGAGGAAGTCCGCGACCGCGGTGCCTTCGCGGAGGAACTCGGGGTTCGACACCACCGGCACGTCGGGCCGGCCGAGCATCGCCTGGATCCGCTCCGACGTGCCGACCGGCACGGTCGACTTGGTGACCAGCGCGCACCCGGCGGGCAGGACGTCACCGATCTCGGCGGTCACCGCCTCGACCGCGCGCAGGTCCGCGGAGCCGCCGGCGCCCATCGGCGTCGGCACGCACAGGAACACAGCCTGCGCGTCACGGACCGCGTCCCGCGCGCCGACGACGAACTGGAGGCGCCCGGCGGCGAGGCCGCGGGTGACCAGGTCGGCGAGCCCGGGTTCGAGGATGTCGACGCGGCCCGCGCTCAGCCGGGACACCTTCGCGCGATCGACGTCCACGCAGGTGACGGAATGCCCCAGGCCGGCCAGGCACGCCCCCGTGGTCAAGCCGACGTAACCGGTACCTACCACCACGATCCGAGCTGGCGTCATGGTGCTGAAGGTGACAGCCGGAGTTGACCACGACGCTAACGGAAACAGACGCCCCCGAGAGCGGTGAGCGAAGACACGAACCGCGCGTGCGAACGAGCGTTAACCTACAGACCGCGAACCGGAGCAGCGAAGGGAACGGCACAGATGCAGATCACGGACACCGCGGCGCTCGTCACGGGTGGCGCGTCGGGCCTCGGCGGAGCCACGGCGAAGGCGCTCGCCGCCAAGGGCGCGAAGGTGTTCGCGCTCGACCTGGCGCAGTCGATCGAGAAGGCCGAGCAGGTCGACGGCATCACCTACGTCGAGGCCGACGTCACCGACGTCGAGCAGGTCGAGGCGGCCGTCGCGACGGCTTCGGGCGCCGGCGTCCCGCTGCGGACCGTGGTGAACTGCGCCGGCATCGGGCCGTCCGCGCGGATCCTGTCCAAGAAGGGCCGCCACGACCTCGCGCTGTACGCGAAGGTCATCCAGATCAACCTGATCGGCACGTTCACCGTGCTGACCGTCGCCTCCGAGGCGATCGCCAAGACCGAGCCGCTCGCGGACGACGCCCGCGGCGTCATCATCAACACCGCGTCGATCGCCGCGTTCGACGGCCAGATCGGGCAGGTCGCCTACTCGTCGTCCAAGGGCGGCGTCGTCGGGATGACCCTCCCGGCCGCGCGCGACCTGGCCTCGCACGGCATCCGCGTGCTGACCATCGCGCCGGGCATCGTGGACACCCCGATGCTGGCCACGGTCAGCGACGAGTTCCGCGCGGCGCTCGCCGCCGGCATCCCGTTCCCGAAGCGCCTCGCGCGGCCGGACGAGTACGCGCAGCTCGCGCTCTCGCTGATCGACCACGACTACCTGAACGGCGAGGTCGTCCGCATGGACGGCTCGCTCCGCATGGCCCCGCGCTGACCCGCGAAGGGCGGCACTTTCCCTACGAAAGTGCCGCCCTGGGGCGGTCAGCGGGCGAGGCGGACTTCCAGGCCGATGCCGTTCGTGGTGACCGAGCAGCCGCCGAACGCGCTTTGCGCGGCCAGCTCCTCGAACTGCGCCGGGGTGAACGCGCGGCGCCGCAGCCAGCCGAGCGTCTGCCGGACGGTGAAGCCGCTGACCACGCCGACGTTCATCGACGCGACCTCGCGGCCGATGTCCGCGCCGGTGGCCTCGTGGTTGAGGTCGTGGATCACCGCGTGCCCGCCCAGGCGCAGCACCCGGTGCATTTCGTTCAACGCGGCCACCGGCTGCCGGAAGTTCTTGAACGCGGCCTGGCAGACCACGAAGTCGAACGACTCGTCGGCGAAGGGCGCGTGCGTGATGTCCCCCTGGCGGAAGTCGATCTCCAGGCCGGCGCCGGTTTCCCGGGCGATCTCGACCATCGTGTGGCTGATGTCCAGCCCGGTGACGCGGAAGCCGCGCTTCGCCAGCTCGACGGCGAAGAAGCCGGGCCCGGGCGCCACCTCCAGGATCTCGGCGCCGTCCGCCAGCCCGGCCGTCGTCTCGGCCGCCTGCCGCCGGTACTGCGCGAGCTGCGCCTCGGTGCCGCGGTTCTTGGCGTACCAGCGCGCCTGCCGGCCTTCCATCTCGGGCACTTTGTGCTTGCGGGTCGTCTCCATGGATCTCTCCTCTTCGGTGTGCCGAACCGAAGAGCCGCCCGGTTATCCTTTTCGTGCCACCTCGGGGCCGGGCGTGCTCGGTTCGGGGTCGAGGACCCCGGGCGGTGTGCCAGCACCACCCGGGGTCCGTGCTATCTCTCTTCCACGAACTCCCCCAGGTCAGCCGGGAGTTCGCCGGTCTCGTACCAGCGCCGCCAGGCCTGCGTGCCGGGCAGGGAGCCGCTGGTCAGTTCGTCGAGGAAGCCGCGCACCCAGCGCGCCTCGGCCTCCGTCATCGCGATGTCGTATTCGACCTCGATCAGGAACACCCGCGGCATCAGCGGACGCAGCCGGTCGAGCGCGGCCCGTTGCTTCCCGGCCCGGTCCTCGAGCCGGCCGAGCCGCCGCCGGAGCTCGTTGATCGCCTGGTCCGGGCCGAGGACGCCCATCATCGACAGCCCGGACCGGAACCGCGGGGGTTCCGGGTCGAGCGTGCCGACGAGCTCGCGGACCCAGTCCTCGAACTCGGCACGGCCGGCCGGGGTGATCCGGTAGACGGTCCGCTCGGGCCGCCCGCCGTCCTTGACGCTCTCGACGGCCTCGATGAACCCGTGCTTTTCGAGGTTCGCGACGACCGTGTAGAGCGAGCCCCACTTGATCGGCAGGTCGGCGTCCTTGCCGCGCCGCTTGAGCAGGGCCGCCATCTCGTACGGGTGCATGGGGCGTTCGAGCACGACGGACAGCACGGCCAAGCCGAGCATGTTGCCGACCTTCCGCCGCTTCATCACCACTCCTCGTCCACGAGTACTCGTCGACGAGTATACGCAGGACGTGTCAGCGGACAAGTGTCTTAGTCGACAAAGCACCTCAGAGGTCGAACATGTACGGGACCTCGGTCTGGGCCCGCGCGCTGATCCACTCGCGCAGCGCCCGCGTCGCGAGGACGTCGTCCTCGTTGTAGCGCAGGAGCCGCTCGCGCTGCTCGTCGTCCGGCTTCTCGCCGTCCATGCCCACGGCGTCGCGGTACCACCGCATCGACGCCTCGCCGCCCGCCTCCGGGTCGCGCCACGAGAACCCGGCCACCGGGGCGATCACCTTCAGGCCCTTGCCGTGGGAGCACAGGAACTGGTCGGTGACGCTGCGGAAGAGGTCGACCCACTCCGCGGAGTCCACAAAGGACTGGATGTCCTTCTTCACGGGGATGCCGGGGTGGTCGCCGAAGCGCTCGACGGAGCCGAAGAGCCAGCGGTTCTCGGCGAGCGCGTTGTAGCAGTAGGCGCGGAAGGTCAGCCCGGCCGCTTCGGTGCGCTCCCGGACGTCGGTGAGCCAGGCCCAGAACTCGGCGAACGAGCGGGCCTCGTCGTCGGTCGGCAGCGGATCCCACGTCGCGAAGGCGCGGTAGCCCTGCGGCACGCCGATGTCGGCGCCGGTCAGCAGGCAGCCCCAGAGGTACGCGCCGGCGTCGCCGAAGCTCTCCATGTCGACGTCGACCTCGACGTCACCGCGCGGCACGTCGACCGCCTCGACGCGGCGCACCAGGGTGAGGTCGGCCAGCCAGGCGCGGGCGAGCACGACCGCGTCCGGGAAGGTGACGCCCGTCCAGTTCACCGCCGGCGGCTCGCCCGCCGGGTCGAGCGCGGCCAGCTTGTCCACAGTGGACACGCCGGCGCGGCGCAGCTCCACGGCGTCCTCGCCGCGGACGACGAGGCTGACGTCCCGGCTCTCGGTGAGCACCACCTCGCACGTCGGCCACCACGGGCAGCGGCGGCACTCCAGCACGCGCGACGGCTCGGCCAGCGGCTCCTCGCCGTTCGCGGCCGCGCTGGCGATGGCGAGCCGGTCGGCGAACCGGACCTGGTACTCGGTCAGCGCGCTGCGGCCGCCGGGCCAGGTGCCCGCGGCGAGGTCGTGCCAGACGACGACGTCGGCGTCGAGGCCGATCACGCCGCCGGTGGCGAGGCCCTCGTCGGCCTGCCCGAGCGTCTGCAGCATGCGGCGGATGTGCACGAGCCGGAGCTGGTCACGCGGCTGCGAGCGGACCTTGCGGCCGTCGTCGGCCTTGCGGTGCCCCGGATCGAGGTCGGTCAGCTCGGTGACGATCGCGCCGGTGCCGCGGTCGGTGATGCGGTGGCGCACGACGAGCACCGGGACGTAGCCGCGGCCGGTGCGCACGAGCAGGTCGATGCCGCCGCGGCGGTGCCCGGCCGGGTCCACCGGCAGCAGCGCGCCCCAGATGTACTGGGCTTCGGCGGCGAAGGCCCGCTCGGTGCGTTCGACGCGTTCGTGGGCGGGCAGGTCGCGGCCGATCTTCACCCAGTGGCCGGGGTTCGCGGCCATCAGCCTGCTGACGATGTCCTCGCGGTGCGCGGTGGCGTCGTCGATCCGCTGCTGCGCGGTCGGGTCCGGCGGGGAAAGCGGTACCTCGCGCATCGCCGGGTCGTGTTCGAGGTGCACACGGCGACGGCAGCGGCTGACCGCGCCCGCGTCGAGTACCACCTCACCTTGCATGGAGATCACTCTAGTTTCCCACCGCCGAGCCGACATGCCCGCCACCCTGGCTACCAGTAAGTTCGACGTCGACACGTCGCAGGGAGGTGCCATGGCGCGCAAGGCCAAGGTCGAGGGTGAAGCCAGGTTCACCCCCAAGAAGGCGAAGAACGCGGTCGCGGTGGCGAAGGTGCTCGGCCCGGTCGTGATCCCGGTGGTCGCGCCGTTCGCCGTGCGCGCGGCGGGCGCCGCGCGAGAGGCGTACGACCGCTACCAGGCGCGCAAGCTGGGGGTCTCGGTCGACAAGCTGGGCGAGTACACCGGCCGCGGCGCGGCCCTGCACGCCCGCATCGCCGGCGTCGCCGAGGGCTGCCGAGAACTGCAGAAGTCCGAGAAGGCTTCGAACGCGGACCAGGAGTTCGCGAAGGACTCGCTGGGCACGCTGGAGCAGCTGTCGGCGTCGGTCCGCGCGGCGGAGCGGATGCCGGCGGCGCGGCGCAAGTCCGTGCACCGCGCGGTGGCGGGCGAGCTGGAGCGGCTGGAAGGTCAGCTGCTGCACCGGCTGGGCCTCTGACCCGAGACAGCGAGAAGCCCCCGGCGCCGCGCACCGGGGGCTTCTCGTCGTCCTACTTGATGAAGCCCTTCTTGACCATCCAGTCGTGGGCCACCTTGCCCGCGTCCTGGCCGTCGACGTCGACCCGCTTGCACAGCTCGACCATCTGCTCGTTGTCGATCGCCGCGCTCACCTTCTCCAGCGGCCCGCGCAGCTCCGGGTGGGCCTTGATGAACTCCGTGCGCAGCGTCGCCACCGCGTTGTACTGGGGGAACGCTTTCTTGTCGTCCTCCAGCACCCGCAGGTTGAGCCCCGAGATCCGGCCGTCGGTCGTGAAGACCTCGCCCACCGGGCACGTGCCGCTCGCCACCGCCGAGTAGATCGTGCCGATGCCGAAGTTCTTCACCGTCGGCTTCTGGAAGCCGTACGCCTTGACCGCGGCCGGGAAGCCGTCCTGACGGCTGGTGAACTCCGTCTCCAGGCAGAACACGGCCTGGTCCGGCTTCTGCTTGATGAACGCCGCCAGGTCGGACGTCGTCTTCAGGTTGTTCTGCGCGCCGTACGCCTCGGTGACGGCGAAGGCGTACTGGTCGTTGAGCGGCGAGTAGTTCAGCCACGTGACGCCGAACTTCTCTTCGTCCGCCTTGGCCGTCGCCTCGTACTGGGCCTTTTCGCCGCCGGGCACCGGGAGCTCGTTGCCCTGGTAGTTGATCCAGCCGGTGCCGGTGTACTCCCACGTGACGTCGGTCTGGCCGGACAGCAGGGCCTGCCGCGACGAGTTGGAGCCCTTGATGTCGGACAGGTCGACGACGTCGGCGCCCGCCGCGGTCAGGGCCATCTCGGCCATGTACGCCAGGATGATGTTCTCGGTGAAGTCCTTCGACCCCACCGTCACCTTCAGCCCCTGCAGCGCCGGGATCGGCTCGATCGTGCCCGGCCGGATGTCGTAGGGCACCGCCTGGTTGACGGTCAGGCCGCACGCCGAGAGCGTCGCGCCGAGCACGGCCGCGCCGAGGACTGCCGTAATGTGCCGGAGTTTCATCGCAGCCCCTTCGGTCCGAAGAACTGTTCGGCGACCGCGCCCAGCCAGTCCACCAGCAGCGCCAGCGCGACCGCCAGCACCGAACCGGTGACCAGCACCGACGTCAGGTTCAGCTTGTAGCCGGTGTCGATGAGCAGGCCGAACCCGCCGGCGTTGACGAACATGCCGAACGTCGCCGTGCCGACCGCCAGCACCAGCGACGTGCGCAGGCCGGCCAGGATCAGCGGCACGGCGAGCGGCAGCTCGACCCGCCAGAGCACCGCGGCCGCCGACATCCCGATGCCGCGGCCGGCGTCGATCAGCGACTCGTCGACCTGCTGGATGCCGACCATCGTGTTCCGCAGCACCGGCAGCAGCGAGTAGAAGGCCAGCGGCAGCGCCGCCACCCACAGCCCGCCGACCGCGCCGGTGACGATGAACCACAGCACCAGCACGCCGAGCGCGGGCGCGGCCTGGCCGATGTTGGCGATCGCCAGGAAGACCGGCGCGAGGAAACGGGCCCACGGCCGCGTCACGATCACGCCGAGCGGCACGGCGACCAGCACGACGATCGCGGTCACCACGATCGTCATCAGCAGGTGGTCCCACAACGCCGTGAACAGCGAAGACGCGTTGAGCGTCTCCTTCTCGGTCGCGGTCAGCCCGCTGGAGAACACCCAGATCAGCGTGACGGCGACGATCACCAGGACCGCGACGGGCTGGGCGAACAGCCGGACGCGTTCCGCGCGTTTCGAACCGGACTCGGTGCTGAAACCGGTGTCGACGGCAGCCGTCATGCGGACACCTCTTCACCGTTCGTGTGCTCGTCCCGCAGCTGCTGGATGGTCCCGATCACGGTGTCGAGCTGGATGGTGCCCGCGTACTCGCCGCGCGCGCCGGTCACCGGCACCGAGCCGCCTTCGGCGAGCATCGCCTCGAGCGCGTCCTGCAGCGTCGACTGCAGACTGACGATGTCCCGCAGCGGCTTGCCCAGGTTGGCCAGCGAAGCCGCCGAAGTGAGCTCGCGGACGTGCACCCACCGGGTCGGCCGGCGGCGCGCGTCCAGCACGAGCGCGAAGTGCTTGCGGGACTTTTCGAGCTTCTCCCGGACCGCCGCGGGCGTCTCGTCGACGGTCACGGTGAGCGCGTCCTGTGCCAGCTCTACGTCTCGGACCCGCAGCAGGGTCAGCTGCTTCAGCGACGCGCCCGCGCCGACGAACCCGGCGACCGTGTCGTTGGCCGGGTTGGCCAGGATCGCCTCGGGGGTGTCGTACTGCATGATCGACGACTGGTTGCCGAGCACCGCGATCTTGTCGCCGAGCTTCACGGCCTCGTCGAAGTCGTGCGTGACGAACACGATCGTCTTCTTGAGTTCGTCCTGCAGTCGCAGCAGCTCGTCCTGCAGGTTGCCGCGGGTGATCGGGTCGACCGCGCCGAACGGCTCGTCCATCAGCAGCACCGGCGGGTCGGCGGCGAGCGCCCGCGCGACGCCGACGCGCTGCTGCTGCCCGCCGGACAGCTGGCGCGGGAAGCGGTCGCGGAAGTCGGCCGGGTCGAGCCCGACCAGGTCCATCATCTCCTCGACCCGGTCGTTGACCTTCTTCTTGTCCCAGCCGAGCAGGCCGGGCACCACGCCGATGTTCTGCGCGACGGTGAAGTGCGGGAACAGCCCGGCCTGCTGGATCGCGTAGCCGATCCGGCGGCGCAGGGTGTCGACGTCGAGCTTCAGCGCGTCTTCGCCGCCGATGGTGATCTTGCCGGAGGTCGGCTGCACCAGCCGGTTGATCATCCGCATCGTCGTCGTCTTGCCGCAGCCGGACGGGCCGACGAACACGACGATCTTGCCGGCGGGCACGACCATGGAGAAGTCGTCGACCGCCGCTTCACGGGTGCCGGGGTACCGCTTCGTCACGTGCTCCAGCTCGATCTCGACGCCGGAGACTTCCTCGTTCTCAGCCACGGACACCCCTAGATACGGTGAAGCGCTTGATCAGGACGTAGATGCCGTCGAGGATCAGGGCGAGGATGACCACCCCGACCGTGCCCGTGACGGCTTGGTTCAGGGAGTTCGTGCTCCCCGCGTTGGTGAGCCCGGAGAAGACCTCGGCGCCGAAGCCCGGACCCTTCGCGTAGGCGGCGATCACCGCGATGCCCATCAGCATCTGCGTCGCCACCCGCATGCCGGTGAGGATCGCCGGCCACGCCAGCCGCAGCTCGACCCGCGTGAGCACGCCGAAGCGGCTCATCCCGATCCCGCGCGCGGCGTCGGTGATGGCCGGGTCGACGCCGTCGAGCCCGACGATGGTGTTCCGGACGATCGGCAGGAGGCCGTAGAGCACCAGCGCGATCACGGCCGTCGTCGGTCCGAGCCCCGAAAGCGGGATCAGCAGCCCGAGGAGGGCGAACGACGGGACCGTCAAGATCGTGCTCGCCAGCGCCGTGGCCACCGCCGAACCGATCGGGCTGCGGTAGACCGCGATCCCGATCAGCACGCCGAGGACCGCGGCGAGGATCGTGCACTGCACGACCATGCTGGTGTGCAGGTAGGCCTCCAACCAGAGCTTGCTCGCCCGGTCGGAGATGTAGTCGAAGAGGTTCATCCGTGTCCGCTCTCCCGCCCTTCACGCCGGCCTTCACCCGAACGGGCTAGTTGCTGACCGACGGCTCAGTACCCAGCGCGCAGCCGGTCCAAACCCCCGTCATCGGCTACCGGTTCCGCCCACCGTGGCCCAACCGGCGCAGATCGGCAAGAAATGATCTGAACCACGGCGTGGCGTGGGACGTGCTCTCGGTGTGTGCTCACCGCACGAGATCACACGCTCACCCCGGGGCAGGTCCCTTAAGCTGCTGCTCATGAGCGTTCCGGCACGGCGACCCGCTGTGCTCGGCGCCACCCGGGGTGTATTGCTCGCCGTGAGCACTGCGGCACTTTCCGTCACCGCGCACCGGCTCGCCGACGGCGGCCTGCCCGACCCGGCGATGACTCTGCTGCTCACCGGCCTGTTCGGCTGGACGGCCACCGCGCTGGCCCGCAAGGCCCGCGGCCCGGTCGCCACGATCACCCTGCTCGGGGCCGCCCAGCTGGTGATGCACCTGCTGCTCACCACGCTCGCCGGGCACGACGACATGTACGCGATGCCCGGTCGCGGCGGAGCCGGCATGCTCGCCGCGCACACGGTCGCGACCCTGCTCACCGCCCTCCTGCTCGCCCACGCGGACGCGACGCTGCTCACGGTGCTGGCCGTGCTGCGCGCGATCCTGCCCCGGCTGCTCACCCCGCTGCCGGTACCGGCCGCGGCTCCCGCGCTCGTCCCCGCCCGCGTAGGCGGACCGGACCACCTCGTCGGCGTCGACCTGCGCCGGATCCACGGGCGGCGCGGCCCGCCCGGCCACTCCTGAAACCCCAGCTCACCCCCGACACAGCGGACCCCCGGGTCCGCTGCCCTTTCCTTGAGTTCATCAGGAGTGAACCCATGTCCCAGCACGTCTTCAAGCGCGCCGGTTTCCTCGCCGCCACCGTCGGTGCCGCCGGCCTCCTCGGCGCGGGCGTCGCGTCCGCGCACGTCACCGCCAACGTCTACGGCCCGCAGCCCACGAAGGGCGGCTACGCGGCCGTCGTCTTCCGCGTGCCGAGCGAGGAGAAGGACCCCGTCAAGACCACGAAGGTCGTCGTCGACTTCAAGGCGGACTACGGCATCGGCTCGGTGCGGACGAAGCCGGTCCCCGGCTGGACCGCCGAGGTCACCAAGTCGAAGCTGCCGGCCCCGATCACCAAGGACAACGGCACACAGGTCACCGAAGCCGTCACCGCGGTGACGTGGACCGCGCAGCCGGGCAGCGAGCTGAAGGCCACCGACTACCAGGAGTTCTCCGTCAGCTTCGGCCCGCTGCCCACCAACGTGGACCAGGTGGAGTTCCCGGCGCACCAGACCTACAGCGACGGCAAGGTCGTCGACTGGACCCAGCCGACCCCGGCGGGCGGCGAGGAGCCGGAGCACCCGGCGCCGACCGTGAAGCTGGCCGCGAAGGCGGCCGAGGGTGACGACCACGCCGCGATGGGCGCGAACACCGCGGCCACCACCGGCGAGCAGACTGAAGCCGCGGCGACGTCCGACAGCACGGCCCGCTGGCTCGGTGGAGCCGGCCTGCTCGTCGGCGCCATCGGCCTCGGGGTCGGGGCCGGCGCGACCATCCGGGCCCGCAAGGCCACGGCCAAGTCGGGAGGCAACAGCTAAATGCGGAAGGCGCTCGTCGCGCTGGCGTTGACGGTGGTGGCCGTGCTCGGCACGGCCACCCCGGCGCTGGCGCACAACGTGCTGATCTCCTCGGACCCGGCGAACGGCTCGTCCGTGGCCGCCGGCCCGCAGAAGATCAGCCTGACGTTCGACCAGTACGTGCAGGGCGCGGACGTCAACCAGATCGCGGTGACCGGACCGGGCGGCGGCCAGTGGGCCGAGGGGCCGATCAGCGTCGTGAACAACGTCATCAGCGCGCCGCTGCGGCCGCTCGGCCCGGCGGGCAAGTACACCGTCGGCTACCGGGTGCTGTCCGCGGACGGCCACCCGGTGACCGGTGAGCTCACCTTCACCCTGACCGCGGCGGGCACCGGCACACCGGCGACCGTCGACGCGGCCCGCTCGCCGGGCGGCGCGTCGTCGGCGTCCCCGCAGCAGTCGTCGTCCACCGGGGTACCGATCTGGGTCTGGATCGCCGGCGCCGTCGTGCTGCTGGCCATCGGGCTGACCGTCGCCCTGCGCTCGGGCGGCAAGATCGAAGAGAAGAACTGATGACGCAGGCCGAGACCACCACGAACGTCCGCTATTCGACGCTGCTGTGCGTCGTGACGGCGGGACTGCTCGGCGCCCTCATCGGCGTCGCGCTCACCGCCACCGCGCCGGTCCCCGGCGTGGTGCAGCCCGACGCGGTGGTCTCGGCCGGCATCCCGGTCGTGCGGGTCCTGCTCGACCTGGCCGCGGTCACGACCATCGGGCTCGCGCTGCTGTCCGTGCTCGTCGGCTACGACCGGCCGAAGCTCACCGAGCCGATCATGCGGCTGGCCCGCCCGGGCGCCGTCGCCGCCGCGCTCGTCTGGGCGACGACGGCGGTCGTCGCGCTGATCCTGCAGACCGCGGAGTACAAGCCGGGCTCGTCGACGCTCTCGCCGTCGGACATCGGGCAGTACATCGCCGACGTCGGCGCCGGGAAGGCGCTCGTCATCGTCGCCGTGCTCGCGCTCGCCCACGCCGGGATCGGCGCGCTGGCGCTGCGGTTCGGCGAGAAGGTGCCCGCCGAGGTGCGCGTCGGGCTGGGCCTGTTCGCGCTGCTGCCGCTGCCGGTCACCGGGCACGCGTCGAACTGGAACTACCACGACTACACGATGATCTCGATGGAGCTGCACGTCATGAGCGCCGTCGCCTGGACCGGCGGCCTCGGCGCGATGGCCGTGCTCCTCGTGGCGAACCGGACGCTGCTGGCGCACGCGCTGCCCCGGTTCTCGAAGCTCGCGACGCTCTGCCTGGCCATCTCCGCGGCGACCGGCCTGTTCAACGGGCTGGTCGAGGTCTCGCTCAACCCGACCATCGGGTTCTGGGCGGCGATCTTCACGACGCCGTACGGGCAGCTGCTCATCCTGAAGGCGGTGTGCACCGGCGTCATCGCGCTGCTGGGCGCGCACGTCCGCTGGCGGCTGCTGCCGCGGATCGTCCGGCACCAGCGGACCGCGCTCGCCGCGTGGGCGACGCTGGAGCTGACGGTGATGGGACTGGCCTTCGGGTTCGCCGTCGTGCTGACGCGGGCGCCGGTCGTCGCGTCCTGAAAGCCCTTCCCCGCAGGTGAGACCGGTGCGGAGTCACGGCGAGTAGCTGCAACTTGCGCATTGGGATGACGGGTAGACCATTGGGGGCGACCGGTCGGACCGAACTTTCTACCCTGAGCGGACCGCATTTCCGAAGCGACGAACGGTCATTTGCAGTCGGCGAATGCACGTGCAGATTGTGGCCCCGGTCACATGATGTGACAGTCCCGGCTCAGCGGTAACGCGTCCAGCGCACGTCCGTCCGGCCGCTCCGAAGATCGGCCAACCGGCGGAACAGCTCGGGCCGCACCTGCGGCCGGCTGCGCAGGATGGGCAGCACGCTCGTCGTCAGCTTCAGCTCGCGGATGCCGCGGAGCACCGCGAACCCGGACCACGACGTCACGTCGAAGCCGTACGCCGCGGCGAACGTCCGGTAGTGCACCGGCGGGTCCCCGAACCGCTCGCGGCCGACGGCCAGCGGCGTCAGGTCCCACTCCGGCGGGCCGACGCACGAGGAATCGAAGTCACAGAGCACCGGGCCGTCCGGGCCGGGGATGACGTTGCCGGGGTACGCGTCGCCGTGGACCAGGCCCCTGGGCAGCGGGAAGTCCAGCCCGGCCAGCCGGTCTTCGAGCTCGGCGCAGCGCTCGAGCAGGAATTCGCGGTCGGCGTCGCTGATCTCTTCGGCGTCGGACACCCGGGCCCGCACCGCGGCGAACGGCGCCCACTCGGCGAGGCCGTCGGGCGCGGGGAGCGCGTGCACCTGGCGCAGCAGCCGGGCCAGGTCGGTGGCCGTCGCCGGGCGGCCGATGCTCGGCACCTGGTGCCACGCGGTCACCAGGTGCCCGCCGACTTCCAGGGGCTGCTCGATGCCGCCGAGGAGCCGGATCGCGGGGACGCCGTGGCGTTCGAAGTGCCGGGCCACGCGCACGACGGTCCCGACGCGGTGCCGCAGCTGCGTCGAGCCGACGATCCGGATCACGAGCGGGGCGCTGACCAGCGCGTACACCGCGTTGTTGGTGAACCGCAGCAGCCGCGCGCCCGCCGGGTCGACCCCCAGCAGGGCGCACGTCTCCGCCAGCACGCCGCGCAGCTTCCCGGCTGTGAACCGGCCGGCCAAGACGGCCCCGGTGTCCCCGCCGCCCCCGGCGTTATGCGGCGTAGAAAGCGTGGAGGCGATCGGCGAGGTCACGCGCGTCGGCGTTGTTGCGGCGGCGCTCCGCCTCTTCCTGCAGCGGCCGCATCCGGTCCTTGACCCGCTCGGACTTGATGCCCTCGGCGCAGTCGATGGCCTTGCCGCCGACCTTGGCCCCGTGGTCGAGGTCGCCGTCGAGCAGGTGGTTGGTGGCCAGCGCACTCAGCATGAACGTCTTGGACCGGGCCATTTCGTCGTCGTAGGAGTCGACGGCCCTGGTCAGCGCCGGGATCGCGTACTTGGTGTGCTCGGCGTTCTTCTGCGCGAGGACCGTGTGGACGGTGCCGACCATGGCGTAGACGTCGGTCTCGGTGAAGAACTTCACCCAGGACTCGGCCTCGGCCAGGTTGGCGCGCTCGAACTCGTCCTTGCTCCGGCCGAGCAGCTTCACCGCCTGCTCTTCGTTGCCCATCATCGCGTAGGCCCACGCCTCGTTGGCGCACAGCACGGAGACCGCCAGCTCGGAACCGCTTTCCTGGGCGGCGATCTGGCCGAGCTGGAACAGCTTCAGCGCGTCGTTCGGGGCGTCCTGGTGCAGGTAGACGCGGCCCATCCGGTAGAGGACGTTGGCGACCAGCGGGTGGTTCTCGCCCTGCTTGGCCAGGTCCAGCGCGTTCGCGAAGTGCCCGCGGGCGGAGTCCATCAGGCCGGTGTCGAAGGAGGTCCAGCCGGCCAGCGAGTGGAGGTCGGCCAGCGCCACGTACAGGCGGTTCTTGACGATTTCCGTGCCGTGCGCCTCGAGCATCTGCTGCCCCCAGGACAGCTGCGCCACGACGGCGTCGCGGCAGAACCCGCCGCCGTACTGGTAGTCCAGCGCCCGGAGCGCGCGCGTCGCGGCCTCCACCTGGCGCACGTCGGTCATGCCGATGCGACCGGGCGCCGGCG
This sequence comes from Amycolatopsis lexingtonensis, assembly GCF_014873755.1. Lineage (NCBI taxonomy): Bacteria > Bacillati > Actinomycetota > Actinomycetes > Pseudonocardiales > Pseudonocardiaceae > Amycolatopsis > Amycolatopsis lexingtonensis. Next base: position 7,239,201 of record NZ_JADBEG010000001.1, read on the forward strand.
TGCGCGCCGGTCCCGCCGACCAGGTGCCCGATTCCGGACCGAACACCGCCGCACCCATCGTGACCTGGGCGGCGTGCGCGAGGAACCTCCGTCGCTTCACGGACTCGTCCTCCTCAGCCTGCTGGCCGTCGGCGGAGCCGACGACGCGTATCGCCGTGGCCTCGTCGTAGGCGAGGCCCATGTATCCACGCGGGACACCCAGGCCGTCGGCGATCCTCGTGAGGACGTCGTAGGCCATGACCTGGCGACCCTTGAGGATCTCCGACACCTCGGACTGGGACTGTCCGGTCATCGCGGCGATCTGGCGCTGCGAGACACCGTGCTTGCGCAAGAGGCGGTAGACGCCGCTGATCTCGCGCGTTGCGAGAGCAGCTCTCATCTCCGGCTGCTCCCACGCGTCAGCGGGAACCGTGTGGCTCTGCCGGGCTTCGGCACTGCCACCGTTACTGGCGTCCATCGCGCCCCCTCCACTGTCCGGTCGGGCGTCTGTGAAACAGCGTAGGCAAACCTGGTGAACCGTGTGAACTGCCGAACTGGCGGCCTGATCGGTCCGGCCGAAGTCCGTTGACCGCTTACCGTGGAACCGAGTCCGGTCACCGCTATGACGCCATTTCGACCTTCTATCGCAGCCGGTTGCACCTCACTGTAGTTGTCAGATCTCCGTCACCGCCCGGACACCGGCAGCGATCACGGAGAGCTACGAAAACCGCAGGGATGTTGCAGAAGGCATCTTCGAAGGACTTTCGACAGAGCGGAGAAGGGCGTGGAGTTCGTGGACTCGTTCGCAGGAGGACATGCCGGCACGGCCACCCGCGCCGTGCGGCCGGCGATCGCGACGGTCTCTCCCGTCTCCGCCGTCCGTCCCGTCACCCCGGCCGCCGCGGTGGACCCCCGCACCGCGAGCGTCCGCCACTACGAGGGCGGTCAGCTCGTGTGGCGGGTGCAGTGCGGCGACCTGATCAGCCGGGAACGCGCGGTGACGGTGTTCGTCGAAGACAACCAGGTGGTACTGGTCTCGCCCCCCGGCGAGACCGCGCGGCTGACGTCCGGACAGCTCGGCCAGCTGCGCGCCGCGCTCAACGAAGCCGCCAAGATGGCGGAAAGGTAACGGTGAGCTGAACATGGATCAGGTACTCGGGCAGGTCCTCCGCAATGCGGTCTGGGAGCGCCTCGACATGCTGACCGACCTGGCGAACCGCGCCGACGCCCAGTCGCTCGTCTCGGTCGCGCGCTCCGAACTGCCCCGGTTGACGGAGGCCTGGCGCGCGATGCTGAAGATGCACGAGCCCGACGAGCGCGGCGACTGCCCGACCTGCTCGACCCGGTGGCACCGCTGCAAGGCGCCGTGCTCGGTCTGGCAGGTCGCGCACGAACACTTGGTAGCCGGCGGGCTGGCCCCGCAGCAGCAGGCTCCGTCGGACCGGCGCCTGCAGGGCCGCCGCAAGAGCCCGGTTCCGGTCCACCCGGCCCCCACCGCGGCGGAGACCACCGGTCGCCACGCGCTCGTGAACCCGCGCCGAGCGGTCACCGCCTGACCCCGTCAAGTGAAGACCGCGTGAGGACGCGCATCTTTCCTAGGGAAAGTGACGTCCTCCCCGGCAGGAAGCGCAACTTTCCTGGAGAAAGTGGCATCCTCCCCTGATCCGGCGAGCGCGGCCGGCCGATCGCCCCATCGGACCCGCGCCGGCACTCGCCCCGGCCGAGGGCTGTTTCGCCCGCACCCCCGAGCAGTGCGAACCAGCCCTCGGCCATCATCCCGGTCCCCACCGCGATTAATCGAAAAAATTACGCGTTAGCCCTAGCCGGGGCCGTAATCCCCCGCTAGATTGATCATCAAGCCCCGGTATGGACCACTGGTTCGACCGTGGCGATCCGCTCCGCTGAGCGGTCCCCGAATTCCGCGGGCCGGTGCCGTTGCACTCCCCTCCCCCGACCGGCACCGGCCCGCGGTTCCAAACTTCGTTCAGCGAACCGCCTTCACGCGCAGCACGAGCACCGCGGCCAGCAGCGTCGCGACGGCCGAAGCCGCGAACAGGCCCGGGTAGCCGCCCAGGTAGGACAGCACCAGCGGCGTCACCAGCGGAGCCACCACCTGCGGCAGCGAGTTCGCGATGTTGATGACGCCCAGGTCCTTCGCCCGGTCCTGCGCCGTCGGCAGCACCTGCGTCAGCATCGCCAAGGCGACCGCCATGTACGCGCCGAACCCGACCCCCAGCAGCGGGGACGCGGCGAGCGCCACCGGCCAGCTCTGCCACACCACGAGCAGCAAGGCGGCCAGCGCCATCACGCCGGAGGCCGCCAGGACGTACGGCTTGCGCCGGCCGGACCGGTCGGAGAAGTGGCCGGCGAGCACGGCACCGATCACGAGCGCGACGCCGTACAGCGCCATCATGATGAGCAGCCCGGTGTCGGGGTCCGGGTAGTGCACCGCGTCCTTGAGGAAGAACAGCAGGTAGAGCGTCCCGAACGCGTTGCCGAGGTTGATCATGAAGTGGCACGACCACGCCCACGCGAAGTCCGGGTGCCGCCGCGGCGAGACCCAGAGGTTGCGCAGGACCTCGCCGGCTTTCGACGATGGCCGGAACTCGACCGGCAGGCGCGCGTCCGGCGTCCGGAGCACGAAGAACGCGGCCCCCACCAGGACGATCCCCGCGCAGGCCGCGTACGCCAGCGGCAGGCCGGCGATGCCGAGCATCACGACGACCACGACCGCGCCCAGCACGGTGCCGAGCATCTGCGCGATGCCGACGAGCCCGCCGACCTGCGCGCGCTGGCCGACCGGGACGCGGTCGGCGATGGCGGACATCAGGGTGGCGAGCATGCCGTTGAGCCCGGCCTGCACCAGGCACCAGCCGGTGATCATCAGGGCGACGTCGGGCGCGAACGCCAGCACCAGCAGCCCGACGGCGGCGACCGCGGCCCCGATCACCGTCCACGGGTGACGGCGGCCGAACCGCGAGCACGTCCGGTCCGACAGCAGCCCGACCGCCGGGTTGACGACCAGCGCCACGATCGCGCCGACGCCCATCACCAGGCCGAGCACGAACTCCTTGTTCACCTGGTCGAGCAGCTCGGCCTGCTGCGGCAGCAGCACCTGGATCGGCGCGTAGATCCCCAGCCAGAGCGCGATGTTCGCGAAGAACAGCAGGCTCATCCAGCCGGGCCGCACCCGCACGACGGGTTCGGCGAGCGCCTCCGGGACGGCTTGGGTCGTTTCACTCATGGCGCACCAGCTTCCGGTACCAGTGGAACGAGTCCTTCGGCGTCCGCCGCAGGGTCTCGTAGTCGACGTGCACCAGGCCGAAGCGCGGCGCGTAGCCCTTGGACCACTCGAAATTGTCCAGCAGGGACCAGCAGAAGTAGCCACGGACGTCGACGCCGGCGTCCATCGCCTCGCGTAGCGCGACCAGGTGACTGTGCAGGAAGTCGATCCGCTCAGGGTCGTGCACCCCGCCGTCTTCGGCGACTTCGTCGGCGAAACTGCACCCGTTCTCGGTGATGTGGATCGGCGGCAGCTTGTCGCGGTAGCGGGCGTGGAAATCGAGCAGCAGCTCGCGCAGGGCGTGCGGGACGATCGGCGAGTCGTTCGTCGTCATCGGGTAGCCCTCGATCGGGCGAAGGTCGAACGGCAGCGGGTTCCCCGGGCTGGGCTTCGCAACCCCCTGCGGCTCGTAGTAGTTGACGCCGTAGAAGTCGAGCGGCTGCGCGATCGTCGGCAGGTCGTCGGCGAACCCGGCGGGCAGGTGCGGGTGGAGCTGCTCGGGATAGCTGCCGAGCAGCACGGGATCAGCGTAGAGCCGGTTGATGAGCGCGTCGAGCCACTCGCCGGCGGCGTCGTCTTCGGGGGTGTCGTCGCCGGGCCAGATGGGAGAGTGGTTGTTGGCGGTGCCGATGTTCGTGGCCCCGGCCGCCCGCAGGGCCTGGACGGCGAGGCCGTGGGCGAGGTTCTGGTGGTGCGCGGTCGGAATGGCGTCGAGGAGCAGCGTCTGCCCGGGCGCGTACTCGCCGATGCCGTAGCCGTAGATCGACATGACCATGGGCTCGTTGAGCGGAATCCACAGTTTCACCCGATCGGCGAAGCGCTCTCCGAGGATGCCGGCGTATTCGGCGAAGCGCTCAGCGGTAGCCCGGGAGAGCCAGCCGCCCTCGTCTTCGACCGCCTGCGGGGTGTCCCAGTGGTAGAGCGTGACGGCGGGGGCGATGCCCGCCTCGCACAGGGCGTCCAGGAGCTTGTCGTAGAAGCCGAGCCCTTCGGGGTTGGGCGCGCCCTTCCCGTCCGGCTGGATCCGGGGCCAGGCGATGGACATCCGGTACGCGCCGACACCGAGTTCCGCCATCAGCGCGATGTCTTCGGGGTAGCGGTGGTAGTGGTCGGCGGCTACGTTGGCGGTCTCATCGCGGGCGATCTTGCCCGCGGTGGCGGTGAAAGTGTCCCAGATGGACGGTCCGCGCCCACCTTCGCTGGTGGCGCCCTCGATCTGGAACGCCGAGGTCGAAACGCCCCAGAGGAAGTCGGGCGGGAAGTTCGGGTTCTGCACCGGCTGCTGACCCCTTCGTCAGGACACCCGTACGGGTGAACATGAAAAGTTCTCATATACTAGGTCTTCACTCGTCCGTGGGGAACCCCGTCGGCACGATAAAGTCCCAGATCAGACGAGGAGGAGCGCCGTGTCCGACATCCAGGCCGCGAAGGTGCCGGCAGAAGCCACCCCCTTACGCCGCCAGCCGGTTCAGCAACGCAGCGCCAAGCGCGTCGAGCAGATGCTCGACGCGAGCGCGGCGTTGATCGACGAGCTCGGTTACGACGCGCTGACGACCACCCTGATCGCGAAGCGCGCCGGGGTCGCCGTGGGGTCGCTGTACCAGTTCTTCCCCGACAAGCGCGCGGTGGTGCAAGCGCTTACCGCCCGCAACCTGGAACGGTTCGTGGGCGCGGTGAACGAGCGCCTGAAGCAGCTCGGCCCGGAACACTGGTGGGACGTCGTCGACTCGATCCTCGACATCTACCTCGAGATGCACCGCACGGTCCCGGGTTTCTCGAAGGTCCACTTCGGCGACATCATCGACCGCCAGCTGCTGGACGAGACCCGCGACAACAACGCGGTGATCGTGGATTCGCTGACGGACCTGGTGGCCACGCAGGTGGACCGCCCGGTGGAGGACCTGCGGTTCGCGATCGGCATCGCCAACGAGGTGGCCGACGCGCTGCTGAAGCTGGCGTTCCGGAAGGAGCCGAGGGGGGACGAGAAGATCGTCGCCGAGGCCAAGTACGTGGTGAAGGGGTATTTGGCGGCTCGGTTCGGGGAACAGTCGTAGTTGTCCACAGAAGTTGTCCACAGGTATGCACAGCTGTGGACAACCCTGTGGTTCGGGCCCGGGTCGTCGGTGGGCGCCGATAGACTGGAAGCGGGGGTTCCCCCAGGGAAGGGCGGGGTGCGCGCGGGGGCCGATTGCCGGGGAAGGACGCTCGAGCGGACCGGATTACCTCCGCGCCGACGCCGTGAACGACTCCTTTATGTGGCCACGACAGGAGCCCCGGCGAAGTCGGGTCAGTACGGCCGATCCGGCCGCGCGCACGTCATGAACGGGTCGTTCACCTCACCAGACGACATGAACGAGTCGTTCACGACATCACGGCCGGGATCCCGACAAAGTCACCGGCGGCCGCGCCACTCTGCCGCCGGTCAACCGCTCGCCCCACGTCCTGAATGACTCATTCAGGTCTTCGGAGGTCCTGAATGAGTCATTCAAGACGCTGGCGCAACCCTGCGGGCTGCACTGACGCGACTTTGCCGGGACCATGACATCCGAGCCGATTCGCGCGCGAACTCACCTGTCCGGGGGCTGGGACAAACACGGCGCTCGCGCGCCCAGGCCGGTGTTCTGCCGCGCGGACGCGGTACCGGCGTCAGCCGAAGTTCTGGTGCTCGCCCCGGTAAGTCGGGACCGTGCGCTCCACCCGGTCGCCCTGCACCAGGTGGTAGTGCGTGAACCGCTCCGCCAGCTCGCCCGCCTTCGCGTGGCGCAGCCAGACCCGGTCGCCCAGCTTCAGGGTGCGGGCGGCGCGGCCGGTCACCGGGGTCTGGACCTCGCCCGCGCCTTCGAAGCCCAGCAGCTTCAGGCCCGTCGGCAGGTACGGCTGCGGGACTCGCGAAGCGCCCGCGGGCCCGGAAGCGATGTAGCCGCCCGAAAAGAGGGTGGCGATGGTGCGGGTCGGGCGGCGGACCACCGGCAGGGCGAACAGCGCCGCCGGGCGGGGCTTGAACTTCGTGTAGCCGTCGAACAGCGTGGGGCCGATCAGGCCCGAGCCCGCCGCGATCTCCGTGACGACCGCGTCCGCGCCCGTGGACTCGATGCTGCCGGTGCCGCCGCCGTTGACGAACTCCAACGGCGTCACGGCCTCGACCGCCCGGATCGCTTCGCCGCGGCGGCGGTTCAGCTCGGCCGCCGAACGGCGTTGCATCCAGCCGATCACCGCTCGCTTGAGGCGGGCGCCCGCCGCGTCGCCGAGGCCGGCGATCTGGCCTTCGTACGCCATCGCGCCCACCAGGCGGAAGCCCGGGCGGGCGAGGATCTGGCGGGCCAGCGTCGACGCCTGCTTCGGGGTGAACACCGGTGAGCGACGCGTGCCGACGTGGACGCCCGGCACCGGGCGCCAGGACGCGTCGAGTTCCAGGCACACGCGGATTTCCGGGTGGCTGTGCCCGAGGGCCGCGTCCACCAGGTCCAGGTGCTCCGGCGAGTCGACCATGATCGCGATCGCGGCCCGCGCCGCATCGGACGCGGCCAGGCGGCGGAGAGCTTCGTGGTCGGCCGTCGGGTAGGCGACGACGATGTCATCGGTCGTGCCCTGCTCGACGTGCCAGACGGCTTCGGCGAGCGAGTAGCACATCAGGCCTTCGAAGCCCGGCATCGCGAGCACGCGCTCCAGCAACGCCCGGCAGCGGACCGACTTGCTGACCACGCGGATCGGCTTGCCCGCCGCGCGGCGGCGGAGGTCGTCCGCGTTCGCGTCGAAGGCCGCCAAGTCGACGACGGCCAAGGGCGGATCGAGGTCCTTGGTCGCCAAGTCGTACACCGTCGCACTGGTCACGAGGTCTAAAGTACGACACGAAGGCTTGAAACGCGAATACTATTCACTTACTGTTTCGGGCACTCGACCGATGGAGGGCGCGCGGATGACCCGGTGGACCAACTGGGCGGGCACGGCGTCCGCCTCGCCGCGGCACGTTCACCAGCCGCGCAGCGCGGCCGAGATCGCGGCGGCCGTCGAACGCGTCGCCGCGGCCGGCCGGACCGTGCGGCCGTGGGGCAGCGGGCACTCCTTCACCGCGATCGCCGTCGCCGACTCCGACGCGCTCGACCTGCGGTACTGGACCGGCATCGAGCGCGTCGACCTCGAAACCGGGCTCGTCACCGTCCGCTCCGGCACCACGATCAAGCAGCTCAACGCGGCCCTCGACGCGGTCGGGCTGGCCATGACCAACCTCGGTGACATCGACGCGCAGACCATCGCCGGCGCGATTTCCACCGGCACCCACGGCACCGGCGCGAAGCTCGGCGGCATCGCCACCCAGATTGCCGCGCTCGAGCTCGTCCTCGCCGACGGCTCGGTCGTCACCTGCTCGGCGGACGAGCGGCCCGACCTCTTCGCCGCCGCCCGCGTCGGCCTCGGCGCGCTCGGCGTCATCACCACCGTCACGCTCCAGTGCGAACCGTCGTTCGTGCTGCGCGCGCAGGAACGGCCGGAGCCGCTGGAGCAGGTCCTCGAGGGCTTCCACGACTTTGCCGAGGAGAACGAGCACTTCGAGTTCTACTGGTTCCCCTACGGCAAGAACGCACTGGTCAAGCGCAACAACCGGTGCGAGACGGCGGAACCGCTGAGCAAAGTTCGCGAGTTCGTCGACTACCAGATCATGGAGAACGTCGCCTTCGGCGGGCTCTGCCGGACCGGACGGCTGATGCCGCGGCTCGTGCGCCCGCTGAACAGCTTCGCGTCGAACATGCTCTCCGCGCGCGAGTACAGCGACACCTCGCACCGCGTCTTCGTCACCGCGCGCAACGTCCGTTTCACCGAAACGGAATACGCTGTTCCACGTGAATCAGTGCTCGACGTGCTCGCCGAGCTACGGTCCGTGGTGCCGAAGCTGAAGGACCCGGTGATGTTCCCGGTCGAGGTGCGGGTCGCCGCGGCCGACGACATCTGGCTGTCGACCGCGCAGGGCCGCGACTCCGCCTACATCGCCATCCACCAGTTCGTCGGCATGCCGTACCGCGAGTACTTCAGCGCGTTCGAGAAGATCGCCGGCGCGGTCGGCGGCCGCCCGCACTGGGGCAAGATGCACGACCTCGACGCCGGCATCCTCCGCTCGCGCTACCCGCACTTCGACGACTTCCTGCGCGTGCGCAAGGAAACCGACCCGAACCGCGTCTTCACGAACACCTATCTGGACCGGGTACTGGGCACGGCCTAGAACAGGGCCGACACCGATTCGCCGTTGTGGATCCGGCGGATCGCCTCGGCCATGGCCGGCGCGATCGACAGGATCTTCAGCTTCTCGGTGCGCTCCTCTTCGGGCACCGGGACCGTGTTGGTGCAGACGATCTCCAGCACCTCCGGCCGGCCGCCGATGCGCTCGATCGCCTTCGCCGCGAACAACCCGTGCGTGCAGGCGACTCGGATCGACCGCGGCTTCAGCTCGGCGAGCTTGTCCAGCAGCTCCAGCACCGTGCTGCCCTTGGCGATCTCGTCGTCGAGCACGATGACGTCGCGGCCGGTGATCTCGCCGATGACCGACGTGATCTGGACGCGGTCGTCCGGGAAGCGCTCCTTCGCGCCGGCCGCGACCTCGACGCCGAGGAGCCGCGCGAAGTGCGACGCCTCCTTCGCGTTCCCCAGGTCGGGCGAGACGACGGTGGTGCGGGACAGGTCGTACTGCCGGAAGTGCTTCGCCAGCTCCTGCAGCGCGTGCAGGTGGTCGACCGGGACGCTGAAGAAGCCGTGCACCTGCGGCGAGTGCAACGTCATCGCGAGCACGCGGTTGGCGCCGGCCGTGGTCAGCAGGTCGGCGACCAGGCGGCCGCCGATGGAGATGCGCGGCGCGTCCTTCTTGTCCGAGCGCGCGTACGAGTAGTGCGGCATCACGGCGGTGATCCGCGACGCCGACGCGCCCCGCGCCGCGTCGAGCATCAGCAGCAGCTCGACCAGGTGCTCCTGCACCGGCTTGACCAGCGGCTGGATGATGAAGACGTCCCGCTCGCGGCAGTTCGCCTGCAGCTGCACCTCGAGGCAGTCGTTCGCGAACCGCCGGACCTCGGCGGGGCGCAGCGGGATGCCGAGGTGGGCGCAGATCTCTTCGGCCAGTTCGGGGTGCGCGCTGCCGCTGAAGACGGCGATCTCTCGCGAAGCCTGGTTGATCACAGCGCGGCGATCGCTTCGGCGATCGCGAGCTCACCGGAGATCAGCGTCAGGGTGCGCCGCGCGGTCTCGGGCGCGTCGAGCAGAGCGACGAGCACCGCGGCGACGTCGTCACGCGGGATCGGGCCGCGGTCGGTCCGTTCGGCGAGCAGCACGAGGCCGGTGCCCGGGTCGTCGGTGAGCGCGCCCGGCCGGAGGATCGTCCAGTCGAGGTCGCGGGCCTTGAGGTCGTCTTCCGCCGCGCGCTTGGCACGGAGGTAGTGCCGGAATTCCTCGGTGACGTCGGGGTTCTCCGGGTTGTCGGCACCGATCGAACCGACCTGGATGTGCCGCCGGACCCCGGCCCGCTCGGCCGCTTCGGCGAACAGCGCCGCGGCGCCGCGGTCCACAGTGTCCTTGCGGGCGGTACCGCTGCCCGGGCCGGCACCCGCCGCGAAGATCGCGGCGTCGGCGCCCTTCAGGACCTCGGCGACGGCGTCCACATCGGAGTTTTCGAGGTCGAGCACGACGGCTTGGGCGCCGGCGGCTTCGAGGTCCGCCGTGTGGGCGGGATTCCGGATGATCCCGACCCCTTCGTCCCCGCGCGCGGCGAGCAGCCGCTCCAGCCGCAGCGCGATCTGACCGTGTCCACCAGCAATGACGACTCGCATGGAGCCGACCCTAGTGCGAAGCGGGCGCCTCTGCGGTCCGGAGCAGGTGGTCGTAGACCAGCTCGTTCACCAGCCGGGAGACCGGGTCCTCGGCCAGCAGCACGCGCTCGGTGCGGCCCTCGAGGTCGAGGTCGACGACCGCGTTCGGGTCGGCGGTCACGACGGCGAGGCCGTACGCGCGGGCGCGCGGGAGACAGTTGCCGACGTAGTCCTCGGTGAGGACCGCCGGCGACGGGAGCACCATCGCGGCCTCGCCGTAGCGGGCGAACGGAACCGCGGAGGCCATCGCGGTGCGCCAGTGGCGCGCGACGGCCAGGACGCCGATGATCTCGGCGGCCGGGGCGGGGGCGGTTCCGGCCAGCTCCGGCCAGGTCCAGGTGTCGACGGTGGCACGGTCGGCCACCGGGCCGGCACCCATCGCGATGCGCTCGGCGTGCACGTCGGTGCGAAGCTTGGCGACCACGCAGACCTTGCGGCCGAGGATCGTGGTCTCGGGCAGGACGATGCCGTTCCAGCCCAGCTGGGCCGCGGCGGCGGTGGCGAGCTCGTCGACGCCCGCGGGGAGCTCGATCGGCGGCACCACGCGGCTCGGCATCGACCGGCTGCGCTTCGCGCCACCGGCGACCGTCGAGCGCTCGGTGTTCTGAGGTGTAGCCGCCACGAGTCCGCCTCCTTCTTACCTGCACCGCTTCGTGACCGGTGAAAACCGGCACCTCACTTGTCTAACAGCGCGGCGGCGCGGCGTCGCCGGGTAAGGCGCGTGGCTGCGATCGGCGGCGCTCAGCGATCGATGACCGGTCGGTAGGCGGTCATCCGACTTCGGTCGAACGGTGCGGCCAACCGAGTGATCGCGAGGTGAGTGGCACTACCGTCCGCCCGCGGCCGACTACCGCGGGCAGCACACCCCCACCCGGCCCGACTAGCCCGTTCGGCGCAACCACGCCAAAATCCACAGTGGACGCGGGGCGCTGAGCTGCGGTTGTCCGCCGTCACCCGGCCGGCGGTGAGCTACGCCGCAGCGGTGACGGGCGCCCGCGACTAAAGTTACCGATCAGTCACTTAGTCGTCGCCGTGGAGGACCGATGCGCTCCCCGAAGGACTTCTTCGCCCCGCTCGCCCTGGGCGCGCCCGCACCGGTGCGCGAAATCCCGGTGACGCCGTCCCGGATGATCCACTTCTTCGACCCCGGCAACGAGAAGATGGCCGCGAAGGTGCCGGACATCGCCAAGAAGGTCGACGTCCTGCTCGGGAACCTCGAGGACGCCGTTCGCGCCGACCGCAAGGAGGCCGCGCGCGCCGGGCTGGTGTCGATCGCCAAGGCGAACGACTTCGGCAAGACGCAGCTGTGGACGCGGGTCAACAGCCTGGACTCGCCGTGGGTCCTCGACGACCTGGTCACCCTGGTCACCGAGATCGGCGACAAGCTCGACGTGATCATGGTGCCGAAGGTCGAGGGCGCGCAGGACATCCACTACGTCGACCGGCTGCTGGCCCAGCTCGAAGCCCGGGCCGGCCTGACGAAGCCGTTGCTGGTGCACGCCATCCTCGAAACGGCGAGCGGCGTGGCCAATGTGGAGGAGATCGCCGGCGCGAGCCCGCGCATGCAGGGCATCTCCCTCGGCCCGGCCGACCTGGCCGCGAGCCGACGGATGAAGACGACCCGCGTCGGCGGCGGCCACCCGGGCTACCTGGTGCGCACCGACCCGACCGGCGAGGACCTCAACGCGGGCCGGACGACCTACCAGCAGGACCTCTGGCACTACACGGTCGCGCGGATGGTCGACGCCTGCGCGACGCACGGGATCCTGCCGTACTACGGGCCCTTCGGGGACATCCGCGACGTCGTCGCGTGCGAGGACCAGTTCCGCAACGCGTTCCTGCTCGGCTGCGTCGGCGCGTGGAGCCTGCACCCGGTGCAGATCGACATCGCGAAGAAGGTGTTCTCGCCTTCGCCGTCCGATGTGGCGTGGGCGCGGCGCGTCATCGCGGAGATGGGCGACGGCACGGGCGCGGTGATGATCGACGGGAAGATGCAGGACGACGCGTCGGTGAAGCAGTGCCGCGTGGTCGCCGAACTGGCCGACGCCCTCGCGGCGGACGACCCCGAACTCGCCGCGGCCTACGACGCGGCCACCAAGGAGATCCTCGGATGACCACGCCCCGACGCTCTGTCCTCTACATGCCCGGCGCGAACGAAAGAGCGCTGGAGAAGGCCAAGACGATCCCCGCCGACGCGCTGATCCTCGACCTCGAGGACGCCGTCTCCCCCGACGTCAAGGAAGCCGCGCGCGAACGCGTCTGCGCGGCGGTGGGCAACTACGGCGACCGCGAAGTGACGATCCGGGTCAACGGCCTGGACACCGAGTGGCACGACGCCGACCTGCGCGCGGCCGCGTCGGCGGGCCCGGCCGCGGTCGTCGTCCCGAAGGTGAACTCCGCGGCCGAGGTGCACAACATCGAGCGCGCGCTGGAGCTCGGCGGGGCGCCGGAGCACACGAAGATCTGGGCGATGGTCGAGACGCCGGTCGCGATGCTGCACGCGGAGGAGATCGCGGCGGCGTCCGAGCGGCTGACCGTGCTGGTGATGGGCACGAACGACCTGGCCAAGGAGCTGCACGCGGAGTTCGTCCCGGGCCGCGGCCCGCTGCTGGGCGGGCTTTCGCTGTGCCTGCTGGCCGCGCGCGCGACCGGCAAGGTGATCCTCGACGGCGTCTACAACGACGTGAAGGACCTCGAGGGCTTCGAGGCCGAGTGCGAGCAGGGGCGGCAGTACGGGTTCGACGGGAAGACGCTGATCCACCCGGCGCAGGTCGAGCCGTGCAACCGGATCTTCGCGCCCTCCGAGGAGGAGATCGACCGGTCGCGGCGGATCATCGAGGCGTTCGAGGAGGCCAAGGCGTCCGGCAAGGGCGTGGTCACCGTGGACGGCCGGATGATCGAGAACCTGCACGTCGACAACGCGCGGCGGGTGCTGGCGCTGGCCGAGGCCGTCAAGGGCTGACGGCCCCGGCCGGGCTCACTTCGGCAGGTCGTCCGTCCACTCGGCACTGACTGCGTACGTGGCACCGTGCGCGTCCGTGGCCGGTTTGCCGTCCGGGCCCAGGAACACCGATGAGCCGTCGACCTGGCCGGTCGCCGGGTCGACGACCAGGCGGCCGCCGCCGGGGAGGTGGACGCTCCGGCTGTCCAGTGCGTGCACGCCCGGGTACGCGGCGATCGCGCGGAACGCCGCCGCGCGCACCGGCGGGGGTGACGGGACGGTCGACACCAGGTCGATCAGGGACTGGAGGACCGCCGTGTCCCCCTGGTTCGCGGGGATCCCGTGCCGCGTCAGGCCTTGCGCGAGCCAGTCGCGCAGGGCCCCGGGGTCGGCGGGGAGCGTCAGGATCCGGCTCAGGGTGACGTCGTCGTCGCCGTTCAGCCGGATGGGCCGCGGGCGGGGCATGAGCACGGCCTTGCCGTGGGTGTTCTCGCCGCGGTACCACTCCTGCCCGTCGGTGGTGGTCCAGTACTCCCAGGTCTCCTTGCCGACCTTCGTCGTCGAGTGCCAGTACTTGCCGGTGCCGACCTGGGCGTGCTCGGCGACCGTGGCGGCGGCCAGCAGGACCGCCGGGCGGGTGTCGACCGGCACCACCGCCTGGGGAGGCAACGGCGGGACCGGGGTGGCGGGCAGGGTCGCGACCACGACGGCGGCCGCGGCCGCGACGAGCCCGGCGCCGATCACGAACGGGCGGACGCGCCGGCGTCGGGCGCCGAGCGCGTGGTTCTGCAGCCGGTGGCGGCTGCGGTCGACGACGTCCTGGGCCGGCTCGTCGGGCAGGAGCGCCGTGCGCAGGGTCTCGAGGTCATTCATCGGTGGCCTCCGGGGCGAGAACAGGGGCGAGCTTCTTGCGGGCGCGCGTCAGCCGGGAGCCGACCGTGCCCGGGGAGATGCCGAGCGCCTCGGCGACTTCCGCGTAGCCGAGGTCGGCGAGGGCCACCAGCAGCAGGACGTCGCGTTCGCCCGCGGTCAGCCGCGACAGCGCTTTTCCCAGCTGGCCCGCCACGGCGACGCGGTTTTCGTGCCCCTCGACGGGCCGGGGCACCTCGATCCGGGCGAGCGCGCGGTAGTGGCGGGCTTCCTTGCGGCGGTGCCTCGACACCAGGTTCGTCGCGATGCCGAACAACCAGGCACGCAGGTCGCCGCGGGTGCGGTCGAACGTCGCGCGGCGGTCGAACGCCACCAGGAAGGTCTCGGCGGCGACGTCCTCCGCGGCCTGCGTGCCGAGCCGGCCGGCGACGTAGCGGTAGACCTCGGCGAAGTGGCGGTCGTGCACCTCGGTGAACTGCTCGACGCCGGTCGCCGGGGCGGCCTCTGTCATGGGGTTCCTTCCCTTCGGCGACAGCTTCACCACCACTTCGCCGCAGGGCCGGATTTTCTTCCCTACCCGATCGGCCAGGGCCGTTGCGGGCCGCGGAGCCGTTCGTATGCCGCTGCCGCGCGGAGGACACCGACGTCGTCGAAGCGGCGGCCCGCGATCTGGAGGCCGATCGGGCGGCCGTCGTCGGTGTAGCCGCAGTTCACGGACACCGCCGGCTGGCCGGACATGTTGTACGGGACGGTGAACGCGATGTGCTCGAACGGGCGGGCCGGGTCGTTCGTCGGGGACGCCCACTCCGCGGGCGGGGCCGCGACCGGGCAGGCCGGGGACAGGACGAAGTCGAACGCCGAGGTCGCGCGCAGGGCCGCGACGCTGATCGCGTCGATCTGGGCGAAGCCGCAGTACGCGTCCACTCCGGACACCTCCGCGCCGCCCGCGGCCCAGTCCGCGATGTACGGGAGGACCTTCGCACGCCGCTCCGCCGGCAGCGCCGCCATGTCCGACCACGCGCGCGTGCGCCAGAAGACGTCGAGGCCGTCGAGCATTTCGCGGGTCAGGAACGGCTCGACCGGCTCGACGATCGCGCCCGCGGCCTCAAAGGCACGGGCCGCGGCGGTGACGGCGTCGCGCGTGGCCGGGTCGACCGGGAGGCCGACGCCGGGGTCGAGGTGCAGGCCGATGCGCAGGCCGTCCGGGGACGAGTCCAGGGAAGACCAGTCCAGGTCCGCCGGGGGCAGGCTCAGGTGGTCGCGCTCGTCGGGCGCCGACAGGACGCTCATCAGCAACGCCGTGTCCGCGACCGTCCGCGTCATCGGGCCCGCCACCCGGCCGAGGAACGGCGGGTCGACCGGGACGCGGCCGAAGCTCGGCTTCAGGCCGGTCAGGCCGCACCAGCCCGCGGGCAGCCGGATCGAGCCGCCGATGTCGGTGCCGACGTGGAGGGGTCCGTAGCCCGCCGCGGCCGCCGCGCCCGCGCCCGCGCTCGAACCGCCCGGCGACGCCGAGGTCAGCCACGGGTTCCGGGCCGTCTCGTGGAAGCTCGACAGCCCGGACGTCAGCATCCCGTAGTCCGGCATGGTGGTCTTGGCCAGCAGGACGCCGCCGGACTCGCGGACCCGCGCCGCCGCCGGGGCGTCTTCGGCCGCCGGGGTCAGCGCGGTCGCCGCCGTGCCCAGCGGGACCGGGGTGCCGCGGGTCGCGATGTTCTCCTTGAGGGTCAGCGGGACGCCGTCGATCGGGCCGAGCGGTTCGCCGGACGCCCAGCGCCCTTCGGACGCCTTCGCTTCGTCGAGAGCGCCTGAAGGGTCGTATGCGTACAACGCGTGCAGTTCCGGCTCTCGCGCCTCGATGCGGTGCAGCACCGCTTCGGTCACCTCGACCGGCGAGAGCGTCTTCGCGCGGTAGTGCGCGACGAGTTCGACGGCGGTCAGATCGGGCAACTCGGTCATGCGCGCTCCTTACGAGGCAGGCGGTTCGAAGCGGCCGTCGACGGCGGTCCAGCCGCCGTCCACCGCGAGCACGGAGCCGGTGACGAACGACGAAGCGTCCGAAGCGAGGTAGACGACCGCGCCGGCGAGCTCGTCCGGACGCGCCCAGCGCCCCAACGCGCCCTTCGCCGCGTATGCGTCGTACCACTCGGGGTTCGCTTTGATCTGCGCGGTCAGCGGCGTCTCGACGACGCCGGGCGCGATCGCGTTGACCCGCACGCCGGCCGGGCCGAACTCCGCCGCCGCGGTCCGGAACAGCTGGACCAGCCCGGCCTTCGTGGCCGCGTACGGGCCCTGACCGGGTTCGACGGTCGTGCCGCGAATCGACGAGAAGCCGATGATGCTCCCCCGCCCGCGCGCGACCATGTCGGCGCCGAAGACGCGTACGACCTCGAACGTCACGCCGAGGTTCAGCGCGATGACGCGGTCGAACTCCTCCCGCGTGTAGTCCAGCAGCCGCTTGCGGACGTTCGTCGCGGCGGTCAGCACGACGATGTCGAGCGGCCCGAGGTCGCTCGCGGCCTTGTCGACCGAGCCGGGCGCGAGCAGGTCGATCTCGTACACCTCGCCGACGCCGGCCTCGCGCGCGGCTTCGAGGTCACGGTCCGCGCACACCACGTCGGCGCCGTGCGCGGCCAGCGCGCGGGCGGCTTCGCGGCCGATACCCCCGGCGCCGAGCACGAGCGCGCGGCGGCCGTCCAGGCGGAACAACGTCGAGTAGTTCACGGGCGCAGCACCGCCATCCTCGTCACGGTCAGCTCTTCGACGGCGAACCGCGGCCCCTCGCGGCCGATGCCGGAGTCCTTCACCCCGCCGTAGGGCATGGTGTCCGAGCGGAAGCCGGGCACCTCGTTGACCACGACGCCACCGACCTCCAGCTCGTCGAGCGCGCGGAACGCGGTCTTCAGCGACCGGCTGTAGACGCTGGCGTGGAGGCCGTAGCGGGACGCGTTGACCGCGGCGAACGCTTCGTCCACATCGGACACCGTGCGCAGGCAGACGACCGGGCCGAAGATCTCCTCGTCCCACGCCTCGACACCGTCCGGGACGTCGAGCAGGACGGTCGGCCGCAGCACTGTTCCTTCGACACCCCCGCCGACCTGGCGGGCGCCGGACTTCTCGATCCACGCGGCGACGCGGGCGGTGGACGCCGGGTCGATCAGCGCGGACACCCGCGTCTTCTCGTCCCGCGGATCGCCGACGACGACCTCGCCGAGCCGCGCCAGCAGCCGTTCGGTGAACTCCTCGGCGACCGAAGCGACGACCAGCACGCGCTGCACCGAGATGCAGGCCTGGCCGGACGCGTAGAAGCCGCCGCGCAGGACGGCGTCGGCGGCGGCGTCCAGATCGGCGTCCCCGGCGACGACCAAGGCCGCGTTCGAACCCAGCTCCAGCAGCGTCTTCGTGGGCGCCGCGTCGCGGGCGATCCGGTGGCCGACGGCGGCCGAGCCGGTGAAGGACACCGCGCCGATCCGCTGGTCGGTCGTCAGCGCCGCGCCGACGGCCGCGTCGCCGCTGACCAGCTGGACCATGGCGGGCAGTGGCGCGAGCGTCCGGACCAGGTGCACCAGCCACAGCGTGGCCAGCGGCGTCTGGGGCGCCGGCTTGACGATCACCGGGCAGCCCGCGGCGATCGCGGGGGCGATCTTGTGCGACGCCAGCAGCAGCGGGTAGTTGAACCCCGCGATGCCGACGACGACCCCGATCGGCTTGCGCTTCCAGAACCCGACCAGGCCGTCTCCGGACGGGAGGAGGTCCAGCGGCACGGTCTCGCCGTGCAGCCGCGACACCTCTTCGGCGGCGGCTTCCCACGTGACGATCGTGCGCGCGACCTCGACGCGGCAGTCGACCAGCGGCTTGCCGGTCTCCAGCACGAGCAGGTTCTCGAACTCCTCGCGCCGATTCCGCACCGCCGAAGCGACGTCGTTGAGCAGCGAACGCCGGACCCGAGAAGGCAGCGAAGCCACTTGACGCGCAATGGCGACAGCTTCGTCGACGGCCTGCCGAGCCAGCTCCGGCGTGCCGACGGGCGCCGCGCCGATGACGCTCCCGTCGTACGGGAAAACGATTTCTTCGACGTCCACAGTGGACACCCAGCCCGCTCCGACCGGCAGGCCGCCGGGGTACTCAGCCATCGTCGCCTCCGCTCAGCCGGGCCAGCTCGGCGCGCAGGTTCGGCGCGGCGGCCAGCAACTCCCGCGTGTATTCGTGCTGCGGCGCTTCGTAAACCTGGCCGACGTCGCCGAGCTCGACGATTTCGCCGCGGCGCATCACGGCGACGCGGTCGCAGACGTGCCGGACGACTCCGAGGTCGTGGGACACGAAGATCAGCGTCAGCGCGAACTGCTCGACCAGCGACGCGAGGAGGTCGAGGATCTGCCCGCGCACGGAGACGTCGAGCGCGCTGACCGGCTCGTCGGCGATCAGGACGCTCGGGTTCGGCGCCAGCGCGCGGGCGATGGAGATGCGCTGCCGCTGACCGCCGGAGAACTGGTGCGGGAAGCGCTGGGCGGCGTCGACCGGCAGGCCGACGGCGGCGAGCAGCTCGGCGACGCGATCGGGTTCGCGACGGCCCAGCGGCTCGGAAACGATGTCCAGCACGCGCATCCGGGGATCGAGCGATCCCATCGGGTCCTGGAAGACGATCTGCAGGTCCGACCGCAGGAACCCGAGCTTGCGTTCCGGCAGGTTGTCGACGCGCTTGCCCTGGAACGTCACCGTGCCCGCGGTCGGCTTGTCGAGCGCGGCCAGCAGCCGGACCAGCGTCGACTTGCCGGAGCCGGACTCGCCGACGATGCCGAACCGCTGCCCGGCCTCGACGGCGAAGCTGACTCCGCGCAGCGCGTGCACGTCCCGGCGGGCGTACCGGCGTTCGAGGTCACGGACTTCGACGATGCTCATCGGCGGGCCTCCAGGTCCGAAGCGGCCAGGAGCTTGCGGGTGTACTCGTGCTTCGGCGCCGTCAGGACTTCGCGCGTCGAGCCCGCTTCGACGATCTCGCCGTCGAGCATCACGAGCACGCGCTCGCACACCGACGCCACCACCGCGAGGTCGTGCGTGATGAAGAGGAGCGCACTTTCACGTGAAAGTGCGGCTTTGATGAGGGCGAGGATCTGGGCCTGCACGGTGACGTCGAGCGCCGTGGTCGGCTCGTCGCAGATCAGCAGCGACGGCTCGTTGGCCAGCGCCATCGCCAGCACCACCCGCTGCCGCTGCCCGCCGGAGAGCTGGTGCGGGTACGCGCGCGCAGTGCCGGCCAGGCCGACCGCGCCGAGGAGGTCTTCCGCGCGGTGGCGGCGGCCGTGGATCCGGCCGGGCTCGGTGACCTGACGGCCGACACGCATGGCCGGGTTCAACGCCGTCATCGGCTCTTGGAACACCATCGCCAGCTCGTCGCCGCGCAACCGGGACAGGTCCTTTTCGGACATTCCGAGCAGCTCGCGGTCACCCAGCCGGATCGAGCCCGACGCGCGGAGTTCGTCCGGGAGCAGGCCCATGACCGACAACGCGGTCAGCGACTTCCCGGACCCGGACTCGCCGATCAGGCCGACCCGCTCGCCCGCGCCGATCTCGAAGGACACGTCCCGGACGAGGGAAGAAACGCTGAGGCCACGCACCGAGAGCGTCATACGCGAGCCGCCAATCGGGGGTCCAGCCGGTCGCGCAAGCCGTCGCCGAGGAGGTTGAAGCCGAGGACCGCGACGGCGATCGCGATGCCAGGCACCAGCGCCAGCCGCGGGTGCACGGTCAAAAGTTCCTGGGACTCCTGCAGCATCCGGCCCCACGACGGCGTCGGCGGCCGCGTGCCGAAGCCCAGGAACGACAACGCGGCTTCGGCGAGCACGGCGATCGCGAACGACACCGAAGACTGGACGATCAGCAGGCCGGAGATGTTCGGCAGCACGTGCCGCACGGCGATGTCCGGCCGCGACCGGCCGCCTGCCCGCGCGGCGAGCACGAACTCGGTGCTCATCACCTGCAGCGTCCCGGACCGGGCGATCCGCGCGAACGACGGGATCGTGGCGATGCCGATCGCGACCATCGCGGTCAGCGTGTCCGCCCCGAACACCGCGCCGAACATGATCGCCAGCAGCAGCGCGGGGAACGCGAGCACGAGGTCGTTGACGCGCATGACGAACTCGCCGAGCCACCGCGGCGACATCCCGGCGAGGATGCCCAGCGGCGTGCCGATCACGGCGGCGATGCCGACCGCGACCACACCGACGTACAACGTCGTCCGCGCGCCGACCATGATCTGGCTCAGCAGGTCCCGGCCGAACTTGTCGGTGCCGAACCAGTGCGCCGCGCCCGAGCCGAGCAGCCGGTTCGCCGCGTCGACCTTCACCGGGTCGAACGGCGTCCAGACGAACGACAGCAGCGCGGCGAGCACGACCAGCCCGACGAGGACCCCGCCGATCACGAGATTGCGCATCACGAACCCCGCAATCGCGGATCGAGCACGGTGTAGAGGACGTCGACGACGAAGTTGACCAGAAGCACGCCGACCACCAGGACCAGCACGATCCCCTGCACGGTCAGCAGGTCGCGGGCGGCGACGGCGTCCAGCAGCATCGAGCCCAGGCCCGGCAGCACGAACACGCGCTCGACGACGACCGCGCCGATGAGCAGCGTCGCCAGCTGCAGGCCGAGCACGGTGACCACGGGCACCGACGCGTTGCGCAAGCCGTGGCGCACCAAGGCCTGTCCCGGCCGCAGCCCCTTGGACCGCGCGGTGCGCAGGTAGTCCTGGCCGAGCGTGTCGAGCACCGCGGACCGCACGTACCGCGTGAGCACCGCGCCCTGCACCAGGCCCAGCGACAACGCCGGCAGCACGAGCCCGCGGAAGAACTCGCCGAAGTCCTGGTCCGGCGGCGTCCACCCGCCCGACGGCAGCCAGCGCAGCTGCACGGCGAAAATCTGCACCAGGATGATCCCGGCGAGGAACGCGGGGATCGCGACACCGATCTGCGACAGCCCGGAAACGCCCGCACCGGACGCCTTCCGGTGCTTCACCGCGGCGAACGTCCCGGCCGGCACCGCGATCACCAGCGCCACCAGCATTCCCGCGCCGACGAGCCAGAGCGTGACGCCGAGGCGGTCGAGCAGCTGCGGGCCGATGGTGTCGCGCGTGACGTACGACCGGCCGAAGTCGCCGTGCAGCACGCCGCCTATCCAGTCGAAGTACTGCGTGACCAGCGGCCGGTCGATGCCGAACTCCGTGCGCGTCTTGGCGAGCAGCTCCGGCGTCGCGTTGACGCCGAGCGCGACCTGCGCCGGATCGCCCGGCAGCACGGCCATGAACAGGAACACCACGATCGACGCGACGAGCACGCTGACCACGAAGATCGCCAGCCGGCGCAGCACCTTGGCGGTCATCGCGGCGCCAATCCGGTGAGGTCGAAGGACTCGCTGACCTGGTTCTGGACGAACCCGCCGACCTTGGCCTTCGCGACGATGACGTTGGGGAACAGGAACAGCCAGTCGGCGGCGGCGTCGGTGCTCAGCTGCCGCGCCACCTGCTTCATGTCCGCGACCTGCTCCTCGGGCGTCCCGCTGTCGGCGGCGGCGAGCAGCTGCTGGACGCGCTTGCTGTCGTAACCCCAGTAGTACTTGGGCTTCCCGAACGTCGTGATGTCGCGGGCTTCGACGTGCTGGATGATCGACAGGTCGTAGTCGTGGTCGGTGAACACCTGCTTCAGCCACACGGCCGGGAAGTCGAGCGGCTCGATCGTGGTCCGCACGCCGACGTCGGCGAGCTGCGACTGGACGACCTGCGCGGCCGACACCGCGTACGGCAGGTTCGGGATCCGCAGGCGCAGGTTCAGGTTCGTCGCGCCGGCCTCGGTCAGCATCGCCTTGGCCCGGCCGGGATCGAACGGGTAGGCCTTCGACAGGTCCTCGTACCAGGGATCGGTCGGCGGGACCATGCTGCCGATCAGCGTGCCGCGCCCGGCCCACGCCGTGTCCAGCAGCGCCTTCCGGTCGATCGCGTACGTCAGGGCCTGCCGCACGCGGACGTCGTTCAGCGGCGCCCGCGCGTTGTTCATGGCGAGCGTGACCTCGGAGTTCGAGGTGCCCTGAACGACCTGGAACCGGTCGTCGGCCTGGAACTGCGGGATCGAGTCGGGCGCGGTGATCGCCGAGATGACGTCGATGCCGTTGCTGGACAATGCGTTGTTCAGCGCGGTCGGGTCCTTGATGTACTTGAGGACCACCGTCGAGTACGCCGGTTTCCGGCCCCAGTACGCGGGATTCGCCTTCAGCACCACTGAGTCGCCGCGCTTGCGCGCCGCCACGACGTACGGCCCGGTGCCGATCGGCTTGTTCGCCAGGTCCGCGACGCCGGTCGGGCTGAACATCGCGCCGAGCCGGCTGGTGAGGCTGAACAGCCAGCCGTTGGACGGCTTCGAGAGCACGACCCGAGCGTGGTCCGGCGCCACGACGTCGACGTGGTCGACGACGTCCATCGTGGACTTGATCGAGATCGTCCAGTCGGTCTTCACGCGCAGCAGCGAGAACTTGACGTCCTCGGCGGTGAAGGGCGCGCCGTTGCTGAACCTCACACCCGGCTGCAGCTGGAAGTCGTAGGTCTTGCGGTCCGGGCTGATCGTCCACGACTTCGCGAGCAGCGGCACCACGCGACCCTGCGCGTCGAGCTTCACCAGGCCTTCGTAGACGTTGTAAAGCAGGGCCTGCGGGATCGCGGCGCCGTCCGTGCGCGTGAAGTCGAAGTTCGCCGGCTCCGCCGTGAAACCCACCGAAAGGGTGTCCGGACCAGCGGAAACGCTGGCCGACGAGCCGGCCGAGCAGCCGGACACCACGAGCAGCAGCGCCGCTGCCAGCACGTGAAGTCGGGCTTTCATTCGGCCTCCAGGTCAGTACACTGGTCTGACCAGTAGCCTGACATTGCGGGGACGACGAGGTCAAGATGCGGTTCGAACCGGTGGCTCCGGTCCGCGCGTACGAGCGGGTCGTCGAGCAGATCGAGCAGGCCGTGATCAGCGGCGAGCTCAAACCGGGCGAACGGCTGCCGAGCGAACGCGAGCTGATGACGCAGTTCGGCGTCGGCCGCTCGACGATCCGGGAAGCCCTGCGCGTGCTGCAGGCCGCCGAAATGATCCGTTCGCGGCCCGGTGACCCGCGTGGCCCGGAGGTGCTCGCCGCGTCCCCCGCCGCGCTGCACCGCTCGATGCACCGGCTCGCGCGGGCGAACCACGTCGGGCTCGCCGAACTCCTGCAGTTCCGGATGATCCTCGACGGCTCGGCCCACCTGCTCGCGGCGGAGCTGCGCACCGACGACGACCTGGCCGGCCTCGACACGGCGCTGGAGTCCATGCGCGAAGGCGTCTCGCGCGGGTACGCGGAGTTCAGCCGCGCCGACGTCGCGTTCCACGAAGTCATCGCGCGCATCTCGCGCAACCCGTTGCTGGTGGTCAGCGAAGAAGTCGTCCGCGGCGTCGTGCTGGAGCTCATCGAGGACAAGCTCGAGCACGCCAGCAACCGGAAGTCACTGATGCGCACCTGGCTCGCCCACCACGCCGAGGTGCTCGACGCGATCCGGTCCGCCGACGGCGCCGGTGCCGCGCACCTGGCCAAGCAGGCGTTGTACGACAACTACGCCGAATACGTCCCCGCACCGCAACGCCCGCTGCTCGCGCCCTTGCTGCGGCCCTAGACTCGGCCGGGTGGACGCGGCGAAACGGGACGGTGTCGGACTCGCGCTCTCCGGGGGTGGTTACCGGGCGATGCTCTTCCACGCCGGCGCGCTCTGGCGGCTCAACGAACTCGGCTGGCTGCCGAAGCTGAACACCGTCTCCAGTGTTTCCGGCGGGTCGATCGCGGCCGGGGTGCTCGCGCACGCGTGGCACAAGCTGTACTTCGGCGACGACGGCGTCGCGGAGAACTTCGGCAAGGAAGTCGTGCAGCCGCTGCGGAAGTTGGCCCGCACGAACCTCGACATCCCGGTGACGCTGAAGGCCCTGCTGATGCCGTGGCGCAGCGCGGGCGAAGAGCTGGCCCGCCGCTACGCGAAGCACCTCTTCGGCGACTGCTGCCTGGCGGACCTCGACCCGGCCGGGCCGAACTTCGTCTTCACCGCGACGAGCCTGCAGGACGGCTCGCTGTGGTGGTTCTTCCGCCAGCCCGGCCCGCACGGGCAGATCCCCCTCGCGACGGCGGTGGCCGCGTCGTCGGCGTTCCCGCCGATGCTTTCGCCGGTCGTGATCCCGGATCCGCACCAGCCCGGCCGCAAGATCGTGCTCAGCGACGCGGGCGTGTACGACAACCTCGGCCTGGACCCGATCGAGAACCAGCGGGCGACCGTCCTGGTCAGCGACGCAGGCAAGAAGATGAAGCACGAGGAAAAGCCGAACCGCACCTGGCCCATGCAGCTGCTCCGCGTGCTGACCGTGATGGACAACCAGGTCCGGGAGCTGCGCACCGGCTCGCTGCTTAAGGCCTACCAGGACAAGCAGTTCGCCGGGACGTACTGGGCGACTTACAGCGACATCGCGCACTTCGACCTACCCGACGCCTTGCCGGCGCCGGTCGAGCAGACCCGCGCGTTGGCGGTGACGAAGACGCGGCTCGCCAGGACGTCCGAGCTGACGCAGGACCGGCTGATCAACTGGGGCTATGCCGCATGTGACGCCGGGATGCGGCGCTGGGTGTGCCCGGAAACCACGCTGAAGCCGGAGTTTCCGTACCCGGGCTCAGGCGTCGGCTAGCTTCGCGTAGACGACGATGTTGTCCTGGTAGCTGTGCTCGGCGTGGTCGAACGCGCCACCGCAGGTGATCAGCCGCAGTTCCGGCCGGTCGCTGTTGCCGTACACGGCATCGCGCGGGAACGTGTCCTTCGGAACCTGCGTGACGCGGTCGACGACGAACTTCAGCTTCCGGCCGTCGCTGCGGTCGACGTCCACCTCGTCGCCGGGCGCGAGGTCTTTGAGCTTGTAGAAGATGCCGGGCTTCTTGTCGCCGTCGACGTGCCCGAGCACGATCGCCGGGCCGACGTCCCCGGGCACCGGCGAGAGCTTGTACCAGGCCGCCTGCATCGGCGTGTGCACCGACGGGACGGAGATCGAGCCGTCGGGCTTGACCGCCACCGCGAGCAGGCTGGACTCCGCGCCGATCTTGGGGATTTTCACCGACGTCGGCCGGAGGCCCTTGAACGGGACGGTCACCGGTGCCGAAGGGGGCACCGCGGTGGCTTTCGGCTGCTCCGGGGTACTGCAGGCGGCGAGCGCCAGCACGAGGGCGAGTGCGGCACCCGCCCGCCGGACGCTCACCAGGCCGTGCCGCCGAAGCCCGTCTCGACCCCGCCCTTGGGCGCGACCTTGACCTGGGCCTTCGGCGCGCTGTTGCCCGGCGCGGCCGACGTCGTCGTCGCGGACGTCGCCGTGGTGACCGGCGCGGTGCTGGACGGCGACGCGCTGGTGCTCGTGGCCGGCGGCTGCTCCTGCTCGAACTCGACCAGGCCGTTGCCCTCGACGCCGGCGCAGGTCCAGCTGAACTTCGCGGTCGTGGTGCCGGCCGGGGCGTCGACCACGCGCACGGAGTAGTTCCAGTAGCGGCCGTCGGACTCGTCCTGGTCCGGGCCGCCGGTGAGGCTCAGGTACTGCGTCGCCACGTTCCCCGGCGCGCCGGCCGCGCAGGCGATGACCAGGACGCCTTCGCCGCCGAGGCCGACGAACCCGTGGCCGACGTTGTCCTGGTAGTCGTCCTTCGGCGGCTCGATCGTCACCGTGGTGGTGGTCGTGCCGGGGGCGTCGGTCTTCACCGGGCCGGTCACCGACGGCGTCGTGGTGGTCCCCGCGGTCTCCGACGTGCTCGGCGCGGTGGTCGTGCTGGTCTCGGTCGTGCTCGGCGCCGTGGTGGTCGTCGCTTCCGACGACGTCGTCGTGGTCGTCTCCGGCGTGGTGGTGTCCGTCTGGGCCAGTGCGGCCGGTGCCGTGGCGGCGGTGATCAGCGCGCCCGCGGCGGCGATGCCCGCGACCCGGCTCAGCGTTCTACCCACGTGGACTCCTAAACGGCGAGGACCTGCGATGCCGGAGTATCGAGGTGTCACCCGTCCGCGTTACTCCGGGAGGGCGAAGCGCAGGTCCCGCCAAAGGTCCTCGGGATCCTCCAAACCGACGCTGAACCGGACCAGCCCGGGCGGCACGCGCTCTTCGCCGGCGAGCCACGCCCGCCGCTCGACCAGGCTTTCGACGCCGCCGAGGCTGGTCGCCGACCGGATCAGCCGGACCGCGGCGCAGAACGCGTCGGCCGTCTCGGCGTCGGCCAGCTCGAACGCGACCATCATCCCGAAGCCCGGGTACCGCACCCGGTGGACCGCGGGGTGCCCGGCCAGGCGTTCGGCGAGCAGCGCGGCGGTGCAGGACTGCTCCGCCAGCCGGACCGGCATGGTCCGCAGCCCGCGCAGGGCGAGCCAGGCTTCGAGGGCGCCCGGCGTCGACCCGACACGGGTCCGCGCGCCCTTCAGCTCGGCCGCCACCTCGGGATCCTTGGCGACGGTGATGCCGAGCAGCAGGTCGCTGTGCCCGCCGATGAGCTTGGTCGCGCTGTGCACGACGACGTCCGCGCCCAGTTCGAGGGGCCGCTGCTGCAACGGCGTCGCGAAGGTGTTGTCGACGACGACCCGCCCCCGCGCGGCGGCGGCGATGGTCTCGATCGCCATCACGTCGAGAGTGGGGTTGGTCGGCGACTCGATCCAGACCAGGTCCGCGGTCGCGGCCTCGGCCACCCAGGCGTCGGTGTCGGCCGGCTCGAGCTCGGTGACGGCGAGCTTGCCGAGCTTCTGCGCGTGGGCCAGCACCCCGCGCGTCACGGCGTAGCTGAACGTCGGCACGACCACCCGCGACCCGACCGGCAGCAGGTCCAGCACGGCGGAGAGGGTGGCGACCCCGGACGCGAACGCCGTCGCGTACCCGCCTTCGAGCGCCCCGACGGCTTCTTCGAGGGCCAGCCAGGTCGGCGTGCCGTCCCCGCGCGCGTAGGCGAAATCGCCACCGGCCTCGTACGTGCTGGTGGCGACGAGCGGGGTGTTGAGGGGCTCGCCGGGGCCGTGCGGGCGGCCGGCCGCGATGGCCTTGGTGCGGGGCGTCCAGTCGTCCATGCGATCACGGTAACCCGCGCCCCGGCGGGGTAGGCCGGGCCGCCCGCGCGTCCGCGAGCGGTCCGGCCTGGTCTCAGTGCGCGTACACCTCGAACTCGTACAGCGAGTAGCCGTACTTCGTGCCGCGCTGGACGCCCTGCAGCTTGACGAACCGGGCCTGGGTCGCGGCGAAGGAGACGTTGTCCTGCCCGCCGTCGCCGTCGGTGACCGAAGCCGCGTCCGTCCAGTGCACCGCGTCCGAGGAGAGCTGGATCTTGTAGCTCTTCCCGTACGCGGCTTCCCAGCTCAGCAGCACCCGGCTGACCTGCTGGACCGAGCCCAGGTCGACGGTGATCGCCTGGTCGTCGCTCCAGTCGCTGGCCCAGCGGGTCGAGGCGTTGCCGTCGATCGCGTTCGACGCCGGCGAGTTGTAGAAGCCGGTCTCGGCGCTGGTGGCGCTGACCGTCTTCCCCGGCGCGAGGTTGGCGATGTTGTCGCCGCGGTGCGCCGCGTACTCGACGACCTGCTGGAACGTCGGGCGGTTCTGCCAGCTGATCTTGTCCTGCGTGATGCCGCCCAGCGGGTTGTGGACGATCGTGTCGGCGCACCACTGGTCGCCGGCCGAGCAGGACGCGTCACCGGGGTAGACGGTGTTCGCGGCCTGGCCGGCGGCAGTGGTCAGCGAGTCCACGAGCGCCTGGCGGCACGTCGTGACGTTGCCGCCGCCGCAGAACGTCTGGCCGAGCGGGCCGGCCACCGGCTGGCCGAGCACCTGCCGGATGTCCTTGCTGACGTAACCCCACCAGCCGAACTGGAACGACGAGCCCTTGTGCGGCTGCCCGGTGTGCTGGCCGTTGCCGTTCTGCCAGCCGGACGGGCTTTCGTTGATGCCCAGCACGCCGGTCATCGCGTTGTAGGCGTCGTCGCCCATGCCCGGCTTGAACTCGGCCTGGACGAGCAGCGGCCACCAGGCGTCGAAGATGCGGATCGCGTCGGCGTCCGCGTACGCCTTGCTGCCCGGCGAAGTCTCCTTGCGCAGGTGGCCGTTCGCCAGCCACGTCTTGAGCTTCGCCTCGGCGTCCGCGGCCGCGCCGGTGGTCGGCGTCTTGTCGAGCACCTGCAGCAGCAGCGGCAGGACGCGCTCGGCGCGCAGGTCCGCGAGCGCGGCGTCCGCCATCGCCTGGGTCAGGTTGACCCGGGTGACCTTGGTGCCGCTGGAGATCAGCTGCTTGACGCGCGAGTCGAGCAGGTCGACACGGTGCACGGCGGACTTGTCCGCGCCCGCGGCCGCGTAACCGTTGGCCTGCGCGTTGTTCCAGCTGACGTAGTAGTCCTGGTTGACCGACTGCGGGTGCTGCGACGCCGGCGTGTAGGTCGCGACGTTGCCCGCCGGGTTCCAGCCGACCCAGTCGTGGCCCTGGTCGCCCCACACCGGCATGTTCGGGTCCACATCGGACTGTCGGGAGGGGTTGCTGCCCGAGTTGAAGTAGGCGATGTCCTTGGAGTCGGCGTAGAACCAGTTGAACGTGTAGTTGATGTCGGCCGCGGCCTTCTGGAAGTCCGCCGCGGACTTAACGAAGCCCGGGTCGTTCAGCTCCTGGAAGCCGATCAGCGAGTCGACCTCGTGGAAGTAGGACGAGCGCAGCGCCGCGTACGCCACCGGCTTGCCGCCGACGGTCGCCCGGCTCTGCACCGGCCCGTACTTCGTCCGGTAGCTGCGCAGGGTGTACGAACCCGCCGCGGTCCCGTCGGCCACGGTCGGCTTCCAGGCGTTCTTGACCTCTACGGTGTCCATCGGGATGCACTGGCCTTGCCAGGTGTAGTAGTTCGAGTCCTTCGTCGGCGCCTTGCCGCTCGGGTCGCACAGCGTCAGCGCGTAGGTGTCGATGATGTCCTGCGCCGACGTCGTCGCGCTCCACGAGTAGTCCTGGCCGCGGCCCAGCAGCGTGTACATGCTCAGGCCGGCGAAGGCCGCGCCGCGCGAGCTGATGCCCGGGCCCTGCAGTTCCTGCAACAGCAGCAGCTGCGGGGCGAAGTAGCCGGTCTGCGGGCCGAACACGGCGACCGGGTGGCCGCTGGCGGTCTTCGCGCCGGAGACGAGCAGCGCGTTGGACATGCCGTGCTTCTCGCTCAGCATGTTGCCGGGCAGCACGCCGTTCTCGAACATGCCGCGGGCGGGCTCCTGCTCGGCGGGCGCGGCGACGTCCACAGTGGACGGGGTGGCGGTCGAGGCCGAGCCGGTCTGGTCGAACACCAGCTGCTGCCCGGTCACCGACCCCTTGTCCGGCAAGGCGCGCCCGACCGCGTTGGCCGGTGTCTTGCCGTACGGGAAGGTCTGGCCGTCGTGCAGCGTCTTGACGGCTTCGGGGTCGTCCTCCGAGCGCAGGCTCTGCCACACCTTCTCGCCCTGCACGACGCCGTACTTCTCCTGCATCGCGAGCTTCGCGATGGCGTTCTGCACCTCGCCGCCGCCGCCCGCGCCGAACTCGGCGCCGACCAGCGAGGCGAGCGCGACCAGGTCGGTCAGCTTGAACGGGTCGATCGACCCGGCGTTGGTGATCGAGTCGACGTGCCCGGTCAGCACGTACTCGCCCGGGAAGTACCGGCCGTTGTAGGAGTCGCTGATGTACTTGTTGATGCCGTCGACGTAGGCCTGCGCGTCGGCGAGGCCCTGCGCGCCGCGCGGGCCGCTGCTCGCGACGTGGTCGATCTGCTGCTGCAGCTCGGCTTCGGTGTACGGCGCGTTCGAGAAGAACTGCTGCTCCAGCTCGCGGTTGGCTTCCGCGCCGCCGGCGA
Organism: Amycolatopsis lexingtonensis; assembly: GCF_014873755.1. Lineage (NCBI taxonomy): Bacteria > Bacillati > Actinomycetota > Actinomycetes > Pseudonocardiales > Pseudonocardiaceae > Amycolatopsis > Amycolatopsis lexingtonensis. The sequence continues at coordinate 7,269,008 of NZ_JADBEG010000001.1, forward strand.
ACGGGGTGACCTGCCCGCGCGCGGCGTGGCGCAGGACGTCCATCAGCCACAGCCGGTCCTGCGCGGCGGCGTACCCGGCGCCGAACTCGGTGCCGGCGCGGGTGGTGCCGGTGATGTGCGGGACGCCGAGGGCCTTGTCCCGCACGATCGTCACGTCCGAGCGCGGCTTGGTCGTGCTCGCGACCTGGTCGGCGGCGACGCCGAACGACGAGTCGTTGAAGTACTGGTTGATCGCGCTCGTGGTCAGCGTCTTGTACCCGTTCGCCAGCGAGGCGTACTTCCCGAGCTGGTCGGCGGCGTGCGCGGGGCGGGTGCCGAGCACCTTGTGCGCGAGGATGTCCGCGAGGGTGGCGTTGCCGTTCTCGCCGGGCGGCAGGATGTCGCTGCACTGCCCGCCGCAGTAGTCGTCGGGCGACCCGGCCGCCTGCGCGGCCGGCGCGGTGACGGCGACTTGGGTCAGCCCGGCCACGAGGGCCCCCAGTGCCGTGAAGGTCAAGGCTCGGATGCCTCGTCGCATGCCGGGCTCCCCTCAGCTCAGAAGAGTGACGAAGCGCACGCTACCGAGCAGTAGGACAAGTGTGAAGAGTTTTCGCGTTTTTCCCTCCTTGGGCGTAGGCCGATCGGCGCAGCCCCTCACGCGTGGGTACGGTGAGGCCCATGACCTTGGAAAAGCCCCAAATCGACCGCCCGGACGGACCTGCGCCGGCCGACCTGGAGATCACCGACCTCACCGTCGGTGACGGCGCCGAAGCCACGGCCGGCAAGACCGTCACCGTGCACTACGTCGGCGTCTCGCACTCGTCGGGCGAGCAGTTCGACGCTTCGTGGGACCGCGGTGAGCCGCTGCGCTTCGGCCTCGGCGCCGGCCAGGTCATCTCCGGCTGGGACCAGGGCGTCGCGGGCATGAAGATCGGTGGCCGCCGCAAGCTCGTCATCCCGCCGCACCTGGCCTACGGCGACCGCGGCGCGGGCGGCGTGATCAAGCCCGGCGAAACCCTGATCTTCGTCGTCGACCTGGTCGGCGTGAACTAGCGCATACCCGGCGAAACCGGCCCCGGCGTACCGCGCCGGGGCCGGTTTTTGCTCCAAGCAGCGCCTTTCCGCGCGGCGTGGCGTCACTACCCTCGAAAGTGATCACCGGCCTTCGACTGCCGGTGCAGGACAAGGGGGATCCACCGATGCGCGTCCGCGCTGTGTTCTCTGCTGCCCTTTTGACGCTGGCCGCCGGTCTCGCCACCGCGGGACCGGCGGCGGCCGTGGCCAACGGCTCCGACGTCCCGGCCGGGACGTACCAGTTCGCCGCGAAGCTCACCATGACGAACATCCCGAGGCCCGACGGCACGAAGTACAACAGCGCGTGTTCCGGCGCGCTGATCGCCGCGAAGTGGATCATCACCGCGGGCCACTGCTTCCACGACGCCAACCGCAACCGCGTCTCCGGGCCGGTGCCCTACCCGACGTCGGTGCTGCTCGGCACGGTCAACCAGAGCACGCCGGGCGTGACGCGCAACGTCGTCACGGTCTACCAGGCGAGCGCCAACGACATCGCGATCGCGACCCTGGACGCGGACGTCACCGGCATCACGCCGCTCACCGTCAACCGCGTCACGCCGTCGGTCGGGCAGCTGCTGACGCTCGCCGGCTGGGGCAGCCTCACCGCCACCAACCCCACGCCGTCGACGAAGCTGCAGCAGGGGACGGTGAAGGTCGGCCAGGTCGCCGCCTCGACGCTCGGCGTGCAGGGCGTCGCGCCGACGAGCACCACCAGTGCCTGCGTCTACGACTCGGGCGCGCCGTACTTCGTCGCGGCCGGGACGGGCGGCCAGCTCGTGTCCGTCGAGTCGACCGGGCCGGACTGCCCGCACAACCAGCTCGAAACCACTTCCCGCGTGGACGTCGTCGCGGACTGGATCGCTTCGCACACCGGGTGACCGCCTGGCCGGGCGTCACCCCTGAGTGACGCCCGGCCAGGGAATTCCCAGCACGCCGCGGCGGCAATAGCCTCGAACGTCGACCATCCGCTCGACGAAGGGGAAGAATGCGCCTGCGCGCCCTGCTCGCCGCCGCCGTCCTGACCATCACCGCCGCGCCGACGGCCTGGGCCGTCGCCCACGGCTCCGACGTCCCACCGGGGCAGTTCGGGTTCGTCGCGAAGCTTTCGATGACGAAGATCCCGCGCCCGGACGGCTCCACGTACGCCAGCTACTGCACCGGCGCCCTGATCGCGCCCGGCTGGGTGCTGACGACCGGGCACTGCTTCCACGACGCCCACCGCAACCGCGTCTCGGGCAAGGTCCCGTACCCGACGACGGTGACGCTCGGCCTGGTCGACGAAGCCACCGAATCGGGCGTGGCCCGCAAGGCGACCGAGGTCCTCCAGGCGAAGGAGAACGACGTCGCGCTGATCCGCCTGGACACCCCGGTGACGACGGTGACCCCGCTGGCGGTGAACCGCACGCTCCCGAAGGTCGGCCAGCAGCTGACCCTGGCCGGCTGGGGCAGCCTGACGGCCGCGAACCCGGTCCCGGCCCAGCGGCTGCAGCAGGGCACGGTCGCGGTGGCGAAGGTCGACCCGACGACGCTGGGCGTCCGCGGCGCGGCCCCGGAGATCACGACCAGCGCGTGCACGTACGACTCGGGAGCGCCTTACTTCACGGGCGGCAAACTCGTCGCGGTGGAGGCGACGGGACCCGGGTGCCCCCACGCGGGCATCGAAACCACGAGCCGGGCGGACGTGATCGCGGACTGGATCACCACCCACACGGCGTAGACACGTTCCGTAGCTCGAACACGCCCCAATGTTACTCAGCGTAGGTTTCGGCTATAGCATCATCGCTATGGATTGGGGTACCATCGAGTTGGAGCCGGAGATCCGCGACCGGCTGAGAGGTCTCGACGAGAACGCGATCAACCGCGTCGCCTTCTACATAGATCTCCTGGCCGAACGTGGACCTCTGCTCGGCGAGCCGTACACGAGACAGCTGGACGGGAAGCTCCGCGAACTCCGCTTCTGGCTCGACGAGCAAGCCATACGGATCAGCTACTGGATCGCGCCGGAACGGCGGATCATTCTGATGACGGTATGGCGGAAGACGAAGATGCGCGAAGCCGCCGAAGTCGAGCGAGCCAGACGAGCAGTGCGCCGCTGCCAGGACGAGCGGCACACCCTGGACGAGGAGGAGTCATGACCGATCGCACCTCGTGGAGCGAGCTACGCGAGGAACTTGGCGTCGACCGGACCCACCACGCCTACGAGGCAGCTCGAATTGCTTTCGAACTGGGCGCGGAGGTGCGAACGCTGCGAGAGGAGCGCGGCTGGACGCAGACCGAACTGGCCGAGCGGGCCGGAATGACGCAGTCGGCGATGGCGAGGTTCGAAGCCGGCGGCACGATCCCGACCCTGCCGGTCCTGGAACGCGTCGCGACGGCCCTCCAGATGCGGCTGTCGATCGCGCTCAGCCCCGCCTGATCACCACCCACACGGCGTAACTTCGCCCAGGGCGAACAGGGCCTCCGGACCCGTGACATTCCCCACCGGACCACGCTGGGTGGCGAGGTGCGGCACCGTGGGGGTCCGGGGGCTCGGCCCCCGGGAAAGACCAGGCCAACGGGAAAGGGCCCCGATCGCGCCAGCGATCGGGGCCCTGAACAGCGTGGGCGAGGAGGGAGTTGAACCCTCACGTCCTTTCGGACACACGGACCTGAACCGTGCGCGTCTGCCATTCCGCCACTCGCCCGAGTGCTTCTCTGTGACAGCGAGGAGAAGACTAGCAGGTGGTTTGAACGGGTTTCACCGGGGGCCGTGTAGAGGCTCGCTCACCCGGATAGGATCGATGCGGAAGCACGAGCGTGAGGAGGTTTTCCCCGGTGGGCCGCGCCGAAAGATTCGACAGGCGACTCGAGAACCTGGTGGGGAACACTTTCGCGCGCATGTTCGGTGGCAACGTCGTCACGCAGGAAGTGGCGATCGCCCTGGAACGGGAGAGTGAGGAGAACGTTCGTGAGCTGGCAGGCGGTCGGCAGCTCGCCCCGAATCACTACATCGTGTCCTTGGGGACAGCTGACCACGAGCGCATGGCCGGTGACGAGCAACGGGTCACCCAGGTACTGGCCAAGGCGGTGGCGGAACACCTCGCCGCCGAGGGCCTGGACACCTATGGTGACGTCGTCGTATCACTCGAGCGCAACGAGGCGCTGCATACTGGACAGTTCAAGACCCGTTCGTCCGTCGATCCCGACGCCCGCCCCTCAGGCGCCGGTTCACCGCGGTCGGCACGACCCAGCAACGCAGGAGACCCAGCAATGAGCCAGCCCCCCGGCTACGGCCAATACGACCAGGGTGACCCGTACGGCCAGCAGGGCCAGTACGGCTACGGACAGCAGGGTGGCCAGCAGCCCGGGTACGACCAGGGTTACGGCCAGCAGCAGGGTGGTTACGACCAAGGCGGCTACGCCCAGCCCCAGCAAGGCGGCGGCTACGACCAGGGCGGCTACCAGCAGGGCGGTTACGACCAGGGCGGCTACGCCCAGCCCCAGCAGGGCGGCTACGAGCAAGGTGGCTACCAGCAGGGCGGTTACGACCAGGGCGGCTACGCCCAGCCCCAGCAGGGCGGCTACGACCAGGGCGGCTACCAGCAGGGCGGTTACGACCAGTACGGCGGCCAGCAGCAGGCCGGGTACGACCAGTACGGCGGCCAGCAGCAGGCCGGCTACGACCAGTACGGCCAGCAGCAGGCGTACGGCGCACCGGCCGGCGACCCGTACGCGCAGCAGCAGGGCGGCTACGCCCCGCCCGCGCCGGGACGCCAGCTCGCGGCGAGCCTGCAGCTCGACGACGGCTCGAACCGCACGTACTCGCTGAAGCAGGGCGGGAACGTCGTGGGCCGCGGCCAGGACGCGGACTTCCGCCTCCCGGACACCGGCGTCTCCCGACGGCACCTGGAGATCACCTGGGACGGCCAGAGCGCGACGCTCGCCGACATCGGTTCGACCAACGGCACGACCGTGAACGGCACGCCGGTGCAGACCTGGCAGCTCGCCGACGGCGACGTCATCCGGGTGGGGCATTCGTCCCTCGTGTTCCGTACACAGGGCTGACTCGGGGCACGGAATACTGTTCCCGCAGAATTGACGTGCGGGGGGACCGCGGCGTACCCGCGTCGCGGCTGCACGGACGAGTCGGGAGCGGACACACCAAGTGCCAGAGCTGGTCGTACAACTCACCAGGGTGGGCTTCCTCGTGCTGCTCTGGCTCTTCGTGTTCGCCGCGCTCAGAGTCGTCCGGTCGGACCTCTACGCGGCGTCCGGTATGCGCGTCCAGGTGCCGACCTTCGGGCGCAAGAAAGAGAAGAAGCCGCGTAACAGCAAGTCCCCGCAGCAGCTGCTGGTCACCCACGGCGCACTGGCGGGGACACGCATCGCGCTGGACGGGCGGCCGATCCTGATCGGCCGCGCCGACGACTCCACGCTCGTGCTCGACGACGACTACGCGTCGACCCGGCACGCCCGGATCGCCCAGCGCGGTGAGGACTGGTACGTGGAAGATCTGGGCTCGACGAACGGGACTTACCTGGACCGGGCTAAGGTCACTGCACCCCTCCGGGTCCCGCTCGGAGTCCCCATCCGGATCGGCAAGACGGTGATCGAGCTTCGCCCATGACTCTCGTCCTCCGCTACGCAGCCCGCAGCGACCGGGGCCTGGTGCGTTCGAGCAACCAGGACTCCGTGTACGCCGGCCCTCGCCTGCTCGCGCTCGCCGACGGTATGGGTGGCCACGCGGCGGGTGAGGTGGCCAGCAAGGTCGTCATCGCCTCGCTCGCCCCGCTCGACGACGACGAACCGCGCGACGACCTCCTCGCCCAGCTGCGGGAGGCGGTGGCCAACGGCAACGCCGCCATCGCCGAACTCGTCTCGCAGGACCCCGATCTCGACGGGATGGGCACGACGCTCACCGCGGTGCTGTTCGCGGGCACGCGCCTGGGGCTGGTGCACGTCGGCGACTCGCGGGCGTACCTGCTGCGCGGCGGCCAGTTCGCGCAGATCACGCGCGACGACAGCTTCGTCAACGAACTCCTCGAGCAGGGCCGCATCACGCCGGAAGAGGCCGCGGTGCACCCGCAGCGGTCGCTGCTGCTCAAGGCCCTCACCGGGCACGAGGTCGAGCCGAGCCTGACCGTGCGCGAAGCCCGCGCCGGCGACCGGTACCTGATCTGCTCGGACGGGCTGTCCGGCATGGTCAGCGACGAGACGCTGACCGAGGCCGTGCAGATCCCGGACCCGCAGCAGTGCGCGGACCGGATGATCGAGCTGGCGCTCAAGGGCGGCGGCACGGACAACGTCACGGTGATCATCGCCGACGTGGTCGACGTCGACTTCGGCGAGGACGCGCCCATCGTGGGCGGCGCCGCCGGGGACGGCAGTGACGAGCTGCACCAGGGCGATTCGCCCGCGGCGCGGGCCAGGGCGCTGACCCAGCCGCCACCGCAGCAGCGCCCGGAACTGCCGCAGCCGACCGAAGACCCGAAGGCCAAGCGCCGGAAGCGGTTCCGCTGGCTGGCCGGGGCGCTGGTGGTCCTCGTGGTGCTCGCCGCGGCCGCCATCGCCACCCGGTACTTCGTGCTGAGTCAGTACTATGTCGGCGAAGGTGCGGACGAGGAAGTCGTCATCTACCGCGGCGTCCCCGGCAGCATCCTCGGCATCGACCTGCACACCTACGAGCAGGGCTCCTGCCCGCCCAACCAGGTGTGCACGGACAAGCTGCGCGTCACCCAGCTCCAGGAGGACGCGCGGCTGGCCGTGCAGAACGGCGTCAAGAAGGACAGCCTCGACGACGCCCGGAAGTACATCGACGACTTCCTGCAGCTGCACAAGCGCCTGAACAACTGCGCGCCGACGGGCGGTCAGACCTCGCCGACGCCGACCAACCCGGTCACGCCGACGACGACGCCGACGGCCCCGGCCGGTTCCACCGCTCCATCGTCGGCGAACCAGCCAGCGGGGAGGGACTGCTCGACGCCGAGTTCGACGGCACCGACGACGGGAGGCGGTAACTGATGGGCCAGCCCGTCGCGCGTTCCGCCGAACCGCTCGCCGCCCAGTTCCAGACGAACCCGCCGCGCGAAGTCCCGACCCGCCGCAACACCGAACTCGTCCTCCTGGGCTTCGCGGCGTTCATCGTCACGATCGCGCTGGTGCTCGTCGAAGCGAACCAGGAGCAGGAGCTCACCGCGTCGATCCTCTGGCTCGGGCTGGCCTACCTCGGCATCTTCGCCGCCGCGCACCTCGCCGTCCGCAAGTGGGCGCCGTACGCGGACCCGGTGCTGCTCCCCTGCGTCGCGCTGCTCAACGGCATCGGCCTGGTGATGATCCACCGGATCGACCTGGCGCTGGCCGAGCGGGCCCTGCAGAACGGCAAGGACTACACGCCCGCCGTCACCGCGCAGGTGCTGTTCACGGTGATCTCGCTGGTGTTCTTCGTCGTCGTGCTGATCGTGGTCAACGACCACCGCACGCTGACCCGCTACGGCTACACCGCCGGCCTGGTCGGGATCATCGCGCTGGCGCTGCCCGCGCTGCTGCCGTCGAGCCTCTCCGAAGTCAACGGCGCCAAGGTGTGGCTGAAGCTGCCGTTCTTCTCGATCCAGCCGGGCGAGTTCGCGAAGATCCTGCTGATGATCTTCTTCGCTTCGTTCCTGGTGTCGAAGCGGGACCTGTTCATGGTGGCGGGCAAGAAGCTCGTCGGCGTCGAGCTGCCGCGCGCCCGCGACCTCGGCCCGATCCTGATCGCCGCGTTCGTCTGCATCGGCATCCTGGTGTTCGAGAAGGACCTCGGCACCTCGCTGCTGTTCTTCAGCGTCATCCTGGTGATGCTGTACGTCGCGACCGAGCGGGCCATCTGGGTCGTCCTCGGCCTGAGCTTCTTCGCGGTCGGCTGCGTCATCGCCTACAACCTCTTCGGGCACGTCCAGCAGCGCGTCGCGAACTGGCTGGACCCGCTGGCCACCTACGACCAGGCGGGCGGCGGTTACCAGCTCGCCCAGGGCCTGTTCGGGCTCGGCACCGGCGGCGTCGGCGGCACCGGGCTCGGCGCCGGCCGGCCGGACATGGTGCCCGAGGCCAACACCGACTTCATCACCGCGTCGATCGGCGAAGAGCTCGGCTTCATCGGGCTGGCCGCCGTCCTGATGCTGTACTTGCTGGTCGCGATGCGCGGCATGCGCAGCGCGCTCGCCGTGCGCGACACGTTCGGCAAGCTGCTCGGCGGCGGGCTCGCGTTCACCATGGTCATGCAGATCTTCGTCGTCGTCGGCGGGGTCACGAAACTCATCCCGGAGACCGGTATCACCGCGCCGTTCCTGTCGAAGGGCGGCTCGTCGCTGCTCGCGAACTACATCCTGGTCGCGCTGCTGCTCCGGATCTCCGACGCCGCCCGCAAGCCGGCCGCCCGCCCGAAGCCGCAACCGCAGGCCCAGGCGCCGATCGCGGAAGCGCACACCGTGCTCGTGCAGCGCCCGCCGGCGGACGGGAGCGCGCAGGCATGAACACCCCGCTCCGCAAGGTCGGCATGGCGATGCTCGTCATGGTCGTCCTGCTGCTGGCCAACGCCACCTACATCCAGGTGGTGAAGGCCGACGACTACCGCACCGACTCGCGCAACGCCCGCGTGCTCTACGACGAGTTCGCCCGCCAGCGCGGCAAGATCGTGTCGCAGGCCAACGGCGAGGTGCTGGCCAGCGTCAACCCGTCCAACGACAAGTACAAGTACATCCGGACCTACGCCGACGGCCCGATGTACGCGCCGGTCACCGGCTACTACTCGATCAACTACGGCGCCGGCGGGCTCGAGCGGTCCGAGGACGACGTCCTCAACGGCTCCGACCCGCGGCTGTTCGTGCGGCGGCTGTCGGACATGGTCACCGGCCGCGACCCCAGCGGCGGCAACGTCCGGCTGACCATCGACCCGGCCGTGCAGAAGGCCGCGTACGACCTGATGACGCAGAAGGGCTACACCGGCGCCGTCGTCGCGCTGGAGCCCAAGACCGGCCGGATCCTGGCGATGGTCTCGACGCCGTCGTACGACCCCAACCAGCTGGCTTCGCACACGTCGAAGGCGCAGACCGACGCCTGGAACGCGAACAACAAGGACCCGAAGAAGCCCATGCTGAACCGGGCGATCTCCGAGACCTACCCGCCGGGGTCGACGTTCAAGCTCGTCACCGCGTCGGCCGTGCTCGAGGACGGCAAGGGCCCGGACACCCCGGTCGACCCCGCGCCGAACACGAAGCTCCCCGGCACCAGCGTCACGCTGGAGAACTACGCCGGCGCCGCCTGCCCGGGCACCACGTTCAAGGACGCGCTCGCGCACTCCTGCAACGTGCCCTTCGCGCAGTTCGCCGGCCAGCTGGGCGCGGACAAGCTGAAGAAGACGGCGGCGAACTTCGGCATCGGGCAGACCGACCTGACCGTGCCGATGAAGGTCGCGCCGTCGACCGTCGGCCCGCTCGACTCGCAGGGCGCGCTCTACCAGAGCGGCATCGGCCAGCGCGACGTCCGGCTGACCCCCCTGCAGGACTGCCTGCTCGCGGCCACCGTGGCCAACGGCGGGATGGCGATGAAACCGCAGCTGGTGCAGTCGGTGCTGGCCCCGGACCTGTCGACCATCGAGGACTACAGCCCCACCGAGCTCACCGGCACGGCGGCACTTTCGTCGTCGAACGCCGCGATCCTCAAGGACATGATGATCGCTTCCGAGGGCTTCACCAAGGGCGGCGGCAAGCGCGCCGACATCCAGATCGCGTCGAAGACCGGCACCGCCGAGCACGGCACGGACTCCAAGAACACCGCACCGCACGCCTGGTACACCGCCTTCGCCCCGGCGAACGACCCGCAGATCGCGGTCGCCGTCATCGTCGAGGACGGCGGCAACCGCGGGCTCGCGGCCACCGGCGGCACCGTCGCGGCGGAGATCGGCCGTGCCGCGATCAACGCCAAGCTCGGGGGTGGATAGCGGATGCTGTCCTCGGGCCAGCTGCTGGCCGAGAGGTACAAGCTGACGAGCCGGATCGCCGTCGGCGGGATGGGCGAGGTCTGGCAGGCCAGCGACACTCGCCTCGACCGGACCGTGGCCGTCAAGATCCTCAAGGCCGAACTCTCCGGTGATGCCGAATTCCTCCACCGCTTCCGGACCGAAGCGCGGATGACGGCGTCGCTCAACCACCCCGGCATCGCCGCGGTGCACGACTACGGCGAGACCTTGTTCGACGGCGACCTGTCGATCGCGTACCTCGTGATGGAGCTCGTCGACGGCGACCCGCTGGCCGGCTTGCTGGCCAAGCACGGGCGGCTGTCGGCGGAGTTCACGCTCGACATGCTCGAGCAGGCGGGCAACGCGCTGCAGGCCGCGCACGAGCAAGGTCTGGTCCATCGCGACGTCAAGCCGGGCAACATCCTGGTGACGTCGACGGGCCAGGTCAAGATCACCGACTTCGGGGTGGCGAAGGCCGCGGACGCCGCCCCCGTCACCCGGTCCGGCATGGTCATGGGCACCGCGCACTACATCGCGCCGGAGCAGGCGCTCGGGCACCCGGCGGAGCCGGCGTCCGACGTCTACTCGCTCGCGGTGTGCGGGTACGAATGCCTCGCCGGGCACCGGCCGTTCCTCTCCGAGAACGCGGTCACGGTCGCGATGATGCACATCCGCGACATCGCGCCGCCGCTGCCACCCGACGTGCCGCCCGCGGCGCGCGCGGTGATCGAGGCGACGCTGGTCAAGGACCCGCGGCAGCGCTACAACAACGGCGGCGAGTTCGCGGCCGCCGTCGCCGCGGTCCGCGCCGGGCTGCCGCTGCCCACGCCGTCCGGGCTGGTCAACGCCGCCTACGCGACCGGGCAGCAACCGCAGCAACAGCAACCGCAGCAGCAGGTTCCGCCGCAGCCGGTCCCGCCGCAGCAGCAGCACATGCCGGTCGGCCCGCCGTCCCCGGCGGTGAACCCCATGGTCGTCATCGGCCCGCCGTCCCGCCCCGCGGTGCGGCCGGTCATGATGCCGGTCCCGAAGAAGAAGTCCCAGTGGGGCTGGTGGGCGCTCCTCGCGGCCATCCTGCTCGTTGTCCTGGTGGCGGGGATCGTGCTGATCGCCAAGATGATCGGCAGTTCCGGCTCCCCGCCGCACACCGGCCAGACGACGAGCCAGGTGGTCCCGGGCAGACAGCCGCCCACGGAAGAGCCGCCCGCGACGAGTGTCCTACCGGCGGATTCTCCCGGCACGACCGACGATGGCCAGCAAGGCATCATGACCACACCTTGGACGGAATGGAACGGCACCCAGAGATGAGCACACCCAGACTGCTCTCCAACCGGTACGAGCTGGGCGAAACGCTCGGCTACGGAGGCATGTCCGAGGTCCATCACGGCCACGACGTGCGCCTCGGCCGGGAAGTCGCGATCAAGATCCTCCGTGCCGACCTCGCCAGGGACCCGCAGTTCCAGGAGCGCTTCCGCCGCGAGGCGCAGAACGCCGCCGCGCTGAACCACCCGGCGATCGTCGCGGTCTACGACACGGGTGAGGCCAACACCGAGTTCGGGCCGCTGCCGTACATCGTCATGGAGTATGTCGAAGGCCGGACGCTGCGCGACATCGTCAAGACCGAAGGCCCGATGTCGCAGAAGCGCGCTATGGAGGTCATGGCCGACGTCTGCGCGGCGCTGGACTTCTCGCACCGCCACGGCATCGTGCACCGCGACGTCAAGCCGGCCAACGTGATGATCACGAAGAACGGCGCGGTCAAGGTGATGGACTTCGGCATCGCGCGCGCGATGCACGACGGCCAGTCCGCCATGACCCAGACCGCCGCGGTGATCGGCACGGCGCAGTACCTGTCGCCGGAGCAGGCGCGCGGCGAGTCCGTCGACGCCCGCTCCGACGTCTACGCCGCGGGCTGCGTGCTCTACGAGCTCATCACCGGCGAGCCGCCGTTCACCGGCGACTCCCCGGTCGCGGTCGCCTACCAGCACGTCCGGGAAGACCCGAACCCGCCGTCGTCGGTGAACCCGGCGGTGGCGCCGGAGCTCGACGCCGTCGTGCTGAAGGCGCTGGCCAAGGGCCCGGCGAACCGCTACCAGTCGGCGGCGGAGATGCGTTCGGACCTGGTGCGCACCCTGTCGGGCCAGCGCCCGGCCGCGCCGATGGTGATGTCCGAGGACGAGCGCACGCAGGTGATGAACGCCGACCGGCGGCAGCCGCAGCGCTACGAGGAGTACAGCGAGCCGGACGACGAGGACCCGAAGGCCAAGCGCCGCCGCCGGACGATCCTGGCCGCGCTCGCCGCGCTGTTCGTGCTGGGCGCGGTGCTGCTGATCATGTGGCTGTCGGGCTCGTTCAAGAGCAACGAAAACGCCACGGTGGCGATCCCGGACGTGCTGCACCAGCGGGTGCCGCAGGCCAAGGAAACGCTGATCGGCAAGGGTTTCAAGACCTTCGACACGAAGAACATCACCTGCGGCGTGCAGCCGACCGACGGCAGCCCGTCCTGCACCCAGGACGACATCAACAACGTCATCAAGATCGACCCAGGCGTCGGTACCCAGGTCGCGACCTCCACGAAGATCACGCTGTACGTCGGCGTAGCGCCCGGTAAGGCCAGCGTGCCGGACCTCAAGGGCAAGACGCGCGACCAGGCCGAGAAGCTGCTGACCGACGCGAAGCTGACGCTGAACCCGGACGTCCAGGAAATCGAGGTCGACGACCCGAACCAGGCCGGCCTGGTGCAGAACCAGACGCCGACGGCGTCGTCGGAGGTCGACGAGGGCACCAGCGTGCAGATCACGGTCGCGAAGTCCAAGGAGCTCAAGACGGTCCAGGACTTCACCGGCAAGCCGTACTCGCAGGCCGACTCGTCGCTGCGGGCGCTCGGTTTCAAGACCAAGAAGGTCGAGCAGGCTTCGGACTCGGTGCCGAAGGACAGCGTCATCACGCAGAACCCGAACGGCGGTTCGCTGGCCGTGGGTTCGACGATCACGCTGACGGTGTCGACCGGTCCGGAGAACAGCGACCAGATCCAGATGCCGTCGCTGATCGGCATGACGCTCGAAGACGCGCAGGCGAAGCTGGAGAGCATGGGCTGGACCCAGACCCTCCGGCAGCAGTCCGACAAGACCAGCAAGCAGCCGGAAGGCACGATCACCAAGCAGAGCGTGCCGCCGGGTACGCAGATCAGCAAGGATCAGAACATCACCGTCGGCGTCGCGGAGAACGGCGGTTTCCCGTTCCCGACCGGGACGACGACCACCCCCGGCGGCGGCTGACGAATTGACGACGAAGGCCCGCACGGTTCGCCGTGCGGGCCTTTTTCGTCGTTCAGGCTTTGTCGAGGAATCCCCGGACGGCGCCGAGCACCTGTTCGGCGTCGCTCGCCGGGCCGCAGTCGAGTTCGAGTTCCTCGGCCGCGCCCGAGCGTTTGACCTTCAGGGAAACGCGGGCTTCGCGGCAGCGCCGCAGCCACGCGAAGAGCGAGCTGCAGAAGACGCCGGCGGAGTTGCTCGTCACGCCGACCACGACGGCGTCGAAGAGCTGGACGCGGCCACGGAGTTCGTCTTCGCCGCGCAGCCAGGCGGCGAGCTCGGGGAGCTCGCCGTCGGAGTCTGGCACGGTGATCGCGACGATCCCAGCCGTCACCCGTTCTCCCTTCACCCGGAACCGGAGAGGCCCCGAACCTTAGTCGGCCACCTGGTCCGGCCGGAAGTCCGGGCCGGGAATTGAATTCTGCAATTTGCCATCAAGAGCGGCGGCGGACGAGAGCCGAGACGGCGAAGAAGCTGACGGCCAGCAGCGCCACCGACGTCCCGAGCGCGAGCGCCAGCGGGCCGGCGACCGGTTCTTCGTCGGTCAGCGCGTGCAGCAGCGGGTGGACCAGCGGGATCTTCGCCAGCAGCACGACGGTCAGCGTGATGACGGCGGCGAGCACCGTCCAGCCGATCCGGGACACCAGCAGCCGCGAGCACGGGAGGGCGATCGCGATGCCCAGCAGCGCGCACGCGAGGTGGGCGAGCAGCCCGATGCCCAGCGCCGACGGCTGGACCTTGAACGACTTGAGCGCCGACCACACCTCGGTGATCACCATGAGGACCAGCGAACAGGCCAGCACCGCGAAGATCGCGCCGGTGATCAGCCGCCGCCACCGGCGGGCGTGGCTGAGGGTCACCAGGCGCTGGACCGGGTCCTCGATGTCGAGCAGGGCGATCGTCAGCCAGCACGACACGACCAGCAGGCCGCCGGCGCTCACGCCGAACAGCGGCAGCGGCGGCGAGTTCGGGTCGGCGTAGAGGATCACGCAGAGCGCGAGGTAGGCCAGCAGCGCGGGCAGGTACCGCTGCGAATGGCCGAGCAGCACGAAGTAGTAGCGGGTCATGGCGAGCACGGCGCCACCTCCCGCACCGACCAGCCGTCCTTCAGGGCCCGCAGCAGCACCGCGTCCACCGAGGCGATTTCGACCGTGAGCACCACCTGGGCGCCTTCGACGACCGCGTGCCGCACGCCGGGTTCATCGGCCCAGCCGGTGCCGCCGCCGCGCAGGACGATGCGGGTGGTCGGCTCCGCGCTTTCCGCCGTGAGCCTGCCGTCGTCGATGAGGTGGACGACGTCGGCGTGGTCGTGCACGACCTGCGGGCGGTGGTCGGTGAACACGACGCTCGCCCCGCGCGCCCGCGTCTCGGCGACGAGCTCGCCGAGGATCGCGTGCGTGCCGACGTCGAGCCCGGACCACGGCTCGTCGAGGATCAGCAGGTCAGGGCGCACCATGACGGCCTGCGCGAGCCCGACCTTCTGCGCGTTGCCCTTGGACAGCGTGCGCAGCGGCGCGGCCGGGCCGCCGACCAGCGCCAGCCGCTCCAGCAGCGGGTCGATCATCGAGAGGTCGGTGAGCCCGTGGATGCGCGCCATGTGCCGCAGGTACGCCCGCGCGCCCATGCGCTGGCCGGCCGGGAAGCGGTCCGGCAGGTAGCCGATCCGCGGGGTGCCGGTGAGCGACCCGGTGGTCGGCTGCGAGACGCCGGCCATGATCCGCAGCAGCGTCGACTTGCCGGAGCCGTTGCTGCCGAGGACGCCGACGACGTGCCCGGGCTCGACGGTCAGGTCGACGTCGCGGAGGACGAAGTCACCACGCCCGTACCGCTTGCCGACCCCCGCGAGCCGGATCACGCAACAGCGGCCTTCTGGAGCGCCTTGGTCGCGCGCTCGAGCTCGTCCACCCGGGCCGGGTCGACGGGGTGACCGGCGGCGGCCAGCCAGTTCGCCAGCATCCGGTGGCCGCCCTCGGTGAGCACGGACTCCGGGTGGAACTGGACGCCTTCCAGCGGCAGCTCGCGGTGGCGCATGCCCATCACGATGCCGGACTCGGTGCGCCCGGTGACCTCGAAGACGTCTTCGGCGATCGTCTCGGGCAGCACGGTCAGGGAGTGGTACCGGGTGGCGGTGAACTCCTCAGGGAGGTCCTTGAGGATGCCGGCCCCGGCGTGCCGCACCTGGCTCGTCTTGCCGTGGAGCAGCTCCGGCGCGCGGTCGACGGTGGCGCCGTAGACGACGCCGAGCGCCTGGTGGCCGAGGCAGACGCCGAGCATCGGCGTGCGCGTCTCGGCGCACTTGCGGATGACGTCCATGCTCTGACCAGCGCGTTCGGGCGTCCCGGGGCCGGGCGACACCAACACGGCGTCGAACTCGGGCACGCGGTCGAGGTCCACGACGTCGTTGCGCCAGACCGTGCAGTCGGCGCCGAGCTGGGCCAGGTACTGGACCAGGTTGTAGACGAAGCTGTCGTAGTTGTCGACGACGAGGACGCGCATGGCGCCGAGCTTACCGGCTCCCGGGGACCGCCCTCCACGCGTTAGATTCCGCCGAGGGAAAAGGCCTGGAACCCGAGATTGGGGTTCTCGGTCTGCGGATTCACGATCTTGCTGATCCCGGTGCAATTGCCGTTCGACCAGAACCGGGCCGGGTAGTCGCTGCCGTTCCCGGCGGACTCGCCGACTCCCGCGCCCTTCTCCGCGAAGGACAGGCAGTCGCCGGACGCGATCGGCGTCCAGGCATCGGCACCACGGGTGAAGTTGATGCCGTGGTACCAGCAAACGATGTTCGACCCGCAGTGCGGCGTCGTCCGCGTGGCCGCGCCGGCGACCCCGGGAACCACCACCCCGGCGGCCACGGCGAAAACGAAGAAGACACGACTGATACGTCGGAAAAGCATTGCCACCACACCACTTTCGACTCGTCGAAAGGAGGCGTTCCTCCCCTGTTTCGAAGCTAACAAAAAGTCGATCATGACCTCAACACCCGATCGGGCACTGCTCCGGCCCGCGTCCTCCCACCAGGTGGACCGTACGCCAGATCACATTTCTACTTAGGTGACCCTAACTTACGGTGGAGGTGTGAGCCGAACTCTTCGCGTAGCCGTGGTGGGCGCCGGTCCCGCCGGGATCTACGCCGCCGACATCCTGGACAAGTCCGACGCCGAGGTGCAGATCGACCTGTTCGAGCGCATGCCGGCGCCGTTCGGGCTGATCCGGTACGGCGTCGCGCCCGACCACCCGCGCATCAAGGGCATCGTGACCGCGCTGGAGAAGGTGCTGTCGAAGCCGAACATCCGACTGCTGGGCAACATCGACTACGGCACCGACATCAAGCTCGACGAGCTGCGCGAGTTCTACGACGCGGTGATCTTCTCGACCGGCGCGTCCGCCGACCGCGCGCTCGACATCCCGGGCGCCGGCCTCGACGGCAGCTACGGCGCCGCCGACTTCGTGTCCTGGTACGACGGCCACCCGGACGTGCCGCGCAGCTGGCCGCTGACCGCGTCTTCGGTCGCCGTGCTCGGGGTCGGGAACGTCGCTCTCGACGTCGCGCGCGTCCTGGCGAAGACGGCGGACGAGCTGCTCGGCACGGACATCCCGGACAACGTCTACCAGGGGCTAAAGGCCAGCCCGGTGACCGACGTGCACGTGTTCGGCCGCCGCGGGCCGGCGCAGGCGAAGTTCACGCCGCTGGAGCTGCGGGAGCTCGACCACTCGCCGAACGTCGAGGTCATCGTCTACCCCGAGGACATCGAGTTCGACGAGGGCAGCATCGCGGCGCTGCGGACGTCGAAGCAGATCGACATGGTCGTGAAGACGCTGCAGGAGTGGGCGATCCGCGAGCCCGGCACCCGGCCGCGGCGGCTCCACCTGCACTTCTTCCACTCCCCCGCGGAGATCGTCGGGACCGACGGCCGCGTCACCGGGCTGCGCACGGAACGCACCGAGCTGACCGGCGACGGGAACGTGCGCGGTACCGGCGAGTTCCACGACTGGGACGTCCAGGCGGTCTACCGCGCGGTCGGCTACCTGTCCTCGCACCTGCCGGAGATCCCGTTCGACCACGCGGCCGGGGTCGTCCCGAACCAGGCCGGCCGGGTGCTGGACCTCGACGAGAACCAGCTGCCGGGCGTGTACGTGACGGGCTGGATCAAGCGCGGCCCGGTCGGCCTGATCGGCCACACGAAGGGCGACGCGGCGGAGACCGTCGCGAGCCTGCTGGCGGACGCGGACACGTTGACGGCGCCGAAGTTCTCCTCGCCGGACGCGATCCTGGACTTCCTGGCCACGCGCGGCATCCCGTTCACGACGTGGGAGGGCTGGGGCCGCCTGGACGCGCACGAGAAGTCGCTCGGTTCGGCCGCGGGCCGGGAGCGGATCAAGGTGGTCGAACGCGAAGAGATGACGCGGGTTTCGCGCGGCTAAGCGTCCGCGCCGAGGTAGGCGAGCACGGCCAGCACGCGGCGATTCGTGTCGTCCGAAGCCGAAATCCCGAGCTTCGCGAAGATGTTCGCCGTGTGCTTGCCGACCGCCCCTTCGCTGAAGTGCAGCTTTGAGGCGATCGCCGCGTTCGAACAGCCTTCCGCCATCAGGCCCAGCACCTCGCGCTCGCGGGGCGTCAACGCGGCCAGCGGGTCGGAAGCGTTGCCCGCCACCAGTTTCGCGATCACCTCGGGGTCCATCACCGTGCCGCCGCCGGCGACCCGGCGCACCGCGTCGATGAACTGGTCCGCGTTGAACACGCGGTCCTTCAACAGGTAGCCGATCGCGCCCGTGCCGTCGGCCAGCAGCTCGCGCGCGTACAGCTGCTCGACGTGCTGGGACAGCACGAGGATCGGCAGCCCCGGCACCTCCCGGCGGGCGGCCAATGCGGCCTGCAGGCCCTCGTCGGTGTTCGTCGGCGGCATCCGGACGTCCACAATGGACACGTCCGGGCGGTGTTCCCGCAACGCGGCCGCCAGTTCCGGGCCGCTGCCGACCGCCGCGACGACGTCGAAGCCGTGCGCCGCCAGCAAGTGCGTCAGACCGTCTCGGAGGAGGTACTGGTCTTCGGCGACAACGGTTCTGGGTCGATCTGACACGGGAGCTCCACGGTCGCCCTGGTCGGCCCGCCGATCGGGCTGGTCAGCGTCAACCTACCGTCGAAGGCGCCCAGCCTGCGCTCGATTCCGCGGAGTCCCGACCCGAGGGCCGGGTTGGCGCCGCCCGGGCCTTCGTCGGTCACCACCAGCGTCAGCAGGTCGTCGGCGGCGGAAACCTCGATCGCCGCCCGCTTCGCGCCGTGCTTGGCCGCGTTGCCGAGCAGCTCCGACACGGTGAAGTACGCGCACGCCTCCACCGGTTCTTCGAGCCGGCCCGGCAGCGAGCCGGTGACCTGGACCTTGAGCGGGCTGTCCAGGGCCAGCGCGCGCACGGCGTCCAGCAGCCCGCGCTCGGACAGCACCGGCGGGTGGATGCCGCGGATCAGCACCCGCAGCTCGGTCAGCGCCTCCGACGACGCCGCGCGCAGCTCCGCCGCGAGCCGTTTCGCCGCGGCCGGGTCGGTGTCCACCAGTGCTTCGACCGCGCCGAGCTTCATGCCCATCGCGACCAGCCGGGACTGGATGCCGTCGTGCAGGTCGCGCTCGATGCGCCGCAGCTCCGCCGCCTGCGCGACCGTGACGTCGGTGCGCGTCTGCTTGAGCCGCTCGACGCGCCGGGCGAGCCGGGACGACTCGGTCGGCCCGAGCCACACCTTGGCGAAGCGGGCCTGCTGCCGGGCGAGCCACGGGGTCGGGACCAGGCCGGCGACGATCATCCCCAGCGCCAAGGGGGTTTGCGCGAGCGCGCCCAGGTGCGTCGACACCTCGGGCAGGACCAGCCAGCGGACCGGCGAGAACACGAACGGCCGCCAGATCCACAGCGTCCCGAGGCCGACCAGGCCCCAGCCGAGCAACGCGACCGTCGGCAACGTCAGCGCCAGCGACACGAGCGGGATCAGGCCGCCGCCGGCGAGGTCGCGCCAGGTGGCGCGGTCGCCCAGGATCCACCGCCGCCGGGCGTGCTGCACCGGCCAGAACGGCTCCTCGTACAGCTGCTTGCCGACCTGGTAGAGCCCGTCCGGCCGGGGTACCGGCAGCCCGGGCGGCGGCAGGTACGGGCGGGCGATCCGCACGCCGGTCCAGTTCCCGGCCTCGCGGCGCAGCGTGTCGGGGATGGTCCGGCACCACAGCACGACCGGCGCCGCCACCGGCTGCGCGACGGCGATGACGACCAGCTGCCACGCCGAGAACACCAACTGCACCAGGGAAAGCACGAGGATGCCGATCTGGTGCCCGAGCGATTCCAGGTGCCGTTGCAGCCAGTTCCCCCGGCGCTCGACGACCGGGCGGGGGCCGAGCCACCAGCGCGTCCAGTGGCCGTAGCCGCGCAGCACGGACGGCCCGCCGAACAGCACCGCGACCGGAAGCAGCAGCGTGACGAGCGGGTTCACCAGCTGCCACGCGAACTCGCGCTCGGCCGCCGGGTCCTCCAGCGCCCAGGTGAGCCGGTGCTGCCAGCGGATCCAGAACGCCCGCTTGTAGAGCGTGTTGCCGTCGCGGTACCAGCCGTCGCGCTCGCGCACCGGCTCCGGCGGTTCGGGCTGGTACGGCGCTTCGACCTCGACGCCGCACCAGCGCGCGGCGAGGGCACGGGCCGTCGTCGAGCGGCCGCGAGCCCATTCGACCGCGGGGCCGAGGAAGAACACCAGCCCGACGCACAGCAGCGCGAACGCGATCAGCTCGACCAGCACGTCGAACCAGCTCAGCAGTGACCGCGCCGCCAGCGCCAGCGCCCGGCCGAGTGCCCGCGAGTACGTCATCCCGGCACCTCCTTGCCCCGGAATCTTCGCCGGACCACCGGCGCGGGCGCACTGCCCGGAGCCCCACGAAAGGGGTGGGCCCAGCCCCACCCCCGCTTCAGCAAAACGCTACCTGAGCTGGGGTTTCAGCGTCATTCCGCGCGCGGCCGCCGGTTCGTAGTTTCAGTGCCATGCCACTCATCGAAGTCACCGACCTCCGCAAGCGCTACGGCTCCCGGGTCGCGGTCGACGGCGTTTCGTTCACCGTCGAGCGCGGCGAAATCTTCGGCATCCTCGGCACGAACGGCGCCGGGAAGACCACCACCGTCGAATGCATCCAGGGCCTGCGCCGGGCCGACGGCGGCACGCTGTCCGTGCTCGGCCTCGACCCGGCGGCCGACCGGGCGGCGCTGACCCGCCGCATCGGCGTCCAGCTGCAGGAAAGCCGGCTGCCCGCGAAACTGCGGGTGCGCGAGGCGCTGGAGCTGTTCGCCTCCTTCTACCCGGACCCGGCGGACATCGACGTCCTGCTCGACCAGCTCGACCTCCGCGACCAGGCCCGCCACCCGTTCGGGAAGCTCTCCGGCGGCCAGAAGCAGCGCGTGTCGATCGCGCTGGCCCTGGTGGGGCGCCCCGAACTGGCGATCCTCGACGAGCTGACGACCGGGCTCGACCCGCACGCCCGCCGCGAAACCTGGCGGCTCGTCGAAGGCGTGCGCGCCGGCGGTGTCACGGTCCTGCTCGTCACCCACTTCATGGACGAAGCCGAGCGGCTCTGCGACCGCGTCGCGATCTTCGACGCCGGGCGCGTGGTCGCCACCGGCACGCCGGCCGAACTCCGCCGATCCGTCAACGCGTCCACTTTGGACGACGCCTTCGTCTCGCTGACCGGGAGCGCACTGTGAACACCTTCGCCAAGATCACCGCCACCGAAACGAAACTCTTCCTCCGCTCGCCCTTCATGGCGATCGCCGGCGTCCTGCTGCCGGCCGCGATCCTGCTCGCCGTCGGGGCCATCCCCGGCATGACGGAACCCAGCCCGGCCGCCGGCGGGTTCCGGTTCATCGACGCCTGGGTGCCGTCGGTGGTCGTCATCAGCCTGGCGATGCTGGCGCTGCAGTCGATCCCGGGCGCCGTCGCGGCCTACCGCGAGCAGGGCGTGCTGCGGCGGCTGGCCACCACCCCGGTGCACCCGGTGAACCTGCTGGGCGCGCAGCTGGCGATCCACGTCGTCGTGGCGCTGGCGGGCATCGGCCTGACCCTGGGCGTGGCCCACGCGGCCTACGACGTCCCGCTGCCGAAGCACCCGCTGTCGTTCCTGCTGACGCTGCTGCTCGGCACGGTCTCGATGTTCGCGTTCGGCCTGCTGGCGGCCGCGGTCGCCCGGACGGCCAAGAGCGCGGGCGGGTTCGCGCTGATCGCGTTCCTGCCGACGATGTTCTTCGGCGGGGTCTACCTGCCGAGGCCGCTGCTGCCGGAGGTCCTGCGGCGGATCGGCGACTACGTCCCGCCGGGCACGCAGCCGCTGCAGGACGCGTGGGTCGGCGCCGGCGTGCAGCCGCTGCAGCTGGTCGTGCTCGCCGCCTTCGCGGCGATCGGGACGGCACTGGCGGCGAAGCTCTTTCGCTGGGAGTGACCGGGGCTTCCGCCATATTGGTGATGATCATCGTTTTCTCTTGTGGCGGGGCCACCCGGCCGGTAGCCAAGAGGGTGGCCCTGCTCAAACTGGAGGTTCGATGTCCCTGGACGTGTCACCCGCGCTGCTGGAGAAGGCCGAGCGCGGGGAGGTCACCGACGCCGAGTTCGTCACCTGCGTCAAGGAATCCCTGCCGTACGCCTGGGAGGTCATCACCGGCGTCATCGCCGACGCCGAGGGCGCCGCGGACGGCTTCGCCGACAACGAGACGCCGCCGCCGAGCGAGGCCGCCCGCGGGCAGCTGCTGCGGGCACTGGCCTCGGACGCGATCCGCGGCGGCCTCGAGCGGCACTTCGGCGTCAAGCTCGCGTTCCAGAACTGCCACCGGGTCGCCGTCTTCAAGACGTCCGAAGTGGACGGTGACCGCTACCGCGCGTTCGTCTCGCCGCGCGGCCAGCTGCTCAACCAGAGCCCGGAACTGCGGGACTGCTAGCCCGCAGCGCGGGCAGCACCTCGGTGCCGATCCGCGCGATGTTCGCGTACGTGCCCTCCGGCGTACCCGACGCTTCCACGAGCATCAGCACGTGGGAGACGCCGGTGCGCCGGAGGCTCGTTTCCAGGGTCCGGACGCAGTGGTCCGCGTCGCCGACCGGGTGGATCGCGCAAAGCCGTTCGGTGTACTCCCCCGGATCGCGCGCCGGCCCCGGCCGCCCGTCCACCGTGACGTGCGCGCCGAGCCCGTCCTTCAGCCACGCGGGCAGCGCTTTTCGGACGACGCCGGCGTCCCCCACCTGGCAGAGCACGGTCGAGACGTGGGCCGCCGGCTTCCCGTAGGCCGCGACGGTGGCCGCCTTCTCCTCGTCGTCCGCGTGCAGGCCGAGCAGCAGCGGCAGGTCCCGCTCCGCGGCCTGGCGCACCGCGTCCGACTTCGGCCCGCCGCACGCGACGACGACGTCCGGCCGCCGTTCCGGCGCCGGGACCAGCGGCACCTCCCGGAAGGCGAAGTGCCTCCCGTCGGCGTGCGCCCGGCCGGTGGTGGCCCGCAGGAAGACGTCGAGGGTCTCCTCGAAGCCGGTTTCGTAGCGATCCAGCCCGGTGCCGAAGACCTCCAGGTCCTGCCAGGGGCCACCGCGCCCGACGCCGAGCCGCAGCCGTCCGTCGGACACGGCGTCGAGCATCGCCCACTGCTCGGCGAGCGCGACCGGGTGCGTGGTCGAGAGGACGCTGACGGCGGTCCCGACGCCGATCCGCGACGTCCGCCCGAGCACGTGCGCGGCGAGCGTGATGGCCGAGGGGCAGACGCCGTAGGGCAGGAAGTGGTGTTCGGCGAACCAGACGTCGTCGAAGCCGGCTTCTTCGGCCAGCTCGGCGGCGCGGACCGACCGGCGGAGGACGTCGCCGTCCGACTGGCCGGGGAAGCGGCCGCTGACCAGGAAGACCCCGAACCTCAAGAGCCGAGCGCCTTCAGTTGACCGCGACCTCGTTGAACCACAGCCGCGGCTCCAGCCACGGGAACACCACGAACATCAGCAGCGCGACCACCCCGAGCACGAGGACCACCGCGATCGTCAGCTTCACCGCGAACGGGCCGGGGAACTTCCGCCACAGCCAGGCGTACATCAGGCCTCCCCGATCTTCGAAAGCAGGTCGCCGTAGTCCTTGACCTGGTTCTTCGGCACCTGCTGGGTCAGCACCGAGGTGATGATGAGCCGCTCGCGGGCGGAGAACTGCGGGTGGCAGGTCGTGAGCGTGAGCAGCGCCGCCTGCTGGGCCTTCGGGAGCGTGTCGGCGTCCTTGTACGGGACCGGGTTCACCGCCGTGCCCTGGCTGGGCAGGACGACCTTGCGGCCGAACGTCTCGCTGTACGCGCCGCCGTCTTCGGCGTTCGGGTCGCGCAGGGTCGAGACGCCCTTGCACTTCGGGTCGGCGCCCTTGGTGCCCGCCCAGTTCTCGACCTCGTCGTCGTAGGGCAGCACCTTGTAGATGTAGAAGTCGGTCGAGGTTTCGATCACGATCTGGTCACAAGAGGAGAGGTTGTCCAGGTCGTTGAACGGGGCACCCTTGCCGACGCGGTGGCCGGCCACGGCGAAGTTGCCGGGCTCGCCGGGCAGCGACGTGCCCTTGTAGTGGCCCGGGCCGACTTCCAGGGCGGCCTCGTCGGTGCCCTCCTGGATGGTGAAGTTGTAGTCGACGCCGAACGTCGGGATGTGGATGCGGGCGAACGCCTTGCCGTCGATCAGCTCGGGGTGCAGCGTCCGGTCGTGCGCCCACTCGCCGTCGAGCTGGTCGCTCGCCTCGGACTGCTTGCCCGCCGAGAACAGGTCGGTCACGTAGAGCTCGTAGACCATGAACAGCAGCACGACCAGGCCCAGCGTGATCAGGATTTCGCCGGCGGTCCGGATCGCGACGCCGCCCTTGCCCAGCGGGGCCGGGGCGGGCTTCTCCTTGGTCGCGGCGCCGCCCTTCCCGACCGGGGCGAACACGACGGTCTCCTCGTTCGCGCCCGGCGGCGGCGGACTGGCGTAGCGGCGGGGCGCCGGCGAGCGCCGGGGCGGCTGGCCCTGTGCGCCGCGCTGGGGCGGCCGGGGCGGCACCTGGCCGCGAGGGGGCGTGGCGGGGCGGCGCGGCGGTACCGGCCGCTGCCCTGGGTGTCTGCGCCGGTCGTCATCCGGTCCTTCGCGCATCTCCACGCAAGCTCCTCTCAAGCCGCGCCGAACCCTGGGTGACGCCGTTGTCACGGTGCGGGAAAATCCGACCACTCCGGCCGCTGCTTTCCTGCGGTCGTTTACGTTAACGTGTGCACGTGGCGCTGGTTGCGCACCCTCAGCGGGACATCGCCACCAGACGAGCCCGAAGAGCACCGCGAGGAACACACGATGCCCAAGTCCAAGGTCCGCAAGAAGACCGCTTACACCCCGCCCGCCGACCGGCGCACACCGGTGAAGGTGCGGGCGGCCGGCCCCACCGGCCTCGCCTGGAAGATCCCCATGTTCGGGCTGATGCTCGTGGGCCTGGTCTGGCTGCTGGTGAACTACATCGCCGGGGACAAGATCTCCTGGATGGCCGATCTGGGCAACTGGAACTTCGCCGGCGGATTCGCCCTGATGATCGCGGGTCTGCTCATGACCATGCGCTGGCGCTGATTATTACTCCGATTGGCGGCTTGACGCCGAATTACACCGGTGTGACTCATCCCCAGTGTGGATAACCCCTGTGGATAACTACCCCACCTCTTGGGCGCCACGCCGGGCCGTTGTGGTATCGGCCTGGGCGGTCACGGCGTTGCTGCTGGTCGCCGTGGTGACCGACGCGCTGCTCGGCGACCGCGGCGGCCTGGTGCTGTTCGCGCTGGCGGCGGTGGCCGTCGGCGCGTTCGCCGGCCACGCCACGCTCGTCCGGCCGCGGCTGGCCGCCGACGCCGAGGGCCTGGTGGCCCGCACGCTGGGCGGCACGCACCGGCTGCCGTGGGCGCAGACCCGCACGCGGCTGCGCACCACCCGCCGGATGGGCCGCGACGGCGTCACCCTCGAGGTCGAGCACGACGAGCAGCTGTACGTCTTCGGGTGGCTGGACCTCGGCGAGGACCCGCGGGACGTCCTGGACGTCCTCAGCACGCTGCGGGCGCGCGGCTAGCCGCAGCTGTAGAGCTGGACCCCGCGGTACTGGACGAACCCGCAGGTCTCGGGCCCGTACTGGCCGCCTTGGAAGGCCAGCAGGCCGACGATGGCCAGCACGATGATCGCCAGCCCGATCGCCTGCCAGCGCAGCTGGTTCGCCTCCGGGGCGTAGAGCAGGGCGACCGTGACCAGTGCCCCGGTCACCAGGCCGCCGACGTGCGCGTAGATCGAGATGCCCGGGATGCCGAAGGTGATGAAGGCGTTGAGGGCGAGGGTGATGATCAGCCCGGTCGGGTTCAGCCGGAGCTTGAGCACGATCACCGCGTAGGCGCCCATCAGGCCGAACAGCGCGCCGGATGCGCCGGCGGTCGACTTCTGCGGGTCGTCGAACAGCAGCACGGCCGCGGACGCGCCGAGCATGGAGATGAAGTAGAGCGCCAGGTAGCGGCCCCGGCCGCAGACCTGCTCCAGCGACCGGCCCATCATCCACAGCGAGAACATGTTCACCGCGACGTGGATCGGGCCGTAGTGGAGGAAACCGCTGCTGAAGACCCGCCACCACTCGCCGTTGCCGAGGGTCGCGTCGCCGTAGAGCTTGCCGTACTGGAACAGCGACGAGAAGTCGTTGTCGTTGAGGCTCTGCGCCTGGAAGGCCGTGAAGAGGAAGACCAGGACGTTCACCGCGAGGATGACCTGGGTGACGAGCACGGACTGCGAGAGGCGCGCGCCGAAGACCGTCCGCTGGCCGAAGCCGGCTTCCTGGTAGTCGCGGTGCTGACGGCGCTGCTGCCGGCCCCCGCTGTGCACGCAGTCGGTGCACTGGAAGCCGACGGGGGCTTCGCGGAGGCAATCCGGACATGCCGGACGCCCGCACCGGGAACAGCTCAGTCCGGTCGGGCGGTTCGGGTGCCACCAGCACCCGGGGAGCGCGGCTTGTTCGGCGGCGGGGTTCGGCGGTTGGTTCACGATGGAACCAACCTACCGAAACCTCGCTGCACGGGCCGTCAGTGCTCGATGGTGACCTTTTCGATCACGACGTCGGTCAGCGGGCGGTCCGCCGGGCCGGTGGCGGTGCGCGCGATCGCGTCGACGACGTTGCGCGACTCCTGGTCGGCCACCTCGCCGAAGATCGTGTGGCGGAAGTTCAGGTGGGCCGTCGGCGCGACGGTGATGAAGAACTGCGAGCCGTTGGTGCCGGGCCCGGCGTTCGCCATGGCCAGCAGGTACGGCTTGCTGAACTGCAGCTCCGGGTGGAACTCGTCGCCGAACTTGTAGCCGGGGCCGCCGCGGCCGGTGCCGGTCGGGTCGCCGCCCTGCAGCATGAAGCCGTCGATGACCCGGTGGAAGATCGAACCGTCGTAGAAGGGGCCGGAGTTCGTGCCCGCCGCGTTGGGCTGGGTGTACTCCTTGGTGCCTTCCGCGAGCCCGACGAAGTTCGCGACCGTCTTCGGCGCGTGGTCGGGGAGCAGGTTCAGGTGGATGTCACCCTGGTTGGTGTGCAGCGTAGCTTTCACGAGGTTCATCGTGCCATCTGCGGCGGGCGGCGGGAAAAAGGGGCACGATAGGTTACGGGTAACAGAGCAGTGTCAAAACGAATGATGAGGTGAAGCCCATGTCCCGGGCGACAGCCCAGGCCGTCGAGACCGCCGACAAACTCGTCACCGAGGGTGTCAAGCAGGGGCGGCGCGCGCAGAAGAAGCTCGCGAAGAAGACGGAACTGACCCGCAAGGAGCTCAAGAAGAGCTCGAAGGCCGCTCGCGAGGAGGCGCTCGCGCGCCTGTCCGAGCTGCGCAAGCCGGGTCGCAAGGCGAAGAAGGCCGCCATCAAGGCCGCGAAGGCGGCCGGCGAGTCGAAGCGCCGCGGCAAGAAGGACTTCAAGGCGGCGAAGAAGGACTTCTACGCCGCTCTGACCGAGGCCAAGTCGGCCGCGAAGGGCACCCGCAGCCGTCGCAAGTGGCCGTGGCTGCTCGGCCTGGTCGTGGTCGGTGCCGGCGCCGCCTACGCCCTCCGCTCGAAGCAGGAGCCGCCGGTCGCGCCCGCGCCGCCGAAGGCCACCCCGCCCGCGCCGAAGCCCGCCGAAGCGGCGAAGCCGACCCCGCAGGCGAACGGCAAGGCGCCCTCGCCGGCGCCCGCCGAAAAGAAGAACTGAACGAGACGCGAAGAGGCCCCCGGGGGTGCACCGGGGGCCTCTTCAGTCTTGCGCGGAACCAGCTCAGACGGCAGCGGCGTGCTTGTCGATCAGCTGGCCGAGACGCGGCAGCGCCTCCTCGACGTTCTTCTTGCCGTTCGGGCGCAGCTTGCCGTAGACCTTCTTGATGCTGTCGCGGCTGCTCTTCTCCGCGCGCGAGTCGGTGACGCTCAGCAGCGCGTCGGAGGCCTCGTCCGAGCGGCTGGACAGGTAGGCACCGAAGTCGTTGCCACCCTTGGCGCGGTAGTCGCCGTAGAACGGCTCGAGCGCGGAGGCGAAGTCCGGCAGCAGCGTGTCGACGGCCGAGGGGATGATGCCCGGCTTGATCTTCTTGACCGCGGCGAAGCCGGTCTTCACGACGGCACCCGAAACGCCGCCCTTGTCCGAGACCTCGGCGTCCACGAGGGTCTCGAAGTCGGAGACGACAGCCGGGCGACGGCTGGAGTCGAGCAGGATTTCCTTGAGGGTGTCAGCCACGAATCTTGTCCTTTGTCGTTGCAGAGTTGGTGCCCCGCCCCGGGGTGGGGATCCCCGGTGGCTGCGGTGCGCGAGTCCACGAAGCCTGCGCGTGACGCACAGGGTAATACAAGATCAACATCACTCACCCGTGTGGAGCCCGCTACCTAGAGCTTCAGCGCAGCGATAGCCTTCTTGACCACTGTGCGTGCCTTCACGCTTTGCTTCTGGTTGGTGGTCGCGATGACCGCCGCGGAGCCCTTGGCGACAGCGTAGACAGCACCGTCGTCGGTGGACAAATAGCCGCCCTTCCAGCCGGAAGGGTCGCTCGCCGGGTTCGACGAGTCCACTGGCGCCGCCTGGTTGACCAGCGCCGTCGCCGTCTTCGCGTCCCCGACGTACACCCGGACGGTGAGCTGGACCTTCCCGTCCGGGCGATAGAAGAAGCACGCCGGGTGAGGCTGGTCGGCGGACACGCGCACCTTCGAGACGTGCTGGCCGTTCGACTCGGCCACGAATTCGCTGCCGAGGTACGGGCAGTCCTCGGTCGCGCCCGGCTGCGGTTCGGGCGGCAGGCCGGAGCCGGCCGCGGAGGCGGCGGACGGCGTGCTGGGCGCCGCGGTGCCGGACACGATGGTGGGGCCGCAGCCGGCCAGCAGGACCACGGCGGGCGCGAGAAGTACGAGTCGTCGCATAGCGCGCACAGTCAACCATGAGGCGTGTGTGAAACCCGCTGGCTGACGTCGCCGTGAGACGATGGCCGCGAGGTCGGTCCAGATCAGGGAGGTCCCGGCGTGCTCACCCCCGAGCAGTACCTCGGCGCGGTGGCCGAGCGCATCCAGCGCTCGGGCGGCCGGCTGAACTCCGTGCAGATCGGGCCCGCGACCGCCGTCGTCGGCCTGTTCACCGAATCGGTGATGCTCTCGACGATGAACTACTGCGTCATCGCCGCCGCCGTGCCCGAGGTCAGCGCCGCGGCGCTGTACGACTTCACCGGCCGCGCCACGCAGCACGCGCGCGCCAACCTGATCGGCACCATGGGCTGGACGGCGGCCTCGGTCGTCATCGCCGGGCTCGTCGGCCAGCGCGTCTACCCGGACGCCGCGCAGGCCGCGTCCGCGAAGTCGGGCAACCAGTTCGGTGGCGAGACGCGGATGGTCGCGGTCGACCTCTCGGCCGGGCAGATGTTCGCGTTCGTCGGCGGGAAGTTCTGGGGCGCCGCGGTGCAGGGCTCGGTCAACGCCAAGCTGACGTACTGCTTCCCACAACCCGCCGAGGTCTACCAGTACGTCCAGTGGCAGCAGGCGCAGCAACAGCAACCGCCCGCCCAACAGCCGCCGCCAGGCTGGCAGCAGCAGCCCCCGATGCCGCAGGTCCCGCCGCCACCGGCGGCCGGCCCGGCCGGTCCGCAGCCGCCCGTCTACCCGCCGCCGGGGCACCACCCCCAGCAGGGGCCGTACGGTTACTGACATGGTGCGGTTGCGCGGCTGGCCCTCGTTCCCCGAAGAACTCCCCGTGTTCACGCCGGAAACGGCGCCGGCGGACCCGCAGGCGCTGTTCCTGGAGTGGCTGACCGAAGCCGGGGAACACGTGCTCGCGCCGCACGCCGTCACACTGTCCACAGTGGACGCCGACGGTGCGCCCGACGCCCGCGTCGTGATCCTCAAGGACGTCGGGCCGGCCGGCTGGGCGGTCGCGACCAGCTCGGAAAGCCCGAAGGGCCTGCAGCTGCGCAAGGATCCCCGTGCCGCGCTGACGTTCTTCTGGCCCGGCCGCGGCCGTCAGGTCCGGCTGCGCGGACCGGTTTCCCCGGCGGCGCCCGAAGTGTCGGCGGAGGACTTCCTGGCCCGGCCGCCGGCTTCGCGCGTCGAAGCGTTCATCGGGCGCCAGTCGCAGGTGCTGGCGGACCCGGCCGACCTCGACGCGGCGGCCGCGGAAGCGGAACGCTGGGTGGCGGAAAACCCGGCCACCGCACCCGAAACGTGGACGCGGTACCTCGTGGACCCGGACGTCGTCGAGTTCTGGCAGGCCAGCCACGACCGGCGGCACGTGCGGCTGCGCTACCGCAAGACCGACGGCGCCTGGGTCCGCGAACGCCTCTGGCCCTGAGAAGCCCTGATCGGGGGTATCCCGCACGCGGGCGGCTGTGCGCATGATGCACCCATGCGCTCGAAGATCCTGACCGCCGGGCTGGTCCTGGCGCTGACCGCCGCACTCGGGGGTGTGGCCTCGGCCGACGCGCGTCCTGGGGGACGACCGAAGCTGACGGATCCGCACCCGTGCCCGGGCCAACCGGGCTTCACCTGCTCGACCTTGACCGTGCCGCTCGACCACACCGGACGGCTGCCGGGCACGCTCGACCTCGCCGTGGCGACCGCCGACAACGCCGACGCGCCCAAAGGCGTGCTGCTCTTCTTGACCGGCGGGCCCGGGCAGGGCGGCGTCGGCGCCATCAAGCGGATCGCGAAGCAACGGCTGCCGGAAGTCTCGAAGGACTACCGGTTCGTCATGCTCGACCAGCGCGGCACCGGCCCGTCGGGCGCGCTGAAGTGCCCGGGGCTGCAGGAGCAGATGGGCAGCTCGGACATCGCGACGCCGACGGCGGACGCGGTGCGGGAGTGCGCGCGGATCCTCGGCCCGACGGCCCCGCTGTATTCGACCGACCAGACGGTCGCGGACTTCGACCAGCTGCGCCGCGCGCTGGACGTGCCGAAGCTGGTCGTCGACGGCGTCTCGTACGGCTCGTTCACGGCGGCGCGGTACGCGCTCGCGCACCCGGCGAACGTCAGCAAGGTCGTCCTCGATTCGGTGCTGCCGCACCACGCGACCGCGTCGGCGTCGCTCTACCTGACGGGCCTGACGGCCGAAGCCCGGGTGCTGCGCGCGGCGTGCGCGGTGGCCCCGGCCTGCGGCTACGACCCGGCCGACGACCTGGCGTGGGTGGTCCGCCACCGCGGCACGGCCGACGGCGTGCGGATCTTCGACCTGATCGTCACCTATGAGTTCGTCGACCCGACCTACCGCAACGCGGAGGCGGGCGACCTCATCGGCGCCCTCCACGAAGCCCGCGGCGGCGCGTCGGCGCACCTGGACGGCTTGCTGGAGGCCTACAAGTCCGGCGGCGACGACCCGGCGTCCTTCAGCTCCGGCCTCCACGCGGCGACGCTGTGCGCGGACCAGCGCTTCCCGTGGGGCTCGGCGGCGACGCCGGAGCCGCTTCGGCAACCGCTGCTGTCGCTGGCCGCCCGGACGTTGCCGCCGAGCGCGACCTGGCCGTACACCACGGAGGTCGCCACGCGGCAGGGATTCATCCAGAGCTGCCTCCCGTGGCCGGCCGAACGCCCCGGCTCGAACCCGGCAGGCAAGCTGCCGAACATCCCGGTGCTGCTGCTCAACGGCGACCGCGACCTGTCGACGCCGCTGGAGTGGGCGAAGGAGGAAGCGACCCAGGCCCCGAGCGGCCGGCTGGTGATCGTGCCGGGCGAGTCCCACTCGATCCAGAACCGGGAGCGCGGGCACGCGGGCCGGGACGCGGTGATCAACTTTCTTCGCTGAGGGCAGCGAAAACGGCGTCTCGCACCTCGGCGTCCGATGGTGTCCCTCGTCCGCGTTCGGCCGCGAGCTCGGCGAGGGACACCATCGTGACGTCGGCGAGGCCGCAGGCGACGAAGTGCCGGAAGGCGCTCATGTCCGGGTCGACGTTGAGCGCGAAGCCGTGGCTGGTGACGCCCCGCCGGATCCGCATGCCGATCGAAGCGACCTTCCGGTGGTCCGGCGTCCACACCCCGGCGAGACTCGACTCCCCCTTCGGCGTTTCCCGCCGGACCGCGGGAAAGCCGAGGTTCGCCAGCGCGGCCACCAGACCGGTTTCCAGCCACCGCACGATGTCGACGGGCCCCCGCGCCTTGACGTCGACGACGAGGTAACCGACGAGCTGCCCGGGCCCGTGGTACGTGGCGAACCCCCCACGATCGACCTGGACGACGGGAAGATCGGCCGGCAGGTCTTCGGGCTTGGTGCGCGGCCCGTAGGTGACGATCGGCGGATGGCTGAGCAGGAAGAGCCGGTCTTCGGCCAGGCCTTGCTGGCGCTGCGCGACCCAGGTGCTCATGTCGGCGAGTGCCTGCTGGTAGCCGACCTCACCGAGGTCGACCCGCTTGATGGGCCATCCCACGAAATCCAGGCTACGCCCAGGTGACCGGCAGTTCGTGGACGCCGTAGATGTTCATGTCCGTCCGCAGCTTCACCTCCCCGGCCGGCACGGCGAGCTCGAGCGTCGGGAACCGCCGCAGCAGGGCCTCGAAGCCGGCGCGCATCTCGATGCGGGCCAGTTGCTGGCCGAGGCACTGGTGTACGCCGTGGCCGAACGACAGCAGGCCGCGGGCGTTGCGGTGGACGTCCAGGGTGTCCGGGTTTTCGAAGCGGCGGGGGTCGTGGTTGGCGGCCAGCAGCGAGACCACGACCGTCGAGCCCTTGGTGATCGTTTCGCCGCCCAGCTCCAGGTCTTCGGTGGCGTAGCGGAAGAAGATGTCGGCCACGGACAGGTAGCGCAGGAGTTCCTCGACCGCGCCCGGCAGCAGGTCCGGGTTCGCGCGCACTTCGGCGGCCTGCTCCGGGTGCTCCAGGAGCGCGAAGGTGCCCAGCGACAGCATGTTCGCGGTCGTCTCGTGGCCGGCGAGCAGCAGCAGGAACGCGGCGCCGGTCAGCTCTTCGACCGTCAGGTCCTCGTGGCGGGCCAGGTCGGACAGGATGTCGTCACCGGGCTCGGCGCGCTTGCTCGTGACGAGTTCCGTCAAGTACGTGTTCAGCGCGACGTACGCGCCCATCTTCGTCTCGAGCGGCTGGTCGCGGACCATGAACTGCGCCGAGTCGGCCTGGAAGCTCTCGCGGTCCGCGTACGGCACGCCGAGCAGTTCGCAGATGACCAGCGACGGCACCGGGAGCGCGAACTCCTTGACCAGGTCGATCGGCGGGGTCAGCCCGGCCAGGTGGTCCAGCTGCCGCTCGACGATCTCGACGATGTGGTCCTCCAGCGTCTTCATCCGCTTGACGGTGAAGGCGCCGGTCAGCTTGCGCCGCAGCCGGCCGTGGTCCGGCGGGTCCATGGCGATGAACATGCCCGGGAGCTGCGGCGACGGCTCGGTGGCGGCGGGCATGCCCGTCTCGTAGGGCACGTGGACGACGTCGAGGTCCAGCCGGGAGCTGAACCGGGTGTCGGCCATCATCTGCCGGACCTCTTCGTAGCCGGTGACCAGCCAGCCCTCGTGGCCGTCGGGGAACACGAGGGGGCTGACGGGGCGCGCGTCGCGCAGCCGGCTGATCTCGCTCGGCGGGTCGAAGGGGCCCGCGTCGCGCTCCATGGGCAGGCCGTGCGGGACGTCGACCAGGTTGCTCATCGGATTTCCTTTCGTGGTGGCTGCCGCCACGATGACCGGGCCGGCTGACACGGGCCTGACACCGCTCGGACACCGGCGGCCGTGGCAAGATCTGCCTGGTGCAGATCGGGATGCTGGGTCCATTCGAGGTCCGCGCGGACGACGGCGCGCCGGCCGACGTGCCGGGCGCCCGGTTGCGCGGCCTGCTGGCCGCCCTCGCGCTCGACCCGGGACACGTCGTCCCGAAAGCGACGCTGGTCGACTGGATCTGGGGTGAACAGCCGCCGGCCGACGCCGCGAACGCGTTGCAGCGCCTGGTTTCCCGGCTGCGGAAGGCGCTGCCGGACGGGTCCGTCGACGGGCAGCCGACCGGCTACCGGCTGCTGATCGGTCCCGACGACGTCGACGCCGTGCGGTTCGAACGCCTCGCCGCCGATCCGAACCGGCTCCGGGAAGCTCTCGAGCTGTGGCGCGGTCCGGCCCTGCAGGACGTCGACCTGCCGGAAAGCGCGGCGCTCGAAGCCGCGGCGACCCGCCTCGAAGCCCTGCGACTGACGGCCATGGAGGAGTACTTCGACGCGGAGCTCAACCTCGGGAACGGCGCGAAGGTGGTCGCCGAGCTGACCGATCTGGTCGCCGCGAACCCGATGCGCGAACGGCTGGTCGCCGCGTTGATGCGGGCCCTCGTCGCGAGCGGCCGCGACACCGAGGCACTGCTCGTGTACCAGCGCACGAAGGACGCGCTCGCCGATTCACTCGGCGTCGACCCCTCACCGGAACTCTCGGCCCTGCACGTCGCGCTGCTGCGGGGCGAGCTGGCGCGGCCGGAGGCGGACCGGAAGACCAACCTGCGGGCCGAGCTGACCAGCTACGTCGGCAAGGACGCCGACGTCACCGCGGTCGGCGAGCTCATTTCCGAGCACCGGCTCACCACCGTGATCGGCCCGGGCGGGTCCGGGAAGACCCGGCTGGCCACGGAAACCGCGCGGCAGCTGCTGAGCGACCTGCCGGACGGCGCCTGGGTGGTGGAGCTGGCGGCCATCGGCGCCGACGGCGACGTCGCGCAAGCCACGCTCGGCGCGCTCAAGCTGCGGGACGCGCTGCTCGGCGAGGCACCGGACGCGGAGCCGACGGACCGGGTCATCGCCGCGCTCCGCGAGCGGTCGATGCTGCTGGTGCTGGACAACTGCGAGCACGTCATCGAGTCCGCGGCGGCGTTCGCCCACCGCGTCCTCGGGGAGTGCCGGCGGCTGCGGATCCTCGCGACGAGCCGGGAGCCGCTCGGCATCACCGGCGAGGCGTTGTGGCAGCTCGCGCCGCTGATGCTGCCCGGCCCCGACGCCGACCCGGCGGAGATCGAGGCCGCCCCGGCCGTCCGGCTGCTGCGCGACCGGGCCGGCGCGGTGCGCAAGGAGCTCGCGACCGACGACGCCGCTTTGCCGACGCTGGCCCGCGTCTGCCGGGCGCTCGACGGGATGCCGCTGGCGATCGAACTCGCCGCCGCGCGGCTGCGCACCATGTCCCTCGACCAGCTCGCCCACCGGCTCGACGACCGCTTCCGCCTGCTGACCGGCGGCAGCCGCACCGCGCTGCCCCGGCACCGGACGCTGCGCGCGGTCATCGACTGGAGCTGGGAGCTGCTGACCGACGCCGAGCGCGTCGTGCTGCGGCGGCTCTCGGTGTTCGCCGGCGGGGCGAGCCTGGAAGCGGCCGAGCGAGTCTGCGGCGGCGACGTCGTCGAGGAGTGGGAAGTCCTCGAGCTGCTGACCGCGCTGACCGAGAAGTCCCTGGTGGTGGCCGGCGAGCGCGATGGCGTGCAGCGGTACCGGATGCTCGGCACGATCAAGGAGTACGCCGAGCAGCGGCTCGCGGAAGCGGGCGAGACGGAATCGGCGCGTCACGCGCACCTGGCCTACTTCACCGAACTCACCGAAACCGCCAAGCCGCACCTGCGCGAAGCCGACCAGCTGGCGTGGCTGGCGAAACTCGAGGCCGAGCACGAGAACATCGCCGCGGCGATGCGTGGTGCGCTCGCGGCGGCCGAAGCCGAAGCCGCGATGCGCCTGGCCGCCGGCGCCGCCTGGTACTGGTGGCTCGGCGGGCACCGCGCGGAGGGCAACGAGCTGGTCCTGGCGGCCACGGCCGTACCCGGCGAGGTGCCGGACGTCCTTCGCGGCGTCGTCTATTCGTTCGTCGTCCAGTTCGTGACGTCCGGGCAGCAGAGCGACGAATCCCAGGCGGTGGACTGGATCCGGAAGGCCTACGAAATCAGCCTGCGGCACCCGGACGGCGACATCGAGCTGCGGTTCGCTCCCGCGCTGGAACGCCTGCTGCACGGGCCGGACGCGGCGCTGACCGCGTTCGAACCGCTGCTCGCCGACGAAGACCCGTGGGCCCGCGCGGTGGCCCGGCTGCAGCTCGGCAAGATGCGGATCCAGCTCGGCCACGGTGATCGCGAGGCGGACGAGCACCTCGAGACGGCGCTCGCCGAGTTCCGCGCGATCGGCGAACGCTGGGGCATGTCGTTCGCGCTGACCGAGCTGGCTGATCGCATCGCCGCGCGCGGCGAGTTCGCCGGCGCGTGCGCGCACTACGAGGAAGCCGTCGTGGTGGTCACCGAGGTCGGGGCCACCGAGGACGTCGTGCGGATGCGGATGCGGCAGGCCCAGCTGTACTGGCTGCTCGGCGAGGCGGACGCGAGCGCGACCGCGCTGGCCGCCGCGCAACGCGCCGCGGAACGGGTCGCCTGGCCGAACGCGCTGGCCGAGCTGGCGCTGTCGAAGGCGGAGCTCGCGCGCTGGCGCGGTGACTTCGAGCAGGCCCGCCGCCAGCTCGAAGTCGCGACCACGATGCTGGGCGACGACGCCGGGCTGCCGACCGTCCGCGCGGTGACCGGGGACCTGCTCGGCTACCTGGCTTCGGACATCGGCGAGTCCCGCGAGCACCGGGCCGAGGCCTTCCGCGCGGCGTCCGAGACCGGGCACCCGCTGATGATCGCCCGGGTCATCGTGGGGATCGCGGACCTCGCGCTGCGCGGCGAAGAGCCCGCGCAGGCCGCCCGCCTGCTCGCGGCGAGCGCTGCCCTGCACGGGCTGCCGGACCGGTCCCACCCGGACGTGGCCCGGATCGAAGCGGAAACCCGGCGTCGCCTCGGTGACGAGGGGTTCACCGAGGCGACGCGGGAGGGGACGGCGGCGAGCTGGGACGAGCTGGCCGGCGTCACGCTCGCTTCGTGAACTTCGCCCGCGCCCAGACGTAACCGATCACGGCGATCCCGGCGCACCAGGCGATCGCGGCGATCGCGTAGCCGGTGGAGGGCGTGCCGGTCAGCAGCCCGCGCACGGTTTCGATGATCGGCGTGAACGGCTGGTATTCGGCGAATTCGCGGAGACCGGGACCCATTTTGTCGGCGGGCACGATCGCGCTGCTGAAGAACGGCAGCATCACCAGCGGGACGGCGGCCATTCCCGCCGTTTCCGGCGTTTTCGCGGCCAGTCCCAGCGCGACGGTGAACCAGCCGGCCGCGAAACCGAGCAGCACGATCATGCCGACCACGCCGAGCCAGTCGAGGAAACTCGCGGACGGGCTGAACCCGAGCAGGAAAGCCACGCCGACGAGAGCCGCGATGGCGATCAGGTTGGTGAGCACGCTCGCGACGACGTGGCCGGTGAGCACCGCGCCGCGCGAGACGTCCATGACCTTGAAGCGGTTGATGATTCCCTTCGTCATGTCGGAGTTCACCGACGTCGCCGTGGCGCCGAGGCCGTAGCAGATGGCCAGCAGCATCAGGCCCGGCGTGGCGTAGTCGACGTAATCGACGCCGACGTCGAAAGCGTCGCCGAGCATGTACACGAACATCAGCATGATCACGATCGGCATCAGGACGGCGTTGAAGACCGACGTCGGATTCCGGGCGATGTGCTTGAAATTGCGGCGAAGCATGACTGTGGCGTGGGTGCTCATCGGGAAACAACCTCCGTGGCGTGGCCGGTGAGGGCGAGGAAGACGTCGTCGAGATCGGGGGTGTGGACGGAAAACTCTTCGGCGGTGAGCGCGTATTCGTCGAGCCGGTCGAGCAGGGCGCGCAACGATTTCGAGCTCCCGTCGCCGGGAACGCGCAAAGTCAGTGCTTCGTCGTCGCGGGTGGCGTCGGTGAGGACGCGCGCGGCGGCGTCGAGCTCGGCGGCGGTGGCGAACCGGAGCCGGACGTGGGTACCGGGCAGCCGGCGCTTGAGCTCGTCGGCGGTCCCCTCCGCGACGAACCGGCCCTGGTCGAGCACCGCGATCCGGTCGGCGAGCTGATCGGCTTCCTCGAGGTACTGCGTGGTGAGGAAGATGGTGACGCCGTCGGCGACGAGGTCCCGGATGATCGCCCACATCGTCCGGCGGCTGCGCGGGTCCAGGCCCGTCGTCGGCTCGTCGAGGAAGATGATCCGCGGGTTGCCGACGAGCGTCATCGCCAGATCGAGCTTCCGGCGCATGCCCCCGGAGTACGTCGACGCCGGCTTGCCCGCCGATTCCGTGAGCTGGAAGCGGTCGAGCAGGTCGGCGACGACCCGCTTGCCGTCCTTGACGCCGCTGAGATCCACCATCAGCTGGAGGTTCTCTTCGCCGGTGAGCAGCTCGTCGACGGCCGCGAACTGGCCGGTGACCCCGATCGCGGACCGGACCTTCTTGGTCTCGGCCGCGATGTCGTGGCCGGCGACGCTGATCGTGCCGCCGTCGGCCTTGAGCAGCGTGGTCAGGACGTTGACCATCGTGGTCTTCCCGGCGCCGTTCGGGCCGAGGAGGGAGAAGATCGTCCCCGCGGGGACCTGCAGGTCGATGCCGTCGAGCACGACCTTGTCCTGGTAGGCCTTCCGTAGCCCGGAAGCCGTGATCGCCATTTCTGTCATGGGAGCACTGTGTTCGGCCGGCCTGACACCGACCTGACCTCACCCTGACACGGGCGCTGTCACGTCAGTCCTGTGGCGTGAGCAGCACGATCGGGATCACGCGGTCGGTCTTGCCCGCGTATTCGTCGTACAGCGGGAAGATGCCCGCCATCATCGGCCAGAGCGTCTCGCGTTCGGCTGCGGACGCGACCCGCGCGCGGGCGGTGAACCGGCGGGTGCCGGCCTGGACGCCGACATTTGGATTCGCCTGAAGGTTCTTGAACCACGCGGGATCGTCGTCGGAACCGGCCTTCGAAGCGACGACCACGAAGTCGTCCCCGGAGGTGCCGTAGATCAGACAACAACGTCGCGGGGTCCCGGTCCGGCGTCCGGTCGTGGCGAGGATCAGCGTGCGGAGACCGTTCGACTCGTGTCCCTCGGTTCCCCCGGAGTCCAGGTATGTGCGGGTTTGCTCGGCGACCCAATCCCAAGCCGAGTCGGTGGCGCGGTCGAGGTCATCGGCGACGGCCATGACAGTTCCCTTCAGCTGAGTTCTTCGACGAGCCCGACGATCACGCCCGCGGGACCACGGACGTAGGCGTACCGGCAGTAGTCCTGGTACCGCGCGACTTCGCCGACGAGTTCACCGCCGTGGCCGCGCAGGCGTTCGAGGACGTCGTCGACGTCGTCGATGACGAAGGTGATGCGCGGGATGCCCGGAACGTTCACGGGAGCCCACGGCGCGTTCTTCGTGGTGGTCGGCGTTCGGAAGGTCGAGAGCTCGACTCGGCCGTGCCCGTCCGGCGTCCGCAGGAAGGCGATGTCCGTTTTGACGCCGTCGAGCCCGATGAGCTTGTCGGCCCAGTCCCCCTCGACCGTGGTCTCGCCTTCGAGCTCCATGCCGAGTTCGACGAAGAACGCGACGGCGGCCGCGAGGTCCTCGACCACGTAACCGGTGTGGTCCAGCCGGTGGATCGCCATGATTGCCTCCCGTGTCACGCGGCCTCCGTGGCCGCTCGTACTCCTGGGACGGAGCCGGCTTCGGGTTCTCGACAATTTCCGGTACGACAAAGGCCAGGTCTTCGGACCTGGCCTTTGTCGTCGTGCTGTGGAGCTGAGGGGAATCGAACCCCTGACCCCCGCCTTGCAAAGGCGGTGCTCTACCAATTGAGCTACAGCCCCGGACGCGGACGGCGCACCGCCCGCGGAAAACCTCAGTTGTGGGAAGCGCCCGCCGGCTTGGCCGGGGTCGTGCCGTTGTTCGAGGGGACCGGCGCGGTCGCCTCACGCCAGAGGTCGGCTTCGGCCTTGGCCGCCTTGTTGCGCTTCACGACGAACAGGACGCCGCCCGCGATGACCGCGAGTGCCAGCAGCTTCTTCACCGAAGCCCCCTTCTCAGCTTGCTTCCCTTACCCCGCGATGTTACTGCACCGCCCGCGAAGTGATGTCGGGTGCCGGTGGTTCCACGTGGAACCACCGGTAATCGACGTCACACGTCCGGGGAAATACGGGGCCCGGGTGTCCTGTTGTACCCACTGGTCGGTGCGCCCACCGTGTCCCCCGGGCCTCAACCACTGCCTTCGCGGAGTTCCGTTCGGCTGGAGCCGCGATGCGCCTCATCGCCGAGAGGCGACCGTGGTGCGCATCGACCGTGATTGCTCAGCCCTGCCGGTCTTCTCTTCCCGGCAGGGCTGACCTGTATCCGGGACATCTCAGGGTCGAGCCCTGATGTCGTCACCTTCCGCCAAAGACACCCTCGGAAGGGAAAGTCGTCAACGGAAGGAGTTCCCGGATGCGTGCCGCCTTGATCGCCGGTGCCGCCGCCCTGCTCGTCGCGACCGCCGCGTGCAGTTCCCCGACCCCGCCGGCCGCCCCCGCACCACACTCGGTCGACCAGGCCCAGGCGGCCCGGATCGCCACCGGCAAGTACGGCGGGCGATCGCTGGGCGTGGAGCAGGACACCGCGCGGGGACAGCCGAGCTGGGAAGTCGAGATCGCGGACAGCGCCCAGGGCCGCATCGAGGTCGACGTCGCCCAGCGGACCGGCGCCGTGCTGACGATGGAGCGGGACTGATCACACACCCGGTTCAGGAGCAGCACCCCTCGGGCTGGGTCGCCTTGTCGACCTGGCCGGTCTCGGCGTCGGGCGTGCAACACGTGGCCGGGGCGGTGAGGGCGGCACTGTCGGAGCCGAAGGTCTGCGAGTCGGCCTTGACCGTGTAGACCTCCCACGGCTCCTGGCCGGGGCCGTGCACCCACACCTTGTCCTGCACGGCGTAGCAGCAGGTGGTGTTGTCCTCGGTCAGCGTTTCCAGACCCTCGCCGGTGAGGCGCTTGCCGGCCTCGCTGACCTGGTCGATCGACTCGACCTCGACGCCGAGGTGGTCCATGACGGTCGCCTGGCCGGGCTCGCCCTCCAGGAGCACGAGCTTGAGCGCGGGCTCGGCGATGGCGAAGTTCGCGTACCCCGGACGGAGCTTGGCCGGCTCGGTGCCGAAGAGCTTCGAGTAGAAGTCGATCGAGCCTTCGAGGTCCCCGACCCGCAGTGCGAGCTGTACCCGTGACATCCCGTCCTCCTTGAATAGACGTTCATCGAAACAGTGACGAGGCTCAGATTGCCCCCTGAATAGATGGATGTCAAGATAGACACATGCCGAAACAGCTGCCGATCGTCGCGCTGGACGCCTGCTGCTCCCCGCTCTCCCGCGAACCGCTGAACGAGGGCCAGGCCGTCGAACTGTCGAAGCTGTTCAAGGCGATGGCCGACCCGGTCCGCCTGCGGCTGCTGTCGCTGATCGCCTCCCACGGCGGCGGCGAGGCGTGCGTGTGCGACCTGACCGACGCGTTCGACCTGACCGGCCCGACCATCTCCCACCACCTGAAGGTGCTGCGCGAGTCCGGCCTGATCACCGGCGAACG
The DNA here is from genome assembly GCF_014873755.1 of Amycolatopsis lexingtonensis. Taxonomy (NCBI): domain Bacteria; kingdom Bacillati; phylum Actinomycetota; class Actinomycetes; order Pseudonocardiales; family Pseudonocardiaceae; genus Amycolatopsis; species Amycolatopsis lexingtonensis. Next base: position 7,310,231 of record NZ_JADBEG010000001.1, read on the forward strand.
GCGTGGGACCTGGGTCTACTACCGCGTCCACCCCGAGGTGCTGGCCCGCCTGTCGGCCGTGCTCGTCCCTGGTGACAGTCCCGTTCCGGGGTGATCCCTCGCGCCGGCTCTCTTTATCGTCTATCGTCGATTAACGATGAAGGGAAGTGCTGTGCTGGACCGTGCTACCGCTGAGACCTACGCCGGTTGGTTCCGGGCGCTGGCCGACCCGACCCGGGTGCAGATCCTCAACCTGCTGGCCCCGACCGGCGCCCCGATGACGGTCGGGCAGATCGTCGACCAGGTCGACGTCGGCCAGTCCACCGTGTCCGCCCACCTGAAGATCCTCACCGAAGCCCGGTTCGTGCTCGCCGAAGCACGCGGCACGTCCCGGCTCTACCAGGTCAACGAGCGCTGCGTGTCGTGCTTCCCGACCGCCGCCGACGTGGTGATGGGCCGCGGAGTCCTGCCGTTCACGGCCGTCACCTGCGAGACCACCCGATGAACCCCGACGCCGTTCGCGAGCGCTATGCCGCCGCTGCCCGCCGGGCGCTGGACGGCGAGGGAACCGGTCTTCTAGCCGGCGAAGGAGACGCCGAACGGCTCGGCGCCGTCCACTACACGGGCGAAGAAATCCCGGCCGAGGTGTCGGCGGCCAGCCTGGGATGCGGGAACCCCCTGGCCGTCGCCGACCTGCACCCCGGGGAAACGGTGCTCGACCTCGGTTCCGGCGGCGGCCTCGACGTCCTGCTCTCGGCCCGCCGCGTCGGCCCCACCGGCCGCGCCATCGGCCTGGACATGACCGACGAAATGCTCGCCCTCGCCCGCCGCCACGCCGAGCAGGCCGACGTGGGCAACGTCGAGTTCGTCAAAGGCACGATCGAGGACATCCCGCTGCCGGCCGCTTCGGTCGATGTGGTCATTTCCAACTGCGTCATCGCGTTATCGCCGGACAAGCCGGCCGTGTTCGCCGAAATCGCCCGCGTCCTGCGCCCCGGCGGCCGCCTCGGCATCACCGACATCCTCGCCGACGACACCCTCACCGACGCCGAACGCACGGACGCGGTCGAATGCCTCAGTGGCGCGCTCACGGCCTCGCGCTACCGGGCTCTCCTCCGCGACGCCGGGCTGGCCGGAATCGACATCCGCGTCACCCACGAAGTCGGCGACAAACTGCACTCGGCGATCATCCGCGCCGACCGCCCGGCGCCGGTCCGCATCGACACGATGACGTCCGACCACGGTGGAGAGGTGTTGACGATCTACCAAGCCGGGCTCGACGGCGGGCACGCCAGCTTCGAAACCACGGCGCCCGACTGGGCCACCTGGGACGCCACCCATCTCCCCGACCACCGCCTGGTGGCCCTGGATCCCGCCGGACGCGTACTCGGCTGGACCGCGGTCTCCGCCGTTTCTTCTCGGTGCGTGTATGCCGGTGTCGTCGAGCACAGCGTTTACGTCCACCCGAACGCTCAGGGCCGGGGTATCGGCCGCGCATTGCTGAGGGCGCTTGTCGCCTCGACCGAGGCGGCCGGGATCTGGACGATTCAGAGCGGCATCTTCCCCGAGAACACCGCGAGCAGGGCACTTCACCGTGGCGCCGGCTTCCGCGAAGTAGGTACCCGCGAACGAATCGGCCGGCATCACGGCCAGTGGCGCGACGTCGTGATGATCGAACGGCGAACGCAGCGCCTGCGATCTTGAAGGCCAAGTCGTCACCGGCGTTCGTCAGTCCCAGTAGTTGAAAAGTGCTTCGCCGAGGTTGCCAGGCCGCCAGTACTTCATGTCGTCCGACCGGACGTCAGGCCAGTCCGCGGGATCGAATGGGCCGTTCAGCTCGGACGGGGGGAGCACCTCAAACCCAGGCAGCTCCGCCAGGACAGCCATCAGCGCAGGAACGTCTACAAACGTCAGCGGGCCTGAATCGCGAACGTCGTCGACGAACTGGATGGTTCGGGGCTCTGCGACGGCCAGTATCGCCGAGTCGCGGGTGCAGACTACGGCGACCGTTCGATCGCGATAAGTGATGAGCGCCTGGTGGAAGTTGGGTGTCACGTCATCGGCGAGGCGGAACTCGACCACCTCACCGCCGACACGGCGGGCAGCTGTGTGACAGGCAAGCCGGAAGTTGCGGATGTCCGTCATCCAGCGAAGATATCCGCTTCCCCCACGCAGGCAGCAAAAAGCCCGGCTCACGAGACGCGAACCGGGCTTGACCTGCGTGGGCCTACCAGGACTTGAACCTGGGACCTCTTCGTTATCAGCGAAGCGCTCTAACCGCCTGAGCTATAGGCCCTTGAACGAGGAGAACTTTACAGGACCCCCGGAGGGGTCCTGCAACCGGGTCACTCCCGTTCCGACAGCGTGACTTCGAGGCCACCCGCCAGGTCCGCGGACACGTTGTAGATGAACGCGCTGACCGTCGCCAGCGCGGACACCAAGACGATGTTGATCGCGCCGAGGATGGCCGCGATGCCGAAGACGCGGCCCGCGCTGATCAGGGGTTCCGACGACGCGTTCGCGCCTTCGCCGCCGACCAGGGACGAGTACGTGCCGTTCAGCTTGTCCCAGACGCCCATGCCGTCGAGGACCGTGTACAGGACGCCGACCGCGACCAGCCAGACGAAGAACATCGCCACGCCCAGGACCAGGGACAGCTTCAGGACCGACCACGGGTCGAACCGCTTGACCTGCAGCGATGCCCTACGCGGGCCGCGACCTGGTCGCCTCAGTGCGCTGGGGCGGGCTCGCTGGGTCGACGCCGAGGGCACCGCCTGCTCGCCGCCCGGTGGGGTGTCGCCGCTGCCGCCGAAGAGGCGGGGGGCGGCGCTTCCGGTCACCACCGGGCGCTGGTCCGGGGAGACCGGCTGGGTCTCTCCGGCCGGCGGCTCCGTGGCCAGCTTGACCGTCGCTTCGGCGTCGCCTTCCTTGTCGACCCGCTGCCAGGGCGGGCTGGCCGGCGTTCCGTTCGAACCCGCTGCCTCGGGATTCTCGGATGGTGTCACGAAGAGTCAGTCCTTACCCGTGCCGTGGGGCCGCCGTCGGAGAGCAAACTTACTGCTCCGGCGTGGCCGTCGTTTCCTCACCCGCGTCAGGTGCTTCCGGAGCCGGCGCGTCCTCGGGGGTGTCACCGTTGGCGACGTCCGAGGGCTCGTCCGCGTTGCGTGCGACGGCGAGAAGAGTGGTTCCTTCGCCGAGATTCATCAGCCGGACCCCCTTCGTCTGCCGTCCTGCCTTGCGCACGTCGCCCGCCGGTGTGCGGATCACGCCGCCGCTCGAGGTGATCGCGTAGAGCTCGTCCTCGGCGTCGACGATGAGCGCTCCCACCAGCCTGCCACGTTTGCGGTCGTGCTGAATGGTGAGCACGCCCTTGCCGCCGCGGCCCTGGACCGGGTAGTCCTCGATCGGCGTGCGCTTGGAGTACCCGCCGTCGGTCGCGACCAGCAGGAACTTGCCTTCCTTGACGACGCTGATGCCGAGCAGCTCGTCGCCGTCGTTGAAGCGCATCCCCATCACGCCGGACGTCGGGCGGCCCATCGGGCGCAGCGCCTCGTCGGTCGCGTGGAAGCGGATCGACTGGCCCTCGGCCGACACCAGCAGCAGGTCGTCCTCGGCCGCCGCGAGCACCGCGCCGACCAGCTCGTCGCCTTCGCGCAGGTTGATGGCGATGAGGCCGCCGGAGCGGTTGGAGTCGAAGTCGGTGAGCTTGGTCTTCTTGACCAGGCCGCGCTTGGTCGCGAGCACCAGGTAGGGCGCGACTTCGTAGTTCTTGATCTGGATGACCTGGGCGATCTGCTCGTCCGGCTGGAACGCCATGAGGTTCGCCACGTGCTGGCCGCGCGCGTTGCGGTTGGCCTCGGGCAGCTCGTAGGTCTTGGTCCGGTAGACGCGGCCCTTGTTCGTGAAGAACAGGATCCAGTCGTGCGTCGAGCAGACGAAGAAGTGCTGGACGATGTCGTCCTGCTTCAGCGTCGCGCCCTGCACGCCCTTGCCGCCGCGCTTCTGCGAGCGGTACAGATCGGTTTTCGTCCGCTTGGCGTACCCCGTGCGGGTGATGGTGACGACGACGTCCTCGACCGCGATGAGCTCTTCGTCGGTGACGTCGCCGCCGAAGCCGACGATCTGGGTGCGCCGGTCGTCGCCGTACTTCTCGACGATCGCCATCAGCTCGTCGCGGATCAGCGCGCGCTGCCGCTCCGGCTTCTCGAGGATGTCCTTGAGGTCGGCGATCTCGAGCTCGATCTCGGCCAGCTGGTCGATGATCCGCTGGCGCTCCAGGGCGGCGAGGCGCCGCAGCTGCATGTCGAGGATCGCGGTGGCCTGGATCTCGTCGACGTCCAGCAGCTCCATCAGGGCCGGCCGGGCTTCGTCCGCCGAGGGCGACCGCCGGATGAGGGCGATGACCTCGTCGAGCATGTCCAGCGCCTTGACGTACCCACGCAGGATGTGGGCCCGCTCCTCGGCCTTCTTCAGGCGGAACTTGGTCCGCCGGACGATGACCTCGACCTGGTGCTTCACGTAGTGCCGGATGATCTGGTCGAGCCGCAGCGTGCGCGGCACGCCGTCGACCAGCGCCAGCATGTTGACGCCGAAGTTCTGCTGCAGCTGGGTGTGCTTGAACAGGTTGTTCAGCACGACCTTCGCGACCGCGTCCCGCTTGATCGTGACGACGATCCGCATGCCGGAGCGGCTGTTGGACTCGTCGGCGATGTCGGCGATGCCGGTGAGCTTGCCGTCGCGGACCAGGTTCGCGATGTTCTCGACCAGGTTGTCCGGGTTGACCTGGTACGGCAGCTCCGACACGACCAGGATCGTGCGGCCCTTCGCGTCTTCCTCGACCTCGACGACCGCGCGCATCCGGATCGAGCCGCGGCCCGTGCGGTAGGCGTCTTCGATGCCGGACGTGCCGAGGATCATCGCCTTGGTCGGGAAGTCCGGGCCCTTGATGCGGACCAGCAGCGCGGCCAGCAGCTCGTCGTCGGTCGCCTCGGGGTTCTCCAGCGCCCAGACGACGCCCTCGGAGACCTCGCGCAGGTTGTGCGGCGGGATGTTGGTCGCCATCCCGACCGCGATCCCGGAACCGCCGTTGACCAGCAGGTTCGGGAACCGCGACGGCAGGACGTCGGGCTCCTGCGTGCGGCCGTCGTAGTTGTCGGAGAAGTCGACGGTGTCTTCTTCGATGTCGGCCAGCATCTGCATGGCCAGCGGCGCGAGCCGGGACTCCGTGTACCGCATGGCGGCCGCGGGGTCGTTGCCCGACGAGCCGAAGTTGCCCTGGCCGTCGATCAGCGGGTAGCGCAGCGACCACGGCTGGGCGAGCCGCACCAGCGCGTCGTAGATCGCCGAGTCGCCGTGCGGGTGGTAGTTGCCCATGACGTCGCCGACGACGCGGGAGCACTTGTTGTACCCGCGGTCCGGCCGGAAGCCGGAGTCGAACATCGAGTACAGGATCCGGCGGGCGACCGGCTTGAGGCCGTCGCGGACGTCGGGCAGCGCGCGCGACACGATCACGCTCATCGCGTAGTCGATGTAGGAGCGCTGCATCTCCTGCTGGATGTCGACCGGTTCGATCCGGTCGTTTTCCGGAGCCGGCGGCAGGGTTTCCGTCATGGGGTCCTTCTCGGGTGCGGGTGGTCCAGGCGGGACAAGAGCGGGGGACGCCTACACGTCCAGGAAGCGCACGTCCTTCGCGTTGCGCGTGATGAACGAGCGGCGGGCCTCGACGTCCTCGCCCATCAGGACCGAGAAGAGGTCGTCGGCCTGGGCGGCGTCGTCCATCGTGACCCGGCCCAGCAGGCGGTTCGCCGGGTCCATCGTGGTCTCCCACAGCTCTTCGGCGTTCATCTCGCCGAGACCCTTGTAGCGCTGGATCGCGTCGTCCTTCGGCAGCTTCTTGCCGGCCTCGACACCCGCCTTGATGACGGCGTCGCGCTCGCGGTCGGAGTAGGCGTACTCCGGCTCCGTCCGCGGCCACTTGATCTTGTACAGCGGCGGCCGCGACAGGAAGACGTGGCCGTGCTCGATCAGCGGGGTCATGAACCGGAACAGCAGGGTGAGCAGCAGCGTGGTGATGTGCTGGCCGTCGACGTCGGCGTCGGCCATCAGCACGATCTTGTGGTAGCGCAGCTTCGAGAGGTCGAACTCGTCGTGGATGCCGGTGCCCAGCGCGGTGATCAGCGACTGGACCTCGGTGTTCTTGAGGACGCGGTCGATGCGGGCCTTCTCGACGTTGATGATCTTGCCGCGGATCGGCAGGATCGCCTGGTACATCGAGTCCCGGCCCTCCTTGGCCGAGCCGCCGGCCGAGTCACCCTCGACGATGTAGAGCTCGCACTCCTCCGGCTTGGTGGAGCGGCAGTCCTTCAGCTTTCCCGGCAGGCCGCCGATGTCGAGCGCGCCCTTGCGGCGGACCAGGTCGCGCGCCTTGCGGGCGGCCATCCGGGCCTGCGCCGAGGAGATCGACTTGTTGATGATCGTCTTCGCCTCGGTGGGGTTGCGCTCGAACCAGTCGGCCAGCCACTCGTTCGACTGCTGCTGCACGAACGTCTTGGCCTCGCTGTTGCCCAGCTTGGTCTTGGTCTGGCCTTCGAACTGCGGCTCGCCCAGCTTGATGGAGACGATGGCGGCGAGACCCTCGCGCACGTCGTCACCGGTCAGGTTGGCGTCCTTCTCCTTGAGCAGCTTCTTGTCGCGCGCGTACGCGTTGACGACGCGGGTCAGCGCGGCGCGGAAGCCCTCTTCGTGGGTGCCGCCCTCGTGCGTGTTGATGGTGTTGGCGAACGTGTAGACCGACGGCGTGAACCCGGTGTTCCACTGCATCGCGACCTCGACCTCGAGGCCGGTGCCCTTCGCGTCGAAGGAGATCACGCTGGGGTGGATCGGGTCCTTGCTGCCGTTGATGTGCTTGACGAAGTCCTCGAGCCCGCCCGGGTAGCAGTAGACCTTCTCCTTGACGCGGGCGACCTTGCCCTCCGCGTCTTCCTCGGTCTCCTCGTCGGCGACGCGCTCGTCGCGCAGGGACAGCGTCAGCCCCTTGTTGAGGAACGCCATCTCCTGGAGCCGGCGCGAGATCGTCTCGAAGTTGTACGTCGTGGTCTCGAAGATGTCGCCGTCGGCCCAGAACGTCATCGTCGTGCCGGTCTCGGTCGCCGGGCCGAGGTCCTCGAGCGGCCCCGGGATCTGGTCGGTGTACAGCTGGCGCCAGCTGCGGCCGCCGTACTTGACCTCGGCGAGCAGCTTCGTCGAGAGCGCGTTCACCACGGAGATGCCGACGCCGTGCAGACCGCCGGACACCGCGTAGGAGTCGCTGTCGAACTTGCCGCCCGCGTGCAGCTGGGTGAGCACGACCTCGATGGTCGGCTTGTTCTCCTTGGGGTGCATGTCGACCGGGATGCCGCGGCCGTCGTCGACGACGCGCACCCCGCCGTCGGCGAGGAGAGTAACCTCGACCTTGGTGGCGTACCCGGCCATCGCCTCGTCCACGGAGTTGTCGACGACCTCCTGGACGAGGTGGTGCAGGCCGCGTTCACCGGTGGAACCGATGTACATGCCGGGGCGCTTGCGGACCGCTTCGAGGCCTTCGAGCACCGTGATCGACGACGCGTTGTACTCGTGCTTGTTCTCGGTCACCGGCGTTGTTTCTCCTCGTCTCGCCCGAGCGGACGCTCGCTCCCTCTCAGTGTACTTGGCCGCGTCCGCTGACATGCGGCAAGGACACCCCTGAACGCGTCACAGACGAACGAAATCGGTTCGAGCCGAGTCTTGACGTATCTCGGGAGGTCTGGATGCGTTCTCGGGGCATTCAACCGAGCAACGCGCAACCCGGGTCAGCCGTACGTGTCACGCGGGCCGCGCCCCGGCACGTGCCGGGGCCCTTTCCGCCAGCTCGGGGCGGTCGGACCCTGGATCCGCATCCGCTTGACGACGCCGTTGCCGACGCCCGCGGCGATCTTGTGCAGCAGTTTTCCCTGCAGCAGCCGGAGCTGGGTGGCCCACGCCGTGGAGCTCGCGCGCACGGTGAGTTCGCCGTCCTTCAGCGCGACCGGCTGGGCGTGTTCGGCGACGTCTTCGCCGACCAGGCGCCCCCACTGGGCGAAGACGCGGGCGGTCGTGACACTCTCGTTCCAGCCCCGGTCGGTGACCAGCCGGGAGACGAGCCGGCCGAGCGGCTGCGGGTCGCGCGGGTCCGCTCCCGGCCCTGACCAGCGGCGACGCCGGGGGTTCTGCCCGCTACCGCCACCGACGGTGCGCCGCCGGTAGCCCGGTGAGGTGCCCCGCTCCTTGGCCTTCGCCTTGGCCGCTTCGAGCGCGGCGTGGGCGAGGTCGCGTCCGGTCGGGGGTGCCTCGTTCGGCCCAGCACCGCCGTCACGCTCAGTGCCAGCCGGCGGCTTGGTGCCGCTTTCGGGCGTTTTACGCCACCTATCTGGCCGTACGGTCACGGGCAGCGATAACTCATTCACCGTGTTATCCACACTGTCCACAGGTTTGTCCCCAGATCGGGTGCGGTTTGTGCGGCCCGTCACACCGGGTGGTCTCTCGTCGTGCTCAGCCACGCGTGATCTCGCCATCCGCCACCACGAACCGGCCGCCGGCCAGCTCGCTGGGCACGTCTTCGTCGACCGCGGCGGTCACCAGCACCTGCTCGGCGCTCGCCGCCACTTCGGCCAGCCGGGCCCGGCGCTTGCGGTCCAGCTCGGCGAACACGTCGTCGAGCAGCAGCACCGGTTCGCCCGCCTCCCCGCGCAGCAGCTCGTAACTGCCGAGCCGGAGAGCCAGCGCGAACGACCACGACTCGCCGTGGCTCGCGTAGCCCTTGGCCGGCGCCTCGCCCAGGATCAGCTCCAGCTCGTCCCGGTGCGGGCCGACCAAGCTGATCCCGCGCTCGAGTTCGGCCTTCCGGGCTTCACCGAGCGCCTTGAGTAAGACGTCCTTGAGGACGTCGGGTTGCGCGCGTTCCCCGTCCGGTACGCCGTACGTCTCCGGCAGGGCGGCACCCAGCGACGACCGGTACGCGATCTTCGCCGGCCGGGAGTCGGGCGCCACCCCCATGTACGCCGCGGCCGCGTGCGGCCCGAGGTCCGCGACGAGGTTCAGGCGCGCGGCCAGCAGCTCCGCGCCCGCCACCGAAAGGTGGTCGTCCCAGACTTCCAGCGTCGACAGCGCGTACGGGTCTTCGCGGCCCGTACGTCGTTTACCCGCCGTCTTCAGCAAGGCGTTGCGCTGCTTCAACACCTTCTCGTAGTCCGCGCGGACCCCGGCGTACCGCGGCGCCCGCAGCACGAGCAGCTCGTCGAGGAACCGGCGTCGCTCGCCCGGGTCGCCCCGCACGAGCGCCAAGTCCTCCGGCGAGAACAGCACCGTGCGCAGGATCCCGAGCACGTCTCGCGGCCGGCCGACCGCGCCGCGGTTGACCCGGGCGCGGTTCGCGCGGCCCGCCGTGATCTCGAGCTCGACGGTCAGCTCGCGGTCGTCGTTGACCACCGCGACCCGCACCAGCGCGCGCTCGCAGCCGTGCCGGATCAGCGGCGCGTCCGTCGCGACGCGGTGCGAGCCCAGCGTCGCGACGTACCCGATCGCCTCGAGCAGGTTGGTCTTGCCGCGACCGTTCTGGCCGACCAGCACGGTCGGCCCCGGGTCGAGCGCGAGATCGGCCTGCGGCCAGGAGCGGAAGTCGGTGACCTGCAGGTGACGCAGATGCACCCGGAACTCCTTATCCGCCGACCTTCTTCACGGCGTGCCCGCCGAACTGGTTGCGCAGCGCGGCGACCGCGCGCATCGCGGCCGAGTGCTCCTGGCGCGAAGCGAACCGCGCGAAGAGCGCGGCCGAGATGACCGGCGCCGGCACCGCGTTGTTGATCGCCTCTTCGAGCGTCCACCGGCCTTCGCCGGAATCCTCGACGTAGCCTTCGAGGTCGTCCAGCTCCGGGTCCTCGTCGAGCGCGCGCACGAGCAGGTCGAGCAGCCAGGACCGGACGACCGTGCCGCGCTGCCAGCCCTTGATCACCGCGGGCACGTCGTTGACGACCTTCGCGGCCTCGAGCAGCTCGAAACCTTCGGCGAAGGCCTGCATCATGCCGTACTCGATGCCGTTGTGGATCATCTTCGCGTAGTGGCCCGCGCCGACGTCGCCGGCGTGCGAGAAGCCTTCTTCGCGCGGGCCTTCCGGTCGCAGCGCGTCGAAGATCGGCATCGCGCGCTCGACGTCGGCGGCCGTGCCGCCGACCATCAGGCCGTAGCCGTTGTCCTTGCCCCACACGCCACCGGACACGCCGCAGTCGACGTAGCCGATTTCCTTCGCAGCCAGGAGATCGGCGTTCAGCTTGTCGTCGGTGTACTTCGAGTTGCCGCCGTCGATCACCATGTCGCCGGCGGACAGCAGGTTGCCGAGCTCGGTGACGGTCTGCCGGGTCGGCTCGCCGGCCGGCACCATGATCCACACGATCCGCGGGCCGTCCAGTTTGGACACCAGGTCCTCGAGCGACGTCGTGTCGGAGACGTCCGGGTTGCGGTCGTAGCCGACCACCTCGTGACCGGCCGCGCGCAGCCGCTCACGCATGTTGAAGCCCATCTTGCCCAGGCCGATCAGACCGAGCTGAACCATGAGATCCCCTTACGTGCTAACGAAAAGTGCGGGTCAGCCCGGCAGGCGGACCGGCATCAGGAGGTAGAGGTAGCCGGGGACGACGTTGCCCTCGGCGTCGGCGGGCTTGATCAGCGCGGGGCGGTTCGGCGTGGTGAACGTCAGCTCCGCCCGGTCGCTGTGGAGCGCGCCGAGGCCGTCGACGAGGTAACCCGGGTTGAACGCGATGGTCACCGGCTCACCTTCGTACTCGACCTGGAGCTCCTCTTCGGCGCTTCCTTCGTCGTCGCCGCCCGCGGACAACCGCAGCGAGTTGTCCCCGAACTCCAGTCGTACCTGAGTCCCCCGCTCCGCCACCAGCGAAACGCGCTTGATGGACTCGGTGAGAGCGGACACGTCGATGACCGCGCGTGAAGTGTGCGACGCGGGCAGCAACTGGCGGTACGGCGGGAATTCCGCGTCGAGCAGGCGGGTCGTCGTGTAGCGCCCGGAACCGGACAGGCCGAGCAGGCCTTCGCCGCTGGCGAGGGCGAGGCGGATGGTGGCGCCGCTAGCGCCGAGCGTCTTGGCCGCTTCGGCGAGGGTGCGAGCCGGGACGAGCACCGCGGCGTCGGCCAGGCCTTCGGCGGGCTGCCAGGTGAACTCGCGCATGGCGAGCCGGAAGCGGTCGGTCGCGACGAGGGTCAGCGAGCTGCCGGAGATCTCGAGCCGCATGCCGGTCAGCATCGGCAGGGTGTCGTCCTTGCCCGCGGCGACGACGACCTGGGTGACGGCCTGGCCGAACGCGTCGCCGGCGAGCTCGCCCGCGAAGGCGGGCTGGGACGGCAGCTGCGGGTAGTCCTCGACCGGCATGGTCGGCAAGGAGAAGCGCGCGCTGCCGCACGTGATGGTGGCGCGGGCGCCGTCGACGGAGATCTCGACCGGCTGCGCGGGCAGCGCCTTGGTGATGTCGGCGAGGAGGCGGCCGGAGACCAGCAGGCGGCCGCCGTCGGCGATGGTCGCCGGGACACCCACCGTCGCGGAAACCTCGTAGTCGAAGCCCGAGACGGTCAGCGCGTCGGTGTCGCCGTCCGGACCGGCGTCGAGGAGGACACCGCCGAGAACCGGCACGGGAGGCCGGGAGGGGAGGCTTCTGGCCACCCACGCGACGGCGTCGGCGAGCCCGTCACGCTCGACGCGGATCTTCATGCGCGCATCCTTTCGACGACCGAGCCGCGGTGGCTCGGGCCAGGCCTCTTCTCGCGGGACAGTGACCGGCTGCCCCCTCCGGCCGGTCCGCCCTCCGCGTGAGCGGCCGGAGCGCGGACCAGGTGCAGGCGTCCACGTTAGGCCGTCGCGGCGGCCGACGTCACCTCGGCCTCCCCTTGACTTTGTCGACTTGACGACACGTTCTCGCGGCTGTCCCCAACTTCGTCCATCGCCTGTTTTTGTTTTGTTCTCTCTTAGAAAAGATCTAAGGGCAGTAGCAGTAGTAGGCGTTGTGGATTGTGTGGATCGAGCTCGTTCGCGCAGGTCGGACGGCTCGCGGGCATGTGGGTAACCGTGGTGGCAGTCCTGTGGGTAGATCGGGGCGTCGGTGGATGGTTTCGGGCGGGCGCCGATTCGTCCACAGCCATCCCCAGTTGTCCCCACGGTTGTCCCCAGGTGTGGGGCGATCCGTCCCCAGGTTCTGAGGACGCCCGGAGAGGTCCGGTTCGCCCTTCCGGGTGATCGGCTCCTCCTGTGCACAGAATGTGGGCAACCTGTGGAATCAGCGTGGACAAAGGTGTGGATGCGCTGTGGATCACCTGTGGGCGGGGTGTGGACGAAATCCGCGTCGTCGCTGATGGGAGATCCGTTGGCACTGTGGGCAAACTGCCCACACCATGGGGAAACCCGCTTGTGTACAAAGAAGTTTCACGAATTTCGCGCGGGCACGCCGAAGACGACTTCGGGGCGTCCACTGTGTGCGGACGCCCCGAAGTCGTTGCGGAGTAAGGGAGAAGTGCTACTGGCGGGCGCGCTGCTTGATGCGCGACGTCAGCTCCTGCACCTGGTCGTAGATGCGCCGGCGCTCGGCCATCTCCTTGCGGATCTTCTTGTCCGCGTGCATGACGGTCGTGTGGTCGCGGCCGCCGAACGTCTGCCCGATCTTCGGCAGCGACATGTCGGTCAGCTCGCGGCAGAGGTACATCGCGATCTGGCGGGCCGTGGCGAGCGCCTTCGTCTTGCCGGGGCCGCACAGGTCGTCGAGCGTCACGTCGAAGAACTCGGCCGTGACGCCCATGATGGTCGGCGCGGTGATCTCCGGCGCGTGCGAGTCCGGGATCAGGTCCCGCAGCACGATCTCCGCGAGCCCGACGTCGACCGGCTGCTGGTTCAGCGACGCGAACGCCGTGACGCGGATGAGCGCGCCTTCGAGCTCCCGGATGTTCGCCTCGACGCGCGAAGCGATGAACTCCAGGACCTCGCCGGGCACCGCCAGCCTGTCCTGCGCCGCCTTCTTCCGGAGGATCGCGATGCGCGTCTCGAGCTCGGGCGGCTGGATGTCGGTGATGAGGCCCCACTCGAACCGCGTCCGCAGCCGGTCCTCCAGCGTCTCGAGGCGCTTCGGCGGGCGGTCGGAGCTGACGACGATCTGCTTGTTCGCGTTGTGGAGGGTGTTGAAGGTGTGGAAGAACTCTTCCTGCGTACCTTCTTTGCCTTCCAGGAACTGGATGTCGTCGACGAGCAGGATGTCTATGTCGCGGTAGCGCCGCTGGAAGGCGACCTTGCGGTCGTCGCGCAGCGAGTTGATGAAGTCGTTCGTGAACTCTTCGGTCGAGACGTACCGGACGCGCATGCCGGGGAAGAGCCGCTGCGCGTAGTGGCCGACCGCGTGCAGCAGGTGCGTCTTGCCGAGCCCGGACTCGCCCCAGATGAAGAGCGGGTTGTACGCGCGGGCGGGCGCTTCGGCGACGGCGACCGCGGCCGCGTGCGCGAAGCGGTTGGACGCGCCGATGACGAAGGTGTCGAAGGTGTACTTCTCGTTCAGCTTCGTCTTCGACGTCTGCGGCTGCGCCGGCGCGGTGTAGGGCTGGCCGGCGATCGGCTGCCCGGAGAACGTGGGCCAGATCTCGTGGACGGCGGCGAGCGCGTCGCCTTCTTCGTCCACCTCTTCGTCGGTGTCGTCCCCGTCGTCCGGCTTCGCGGCGCCGGCCTGGTGCGGCGGCAGCGGCGGAACCGGTTCGGGACGCGGCGGGGGCATCATCGGCGCGCCGTTGGCCGGCAGCGACGGGACCGGCTCGGGGGCCGCGCCGTTTTCCACCCGGCCGGGTGACGGCGCGTAGCGGGGGGCGGGGGCCGGGGCCACCGCTTCGGCGCTGTCGACCTTCACTGCGAGCGAGATGGCGCGGCCGAGCCGCCGGGAAAGCGCGTCCGTGATCGCGCCGCGCAGGCCGCGTTCGATCGCTTCCTTCGCGAAGTCGCTGGGGGCCGCCAGCAGGGCGGTGCCGTCGAGCAGGCCGATCGGGCGGGTGACGCGCATCCACGCGCGCTGCTGCGGGGACAGGGTCCCGTCCGACAGTTCGCGTACCACCTGTTCCCAGATGACACCCAGATTGTGCTGGTGCTCCGACACCTGACTGGCTCCCCTCCCCTCGTCGGCGTGGACGGCCGAACGCCCCTGGTCACGCGGCCCTAGCGCATCAGCGGACCCGCGTGTGCACCGGCACAGCGAATATCCACATAGTTGTCCACAGCTGTGCACTAATGTACGGCGACCCGCGGCGACGCCACCTGCGGGCTCGTCGTACGCCGGTGGGCACTCCACCACCCGGATACTCGTGCACCTCGACCGGTGACCCGAGAGGGGCACGCTAACAAGCCCCGCCCGCTGCCACAAGGCATCCTCGGCGGCCAGCATTTCACGGTGCACGGCGTGTTGCCATTCGGTGCCGCGGCGTCGATGATCTCGCCTCCGCGAGCCGGTCGCGTACCGTGGCCGAGGGGGTGCTTACCGGCCGCCCGACGGGGGTGCGTACCCTCGTAAGGTCTCCCGTATGCGACGGGTGCTATTCGCGTGCCCACGTTGTCGTCGCTCGTCGTGACGAGGCCACACGTTGGTAGGAGACACCAGAGACTGCCGTGCGCCCGCACGACACGCCAGGTGGGGGGAAGAGATTCTTCCCGCCCGACGCGACACACAGGAGAAGCAGTGAGCAAGGGTAAGCGCACCTTCCAGCCGAACAACCGCCGTCGCGCCAAGACGCACGGCTTCCGCCTGCGCATGCGGACGCGTGCCGGCCGGGCCATCCTGGCTGGCCGTCGTCGCAAGGGCCGCGCCGCGCTGTCCGCCTGATCCGGCACGTCGGGGCGCGCCGTGCTGCCGGCTGCCGCACGTCTGCGGCGGAGCGAGGATTTCCGCGTGGTTCTCCGTCGCGGGTCCCGGGCAGGCAGGCGTCGCCTCGTCGTCCACGCACTGACCACGGACCCGTCCGGGGCCGCCGACCAACCGTCGGCGGCCAGGGCGGGTTTTGTGGTGAGCAAGGCCGTCGGCAACTCGGTGGTGCGCCACCGCGTCTCCCGCCGATTGCGTCATCTCGTTTCCGCCAAGCTCGGAACACTGCCCGCCGGCACTTCGTTGGTCGTACGGGCATTACCGCCGTCGTCGACCGCGTCCAGCGCCGAGCTCGGGTCCGATCTCGACGCCGCGCTGCGTCGGCTGGGGCTTCTGTCGTCGCGCCGTCCGGCCGGGGATGTCCCCCGCCCGACGCGTCCCGCGGACGCGACCCCCGACCACGGATCAGCGGTGTGACCGGCATGCGAGCCACCCCCGAGCACGACCACTCCCACGACGTCGAACCCGCGCCCCCGCGCCCCGGTCCCGTCGCCTGGGTCCTGCTCCTCCCCATCAAGCTCTACCGCAAGGCGATCTCGCCCTTCCTCCCGCCGGCTTGCCGGTTCTACCCGAGCTGCAGCGCGTACGCAGTCGAAGCCCTCACCCGGCACGGTGCCGGCCGCGGCTCCTACCTCGCGCTGCGCCGGCTGCTGCGCTGCGGCCCCTGGACGCCACCCGGCCGCGACCCCGTGCCCGAGGAGTTCTCGTGGCGCCACCGACGACCTGAAACACCGATCGAGGAGTAGCAGCAGTGCTCGATTTCATCTACTACCCCGTGTCCTTCATCCTCTGGTGTTGGCACAAGGTCTTCGGGTTCATCTTCGGGGAGTCGACGGCGGTTGCCTGGATCCTCGGCATCATCTTCCTGACGTTCACCGTCCGCGGCATCATGTTCAAGCCGTTCGTGAACCAGGTCCGGTCGATGAAGAAGATGCAGGACTTCGCGCCGGAGATGAAGAAGATCCAGAAGAAGTACGCGAGCGACCGGCAGCGCCAAGCGCAGGAGATGCAGAAGCTCCAGCGCGAGCACGGCGTCAACCCGCTCGGCAGCTGCCTGCCGATGCTGCTCCAGATCCCGGTCTTCATCGGCCTGAACCACGTCCTGCGCGCGTTCACCATGCCGCCGCCCGGTGGCGGGCCGAAGACCGAGAACTACTTCTTCAGCCAGCACGACGTCGAGTCCTACGTCAACGCGAAGCTCTTCGGCGTCAACCTCGGTGAGGCCGTCTACAACGGTGTCGGTGTCGTCAGCGGCGGGGCCACGAACGTCGGCTTCCACTGGAGCGTGCTCCCGGTCGCGCTGCCCCTGATGATCGTCGCGTCGATCGCCACGCACCTCACCGCGCGGCACTCGGTGGCCCGCCAGAACGCCGCGTCGGCCACCCCGCAGACCGCGATCATGAACAAGCTGACGATGTACATCTTCCCGCTCGGTGTGCTCGTCTTCGGTGCGCTGTTCCCGCTCGGCCTCCTCTTCTACTGGCTGGCGAACAACGGCTGGACCCTGATGCAGCAGCGGCTCGTCTACACGAAGATCGACAAGGAAGAGGCGGCCCGCAAGGCGGAGGCCGCGGAGAAGCGCGCGTCGCTCGGCCCGAAGCCGGGCCAGAAGCCGACCGCGCCGAAGGTCGGTCAGAAGCCGGTCCAGCAGAAGAAGAACCAGCCGGCTCAGGGCGGCGCCCCGAAGAAGGTCGCGAAGGCGGGTTCGGCCCACGGCTTCGCCCAGACGACTTCCGCGAGCGATTCCGCGAAGGCGGACACGACGCCCACCGAGACCAACGGCCAGAACGGCTCGAAGGACAACGGCACCGACGTGCCGGGCCTTCTCAAAGACTCGACCAGGAAGTCGGGCCGGAAGCGCCGCTGAGGCGCGACCGGTTCGGAGAGGAGACGAATGATGTCGGAGACGATCGAGACGATCGACGCCGATAAGGACGACGTGACCCCGGCCGACGGAGAAGCGGGCGAGCAGAAGGCGGGCGGTGGTGACGACGTCCTCGTGCAGGAGGGCGACATCGCCGGCGACTACCTCGAGCGGCTGCTCGATCTGCTCGACTACGACGGCGACATCGACTTGGACGTCGAAGCGGGCCGCGCGATCGTCAGCATCGACGGCGGCGAAGACCTGGAGAAGCTCGTCGGCCCGCGCGGCACCGTGCTCGAGGCGCTGCAGGAGCTGACCCGCCTGGCGGTCCAGCAGGAGACCGGCTCGCGCAGCCGGCTGATGCTGGACATCGCGGGCTGGCGCGCGGACCGTCGCGAGGAGCTCCGCGAGCTCGGCCGCTCGACGGCGGAGTCGGTCCTCCAGAGCGGCGAGCGGGTGCGGCTCCAGCCGATGAGCCCGTTCGAGCGCAAGGTGGTCCACGACGCGGTGGCGACGGTCGCCGGTGTCACCAGCGAGAGCGAGGGCGAAGACCCGAAGCGCCGCGTGGTGATCTTCCCGGAGTCCTGAGACCCGGTTTCGCGAAGCGGCCCCACCTCCGGGTGGGGCCGCTTCTTTTTGTGCTAGGTGTGGTCGATGCGTCCGGCCCCCGGCGAAGTACTCCACTTTTCGGAAGACCCGGCGATCACCCGCTTCGAGCCGCACGTGGCCGCGACGGCCCGGCAGCCGGAGGCGTACGTGTGGGCGGTCGACGCGGCGCGGGCGCCGGACTACTGGTTTCCGCGACAGTGCCCCCGCGTGCTGGCTTGGCCGGTCGAGACGACCACGGCGGCGGACCGCGCGTGGCTTGGCAGCGCCCGGGTGCACGCGATCGAGTACGGCTGGCTCCCGGCGCTGCGGTCGGTCCGGCTGTACGCGTACCGGTTCGCGGCGGCGTCGTTCCGGCCGTTCGGTGCGGAGGCGCACGCGGTCGTGTCGACCGAGCCGGTCTCCCCGTTCGGACCGCCGGAGCCGGTCGGCGATCTGCTGGCGCTCCACGACGAGGCGGGGATCGAGCTGCGCGTGCTGACCAACCTGTGGCCGTTCGTCGATGCGGTGTCGACGAGCTCGCTCGGCTTCAGCGGGATCCGGTTGCGGAACGCCCGGCCGCGGCCGGGCGAATTACAGCGGTGATGTTTCACGTGGAACGCGCTCGCGTTCGACGGTGCGGGCGGCCGTGTTTCACGTGGAACCACCCACAGGCGGCCGCCGGGTGAGTGGAGTTGTCCACATCTGCGGTCTGTCGGCTCGTTTTCGCTCCGACATCAGGGACAATCGAACGAGCGCGGTTTCACGTGAAACGCGCGGACGAGGAGTAGACGGAGTGAGCTTGGATCAGGCCGCGGTGGCGGTACGGGCCGCGGCGGAGCGGGTGTTCGGTGAGCACGTCGACCAAGCCGCCGGGTACGTCGAACTCCTGGAGCGTCACGGCGTCGAGCGCGGGCTGATCGGGCCGCGTGAGGTCGAGCGGCTGTGGGAACGGCACGTCCTCAACTCGGCCGTCATCGGCGAGCAGATGCCCGAAGGGGCTCGTGTCGTCGACGTCGGCTCGGGAGCGGGGCTTCCGGGAGTACCGCTCGCGATCGCGCGACCGGACCTCGATATCGTCTTGCTTGAACCGATGGCTCGCCGGGTGGACTGGCTGGCCGAGGTGGCCGAGAAGCTGGAACTCCCGATCACCATCGTCCGTGGACGCGCGGAGGAGCGGCCTGTGCGTGAGCGGCTCGGTGGCGCCGACATCGTCACCGCTCGCGCGGTCGCCCCGCTCGCCCGGCTCGCGGACTGGTGTCTGCCGCTCGTTCGTTCCGACGGTTTCCTGGTGGCCCTCAAGGGCGCCAGCGCGGCGGACGAGATCGACCGGGACGGCGCCGCCATCCGCAAGGCCGGCGGGGCCGACCCACTGATCGTCGAATGCGGTGCCGCAGTACTAGAGGTCCCCAGCACGGTCGTGAAGATCCGTCGCCTCCCAGCAGCAAGCAAGCCGAAGGCGCGGAGCAGGAAGCGTTAACGGGTCGCCATGTTCCACGTGAAACGACGCGACTCGACCACCGACCAGACGTCAACATGGAGGAGGTGTCGAGACCGGTGAATCCCCCGCCGTCCGACTCCACAGAGACCACCCCCGACGTGGGCTGGACCCCGATCGCCGAAGAAGCCGCCCGCGCCGCGCGTCTGCTGCACCCGGAGGAAGGGACGCTGCCGCGGCCCGGCCGCCGTCGGGTGCTGACCGTCGCCAACCAGAAGGGCGGCGTCGGCAAGACCACGAGCACGGTCAACCTCGCCGCCGCGCTCGCCGTCCACGGGCTCAAGACGCTCGTGGTCGACCTCGACCCGCAGGGCAACGCGAGCACCGCGCTCGACGTCGACCACCGGTCCGGGACGCCGTCCATCTACGAGGTGCTGATCGGTGAGGTGACGCTCGCGGAGGCCGCCCAGGCGACCGAGCAGTCGCCGAACCTCTTCTGCGTTCCCGCGACGATCGACCTCGCCGGCGCCGAGATCGAGCTCGTCTCGATGGCGTCCCGCGAGTCCCGGCTCAAGGAAGCGATCTCCTCGGAGATCCTCAACGAGATCGGCGTCGACTACGTCTTCATCGACTGCCCGCCGTCGCTCGGCCTCCTCACGGTCAACGCGATGGTCGCCGCGCAGGAGGTGCTCATCCCGATCCAGTGCGAGTACTACGCGCTCGAAGGTCTCGGGCAGCTGCTGAGCAACATCGAGCTCGTGCAGCAGCACCTCAACCGCGAGCTCCACGTCTCGACGATCCTCCTCACCATGTACGACGGCCGGACCAAGCTGGCCGACCAGGTGACGAACGAGGTCCGCAGCCACTTCGGCGACACCGTGCTGAAGACCGTCATCCCCCGCAGCGTGAAGGTGTCGGAGGCGCCTGGCTACGGCCAGACCGTCCTCGCTTACGATCCCGGTTCGCGCGGTGCGATGAGCTACGTCGACGCGGCCAAGGAGATCGCCGAGCGCGGCGCAAAGTTGGAGAGGGGTAGTTCGACATGACCGAGCGCCGAGGAGGGCTGGGGCGCGGCCTCGCCGCCCTGATCCCGACCGGACCCGCCACCGGCGGTCCTCTGGCCGCCGCCGGTGACACGGCGGCGGACAAGAAGGCGGCCGAAGACAAGGGCTGGTTCGCGGCCAACGGTCAGGCGAAGCAGCACAGCGGCGAGGTCGCCGGCGCCGTCTACCGCGAGATCCCGGTCGGCTCGGTCAAGCCCAACCCGAAGCAGCCGCGGCAGGTTTTCGACGAGGACGCGCTCGCCGAACTCGAGCACTCGATCCGCGAGTTCGGGCTCATGCAGCCCATCGTGGTCCGCGAGCTCGGGAACGACGAGTACGAGCTCGTCATGGGCGAGCGGCGGCTCCGGGCATCGCAACAAGCGGAGCTCGAGGCGATCCCGGCGATCGTCCGGCAGACCGCCGACGAGTCGATGCTGCGCGACGCGCTCCTGGAGAACATCCACCGCGTCCAGCTGAATCCGCTCGAAGAGGCGGCGGCGTACCAGCAGCTGCTCGACGAGTTCGCGGTGACGCACGAGGAGCTGGCGAGCCGGATCGGCCGCAGCCGCCCGGTCATCACCAACACGATCCGGCTCCTCAAGCTCCCCCTGCCGGTCCAGCGCCGGGTCGCCGCGGGCGTCCTGTCCGCCGGGCACGCGCGTGCGCTCCTGTCGCTGGAGGACGCGGACAGCCAGGAAGAGCTCGCCGCGCGGATCATCGCGGAAGGCATGTCGGTCCGGGCGACCGAGGAAGCCGTCACGCTCAAGAAGAGCGAGAAGCCGGCCAAGCCGAAGCCCGCCGCGCGCAAACCGATCCAGGCGCCGGGACTGCAGGAGCTCGCCAACCGCCTCTCGGACCGGTTCGACACCCGCGTGAAGGTCGACCTCGGCCGGCGCAAGGGCCGGATCACCCTCGAGTTCGGGTCGGTCGACGACCTCGAGCGGATCGTCGCGATCATCGATGCGAATGGGATGAATCAGACACCGAAAACCGATTAGGGATCACCCCGGGGTGTTTCGTCACGGTGATGATTGCGGAGCGATCATTCCGTCGCGACGCTGAGCAATGGGGGGAACGGTGTGGGATCCGACCGGTTCGATCGGCCGCGCGCTCTGGATCGGCGGTGCGCAGTGGGCGGGCAAGTCGACCGTCGCCCGGCTGCTCGCCGTCCGGCACGGGCTGACGGCGTACCACTACGACTACCACGATGCGCGCGGCCACAACGACCGCTTGATCGCCGCCGGCGCACCCGCGCGTGATCCGGAACGGATGTGGGTGCGCTCGACGCCGGAGGAGATGGCGGCCGCGTCGCGCGAGATTTTCGCGTTGCGGTTCGAGTGGGCGCTCGACGACTTGCGCGCGCTCGTCTCCGGTCGGCCATTGCTCGCCGAGGGGTGGGGGCTGCGCCCGGAGTTCGTGGCGCCGCTGCTCGACTCGCCCCGCCGGATGGTGGTGATGGTGCCGACCGAGGAGTTCCGGCAGCACCAGCTGAAGGCCCTGCCGCGGGCCGGGACCTTCTCGCCGGCCGTCAGCGATCCCGTACTCGCACAGCGGAACCGGATCGCCCGGGACCGGCTGCTCGCCGAAGACGCCGTCCGCAGCGCGCGCGATCACGGCATCCGGGTCTTGGCGGTGGACGGCTCCCGGAACACAGAAGAAGTGGCCGACCAGGTGGCCGACCACTTCAGTCCGTACCTCTGAGTCAGCGGGAAATCGCGCGTCCGATGAGTTCGCCGAACACCGTGCCGAGCGACTTGCCCGCGGCTTCGATCGCCATCGGTACCGTCGACGTCTCGGTGAGCCCCGGCGACGGGTTCACTTCGAGGAAGTGCACCGTGCCGTCCGCGGTGACGACCGCGTCGGTGCGGGAGATGTCCCGCAGTCCGAGCACGCGGTGCGCGGCGACGGCCAGCTCGGCCACCGCCTTGGCCGCGGCGTCGTCGAGACGCGCCGGGGTGAAGAAGTCCGTCAGGCCGGCGGTGTAGCGGGCCGTGTAGTCGTACACGCCGCTCTCCGGGACGATCTCGACCGCGGGGAGGGCCTCGGGCCCGTCCTCCCCCTCGATGACCGTCACGGCCACCTCGACGCCGTCCACGAACCGCTCGGCGAGCACCGTGTCGCCGTAGGCGAAGCAGCCGACCATCGCCGCCGGGAGTTCCGTGGCTTCGCGGACCACCTGGGTGCCGAGCGCCGAGCCGCCCTGGTCGGGCTTGAGGATCAGCGGCAGGCCGAGGCGCTCCACCATCGCGTCGAGCACCGCCTGGGCGCCCAGCTCGCGGAACGTGCTGTGCGGCAGCACCACCCAGTCCGGCGTCGTGAACCCGGCGTTCTCGATGAGCGCCTTCGCGGTCGGCTTGTCCCACGCGCGGCGGCAGCCCTGGGAGCCGGTGCCGACGAACGGCACCTCCAGCATCTCCAGCACCGTCTGCACCGAGCCGTTCTCGCCCTCACCGCCGTGCAGCGCGACGACCACCGCGTCCGGCCGCTGGGTGCGCAGGCGCTCCAGCAGGCCCGCGTCGGTGTCCCACTCCTCGATGCCGAGGCCTTCGGACTTGAGCGCCGCGGAGAGCCGTCGCCCGGACCTCAGCGAGACGTCGCGTTCGTGCGAGAGGCCGCCGGCGAGCACGGCAACGGTACGGTCGACCACCGTGGAAACTCCTTAGCCCTAAAAAGAATCAGACCGTGTCCGGAGACGGCGTCTGCGGTCCCTGGATCTGGCGCGCGCTCACGTTACCGAAGGTACGGGCCAGGTCCATTTCGGACTCCAGCACGGCGGCCAGCCGCCGCACGCCCTCGCGGATCCGCTCCGGTGTCGGGTAGCAGTACGACAGCCGCATCTGGCGGCTGCCGAAGCCGTCGGCGTAGAAGCCGGTGCCGGACGCGTACGCCACCCGGGCGGTCACCGCGCGCGGCAGCATCGCCTTGGTGTCGACGCCCTCCGGCACCGTCACCCAGACGTAGAACCCGCCGTCCGGTTTCGTCCAAGAGCAGCCCGGGGGCAGGTACTGCTCCAGCGCGGACAGCATCGCGTCGCGCCGGTCGCGGTAGTTCTCCCGGAACTTCTTGATCTGGCCCTTCCAATCGTGCGTCGCCAGGTAGCGCGACACGATCATCTGGTTGAACGTCGGCGGGCACAGCGTCGCCGACTCCGCGGCCAGCACGAGCTTCTCGCGCACGGCGTGCGGCGCGAGCACCCAGCCGACGCGCAGGCCGGAGGCGAACGTCTTGGAGAACGACCCGAGGTACACGACGTTGTCGGGGTCGGTCGAGCGCAGCGCCGGGTACGTCTGGCCGTCGAAGCCGAGCAACCCGTACGGGTTGTCTTCGACGACCAGGACGCCGTGCTCGCGGCAGATCTCCAGGATCTCCGCGCGTCGCTCGACGGCCAGCGTGACGCCGGCGGGGTTGTGGAAGTTCGGGATCGTGTACAGGAACTTGACGCGGCGGCCGGCCTTCTCCGCCTGGGCGAGCGCCTCGCGCAGGAGCTCCGGCACCAGGCCGTTGTCGTCCATGGCCACGTGCACGACCTGCGCCTGGTAAGCGGCGAAGGAGCCCAGCGCGCCGACGTAGGACGGGCCTTCGGCGATCACGACGTCACCGGGGTCGCAGAACAGCCGCGTGACCATGTCCAGGCCCATCTGGGAGCCGACGGTCACGACGACGTCGTCCGGGTGCGCCTTGATGCCTTCGAGCGCCATGATTTCGCAGATCTGCTCGCGCAGCGCGGGGACGCCGTGCGCGGAGCCGTACTGCAGCGCCACCAGGCCGTCCTCGGCGATGATCTCCGCCACCTGCGCCGAGAGCGTGTCGAGCGGGAGCGCCGCCAGGTTCGGCATGCCGCCGGCCAGCGAAACCACCTCGGGCCGGCTGGCGACCGCGAAGAGCGCTCGGATCTCCGAAGCGGTCATCCCCGCGGTGCGAGCGGCGTACCGCTCGAGGTGCGGGTCGAGGTTCTGGCGGCCGCTGTGCGGCTTGCTGGGGCGGTTCTCGGTCATCGACGATTCACCCGGGGCTCGGTTAACAGATCCTGTCGAGTGTAACCGTGCACCCATCCGGGACCCCTGGCCTTTCGGCGCTCGTCACATCGGCCTATCCTCGACCATGGCTCCCGTGTTCGTGCTGTGGTTCCGCGCGGCTTGACGACCGGGCAGCCGGTCGGGAGCGCAGGTCAGGGAGGTCGCGGGTGTCGCGTCGCGTCGTGGGCGTCACACTGGACAACCTCGAGCACTTGCCGAAGAGCTGTCGCCGGTGCGTCTACTGGGAGCTCGCCCCGCACCTGAAGAACCAGGCGGAGGAGTTCGGCGCCACCGAGGTCGAGAAGGAAGCCTGGGTGTCGAGCGTGCTGCTCGAGTGGGGCTCGTGCGGCCGCATCGTCTACAGCGACACGCTGCCGGTCGGGTTCGTGCTGTACGCCCCGCCGAACGCCGTCCCGCGCGCGCTGGCCTTCCCGACGTCCCCGCCGAGCGCGGACGCGGTGTTGCTGACGGCGTTCCAGGTGCTCCCCGAGTTCCGCGGTGGCGGTCTCGGCCGGATGCTGGTCCAGGCGGTCGCCAAGGACCTCACCAAACGCGGCGTACGCGCGATCGAGGCGTTCGGCGACGCGCGCCCCGACGAGACCGACCCGGACGGCGGCCACAGCTGCGTGCTGCCCGCGGCCTTCCTGCAGAGCGTCGGCTTCAAGACGGTCCGCCCCCACCAGAAGTGGCCGCGCCTGCGCCTGGAGCTGCGCTCGGCGATCACCTGGAAGGAAGACGTCGAGGCCGCGCTGGAGCGCCTCCTCGGCCAGGTGACGATCACCACCGCCGAGCCGAGCCTCGGCCGCGCCTGACCGAACCGCAAACGTTTGCGCCAGCGTTTCGGGCTACCCGAAACGCTCTTTCGGGTACGTGTGCACAACTGTGGAAGAAGTGCCGAGTTATCCACAGACCGCTGATAGGAGCGGTGGACAAGCTGTGGAGAACTGCCCGCCACCCTGGGGACGGCGAGCGCGCGTCCCCAGGTGTGGTGGAGCAGGTGAAGGTGAGCCGCTAGGGGTTGTGGTCGGGCCTACTCGGCCTTCGCGAGCTCGTGCGCCAGGACGTCGGCGAACGTGAACGTTCCCGTCGGCTGGTCGCCTTCGCCGAGCAAGTACAACCGCTTGACGGCGATGAGGATGCCCTCGGCGACGATGTCGCGGAACGCCGGATCGGCCAGCTTGCGGCTGTCGTCCGGGTTCGTCAGGTAGCCGATCTCCACGCGGACCGCCGGGCAGCGGGTGCGGGTGAAGATCTCCCACGTCTTGTAGTGCGTGCGGCAGTCCAGCATGCCCGTGCGGGCCGCGACCTCGCGCTGGATGAAGCCGGCCAGCAGCTCGCCCACCGTCGACGTCGTGCCGTTGCCGGTGCCGAAGTGGAAGCTCGCGATGCCCTGGGCGCGCGGCGAGGGGTTGCCGTCGCTGTGCAGGGACAGGAACAGGTCGGCACCCGCGTCGTTCGCGAAGCGGGCGCGCTCCAGCTCGGTGGGGCTGTGGTTCGGGCCGCGGGAGATCAGCGCCTCCATGCCGGTGGCCTTCATCCGGCCTTCGAGGCGGCGCGCGAGGTCCCACGCGATGTCGGCCTCACGCAGGCTCCCGGCGACCACACCGAGGTCGTCGCCGCCGTGCCCGGGGTCGATCACGATGCGCTTGCCGCGCAGCCGGGGGCCGGCCTGGCGCACCTGCTCCTGCTCGCGCAGGAACACGGGGCGGCCGCCGCGGGCGCGCGGCGAGGACAGGCGGTGCAGCTCGCGGATGGTCGCCGGGCCGCACATGCCGTCCGGCGTCAGGCGCATGTCGCGCTGGAACGTCTTGAGCGCGCGCTCGGTAGCCGGGCCGAAGTAGCCGTCGGGGCGGCCGGCGTCGAAGCCCAGCTCGGTCAGCCGCTCCTGGAGCGTGAAGACGTCGTCGCCGTGGACCGGGGACGCGATCATGTAGGACAGCGGACGGCTGCCCAGGTGGTAGCTGGCGCCCTTGAGCGCCTGGAACGTCGCCGGACCCACGACGCCGTCGGTGATGAGCCCACGGCGCTGCTGGAAGGCACGGACGGCGTGCTCGACGGCGACGTCGAACGTGCCGTAGTCGCCGGTACCGGTGACCGGCGGGAGCAGGTCCATCCCGGCCAGGATGGACCTGATCTCGGCGACGTCCGGACCGGCGTCACCGCGGCGGAGTACCCGCATGCACTCCTCGCTCTTCCTAAGGCACCGATTCGGGGGCTCGGTGCGTGGCAGAAAACCTTCGCTGGGACAAGCCCAGGTCCTCTATTGTGCCTTGCGAACTCTCGGTGACAGCGCAGGCCCGGTAGGTGCGTCAAGAACCCGTTCGTGGCGAACCTTAAGTGGCCCTCGTCACGCTGGATTCACCCACATCGGTGTGATTCCCCCGAACGACGAAGACCCGGGGCTCACGGGAGCGTTCCCGCAGGCCCCGGGTCCGCCGGGTGTGTCAGGGATCAGAGAACGTCGGCGAGGTCCGACAGCAGCGCGGCCTTCGGCTTGGCGCCGACGATCTGCTTCACCGGCTTGCCGCCCTGGAACAGGATCAGCGTCGGGATCGACATCACCTGGTAGTCACGCGGCGTGTTCGGGTTCTCGTCGATGTCGATCTTGGCGATGGTCAGCTTCTCGCCGTTCTCGGCCGCGATCTCCTCGAGCACCGGGGCGACCATCTTGCACGGCCCGCACCAGGTGGCCCAGAAGTCGACGAGAACCGGCTTTTCGCTGGTCAGGACCTCGTCGACGAACGTCGCGTCGGTCACCTTCACGGTGTTGGACATGGTTGCTCCTTCAGGGGTGAGTGAACGCCGGAAAGTCAGTTGGTGCCCGCGCCGTAGCCGCCGCCGACGAGCTCGGCCGCTTCGTGCGCGTCCGATTCGCCGTGCTCCGCGAGCCATCGTTCCGCGTCGATCGCCGCGCTGCACCCGGAGCCCGAGGCGGTGATCGCCTGCCGGTAGGTGCGGTCCACCAGGTCGCCGGCCGCGAAGACGCCGTCGAGGTTGGTGTAGGAGGTGCGGCCCTGGGTGATGACGTAGCCGTCCTCGTCCAGGTCGACCTGCCCGCGCACGAGCTCGCTGCGGGGGTCGTGGCCGATCGCGACGAAGAAGCCCGAGACGTCCAGCGTCGACTCGCTGCCGTCCTTGGTGTCCTTCAGCCGCAGGCCCTCGACCTTGCCGTCGCCGAGCACCTCGGTGATCTGCGAGTTCAGCTGCCACTTGATCTTCTCGTTCGCGCGGGCGCGCTCGAGCATGATCTTGGACGCGCGGAACTCGTCGCGCCGGTGGACCAGGGTGACGGACTTCGCGAACTTCGTCAGGAAGGTCGCCTCCTCCATCGCCGAGTCGCCACCGCCGGCGACCACGATGTCGTGGTCGCGGAAGAAGAAGCCGTCACACGTCGCACAGGCCGAGACGCCGCGGCCGAGCAGCTCCTGCTCGCCCGGCACGTTCAGGTACCGCGCCGCCGCGCCCATGGCGAGGATGACCGCGCGGGCGGCGTAGCGCTTGCCGTTCGCGTGGACGTACTTGACGTCCCCGGTCAGCTCCAGCGACTCGACGTCCTCCGCGCGCAGCTCGGCGCCGAAGCGCTCCGCCTGCTTGCGCATCTCCTCCATCAGGTCGGGACCCATGATGCCGTCGCGGAAGCCGGGGAAGTTCTCGACCTCGGTCGTCGTCATCAGCGCGCCGCCGAACTGCGTGCCCTCGAACACCAGCGGTTCCAGCTGGGCCCGTGCCGCGTAGACGGCAGCGGTGTATCCGGCAGGACCCGACCCCACGATGATCAGGTTCCTGATTTCCTCGGCAGCCACCCGTGACCTCCGCTCGTAGTGACCCGTGTACCAGGCTCAACACGATGGTAGGTGGCCATGTTCCCAGCCGTGACAGCCGCTACTTCTCCCCAACGACCTTGTCGAACAACACAGCCGGATTACCGGGCCCGCAGTCCGCGCCGAAAGCCACCAGGCGGAACTGGGCGAGCTTGCCGGTGGTGAGGATGATCATCACCCCGGCCTTGCCGCCGACGTTCACCGGGCGGATGCCCTCCGGGCGCACCTTCGGGTCGAGTCCGGCGGCCGCGATGCACGCGTCCAGCTTGTCCTCGGTCTTCAACGGGCCGAAGTCGCGGACGCCGATCGCCTTGCCGACCAGGGCCTGCGCCCCGGCGCCGTCGTTGCCCACCGAGGGGCCCGAAGGCGCCGGTGCGGCGACGTCCGGCGTGCCGGACTGCTGCGACGTGCCGGGGATGGCGACCGTCACGGCGACGATCGCCGCCGCGGCCGCGGTCAGCACCCCGCCGGCCCAGCCGAGCCGCTTGTTCCGCCGCCGCCGGGCCGCCGCGAGGTCCACCACCTGGGCGTCCTGCGGTGCCGGAGCTGCCTGGCGGGCGCTGGGAAACTTGGCGGCTGCTTCGGCGGCCAGCGCCGCGTCCAGCCGGGCCGCGAACTCCGCGGGCATCGGCGGCGCGGGCGCGTCCGCGAGCGAGGCCAGGTCGGCCTGCGTGGCGTCGAGGGCCTCCAGGATCGCCCGGGCTTCCGGATCGGCGTGGACCAGCGGCCACAGCTCGGCCGCCTGAGCGTCGTCCAGCACCCCGGCGTGGAGGTCGGCGAGCACGTCGACAGACCAGGGCGGACCGACGGTCCCCCCGATCCCCCGGCTTTCGTCCGTCATCGTCCCTCCCCGCTACCCGGCTGACGCCCGGCCCGTTTGCTTTCGTGAGTTGGGACGTTCGCAATCGCATCGGGGTTCCGCAGGTGCCCGAGAACCTTCGCGAGTTTTCCGCGGCCCCGCGCGCACCGGCTCTTCACGGTGCCTTCGGCGATGCCCAGCAGCTTCGCCGTCTCGGCGACGGAGTAGCCCTCGACGTCGACGAGCACGATCGGGGCGCGCTGGTCTTCGGGCAGCTGGTCGAGGGCTTCGCGTACGAGCAGGCTGGTCTCCCGCTCGGCCATCGAGTCGCGCGGCGACGCCGGCTCGTTGAAGCCGGTCTCCGGCAGCGGCACGGTCGGGCGGGCCTGGCGGCGGCGGATCCGGTCGAGGCAGGCGTTCACCACGATCCGGTGCAGCCACGTCGTGACCTGCGACTCCGCGCGGAACTTGTCGGCGGCCCGGAACGCCGAGATGAACGCGTCCTGCAACGCGTCGGCGGCCTCTTCGGGATCGCGGACCGTGCGCAGCGCGACCGCCCACATGCGGTCGCGGTGTCGCTGGACGAGTTCGCTGAACGCATGGGGGTCCCCCGCGGCGTGAGCCGCTATCAGATCCGCATCCGTGGGAGCTGCAGCTGTCACCCGGCAGAGCCTACTGACCCTGTCGGGTGGGTCACCCCGCAGGCAGGAAGGTCAGGTCCGCGATTTCGGTCTGGAACTCGTTGTCGGCGCCACCCAGCTGGGTGATCCAGACGATGAAGTACTCGCCCTGGGTCGGCTGGGCCAGCGGGATCGTGGTGTCGCCGTCCTTCAGGTCGCCGTTGCCGACCACCTTCGTGTCGGCCAGGTCGGGGTTCTTCTCGGTCGCCGAGCGGATCTCGACCTTGGTGCCCGCGGTGCCGCCGGACACCTGCACCTGGCTGAGGTTGATCGGGTCCTTGAAGGTGACGACCAGCCCGACGCCCGGTTTCACGGCCGGGAACTGCTGCTTGTACTGCTCGGTCCGCCACTGCGTATCGGGCTTGCCGTCGATGGCGTACCTCGCCCGCGCGGTGTTGTCGCCCTTGCCCTCGGGGTTGTAGACGGCCACGGCCTGCGGCTTCACCGGAGCGCCGACGCTGGGCGCCGACGGCGGCGGGGCCGGCTGGCTCGAGGGCGGCGGCCCGGCGGGCTGGCTCGACGCCGGCGGCGCGGCGACGTTGATCGTCGGCCCGGTCGCCTTCGAGTCGCCCTGGAAGACGTTGATCAGCATCAGCCCGCCCCAGGCGAGGATGACGACGGTCGCGACCACCAGCACGGTGACGCCGAGCGCGAGCTTGCGCCGCCGGGCGACGTCCTTGACCGGCTTCTTCGTGGTCCAGACGGTGCCTTCGCCCTCGGCCGGGTCACCGCCGACGGCCTTGATCAGCTGGGTGCGCTCTTCCTCCTCGGCCACCTGGTCGAGCATCCGGAGGATGGCCGCGCTGGTGCGGATGCCGCCGTTGCCGCCGTCCTCGATGGTGCGGACGGCCAGGGACGACAGGTCCGCCGGGACCGTCGGCACCAGCTGGCGGGGCGGGACGATCCGGCCCTGCGGCGACAGCGGCGCCGCAGGGATCGCGGGCGGACCGCCGGGCAGCGCCCAGCGGCCGGTCAGCAGCAGGTAGAGGACCGCGCCGAGCGCTTTGACGTCGTCGCGCAGGGTGGCTTCCGGCAGCGGGCCGGGGAACGCGAGCTTGAGCGCGCCGTTCGGTGTCAGGCGGAGGCGTTGCGGGTGGTCGAGCCCGAGGACGAGCCCGTTCTGGTGCGCCTGCTCGACGGCTTCGGCCAGCGCCTGCACCATCCGCGCGGCCGCGGCGGGGGCCACCGGGCGCTGCGCGACGAGGTCGACCAGGTCACTGCCCTTGGTCCACTCCGCGACGACGACGCCGAGCAGGCCTTCGCTGGAGGTGATGCCGCTGCCGAGCGCGAGGACGTCCAGCACGCGGGCGACGCCGCCGTGACCGAACTTGGACGCGTGCGTGGCGCGTTCGAGGGTGCGCCGGGCCAGCCGGGCGGCTTCGGGGTCGGCCGGGTCGCCGACCAGCAGGGTCAGCGCGACGTCCCGCTTCAGCTGCCCGTCCCGGGCGCGCCAGAGGTGCGCGTCGCCCCGCTCGTCCACGCCGAACTGCGCGAGGAGGCGGTAGCGGCCGTCGCCGACCACACGCCCGGGGGCCAGCGATCCGACCTGGGCCTTGCCCACGTGGTTCGCACCCCCCGCCTGTTCGCTCCGCCTCGTGTCCACCCTCACTCGCTCCCGCTCGATCCCCGCTGTCGAGGGTACCCAGAATACGACGCACGAGTCGTCGCCATCCGTACCGGAATCGTTACCCGCGCTTGATCAACCGGGTGAACCTCGAAGTGGCCGGTTTCAGCTCTTCCACCTTCAGCGCCATCAGCACGCCGAACGAGACGACGATGCCCACGACGCTCTGCAGGAGAAGTTTGGCCCACGCACCGAAAGTCGGCCCGAACGAGTCCGGCACGAGCTTGCCCGCGACCCACGCGGCGGCGACCCCGAGCACGCTCGCGACCACCGTGAACAGGATCACGCCGATCACCCGCTTGCTCCGCAGGTTGCCCAGCGTCACCCAGAGCCACACCTGGCCGAGGATCGCGCCGACCACGAACGTCAGCGCGTTGACCATCATGACGCCGAGCACGACGTTGTCCGGCGACAGCAGCACCGGGCACAGGTACAGCAGCGGCACCTTGACCAGCGTCATCACGATCATGATCAGCGTCGGCGTGCGCGCGTCCTTCATCGCGTAGAACACCCGCATCTGAAGCATGACCAGCGCGTACGGCAGCAGCGCGAACGCCGAGATGGCCAGCGCGTCGCCGAGCCGCTCGGCGGTCTCGACCGTGCCCTTGCCGAAGGTGAACAGCGCGATGCCGATCGAACCGCCGACCACGGTCATCACCGCGGAGATCGGCACCAGCATCACCGTCGAGATCCGCGACGCGTACGAGAGGTCGCCGATCAGCTTCTTGTGGTCGCCGTCGGCGGCCGCGCGGCTCATCCGCGGCATGATCGCCGTCAGCAGCGAGACGCCGATGACGCCGTACGGCAGCTGGAAGAGCAGCCAGGCGTTGCTGTACGCGGTCACACCACCGGGTGAACCGCTGGTCAGCACGCGCGTGTTGATCGTGTAGCCGATCTGGCTGACGGCGACGTAGCCGAGGATCCAGAGCGCGAGGCCGCCGAACTCCTTCATCTGCTTGTCGATGCCCCAGCGCCACTTGAACCGGAAGCCGGACCGCAGCAGCGGCGGCACCAGCAGCAGGGCCTGGGCGACGATGCCGCCGGTGACGCCGATGCCCAGCGTCAGCACCTTGGGGTCGGTGATCGACACGTTCGCGGTGTCGATGTCGCCCGGCATGATCCAGACGACCAGGATCGTGAAGATGACGACCAGGTTGTTGATCACCGGCGCCCACGCCGTCGGGCCGAAGATCTGCTTGGCGTTCAGCACCGCGGAGAGCAGCGCGAAGACCCCGTAGAAGAAGATCTCGGGCAGCAGCAGGTAGGCGAACGCCGTGGTGAGGTCCGCGCTCGCCTTGCCGGACGAGTCGACATAGAGACTCGTGAACGCCGGCGCCGCGATCACCGCCACCACCGTGCCGACCAGCAGCAGCGAGAACGCCACCGTGATCAGTCGCTGGGTGTAGGCCGCGCCGCCGTCGGGGTCGTCCTGCGAACGCACCAGCAGTGGCACCACGACGCTCGCGAGCACGCCACCCATCAGCAGCTCGAAGATGATGTTCGGCATCGTGTTGGCGACGTTGAACGAGTCGTTCGCGATGCCCTGGCCGATCGCGCCGACCAGCAGCAGCTTCCACAGGAAGCCGGTGATCCGGCTGATCAGCGACGCGATCGCCATCCGGCCGGACGCCTTCGCCAGCGACGGCGCCTTGGCCGGCGCCTCCGGCGCTTCCCCGTCCGGCCGGGGCTTGACCAGCGGCCCCTTGAGCGCCGGCATGACCTGGGTGGCCAGCGCGTCGTACGGGCGCATCACGTCCGGGTCGGCGACCGGCCACCGCGAGTTCATCGGGACGCCGGCGGTGCGCGGGATGAACCGCGTGGCCTCCGGGTCGGGCGGGCGCTGGGCCTCCTCCTGCCACGGCCGCACCGGCGCCGGACGACGCGCGCCGCGACCGCGCGGCGGGACCGGCGTGCCCGGCGGCGGGGTGCCGGGAGCCGGGACGCCGGGTGGCGGGGTCGCGGGCGGGCTCGGCTGGGGCAGCCGTCCCTGGTGCGGGCCGGGGCCGCCCGGCTGCGATGTGACGGGCTGGGCGCCGCTCAGCGGCTGGCCCGGCTGCAAACCACCCAGCCGGTCGCCGCTCGGCTGGCCTTGGGGCTGCGGGCCGCTCGGTGGCTGGCCTTGGGGCGGTGCGATCGGTTGGGCGGCGCTGGGCGGCAGGCCGCCTGGCTGTGACGTGACGGGCTGGGCGCCGCTCAGCGGCTGGCCCGGCTGCAGGCCACCGAGCCGGTCGCCGCTCGGCTGGTTTTGGGGCTGCGGGCCGCTCGGTGGCTGGGCGTGCGGCGGTGCGATCGGTTGGGCAGCGTTGGGCGGCAGGCCGCCTGGCTGGGAGGTGACCGGCTGGGCGCCGCTGAGGGGTTGGCCTGGCTGCAGGCCACCGAGCCGGTCGCCGCCCGGGGGTGGGCCGCCCGGCTGCGGCGGGAGCGGCGGTACGGGCTGAACGCGGGTCGGCGCGGGGCCACCGGCGCCGCGAGGCGGCTGTCCCCCGCGCGGCGGGGGTTGCTGCGGGGGCGGGCCTTGCGGAGCGCGGCGCTGCGGCCGGTCCTCGCGGAGGGCGCGGTCGTCGACAGGTCGGTCGCCGCGGGGGACGCGGCCGTCCGCGGGCCGGTCGCCTCGGGGGGCGCGCTCGTCCGGCGGCCAGTCCTCGCGAGGCCGGTCGTCCGGGGGCCAGTCGTCGCGAGGCCGCTCGCCGTGGGGGTCGCGGCGGGGGCGGTCACCCCGAGGGGCGCGGGGCGGGACGTCGTCCCGAGCCGGGCGGTCAGCGCGCGGCGGGAGGTCATCACGACCTCGACGCCGCTGGCGGTCGTCGGCGGGGGGCCGCTCGCCGCGGACAGGGCGGTCGTCGGCCGGGGGGCGGTCGCCGCGGCGGGGCTGGCCGTCGCGGGACGGGCGCTGGTCGCGCGGTGGGGCGTCGTCCGGCGTCGGCAGGTGGCGGGTGTGGCCGTTGCGGGGCGGCTGCCTGCGGCCGCGCTCCTCCGGTGGCGGCGGGGGCGGCTGCTGGCGGCGGACCGGCTGCGACGCGCGCGGCGGCCCGTCCCCCCGTTGCGGGGGCGGACCGGCTTCGCGCCGAGGACGACTCGCACGCTCGGGTGGTAAGCCCGGCTCTCTCTCCAACGCGCGCCCAATCCTCGGTGCTCTACTCCGGTGCCGCGGCCCGGTGCCGCGCATGTGCGGACCAAGGGTAATCGGGAACCGCCCGGAACACTCGAAGGCCGAGGGATCAGTCCACTACATCGCGTCCGGCCCGGGCGTCCTTTACCCGCCGGTAGATCCGTCGCGACGCGAGCAGAAGCAGCGCCACACCTGCGGCGACGGTGGCGATGATGGTGATCGCGCCGTACTCGGTGGACGTCAGTTCGAACCGCGCGGATGACCCGAGCGGGGTATTGCTCGGCGTGCTCAACGACACATCGACGCTGAACCGGCCGGCCCGCAGCGCCTCCACGGGGAGCAGGTACTGCCGCCCGCCGCCGGCCGGGAACGACACCTCCTTGCGGTCGTCGACGCGCAGTCCGGTGTTGTTGCTCAGGGTGAACCGCGCGTTGATGCCGACCGGCAGGTCGTTCACCACGTACACCGGCAGCGGGGAGTTGCCGGACGCCAGCGCGATGGTCTGCCGCGGCTGCTGGACGCTCACGCGGTCGCTGATCGCCGCGATCTCCGCCTGGGCGTTCGCGGCCGCCGCGTCGGCGGGCAGGCCGCGCCACGCCGTCGACGCGCCGCGGAGCTCGGCCAGCCGGACCGGGGCGACGACGTCGTCCGGTTTCACCCGTTTGGTGGCATCGAGCTGCATCGAGGACGCCATGCCGGTGGCCTGGCCGTCCACGGCCGAAAGCGCCGAGACGACCTGGGGGTCGACGGCCGCGTTCGGGTCCTGGCCGCCGTCGCCGACCGCGCCGGTGCCTGCCGGGTCGGCCGAGAGCAGCGACGGGAGGGGGAGCGGGTTGACCACGCCGGCGCTGATGAAGCCGCCGACCTGCTCGAGGTACGCGGTCAGCTCCGCGGCCGGCGCGTCCCAGCGCCGCGGCGGGGCGACCAGCAGGTGGTCGGGCCGCTCCTGGCCGGCGGGCTGGCCGAGCCCGGCCCGGAAGGCGAGGGCGCCGAGACCGTTCTGGCTCGAGATCGCCCGTTCGGTGTTCACCGGCACGGTGACCGAGTCGGGCACGCTCGGCACGCCCGTCATGGCGGCCGAGACCAGCGAGTCGGTCGGCTGGGCGCGCACGGCGCTGCCCTGCACGGTGACGCCACCGCCGGCCGCGGCGGGCGCCAGCTTGCCCGCGTCGGTCAGCACCGTGTGGACGCCGGCCTGGGACAACGCCGCCAGCACCGCTTCGCTCGGCGTGCTGCCCGGCCAGAGCACACCGGTCTGCGTGGTGACTCCCACCAGCTGCTGGATCGTGGCCGCGCCCGAGACCGCGCCGGTCACCAGCGAGGTGTCGCCCGGGCGGATCTTGGCGACGGCCTCGAGGTCGGCGTCGGCGAAGGGCAGCGCCACGACGCACCGGCCGGTCAGCAGCGTCTTGAGCGAGGCGAGCCAGGTCTTCGCGGCCTCAGTGCCCTTGCCGTCGACGTTCCCGCCGTCGGTGTGCACCTGGTAGCCGCGGCTCATCGCGTCGACCGTGGCCAGGAGGTCCGGGTCGAGGGCGAAGCACATCGACCTCGCGAGGTTCGAACTGCCGCGCACGGCCGAGGCCGCGGCGGTGACCAGCGCGTTCAGCCGGCCGTCCCCGCTGATCTCGGCGGCCAGGCGGTCGTCGCGCAGCACCAGCGGCTGCCCGTACGGGGCCGCGTACACCTGCGGGACGCTGCTGGTCAGCGGCCAGAGCAGGGTCATGCTCGGCGCGCCCGCGTGGCCGCTCGACTGCTTGCCGGGGGCGGTCAGCACCGGCATCAGCATGCTGACCGCGCCGAGCCGTGCGGGCCCGCCGAACTCCGGCGTGCCGTTCACGTTCACCAGCAGCGGGTAGACGCCGGGGCGGCCGAACCGCTCCGCCCGCGTCCCGGTCAGGTTCACCGTGATGTTCAGCGGCGCGCTCTGCCCGGGGTCCAGCGCGTCCGCGACCGGGGCGAAATCGGTCAGCGGGCTGTCCTTGATGACGGCGCCGGAGAGCACGTCGTTGACCCCGCGCGAGGTCGTGACCCGCTCGCCGACCTGCAGGCGGACCTGCGGCCGGGTGATCTTCCGGTCGCCGGTGTTGGTCACCGTGCCCGCGACGGTCAGCGTCGTCGTCGACCCGGTGATCACGCGCGGGGCGAGCTGGTCCAGGTCGACGCGCAGGCGGGCGCCCTCTTCCGCCTGGGCCACCGAGGCTCCGGCGAAGGCGGGGACGGCCAGGAAGAGGACGGAAAGGAAGGCTGCGGCGAACCGCTTCACTCGGGGGCTCCCTCAGGGGCGTGCTCGTCTCGTCCGTGGACGTCCGGGCGCGCGAAAAGTTCCTTGGCCTTCCGGACGAGCTTGCGCTCGTCGGAGTAGGCGAGTTTGGTCTCCAGCTCGGCGAGCGGGACCCAGGCCACCTCGGTGACCTCGACGTCCTCGTCGGACAGCTCACCGCCGAGCGCCTCGAGCAGGAAGTGGTGGACGGTCTTGTGGATGCGCCGCCGCTCGGCCACGAACCAGTAGTCGATGGTGCCCAGTGGCCGCATGACGCGCGCGGAGATGCCGGTTTCCTCCTTCACCTCGCGCACGGCCGTCTGTTCCACCGTCTCACCGTCCTCGATGTGGCCCTTGGGCAGCGACCACAGCAGTCTGCCGTGCCGGTCGAGCCGGCCGATCAGCACCGCCTGTTCGCGTGCCGCGTCCACCACGAGGCCACCGGCCGACGTCTCGTCGACCGTGGTCAGGCGCCTGCCGCGCTGACGCCTTCGCCGCCTGCGCGGCTTCGAGGCGCCGGGTCGGCCGGCTGATCCAGACATGCTGCGATGCTAGAGCAAACGGTTGCCCCGGTAGGCTGGCTCTCCGTGTCCGTGTCCGGCGGTGCTCGGAGCAAGCGCACCTGGAACGTAGTGGGATTTTCGTGAACGACGTGGTCGTCAAGCAGAACGCGGTGGTGGAGCTGATGCGGGTCTCCCCCCTGGCCGAGGAACTGGCGGAGCGGTTCGCCAGTGCCGGCCACCGCCTTTACCTGGTCGGTGGCAGTGTGCGCGACGCGCTGCTCGGCCGGCGGTCCGGCGACCTCGACTTCACCACGGACGCCCGGCCCGACCGGGTGCTGAAGATCGTCAGCGAGTGGGGCGACGCGGTCTGGGACGTCGGGATCGCCTTCGGCACGATCGGCGTGACCAAGAAGGGCATGCAGCTCGAGATCACGACCTTCCGCGCGGACAGCTACGACCGCGTCGGCCGCAACCCCGAGGTCACGTTCGGCGACAGCATCGAGGGTGACCTGCTCCGCCGCGACTTCACGGTCAACGCGATGGCCGTCGAGCTGGCGTCGGGGACGTTCATCGACCCGCACGACGGGCTGAGCGCGCTCCGGGAGAAGGTCCTGGACACCCCGGCGACGCCGCAGGAGTCGTTCGCCGACGACCCGCTTCGGATGCTGCGGGCCGCCCGGTTTGCCGCGCAGCTCGGCTTCACCGCCGCGCCGCGGGTGGTCGACGCGATGACGTCGATGGCGGGCGAGATCGACCGGATCACCGCCGAGCGCGTGCAGGCCGAGCTGTCGAAGCTGCTGCTGGCCGCCGACCCGCGGCCGGGCCTGGAGCTGCTGGTCGACACCGGGCTGGCCGACCGGGTGCTGCCCGAGGTGCCCGGGATGCGGCTGGCCATGGACGAGCACCACCAGCACAAGGACGTCTACCAGCACTCGCTGACCGTGCTCGCCCAGGCGATCGAGCTGGAGACTTCGCACGAGCCGGCCTCCGGACCCGATCTGATCCTGCGGCTGGCGGCGCTGCTGCACGACGCCGGGAAGCCGGCGACGCGGGAGTTCCAGCCGGGCGGCGGCGTGAGCTTCCACCACCACGAGGTGGTCGGCGCGCGGATGGCCCGCAAACGTTTGCGGGCGCTCAAGTACTCCAAGGAGATCGTCGACGACGTCTCCCAGCTCGTGTTCCTCCACCTGCGGTTCCACGGCTACGGCAAGGGCGAGTGGACGGACTCGGCGGTCCGCCGGTACGTCACCGACGCCGGGCCGCTGCTGACCCGGCTGCACAAGCTGGTCCGCGCCGACTGCACCACGCGCAACCGCCGGAAGGCGGCCGCGCTGCAGGCGACGTACGACGACCTCGAGGCCCGGATCACGGCGCTGAAGGCGAAGGAAGACCTCGACCGCGTCCGCCCGGACCTCAACGGCGAGCAGATCATGGAGCTGCTCGGCCTCAAGCCGGGGCCGGACGTCGGGAAGGCGTGGAAGTTCCTCAAGGACCTCCGCCTGGACCGGGGGCCGCTGGAGCACGACGAGGCCGTGGCCGAGCTCAAGCAGTGGGCCGCGGAAAACGGCGTCGGGAACGGCTGAGCCGTGCCGGGCGGGGGCAGCTTCCTGGTGGCGCTGATGCGCCGCGGCGCCCCCGCGATCGCCACCGCCACGAGCGAGCTCCCCGACGAGATCGCCGACCCGGCGCCCATGCACGCGCTCCGGCGCATTTCGCAGATGAACGGCCCGATCGACCCGAGCGAGCGCGACGGCCTGCTGCTGCGCGCCACCCGGTACGTCGTGCTCATCCCGCTGGCCTACCGGCTGCTCGCCGTGCCCGGCCAGTTCGGCGCCTACGCCTTCCGCCACGGCACGACCGGGCTGCTGCCGGTCGGGGTGTTCACGCTGCTGTCGGTCGCGCTGAACGTGATCGGCCTCCGCTGGATGTTCCGCTCGGCGCCGTTCCGCGGCCGGGACGCCGGGAAGCTCCTCGCGGTCGACTTGGTCTTCACCGTGCTCTCGCCGCTCGTCCTCGCCGTGACCGTGCCGTCGGACGGCTACTCCGACGCGCTGGCGGTGAGCAGCGTCCACCTGTTCGGCGAGGCCGGGCTGCTGACGCTCGCGCTGGGCGTCCCGAGCGGCCTGGTGTTCGGGCTGGCGAGCTTCCCGCTGCGGATGCTCGCGAACTGGCTGAACACCGGCCGGTTCGAGGTCGGCGCCGCGTTCTCGACGTACTCGGTGCTGCTCGCGGAGCTGTTCCTGGCCACCGCCGCCCTGCTGCTGACCGGCCTCGGCACGCGGCTGGCGCTGGCGTACGGCACCCGCAACGGACGGCTCGCCGAGCGCGCCCAGCAGCACCGGATGCTGCACGACACCGTGCTGCAGACGCTCGAGGCGATGGCGCTGTCCGGCACGGCGAACCCCGAAGAGCGGCTGGTCGAGATCCAGCGGCTCGCCCGGGCGCAGGCGATGGAGATCCGGCACACGATCGAGTCGGCGAAGTCCGAGCGGGCCGAGGCGGGGGCCCGGCCGCTGGGCGAGAAGCTCGCCGCGCTCGCCGCCGAGATGGCGCGTGACGGCCTGCGCGCCCAGCTCGTGGTCGCGGAGCTGGACAACGACACGCTTTCCGAGGTCCGGCAGATCGCCATCCGCGACGCCGTGCGCGAGGCCCTGCGGAACACGATGAAGCACTCGGGCACCGACCGGGTGGTGGTCCGGGTCGAAGAACGCGACGGCGGCATCGCGGTGATTACCCGCGACCACGGCAGCGGTTTCAGCGCCGCCGATCACCCGGCCGGGTTCGGCATCAGCGAGTCCATCACCGCACGCCT
The DNA here is from genome assembly GCF_014873755.1 of Amycolatopsis lexingtonensis. Taxonomy (NCBI): domain Bacteria; kingdom Bacillati; phylum Actinomycetota; class Actinomycetes; order Pseudonocardiales; family Pseudonocardiaceae; genus Amycolatopsis; species Amycolatopsis lexingtonensis. Next base: position 7,349,700 of record NZ_JADBEG010000001.1, read on the forward strand.
GGCCGAGGTCGGCGGCACCTCGCGGGTCGAGTCGGGACTCGCCGGGGGCGGCACGCGAGTGACGTTGTGGGTCCCGTTCTGATATCTCCTGACCATGACCTCGATCGAGCTGCTCGCCGACGCTCTCGCCGCCTACCGCGCCGGTGACCGCGACCAAGCCGCCGACCTCGCCGCCCGAGCCGGGCGCGCCGGCTCTTCGCTGGCCGACGAACTGCGGGCCTACCTGGGCGGAGACGGCTCGGCGCCGGTGTACGACCAGCCGGGCGCGTTCACGGCGTTCATCCGCGGTGGCGGCAACGTCGGCCTGTACCGGGCGCTGAGCGCCGCGCTCGCCGAGCGCTACGACGCCGGGAAGCCCGAATCGCTGCTCGACCTGGGCTGCGGGGACGGCCTCGCGGTCGTGCCCGCGCTGGAGCAGGCGGCGCACACCCCGGCGCGGATCGACCTCGTCGAGCCGTCGGCCGCGTTGCTCGAGGGCGTCCACGAGCGGGTGCCGTCGGCCCAGTGCTGGCAGTCGACCGCCCAGGACTTCCTGGCCCGCGACGACCTCGGGTGGGACTTCGTCCAGTCGACGTTCGCGCTGCAGTCCATCGAGCCGGAGCAGCGCGCCGAGGTGCTGCGGGCGCTGCAGCTGCGCAGCGGGAAGCTGGTCATCGCCGAGTTCGACGTCCCCGAGTTCGAGGAAGGCTCGCCGGCGCACCTGCGCTCGCTCGTCGAGCGCTACGAGCGCGGGGTCGCCGAGTACGGCGACGACGCCTCCCTGGTCGCGCAGGGTTTCCTGCTGCCGGTGCTGCTCGGGATCGTCTCCGGGCAGGAGCGGACGAACTGGGAGCACCCGGCCGCGGGCTGGGCCGAGCAGCTGAAGACGGCGGGCTTCACCGACGTCGACGTCACCCCGCTCGCCGACTACTGGTGGTCGCCCGCCGTCCTGATCACTGCCTGCTGAGCGAGCCCGTCTCGAGGTGCTGGGCGAGCGGCCGCGGCAGCAGGTAGGCGACCGCGCCGCCCGGCATCCCGCTCCACGGCGCCGTCACGCCGGTCAGCACCCGCACCGCGCGCTGCACCCGGTACAGCCGCTTCTCCCGCTCCCGCTCGAAGGCCAGCGCCGTCTCGACGAACCGCGTGCCCGCGGCGTGCACCAGGTTGCCGGTCTCGTTGCCGAACCGGACGACCGTGGTGCCCGGCGCGAGCGTGATCAGGCGCTTGCCGCGGTAGAAGTTCAACGGCGGTTCGCCGCGCATCGGCAGGATCGGCCAGTCGGCGGGCTGGTCGGACTCCTCGGCCGGGCGCGGCGGCAGCATCAGCAGCACGCCGAGCAGGAACCGGGCCGCGTCGCCGAGCGAGCCGAACGCCACCGGCTCGTCGAACGGCGGCCGCGAGACCTCCCAGCCGTTCTCGGCGCGGCGGAGCGTCCAGACGCCCTCGGCGGGCACCTCGTTCGCCCCGATCCGGTAGGCCGCGGCCGGCACGCCGTGCTCGGCCAGCCGCTGCTGGAGCAGCTCCAGCGTCTCCGCGCCGCGCAGGTTCCGCACCTGCTCGCCGCGGGCGACGCGGGTCAGCGCGCGCTCGTCCGGCAGGTCGGCGGGCGTCTGCGCCGGCCTCGGCGTGCCGTTGACCTCCGCCTCCGCCGTCGCGCGCACGAGCTCGCCGACGAACGGCGGGCGGAACCCGGCCGCCCGGATGTGCTCGACCAGCTCCGGCTCCGGCGGCACCCCGTACTTGCGCAGGTAGTGTGGCACGGCGGCGGGCCAGATCCAGGTGCCGTCGGTGTGGAACGCGTTCGGCACGTCCGGTTTGGCGCCCGGCACGCCGAAGATGTCCGGCAGCGGCGCCGGCCGGTGCAGCGCGACCGGCGAGCGGAACAGGTAGTCGAGCACCCCGCGGATCTGGTCCGGCGGCACCGGCGGCCGGTTGACCACCGGACGTTCGCCCTCGGTGTGCGAGTCCGCGGCCCGCGCGAGGCGGAACGCGATGTCCAGCGGGAGCCCGGCCTTCGCGGTCAGCCACGGCGGCATGTGCTTCGGCGCGCGCGGGTAGGTCGCCAGCTCCAGCTCGTAGGCGGCGGTCGACGGCCGCCCGCCGTCGTTGGGCGGCACCCGCCAGTCCGGCTCGCGGTCGGCGTCGAAGTCGAAGTCGAACGACGACGCCGAGTCGAGCGTGAACGTACCCTGGAACCAGGTGCCGGCTTCGGGCTGGAACATCGCGGCGCGCAGCCGCGCGAAGAGCCCGCCGAGCCGGGGCGCGGCGGGCAGCGAAACCGACACCGGGCCGTCTTCGTCGCCGACCGCGCGGACCTCGATCTCCGCGTAGTCGCCGACCTGCCGGAACTGCGCCCCGACCCGCGACCAGCCGCCCGGCACGGTGTGCAGCAGCGTCCGGCCGATCGCGCGCAGCAGCGCGTTCTGGTCGCCGGTGCCCGGCTGCGGCCGCGCCTCCGGCGCTTCCGTGAAGTCGAGCCGCGTCTGCCACAACGCCGTGACCTGCTTGGCCGGCACGGTGACGGAGAAGTCGGTCAGCCCCAGCTGCGCCGCGCGGACGCTGTCGTCGTGGACCCAGCGCAGGGTCAGCTCGGGCCGCTCGCCCGGAGCGACCTCGAAGACCTCCCCGTCGTACTCGGCGAAGGTGCGCAGCGTGAACGTCGACGGCACCTCGCTCGCCGGCACCACTCGCGCCGGCCGCCCGTCGTGCTCCTTGTCGAACCCGTCCGGCGCCTCTTCCTCCGGCAGCACGGACAGCAGCACTGTGCCGTCCGTGGTGGACCGCTGCGCGCGGAACGTCCCCTCGCCCCACGTCGCGTACAGGCCGTCCGGGCGTTCGGCCACCTCAACCCGGTAACGCACGTTTTGTCCTCCCCTGCCCCAGTGACCCCAGGAAATCTAGTCGACCGGGTACCGAGCGAACCACCGGTCGTCGCCGGGCGCACCCGGGCCGAACTCGGTGATCGCGTCGTCCGCCAGGCCGATGATGACGTCGCGGAGCTCCAGCTGCTCCAGCCAGCTCTTCCGCAGTGCTTCCTCGCCGTACATCGCGCCGACGAGGTTGCCGCAGACCGAGCCGGTCGAGTCGCTGTCCCCGCTGTGGTTGACCGCCGCGAGCAACGCCGTGTCCGCGTCGGTGGTGGTCAGCGCGACGTACACGGACATCGACAGCGCGGTCTCGCCGACGTTGCCCTGCCCGAGCGTCTCGAGCTTCTCCGGCGTCGGCGGGCCCTGCTCCGCCAGCGCGAGCGCCGCGTCGAGTGCCGCGCTCTGCTCCTCGTGCCCCGCGTACTTCACCAGCTCGGCCCGCGCCGTCGCGACCGCGTCGAGCAGCGGCTTTCCGTGCAGCAACTCGTGCACGACCACCGCGAAGCACCCGGACGACAAATACCCGCTCGGGTGACCGTGGGTCAGCGCCGCGCTCTCGGCACCGAGCCGGAACACCTCGGCGAGGTCGTCCGACCACAACGCGATCGGCGCGGCCCGCATCACGCCGCCGCAGCCCTTCGAGTTGTTGATCGGCCGTTCGATGGTGCCGCGGACGCCCGAGCGGCCGTACGCCTCGAGCTCGCCGAAGCAGGTCAAGCCCGGGGCGCGGCGGCTGAACAGCTCCTGGTGGGTGATCAGCCAGCCGTCCGGCGCTTCGACGGCCGACTGCGGCCCGCGCGCCCGGTCCCACGCGACGCCCTGCGTGTGCAGCCAGCGCTGGTAGGCCAGCTGCAGCGAGTGCACGACGTCGGCCGAGCCGGTCCGCCGCCGCTGGGCGTGCGCCCGGATCAGCGCTTCGAGCGTGAAGAGCGTCATCTGCGTGTCGTCGGTGATCCGGCCGACACCGCCGTACGCGGGGATGAAGTCGGTGATCCCGGCCGGCCCGGCGAGCTCGCGGATCCGGTCGATCGAGTCGAACTCCGTCTTGGCGCCCAGCGCGTCGCCGATCGCCCCGGCCAGCAGGCTGCCCCGCAGTCGCGATCGCAAGTCCGGTCCCTTCGGTCGCGGGGTGAACCGGCCGCTCGGGTACCGGCGCTCCCAACGCGCGTGTTCGGCGGTCTCCGTCTGGAGGCCGTTGCGGTTGAAGTACCAGAAGACGTCGCTCGCGATGTCTTCCACCAGCCCGAGGTCGGGCAGCGAGGTCACCCAGGGCAGGCCCGGCAGGCCGCCACGGGCGCCGACCAGCGCACCGGCGAGCGCGCCGGCCACCGGGCCGGACCGCGCGGCGAGCGTGATCGCGGCCGCGGGGTCGTAGCCGCGCTTGGCCGCGGCGAACAGCGCGCGGCCGAGCACCGAGCGCACGCTCCGGCCGTCGCCGATGCTTTCGAGCTGGGTGACGTCGTCGGCGTCGCGGTCTTCGCGCAGCGCCAGCGTCGACGCGGCCAGGTCGCCACCCACTTCCCGCAGGCGGACGTGCACCGGCAAGGCGAACGCGTCGCGGGTCAGCAGGGCCTGGAACACCGCGATCAGCAGCTCGACGCCTTCGGTGACCTCGGCCCCGGCGCCGCTGCCGATCAGCTCGCGGGCGACGTCCTTCGCGTACCGCTCGCCGTCGACGTCGGCGAGCGCGACCGCGCCGGCCGGGGTCGCGGCCAGCGCCGTGGCCAGCAGCGCGGAGAACTCCGCGGGCGGCGGCCCGGCGTGCCGGGTCGCGACGGCGAGCCAGCCGACCGGGTCCGGTTCGGGCAGCGTGGCCGGGACTTCGCCGGTCGGCACCGGCGGCAGGCCGCGCAGCACGATGTCGGTGTGGAACAGCAGGTGGCGTGTCAGCCCGCCCAGCGGCAGCGGGCCGGCCGGGTCGGCGCCGCCACCCAGCGCGTCACCGATCGCGAAGCCGGCGTACGCGCCGACGATCCGGTGCCACGCGAAGCGGCCGGACGGGGTGCCGAAGGCGGAGAACTTCCCGAACGTCCACGGCACGGGCCGCGGCTGCGCGTCCTCGCCGACGTGCGCGATCAGGCCGTTTGCGCCCAGGTCGGCGGGCCATTCCGGGGCCTGGCCCGCGCGGCGCCGGACGCCGTTGCGGTACTGCCAGGCGAACCCGCGCAGGTAGCGGACGCACTCCTCGGGCGTCAGCTCGAAGTGGTGGTCGCGGGCGTGGTTGACCGCGTACCGCAGGTGCCGTTCGAGCAGGTCGGGCGGCTCGACGCCGAACTCCTCGACCAGCGCGGGCAGTGCCTCGGCGACCGCGGGCCCGGCTTCCGGCGCGGGCTCCTCGATCCGGGGACCGCGCTCGCCGGTCGCCCCCAATTCCGCCGCGGTCAGGCTGCGGACCAGCCCGGTGCCCGGGTCGAGCGTCAGCCCGGCGGACGGCGGCAGCTCCCGGACCGGCACCCGCCACCGGCGCGGGTAGCGCCCGGGAACCAGCGCCGACGAGCTGTAGGCGATGACTTCGCGTTCGCCGGTGGCGGGCACCGGCCGCACCAGCGGCTCACCGTCCGGCAGCGGCACGAGCACTTCGCAGTCGAGCAGCGCGTGGGCGAACTCGGGCCGGCTGATCCAGCCGACGGCCAGGTAGTTCAGCAGCTTCGCGGCGTCGGTGGCGGGCACCGGGAACCCGCGCCAGACCGGGCCCGGCGTGTACTGCTCGTTGACCCGGTACTCGCCGGTCGACCGGGTCCAGCCGCGGATCGCGCGCAGGGGGAGGTCCGGGAACGCCTTCTCGTCGAACTCGGGGTCGACGTCGGGCCGCCACTCGGCCTCGGCGGGCGTGCTCGCCATCGACGCCTGGTCGAGCGTGATCTCGCCGCCGTCGTCCGGCACGAACACCACCGGGCTCGGGACCAGTCCGGCGCCGATGTCGGTGCCGTCCAGGTAGTCGGCCGCGTTGACCGTGAAGCGCCAGCCGTCCGGCCGGCGCACGGTGAACTCCGCGCGGATCCGCAGCCGGTCGCCGCCCGGTCGCGTGCGCAACCACTCCCGCACGCGAGCGACGGCTTCCTGTTCTTCCATTCTCCCCATCCTCGGGCTAATGCCGCGGGTACCGCTCGATCCACGCGTCACCCTGCGCGCTCAGCGCCGAGTGCCGGTCGAAGTGCCAGTAGGCGTCCGAAGCGACGTTCTCGACCAGGTAGCGCAGCTCCAGCTGGTCGACCCACTTCTGCGGCAGCCCGGGGATCCCGGTGCGCGCGCCCAGCAGGGCCCCGGTGAGCGCGCCGGTGAGGGCGCTGCGGCCGGAGTGGTTGACCGCGCGAAGCAGCGCCTGCTCCGGGTAGTTCTCGAAGCCGGACAGCGCGGCGAAGGCGCGGCCGAGCACCGACAGCGTCGTCTGGCCGTCGCCGATCAGCTCCGCCATCCGCAGGTCGGGCAGCCCGTGCTCGCCGAAGAACGGCACCGACTCGGCGACCATGTCCCCGATCGCCGTCCACTCCGGGCCCTGCTGGAACTGGTTGTCCGGGTTGAGCACCTCGCGGCTGAGGTTCCAGATCGGGAAGCTGAACGCCTCCTTGGTCAGCGCGTGCTCGAACAGCCAGGTCAGGTACGTCGCGGCGGCCAGGTCGGGCTCGGTCGGGTGGGTGACGCCGGCGAGGTCGCGGACCGCCTGGCGGGCGCCGCCGCTGAACCCGCTGCCGGGCCCGGCCATGGTCAGCGCGGCGGGCAGCGCCGGGATCAGCGCGGCCGGACCGGTCAGCGGCGGCGCGCCGGGCGTCTCGGTGGCGAGCTGGTGGTAGGCGTTGAGCTCGGCGTCGTCGGCGTCGCGGCGGGCGTGCAGGTCGGGGACCTGGACGAGCCAGCCGTCGGCGTTCTCCATCGGCGCGCCCTGGGTGCGCAGCCAGCGCTGCAGCGCCCCGCGGACGACGCCGGGGAAGAGCTGCTCGGCTTCGCGCGACTCCGGCTGTTCGCGGTGCGGGCTGCGGACCACGGCCTCGGTGTAGAACAGCAGCCGCTGCGTCAGCGAGCCGATCCGGCCCACCTGGTCGAACGCCGGCAGCAGCTCGGTCACGCCTTCGATGCCGTACTTCGCGTGGATGTCGTGCAGCATCATCCGGTCGACGGCCGCGCCGAGGGCCTCGCCGAGCGCGAAGCCGACGTACGCGCCCGTGACGCGCTGCCAGCCGTAGCGGAAGCCGTCGAGGTCGCGCTCGGGGTACTTGCCGAACGTGTCGAGCCGCGGCACCGTGCGCCCGGCGTTGTCGTAGGCCGGGGCCAGGCCGTTCGCGCGCAGGTCGTTGGGCTTGCTCCGCGGCGGCTCCGGCATCTGCAGCCGCTTCAGCCAGGACTCGCCGAGCACGGTCTTCGCGCACTCCTCGGCGGTGAGCTCGAAGCCCCGCCGCCGGGCCTTCTCGGCCGCCTTGAGCGGCGGCTTCACCGGGTCCGGCAGCCCCATCCGCGCCGCGGTGTCGGCGGCGACGCGGATCAGGTCCTCCTCGGCCTCCGGGCAGCGGCCGTGCACGTCGATGCGCGGCTCGTGGCGCGGGAACCGCTTGACGATCTCCGCGAGCTCGCCGCTGGAGACGTCCTCGATGGTCGTCGGGCCGCCGTTGATGACCAGGTTCGGCGGGTGCTCGAACTCGGCGAGCGTGGCGACGTCGACCTTCCACCAGCCGTGCTCGCGCGAGGGCAGGTGCCGCGTCGAGCTGAACACCTTGAGCTCGTTGCGTTCCTCGGCGAAGTAGAACCGGTCGGTCTTGCCGGTCTCCAGGTCGAGCGGGACGAACACCTCGCAGCGGATCAGCCCGATGAGCAGCAGCTCCCGGGTCAGCCAGCCGACGCTGCCGAACGACAGCAGCGTTTCGAGGGTGTTCTCCGGCTTCGGGTAGCCGCGGCGGATCGGCCCGGCCTTGTACTCGGGGTTCTCGCGCTCTTCGCCGGTCTGGTTGCCCTCGGCGTCGACCTTCACCCAGCCCGCGACCGCCTGCAGCGGCACGCCCAGCTCACCGAGCCCGGCCTTCACGTACTCGGGGTCGACGACCTCGCGCCAGTTCTCCTGGCCGGGGAACGCCACCGGCACGGACAGCCCGCCGGGGTGCGGGTGCGCCTGCCGCAGTTCGCCGTCCGGCTCGCGGACCACGACCGACGGCGGCGGAAAGATCTCCTTCTCCGGCCGTCCCTCGTCGAGGAACGCGATGGTGTTGTAGGGCACCGACCAGCCCTCGGGGATGCGCAGGACCTTTTCGGTGTCCACCCGGAGCCCGGCGGGACCGGAGACGTCCGGACCGTGCACCGCGCGCAGCCACTGGCCGACCTTGGCAATCGCTTCCGCCGCTTCCACCTACTCGATCCTCTCCAGGCTTCCGTCGGACTCGTGCTCGGCGATCGTCTTCGGCAGCACGAAGGCCACCGCGCCACCCGGCAGGTTCGCCCACGGAACCGTGATGCCGGTGATCACGTGCAGCGGGCGTCTCAGCCGGTAGCTCCGCCGTTCCCGCTCACGTTCCAGCGGCAGCGACGTCGTGGCGAACCGTACCTCCCCGTGGTGGACGAGGTTGCCGGGTTCCTCGCCGAAGCGCAGGACGACCGTACCCGCCACCAGCCGGGTGATGCGCTTGTTGCGGAGCAGGGTGAGGGGAGGCTCACCCGGAGCCGGGTGGACCGGCCAGTCGTCGAGCTCCCGCGCGGTTTCCAACGGCGTTTCGTGGCCGGCGGTCATCCGGGCGGGGTGCAGCAGCAACGCGCCCAGCAGCTGCTGCGCGGCGTCCTCGAGCCGGTCGAAGAACTTCGGTTCGCGGGGCTTCCCGCCGGCGTAGGCCGCGACCTCCCAGCCGTCGGTCGTGAAGTTGAGGCACCACGTGCCGTCCGCCCGCTCCCCGACCCGGTAGGCCTCTGGCCAGACGCCGTGCTCGCCGAGCCGCTGGACCAGCACGATCAGCAGCTCGTCGTCGGCCAGCCGCGGATCCGGCGTCGTCTCCAGCTCGGCGGCGACGTCCCCGGCGGTCTTCTTCACGTCGGCGCGTCCCGGCTTCGGCCGCGGCTCGCCGAGCAGGTCCGCCTCGGCGGTCCGCCGCACCAGCGGCTCGACGTACGGCGGCTGGAAGTGGTTGCGCCGGATGTGCGCCACCAGGTCCGGTTCGGGCGGAACGCCGTGCTTCGCGAGCAGGAGCGGCACCGCCTCGGACCAGATCCAGGTGCCGTCGGTGTGGAAGCGCTGCTCGGCGTCTTCGTGCACGACGGCTTCGCGCTCGAGGTACTGCAGCACGAGCGGGACCTCGGTGTCGGTCAGCGGCGGCCGTTCGACGTCCGCGTCACCGATCTCGGCGTGCCGGAACTCGAGACCCAGCGGTAGCTGCGCGCGCAGCCGCCACCAGTCCGGGATGTGCGCGTCGGCGCGCGGGAACGCGGCGAGCTCGTCGGGATAGGCGTTCGCGGCCGGCGGCTCGGTCCACACCGGGTCGTCGTCGCGCGCGAAGTCGAAGTCGAAGGTGCCGTCGGGGTTGAGCGTGAACCGCGCCTGCAGCCAGGTGCCGCGGTCCTCGGCGTACATCCCCTCGCGCAGCTGGGCGAAGAGCTCGGCGAGCGCGTCCGACGTCGTCGCGTTGTGGCCTTCGAGTTCGCGGTGCGCCCCGACCTGCCGGAAGTCGACGGCGGCCGGCCCGGCGGCGTCCACCCGGTGGTCGCGCAGGAGCTTTCCCAGCTGCACCAGGAGGGTGCGCTGCTCGTCCGGCGAAAGTCGTTGTTCCACGTGAATCATTGCCCCGCGTTGAAGCGGCTCGTCACCGTGAACGACGGCGGCTCACCGGCGGCGATCCGGGCAGCTTCGTCTTCCCACATCTTGAAGGTCCGCTTCTGGAGTGCACGGACCAGCGCGGTCTCCTGCGGAGTCCGGCGGCGTCCCTCCTGGAAGGCTGCGTTGTCGATCCCGTTGATCGTCTCGTAGAGCGCGAAGATCGGGCCGTCGCCGGACAAGTAGTGGTTCCGCTCGATCTCCGTCTCGTGGACGAACTTCTCTTCGCTGAGGGGACCGTCGATGTTCGAATCGGTGGTTGCTCGCATGACCTCGCGGATGTGGCTGCTGTCCGGTACGAAGAATCCGGTCCGCAGATCGAGGAGGGTGCCCGCCAAGCCGCCGCCGGGCGTCTGGTCGATCCGGTAGGTCTGGGCGTAGTACTTGTAGTACATAGGTGTCCGAACGGCCATCAGCTGCTCTCCTCGGCTGTCAGTCCCCGTCGGAACGCGTCCCCGAAACGGTCTCGGACCTGTTCGGTCAACGCCGCGTCGAGGGCTGCCTCTTCCGGGGAAAGGAAGCCCTCGCGGCCCTCCTTCTTGCTGAAGGTCTCGAAGTCCCGGCGCACCTCGTAGAGCGCGTGCTCGTAGGACGCGACCTCATCGATGTGCGTCAGGTGCAGCCGCAGTTCGGCGACGTGCCCGTTCGGCAGCCGGACGTTGAGCTGCAGGTCCCGGTAACCGCTGTCCTGCGGGGCGGCGAGCCGATCCGAGAATTTGACGATCGTGAGTTCGGGATCGCCGCGCACCGCGTCGAGTGCCCGGTACATGTCCGCCACCCGCTCGAACTGGATCTTCGCGCCGACCAGGTCGGTCAGCCGTGAACCGTCCCAGCCGTACTTCGCGATTTTCGCCAGCGCCCGGACGTCGTCCTTGGGTTCCGGCCGGAATCCCGGGTGGCCGTCGGTCTCGCCGGCGATCCGCTCGGTGATGCGGTTCAGCGTGCCCTGGGTTTCGGGCCAGCGTTCGCGCTCGTCCGCGACCCATTGCCGGCAGTACTCCGGATCACCGACCTGACTCAGGTCGAAACTCGCGTGCAGCCGCAGGACTCTCTCGGTCTCGTTGACGATCGCTGCGACTCCGTCGGAGATTTCCGCCTGCTCCGGCGTCGGGTCGAACGGATCGACCCCCTGCTGCTCCACGTCGTCGATCACGCTGTAGCCGCGCTCGTTCACCTCGTGGACCGCGTCCTCGAGGATCGGGATCGCCTCGGGGTGCTTGAGGAGGCTGGCCAGCGTCTTCGGGTTGTCCAGCAGCGAGCGCGTCAGGTAGTCGTTGCCCGGGTCGCTCAGCACCCCCACCAGGCCGGGGTGTTCCGCCAGGTGGGCGCGGATGTAGTCGGCGTCCGCGTGCCCGTCGAGCGCGGCGGCGACGTCGTCGCGGGCCAGGAACTCCTCGTGCGGGGCCGCTGTCCCGTACCCGCCGTGCTCCCCCGTGACGTGGTCGGACCCGATGTGCACCTCGTCCGGCGTGCCGACGTGCATCAGCTTGATGCTCTTCGGCGGCTGCGGCAGGTGCATCAGGTCACCGGACTGCGGGTCGATGAACGCGACGCCGTCGCGGGTGTGCACGACCATCGCCACGTGCCCGTACTCGACCCCGTTCGGGCCGTCGTACTTCACGGCGACCACGGCGTGGTGGTCCAGCGGCCGTTCCCGCATTTCGCGGATGACGTCGTCGTAGCTGCCGCGCGCGGAGAACGTCTCGCCGAACCGGCCTTCGAGGTGTTCGAGCGTGCCGCGGCTGCCCATTTCGTGCAGCAGGATCGGCTCGGCCGTCATGTCGCCGCCCCGCAAGCGGTCCATATAGGCCTCTGGACCGCGCGTGCAGTTCGACAGGTACCCGTTCTCGAGCGCGCCGGGCTCGCGGAAGCCCGGGTTGACGTCGCGCAGGTGCGGGTGGCGGTCCTGGACGTAGGCCGCGCGCTCGCTCGGCGTCGTGCCGCCGGCGTGGATGGCCGGTTCGGCTGGCGGGTTCGTCGAACGCGCCAGCCGTGAGTAGTCCGGCCCCGGTTCGGCGGCCGGCGGCGGTTCGGCCGGGGTGTCCTCGGCGGTGTCGTGGACGGTCGGCTGCTCCGGCGACGGGGCGACGTGCTCGGGTTCGTCGAAGCCGTTGAGCCGCTCCATCAGCGCGGCTTGCCTGCGGCGTTCGAACTCGGCCGCGTTGTGGTCGTTTTCCGCGCGCCGCTCGGCCATCTTCTGCTGCGCGGCCTCGGGGTCGAGGTAGCGCGGGTGCCCGGGCCCGATCTCCTCGGCTTCGATGACCCACTTGCGGCGGCCGTCGGGCGTCATCTCGAGGCGGCGTTCGTGCACCAGCAGCTGGGTGCCGGGCGGGGAAAGCGACTCGCGCTCGCCCGGGTTCTCGGCGAGCTTGGAGATGTCGCGCAGGTTGTCCGACCGGACGTGCAGCTCGACGTCGTCGCCGAACTTCGACGTCGAGAAGTCGTCGGTCTTGATCGACGCGCTGGAGAACGCGGGCTCGACGACGACCGACCCCGGCTCGTACGGCCCGGCGACCAGCTCGGCCAGCCGCGGATCGCCGCCGACGTCGATGCCGCGCAGGCTCTCCCCGGACGTGCGGGGGACCTGGTTGAGGCCGTCCATGATCGCGCGGGTGTTCTCGTGCGCGAGATCGAACCCGGGGTGGTCCGGGCCGCGGCGCAGGGCCTCGTTGACGTCGTAGGCGTACTCGCCGCGGGTGTAGCCGTGCAGCGCGACGGCGCCCTCGTCGGTGAGCGGCAGCCCCGCGGCGTCCCGGCGGTCCAGCGCGCGGTCGTGGATCTGCTGGTAGATGTCCTCGTCACCGACCGCGCGGCGGATGCTCTCGTGGTCGGCCGGGGTGGCGCGGTGCTCGCCGTCGAAGAGGTAGCCCTCGTCGTGCGGCACCCGTTCGGTCGTCGGGTTGAGCCGGTCGGAGATGCCCTCGTGGTGCGGCACCGGTGCGTCCCCGCCGCCGAGCGGCATGGCGTGGATGCCGGTGGCGTCGTGCGGCAGCTCGGCGAGCCGCCCGGTCACGGGATCGGCGAAAAGCACCCCGTGCTCGGTGTGCACGCCGGCGACCAGCCGCGTCTCGCCGCCGGGTGTCTCGAAGGCGACGGCCGTCCGCGCGCCGACCGGACGTTCCCCGAGGTCACGGGCGACGTCGTCGAAGCTGCCCCGGTCGTGCCACTGCCCGC